>NZ_WHOD01000045.1 GCF_013141765.1 Paenibacillus foliorum
CACAACGCGGCTGCCGATCTATGCCGGCAGCCGCGTTGTGATTTGTTTATTGAACTATCGTTATCCATTAGCTTAATGAAGAACTAGGGATAAATCCGCTCCTGCACAAATCCGCATCACTATTGCTTATCACCCATAACCTTACCAAGTATGCTGTCTTTCGGAATGGTTCCAAAATATCTGCTGTCTGCACTGCGAAACCAATCGTCTCCAATAATGTAATACTGTCCGTCAGGTACTTTTAATTCTTTAATATTTGTATCTTTACTTTCTAAAAAATCTTTAGCGTTCCCTTTAAAATTATTACGGATGTTATCAGCTAAATCAGACCGCTCTGATGCCTTTTGCAGTTCCTCAATGTTCATTCCAAGGCGGTGTGCTTCCCCGTAAAAGGTATCAAGTTTTCTTCCATTTATATAAATCTGACCCTTATTAATCCTAATTTTTTCACCAGGCAAGGCGATAACTCTCGAAATTTCATATTCGCTTAAATTTAACTTTGAATTCTCCAATTTCGGATTTTTATAATAAATAATGTCTCCCCTTTGAATTGGAGTTGATTTGTAATAAGTTAAGTCCACAACAATATCAACACCATCGAATTCATGATGACCGCGGTCCATATTGTCGTAACCATGATGATACACACTCATCCCATTAGTGGCAGTTATTTTGCCGATTTCCTGCTTTGTTTCGTTATCTTGCAATGGCTCCTGACAACACGCTGATATTAGAGCTGCAATTAACAAAATGAAAATGCATACACGCATTTATTTCACCTCCAAATAGAACCCTTTCTCCAATGAAACTGACCTTTATCATCTGTATATTATACAATCCAATAGTTGGAGTTGCACTATCCTGCCCGTTCGTAGCGAGCATGATATTCGGGTCAAGTTCATTCGCGATTATGCGCATATGTTTGTGTCGTAAAACGATTATGCACATATGTTTGTGTCGTCGCCTCGCGACACAAACATATGCGCTTTGAAATAAAAAATCCCCTATCTACGGGGATCTCAAAGCATCTATGTTCTTGTCACCCGACACGCTTCTATAGCAGCGGTTTTCGTAAATCCTACAACTGCGTGTTTGGATGTACTCCGAGACTGTCATCCAAACCGGCCACGGACGCTTTTATGGCTTATTAGTCTGGGAATCACATGTTTAAGGCCTAGAAATACGCCGCATACACATTGACGCTGATCACTTGATCAAAATCTTGTTATTAAAGAAAATGTGAAATGCTCGATGACTTGTTTGACACATTGCTGGACTTCGGATTCGTTCGTTACATCGGCTTTGACAGCGTTGATGTCTTCCAGCTCACTTTTCGCTTTGTCTTGGAATCTTGCATTAAGTCTACTAATAAGGACTTTGGCTCCTTCCTTCAAAAACTTTTCAGTGGTAGTTTTCCCGATTCCACCAGCACCGCCAGTGATGATTGCGACCTTTCCAGCCAACGTACTCATAGGTATCTCTCCATGTGATTTTATCGAGATTTATTCTTAGGCTGAAGCTAAGTTACAATTTTATTCTCGATTGTTGCTCCTTCGGAAACACGATGAAAAAGTCGCCGCTTGTCGAATATTATATCCACGTTTGAAGAATTAATTAACTTAATCATTCCCTCTCAGACGGATTTTTTCAAGAGAAACTCCGCTTAATTCACTCATATTCTCCCTGCTCTAATGAGTATATATGCTTGTATATCCTTTACTAGTTGCTGCTGGGCCCATGAATTTTTGTTGCTATTCAACAATTGTTTTCCGTTACAAGTTGTTACGTTGTTACGTATTGCCGAATAACCTAATTGATTTCAAAGTTGAATAGAAAAATATGAAAACAAATAAAATGGCCAGAGTATAAGTTCTCTGACCATTTCCATTAGTTCGAAATTTTTCCTTTCCAAGCACTTATTCCTCCTTGAAGATGGGCTAATTGGATGAAACCATGTTTGATTAACAGCTTTCCAGCTTGTTTACTTCTCATTCCGCTTCGGCAGTATAAAAAAATTTCTTTATCTTTCTGCAGTTCATTCATTCGACTTTCCAATTGTGACAGGGGGATATTTTTGGCTCCAGGTATAAAGCCTTGTTTATATTCGAAAGGTTCACGCACATCAATAACCAATTGAGCGCCAGGGTGATGTAAGCTTTGCTGAAAATCTTTAGCACTCATATTTTTAAGTCCTTTAATAGGTGCAATGCGTGTGTAAATAAACCAAACTGCCAATAGGACAATTATTATATTCAAGATTGTAGAAAAATTCATATGATGGCCCCCCTAAGTTTAACGACTTTTTACCAACAAATCCATAGCTTCTTTGACCAGCTTCTCTGTATTATTTCCCTCTGCTTTTTCTTCAAGAATGCACCTTTCCAAGTTGACCGCTACAATGTAAGCAATAGCCTTATCTGTAGCACTTCGAATGGCAGACAACTGACTCACCACGTCCTTGCAATGTTTCTCCTCTTCCATCATGTTCAAAACTCCTCGAACTTGTCCTTCAATTCGTCTAAGTTGTTTTTTCACTCTATCATCATAGTTCATTCTTAGTCGCCGTCCTTTACTCGTTATTTCATGACTTTATGGTCAAATAAGAGTTTCCTCTTCAAAAGGCCATTCTATATATCCTCCTCAAATTTCGGGATTCATTTCGTCCATGATTTTTTTAGTCCTAACGACAGGCAGCGGGCACGCGAGCCCTTCACATTCCAAAACATGATTGACTTTTACAATTGACTTAAAATTTTTGACCTCCTTTTAAGTTAAAATATCCATCCATATTTTGACGACAGTAGCGACAATCAGTGCAGCCAAAATCCACTGCAGCACCTTAGCATTCAATTTCTTGCTAATTTTAGCCCCAATGGGAGCCGCGATGGTACTTGCAATAACCATGACAATCGATGGGACAAGGAGCATATGTCCCCCCATCGCCTTCCCGGTTGTTGAACCGATAGAGGATATAAAGGTAATGGCTAAAGAAGAAGCAATGGCAACTCGTGTAGGGATTTTCAGAATAACCAGCATTACGGGTACGGTAATAAACGCACCTGCTGCACCAACAATCCCCGATACAATCCCAATGATGCCCGCAAGGCTAGCGGCTAGCGGTTTATTGAACTTTAATTTTGTAAAGTCCATGTCTTCCTGCGCTTTTTTCGGAAGAAACATCATCACGGCTGCAATTAGAGCCAGAACCGCATAAGTAATGTTGATAAACGAGTCGGACAAAAATTTAGACCCGTATCCGCCTAGGAAGCTCCCGACAACAATGGTTCCCCCCATGACGAATACAAGGGATTTATTGATATATCCCCCTTTGCGGAAGGCCAACATACCGGCAAGTGTTGCAAAAAAAACTTGAACCGCACTGATGGCTGATACTTCCTGAGCGCTGAATGCAGCAAAGCCCAGGGCTGGAGGAATGTACAGTAGCATTGGATACTTGATGATGGAACCCCCGATTCCAACCATCCCAGAGATTAATGACCCAACGAATCCAATAGCGAGCAATAGGATGATCCATCCATAGTCCATAACTTTCTCCTTTCTGAAGTGATTCCAGCCTTACAAAAGATCTCTAATCATTTTAGTCAGTTCACTTTTGGGCTGTCGTCCAATCATCATAGCTGTCAGCTTTCCGTCTTTAAAAAGCTTCATTGTGGGTATACTTATGATATGGTGTTGATTTGCTACCATCGGATTTTCATCAATATTCACTTTTGCAATAACCGCGTGATTACTAAAATCTTCGCTCAATTCCTGCAGCATTGGTTCGATTACTTGGAATAGCTCACACCAATCTGCATAAAAATCGACGAGCACTGGAACTTTAGCCTTCATTACTTTTTCCTCAAAATCGTGATCCGAGACTTGAATTAAAGCCATCTACATGACCTCCTTGCGTTCCCATGACCTTTATTAAATAAATAAATTCACTTTAGCCTCTGATGCGTCACCTGATTACGCGGCAACACCCGCATATTCAATACCATCCATCAATTCTTCCTTTTGCAGACCTAACAGATCCATCGTCATTGTGTAAGCACCCATTCTCACGCCTTATCCAAATCTCCACTAAATAAAACAATCGTTGATTTTTCCTTACTGTCATTCATTTGATTAAATCATCCCGTTTTTCATCCATACACATACTTGTATGGGTATCAAAAGTGCGTGTTTTGCTCAACAAATAATAGTTTAAAAATTCCTGCTCATTCTAATCTTAATTATCGTGTATAGCACACCGGTTCGGCCCAATTTCCATCTCACGCTGCTCTTCATCTGAAGGGGTGATTTTCCCCATATTGGTTTGTCTAATTTCCTTATAGGCGTTTGGCTGAGGCGGCAAATTTTCAGTAACTGCTTTTCTGAATTGGGTTTCATCTTGAATGTTCAATCCTGGATTATCGCGATACAAGTCTCCCAAACGCGCAACTACTTTGCCTCCTTCACCTAACTCCGTCGATTTGCCAAAGTGTGCAGGAAGAACAAGTAAATCATCCGACAATTGTTTGTAGCGGTTATATAAAGTGTTTCGCAGATCGCCAACCCAATCTTCCGCTTTTCCGGCTAAATCAGGACGGCCAATCGATTTAACAAATAAAATATCCCCCGAAAGCAAATACTGATTATCAACGATTAACGAGGTACTTCCGATCGTATGACCTGGTGAATAAATAGGCTGGATATTAATTTTCGTTTTTCCAACCATAATATCCGCATTTTCCTCAAGATTTTGATAATCAAATACGACTTCATCTGCGTCTTTTGGTGGAAGCCAGTAAGAAGCCCCTGTCAATTCAGCTAATCTGCGCCCGCCTGAGATATGATCCGCGTGCAGATGCGTATCAATAGTATGTTTAATAATCGCATTGTTATCTTTGGCAAAATTCTCAAATACATCTATCATACGAAGCGTATCAATGATTGCAGCTTCTCCATTAGAGATCACCATATAAGAAAGGCAGCCTTTTCCGATCCGCACGAATTGATAAATAGAACCTCCATCCTTCAAATCGCCGATCTTTACAGGTTCTAAATGCTCGCTCCAAGATTTCATTCCTCCTACAAGGTAAGAAACGGTTGAAATCTCTTGTTCAATTAGTTGCTCGGCTACAAATTTAGATGAGCCTTCCTTGGCACAAACGACAAGTACTTCTTGATTGGCTGGAATTTTATCTAACACGCTGTCCACACCTTCAAGGAGTTCAAAGTAAGGAACATTAATCGTCTGAACCTGATTGCCTTCAATTTTCCAATCGTTAAAATCACTCTCATTTCGAACATCCAAAACAAACAATGGTTCGTTGCCGAGAATTTTCTTCGTCAACTCTGCAGCTGTCATTCCTCTTAATAGAACCTGATTTGCACTCATTATTTTTCCCTCCATTAGTTGATTTAGAATGATAAAGTTACGTCAGCATCAAAAGCAAAATCTAGGAACGTTGCTGCACCGCCTACTTCTATACCTTCAACAAAATGTTGTTTTTCCAAACCAATCACATCCATTGTCATTTGGCACACAATCAATCGAACTCCCATTTCTCGAACCATTTCAACTAAAGTTTCAATGGAAGGCACATTTGCCTTTTCAAACCCTTCTTGTAATTGCTCTTTTCCTTGCGGAAGTGGCAATTGCTTATGCATATCCTTATGAATTAGATTCAAACCTTCGAATGTGAAGAAAATCGCTACTTGTGCATCGGTTGCCGCTGCAGCCGTTGCAATATTGAAAACTTTATATGCATCAAATAATCCGCCGTTTGCTGCTATTATCGCTACTTTTTTATTCATCATAATAACCTCCATAGTTATGTTTTTTTGTTATTATTTTCGGGGTCAGTATTTGCTGTCAATAATCGATAAGTTCACCTCGCCGCCCGAACATTCATACAGATACCAGTATGGGTATATTGATAATATAAATGAATCATACTTACTTGTCAACAGACTTACGATATGAATAGAACTTTGGTCGTCGCGGTGTGCTGAGAAAGCAAAAGTTCCCTATTTAAACTGATCGTTAGCATAGTTGTGAATTCGGGAAGGGGATAATGTTCTTGTTCCCCGACAGCTTTTGTCAGACGAAGACTGTGAAAAAGGCATTCAGACCAAGTCCGAACACCTTTTTCCACTGATAAGTTCCAAGCAACTCTTTAGCGAGAAGCATTTCAATTACATGCCCACTCCAGTATGAATCCTGCCTTCTTCTCTTCTTTGTTCACCATAAAAGAAATATAGCACCTAATAATCGCTGACCCATGTCAATACATCCAAGGGATACCCCTGATCAAGAGAGAAGAAGATTGACTTTAACTTTTTAAAAACCCCGGCTTCATGAAACTGGGATTTGGGTATTTATAAAATCCTTCACCCGTTGCCCGACCGAGTTTCCCTTTATCGATGTATGCTGATTTCAATAACTGAGACACTTCTTCAAATTCTTGATTACCTGTAGCCAACGCTTTAGCATGTCCGATATTATAAGCTGTATTGATGCCCACCACGTCCAGGATGGCAAAAGGACCAAGGGGTGCTCCCGTTGCGACCATCCACGTTTTATCGATCGTTTCCACGTCGGCGACTTCTTTAATCAAGAGCAGTTGCGCAGCTTCCAAAAGAGGTACTAACAACGAATTCAAATTATAGCCCGGCTGTTCTTTATATAAAGGTAAAGCAACCATCCCGATGGCTTTTGCGAATTCGATAACATCATCGAACACTTTCTGATCCGTTCCGGGATGTTTCATAATTTCGGCCGTATTGTTTTTCCATATTTCATTAGCAAAATGCAACGCCAGAAATTTTTCCGGCCGACCTGTCGCTTCCGCAAATTGGCTTGGCAATAATGTTGAAGAGTTTGTTGCAAAGTTCGTTTTTTGGGGAGCTACTTTTCCTAATTCCTTATAGAAATCCATTTTCAGTTGAACGACTTCAGGAATCGCCTTCGATCACGAGGTCTGCCTTTGCAACCGCTGAATATAAATCGTTGTGAAACGTAATACGATGATAAGCTGCATCAACCTCATCTTCAGTTGCCCCGAGATCCTCTTGATAACGCGGTTTCAAATGCATAATTCTTTCTTTGGCGCGCGCTAACGCTTCATCGTTAACATCGTATATGAAAACATCAAACCCTTTGAAATCAATTTGGAACGTGATTTGACTCCCTAGAACACCGCTACCGGCAACGGTGATATGCTTTTAATTCATTGCAGGTCTCCTTTATTAATTTGAGTTAACCGCGTGCCAGGCTGTAATCATGATCTAGAACTAACCATCGCCTACTGTATTGTGACCGACCAGCACATCACTCTCTTTTGTCGGTTATTTCGTCTGATCAATACAAGAAATTAATCGTTTTTCAACATCCTCGGCAATAGCAGCCAGCGCACCGTTATCGACCATCCCAATCAACGCCGTAGGTTTGGGCAGTCCGATTTTTGTCGTTCCTTGGTCCTCGTAGACGACTATTTTGCAGGGCAGAAAATAGCCCACGATCATATTTTCACTTAGCACACGTTTCGCTTCGACAGGATTACAAACTTCCAGAATGTGATACTTTTGATGAAACTCTATTCCTTTCTCCTGAAGCTTCCCCTGCATGTCTAAATGCCATAATACACCGAATTTTTCTTCCATCAGGTTATGTTCGAGTTTTTCGATAACTTGCTCTACCGTTTGATTTGTTTCGACTGTGTAATGAAACATAGGTCTTTAACCACCGTTCATAAATTTCTATTTTCAATGATTCGGGTCTCCATTATAATTCGCAGTAAGTTAATCGGATTTAAAAGATACACCTCACATCATAAACTTTATAAGTAAACGAACACAGGGAAATGTCCAGTTTACAAAGAAACGCTTATTGCCGATGAATCGAGCGCCTTACTTTCACATATGAGAAGGAATTCATAGGGGCCTTAGAGGGTTATGTAGATCATTTCAAAACACCAACAAATTAAGTATTTGCAAGTACATGACACTTATGTACTATGAACAAAAAAAAACATTAGCCCGCTATTATGGCTAGTGTTTTTTTGTTCATTTCGTTAATTTCCTGTTCCAGAAAATAATGCCGCCTTGCAAATGGACTAACTCCCGGAAGCCATTCTTTTCGAAGAATACGTGCGGCTTGTTTGCTTCTCATTCCGCTACGACAATATAAATACACACTTTTATCTTGGGAGATGTCTAAAATTCGATTAATCATCGATTTTCCTTTAGTTACTCAAATTCACCCACATCATTTTGCATACATGTATGGGTATATTGTGAGATAATAATACTTACTCACATATCCGCTTTTCTTACGTGAAGTTTTACAAGATAAGCCTTTGTCGACTTAGGATTTCGTCATGTTCTGGGACACATCCGGCTAAATCCGCTAATTTGTTTACATAATTATTATTATGTTAATTCATTCGAAATGCCATCATCTTCTTGTCCCCCACAGAACACCCACTAAACCTTATGCGATGTCCGATTTGTGCATTTTCAAATGAAACAAATCCCCCTACAAAAAAATAAAAAGCCTGATTCCTCAAGCTTTTCTTCGATATATTATGTAAGTACATTTATATTAAAAAAAAGAATCTTCAATCTATAAATAGATCAAAGATTCTTTCATCATAGAAACGATTGCTCATTAACTATAGACTAGCTCTTTTTTGCTTAGGCCAAGCGTCTCTGCTGTTGAAGTATGAATTTCGTGCAGAAGCTCTGGATTTTCCATTAGTGGTACGCCATATGAAGGAATCATTTCTTTAATTTTCGGTTCCCAATCTATCATATGTTGCGGGAAGCATTTATTAATTATCTCAAGCATAACGTGAACAGCAGTAGAAGCACCTGGAGAAGCACCCAGTAATGCTGCAATCGAGCCATCAGCGGCACTAATAACTTCCGTACCAAATTGAAGAGTACCTTTGCCGCCAGCTTCAGTATCTTTGATAACTTGCACCCGTTGGCCCGCTACTACTAAATCCCAATCATCGCTTTTGGCGGTAGGGATAAACTCTCGTAACTCTTCCATTCTCTTTTCTTTCGATAACATGACTTGCTCGATCAGGTATTTTGTCAATGACATGTTCTTCGCACCTGCCGATAACATAGTTACGATATTATCCGATTTTACGGAAGTAACCAAATCAAACATTGAACCGGTTTTTAAAAACTTAGGTGAAAAGCCGGCAAACGGTCCAAATAGCAAAGATTTTTTATTGTCGATAAATCTTGTGTCAAGATGCGGAACAGACATTGGTGGAGCTCCAACCTTAGCTTTTCCGTATACTTTTGCATGATGCTGCGCTACAACATCCGGATTATTACACACCATAAATATCCCGCTTACAGGGAATCCTCCAAAATGTTTTCCTTCAGGAATACCGGATTTTTGCAGTAAATGCAGGCTTCCTCCCCCGCCACCGATAAAGACGAATTTTGCAGTATGGTGCTCGATGTTACCTCTGTCGTTTCGTACTTTCAATTCCCACGAGCCGTCGCTAGTACGTTTAATATTATCAACGCTATGTTTGTATTTGATATCGACGTTATTACTTTTTAAGTGATCAAACAAAATACGCGTTAAAGCACCAAAGTTGACATCAGTTCCAGAGTCGATTTTTGTTGCCGCTATGGGTTCATTCGATGGACGATCTTGTATAATAAGCGGGATCCATTCCATCAGTTTTACAGGGTCATCGGAAAATTCCATCCCTTGAAACAGAGAATTATTTGACATCGCTTCATAACGTTTCTTTAAAAACGTTACATTTTGTTCCCCTTGTACCATACTCATATGAGGCAATGGCATGATAAAGTCCTGTGGATTACGTATCAGGTTGCTGTTCACAAGATAAGACCAAAACTGCATTGAAAGCTGAAACTGTTCATTAATATTGATAGCTTTGCTAATATCTATAGAACCGTCTGGTTTTTCGACAGTGTAGTTCAGCTCGCACAGTGCCGCATGCCCTGTTCCTGCATTATTCCATTCGTTAGAGCTTTCTTCTCCTGCATTTTCGAGCTTCTCAAACACTGTAATTACCCAATCCGGTACTAATTCTTTCAGAAGTGTCCCTAAAGTTGCACTCATGATTCCGGCACCAATTAAGATGACGTCTGTCTTAGTTTCTCTGTTGCTCATTTTTACCATCCTTATTCCCTAAAATTTGCAGAAAGGATTTAGGCGCTCCTACTTAGACGCTACAGCAAGCCAGGACCCGACCTAGTTACACACCTTTTCTGGATCAATTATAAGTCTATATATTAAAAAAATATTTATATACTATTATATGATAGTTATAAGCTATACGACAAGATGTGCGGCGAAAAAGCCTTACCGGATAATCTTTAAACCGTAATCATCACCCAGCGGTACAACACACTAGCTAAACAAATCGCTATATTTATGGTTCTTTATTTGCTTATCTTTGTTTTTTATGTAAAAGTTGGTGCAATCTCCATTTTCTCTTTAATTTATTATTTACTTCGATTCACAAATTTGATAAAATCGTGCATTAATTCTATCAACAATCATTCCATAATCTCACCTGATAAATTACGTAGATCTTTATATAAAATCATTCTATCATTACTATATAACCATCATCCTATTATACCATATGTTAGGATTAACAGTACGCATATCCACGGGCTAGTTTAGTAGATTTCTAGAATTGATTGCTAAGTTGGATACGATCATCTGAGCTGCTAGGGTTTGAACAAGTTTGTGTTTGTTGCAACGGTGCACTTCGATAAATGAGAACAGAGTTACGGCATGTCCGATTTATTCGGTACATTCGCGAGATGGAGGGTAAACTGTTGAATTCACCTTACTAGGGGAATGACCATACAATAACGGAGTATTAAAATCCTGAGGAGTGAATAAATTGATCAAACTAACCTTGGATATTGCAAAACAATTGCTTACAGTCGCTGAACACAAAGCCAGGCAAATGGGGCTGTCCAGTGATATCGCGATCGTTGATGAGGGTGCGAACCTAATCGCTTTCAATCGCATGGACAATGCCCGAATTGCTGGTATCGACATCTCCCAGAATAAGGCTTGGACTAGCGTAGCTATGCAGATGCCGACAGCCAACCTTGCTCAATCGGCGCTTCCTGGTGGTCCCTCGTTCGGTATCAATACTACCAACCATGGTAGACTTGTTATCTTGGGCGGAGGCATCCCTTTCGTCAGCAAAAACAAAGTCATCGGTGGCATCGGTGTAAGTGGAGGCACGAGCGCTCAAGACATCGAAGTGGCCAATGCAGCCGTTCAAGCCTTTATGAGCCTACTTGGAGTTGGAGACGCGGCAATAACTAATGCTCGTATCGGTTCTAGCCATTCTTACAGGTGATTGACACAATAGAAAGCTACTACTAGCTGCTGTTTATTCCACATTCCCCTTCCTTATTAACCATGTCTTCAATTGCCCAATTGCTTGTTTAGATACTGGGACACTCGTTCTCAAATAGACTATTTGACAAAACTGCCAGTTAGTTTACGGCTGAAGATTGCATAACAATTGAATACTTTTATCCAATCGGGAATAGGGCCCAGTTCTTGTCCATGATCGGCAAATGGATCAAGTTCTTGTCTTTAGCTTTGGACAAGAACCTGATCCATTGAAATGAAAAAACCGCGCTAGTGCGCGGATTTTTAGTGGGATAGAACTTATTTTCGACCACGCCACCTCCAATTGAACTTCCGTTGTTATCCGTAAAAATAAAATTATGAATTGTGCACTGAACACCTGCCAAGCCATCGAGTAGCTAGAGTTCTGAGTCACTTTGGCGAAGCCCACACCAGATGAATGGTGTTAAATATGTACCTCTCCATACGGTGAACATGTACATTTGATTGTTGAAGAATATCCATTATATCTCGGTCCAAATGACAGCCGACTAATCGTTTGAACATAGGTTCCATCATCTTTTGGGTTCCACCGATCCATCGGTTTGAACTAAGACCATGCTCCATTAACAGAATTTGTCCTCCTGGTTTGCACAAGAAGCTAAGTGATTTCAATACTTGAACAGGATTGTCGTAGCCGCAAAAGGATAATGTTGATACGATTGTATCGAATGAGTTCTCGGGAAATGATAGCGCCTCAATATCGGTTTGCAAAAACGTTGCCCGAATTCCACTCTCGGCAGCAGAAGCTTTGGCTTTCGACAACATCTCACTGCTGAAATCGACAGCTATCACTTCAACATCTTTAGGATAAAAGCTAAAATTTGCTCCAGCGCCAACGGCAACCTCCAATACCTTCCCCTTCGCACTTCGAAGCAATGCTGATCGCCATTTTCGCTCAGATTGCTGCTTTCTTCTTATTTCGTACACTTTGGATTGTTTATCAAATTTACGGATTAATTTCTCTTTACTCACGGTACACCTCCGTTTACATAATCTGTATAGGATCAATCCAAAAAAAAGGAGCACTACAACTGTTGCCAGTTTGCACTCCATTTTAACCAATACAGATTACATTTGATTTATACTTATCGAATCGGCAGCTAATGACTTTAAAAATTCTTTTACAGCCACAACGGCATCTTCAATCGTCTCTGCATGAATAGTCATTATTTCTTGTTTATATTTTGTCATCGTATGCTCATAGCGAGGATCATAGTAATTCTCTAATAGGAGGCTGACAGCGTACTCAAATTGATCTTCGTTAAGAGCTGTCTCAATTTCTTTGGCGATCGGGGTGTGGATCCGGTCCTTTATATGCCGATACGCTTGAAGCAATTCTTGTTTGTTTTCCCAAGGACTATAATCTTCAATTATATGACGGGCACGCTCAAGAATAGGCATTTCAATGTACAGTTGTGAACCGGTATCCTTTTTGCTAACAATGAACTCAGGAATGACCGCTTTTCCAATACGTTTGCTTTCACCCTCTATGAGAAAATAAGGTGAATCCTTCAACTTCAGAAGGTTAGTGACAAGTAGGGCTTCAAATGTTTTCTGATTGTTAGCTTTAAGCCCGACATGTCCGAAAATGGATCCCCGATGCCCCGCAAGTGCTTCTAAGTCCAAAACTGGGTATCCGTCCACCTGTAGACGTCTTAATATAGCTGTTTTTCCAGCCCCTGTATTCCCAGAAATCACACAGGCCCGAGGTTTAAAATCCATCTTCTCCAGCGCATCGATTACCCATCTACGATAGGAACGGAAGCCCCCTGTTAAACGATAAGTTCGTATGCCCATAAACGAAAGAACTGTAGCAGATGTATGACTTCGCATACCGCCGCGCCAACAGAAAACCACCTTTTGCTCTTTGATTCCTTCAAACATTTTCACAAAAGATGGCAATTTGGCAGAAATAATTTCAAGACCTCTATCTTTAGCAGCCTGAACACTCTCTTGCTTATAGATGGTTCCAATTTCTGCACGCTCGTTATCATCAAAAAAAGGTATGTTTATGCTTCCTGGAATCGTTGAGTCCTGAAACTCAGAAGGCGAACGAACGTCAATCATAACTAACTCTTTCTTGTCCTTAAGAGCTAACAACTCTTCTATGGTGATGTCTTGAAACAATGGATTTCGCTCCTTTAAATAACGACGATATGGCCTGGATGCTCTATTGTTGTTTCTCCGATCATACTGGCTTCGACCCCGGCAAGTTTCAGTTTACTGAGCAACTCATCTGCTTGATCTCCGGCAACAGAGATTAAAAGACCTCCGGATGTAACAGCATCGCATAAGATCCACTGTCCGATTTGGTCTAATGTGTCTGGGAATGTAATTGAATTCTGTACATGAGAGAAATTATTTTTTGTGCCTCCAGGAACAAAACCCTCTTCAGCTAATTCCCTGACTCTTGGCAACAAAGGCACATCATTTGCAATAATGCGAATTCCGACTTTACTGCCTTTTGCCATTTCAAGTGAGTGCCCTATCAAGCCAAAACCAGTTACATCTGTGCAGGCATGTACCTCAAAGGGCTCCATAGTTTCTGCAGCCGTTTTGTTCAGTGTAGCCATAACCTGTGTTACTCGTAGTACTTCATCTTCAGTTAACCGATCTTTCTTAATGGAGGTTGTCAATATACCTACACCAATCGGCTTCGTTAAGATCAGTTTATCTCCCGGAATGGCTCCTGCATTGGTTCGTATCTTTTGAGGATGTACCAATCCTGTTACAGCAAGCCCGAATTTGGGTTCATTATCGTCAATGGAATGTCCCCCGACGAGTGTAATGCCTGCTTCAATCATTTTATCGCCAGCACCACGTAAAATTTCAGCAAGCACTTGCTTGTCCAAGGTACGAATCGGAAAAGCAACGATATTTAACGCTGTAAGCGGCTTGCCACCCATAGCATAAATGTCACTGATTGCATTTGCAGCAGCGACCTGTCCAAACGAATACGGGTCATCAACAATAGGGGTAAAAAAGTCTACAGTCTGTACGAGAGCGAGCTCATCGCTTAATTTATAAACACCGGCGTCATCACTTGTGTCAATGCCTACAAGAAGGTTTGGATTCGCTATGGCTGTTGGTAATGACTTAATCACCTCAGAAAGATCTGCGGGACCAATTTTGCATCCACACCCCCCCTTTGTTGAATAAGATGTTAGCTTAATTTTATTTGTTGTCGACAATGTACTTCACCCTTTCTTTACACAGTAGGAAATATGTATCTTCATATCTTTATTATCTTTACGATATGTTTTAATAATAACCTTTTAACTCGACAAAATCTAATATCTGGAGAATATAATGACATCTTCCAATAGTTCAACTCAAACAGATTTAATCAACAAAACTTTGGACAAAAACTTGACCCCTTAAAATGAAAAATACGCGCTGGGCGCGTATTCTTATGGGGCTATGATCTTATCCTCTTACATGATCCTCAGAAGCCCTTCGATAACGACTGCTTCTGTCGGCTGCGACCATCCTGCTTGATCCCAATCCGTCATCCTTTTAATTTGGAATATCTTAAAATTTTCCTATACATTGTTTTGTTTTTCAACGCGTTAAAAATACTCATATCCGGTCTAGTGTTTATTTCAAGAATCCAAGGCTTTAAATTAGAATCAATAGCTATATCAACCCCAAAAGCTTTATTTCTTCGATAACTTTCTCGAAGAACAACACTTGCTTGTTTTCCCAATTTCCCAATTTCTTTAATATAATTTGACCTCTTACTTCCTGTAAGATGTGATTGGAGAAGGGTTTCTATTGGTAAAGGTGTGCCTCCACTGTGGAAATTAGTTACTATTTTTCTCGCCTTAGCTAATCGCCCAATAATACCTGTCACAACTAGTTGTCTATTTCTGTTCGTTTGCACCATAACCCTTATATCAAGTGGACGTTTATTATGTTTCAACAGATCAATACTCTTTTGAACTACATATTTGTTTTTAACTAGCAAATTATGAAGTGATCTATATAATTCTTCAAATGAATCGTAGCTTCTTGAAGCCGTTCCTCCCTTTAAGATATATTTCTTATCTGTTTTAGTTATTTTATATATTCCTCGGCCTCCCGTGCCTTCATCTGGTTTTAAGTAGAGTGAGCCATATCGCCCTAGCATTTCGATCATTTTAGATTTAGTTGCAGCTTGTGTGTCAGGTAAATATTTACTTATACTGCTATATCTTTTCATGAAATTATGCTTGCCTAGTTTACCCATTTTATATTTTACCTTTTTCACTCTATCGCCCTCCTACACCTCGTTCTGAAGTAATATATGCGAATAGGTTCATAGAAGGTACAGGCATTAGATGATTTTGTAAAACCTGTCTTCTGTTCACCAGAAATATCGATTAAATTCCCATTTCGTAGGGAAAATAAAAAAGCCACCCTAAGCTAGGTGACTCAAGTAATACTATAGAGATTAATAACTGCACGATGCGATGATTAATCCAAGACATTTCCCGCGTTAATCGATACCATGAAGTGTAGACGAATCGAAACACTTTCTTCATCATACATATGGCCGCTTTTGGCTATTTCTTCTTTTTACGTAATTATTCCACTCGTCAACAGCTCATGCCCTTCTATAAACAATCTTCTTGTTCGACTTTGGGAATTGTTCAGATGATGCTCCAACCGCTCCACGGCTAGCTCAACGTTACCCTCAGATAGAGCTGAGAGCACTTGCAGATGCTCCGACCACTCTATCTGAAGCAGGTCCTTCTGGATATCCGGATGCAGCACCAGAAGATAACGTTGAATCCGTTCAATATATTGTTCCACCAGCTGTCTCAACATATCGTTGCCGCAGTGTTTTAAATACATGCCATGCAAATCATCGTTCATCTTTGCAAGAGTAAGTAAGGCCTCCTCAAGCGTTTGCTCTTGAGTGAATGTAACTGATTCCCAGTCCTTCAGCATGTCTAGGATGTGTTCCTTCTCGATAATAACCGCTGCTTTACGTAGTGCAAGCAATTCCAATGTTCGGCGAAGCTCGAATATGTCGTCGAGCTCCTTCACGCTCATGTGCATCACGAACATTCCCTTATAGGGTACGGCTGTAACCAATCCTTCGGCTATCAAGCGAGAGAGTGACTCCCGTATAGGAATATTGGACACTTCCAGCTCCCTAGCCAATTGGTCGATATTGATTTTGTCACCAGGCTTTAATCGATGATTAAGAATAAACTCTTTGATGATGTTATAAATTTCTTCTGTCATTACGGAACGTGTTAGCTTGCGCATTGTGCACCTCGGTCATGTCCAAACATTTATCATGTATGGTTAAAATATACATACGTAATTCGGCTATATCTCCCTTATTTTACCCTGTATTCTTCAAAAAATCTCGGAATTATCTGAGTGGAAGCACCCGGCATCTGAGGCAATATATAAAAACCGTCTTTAACGGTAGCAGGCTCTTCAAAAATATGACGAATCCAAGGGATATACTCCAGCATCGTTGCGTTCGACGTAGAGGCGACGAGATGCTGGTGAATTTGCCCCATATCTCCCACATGAGGACAGATTGGCAGGTCATAGGAAGCTGCGAGTCCTGCAACCTGCAACCACTCTGTTACTCCTCCCACTCGTGTCACATCGACTTGAACATATTCGATTGCGCCTTGATGAATATAATCACGGAATGCATATTTCGAATATACATGCTCGCCTAAGGCTATTGGCACCGTCAATGTATCCGCGAGCTTCTTGTGTCCAAGAATATCGTCCGGATTAAGCGGCTCCTCCAGCCAGTACAGGTCAAACTCCTCCAGCTTCTTGCCCCAAGTCATCGCTGTATTGATATTCCACTGCTGATTGACATCGATCATAAAGATTGTATTGTCACCGATTGCTTTCCTTACGGCTTTAACGCGGTCGTAATCTTCATGTGGGTCGGGCTTACCTACTTTAATTTTTACCCCTGTAAATCCTTGCTCGACGATTTCACTTACATCCTTGATCAGCCGTTCTTTGCTCCAATTAAGCCAACCCCCATTTGTGTTGTAAGCCTTTATCTGCTTCGATTTATGGCCACCCAAATACTGCCACAATGGCTTATTCGAAGCTTTGGACATAATGTCCCACAGTGCTATGTCCACTGCGGCAAGAGCCATGTGCGTAATTCCGGCCCTTCCGATCCAGTGCATCTTGCCAAATCGAAGCTGATCCCATATTTCCCTTACCATGAATGGATCTTTACCGATTAATTCGGGAGCATAATACCGATCTATCGTATCGGTTATCATTTCGTCTCCATTTGCACAAGTACCGGTGTATCCGTATCCTGTAAAGCCTTCATCCGTAAATATCCGTACCCCCGCCAGTCCCCAGTGAGTAGCAACATTTATTGCATCCGTTATCGGAGGAGTTATAGGCACATGCAGAACAAATGACTCAACTTTAGTAATTTTCATAAAATGATTCTCCTTTATATGTATGGTTTTCTGTTACCGTATTAACTTCAATTTTCATGCGACTTTAACTATTTAGAGTAATTTGAATTATGTTCAAACCCTAGCTGCTATTCTCCATCTAACTCTGAAATAATCACTCCTTCACTAGTTACGTTTAATGAATATCTAGTTAAATAATATATCATGTACGATACACGAAAAATAAAGGTGTTGTCAACAGTTTTATAGGTCACATAAATTACAACCAGTTAACTCAGGCAGCACGCTTCAACCCCAAACAGAAATCCCCTCGTCATTGACCTTCTCTGTACTCTTCACGATACTCTCGAGGCGATCTTCCGTTTAGCTTGCGAAATAGCTTTGAAAAATAATGAATAGATGTAAATCCATGCTTGTCCGCGATCTCGGTGACGCTCAAATCCGTAAAGCGGAGGTCGTCCTTTGCTCGATTGATTCTGAATTGGATGACATACTGTGTTGGCGGCAAGCCGGTAGCAAGTTTGAACAACTCGAAAAAATAACCACGGCTTATTCGCAGATCACTGTAATATGTCACCAACGGCTGTAGATTGCCGTGTACTAAATCCTGATCCAATCTCTCGAGCAGCTTATTCATCCGGGGATCAGGGAAATGTTCATCTTTCAGGGCAAAAGTGAGAAAAAACTCAATAAACTGCTGGAAGCTGCTCTGTATCTTTAAATTGCGAATATATGTTCGCTCGTTCGTAAAATGATTATCCGTGTAAAACTTCTCGAAGAAATCAATCCACAGTCGTACCTTCTCCACTTTCACATGCTCGGGTATTGAATAAGGAAATGATGGTCCTATCAGAGAAGGCCGCAGAGAGCCTGCATCAAAGCAGATTATACTCGGGTTGGTGAACTCCGCCCGACGATCTACGTACGTCCAATCGAAGTAACAGCACACATGCACCATCGGTTCGTCGCCGTCGGCAATCCAATGGTGAAGCTGCCCAGCCGGGATATACACGAAGGAACCGGCTGCGGTTTCGTAAGATCGATTGCAAGTCTGAATTACACCTCTTCCTTCACTAATCAAATAGAGAGCGGACGCGTAGCTGATTCGATTGCTGCTGGTCTGCCCTTTGGAAAAGGGGTAGCGGGTCGCATAATAAACATAAGGATGAAAGTCTCCAAAATCCAACCAGTTCACCACCTTTAACAAAATTTAAAAGCAATTCATATGACGATTGTACAAATGATTGACGTTTTTGCAAATACAAAATACACCGGATACTGTACTATTTTTAAAGTAATGACACAAATTCTAAGGGGGATTAAACATGCTAGATAGCAAGTACTTGTTGACTGATGAGCAAATGATGCATTTTATTACCAAAGGCTATCTTGTGCTTCATAATGACCTGCCTCAACAGCTTCATCAGAATATAATGAACCAGATCTATCACATTCTGCACGAAGAAGGCAATCCTGGCAACAATATTCTCCCCCGTGTTCCTGACATACAGCAGCTGTTCGATACGCCGGTTGTCAAAGGAGCCTTAACGAGTGTGCTTGGATCGGATTATTACATGCATCCGCACCGTCACTGTCATTTCAACCAGCCGGGAAATCTGACGCCGGGCGGTGGAAAATGGCACAAAGACGGCTATTGGTCTTCAATGCGCAGCCATCGACCGTGGTGGGCGATGATTTTTTATTACACCCACGATATTACCGAAGAGTTAGGGCCTACTACCATTATGCCGGGGACCCACTACTACGAAAAATTTATCGACAACCGTGGCGAGTCTCTGCTGCCGACAGGCAAGGCGGGAACTATGGTACTGGTGCATTTCGACTTGTGGCATAAAGCTTCGCTCAATGTATCTGATCTAGATCGGTATATGCTTAAGTTTCAATTTCTCCGATTGTCCGCTCCTGAACTTCCGAGCTGGAATCATCAAAGCAAGGAAATGATAGTTCCAAATGGGATGCCAGCTATCCATATGAATTTATGGCAAGACGTCTGGGATTGGCTCCGTGGAGAACAACATATGACAAAACAAGACGGCGTGACCTCGAATGAGGAGCGTTTGTTGGTATTAAGGCAAGAGCTTGAATCAGAGGATGCGACCCTTCGCGAGCTAGCAGCCGACGAGTTGGGACGATTCGGAGCAGTGGCCGGTTCTTGCGCCCCTAAATTAGGGCTTCTATTGAACGATCCGGTTGAAACGACCGCTTTAAATGCAGCCTATGCACTTGGACATCTTGGAAAACAAGGGATCGAAGTGCTGATCTACCAAATAAAGGAGGGCTCAAGCTTAGTAGCGGAACGTGCCGCATACGGATTACAAGGAGCTGGCATAGAGGCTATTCCCGAGTTGCTGAAGGTTATGAAACATGAGGATGAGAAGCGCCGTGCGCTGGCGGTGTTCGTAATCGGAATGATAGGATATTCTGGAGGTGAGGCGGTACCCTCGCTAATATCATGCCTTCAGGATGAAAGCGAATGGGTTCGTCGGAATGCGGTCGAAGCATTAGGTATAATCAGGAATGCTGGTGAACAGGCCGTTCAGTCATTAGCGAATGTATTGGAGGATTCCCTGCTATGTGAAACTAACGATGCTTCAGAATCGAAAAACATGGATATAAGCAATCAGCACTACATTACCAATAAGATTGGTTATACCGCTGCGCTGTCACTGCTGCGAACAGGTAAGACAGGCGATGTGAAGCAAGTTGTCCGCTCACTGGAGAAATCGATGTACAGCAATGACCGCTACGTCAGAGCTTACGCGGCGGAAGCAATTACTCACCTGCGAACAGAGGAAGCAGTTGATATCTTGATTCGGCATTACCGCACTTCCCGTTGGTGTTCGGATACAAGTAAAGCCAGCACCTTCTAAGTAAAATGCTCACCAATAAATAGGTTTTTCTTATTTAGCGGCCTTAGTTCGGTAATTTAACGGACTAAGGCTTTTTTTACCATTAGCCCTCCATATTGCAATAGAAGCGCGAGGAAGAGATATTAACTCATATTTCCAGCAGCACCCTTTTGTAGTCAGTAAGACTTATTTATCCGACAAAAATAATTGCCCACGTTTTCTTGAGTTAGTTTACATAATATATATTATGTAATTAAATACTCCTGCTGAATCTTAGCACCTCACGGGATGGATCAAAAAAGCCTTACCAGCTTCTCAACGCAACGCAGATTTGCAATCGCCCTCTTGTATTTATCGTCCATCATTCTCTACTTGGTTTTTATTGTCTTCTGTAGGAATTTGATGTCCTCATGTACAATTTCATCATTTTTAGGTTGAATTTTTATTTTTTATTAACTGACACCCGGAAAGTTCCTAGAGGCTTCGAATATATAATAGGAAAGCACCTTTTCATGAAACGGTGAAAAACGGGATTCTTCCCCCCCAGAACAAAGGAGTGTCACTTGTATGAAAAAAACAATACTAACGTGTATAACGGCTGCTGTACTCGCCCTGGCCTCAATTCCGGCTGGAATAACAGCAAGTCCGGAGCAAGCTTATGCCTGCTCAAAAGGCGAAAGCACTACACCGGAGTACGACTACTCGGTAGCGAGCAGCGTGTTTTACGGAGCCCCCATTAAAGTAGACAACGTATACTTCGAAGGCAAGCTCTACCGGATGGGAACATTTGTGACAGAGACAAACTACAAGGGTAGTGCAGTCCGCACCTTGCTTACACCCATAGATAGCGACCAGTGTGGTGCTACATTTGAGCTGGGCCACAATTATTTGGTGTATGCTAACAACCGTCTTGGATACCCTTCTGCAAGTGTGTTTGACATTTATGAAGGAGACCAGGTTCAAGAGCGCATAGCGCAGATCAAGGATTTGGACATAGTGCCTGTACCTGCACCAGGAGTACATACAGAAACTTTATACCCAGGGAACGATGTTACTATTTCCTTGGATGATAAGTTAATTCCATTCCAGCCTGCACCCGTCTTTTTCAAAAACTCGCTTTATGTACCCATGACTTTCTTCCGAGATGCTCTTGGTTATGTTACTATATGGGATTCCAAATTAGGGCGCTATGAAATTATGCTAAAATCCGATTGGGCTGGAATCTTCGCCAAGGGTGATCCTTCTCAATCCGAATTTACCGGTAATTCTACTGGCATACCGGCTGGAACTGCCCCTTTCGATGCAGGTGTAACTTATTCAGACGTCCAGATGCGTGTTGATGGAAAAATATTTGCCGCTGAAAACCTGCCATTTACCTATGATGGCGTAGTATATGTAGCACTGAGAAGCACAGCTGAGAAGCTCGGATTGCAGGTGAACTGGCTGGCGGATTCTTATATGGCACAGATTAAGGATACCAGGCCTATCGATGAGCTGCAGCGTCCTATCCTGGAGATGAGGTTATCCTCTAGCATAGCTGGGGAAGCCGATCTAATTGTCGACAAAGTCAATAACGATCAGGTGCTTTACCGTTACGACCGACCTCTAGAGTTAGGAGAAAAAGCGGTGCAGTTCACCGCCCCGTTCAACGAGCTGATCAAAGAACCCAATGGCGAGGGAAATCGTAAAATTCGCTTATTTCTACGCGCGGGCGAACGAGAGAAAGAAATGCTGGTCACCGAACCGTTGAACGATGCTCTCCTTCGCGACCCTGATGTACGATCAAGAGCTAATTTGGTACTAAGTACCTATCACTACATGTGGCCGGAGAATGGAGTATTCGGATTAGCCAATTTACGGTAACCTAATATATCTTATTAAAAAAACCTTAGGCGCGCCACAGTCGATATGTGGAGCCTAAGGTTTTTTCGTATATCCCAACCCATTATACTTTGATAAACCAAAAGAGGAACTGCCCAGTATAAACTGGAACCTTAGTCAAGGATACTTAAAAAAAGAGTATTAGGCTACACTTAAGAGGTGATTCCTGTATTGAACAGGAGTCATCTTTTTTAGTCCCCACTGATATCTGTGATGATTGTAATAACGAATATAGCGGTTAATTTCTCGTTCCAACTCGGCAAACGTTGTACAGTTTTGACTCTTAACATGGTCCTTCATATGGCCGAAGAAGGACTCCTGCGGGGCATTGTCCCAACAGTTACCACGTCGTGACATCGATTGTCCAATACCCTTTTTCTTTAATAAGTTCTGGTAGGTTGGGCTGGTGTAATGGCTCCCTTGATCGGAATGGATGAAGGCATCCTTATGCAGTTTCATGCGTCTCTGTTTCGTTAACGATTCAATTGTTTGTGTAGCCAGTGGCAGATGGAGGGATTCGGAGATGTTATGGGCTAGAAGCTCCCCTGTGGAGGCGTCCAGAATGGTTGACAAATAAGCCGTCTGCATGTTGCCATACGGAAGATAGGTGATATCGGTGAGTAGCACAAGGCCTGGGATTCCTTTCTTGAAGTCCCTCTGTAACTCATTGGAGAGTGTGCGGTGTTCTTGTGTAGCTTTGCGGCGATACGGGTTAGGTTTCCGATGAGGGCATACGAGGTCAAATTTCTTCATTAACCTTCGAATACGCTTCAGGTTGTAACAGGTGTCATATTCGTTCTCCAACGTCATTTTAATGGATCTGGAGCCCTTTTTGTAACCTCTTCGATTAAATGCTTTCTTGATGAGCGCGCCTGCTTGCTCATCCACTAGTGCACGCTCTTGGCGCTTCTCAGCAGCGTTGAGGTAGCTGTAATATCCAGAGCGAGACACGTCAAGCAGTCGACAGAGGTAACGTGTCATTCGCCCCGAGCCTTGTTGTAAAGCTTCCTGAATCAGTTTAAAACGCTCACTCTGGTTTAGAGTTTTTCCGTTTGCCGCTAACCTCCTTTCGTTCTTGTCTAACTTTTTTACATATTCCAGTTGAGCCTCCAAAAGTCTAATCTTCGCTTCCTGTCTAGCAATGATCTCATCTGGAGATAAATTTCGTTTTGAAGGGCGTAGCACCGTTTCTTTACGGGAGTCCGCAAGTCCAGTGATTCCGTCTTTTTCGTAAGCTTTCTTCCACCGGTCTGCACACTGTTCGATTCGCTTCATGCCAAGGATCTCCACATGGAACCCACTTGTTTCGAAAATCTCTCTAGGTGTTTGCCCTGACAGGTACCGGTCGATGAACAGGCGTTTGAATTCATCTGCATAGGTAATCGATTTTTCACTGACTCGTAAAACATACGGGTTATTATTTAACTGTTCCTGCTCATTTTTATTAAAGTATTTTTTGCTCATAAGTTCGCCCCCACTGTTCACTCTAGTATACAAAAAGGTACCCATACGCTAAACACTTTTTTTCAAAGTGTCCAGTGTATGGGTACCAGTTTAGTAGCGTGCTCCTCTTTACTGTCTTCTCCGTTAGTGTACGTTTACTTCCTCTGAGCTCGATTTGAAGATGTTTATTTTGATCATGATCATTAAAAAAGCAAGAAGTGCAAACATAATTCCGCTCCAGAAGAGTTGATGAATTCCCAATCGAGAAATAAACCAACCACCAATAGCAGTCCCTGCAGTAATTCCAAGATTAGAAAATGAGATAAACAAGCTGTTTCCGAATTCGGGAGCTTCTTTCGCCTCAGTCGTTAACCATGCTTGACTAACAATAAGGCCTCCAGAATGTACTGCTCCCCAAATGAACACGATTATAACCATCGGAATGAAAAAAGGACTCAGATAATAAGCGAATAAGTAAATTACCGCATAAAGTAGAGGAAACATGAAGACAGTCTTTGTAATACTTTTATGCAAAAATCCTCCAAATAAAAAATTCCCCCAAATCATGATCAGACCAAAAGCCATCAGCATGATACTAATCCAAGACCCGTTCATTTGTGTTACTTGTCCAAGATATTCAGCAAAGTAGCTGTACACAGAAAACATCGCTGCAAAAATAAAAATAACGGTTACGATATTTAACCACAATTGTGGTTTGCGTAATATACCGAGCTGCTTGCCATAAGACATTTTTTCCTTAACAGGCATTGAGGGAAGCCAAACTAATATACCTGCGAAGGCAATCACACTTACAAAAGCTCCAAACAAAAAAGCAACCTCTAACGAAAACTGTTCCGCGAGATAAGAAGTTAAAGGCACTCCAATAGCAAACCCTACCGTTATTCCAGCAAAAACCTTTGTAACCGCTTTGTTGCTTTTTTCCGAGGGGACAAGCTTAGCTGCTGTCACAAGGGCTACTGAAAAAAAGACAGGATGAAATATGGCAGGTAGAATGCGGAAAGCTAACATAACATCGAAATTTGTAGTATACGCATAAACCATATTTGAAATTGCGAAAATAAGTATAGCCGTTAAAAGAATGACTTTACGATTAACACCAGAAGCAAGTAATGTCAGAAAAGGACCTGAAATGGCAACGACTAAAGCAAATATACTTACAAGCCATCCTGCCTGTGAAGCCGATATGTTAAATTTTTGAGTTACTTGAGGAAGAACCCCTATTATACCCATTTCCGTTGTAATAATGCCGAACACGCCTAAAGCCAGAATAATGATAAGCAACGGGTTAATCTTTTTCATAATAATTGTAAATCTCCATTCATTTTCATATTTATATATATAGAATTATAGATGTAATAGGCCAAAAAAAAGCCTCCCTTTCCGTTTATAGATTCTTATTGATGTACTCGGAAAATTCCTGTATTGTTTTTTCGTTCCGACGATAATATGTCCACTTCCCTATTCGCTCAGATTCCAACAAACCAGCTTTTTGCATAGTGAACAAATAACTCGAGATAACAGACTGTGCAAGTCCCGATTTAGCCTGAATATCTCCTACGCATACACCAATTCGAATATTGAGACCTTGTTGTAAATAGGGTTTTTCATCAAAGAATTCCTCAGGCTTCTTTAACCACTGCATAATTTGACTACGAGTCTCGTTAGACAAAGATTTATAAATCAATAAAGGTTCCATATGATTATTATATCTATTATTATAGATTTGTAAATATAAAATATGCCTCTTTCTCTAATGTACTTTGAATCATAAAGCCCGCTGATGATACTCAACAGGCTAACATGACGTTTATATGAGTTTACGTATATTAAAATTATCTTTGAGTAACGCCCAATTTTGTGGGAATGGATAACCAAGTACCCAATAACTGACTCCTCTTAAGTTGTATTCCTTAACCAGATCGAATTTGGCCTGGGCACTTCTTGCATCCTCAAACCAGACTTCATGTGTACGCTGTTTTTCATCCGCATAACGATAGTTTGGAGTTTGAGACTGCTGATCGAACTTGATCTCCGCTCCATGATGAACCGCGCGGCGCACCGCTTCTTGCATATCAAATGTCTCTGCCTCTTGTCCTTTCACATGAGGAAGCAGCCAATCACGTGCGTATAACTGGAAGCCCATCAAGATTTTATTTCTAGGAATAACAGTGACAGCGTAGTCCAGTACCCGTCTTATTTCGTTGATGGGTGATATGGGTTGAGGAGGACCCAATCGATATCCCCACTCATAAGTCATAAGAACAACAAAGTCGACAATTTCTCCATGGGCCGCATAATCGTGGGCCTCGTAGAGCAAACCCTTTTGGTCTGCACTGGTTTTGGGGGCAAGTGCGGATGATACAAAAAAACCTTTCTCATGCAGCCTACGGACAGCTAGTCGAAGAAATTGGTTATAGGATTCTCGATCATCTGGATATACATTCTCAAAATCGACATTTAAACCCATATAACCTTTCTTCTCCATGATCGTTAAGATGTTGGTTATTAGTGTATTTTGCAATTCAGGACTGGATAAAATGGTATGAGCCAGCTTCGAACCCGCTTCTTTAGCGGAAAAATTAGTGATCGACATCACAGGTACAACATGATTCGCATATGAGGCTTCAATGAGCTGTTGATCATCAACAGGCGATAGGCTTCCATCGTCCTGCATACGATAAGCAAAAGGGCACAAGTAAGTTAGATACACTCCATCCTTCCGAACTTGCCTGGCAGCTTCCTCTCCAAAAACGTTGGTATAAGCATTGACATCGATGGTCATCTTCTGTTTCTCTGGAATTCTCAAATTTTGCCCCGGGTAGATCATCGTCGGATTTGTAATTCCATTGGTTTGCGCGATAGCCTGCGCGGTAATGCCGTAAAGTTGAGCGATTGCCCAGAGCGACTCACCTGCTCTCACGGTATGGTATAAAACCGGAATGATTAATACTTGACCTGGCGTAATCTGCGAAACATCGTTTATTGAATTTGCCCTTGCAATGGCCTCTGCGGTAGTGCCATAACGGGTGGCAATCGTCCCAAGTGTATCTCCTAATCGGACCACATATTCCGGATAAGGCGCTGGGATAAGTAACGCCTGACCGATGACTAAATGACTGGGATCCTGAAGCTCATTGACTACGATAATTCGATTGATGTTAACTCCATACCGACCAGAAATCAGCCACAAATTTTCTCCTTGTTGTACAACATGAATTTGCATTATTTTTTACCTCGCTCTCGCCTTAAGCTTCTACTGGTACATTATTCCGCTAATGTCCCTATTGATCTAGGCGAATACCCTCAACGCAGGTAGATTTGTGTTTCAACGTGATCTTTCGTTTTCAAATCTTATATTTCTTCATAACTAGGAATGCAGCCCGTTAGCACAGAGGGCACATAAAAAAGAGACAACCTGATTGATCAGTTGTCCCTTTTTGCTTATGAAAATGTCTTTGTTATTGACGGATGTCAATGTGCGGAAACGCGGTTACTTTCTAGTTCCCCTTCCGGCGGCACCGCTGACTTGACGAAGAACGAGACGAGCCAAGCAATAACAACCAGACCGAAGGCCATCAGGAACGCGCTTTTCATTCCAGTCATCATGGCGAGAACTTGAAGCACGGATTCTTCTTTCGTGCCTGCGGCGGCCTCCAGAAACCGTTTCGAGCTGTTCGTCATGATTGTTACAAGCAACGCGGTCCCTACGGCACCCGCTACCTGCTGGAGGGTGCTTATAATTGCCGTGCCATGCGGATATAACGGAGGTGGAAGCTCGTTTAAGGCATTGGTCATAACCGGCATCATTAACATGGAAATACCCAACATCAACAGCGTATTTAAAATCATAATAGTGCTGTATGAAGTTGACAGTGTGATAAAAGCAAATTGCCACAACGAATTAGCCATAAGTCCTAAACCGATAATAGCAAGCCACTTGGCTCCGAACTTATCGAATAATCGACCAGTAACCGGCGACATAATTCCCATGAGAATACCTCCCGGCAACATGACAAGTCCAGCCTTCAACGGACTGTAGCCTAGAGCGTTCTGGAGGAAAATCGGCAGCAGCATCATAGCCGAAAACATCGCCATCATGACGATCATCATAATTAGCGTCGACATTCTGAAAACATTGTATTTGAATGCTCTAAGGTTCAGTAACGGTTGTGACATCATTAATTGACGCCATGTAAACAACCCTATAGAAACGATGCCGACCGCAACAGGAATCAGGACCACATTGCTCGACCAGCCCCCGTGTCCTTCTCCAGCGCTGCTGAAGCCGTAAACGATTCCGCCGAATCCGATAGTTGAAAGAAACAGCGACAATAGATCAACCTTCGGATTGCTCGTTTCCGTTACATTTTTGAGCTTCATAAATGCAAATAGAATGACGAGCAATGCGACAGGCAGAACGCTGTAAAAAAGCACCCGCCAGCTGAAATGCTCCACAATAATCCCTGACAGCGTAGGTCCGATCGCAGGTGCGAATGTAATGACGATCCCTATCGTACCCATGGCCGAGCCCCGCTTATCAATAGCTACAATGGAGAATACTACATTCGTAAGTAACGGGAACATCAATCCAGTCCCGGCTGCCTGAAGCACCCTCCCTGTTAAAAGAGCAGCGAACCCTGGGGCGACAGCCGCTATCAAGGTTCCGGCTGTAAACAAGCCCATGGCCGCAAGGAACAAGCTTCTAGTTGTGAACCGTTGAATCAAAAATGCGGTGACCGGTATAAGTACACCTATAACAAGTAGGTAGCCGGTTGTAAGCCATTGCGCGGTGCTTGGCAAAATTCCTAAGTCATCCATAATTTTGGACAAGGCCACGTTAAGCAGCGTCTCATTCAATATGGCCACGAATACGCCCAGAATCATAACCATGACAACTATAAAATTATCCCGGCTCCCAAATGTCCCTCCGTTTGTATTTAATTTAGTATGATTTCCCACTATTTTACTCCTCTCGTTTGTCCTATTTTATATAAGCATTTAATACGACCAGTCGACAACCCTTAATCAGTTTTCGACGGCAGTACAACGTCACCGAATAACAGTGTAACATGAATCACTATTTTATGTTTCTTATGGATTGCTTAACATGCTGCCGTCATTCTTTGGATAACGTCCCAATAAATCACTCATATCCAAAGCTATAGACGATCGTATGTTCTATAAAGTTGCTAATTTTAAAAAAAGAAATTTGCTTAACTCTATTCTCTCTATATAAATAAGCTTCATCACAGGGGAACTTCGATAACGGTCACCCACCGATTTATGAATTGGGGGACGAATATATTGTATGGATAGCTTTTAGTAAGAAAACCTCTATCGAGCCCTTTCAAGGATGAGCGACCGGGATTCAAATGTAGGTTTTCTTGCAATATCAGACTTGTTCAGCTTCGCTGAAAACTAATAAAGTCTGATATGATAAAAAATGCCGAATCAGCACAGCACAAGTGCTAGTACGGGGGACATATTTTTCTGGGGTGAATATTCGTCTGCTTGGAGCTGCGAATAAGGGAAAACCTCTTCCCTAACCCGTCAACTAACCTCGGAGGCTTATAGGAGGAAAAACGCTTTGAAGTTTTCTGGTAAATCGTTTGTATTTTTATTTGCATTTGTTTCTTGCACGATCTTTTCTGCGGCTCATGCTCATGCCGCAGCTCCGAATGAAGGAGTTAAGATTCAAATCAATGACAAGCTCGTCAATTTTCCCGAAGGTCAGCCTGTCGTGGATACCCATTCTCAACTCCAAGTGCCGAATCGTCCATTGATGGAATCGCTCGGTTACCAGGTTAGCTGGTCGCAAGAGGATAGAGAGGTTCGAGTCACTATGAAAAAGGGTGATCAAACCTTAGTTTTGAAGACTGGAGATACGTTCATACTGGTCAATGGAAAAAAAGTGGAGGTGAATTCCATGATCGGTATGGAGCAAGGAAGCGTGTATATACCGCTCCGATTTGTATCTGAAACACTCGGAAACAAAGTCCAATGGGATGAAGAGAATCAGCTCGCTATCGTGGATGCAGACGGCAAATACCATGCACCGGCCTGGTACAAAGCTAAGAAACAGGATACTATGCTACAATTCGCTAAAGACTATCTTGGCGTACCCTATAAATGGGGAGGCGAAACTCCCGTAGGGTTTGATTGCTCCGGATTCATACGTTATGTATTTACTCATAATCGCGGGATTGATTTGCCCCGAACTTCTACTGAGATGTACGATAGCGCGGGCGTCGCAGTAGCCTACCCGTCTCCGGGTGATCTCGTGTTCTTCTCCAAAAGCGGCACGTCTCACGTTGGTATCTATATGGGTGACGGTCAATTCATTTCAGCTACATCGTCCCATGGAGTTCGCATCGATTCACTTGCCAGCCCTTATTGGAGCAACAGATACATAGGTGCAAAAAGCATATAGGCTTATTTCCTTCACCTCCATACTGGGTCAATGACCATTTACTCTCTTTATTCTGTTCGTTAGTGCGACGAGGCTGCCGATATAAATCGGCAGCCTCGTCCTTTTTTGCTTAATGAGCTGTCGCTTTTCTAATCTTACTTTTGCCAGCCATTTTAACCGAGTCATGATTGTTATTTTGTTCAGTTATTGTATCAACTACCCACTTCTTGAACAAATAGTGGCGTACTTGAAACAGCCATGTGACAAATTTCACATAATTATGTGACATCCCTCAAACTCGATTGTTTTATTCGTTGGGTGCAACTATCCTGAGAGTATCGATAAAAGAAAGGAGCTCGTCAATGAAATTGAAATGGTTTCTACTCACAGTATTACTTACTATGGTCACAGGATTAACCGGTTGCGGAAAACTAGCAGTCTTGGATCCTAAAGGGCCGCAAGCTCAAAGACAAGCGGATGACATTATGCTATCGATTGGATTAATGTCTGCTATTGTCATTATTGTTTTCGTAATTTTGGTTTTCATGTTATTCAAATATCGTGCGTCCAAACAACCGGAGGATTATGAACCCCCTCATATTGAAGGAAGCAAGGTTGTAGAATCGATCGTTGTTGGCGTTCCCATTCTCATCATCATATTCCTCTCTATCGTCTCTGTTCGAAGCAACTATATTGTCGAAGCAACACCTCAAGGATACGAAGATCAGAAACCATTGGTTGTTTACGCCTCATCTTCTAACTGGAAATGGCATTTTAGTTATCCCGAAGAAAATATAGAAACCGTAAACTATTTGTATATCCCAACTAATCGCCCCCTAGAATTTAAGCTTTATTCTTACGGGCCTATCACAAGCTTCTGGATTCCTCAACTAGGCGGACAAAAATATGCAATGTCCGACATGGTGAATACCTTGCATTTAGCAGCTGACGCTCCAGGTGAATATATGGGACGTAATGCAAACTTCAGCGGAAAAGGTTTTGCTGAAAATACATTTAATGTTACAGCAGTACCTGAAGCTAAGTTTGATGAATGGATTAAAGAGGTTAAACAAACAGCTCAACCTCTTACAAAAGCCAAATATGATGAGCTATTGAAACCAGGTCATCTTGGACAGCTGACGTTCACAGGAACACATTTAGAATTTTTACCACCACCAGACCATAATCACGGATCCAGCAGCAATGCAGATACTCATACTACTACACATACTAATACAGAAGTTTCACATGAAGGGAGACATTAAAGCATGGGCTTTTTTGAACGATTTGCTGTACCTCATCCAAGTCCAGCCATTTATGCATCTATGGTTGCTATTGCCCTTACCGTCATTGCAATCATCGTGGGCTTAACTTATTTTAAAAAATGGGGTTATCTTTGGCGTGAATGGTTAACAACTGTGGATCATAAACGCATCGGCATCATGTATTTGATCTCCGCTCTTATTATGCTATTCCGCGGCGGTGTAGATGCATTGATGATGCGTGCACAAACGGCAGTACCCGATAATACTTTGCTAGATGCCCAACATTACAACGAAGTTTTCTCAACACACGGGATCGTTATGATCATCTTTATGGCTATGCCTTTCATCTATGCCCTAATGAACTTCGTTGTTCCCTTGCAAATTGGAGCGCGTGACGTAGCTTTCCCTCGCTTGAATGCACTTAGCTTTTGGCTATTCTTTATGGGCGCCATGCTGCTTAATATTTCATTCGTCATTGGCGGCTCGCCTGATTCAGGCTGGACAGCGTACTTCCCGCTTTCAGGCAATGAATTCAGTGAATCTGTAGGAACCAACTACTATGCACTTGCTTTACAGATATCCGGTATCGGTACCTTAATATCCGGTATTAACTTCATCGTAACCATTCTAAAAATGAGAGAACCAGGTATGAAATTAATGAAAATGCCTATGTTCTCATGGTCTGCTTTAACTGCTAACGTAATCGTTGTTTTTGCTTTCCCTGTATTAACCGTAGCGTTAATCATGATGACTATGGATCGATTATTCGGAACACACTTCTTTTCCACCACGAATGGCGGTATGGATATGCTGTGGGCCAACCTTTTCTGGGTATGGGGTCACCCTGAGGTTTATATCTTAATTTTACCTGCATTCGGTATCTACAGTGAGATTATCTCAACCTTTGCGCGACGGAACCTGTACGGATATAAATCCATGGTAGCGTCCATGGTGATCATCTCTTTTCTTTCCTTCTTAGTTTGGACACATCATTTCTTTACCATGGGTCAGGGAGCGCTAACGAACAGTATTTTCTCCATCACAACGATGGCCATAGCTATTCCGACCGGTATCAAGATATTTAACTGGTTGTTTACACTTTGGAAAGGGAAAATTGTGTTTACCGTACCGATGCTATATGCAATTGGATTCATTCCGATATTCACAATCGGCGGGGTTACCGGAGTTATGCTTGCCATGTCAGCCGCTGATTATCAGTATCACAATACGATGTTCCTGGTAGCTCATTTTCATTACACCATTATTCCTGGTGTGGTATTCGCAATGATTGCCGGACTGACCTATTGGTGGCCCAAAATGTTCGGCTTCATGCTCAATGAAAGGCTCGGAAGATGGGCGTTTTGGTTTATAGCGATCAGCTTTAATGTTACCTTCTTCCCTATGTTCTTTACGGGATTAGATGGCCAAGCACGTCGTATGTACACCTACTCGGAAGCAACTGGTTTTGGGCCGCTCAATCTGCTTTCTTTTATCGGAGCGCTTGGTTTGGCGGTAGGTTTTGGATTACTTGTCTACACCATCTATTACAGCATTCGTTATGCTCCAAGAGATATCGGTTCAGATCCATGGGATGCGCGTTCTCTTGAATGGGCTACTCATAGTCCAGTTCCTGCCTATAACTTTGCTATTACGCCAAATACTAATTCAATCGAAGCCTTCTGGGATTTCAAGAAAAAAGGTCATGACTTATTCCCAGGTGAAATTAAAAAAATTCATATGCCCAATAACACCGGAGCTCCGTTTATTATGAGTTGTATCTTCTTTGTATGGGGATTTTCATTTGTATTTGGAATATGGATTTCTGTCATTCTTACAACAATTGGTATTTTTGCATGTTTGACTTATCGCTCATTTGAGAAAGATCACGGCTATTATATTTCCGTAGAGGAAATTGAAGAAACAGAAAAAAGACTGCGAGGTGCTAGTTCATGAAAACCGATCACTCGCTGCCACTTGAATACAGCACAGAACAAAACCAACTAAATATACTAGGATTCTGGATTTTTCTTGGTGCCGAAATTATGCTTTTTGGTACGCTCTTCTCTTCTTATTTTACATTAGTCGATCGTACAGCTCTCGGTCCTACAGGTAAAGAAATTTTCGAAATTACCCCCGTACTCATAGAAACCATATTGCTTTTAACAAGCAGTTTTATGATTGGTCTTGCTATTCATGCGATGCGGATTGGCAATAAGAAAGCCATGATGACATTCTTCGGGATTACTCTTCTTCTTGGGGTAGGTTTTCTAAGCGTAGAAGTTTATGAGTTCATTCATTATGTTCACATTGGAGCAGGACTGCAAACTAGTGCATTTACAGCGATCTTGTTAACAACATTGGGAACTCACGGGGCTCACGTAACATTTGGGGTATTCTGGGGATTATTCATCATGTTTCAGGTAAAAAGGGACGGATTGACACCTCAAACAGCTAATAAATCCTTCATCTTCTCTCTTTACTGGCACTTCTTGGACGTAGTGTGGATTTTCATCTTCAGCTTCGTCTATCTGAAAGGAATGATGTAAGATGAAAGAGCTATTCCCGCGCAAACAAGTAATGGGTTTCGTATCATCGATAATCCTTACGGCAGTCGCTCTTAGCGTTTACTTTATGAACATGTCCTTTGCCATCGGAATGACTATACTTCTTGTAACTGCATTCATACAGGCAGGCCTCCAGCTCGTTGTGTTTATGCATGCAGGTGAAACCGGGGATAGGGGCGCCATTTACACGAACATCTACTACGCATTAGCCATAGCTCTGGTTACCATCTTCGGTACATTATTATGTATGATCTGGGGTTTTGTATAATTCTAAGCTCAATAAAGAGCGCCATTACTGGCGCTCTTTATTAGCTTTTACTCCCCTCTCCTGTTTTCGTCAGCATTTCTTCCGTTACTACAAAAAACACTCCCATTACAAAAATGAGTACTGCTCCCGAAATGGTACCTATACCAATTGCAGTCATATTACTGTAACTTCCAAAAAAGCCTAATCCAAAAATGATAATTCCTATTGTAAGCAGTGAAATACCTATCACCTTTACTGCATTCAGTATTTGTGTATTATTTTTCAACTTCGTCAACTCCTTTAAGCTATATTATTCACAAAGTTCACAGAAACGTCAATGTTTTTTATAAAAAATAGCAATTCTTTATTGGCTCAACCCCAAAAATTAGCATTTGACCCTCCTCAGAACATCAGCCATCACAATATACTGCAAACATGCAGTTATTTTCTACCGGAATTTGCTGTTGGAGGAAATAACTGCAAAAAAGTACAGGAATGTCCAAGCAAAACGGTCCGTTTCAGCTAAGAATGAAAAAAGAGATGCACATTCGCATGAATTCACGAAGACTGCCGATAAAAACGGCCAAAAGCTGTATAGATACAGGCTTTTGGGGTAGGCAATAGCTTCGAATAATGTCTTGTGCGCTGTCATTTCTGTTCGTAAGGCCTCGCCAAGCGGTGAGCTGGGTACGGAGCCGAAATCGAATGATTTCGTCAAGCACTGTTTTCGGTTGTGAGCCTCTTTATAAAAAGATCCTTCGCATTTCGATGCGAAGGATCTTTTTATAGGACTTCTATTATGAAAGGGTTCTTTCCGACCCTCCGTTTCATGACAGTGTATAGGTAGGGTGCAAGACATATACCGCAAAAAACATCGCTGCGGCCTCTTCCTTGGTGAATGCGGTCGCAGGAAGCCCCCTCTCTCCCGAGCTGTAGCCCTCCTGCGGCCCACTTCTGAGTAGAGCGGCATCCCAAGTTCGCTCAACTACCGCAATTCCCATAGAATCGTACACGGCGAGAAACCGTATTCGTCAACTATCTCTTGAACCTCTAACCGCCATCTTGAAAATCATCATCAATTCCATGAGTCGTTTTAATTTGAACGTAGCATGAGTTTTTTTATATTCATGACAATATCTGTCACTATTATAATTTACAATTGGAACCAATCCCAGCTAAACATAGCTAGAAGACAAAGCTTAAATAATAGAAAAAGGAGCTGTTTAATCATGACATTGCAATTGACTCCCTTTATCATCTTAGGCGGTAATGCCAAGGAAGATATCCAATCTTACGAAAAAACACTAGATGTAAAAGTCCTCTTTAAGCAAACATTTGGAGAGCCGCAGGACAACGTTGAACATCCCGTATCGGAAGAAGCCAAAGAACGTTTAGCGCATTCCGTGTTACTAATCGGCGAGGCGGAACTGTTCGTTGCTGATACTTTCCCAGGTCAACCCAATCAGCGGGGTAATCTATAATGATGAATTCACTTGTTCCAATTGGGATTAGAAAATATTTTGAATCAGGCGATATGAAACTCTCCTATCTTGATTTTGGAAGAGAGGGTCAAAAGATACTACTGTTGTTGCATGGACATATGGGGAACGCCAGAGAATTTTCTAAATTAGCATCCAAATTCGACGATTGGCGAGTTATTGCTTTGGATCAGCGTGGCCATGGTTGGAGTGAACATCCACCTGAGAAAGATTACTCAAGAGAAAGTTATATAACGGATATTTATAACTTGATTCATCAGGAGCTGGGCGGAGCATCTGTATCCATACTGGGCCATTCATTAGGTGGAGTAAACGCTTATCAGTTTGCGGCTCGTTATCCTGAACTAGTCAATGCCGTCATTGTGGAGGACATAGGTGTAGAGTTAAATCACGATATATCTTTCGTTGCAAAGCTCCCAGAACGCTCTGCTTCGTTGCAACAACTAAAAGAAGAACTTGACCTAGTAGGATTAAAGGCAATTAATTACTTTTCCGAAAGTGCGTTTGAGGATGAAAAAGGTTGGGGCTTGCGTTTTGATTTAAAAGGGATGGTAATCTCAACACAGAGCATAAATGGAATTCGGTGGGAAGAGTGGCTTGCCTCTACTTGTCCTATTTTGCTAGTTCATGGTAAAAAAAGCTGGGCGCTCAAACTAGAAGAAGCGGAGCGTATGGTATCACGAAGACCTCATACAAAACTTGAAGTTTTTGAAGAATGCGGTCACGGTGTCCATTCTGATGACTTAAATGGTTTTTATCAGGTTGTAAAGAATTTTTTCGATGGATTACACTTTAACTAGAAAATTGAAGAAGATCTTATTAACCCCATCTTCCATCACAAAAAGCAACTTCAAATTCGTGAAAAAAGATGAGGAAAAAACAAAGATATTATATACAAAGTTATCTTGATGTCCACCCATTAACGAGCAGGCAGGCCACTCACTGGTCCTGATGCTCCAATATGACTGATTGTGAAATGAATGATGTTGAATATCATTTAAAAATGCTGGGGAAACCCAGCATTTTTCCTACATGCGTGCGGCATGGGCTTAAACTCTAGGATGATAGTAACCTACCACTCAATGCTAAGGGAGAGCGAAGAGGAATGAAACATATAAAAATATACTTGATGCTAGTTGGTTTTTCTGTCTTCACTGGAGCCTCTTTTAATCTTGCTAAATATACAGTTGGTTATTTCTCTCCATTTGCTGCTGCAGCATGGCGCTTTGGGTTAGCCGCTGCGACCTTACTGATTATTTTAATATTTACGGAAGGTATTAATAAACATCAACTAAAAAGGAATACCTTCTGGTATATGGTACTTGGTCTTGTAGGAATCTTTGGATTTAGTACCTTATTCTTTGTGGGTCTCAAATATACATCATCTGTAAATGGGGCGTTAATTATGGCGCTGAATCCTTTACTGACAACTATTTTAGCTAGGGTTATATTAAAGGACAGGATTACCAAAATACAAGCAGCTGGTATATTCTTGGCATTTATCGGCGTCTTGTTAGTAATTATGCAGGGTTCTATCGATACGATAAAGATGTTGTCATTTTCAATTGGGGATGTAATCATTTTTGGTGGAAACGTGTGTTGGACATTTTATGGTGTATTTGGGCGTCGATTTATTCAGGATGGAAATCCTTTATCTACAACCACATATACGATGATCATCGGGGCTATTTGTTTAATCGTAGTTTCTCTTTTCACAACTAACCCTATACCTCTACCAAACATTCCGATTGGAGCTTGGGGGGCAATTCTATTTATGGCCTTTTTCACGAGTGTATTAGGCTATATGTGGTGGAACAAAGGCATGAAAGAAATTGGGGCTACTAAAACATCCCTATTTTTCAATCTCGTTCCTGTTATAACCATGCTTATTTCATTTGCTACTGGTATACCTGTTTCCATTGTTCAAATATTGGATGCTGTTTTGGTAATATTGGGGGTCCTGACAGCTTCAGGGGTCTTTCATTTATCTATTAGGCAGCGAAGAAGGAAAGAAGGAACTTCTAATCTTTCGTAGTAATTCCGGTGAGAAGTATATCGACATAGGCACTTTATCCAGTACCGCATGAGTCTAATGTTCGCTGTGTGCGTTCATTGGTATCGGGCCAGCAACTCGGAGAGCCTCCTCCGGATCGCATCCTTCAATTCTTCTGGCTCCTCCAGAACGACCTCGTCACCCATTTCTATGAAGAACTCCGTATAAAAAGGGATATCGTCGCGGGAAACGTCCTTATCGATCACGCCGCTTCCGTCTTCACGCACATGCAGCATTGGAGAGAGCCATAGCTCGGCTTCGCAGCGCTGGACACCGATTCGACTTAGCTCCGCACGAAGCCTAATTGGCTCCCTCGGCTCTGCAGTCTCCCGCCTGCTGAGATGAATATCACCTAATTCGAGTGGCTCTGTTCCGGACGCGTCATAAGCTGCCTCACGAATCCGGTCACACCGGAATACGCGGAAACCCTTACGCAGGAAACAGTAAGCCGTACAATACCACAAACCGTTGTTCGCGTAAATGTAGACTGGCTGAATTCGGCGGCTACCCTCCTCCTTCTCCTTCGACTCGTATTCGATAGCGAGCACTTTCTGATGTACAGCCGCATCGAGAAGAATGGCTAAACAGGGAGCATCGCCACGCCTTGTCGGCGTAATGAAGTCCACCCGGTCCTTCATCCCGTCGATCCGGTCCCGGACGTCTCCAGGCATATGAAGGTAAAACTTACTCAACGCCGAGGCGGATTCCGCTTCAAACGGCAGCGAGGAGTAATGGCGCAGTGCGTGCACTGCAAAGAACATCGCCACAGCCTCTTCCTCTGTGAATGCGATGGGAGGCAGTACCCTCTCCCTTACAACCTGATAGCCCCCATGTGGACCTACTTCCGAGTAAAGAGGCACCCCCAGCTCGCTCAGCTCCTGCAAATCCCTTAGAATCGTGCGTTTTGAGACCCCGAATTCGTCGGCAAGCTCCTGAACCTTGAACCGCCGCTTCCGGTTGACAGTCATCATCAGTTCCATCAATCTTTTGGACTTAGGCATCCCAAACAACCCCTTTTATAATGGATAAACGAGTTCGTGACTAAATTTGTCACCATTATACCTTACGCTAAAAGATGCAAGCAAAAAAACTCGCTCAGCGGCCATTTCTTGCTGACTTTCTTGGTAACAATATCTCTATGTCATCAACGCTAGTTTATGGTTTTAATCGTATAAACACATCGGTTTCCACCAGCTAGCAGATGCTCGCTCCTTATCACTTCTACGTCTATTCCGAGGACTTGCTGTAAAACGCTAAGCTCTTTACTGCAAATGCCTGAACATGAAGATGCGGCTTCACAGATAGGACAATGCTTTTCTATAAAATAAAAAGTACGGTCTGGGTTTTCGATAACTTCCGCCATATACCCTTCGCTCGTGCGCTTCTGTGCCAAAGCTTTAAGCTTCTCCTCTAAGGTAAGGCTCATTGGTGCTCTAAGCTGATATTCGATGACCATTTTTCGATTTCGAATATCCAAGAGCTTCTCTAAACCCTCTTCACCAAAAGCCTCCCTCACGGATTCAATTAAATGAACTGTAAGTTCGGCATGCCCGTCGGGAAAAAGTCGGTTAGCCTCCGAGGTCAATTTCCACATTTTCGCAGGGCGCCCCATCGATCTTGCTTCCTCATCAAAGCTCACGAGCTTCTGATCCTCTAATTGATATAGGTGTTGCCGTACGGCCATGCGAGAGACACCTAGCTGCTTAGCTAACTGAAGGGCATCCATGCGCCCTTCTTGCTTCAATAGCTTCACGATGGCTCTGCTTGTTCTTTCAGCATGGATTTCTTTTCCTTGTTCTCTTCCTTGCGATTCTTTTTTCATTAGTGAACACCTTCATCTCTAATAAGAAAGTAACCAAATGCTATTACGAACATAGTAAAGAAAAACATTGACAAAGTCAATCAAGATCCTTACATTGAACATTGTAAAGATTTATGTTTACTAAATATCCGGATACATACAAAGTATACATAAAATATAGAAATAGAGGAGGAAAAAACATGTCTAGGGCCCAAAGTATATTTGGTCCGAAGTACCTTGCCTTATCCATCGGCATCATACTAGCCGTTATGGCAGTAGGTTTTGAAGGATTAGCTGTAACTACAGTCGCTCCGTCCATAGCAAACGAGTTAGACGGTATCAGCCTCTATGGTTGGGTATTCAGCGCATATCTACTTGCACAAATTATTGGTACATTGGTAGTTGGTCGGCAAATTGATCGTAATGGACCTGCTTTAGCATTTACTGCTGCTCTCCTATTGTTCGCAACAGGATTGATAGTTGCAGCGCTTTCGAGCCATATGTACGTTTTAATTGGATCACGTGCCTTGCAGGGCTTGGGTGCAGGGGCAATGATGACTTGCGTATATACAGCAATATCGTTAAGCTACCCTGATGAGCTACGCACTAAAATATTGGGTGCTTTTGGCACCGCCTACGTTTTGCCTTCGATGATCGGGCCTTACGTGGCAGGTGTAATTGCACAACAACTGTCTTGGCGCTTCATATTTTGGGGAGTCTTACCCTTCTTGCTTCTAGCAGCCCTCCTCAGCTTGCCTGTTTTCAGGAAATTAAAATCACCTGATACAAACGGAGACGGAACAGGAGTTGGGATTACTTGGCTTGCTATCTTGTTAGCCATAGGTACGGGACTATTTTTGAGTGGCCTCGGTTTGCTTCCTAAACCAATGGGGATCATTTTAGTAGTTCTGGGTTTACTTCTTATGGTGCAGCCACTTCGTAAGTTGCTGCCTTCTGGTACGCTAGCTTTAAGGAAGGGGTTGCCTTCAGTCTTAGCTTCCCGAGGACTATTTTTCGCCGCGTATGTGAGCACGCAGAACTTTTTGGTGCTTGCCTTGACGGAGATTAAAGGAGTAGCTCCAGATATAGCCGGATTAATTGTGGCAAGCGCGGCGCTTAGTTGGTGCGCTGCTACCTATGTGCAATCTTACTGGGATACTCATGATAAAGGACAAGGTCGCTATAAACGGATATCAATCGGTGTGCTGCTGATCGCCATTGGAATTGCCATGCTCATTTGGGTCCCAGTTGTCAATATTGTTATTGCCGTAATCGGTCAAATGATTACAGGCATTGGAATCGGATTAGCTCATCCAACTAGCGGTGCGGTTGCGTTCACAAGTTCGGATGAAGAAGGGGCTGGGAAAATTTCAGCTAACTTGCAATTCTCCGATTCATTTACGCCTGGAATTGTTATCGGTATTGGCGGTGCGATTATCGCCATTAGTCAAGCAACCGGTTTGTCGATGGAAATAGGCATTATTGGCGCCATTGCTTTTCATCTTGTATTGATCCTTGTAAGCTTGTTTGCCAGCTTTCGGATTAAAAACAGCCAAACAATCAGTAAATTAGAGATATGATGCTGTTCGCTCTACGATAATTTTCAGAAGGAGAATGGTACATGCAGTTAACAGCTATCCTATTACAAATCTTATTAGCCTTGGCTTTCTTATACTTCGGGACTCAAATCTTATTAAGAAAAATGGAAGCCTCGTTCGTACACTTTGGGCTGCCCGCATTTTTCAATACTTTGACGGGTTCCGTAGAAATCATAGGTGTCTTCGGTTTAATCATAGGAATTTGGTTCCCAATAATGGCGATTTACTCAGGCATTTGGCTAGGTATAACGATGATTTGTGGAGCCTTGGCACATCTTGTTTTGGGACGCGATCCGATTTCGAAAGCATTTCTATCTCTATTTTTGCTTGTCTTATGTGCAGTTGTCGTACTACTTAATCTGTCCCTCCTCTAATTTGGAGGCTGTATAACTAGGAGATGAGAGCTCGGTTTGCATATTCTTAAAATGAATTTGTAACGTGCCCCAACAAACAAATACTTTTTTTTATAAAACATATATAATTTAATATACTTGCAAGTATTTCAAGAGCAACCTGGTATTAAATCACTTACCAAAAAGACCTGTTTGCCGGGTCTTTTTGTGCCTTTCTGTATAAGGATTTCACTTCGCCTCTACTCTGCGCTAATTTCCCTATCACGGTTTCCCCTATCCGTGTTCCATAAAATCGTATAATAGCCATTGACTGTCTTTGCCAATCCGAATTTTTCCACTATCCCAATCGGATTGCATGTAAGGGCTATCATAGGATGCATATTCCAAATCCACAGGTTTCCCATCCAACTCCCTGTTCCCTGAGACGTCAATCATCAATTGTCCGGATCGCCGGGACTGATAGGTCAGAGTCATCGAGTTGCGGTCAAACTGAATAGGGTTGCTTGCGATTTCTTGACGGAATGATACAAAATCGCCAAAATCATCTGCGTGTCCAACCTCACAAACCACACCATTTTTCCCGCCAGGACTAAACACTTCCATTTGACTCCAGGGTCCGCCCACCGACCACTTGTATCCATTCAACAGCTTCAAGGCTGCGAAAACCAGACCCTCTCGAATAAATACATATTCATTCTCTTCAACGACTTCATCAAAATATTTTTTCGGTAAATAGGCATGAATCATCTGATAAGGAGCCTCTGGTGGAATATCGTACAAGGCAATGAGCGCCGTCCGATTCTGGAAGAAATGGCCGCAGCCAGAACCGCATTTGCAGCCCAGATCCCCCGTCCAATAGCCATGTTCATTACCATCTATCCCCGAGTGATGGGTAAACAGTCTGGCCATCGTGTTCGTTCCAAACGTCAAATCCCATTCGTGCTGCTCGTGATGGGCGTATATCGCGCTTGGAATATCTGGATAATTGTCCTGGTACTGTACACAGCCCATCACATAATCTGGGGTTCGGTACGTATATTTGCGAATACTTCCTTCAAGGGGGGCAGCCGGAAGACAATCGTCCATATTGTGCAAATGCTTCCGTTCACGGTTCTCATAAGTATCAGAACGGTTGAGTGCAATATCCATGATAATGTCGTTGGGCCGATAACCGGACAATAACGCATCAACTAAACAGTCTTCCCCTAAGGTGGACGGATCGACATTGCCGAAATACAGATACATGAGCGGGTAAACGGAGTCTTTGGCATAGTTGAGCGCATGATTACTGTATATACGACCATGTGCGCCTCCGCACATACCATTCAGCGTTTCCAACAACAGATCAGTTAACAGCACATCCAGCATCATACCAGCCATTTGCTTCAATCTGACGTCCGGTGCAAAATCGTACAGCGTCGTCAAGCACTCCCATTCCGGACCAAAGTAACATGTCGAGTCAAATTCTCCCCAACCTCGACGCGCCCGGAAACGAATAAACTGCTCCAGCCAACTCCTATCCATTTCCGCCAACTTGGCTCCATCGCACCCATATTCGCTGAATTTCTCCCGCCCATACACATGCGCCATTAAATAACGGCTCGTGTGAAACAGCAGATGATGATTCTCCGAATCATACATACTTTGGAAATCACTATTTAGGAAAAAGGCCTTGATACGCTCTAAAGTCAACGAATCTAGGAGCCCGCCATCCTGTCCGAATTCCAGATAAGCACGGCAAAGCTTCATCGCGGCAAAATCGCATTCCCCACGCAAATCTCTGCCATGAGGGTGCGGGTTTTCGAACCATAATGCTGCCCGCTGCAAACGAATATTCGCCTCTGCAACCTTGCGGTTCAAGCTTAAATTGGCAATCGCCCATCCTCCATAAATATCCGGCAAGTCAGCCCCAGCTAGCTGCTCCAGCAGTCCATATCTTCTGCGTTCGAACTGTTCATTAGACTTCTGTACGGTAAGCTCTGGCACATACAATTTGCGACTCATAGAAAGCTCCTCCATATATTTAAATCATTCTATCCTTCATTCCTCATTTTTTAGCTAGGAACTGGTAAATGTCCTTGGTAAGGAACGCATTCTTTTTATTCTGTTCGAACCATTTCGCATACCAATCGATCGTCTGGTCTTGGCCGATCTTCTGCTTCAAGCTCTTGAGATCATTCATCGCCTGATCAACGGTATAAGCACCGCCACTGACTACAGTCTTAGCAATAAGATCCTTGCTTTGCTGGATCCAGTCATTATTGATTTTCAACAAATCGGCTGGAAGCGTTGGCATATGCTCGCCATGCGTAAAAGTGTATAACGGTATTGCGGGATTTTCGTATAAGACACGTGTTTCTTGTCTGATTCCAGCCCATTCTTCAGCATTAGGAATATTCTTGTCAAGGACAGGAACGTTGCATACTTCTTTGGAATCAATCGTTGTCGCTCCCATGTACAAATCAGTGTTATAGCCTATTTCAATTTTACGTAAATCCGGATTAATTGGTCTAGGGCATCCTAGCTCGTCATTTTTCCAATGTACGTTTTCCGTACCGAATTTGAGCGATTTCCACGTAGGTTCAGCTATCATGAAGTCGATCGTTTTCACTGCAGCAACCGGATCCTTCGAGCCCGCATATACCACCGTCGTCATCTGAAGCGGATTTAACATTCTGATCGTGTATTGTCCGAACTCCGTTTTAGGCATAAGCATAGGGGCAATCGTTGCATTTCGATTTGTGCTGCGGAGTGTCGTTAATAAATCAACGTTAGGGTTGTCAGCCACATAGATTCCGAGCTTTCCAGACAAAAAGTCTTTTTTTGCTTTCTCGCCGTTCTTGTCCGTCAAATAATCACGATCAACAACGCCTTCGTCGAACAGTCGTTTCTTGAAGGTAACGGCCGCTTTCATTCTCGCATCTTCTTCGATCAGCTTGTCATCTTTAATAAACAGCGTATTGCCATTCATAGCATCAATCGCTTCATCCCCTAAATAGGCGAGTGAATAACCGTATGTGTCCTTCTTCCCATTGCCGTCCGGATCTTGTTCTGTGAACGCTTTTGCCACTTTCAGCAGATCATCGAGCGTGTGCGGTACTTGTAATGAAAGTTTTGTTAGCCAGTCGGTGCGGATGAATACGGCTATTTGTACGGAGCTAGGAATAACCCGCCCGATTTCGTACAACTTTCCGTCAGGTTTTGTACCGATTTGGCGCATGATCGGATACTTTTCCAGCAATTTGCTGTAGTTCGGCGCATATTGTTTGATCAAAGCCTCCAGTGGCAGCAGTTGCTTCTGGCTATAGAGTTGATCCCGATAGCCAGTTTCAAATTCGTTAATAACGTCCGGAGCTTCTCCGGAAGCAAACAGAGTGTTAAACTTCTGCTTCGCTTCAAACCTCGGAACAGCGACAAATTCGACATCCGCTGGCCCGTTCTCGTTAATCCATTTTGTCCAGCGGTTATTCGTAACCGTTCCTTCCGCGGGCGGAGTGTTACCACGATCGTAGAGAGACATCTTGATCTTACCCCGTTTCTCCGGTGCTGCCGATGATCCCTCTTTGGCTGGCAAGACGGAGGCTCTGCCTCCCTCTTCGCTCGATTTACTACAAGCAGCAAGCAGCGTCCCTGTCGCCAACACGACAGCCATTGTCGTAAACGTACTTATCTTCATTTTTCCTGCCATTTGTTGTTTTCCCCCATTTGGTATTAATGGACTGCTTTTGAACCCGTTCTTCCTATCGCTATTTTCCGGGTTAACCTTTGATAGCACCAAGCATCACACCTTTCACAAAATACTTTTGCAAAATAGGATATACGATCAGCATCGGCAGCGTCATGATGACAATGCCTCCGGCTTTCACGGCCTCAGGCGACATATTGTTTAAATCTTCAGGTTGTAGGGCAATCGTCTGCATCAGCATGCTCTGACTCTGCACCATCTGCTGAACAAATACGGTCAAATTCATCTTCTCCGCATCGTTGATGAATATGAGTACGTTTAGGAAGGAATTCCAGTAGCCGACAGCTAGAAATAAGCAAATCGTCGCAATAACTGGCATAGATAAAGGAAGAACTATTTGCACAAGAAGCCTCCATTCACCGCAGCCGTCGATGCGAGCAGACTCCTCTATCTCGACAGGAATCCCTTCGAAGTGGGTCCGCATGATCAACAGATTATACGCACCGACCAATCCGGGGAGCCATAGCGACCAGTAGGTATTAATCAGTCCGAGGCTTTTCATCAAAAGAAAGAATGGAATCAGCCCACCGCTAAACATCATCGTAAAAACCATAGCCAGTGTAATAAATTTGCGACCATAGCAATATTTACGTGACAACGCATATGAGGCAAGTGTAGTGCAGAGTAAGCTTAAGAAAGTCCCTCCCAACGTGATCTGCAAGCTGTTCAAAAACGAGGGGATGACTCTGGAGCCGAGAAACAATGTTTTATAAGCTTCCAGATTAAAATGAATAGGCCACAACCAGACGAACCCTGAATCGATGGCCGCCGAATCGCTGAACGAAACTGCGATAATGTTGATTAACGGAATAAGACAGCTGATGGCCGCTAACAGCAGAATTAAATGTACAATAACATTAAACCATTTCCCCGCGTAAGTCTCTCTCACGCTCCCACTTCCTTTCATGCCGGATTACCATAAGCTCTGGTTGAATTTACGGGCAATCTGGTTTGCCGTCAACACCAATACGAAGCCTACCAGTGACTCGAACAAACCCATCGCAGCGGGAACACCAAACTCTCCCCCCTGAATTCCCGTCTTGAACGTGTAGGTACTAATGACCTCTGAAATATCGGCGACTACTCGATTCTGCATCACATAGATGTGGTCGAAACCGACCTCCATTACTCGTCCTACCCCAAGGATCAACAGTAAAATAATCGTAGGTCGAATGCCCGGAAGTGACACGTGCCACATCTGACGCCATTTGCCCGCACCGTCAATTGCAGCCGATTCGTACAAGCTCGGATCAATCGTCGTAAGTGCCGCCAAATAAATAATTGCGGAAAAACCAGCTTCTTTCCAAATTCCTGAACTGAGATACACCGCGGTCCATGCGAACGGCTTGTATAGAAAAGGATACCTTTCGCCGGTCAGCTTCTCCAGAATGTCGTTCACCATGCCGGAATCCTGTGAAAACAAGGTGATAAAGATGCCGCCGACAATAACCCAGGAGAGAAAATGAGGCAAATATAGAAGTGTTTGCACCATTTTCTTAAACCACATCTTCCGAACTTCATTCAGCAGCAAAGCAACCATTATAGGAAATGGAAACCCGATAAAACTTAGTAAGCTCAGCATGAACGTATTACGGATTATTTTCCATCCTTGTGGGTTGTTAAACAAATAATCAAAATGCTTAAATCCGACCCATGAACTCCCCCAGATTCCATCCCAAAAGTTATAATCCTTGAATGCAAGGACGATCCCACCCATTGGTGCGTATTTGAATATGAGAAAACAAAAAATAGCGGGAGTGAGCATAATATAGAGTGGAATATTTTGCTTCAGATACTTATACTTGCTGGACCTCTTCTTCATATCTCTTGTTGGAATCGACATTTCCATTTCCAAAGCTGTTTGTTTCGAAGATACTCGCATGAGACTTCACCTCCTATGTCGCCCTGCCGAGCGTAGTATCGCATCATTGTGATCGTTTGTATTCCGCTCACAAACCAACACTACATCAAAGTCCGATTGCGGACAATTCACACATTTAGAGGTGATACACAATTTCAATAATCAGCAAAAAGCTTGGATTCACAGCTGTTTGTCGACAGCCTTGCGAGACTAGGGCGCATTCCATGCACAGTTTTTACACAAGACTCTGATTCCACAATTCCCCCAATATCAACAAAAAAGACCGGTTCAATAGGGACTATGTTGATCGTTCCCCGAATCGGTCATTTTCATCAATGGATGTTTAAGATTGCTGATACTCCTTGCGGTAATCGCCAGGTGTTCGACCCACAAGTTTCTTGAATACGCGGATAAATGAAAAGGTATGTGTATAGCCAACCTTCAATGCGATTTCCTGGATCGGCGCGGATGTTGTGGACAGCAAATATTTGGCTTGTTCTATTCGCAAGCCAGCCAAATAATCAATAAATTTCTCACCGAATTCTTCTTTAAACAAGCGGCTTAAATAATTAGGTGTCAGCTTGAACCTCTCACTCAGCATGACAAGCGAAAAGTCGGAGCTGTTATACTCGTTCTCTATATACGCTTTCACTTGGTCAATCAGTTCGTGCTGGCTCCGCTGTGTGCGAAGTAGATCCAGTCTCAGAGCGGCATCCTCCAGAATACTACGCAGTTCTTCCTCCAATTCATCTATCGTATCAAAGTTCACAATCCATTCGTTAATTGGATTCATTGCATATTCGCGCCAACATTCCAAATATTCTGCGGACAATCCCGACATTTCCTTATAGAAATGAAATAATAAATAATTCATCAGATTGGCAACTTGTTCCCGTGAAAAGCGCTGTACGCGAATTTCGGCAAACAGGGCATTGTAATGTTTTTTCCAATCAGATTCGCCTAGTCTGTAGAAATGGACCAGTTCACGGATATAGGGGAGTGAGCGGAAGATTTCCTCCCCGGTTTTGCTATTGATATCTGTGAATTCAATGACGCTGCTGACTCCGAACGTTGTCTTATAACCAAGTGCTTCTAAAGCTTCATCATACGAACTAGATACCCTATGAATGCCTGACACTTTCGTTCCAAGTCCACAGGTGATCGTAATCGCCACATTTTTGTGGATCCAAGCCACCGTTTTGCGCATAATTTCCCGGAACCGATCATCGACATCATTATCATTTGGCAGCTGACAAACAATGCATAACCGATGTTTTTCAATCCATTCTGGACAGATCGCAATGTCCGCTTTCTGATTCAATTCCTGAATGACGTTATCAATGATGAATTTAATTAAATATTGATCTTTATTATTGTAAGTGGAGGTAAATGAAGAATACTTGTCGATCTCAATAATGGCCACCCTGTAATGATCGTACGTTTCTTGAAATCCAAAGTGCGATAACTCCCTCTCCCATTCCCCTTCCTGCCGAAGCTGTCCTCCAGTCAGCAATTCTTCGAACAAATATCGCCGACGGTAGCTGAAATTCTCATCGTTCTCTAGTCGATACTTACTGAATTGCTCGAGCAGATGATCAAGCAGATTGTCAATAATTTTGAATTCATCATACTTGACTTGCCCAAGTATATGGGGTCGTTGAAGCGGAACGGATGAGAGCCGCTCCAATAGTGACTGAATCGGCTTGTAGTTCTGCCGACTCGCATATACGATCCATAATGCACCAGCAAGAATCGTGATGATGCCGATCACCATCCAGAATGTGTTGAGGCTCGATAGAAAACGAAAAACAATGCCGTCTACAAATCCACTACGGATCGTCCAACCTGTGTAGTCGGATTTCATTACAGTAAAATCTGTCCGATCTACGCTACCTCCTCTGCCTGCTATGTTTTCACCAATAATGATATCTCCATTGGCATCAAGCAGATGGAGATAACTGAATTTAGAACGAGCTACATTGCTGACGAGTGTTGAGAGTGTATGTATTTTTATATTTACAACTAATATCCCATCTGTGCCAAGCGGCAATGGCATGCGCTTAACCAGAGACACAACTGGCGTTGATACACCAGCATTATCGATATACTCGCGACCGACGCTCCAGTGATTGGCAGAGGGAGCGGCCATTAAAGCGTTCACATATTGACTGTTGGTGAATTGTTCGAGCGCCAGCATTGAAGTATCGCTTAAGATGACCTGATCACGCGCGCGATACAAATAGACCGAATCGATTTCATTGAAACTGTCGCGAAGCAGGATCAATTTCTTGTACACGTCACGGTCGTTAAGATAGCGATTTGGACTCGATGGGGACACACTGTAGAAATCAATGACAGACTGCTCATCGAGAAGGGTCTGGACGATATATTGTTCGATTGACCTCAGCTTGGAATCGACATATTGCATCGTGTTCTCAGCATAAATCTCATTAGCTTTTATCGCCTGCTGCTTGGACAACTCGCTCATGGTGACGAAAAATATCCACAACAACACGATAATAACGAGAATGAAGACGGGCAGATAAGCAAATACAAGACGATTTCCCCATTTTTTCCTCATGCAATATCCCCCCTTTCCTTGGTACAAGGTACAACGATTCGAATGAACAAGTCAATACTTAATTAAGTGAATCGTACACATAAAGAAGAAAACAGGCTAAGAAAATTTTGAGTTGTGATTTCCTGATCCAACCATAAACCAAAAACCCCCATAGTGGTGAATTTCTCTACGGGGGTAGTCAATCTTACATTCTTATTTGAAATACATCTCCGTCATCCCATTCTCGATTCTCCCCGCAGTTACATATCGGCAATAGTGCTGGTAGTGTGCATGGTAGAGCTGCCCGTTTTTCGCTGGAGAATAAGTCAAATATAATTGGCGACGACTTACGTTTGCCATATTGGGTCCACTTTGATGCGGAGTGAACGAATGGAATAGGATAATATCGCCCGGTTCTGTCTCCACGATTTGCCCTTTAGACGAATCAATTTCAGCAATCTCCTCCGCGTTCATATTGCGGAGCTCCCCATTAGTTGAACGAAGCCGATCATGATAGCCTGGAAATAGCTCCAATCCCCCATTCTCTGTCGAAGCGCCGTCAACCGCAACCATGACTGAAATCAGACCTTCTATCGGGAATCCTTGCCACCAGGCAGCATCTTGGTGCATCGTATATCCGGTAACACCAGGAAGCTTGTAAATAAGCTTGTCTTTAAAAAGTACCGGCTCATCCATATAAATATCACGAAGCGGTGCCAAAATGCGTGCATCGTTCACTAAACCCTGGAACACTCCGGAAAGATCCTGTACAGGATCAATCTTCTCAATAATTGAACGTTCTTCTATCTTTCGGTAACCGACACGCAAATTGTTCGGATCGAGATATTCGTCCAAGCTGAGCAGCCTTTCACTTTCTTGACGCCAAACAGCGGCTTCTTGAGCAGTAAATACTTTACGTAGAACAAGATAGCCATTTTCATGATAAGCATTTAACTGTTCGGGAGTTAGCATCTTCGTAATTTTCATATTCAACACATCCTCATATCTAATATATAGTTTTTGTTCATTTCTTGATATAATATTACTGCTTGAATTACCTATATTCCATGCAATAAATCATCAATTTTCATATCCTTTTTTGTGTGGTGTAGAGAGGAGAAATTATCTATGCTGGAGCAGTCTTTCCAAGTGAAATTAATACGTTGGTACAACACTTTGATCAAACGGTCCTTTATGTTGACAGAGGATACCTACAGCAATTGGGTGATATTGACTGCCGATGATGGCAGCTTCGATTATCGAATAGGCGAGGATAAGGGACGTGCGAAATTCGGAGAACTCATCCTTTGTCCCCCTGGAGTGACCCTATATCGCCAAGCGGTCGGGGTACTTTCTTTTCTATTCATAGAATTCAATTGGTATGATAATGAAGGACGTGTTATACAACCCGGACCAGATGTGCCTTTCGGAAAAATTTCCTTTCATCGAATCGATCGCTTCTCTTCGACCTTTGCGTGCATACGTGAATTATCTGACTCGAATATACACGATCGGTTCGCTTATAAGCAGCATTTGTTGATGGATATTCTATACATGTGCGCAGCAGAACATCAAGATAAAACCTTCCATATCACAGCGAATGACCCTATTATCCGTACTGCGGTTCTTCATATCCAGAATAATGCATATGAGCCACTATCCTTGATGCAGCTGGCTGATCGTGCATCTCTAAGCCAATCACAGTTTTCTAGGCGTTTTCAAGCAGCTATGGGAGTAACACCTATTGCGTATTTAACAGCTCTTCGAATGAGCAAAGCAAGTAATCTGCTGCTCAATACAGAGCTTACTTTAGAGGCGATCGCGCAGCAATGCGGCTACCAGAACGGATTTTATCTAAGCCGCGTCTTCACGAATACTTATAGCTTGAGCCCTTCAGTATTCCGCAAAACATATCGAATCTAGGAAATACTCAAATAAAAGAAAAAAACAGTACTGCCAATAGAATGACTTTTATATATATATTCTGATTTGATCAGACCTAAACACCAGTTTATAGGCTCCTTTCTTTTTTGCCGCAAATTGCAGCATACGTTTAACTCGATAATGTCTTACCTTCGGCTTTGTTAATTAGGGAGGGAGCAAAAGTAATAAGTACAAAAAAAGGTCTCCCAAGCCGTTTCGCGGCTAATGGGAGACCTCTCTGTCTCAGTAGCTAGAACCATATTAAAGTTTACGTTAGATGACTGTACCTTAATTTTCAACGATTCTTAATAAGGGCTTACAATAAGGCACTATCTCTTTGCAATAATTTAGTTTTTCACTGGACTTTTCCATTAAGTCTAACCTACTATATGTATTTGCCAGACACCAAGCTATCAGAATCTTAGGATAGAGTGGCGAACTCAGAAACTTCGATTCTAATACACCAATAACCTCTTCTTTGATATTTCCACTTAACAATTCACCTATTTCAACATAAGTTTCGTAAGCTTCTTTGCTTTTTTCACTACCAGGTACATTACTGGCGAGTTCCCCCATGCTCTGTGATACTACAGACCGTATAAAAACCAACAAAGGAACAAACATATAGAATAATAGCTAATAAAATAATGCTAAAACGAGGCTTTCTCCAATGTTTTAAGAAATACTCATTATTGATTTTCATCACTAATTCCGCCTTTTTTGGTTACATAGTGCTGGGTAAACAGAATTTTAATCAAGTACAATGCTACAAGTAATAACCCTAAGGTTAATCTGGTCCCAAATGAAATCATCGTTTTATTTTGGTATATGCTCTTGAATCTGCCTTTTTACTTCTTCTGGATTATTAATTTGAAAAACGACATTCTCAAATTCATGATTATTCAACCGTAACACTACCACGTCTTTATGATTGTTGTATGAAATAAACGACCATTTATCAGTCAGCATGAAACGTCCCTCTCTAATATCTGCAATAGATGTACCCACTCTGAATTTCAACAATGAAACTTTAAAGTCTTCAATTGTCACATCTTTTATTGATGAATATGGGATTTCCAATTGTCTTTTTAACGCTGCTAAACTTGTCAATCCACTTAGATGTAATATTATAGTGTTCTTAGTAAATTCAATTGTTCTAGACATCTTATTTTCTCCTTCCTATTAAAACCGTTATTTTATGTGGAGTATCCATTGAATCATCAATTTGATTAAATACCCGAAAATATCTGCTGCTGTGATTAGGACTAATATCAATAGAATAATAATTACTGCAACCATCATAAGGGTAATGTTTACTCTATTCATTCAAGCGATCACTTCCCAATACCGTTATTCATCGTTTTATCTTATTTTGTTGCCTTTCAACGCGCTTACTCTTTGTTAAACAAATACATCAACCAACTAATAACACCACCTATCATAAACATGATTCTAGCCCCTAAATAAGTGCTTTAAGACCTTTTCGGCAATTTTCTTATCGTCAATGTCCATTAGAATCACTCTCTTGTTAATAAAATCGTGCTTTTATAAAGCTACAATGTCCATCCTTCATAAAGAACTCTGTGTTTTTTCGCTACTAATGACATCAATCCCGATTGAACTGATACTTGATGTTGATACAATTGACAAGGCTTAGTGGCTGTAAAAACCAAATTACCGTCAGTTAATTTTTTTGAATTAAAATCATACCCCATTTTTTGAATGGTTTCAGTCAATTCATCAGATTTTTGCTTTTCGTCTGCAATAAAATGATGCTTAATCCCATGAGCTGTTTCAAATTTAATTATGTGAGTATCCAGTTGACGGATTTTATCCTGGTCTTTTAACTCTCTGAGTGATTTTTCTTCATTCGATTCTTCATGGCCATATAATCCTTCTTCAAATATTTCATCTATTTTCTTCCTATCATAATCTAAAATCCAATCACTAAATTTGGTATATATCCCCTTTAACGTCTGATTATTAGTCGAAAATACATCTAATCCTCTATCATCATACATGTGGAAAATATAATTCTTGGTTGTATTAATAAAAAAACAACTTTGTTCAACATAAGGTTTAATTAAAAAATCCACATGAGATATTGCTTTTAATAATGAAGTATAACGAATGTCAGAAACTTTACATTTTAATATATATGAGTAGGTAACTTGCCTTTCCTCATCTTCATTTTCTGCCCATAATCTTTTTATTACATGTAGTCCTTTTAAGAGTTCTTTATCTTTTAAATACTTGTCAAATATCTTAAGCTTCTTATATTTGTTTTTATTGGTTAGATCACCATATTTGATTACTAATAAGAAAATATCATCTAAAGGTTCATTCATTTCTTCAAAAATCGTTTTTGAACGTTTATATACATGGTTTAAATACAGTTCCTTATTTTCCTTCCAAAGACCTGGTAATCCCAATTCAAATCGAATCCACGATGGAACTTGATGGTATATATAGAAGGGATACGTGTTTATCTGTGTAAAGTGTTCTTTCATATAACACTCATACTGTTCTTTCGTATTCATCGTTCACCTCAGTGTTTCTCGATAAAATCGTACTTTCATCTACCATTTATGAAATCATTATCTATTTTGAGAATAGTAAAACTATACCATAGCTGCTAAAGATGGTATACTGCCCCCTCTCCTTTATGAGAACCGTAAAAAAAAGCTAAAGGCAATATCTCTCCCGGCCTAATTTGTTTACATAACAATAACTATGTAATCAACATAGTTATCGGACACCATTCATTTTTATTTGTACAACAGTCTCAGGCGGCGGCCTTAGGATCAGGGGCCACTGACAAGAACGGTAAGCTATTCTAGTTCCTTGATACAGAATCCATAGTAAATAACCTGCTACAGCGTTCAATTTTTACGTACAAAAGACCGTCAAGAAGCTTGACGGCCTTGAGTGAATCAATTGATAAATTGTAGCGATTGCAGCATGCGCTTCAGAATAGCAGCAGCTTGTGCACGCGTTGCAGGTTCATTAGGCATGAAGGCGTTGTCCGATACTCCTTGAATGAGACCAACTGACAGTGCTTGGGAGACGGATGCTCTCGACCAGTCGCCTATCTCCGAGCTGTCGGCGAACCGATTCAATATAGCGTTGTCGGCCTGGATTTCCTTGCCTCCGAATCTCATCGCCCTAATCATCATTGCCACCATTTGTTCACGATTGATTTTATCGTTTGGCTTAAACGTACCATCTTCATAACCTGTGATCAGTCCCGCTTTGTACGCCGTACCTACGGCTCCGGCAAACCAGTCGCTTGGTTGTACATCACGGAATCCATCAGCCTTCACTTCAACCAATCCAAGTGAACGAACCAACAAGGCGGCAAACTCGGAACGTGTAATGTTGAGCTCCGGTGCAAATTGCTGATCAGTTGTACCGTTTACGATCCGCTTATTCGCCAGCAGTTCTATATCCGCTTTTGCCCAATGCCCTTGCAAATCGGTAAATGATTTATCGGACTGGATAACTGTGTAAATGCTATTGTGCGGAGAACGAATCGAAATCTCGACAGAACCGTTATTCGTTGTGATTGTGGCTGGTACAAAGTGGAATTGATTGTTCGAGTCCATCCATACCGCAGTTATTTTGCTCGAATCAACCGTCATCATACCCAATACAATGGTACGTTTCACGTACACTCCGCCGAAGTCACTAATTTCTTTACCGTTGACCAAGATCGTAAATTCGATCGGGTTCGTGATCACTTGCTTCACGTTCAAGTCTCTCACCGCTGTATTTACATCGTCTCTGGCTTTACCGGATACATTAGAAATCCTGACGGTTACGATTGAATCCTTCGGAATATTTTTAAGCACTCCTACAGGCAGCTCATAAGAAGCACCATTCACTTGAATCTGAATCACCGGATTGTTTTGCTTACTGTTAGCATTCAGAATCGCATTGCCTGGCAGTTCTACTTGAACTGTTGAATCACTTCCCTTCACTTCGATCACGACAAGCGAATTCAATAAGGCTTTATCCAGCTTATCGGCGTCCACAGTGACTTTCGTTACCGTCTTTCCATCTGCTGTTGTTTCTTTGGTTACTTTTGCGTCTTTTTCTAGATCAAGAGTAACCCTACTTCCGGATGAGCCCGTTGTGGATGTCGTAGTATTGCCGGAATCTGTTACCGGTGCAGGTGTGCTGCCAGTATGTGTTCTCGAGGTAACAGAAGCTGTGTTAAAGCTAACCGTCGGTCCAAAAACACTCCGAGTACCATCCGTATCAATCGCTTGAATTATATACGTATAGTTGCTGTTTGGTGTCAAACCTGTCAGCTCATACATTAGAACATTACCAATCGATGCAAGTTCTGAGTAAGTATTGGCAGTTACGCTATAAAGCTTATAACCGGTTACCCCCCTGCTCGCTTGCGCAGCAGTCCAATTTAAGGTTGCTGTTCTTGCTGTCACCGCAGTAACGGTTAGACTAGAATTACTTGGCCATATAGGCTGTATGACCGTAATTGTCGCTTCGGCCTTAATGGAAGTACCCGCAACGGTTCCTTGAACGGTAAAGCTGCCTGCCGATGCATATTGGGATGCGTTGATGTTGTTCCACGTTACAGCAAGCTGTTGGGTCGTGTTGTTGTTATAAACCGCGGAGACAACCGTCGGCAATGTAGGTGCTGTCCCTGCTTTTGTTGTGATGCTAATCGGTGTAATGCTTACAATTACTGGCGCGGGGATATCCACTGAAGTAACTGTAATGTTCGCTAATGCCTTATAAGTTGTGCTCGTAACGGTTCCTTGAACGGTAAAGCTGCCTACTGATGCATATTGGGATGCGTTGATATTGTCCCAGGCTACAGCAAGCTGTTGGGTCGTGTTATTGCTGTAAACCGCGGAGACAACCGTCGGCATAATGGGTGCTATACCTACTTTTGTAGTTATGCTTACTGGAGTAATGCCTACAATTTTCGGGAGCACTAGTGGATCTGCTGGTATGGCCGGTGCCGAAATCATAAATTTACGAGAATACGGATCTGTTCCCTTTGACCTGACGGCGACTTTGGACAGATCGGTCATGTCACTCGGTAAAGTATAACTCGTTGCGCCTTTCTGTAAGTCGGCAAGTACCTTTGTTCCATCATAAACCGTGTAGCCTTCGCTTAAATCATTAGAATCCCACTTCAGAATTTTAGCTGAACCGCTAGCTTCAACAATTAGATTCTGTGGAGGACGTGGCGCATTAAACACTTGAACTTGTGTAAGACGTGGAGGCCCTGTTAGATCCGCACCTGTATTGCCGCCGGATGCATTCTCTACCGATACTTTAATGTATCTTGAATGATATGTCTTACCCAGGTTTATTGGATACGAACTATCTTCTGAATCCGTACCGCCATTATTGTTGCCAGTAGCATACGTAAAACCTTGGGCTGTCTTGATATCCACTTGTTTAAATGTCATGGCGTCAAAATCTGCTGAAGATGAATGGTTTGTGAAATCATCAGATACATATACGGTAACGCCTTTTAACCTGTTGGATTTTGCAAAGAGTCTCATTTGGCTGAAATCCATTGCCTGGCCAAGGTCTATTACGAAGCTGCCTTTTCTGTCTCCATTAGTTCCCAGCCATGAATAATTTCCGATTTGATCCAGACTGGTCACGTTGGTTACATTCCATTTTGTTGGATCTTGCAGTACGCCCTTAGTCAATTTGTCCGCATTGCCATATTCATTGGCCTTCGCAGATTGCAACTGGATCGGGTTTGCGCCTTCTGTCGTGCCTACGTTATATGCTTTTTTGTTAAGCGCAAGGTTTACAGATGATATCCCTGATGCCACCTTACTTATGGTAATGTCGGCAAGCTGAAGCTCAGCATCATAAGCAGAGTTTGTACCGTTAGCGGAGCTGCGATAAATGCCCCACTTGGGACGCTCATATTGATCAAAAGTAGCTGGATACTCGGTTTCAAAGCTGCCGCTTCTTTCCGGTCTTCTCCATAAGTCTTTGATACCGTCGCCTGCACCTTGGTTTGGAAACACTTGATACACATCCGGGCTATCGAAGGTGTATACCTTACCGGTTACTGTATCCGTTATCTTGACTGTAAGCCAGCCGCTATCCGAAATAAGCGCGTTAAGCTCAACCTTAATCCAATGCCCATCGATTTCTTTTAACGGAATTCTCATAAGGGTTTTATCGCCGTCATATCGGTTGTGATTCACTACAAGATCCCTGCTGGTCGTTCCGGAAATCGACATAGCGATGATATAAGCGCCGTTCTCACCTCCGGTGTTGCCGCCCTGTAATGTATCAGCCGCTTGGGCATTCGTAGCCTTCAACTGGAAGATATGCCTGAAGTTAGGCTGATTCCACTGGTTGCCATCCGGTATATTCCAGAGCCAATCATAAGAAACCAAGTCACCTTCGTAGGCTACAAAATCGCCAGTTGAATCTTCGCTAGGGCGAATTTCAACCCGTTGCCTATCCGTAGTAGCAGCACCGTCAACAACATAGCCTAAATTCCAGTCAAAAACACCCTTGTGACCGTATTCGCCATCACGAGTCTTTTCGATGAATTCATTGTTCAAGCCTCTACCGTATTCAAAGATCTTGAACACATCTTTTTTCAGTGTGCTGTCCCAAATGCTCTTGATATGATCGTCGGCCGCAGTTGCCCGAGGCTGATCACCGTAAAATGCGTGGTAAGCGTCTCTTATCCTTTTAGTCACGCCTTCTACCGGTTCGTCGGTACCCATAGCGCCGCCCAAAATGTTATAAGGAGATACGCCAGCAATTGCGTTCATCTTGATTGTCTTGTTATTCTCGCCATAACCGCGTGCTGTTACGTTCAATGCAAATATAGACGGGTTGCCGTTGTTAAAATGAAACGTAAATTCATTGGTACCTAGTGGCAATTTGGCAAGGTATGGGAGTGTCAATGTAACCGTATTGCCTGATAGAGAGTAGTCATTATCCTGACGAAGCGCAGTGTCACCTTTGGTTATGCTCGTAAGCGCCTGCCCGTTAGCAAGGTTTATATGGGTAGATATAGGTGAAACCTGATCCCATGTACTATAAGTTTCCTTATCGGGTACCAATCCGGTTGCGTTGGTTACCGAGTCCTTTCCATAAATAGCCAATCCGGATATACCCATCATCGATTTGGTATCATCCACACGCTTATCGCGGGGGCCAACCAGTACTGTGTTTACCATCACATACCGGGCTGTAAACGGGTAAACGAATGTCTTGGTATCATAGCCCCATTTTTGACCATTGTAGGTTACATAAGACCACAAACCTTCCGTTTCCGTTCCGCCGGCCAGCGTCCATCCATTTGCCTTCCAGTCGTAATTGTTCGCCTTATCAGAGTCGGATGCCACGGGAGCACTTGCCCAAGATTTGGGGTCATTGGAGTAATACACTTCAAATCTTGTCGCATTACTTTGAATATTTGAGATGATGTTGGGTATTTCAAGGTACAACTTATCAATCGTTTTTGGAGTGCCAAAGTCAACCGTTAATGCCAAGGAGGATGGCGAATAGTTACTTTTATATACATCTGAGCTTGAATTACGCCAATAGCCGCTACCACCGGATAGCAAAGCGTCTACTCCCGGATGATCAGAAGCTTCAGAGCTCACCTTGAGATTCACGCCTGCTTGAGGTGTGAATCGGGATGGAGCCAACAGACTTACCGAACCTGAAGGAATTACCGGAACATCCGCTACCGTAACCGTACAAGTTTGGCTCAAGCTTCCATAGCTTACGGTTATTACAGCCGTACCTGCACTTACACCGGTTACTAAACCATTTGCATCAACAGTTGCCACTGATGGATTTGCCGATTCCCAAGTTACCTTCTTAATCGGTGTTTCTTCAGGTAATACTTCGGCTTGAAGAGACTCTGTTTTGCCGATTGCAAGGTTTAGGCTATTCTTGTTGATGGTTAAGGATCGAGAAGTCTCTCCGAAGACTCTGAATACATTACTACGAATTCCAACACCACTTCCATTGGGTTTACTTTGTGTGACATCGGATACAAGCAGCACATATTGAGCTGCAATCGGTGTGGTTAATGTTTGATCAACCTTTTCGTTATTACTCAATGGTGTCGTTTTCCCTACTCCGGATATTGGAATCCATGAGCCTCCGTGTGCAGTCTGAAGCGGTTTCTCCGTTCCCTTGGTACTTGTAGAAAAGTTATTACCCTCCACTAGTTCATCATAAGCGGCGGCATCATTGGTATAGTACATCTGGTAATTGTTCAAATAGCTGCTATTATTGGTCCATTCAATTTGAATTTTGCTAACTTCTATTTTCTTTTCCATCTGCACAGCCGCCCAGTATTGATGATTGCCTGCGTCCGGGGTAACCAGAGAACTGTTCGCCTGCCAATAGTTGGTTGCTTCGTCATCAATAAAGTATTCTTTGGGGTTACTGGTTCCTGAAGAAACAACCTTTATTTTGGCCCCTGGAGTTACCGCCCAGTTTTTATAATCCGTAAGGGTAACTTCAATGTAGGGCTGAATATTTTGCAGGTTCGTAATCCCAATGCCATTAAATTTTCCATAAATCTTATTTGTGCCCGTGCTATCCGGCTGGTAGTCGGTCGAGTTCCAAGTTACGTTCACCTTCTCTGTTTTCCCTGTACTCAAGGTTGCATCAAGCTGCGTAGGCAAACCTAAGCTACTAAAAGCAGTGCCTTTGGAAGCCATGATTCCCAACGGCCTGGCCCATGCTGTAACGTCCTTAGGCTGTATATTGGGATTCCAGCCATCAGGAAAAATATAGCTGTCTTTATCCCTTTTGACTAAATGAACATCTGCCAGATACATAGTTGCGGCTTGGAATTCATCTTTATAGGCCGCATCTCCCTCACCATTATACAAACCCCGGTAAAGCCCCCATTTGGAACGGTTTTGCTGACCTGATTCTATAGGCAGATCACCTCTTTCGTCTCTACCAGTCGTTGGATTTTTCACTTCAGGGCGCCTGTAGGTTTCGGCTGTCATACCGCCTTCGAACATCACATTGTTTGTTTCCAGGTCGACTAGCTTACCGTAAACATAACCTTTATCGGCGGTTAGAATCGTTACTTCCATATCAAGCCAGCGGTCAACGACCTTGTCAAATGGAATTGTGAACAATGGCTTTATTCGGTCCGCGTAGTTGCCATCAGGATTGTTCCTGAATTCAAGCTGTCCTTTACCTCCACTTGAAACCAATGTAAGAGTAGTCACTGGCTGGCCGGCTGCGTTGCCTGCTACTTCTTTCAATTGGAATATGTGCCAAAATCTGTGGGGCTCAATAAAATCACCGGCACGCTTATCACCAACATCATGCTGAAACCTTAAAGTTTCCGACGGGAGCATAAACCTCCAGTGGTGGGTCATAATGTCGCCGCCCACACTATTTGCAGCAATATTGGCTGCGCCAGTGTTGCTTTTGATCTCCAGCCTCTGGCGGTCGCTGTTGACAGCGCCTCGATCGCCGTCGTCCCGGCTCACGCCATCCGGCGTAACAAAAGGCAAGAATTCATGATAACGCAAAATATCGGAGTTGAGCTTGTTTGAGCCCGGTACATTTGCAATGCCATACTTCGTAAGCGCATTCAAATCGTTTTTGCCTATAGTCTGCAAATACATATTATCTCCCAGCCATGACTCATCAACTGTCGAAGCCGCAGGATAGTCTCCTGAACGGTCATAGACAGATTCTGACCATGATTTCCCGCTGTATGATGAAGGGATGCCCGGACCTTCTATAGCACCAGTAGTACTACCATTGCCAATTTTAGAAGCACCCAAAACATCCCATGCGTCTTCACCCGCCTTAATATTAAGTGGAGAATAATTGTCGTTGGGTCCGAGAGGGCCTGTTATAGGGGGCAAAACACTATCCACATGAACGGTTATGGTATAGCTTTTACTGTTACTGCTATTATTCTTATCGGTTACTATCAAAGAGTATAAGGTGGTACCACTTATTGAAAATTGGTCCAATTTGGCATCGTCTTTGTTGATGCCGCTAGCAGCAAAAGGAATAGCCGTTGTTCCGTTGCTTCTGTATAGTGTCGCGGTAGCCCCTGGATTTGTTGTTACATTTATCATTTGGTATAAAGTGCCGTAGGGCAATGATATATCAATGGTTGCATTAGTAAGATCAACTACTGCGTTTACAGGCTTATTCACTTTCACTTCCAATGTACCTAAGTTGTCTCCCTGCACTGCATGAACTGTCGATGCTGGTAAAACGGATAGATTAAAAAGTGAGAGTCCAAGTGAAAATATTAAAATTAGGCTTAATACCTTTTTTAGAACTTGCTGCTTAAGCATCATAATGAACATCTTAAAGCCTCCTAATTATAGTCATATCAAGCCTTTAAAAACGTATTAAAGGAATGGCATCCCCCCTGTTATAAATTTTGACTGTGGAATCATGATTCGAGGATAGCGTTCCACATTGGTTAATTAGTCCATTTTATCTAAATAATAGGTAAAGCAAAATTGAATAATTTAAGGTGGCTTGTCATCTTTTACGCTTTTACATTTAAAAAAATCGAGACCATCCAATAAGTCATAGACTTAAAGGACAGCCTCTGTAAAAATAAGCCACTGCATGTCACCTCGCGTTAATGGCAATTAAGAAACTTAGGTAGGACTATTCCCTCCCACAAGGAAAGTGTTTAATCAATTAGAATTAAATCTTTGCTCATATTCACTTGTTCAATCATATGCCCAATATTTCCTTCACCTGCATATAGGGACATGTCAAAAAAGTCTTGATTCAAATCAGACCAGTATAGTTCATTTTCTTCGCCTGAGATAATTACATCATGCTTTAATTTACCAACATAAACTTCAACATAGCATTTTTGTAAATAGTATTTAAAGTCCATTAAATGATACAAAGTCACATCCTCTTTTGAAATGCAGGTTTCTTCAAATAGTTCTCTATAAGCAGCATCAATACCCGCTTCTCCATCCTCGATTTTTCCGCCAACTAGATTTCTTAATCCTATGTATGGATTCTTTAACCGTTTACACATTAGCAGTCGGTCCATAGCTTTACTGTAAATCATAAGAACGTTATACCCTTGCATTACTTGACCTCCTTATTTCTTCCAAATCCATGCGAAACCATGAGCCATTTGAACCACTAGTATGTATGATATACTGTCATATGATGAATTCGCAGAAATTCTACACCAACTACCCTATTCGATATTTTACCACTAAACATATAACCTCCACCTCATTTTCAAAATCGTTTTTAAAGGCAAATCATGAAAAAGTCGTATTTATGTTCGTATTTCACTATAATGGAGTTGTAATAATCTTATAATTTTTAGCAAGGAGCCTTTCTATGAGTTCTTTACCTGCTTTAAACGATGAGCAATGGTTGAAACTTCTTGAGCATGTAGCTAAAACCTTTAATGAGGTTACCCTTAGCCGAGGGTTTAATTATTTTAAACAGCAGCACGTAACAACCTTGGTCATTTCTGAGGATCGTGTGGTTCACGCTAAGGTAACAGGTCCTGAAGACAACAGTGTTACGCTGAATTTAAATAAGTTTGCATCCAGTTCCTGTACCTGCCCCGTCCAAACCTATTGCAAGCATCTGGCGGCGGTTATCATGGAGCTTGCTGACCGAATGGGTTATCCGGCTTCCCAAATTGTGAATGCAGCTTATCACCTGAAGCGGGCCACTTCGAATTCCTCATTAGATTCGTCGCTCTCTCAATTGCCTGAGATGGACATTTTCAGCTGGCATGAGTTTCTGAACCAATATACAACCCATGTTAAACCGACTTACGATCAGGGAAGTTTTACGAACGTACTGCGGCAAGAGCTGCAAAAAATCAAGAAGGTAGACATTCCTTTTTCTGCGATTGACTGGGTCTTTTTTGAATTGCATCAAGAATTATTTATCCTGAGAAAAATAAAAGAACAGAATGCTCAAAGCAGTGTAAACTATTATACCTCGTCTGCATTGTACCAAATGTACGATACAATTCATGTCGGGATACACCAAAAATCAGCTCTTTTCAACTTTACCCTCGCAGAAGAGCGCCTTAAACAAACGTTAAGTTATATAAGACAGCAGTTGGCCACAGAAACCGACCAGAAATATCTGGATTATGGCCTATATACGGCGCTGTGGAAATACTGGATAGCCCCCTCTCCCAATGCCGACCACTGGGTGTCACAGGAGATTAACGAAATAGAGAACCTAACAACCCATCCTATTTCTTCTTCCTTCTCAGCGGCGAAGGCTTTCTTATACCTATATCAATCCAGAAGCAGTGAGGCATGGGAAGCCTTAGAAGCGAGCGGCACGTTGAAAAAAGCACCAATGAGTCTCTTTCTTACTTTCCTGAATCATATTTCTGCTGCGCGTGACTGGGACAATCTGGTTGATTGGTTATTAAAAACTGCCTCTTACTTTTATGGCCAACGAACCAAGGAACTAGAGGCCTATATCGGTTACTGGAAAGAAGCTGCCGCGCATATTCCTGAAGCCGAAAAGCACTTATGGAACGTTCTGGAAGAGATGCTGCCCCATTCGGGTCCAATTATCGAAGAAATGCTGTACGAGCAGCGAAAGTGGAAGCCTTGGTTGGAAATGCAAATCTTTAAAGGACAGGATCCACTTTACCATCGAGTCAGTGTCCTACAGCCTATCGAGAAGGAATCGCCAGAGCTCCTTCTACCTTATTATCATCAAGCCATCGAACATTATGTCTCCCTTAAAAATCGGCATGATTACAAAAAATCGGTCAAGCTGCTGAAAAGACTGGATAAAGTATACGGGAAAATGAAGCAAACCGAGCGCTGGGATCGTTTCTTCGCCGGATATGTGGGACGACACAGCCGGCTTCGAGCGCTGCAAGAGGAAATGAAGAAAGGAAAGCTGTTGGAATGAGTACAAAATTGTATGATATGACTTTTCAAGTGATACTAACGGATAGTGGGGATGCTTTACTCTGGGGACTTCAGGATGGGTATGAGGTACCAGGCGAGAAATTTCGGAATTTATTGTTCGCTTGGCACGAGCCATCCTGCTACGGGACTACACTGGAGCTGCGGCAGGCTGGGGAACTGACATTGACTGTCCTCCCAGCAGAAATGGTGCTCCCCTTCTTCTCTGAGCCGAATTTCATGGACATTCTCCGCTGGGAGTTGGGTAATGAAGCCACTAAAGCATTACTTAATGTCGCCCCCCTCCTATATAGAGAAGCCAAAGCAGGCCATTATATACCAAGTTACAGCTCATACCGCAATGGAACGCTGGACTGGACATGGGAGGCTGGATCTGAGGAGCTGAAAGAATTAGATTGGGATTTGTTTTTATCCTTGGACTTCCTAGGTGAAGAAATGAGAGGCTTACGCTCAGCTTTTTCCGCCATTGTTTCGGTAGAACACTATGCGAACGAAGACGCCGTGTCTGATCTACGACGGGATTATCCCGCTCTGTTTAAAAGGACTGCGGAAGCAGCAGCCTCGGCTCATACATTTACAGAGGAAGAGTGGCTCGCTTCACTCGGTTGGAAACCGGATACGGCTCCCTTCCGCCCCGCTTTGCAGCTGTTGGAGCCGGACGAAGAACAATACGATTGGCGCCTCCGTTTGATTCTACAGGATAAAAGCGACGGCTCAGTCTTTATACCTATTCGCCTAGCAGCAGACGGTCACGCTACCGGAGTATGGGCCAGCGATTGGAGCGCTTATATCTTAGAGCGTTCTCCCGGATGGGCAGCAAGGCTGTCTGCTGCGCTTCCAACCGAGAATATCGGCGGTGAGCTCTTTGCTGAACCGTTAACCGATGAGGCTGCTTGGCGGTTCCTGACTACGGATAGCCGCCAATTGCTGAATGACGGTTGGAATGTCATGCTGCCAGGCTGGTGGGAGGCTGCTTCGAAACGAAAGCCACGGCTGCGCGCGCAGATTACATCGGAAGCAGGCGGCAAGAGCAAGTCGTTATTCGGACTAAACTCCCTTGTAGACTTCGACTGGCGAATTGCCATCGGCGACACAGACCTGAACGCGTCCGAATTCGCTGAGCTGCTTAGCCGCAAGGAAAGGCTTATCCGCTTCCGCGGAGAATGGGTCTACTTGGACCCTGCTCTTTTGGAGCAGATCCGCAGGCTCATGGAAAGTGTAAACCCCGAAGAGGGCTTATCTTTGCAGGATGTTCTTCAATTGCATCTGTTAAGCGAATCTGAGCCGCTGAAACCATCAGAATCTGGCCGTACAACTGAAAAAGATGCGGAAGAGGAGGAAACAAGGATTAAGCTGGAGATTGAGTTAAACTCACATCTCTTAGCATTAGTCCGTCAGTTGGGTCAGCCATCAGAATTACAGGAGCTTGCAATACCTGATGGACTGCGCGCAGAGCTGCGCGGCTACCAGCGTGAAGGCTTCACATGGCTGAGTTTTCTTAGAAAGCTCGGACTTGGTGCCTGTTTAGCCGATGACATGGGACTCGGTAAAACCGTTCAATTCATCACATATTTACTCCATCACAGAACTGAGTCTGAGCACCCTTCTCTACTCATTTGTCCAACTTCTGTTCTTGGCAACTGGCAGAAGGAGTTAGCCCGCTTTGCTCCCGATTTAAGGGTTATGCTTCATTACGGGAGGGGACGGTTAAATGGCGAAGCACTTTCTACCGCTTTGAAACATACAGACGTTGTAATTACCTCCTATACAACTGCACTATTGGATCAAGAAACTCTACAGGAAACTCTTTGGAGTTCTCTCTGCTTGGATGAAGCACAGAACATTAAGAATGCACAAAACAAACAATCGGCAGCGGTCCGTTCGCTCCATGCAAAGCACCGCATTGCGCTGACAGGGACGCCGATAGAGAATCGATTATCAGAGCTGTGGTCCATCTACGATTTCCTTAACCCCGGTTACCTGGGTAACCAGCGAGGGTTTCAGCATCGTTTTGCCAATCCCATAGAGAAGCATCATGACGAGGTGCAAACGGCGCAGCTTCAGAAGCTTATCAAGCCCTTCATGCTGCGCCGTAAAAAGAAAGATCCAGCTATTCAACTGGATTTGCCAGACAAACAGGAGATGAAAGTCTACATCAACCTGACAGCCGAGCAAGGAGCGCTCTACGAGCGTGTGGTCAAGGATCTGATGGAACGTATGAAGAATCTGGAAGGCATTGAGCGAAAAGGAGCCATCCTTGGTGTCTTGACCCAGCTTAAGCAGCTATGCAATCACCCCGCGCTGCTCATGAAGGAAGCAATTCCATCGGGAGAAGCTCTTCTGCTCGAAGAGCACCGTGAAGCGTTCATCTCGCGGTCTGCGAAGCTGGAGCGGATCGCAGCCATGGTTGGTGAGCTACGGGATGAGGGGGATTCCTGCTTGATCTTCACTCAATACGTAGGCATGGGACGTATGCTGGCCGATGTACTGGGAGCCCAACAGGGCGAGCCTGTGCTGTACTTGAATGGCAGCACGCCCAAGGTGGAGCGCGATAGAATGATTGACTCGTTCCAGGCTGCAGACGGAACAGGCCCGGGTATTTTTGTCCTGTCGCTGAAAGCCGGCGGAGTCGGACTCAACTTGACCGCAGCCAACCACGTATTCCATTATGACCGCTGGTGGAATCCCGCCGTAGAGAACCAAGCAACCGACCGAGCCTATCGGATGGGACAGAAGCGAAACGTGCAGGTGCATAAATACATTTCTCTTGGCACCCTTGAGGAGAAAATCGATGAAATGCTGGAGAGCAAGATGAGCTTGAGCGAGAACGTAATCTCCACCTCTGAAAATTGGATTACTGAATTATCGAACGAGGAGCTTCACAATTTGTTCGCGCTTCGCCAGTCTTGGTAATGTAGATAGGATCCATTCTATTAAGAATGGTCTAGCTTCCAGAAGGCCTTCTCCTACGATGCTGCTCTAAATACTCTCGTGCAACGTTGTTATGTTCCAGAACACTCACTGCCTTAAAGCCGCGCTGCTGCTGCTGTAAGGCAGTGCAGGGTTGCTGAATATACTACTTCGTAATATATCTTGCATGACTCTCTTTCTAAACCTACTGTCTTTACCTCTGCTACCTTCGGGAAACAAGTCCTCTTCCTTATCCCCAAAACATCCCTCGATTATCTTTATCAACTGTTTTCAATTGTTTTTCAAAGTCTTCATCCGGAATGATATCTTCAACAAAATGCCATTTGTCCTTACTATCTCTCCAGTATACTTTCCACTTGCTCTCTTCTAATCGAAATTGAGCAATATCTAGTTCCACCCATTGATCACTTTTAAAGGCTGGTCTTTCCTCTACCAGTGTGACGTTATTTCCTCTAAATTTAAAGTTAAGTCTTACTTGATTTCTAACGCTTTTTGGCACCTTCTGATCAATATAATCGGACAGTAATTTTTCAATTCTCTTTTTTGTGAATGCATCCAGCATGTGCTCACCTCGTTGGGGTAGTTTTATGGTTTTAACATCTAGATTCTTAAGGTTTAATAGCTTTCCAGATATATTTATGTTCTCTTATTCCAAGTTTTCCGTCAATACTATTTTCTCTTATCCTTACTTCAAGTTCTTTCTCTAGCTCAGGTAATGTATAATCCGGATTACCCGGTACGTCTGATAAAAACTTAGCAAATTCAACTTCATTCGGAAAATATGAAATTGATTCATTGAACTCCTCGATTTCTAATCCCGTATATCCATTCTTATATAATCGTTCTTTCACAGAGTCTACATTAGTATGTATTCCATATATTGTACCACGTGAAGATAACACTTCACTATGATTAATAATTGAAGTTGGTCCTCTTCTATTATATATCAAGTCAAACTGTCCATCATAAAATGGCATTTTTGATTTCGTTGTGGCGTATTTAAAATCTAAATTATTAATTTCACTAGAACTTAATAAAGATTGTGCAATATTAATTAACTCTGTTGAATTATCAAATCCAGTAACCTGTTTGTGTACTTAGACATCCTTAATGTAAATTCTCCATGACCGCAACCCGCATCGAGTACTGACTTGAAACTAGGTAACATGTTAATTAGTCTTTCTTCAAAAATATCTTCAGCGGATTTTCCTTCTACAGTATATATAGCTCTGCCCTTGTATCCGCCATTTCTTCTTGCGATCATGTCGTACCATTCGATTCCCATGAGTTACCTCCAGAACTGTTACTAGTCGTTTTGCTAGCGAAATAATATGACGCTTACAGCCCTTGTATAAATGCTTGTTCCGGCTCACAACGCAGCTTCTACTATGAATTTGCCGACATTTCCCTTAGACTGAAAGCATATTATACGGTTGCCGCCTTAATATTATCAGTACCTTATTAAATTGAACGAAGTGGAGGTTGGTGTCCATGATAGTCGGAACAGCACGAACAGCAGCGTCGGAGTGGGTCTTGGAGCACGCTAGCAAAGAGGCAGGATTCAGGGGGGCTTATTTCAGCGGTTCAACGATAGGATTGCCTGATGACGCAGAATTATCGGCAGCTTCTGACATCGATGTTGTAGTCGTTACCGAAGAAGCTGAATCCCCGCTTAAGCTTGGAAAATTCGTCTATCACGGCGCTTTAGTTGAGGTGACCTATCTTTCTTGGAACCAGCTCGCATCAATCGAAGAGGTTCTGGCGTCCTATCATCTGGCAGGTAGCTTCCGTGTGGACACGATCATTACCGACCCCACCGGACATCTGCACAGACTTCAAACACAGGTATCTCTCCGTTTCACCGAGCAAGTATGGGTACGTCATCGATGCGAGAACGCTCTTCAGAAGATCGAAAATGGGCTAAGGGCTATCGATATCGATGCGCCGTTACACGACAAGATAACCGCTTGGCTCTTCCCGACCGGTGTGACCACGCACGTATTACTCGTGGCAGCGCTTCGCAATCCTACTGTACGGCGCCGCTACCTGATCGCTTGTGAAGTACTTAAGGAATATGGACACGCTGACCTATATGAAGATCTGCTAAAGCTGCTCGGTTGTGCTCACCTGACTAGTCAGCGAGTCGAACATCATCTCGAAGAACTCACTCGAACATTTGACGCAGCTGCAGCTGTAGGTAAAACACCTTTCTTTTTCAGCACTGACATCACCTCTGTAGCCCGTCCGATTGCAATTGATGGCAGCCTTGAACTCATCCAGTCCGGTTTCCATCGTGAAGCGATGTTCTGGATCGTTGCTACCTTTGCACGCTGTCACAAAATTCTAACCGCAGACGCTTCACCTGCCATACAGCTTGCACTCGCCCCAGCCTTTGAAGCCGTTATCGCCGACCTTGGTATCACCTCTAACAGCGACCTGATCCGTCGTGCCGATGACGTTCTCCAATTTCTTCCTAGACTTCGGGAGTTCACCGAGGATCTCCTAGCCTCCAACCCTAGCATAGTATCTAAAAAATAGAGTTAAGAAAATTTAAAAAGCTCAGACAAACTTGCCGTTTTGTAAAAAGTTATCACTGTATCACTTCGTTATTTAAAACGGCAAGTTTTGTTCATTTAAAAAATTCATATTCTGCTGCCCACCCTCCACGCAACCAGAAGCGTACGCGGAGTGATGAGCAAATAGTTGGAAATTATTACCAAACAGTTAGAATCGAAGCCATGTCATCTCCCTCAGGGTGATCCGGAAGCCAGCATATAAAGGTGGTGCCAACACCAAACTCACTATCTACAGTAATATCCCCTCCCATAATATGACTAAAGCTTTGACTAATTGCCAGCCCTAAGCCGGTACCGCCATATTTTCTTGTCGTTGACGCATCTGCCTGGGAAAATGGCTGGAACAGCTTCTCAATTTGAGGTGGAGTCATTCCGATACCCGTATCCTGAACCCGGAAAGAATATCCCTCCTGATTCCCTCTTGTTTCCCTGTAAACATCAAAGCTGATGTTGCCAGTCTCGGTAAACTTATTGGCATTGCTGAGCAAGTTGATAAGAATTTGCCGTAGCTTTGTCTCATCTGTCGTAATGACTCCCTCTACACACCTCGTTTCTATTCGATTGCCTCTCCCCTTTACTATCGGTGTGAAGGTCGTCATCACATCCATAATCAAAGCTGGCAGATCACATATCTCCAGATGAAGCTCCATCTTGCCTGCTTCGATCTTCGAGATATCCAGAATATCATTGATTAGCGCAAGCAGATGATTACCTGCTTTACTGATTTTCCCCAAATCCTCCACGAAGGTAGCCTCGCCTATTTCTTCTGCCTCTTCCTGCAGCATTTCACTATAACCGATGATAGCATTCAGAGGGGTGCGGAGCTCGTGGCTCATGTTGGCCAAAAACTGACTTTTGATCATATTAGCTTTAATCGCTTCATCATGCGCTTTTGCCAATTGCTCCGTGCGTTCTGCCAAAGCAGTTTCCGCCTTGACTCTGTTAGTAATATCCGTACGAATGGAAATGAATTGATGTGGGATTCCCTTATCATCGAGAAACGGAACAATCGTCGTATTCATCCAATACTCGCTGCCATCCTTTGCCCGATTTTTAACTTCTCCCTTCCACACAAACCCTTGCTTGATAGTCTCCCACATAGTTTCAAAAAATGATCTGGGGTGATAGCCGGAATTGATAACCCGATGTGTCTTTCCGATCAGCTCTTCCCGATTGTACTTGGAGATTTCACAAAACTTGTCATTAACATAAGATATAACACCGTTGTTATCCGTAATCGCAACAATCGAGGATTCATCCAGGGCATTTTCAATATCCCATAAATCCTCCATAGTTTTTGTTAACGACTCTTCTTTCTTCTTGCGATTTGTGATCTCACTACCGAAGGCCACATATTGATAGACGTTACCGTGATCGTTCACGAATGGCACCAATGTCATGTCCAACCAATATTCGCTGCCATCCTTCGCACGATTTTTCATTTCTCCCTTCCATACTATTCCTTTGCTAATTGTCTCCCATAAGTTTTTAAAATAGGCTTGAGGATGAAATCCAGAGTTAATCTTATTATGGGTTAAACCAATGAGTTCGGATTTTTCAAACTTGGAAATATCACAAAAATTATCATTGACAAAAGTAATGATCCCTTTCTCATCTGTCACCGAGACGATAAATGACTCTTCCAAAGCAGCTAACGCATGTCTCACATCTTTGATAACAGTAAACATGTTTTACCTCCAACTTCCTTTCTACTTACTACCTAGTAATTACTCCAATGCATGTATAGCTTCTTTAAGCGCTTGCATCATTCCATAGATTTTGATGAATCAAATGAAGAAACGCATCTACCACCTGCGGGTCAAAATGGTACCCCTTCTGTTTTTCTACCTCTGCGATCGCGTCGGTCGAACTCCAGGCTTTTTTGTAAGGTCGCTCATGGGTCAATGCGTCATAAAAGTCGGCAAGAGCCACAATACGTGACTCCAAGGGAATCTCTTCTCCTCTTAGTCCTTGAGGATAACCGGAGCCATCCCACTTCTCATGATGCGATCTCGCAATAACTCCTGCCATTTTCAGCACGGTAAATGAGCTGCCCTCCAAAATGCTGGACCCAATTGTCGTATGTGTCTTCATACATTCGAACTCATGGGGCTCGAATCGGCCCGGTTTCAACAATACCTCGTCAGGAATACCAATCTTGCCAATATCATGAAGAGGGGCTGCCATTCGGATAAGGCTGCACTGCGACTCGGAAAGCCCTATACGTCCCGCGATTAAACCTGACAGATGACCTACTCGCTGGGTATGCCTCCCGGTCATATCATCGCGATATTCCGCCGCGCGCCCAAGAAGCTGCAAAATTTCTAATTTTGCCTTCTGTAGTTGTTCTGTACGTTCCCGTACTCTTTCCTCCAGCGTATTATTATGCTGTTGAAGCTGCAGATGAAGGTGCCGGGTTTTCAGTAAATTGTTGATGCGGAGAATTACTTCGGTTCGATCATAGGGCTTGGTTAAAAAGTCATTAACTCCTGCTTGCAGCCCTTGCTGCTTGGCTTCGGAGGTCATATCGGCGGTAAGCATCAATACTGGCAAATAGCTGTTCTCCTCAGTCTGTTCACGTATCAGCTTTAGTGCCTGCAAACGCATCCATCCCAGGCATATGTAGATCGAGCAGTACGATGTCGGGATCAACCTCTATCAGCAGCTGTTTGATCTGATGCGGATCCATTGTGCTGTACAGCTTTTTGAATCCAGCGCGACCTAGTATTCGCTCCAGAAGACTTATGTTGTACTCTTGATCATCGACGATTAGAATTTTGGCGAGTTCAAATTCGAATCCGTCCATCTTTCACACTCCATTCGTTGGGTATGCGTTCACTTTAATTGGCGGGCCTATATTACCCCTTCTGAACCACGGTATCTGTTATGAACTGACGAATCTCATTTAATAACAATTTATGGTCGAACGCTCCCTTTTGAATGATGTTCTTCACATAACCGTTCAACTTATACCGATCTTCCGATGTGATCGACTTCGCTGTTATCACCACAATCGGAATTGAACGCCACGCAGCATCCTGCTTACGCAGTTCTTCTATGAATTGGAAGCCGTCCATTTCCGGCATCATCAGGTCAAGTAAGATCAGTGTTGGCCTTTCCTTGGCCATGCACTCCAAAGCCAATCTGCCGTTCCGAGCCTGATTCACCACATAACCCTCTTTGTGCAGCAGCTTAGTCATCAGCTCGCTTGTCGTCGTATCGTCCTCGATAACGAGAATGGAATGATGATTACGATTCGATACATATTTGTCCATCACCTCAACCAACCGTTCCCGTTGTACCGGTTTCATTAAAAATTCAGAAGCTCCTAGTGAATAACCCAAATTCTTATCGTTTGTCATTGACCAAATCACAACAGGGATATCTGCTAGCTCCGGATCGCTTTTCAATGTCGACAATACATTCCACCCATCCATGCTAGGCATGAGAATATCGAGACAGATCACTTTGGGGCGAAGCTTCCTGGCCAGCAAAAGCCCTTCCTGGCCGCTTTCAGCGAACGCCATTGTCCATCCCTCTTTGACGAGAAACCGCTCCATTAATTGCCGGTTGAACGGCTCGTCATCAATAAGAAGAATGCTCACCTGATCGTTCTCTTCCACATATTGGATCTTCGCCTCTGAAGAAGTACCTGTATCAGATCCCTGTTCAAGAGGAGCCGTTGGTAGCCAGCATGTAAAGGTACTGCCAGATCCAAATTCGCTTTCTACGCGAATTTCACCCCCCATGATGTTGCAAAAACGTTGGCTGATAGCCAGACCAAGACCGGTGCCTCCATATTTCCGCGTTGTTGAGGAATCAGCTTGCGTGAACGGCTGAAACAACCTCTCAAGCTGCTCCGGTGTCATCCCAATTCCTGAGTCTTGAACGCGGAAACAATAACCTGCTTCGTCACCTCTTGTTTGAGGGTAGATATCGAGAATGATCTGGCCAGCCTTGGTGAATTTACTCGCATTACTAAGCAAATTAATTAAGATTTGCCGCAGCTTCGTTACATCTGTGGTGATTTCACCATCCTCACAACGGGTTTCCACCTGATTTCCATTCCCTTCTATCAGCGGTGTGACTGTCATAATCACATCCTGAATCAGATCAGCCAATTCGCATGTCTCAAAGTGAATCTCCATCTTGCCAGCTTCGATCTTCGAGATATCCAGAATATCATTAATAAGTGCAAGCAGATGATTTCCAGCCTTGCTGATTTTCCCTAGATCATCCACAAAGGTGGGCTCGTTAAGCTCCTCCGCCTCTTCTTTCAGCATTTCACTGTACCCGATAATAGCATTAAGCGGAGTTCTCAGCTCGTGACTCATATTGGCAAGGAATTGACTCTTGATCATATTCGCTTTGATGGCTTCATCATGGGCTTTCTCAAGCTGCGCGGTGCGTTCTGCCACCAACTCTTCTAAGTGATCGTTTAACTGCCGCAGCTCCTGATTGATGATATAAATCTCATCTGTTTTTTCCTGTATTTCCGAATCCTTATGTGAAAATCTTCTGGAAATGTAGATACCAAGCAGCGACAATCCAAGCGTAAATAAAGTGCCGCCCGATATGAAATAAGCGAGCCATTTCTGATCCAACACCATGCCTGAAGATAAGGCTGATTTGCCGCCCAAATGAAAGTCAGCAGCCATCATGCCTGTATAATGCATACCGACGATCGCAGCCCCCATAATCAACCCGCTTCCGAGCTTCTTCCAACCTTTGCCTTGTTCTCCACCCTTGCGGAAATAAAAAGATAGCCACAACGCCGCAATAGATGCCACAACCGCTATCATAATGGAGAGCGAAAAAAAGAAGGGGTCATACGTGATATCGAGCTGCATCGCAGCCATTCCGATGTAATGCATCGCTGAAATGCCAACTGCAAGCAGAAGCCCTCCGGTTAGCAATTGACGAAGGGTTAGCTGGTTGCGTCCAACGATAAATAAGGCAATAAAGGATGCAATAATAGCTACCCATACAGACAGCAGGACAAGCAATAAGTCATAAGCGATCGGTACATGCAGTGAGAAGGCAAGCATCCCTACAAAGTGCATCGACCAGATACCCATACCCATGGCGACAGCGCCAAACAAGAGCCATAACCAGCGGCTTTTCCCTTTGTTTGTACTGATCATCCCCGTCAAATCTAGAACCGTGTATGACGCTACTACTGCAACGATATATGAAAAAACAACAAGTATCGAATCATACGAACCATGAGCATGTTCCACCGAAAATCCCTCTTTCCTTTACATATTGATTCCAAGTTAATCTCTGCGGAATTAATGAAGGCTTTCTCCACATTGTTAAATGACATTTATTCAACAGAAAAACGTTGCTGCAGCGATAAAGTCAATAGGTTTAATTGCCGATTCCGATATTTGCATCATATATTCTTTTAATACCCTGGTTTTTCCGTGACTTTCCATGATGGCTTGTTCGGATACGATCGCATTTTTTTTCATTTCTTCAGAAGATACAAACAACGCGGATTGTATCGCAAGATTGATATTGCGAAGCTTGGATTCCATCTGTTCAAGAGAGAGTGCCTGATCACCTAGCCCTCCAGTCACTTCTTCAGATGCATAACGCATTTCCTGATTAGTCCGAACATTTTGTTCCGATGTCTCAGAAACGATACCAGTGGTTGAACCTATTTGTCCGGACAAAGACTGAACATGCTCCAGCAAGGCCATAATCTTGTCCTCCTTGCTTCTATTTTCATCCTCTAGTTGACTCGTAATGCTGCGCTTAGAGCGAATTTGCCATATTGTTGCAATTGACGTTATTACAAGAAATACAGCATGAATCCCGACCATAAGGAAGGGGTACGTGTCAGTCCCAAATATGAGCTGGGGAAAGAAAAAGAATCCCATGACATGCTGGATAGCAAATAATACGGTCATCATGGCGATCAAACGCGTATTCTCGTAATAAGCCGCCGCTGCGATAACCATAAAGATGGAAAAATGAAACTCAACATTGCCTCCGCTTCCACTGATGATGGAAAAGCTCGAGAAGGTTAGAGTAAGCGTGTTCAACCATGGCAAATACACATGCTCCTTATTCAAAAACCAATAAACGGCAAGTCCCAGACTAACAATGGGCAATAAAAAAAGGCCATTCTGAGCCCATAGCATTAGAATGTTCATCTCAAACCCGGAACCGTGGATTCCCATCGTATGTCGAAAAGGGTCGAACGTCCTTGTTACTATAAATATAATAACATTTAATAATACAGCTGCGGCGGAAAGCCACAACATGAGACGATTTTTTTTGTCCTGCATAGTTAAGCAATCATCCTTCCAAATAATACTTACAATTACACATTTATTGCCGATTGATGTAAGGTTTCCGCTGAAGCCACTACCTTTTGCGTTGCCAATCCTATCTCTTCGATATTATGTACCAACGTTTTCATCCCTTGCTCCACCGTTTCCACGTCCCCTAGACTACTCGCCATTGATTGAACGATACGATTAAAAGCTCCTTCTGTCGCTTCCGATTCTAACTTGCTCTCACGAACGAACGTATGTACCTCTTGTATAGCTCCCACAACATCTTCGGTATATTCGCGTGTCTGTACAATATATGCATTTATCTGTTCCACCGAAAGTTTGGTCTGATCCGATAGCTTGCGAACCTCTTGTGCAACAACGGAAAACCCTTTTCCGTGCTCGCCCGCTCTTGCAGCTTCAATAGCTGAATTCATGGAAAGCAAGTTCGTTTGAACGGCAATTTCTTGCACCAGATCAATAACATTACCGATTTTCTGCACGGATTGATTTAATTGCTTGACATTCTCTTCCATCGTATTGGTCCTATTGAATATAGATACTATGCTTGATTCCAATCTGGCAAGCTTCTCTTGTCCATCCTTTGCAAGCAGCTGCGTATCTCTAGAGGTTTCTGCGCTGCTCAGAACAGAAAGGTTCACCTCATTACTGCTTGCAATCAACTGCTGGACAGAGGCGCTTGTTTGCTCGGTAATAACCGTCATTTCCTGACTTACCGTAATGATTTTTTCTTTTAGCTCTTCTTTGACGTTTTCATAATGAAGCTGTCTTTGACGAACATTTTCCTTCTCATAGCCTTCCAGTACGATCTGTTGTTCAAAATTAAGAATCTTGGTAATCACTTTGCTGATTCTAATACTCTCATCCCGGTTTTCGATATATCGATGAACGATATCCAAAAGCGTACTTTGCAAGTTCAGAAATGCTCCCATATACCATTTGGGCTCTAATCCAACCCGATAATGTACATCAGCTACCCGAAATCTTTTTTTCAAATATCCACTGTCGATTTGCCCATCGAACATCTCTATCAGATGCATCTCCAACGTTTTTCGGAGCCGTTCAATAGTACTATTTTCAAGGATGATTTCTTTCAGTTCTTCTACGTTGGTGATGGTTCGATAAAAGGTAGATACAATTTCATCGATATGTTGCGAGATAAGAGATTGTATGGATTTAGCCAGTTGAATTTCTTCTATTGTCAGTTCGATCATTTCAAGTTGCTTTAATATAGTTGGATCCTTCAGATCGATTGTCACCTTTTCGGCTTTCGCTTTTACCAACCATTCCGAATGCTCTGCCGGCTTTTTATTACCACCAAAGATATTAATTAAAAATGAAAATGGACATTTTGCCATTTGTCTACCTTACTCCCCTTCATAACTACAAGATAATTTTTGATTACCGAAAGATCGAACTGGCTAAATAAAGTCAGATGCTTTGGTTAACATTCTCACAGTAATACATGTAAAAATCAATAGTTTAATAATTTCATGTTTAGTATACAACATTGTTATGAAATATTTTTGAAACTTGTAAAGGCTGCGCATCACAACAAATAAAACCAACCGTATGTGCAGACGAGGCGATTGTTTGTAAAATGGAGCTATTTGCAGGCGCATTACATTTATTCCTATTCAACAAAACACCCCATAGTTTTCATGAACACAGTGAGTTTCACTATGTTACGAATTCTACGGGGTGTTCTTTTCTCATTTCGAATTTTAATCCACTCAGGTCAGTCATTATAAGTTCTTATAAGCTGTTGAATGAATGTCCTGCGATCTCCAAAACTGACTTTGCTTTTTCAAGTGAATGGATTTTAATTAATAAGTAATCCGTGTTAAAAGTAGAAATGGCAAAAATGCTAATGTTATGTTCGGCTAAGGGATTCGCTAAGGAAGCTAATATACCTGTTAATCCAAAATCCAACACCCCCTCTACCTTTATGCATTTCCAGTTATTTTCCACATCTTTGATTCCTGTTTCGGGAAGACATGATGAAGGACATACAATAGAAAGCTCCTCACCTGTTCGTGTAATTGAGAATAATTCACCACAAATAGCCCAAGATGGAATAGTGTCTGCTGCAGATAATTTCACAATGGAAAAGATAGTGTCCAATATGACTAAATTCATCTCTTTTATCCCCTTCCTAAATTTATTCATCTTATGGAAATTATACAGAAACCAATCGCTAACCGCCTATTAGTTGGTTGCATCTTATTACGTAATGCTGCCCGTTAATGGAGAGAAGTATGCCACGCGGCATACTTCTTCTTAGTAAAGGTTAAATAAGTATCTTAATGGTAATAACTTGGAAATTTGGGCAAGCATTAATATGTAATAAAAAGCCAACGCTGAGCTCTGACGAGTCGCATCGGATTAATTAATGATATTAATAAATAATTATATTAACAAATTCTCGGCAGCAGCATGCCCGACAGCCGATTCAGCCTTCTAGATGAACCAAATACGGTTCTCAGCTGAAGCTGACCTTTCTGCGTGCCTGTCACACGCCCAATGACTGTCGCATTTGCTCCCTCCGGATGACGACGAAGTACTTCTAGGAGCTTGGCTTCCTCCTCCTTGCCTACGATGATGAGGGCTTTGCCCTCATTGGCTAGATAGATCGGCTCAAGGCCTAGCAGCTCACAAGCCCCTTGAACTTCCGGACGCACGGGAATCTGCTCTTCGTCCAACTCAATGGTAACTTTAAAATCCTCACAAATCTCCACCAGCGATGTAGCCAGGCCGCCACGAGTAGGGTCCCTCATGATGCGGATGTTCTTTGTGTTGCCCAATGCCTCTTCCAGCATTCCATTCAGAGAAGCGCAGTCGGACAGCACTTCCGTCCGCAAGCCCAGCTCATTCCTCGCTGTTAGAATAGCGACGCCATGATCGCCGATGCTTCCCGTGACGATCACACTGTCACCTTCCTTCATGCCATCTGGCATCGGGTGTTGATGCTCATAGATAGCGCCAATACCCGTGGTATTGATGAAAATACCATCACATGAACCTCGCTCCACTACCTTCGTATCGCCGGCAATAATACTAACTTGCGACTTTGCCGCCTCCTCAGCCATTGATTGAACAATGATTTTCAAATCCTGCAGAGGAAACCCCTCTTCAATGATGAAGCCGCAAGTCAAATATAAAGGCTTGGCTCCGCTTACGATCAAGTCATTCACCGTTCCTGCAATGGAAAGCTTGCCGATATTGCCGCCAGGGAAAAAGATTGGCTTAACAACAAAACTATCGGTTGTCATGGCAAGCCTAGGTGCAGACATACTTTGAATGGAAGCATCCATTAGAGGAGCGGAGCTACTCCCAAAGGCAGTTAAAAAGATTTCCTGAATCAATCGATGTGAAAGCTCGCCACCGTCTCCATGGGCTAAAGTAATTCTGCCGTTCATCAATTAGTCCTCCATCGTATAAGCGTAATAAGCAGCACATGTGCCTTCTGTAGAAACCATGCAAGGACCAACAGGCTGTACGGGTGTACAAGCCACCCCGAATAAGCGGCATTCCGGCGGGCTAATCAGACCTCGTATCACTTCACCGCAGCGGCATTTTGTTACACGCACTTCAGTGGCTGGAACCGCAAACTTCGCTTTGGCATCCAAATGGCGGTATTCTTCGCGAATGGCTAAACCGCTGTTCGCGATGCGCCCAATGCCTCTCCATTCCTCATCACACTTAACAAAATACGTTTCCATATAGCTCTGAGCTACAGCATTTCCTTTATTGCCCACAATGCTCGCAAGATCGTTGATAATAGCAGATTCCTCCTTGAACGACAGCTCAAGCAGACGATAAATGCCGCTCGCCATCTGTACAGGCTCAAAACCGCTTATAACACCAGAGATGCCATACTCCTCGGTCAAATATCGATAGCTTTCAGCGCCAAGAACCATCGATACATGCCCCGGAAGCAAAAAGCCGTCTACCTTCACTTCCCCGCCATCCAGCAAATGGCGAAGAATGGGCTCTATCAGCTTCGTAGTCACCCACATCGAAAAGTTGGTCAGCTTTTTGTCTTGAGCTTCCTTTAGAACGATAGCCAAAATCGGAATAGTCGTCTCAAAACCGATTCCAAGAAAAACAACCTCACGGTCCGGGTGCCTCATGGCAATGCCAATAGCATCTGTCGGGGAATAAACGACGCGAACATCTTTGCCTTCTGTCTTAGCATCCATCAACGTTTTGCGGCTGCCAGGCACCCGTATCATATCGCCAAAGGTGCAAATAATCCGATTCTCACCATCAGCAAGCGCGATCATGCTGTCAATAGACTTCTGATCCGTTACACATACCGGGCATCCGGGTCCAGAGACTAGATGAACATACTCCTGAAGTCTTTTTTTCAATCCCGTGCGAGCAAGCGCCATAGTATGAGAGCCGCATACCTCCATAAACACAGGCTTACGTCCATATTTCGTTTGAAACGCTTCGGCAAGCGTAATCACTTTACCAAGAATAGCTTGACTTAACACGGGGCTATGAAGCTCCTTCAGCATCTCTAGCATGAACAAGTTTCCTCCATTCTTCCAAGCTTTCATATGCGAACGATTCTTCTATGATGGACATCGCTTGCCCGGCGTGGACGATCACAAACTCTCCGATCTGGACCTCAGGCACGAATATAATGCCAATACTCATTTGCGATCCCAACACATCTACAATTGCTGAGTATTCGTCTATCTCTATGACTTTCGCGGGTACGCCTACACACACTGGTCTTCACTCCCCTAGTTATGATCGTTATGCTTCTGATGTGCGGCAATAATAATTTGCCCTTGAGAAATACCGCTATCACTGCACGGAACCCGTCTATGCTCATATACCTCAAAGCCTTGTCGCTCCAGCTTCGATCTAAGCTTCGCGGACAGGTAACGATTGTGGAGGCTGCCTCCTGACAGCACCACCTCTTTTACATTGCCTGAGTGTTCTTCATGAGTATGCAGCAACAGGTTCACAGCCGCAGCCGCCACTGTTTCATGAAATCGCACTGCGATTTCTGCAACAGGAACACCCCCTAAGATGCTCTGTATTATCTCCTCCAGCATCCGAGAACAACTGATCTCAAATAAGCTTCCAACTTTGTCGATGGAATAAGGATAAGCAGCAACCTCTTCCCCCTCATAGTAAGAAGCAAGCTCAGACAGCACAATTGCCGCCTCCCCATCATAGGTGGAAACATGACACAGTCCCAACAACGAACTGACTGCATCGAACAATCTTCCGCAGGTCCCTGCCAGCGGTGCATTAATTTGCTTTTCTATCATCGTCCGAATCAGGTCGATTTCATGATCCTTGCTTGGATACAGCCTTCGAAGCCAAGCCTCACCGCATTGCGGCAGTAGTGACAGTACCATAGCAACAGCACTGCGCCACGGTTGCTTTACACATAGCTCTCCGCCCGGAAGCGGAGTATATCGGAGATGCCCCAGCCGTTCAACAGCTCCGGCATTCCCGTACAGCAGCTCAAATCCCCAGATGCACCCGTCCGTTCCGTATCCTGTCCCATCTAGAATCAATCCGTAGCAATCCCCGGTTAAGCCGTTATCCTCCATACAGGAAACGTGATGCGCATGATGATGCTGAACAGAAACGAATTCAATGCTCGGATCTGACACTAGCACTCGTGTTGTATATCCTGGATGTAGGTCGACAGCAGCAGTATGCGGGAAAACCCCAGATAGCTGAACAAACTGTCCGTATTCCTCCTGTCCATGCCGTTCGATATCCAAATTCGTCAAATCACCATTCGGTGGTCCTACAAACAGCTGTGTTCCACGTCCGAACGTCACCGTATTTTTTTGCTGACCACCAAGGGCAACAAACCCGTCCACATCATGAAGCGTTTCGTATGGGTCGGGCACATACCCTCGCCCACGGCGGAGAAATTCGAGACCACTCTCTTTCCACTGCACAACAGAATCCTCTATGGGATGAACGATCTCCCGGTTATGAGTCAGGATATAATCCGCTACGGATGCCAAGGAGGACAACACTTCATCATCACGATACAGAATCGGATGGCCGGAAGGATTCGCGCTCGTCATTACCACAAAGACAAGCTCATCATCCTCTAGCAGCAGATGATGCAGCGGCGTATAGGGGAGCATCAAGCCGAACGTACACATATTCGGCGCTATTTCTGAGGCTAAATCGTTATCAGCATTTTGCCGCACTACCACGATGGGTCTTTCCATTGAAGTCAGCAGCTCCTTTTCATCCGATGAAAGGATACCGATCTTCTCGCAGCTATCCAGCGAGCAGGCCATCACAGCGAGTGGACGCTTCGGACGTCTTTTCCGATGTCTTAAACGGGTAACGGTTTCGTTGTTTCGCGCATCGCATACCAAATGATACCCGCCGATGCCTTTGACAGCGACGATAGCTCCATCTTTAAGCAGCTGCTTGGTAAGAACGACTGCTGCTTCCCGATTCGCTAGCTGCAGCCCACTCATATCGGTTAATTGGAGCGAAGGCCCACACTTCTCGCAAGCAATCGGCTGTGCGTGAAAGCGTCGATCATGGACATTGTATAATCATCCTGGCAGCATTCGCACATCGTAAATGTGCTCATTGAAGTCATCGCGCGGTCATAAGGCAGCTCGCGGATCATACTGTATCTGGGTCCACACTGTGTACAATTGATAAACGGGTACCGATACCTAGGGTTCTGTGGGTCGGCCATATCCTTCAGACATGCTTCACACACCGCATAATCAGGCGGTAGAACAATCGAGGATGACGCTCCGTTTGGTTCCGTCTCCATAATTTCAAAACTCGTATAACCGATGAACGGTTGCGAGCTCACTGTAAGCTCCACAATTACGGCGAGTCCAGGCGCATTCTTGGGTATCGCTTGTACAAATCGCTCTAGGTTCGATGCCGAAGCTGTTTCGGCAACTACCCTAACGCCATCCCGATTGTTTTGCACAGTCCCCTTGATGCCGTACTCCTTTGCCAAATGAAATAGAAAAGGACGGAATCCAACGCCTTGAACCCTGCCTTTTATAACAATTAATAATGCTTCCCCATGGCTTGATAGGCGCTGTCGATCCATTGAAACCACTGCTCCATTCCTTCGTTCGTTCTAGCTGAAAGCTGCAGCAGAGCGGACTGAGGATGGATAGCCTGCAAATCATTAACTGCTTCTTCCACATTAAAATCCAGATAAGGCAGCAGATCGATTTTGTTCAACAGAACAAGCTCCGTCCGCATGAACATCGTTGGATACTTCGGAATTTTATCGTTTCCTTCAGGGACGCTTAATACCGCAATCTTATGATGTTGGCCTAAATCATAACCAGATGGGCATACCAGATTCCCGACATTTTCAATAAATAAAAGATCCAGCTCGTCCAAATTAAATTCAGGCAGCACTTTTGCGACCATTCGCGCATCCAGGTGACATCCGCCATGCGTATTGATTTGTACGGCCTGCGCTCCAACCGCTCGGATTCGGTCCGCATCCCTCTCCGTGGCCAGATCGCCTTCAATCACACCAATCCGGTAGCGGTCCGACAGCCCTCTAATAGTAGCCTCCAGCAGCGTCGTTTTCCCAGCTCCAGGAGAACTCATCATATTTATAACTAACGTTCCATTGCTTTGAAAATGTGATCGGTTATGCGCTGCGGCTGTATTATTATCTTTCAATACTTCTTCGTTCAATGTGATTTGCATATCTATCAACTCCCATCATAGGACTGTACTTGGAACGTTTGGCCCGTCTTGAGCTGCCCTCCCGGCATTGAGCAATGCGGACATACGGCAATTCGCTGTGTCGGTTCGTATGTCATTTCGCAGAAAGGGCACATAGCGCTCGCTTCCTCAACTATGATCGTTAGCTCAGCCTCTTCCGACAACAGCGTATTGCGCTGTGCTTTGAACATATCAAAAGCCATAGCAAGCGCCTCGGGCATCGCATTACTGAATCTGCCCACAACTAACGAAATGTTAGATATAGCTTGAAAATTTCTTTGCCTTGCATCATTTTCTACTATGTTCAAAATATCGCCCATGAGCGCTAGTTCATGCATGCTTCTCACCTTTTTCGAGGAATGCCAATATACAGAACCCCTTGTTTCATTTTCGCTGCAAATAGGGTGAATGATTGATGTGATGCCAGATTATATTCCCGATCGCAGGTAAAACATTTAAACACAGGCTGGTAAACCAGATAATGCAGCAAATGACTGCATTCTGGGCATTTTTTGCTTAACGCGTGAAGCTTATCATCTTTTTGAAGCACAATAACCGGCTCCGACTGAACGACAACCTCTTGGAAGAGCTCTCCCCCACTTGAATAGGGTACTGGATAGAACTGATAACCGCTGAACGTTTCAGCAACTCGATCCAATTTCTCTATATCACGCTCAATGAAGGGCAAGAGGATCTCTTTGAATGTTTCAGTCAACGAGCCTGCCATCTCTTTGAAGAAATCCCGCCTATTCATCCTCCGTCATCCAATCCAGCACTTGAGCTTCGATCCGATCCGTGAGCTCCCCTAGTGAGGACTCAACGATCGATGACAGCCCAACGCCAAAATCCAGAGATGCTGGCTGAACACCAAACATTACCATGTGACTCGGAAGTCTCTCACGAATTCTTGCGGCAAAAAGTACCTCTTGAAACCCAACCTGATGGACAGACATTTTGACTCCGTAATAGGCTGGAATCGCTTCATTTTTTACCGAATAGATCGTTCCTGGTACTTGCCCCCCATTCATCGCATCAATAATCAGTAAATGATCGGTGTCCTCCACGGGTCCGAGTAGTCGTATTCCGTCTGTCGCCCCTTCAATAATCTCGATATTCCCAAAGGGCAAAAGTCGTTCATGGAGAAGCGGTAGAACTTGAACGCCAACTCCCTCATCGCTGTAAAGCGTATTTCCGATACCCAAGATGGTGATTGCAATAGGGCTTCGATTACTCTCGTTCATCTGATTGTTTATCATGTGGTTCCACCGTATGTTTCTTCTCAGATTTGTAACCCGTAAATATAGAGCTCATGGTGCCGTTTCGTTCCAGCCAATCTTCCCGGAAGGCCATATAAATGTGTACAACGATAAAAATCATAAACCCCCATGCTACTATATGATGCCACGAGCGGATCATGAAGCTATCGCCAAAGACAAAAGGAATCCAGGAAAAGATTTTCCCGAGCAGGGATTCAGGCTGGGGCTCGAACAGTAAGTAATAGCCTGTAAGTATGGCAAGTATGGAACCCAGGCCAATAAATAACCAGTAACTCAGCTGGGCCAATGGATTATGGCCTGTGTAGTGCGGCTTTTTATTTTTCATTAATAAATAGTATTTCATAGTTTCCCAGGTTTCGAGCCAAAACTGTACTTGTACCGGGTTGGAAGTTGCGTACCGATTGCCTTTGAATACCCAGTACCAACGAACAAGTAAATTCACCGTAAACGCGAATGCCGCAAAAAAATGAATGTACCGCGTCCAACCCATGACGAAGGAATAATAGGCTTCTTCTTGAATTAATGAGCCTAAGAAAGGCTTACCGATATAAATTCCCGTTATCATCAGCAGTAAAATAGAAGCTGCATTAATCCAGTGGAACACTCGAACTGGCAGCTCCCATACATACACTTTGACATAAGCTTTATGGTCATCGTAAATCCGGGTCGGGCGTCTTGCCTTTGTAGATATTTTAGATTTGGTATGCTCCTTCGTTTGCGATTTATTTTCGGTAGCGATGGACATAGGTCAGCTCCTAACCAATCCGGATTTCAGTCATTTGCTCGTTTTCCAAGTCAGTCAAATGCACCGCACAAGCTAAGCATGGATCAAACGAATGCACAATCCGCAAAATTTCCAACGGGTTTTTGGGATCTGCAATTGGCGTTCCCTTCAACGCCGCTTCATAAGCGCCAATTTGATTCTTATGATCACGTGGTGAAGCGTTCCAGGTTGTCGGTACGACCGCTTGATAATTCCTTGTCTTTCCATCTTCAATTCGAATCCAATGTCCAAGCGCCCCGCGTGGAGCTTCGATCCAGCCTACGCCCTTCGCTTTTTTAGGCCATGAGGAGGGCTCCCATTTGGTTCTGTCGAAGGTTACTTGATCGCCATTTTTAATATTCTTAAGCAACGCATTCATATCGTTACGCATCCATTTAGCTACAAGACCCGCTTCCAATGCACGCGCCAAGGTGCGACCCAAAGCGGATTGCAGCGCCGAGAACGGAAGGCCTAGCTTTCTTAGAGCACTATCGATCGATGTCACGTATTCTTCCTTCTTAGCTGCATATCCGATGATCATGCGGGCAAGTGGCCCTGTTTCCATCGGTTGTTCTTTCCATCGTGGTGACTTAATCCAGCTGTATTTCTCATTCGTATTAAGAGTTTCATAAGCTCCTTTGGGTCCGGTATATTTCAGATTCGTTTCACCTTCCCATGGATGCTTGCCGCCCGAAGACTGTCCGTCGTACGTATACCAAGAATGATCAATGAACTCTTTAACCTGCTCAGGGTCCTTCGGGTTGACATCTAAAATATTTTTCAGATCGCCATTCAAAATAACACCACGAGGCATCCGATACAGGTCCACATCTGCAATGTCTCCGGTTGAGAAGTCCCCATAGCTCAAATAATTATTCAAGCCACCCCCATAGGTCCAATCTTTATAGTAAGATGCAATCGCCATAACATCAGGAATATAAACTTGGTTTACGAAAACCATAGCTTCATCAATCAATTGTGATACATGGGACAATCGTTCCGCGTGAATACCATTGTCGCTGTTAATATCCAAAGGTGTGGCCATCCCCCCAACCACATAATGCGGATGCGGATTTTTCCCTCCGAAAATGGTTTGAATCTTCACAATATCCTTCTGCCAATCCAGCGCCTCCAAGTAGTGTGTGACGGCAAGCAGATTCACTTCTGGTGGTAGTTTATAAATTTTATGTCCCCAATATCCATTCGCAAAAATGCCTAGCTGTCCACTGTCCACGATTTTTTTAACCTTTTGCTGGACTTCTCTAAAATAACCTGGTGATGATTTGGGCCAATCTGAGATTGACTGGGCGATCGTGCTTGTTTTGGCTGGATCTGCTTCCAATGCATTCAACACATCAACCCAGTCAAATGCATGCAGGTGATAAAAATGTACAACATGGTCATGCAGCATGACTGCGGCGTTCATAATATCACGGATGAGGTGAGCGTTTCTTGGAACTTTGATCCCGAGTGCGTCCTCCACAGAACGGATAGCCGCCAATGCATGCGTGGAAGTACAAACGCCGCAAATCCGTTGTACATATGCCCATACATCCCGCGGATCACGATCCTGAACGATAAGCTCCAATCCGCGGATTGCGGTACCTGAGCTGTAGGCGTCTTTGATCACCCCGTTATCCATGTCCGCTTCGATACGCAAATGTCCTTCAATTCTTGTTACCGGGTCCACTACTATACGTTCAGCCATTTATTGTTCTCCTTCTTTGTTCTCATCTTTATGCTTTTTGACCGCAGTCGCAGCAGCATGAACGGCAATACCTGCGGCCGCAGCTCCAACTACAGCCATTCCCACGAGCTCTGGATTAATCGTGGTTTGAGTGCCTGGAATTTTCGCCAATCGGGTATAGAAAGGCCCGTTATCCCAGAAATTAGCTTCGGAACAGCCAATACAGGGATTTCCCGACTGGATAGGATAGCTCACGCCTCCGTTCCAACGCATCTCGGCACAAGAGTTATAAGTGGTAGGTCCTTTACAGCCAACCTTATATAAGCAATAGCCCTGCTTGGCCCCTTCATCATCGAATGACTCAGCAAAAAGCCCCGAATCGAAGTAAGCGCGGCGATTGCATTTATCATGAATCCGGTGACGATAAAAGGCTTTTGGACGGCCGTGATGGTCCAGCTCCGGAACCGTGCCAAAAGTAATCAAATGAGCGATAACACCGGTCATCACTTCCGCGATGGGAGGACATCCGGGTACGCGAACAATCGGTTTATCTTTGATAATGTCAGTAATCGGCTTCGCTCCTGTCGGATTCGGATAAGCAGCGGGAATGCCTCCCCAAGAGGAACAACTACCATAAGCCAAGATGACTTTAGCGTGTTTGGCTGTTTCCAGTAAGGTTTGCTTAGCCGAAACACCGCCTATCATCAGGTATTCGTCGTGCATCGGGATACTGCCCTCAACGGCCAGAATGTATTCGCCAGGGTAATTTTCGATAACATGCTTTCGTGCCTCTTCAATTTGATGACCGGATGCCGCAGACAACGCTTCTGTATACTCCAACGAAATCATGTCAAGTAGAACGCTTTCTATTTTAGGATGGGAAGATCGTATAAATGATTCCGAGCAGCCGGTGCAATCTTGAAGCTGAAGCCAGATCACAGGAACTCTTTTGTTGGTCTCCATCGCATGAACGACAGTCGCTGTTTGCGAATAATCCAGTCCTACAGAAGCAGCTAGAACAGCACACATTTTCAGAAAATCACGACGCGTAAATCCACGGTTCAAGGCTGATTGGTAGATCGTATTCATGTCTGTTTTCATTCTGAGTCTCCTTCGTTCAGTATATGCCTAAACATAGAATCCCTTTTATCATACTCCCTTCTTCTCCATCTCAAAGTGATAATTGTCACAATATGTAAATAATTATAGTCACAAGCAAAATGAAAAACCCTTCTCCAGTTGTTTTGGAAAAGGGTTCTCCTTATTTCATCTATAGGAAGTTTTTTCGAATGGTCTAATTCACCAGCTCACGTTTCCGTCATGACGCCGCCATTAACGTGAAGTACCTGTCCTGTCACAAAGGATGAATCGTCGGATGCTAAATAAATGTAAGTCGGTGCAAGTTCAAAGGGCTGCCCAGCGCGTTTCATTGGCGTTTCCAATCCGAACGTTTTTACATATTCGGCAGAATAGCTGGATACGATAAGCGGGGTCCAAATTGGCCCCGGTGCTACGGCATTCACCCTAATTCCCTTGCTGACCAATTGGAGTGATAGCGAGCGGGTAAATGACACCACCGCTCCCTTGGTCGAGGAATAATCGACAAGTAAAGGAGCGCCTGCATATGCAGTAACAGATGCCGTTGATACAATAGCGCTTCCCGGTTTCAGGTAAGGCAGCGAGGCTCTCGTCATATAGAAATGCGGGAAAATGTTGGTTCGGTACGTATCCTCAAGCTGTTCGTCGGAAATACCCAATAGGCTCTCCTGCGGAAACTGAACGCCTTGGTTTAATATAAGTATGTCAAGCTTTCCATAACATTCAAGTGTCCTTCTTACCACTTCCTCAGAAAAGGCGGAATTGCGTAAGTCGCCCTCGATCAGGAGGCATCTACGACCGTAATGCTCCACCATCTGTTTGGTCGCTTCCGCGTCCACTCGCTCATACAGATAGACGATTGCCATATCCGCCCCTTCTTTGGCGAAACCGATTGCGATGGCGCGTCCAATCCCGCTGTCGCCACCGGTAATGATGGCTATTTTTCCCGCCAATTTGCCGCTTCCCTTATATTCGGGATTGTCTGAAATCGGGAGCGGGTTCATTAAGTACTCCAATCCAGGCTGAACATCCTGATGCTGTGGCGGAAAAGTGATAGGCACCTGTCGACAGCGTGTCTCATAACCGTAATACGGATACTTGGGAATCACTGTGAGACCTCCCTTGCTTTTGTAGTCAAAACAGAATATTCCCCCAGTACCCGATGGGTACCTGTCACGATTCAATTTTTCGCTTTTTCATCTTTGCCCTTCGTTGCTTTTGCAAGCAGTCTTTGCTATATGTCCCTGCATAGCAGACTATGAGCTACTTATTTTGAATTAATCCTATTCCATTCCCAACCGGATCTACTAAATAAGCAAGATAAAAATGATCAAATTCCATCTTACCTCTTACAACTTGCGCACCTAATGCTATCGAATTTTTTATGGCTTCATCAATATTCTCAACTTCTATTTGTATCCTTGTTCCGTGCGGAAAGTCACTAGGCCCTTTAGAAATACCACCATTGATTCCAGGTTTATCATCATTTCCTGTTGTCGCTGATTGATATCCCCAGTTTGGTTCTGCAATCTTCCACCCAAAAACTGACGAGTAAAAGTTCGCGGCCCGTTCTGGATCTTGACTACTTAATTCAAATAAAACAACACGCCCCATATCCTCCAACCTCCATAGATAGAATTAATCTCCAATTATATAATACGCGACCGCTATCCCTGTCTGTTCATATTTCTTACAAAATCGGGAACTCTTCTCATCATTTTCTCCTGATCCAATTCAAAATCGTATTGTTTATATAACCCATGCGCATCTTTGGTTCCAAGTATCCCCATTAAGTTTTTTAGCTCCTCAGATTTAACTATAGTCTCTATTAATTTTTTGCCTATGTTATTTCCTCTGTGCCCTTCTTCTATAAAGACATCACAAAGCCAATACATGGTTGCTCCATCTGTCACTATACGTGCAAATCCAACCTGTCTATTATTTTTGTAAACCCCATAACATATCGAATTCTCTATAGATTTCCTGATTATTTCCTTAGAACGTTTATTTGCCCAATAACTGCTAGATAAGAATTCAAATACGGTTTCTAGGTTCAACAATGATTTGTCATTACTTATAACAAGCTCATCTTCATTTCCCATATATAGCTACTCCTTTAGTGTTTGAATTCGAGATACTTGATTCCCCATTCATCAAATAATTCTTTCAATTCATTTGATGTGTTTAAGATAAACTTCCTTACTGCCTCTTCTTTAAAATAGATGTTCTTAAACTTGGGCTCATTCCTATCATCAAGAAGCCATTCTATCTTTACATCTCTATATTGACTGACTTCATTTTGAGTAACAAAAGGGGTATCTGCGAATACATGAGCAAGCTGTAAGTTTTTCAATACTTTTTGTGCCCAATCTTCGGATCTTAACAAATTAAACTCAACTTGACTGACTTCTTGATTGTATATTTTCCTTATCTCATTCTTATCTCCATAATACTCTCTCTCAAATTCAGCATAAAGAGTATCAGTCCATCTTATATCTGCATAGATATGAGCAAAATAACCCAATATGTACTCCTTCCAATCCAAATTAATATTCAAGCTTAAATAAGAAAGGCATTCTCTTTTAAGAATTTCAATACTTGGAAACTTATCTTCACTTACTAGATGAGTAATACCTTTTTCTTTTCTAGTTGCATGATCTCTCATGTGTATAGCGTCTGGTGCAATGCTTCCTAATAAAAAACTTGGTGAAGGCTCTAAACTAGCCACTTTTGCTGCTATTGCAAAATGAACCATTGGCCAAGGCATTTTGAGGCACCTCCATTGCATTATTTTTTGCAAAACCATATGTCCAACATGCCTGACCCAGAATGATTCCTCTTATCTGCATGTTGTATCTCCTCACTCAACTCGATTACTCCAGAAACTTATATCTCCGAATGTGTAAAGCATGTTTCCGTTCTTATCCAAGCCTTCAATTGTAATCGGTAAGTTTAGTGTATGGTCCATTAATGAAAACCACATGGTTCTAGAACCATTTTTAATTATTGTTGCACTTTTATTAGCTTCACTAACTAAGAAAACTTGATTAATAGCAGGATCGAGGATTGTTCCATAAAGTAAATGTACCTGCTGATCTATTCTTTCCGTGCCTTGCCATGACAGTCCTTTACTAGAATCAAAAGAATTTTTACTTAAATAATCTGATATCTTATACCCTTTGATACCCTTTTCAACTAAAATTCCCGCCAACTCATTATTTTGGGTTTCGTAGAAAACTAGTAATTTCTCTTTTAATACATGAATATATGCTATTTCCTTAAAACTGCTATCGTTCTTAACAACAACTCTTTCAATGTCTTCATACAATGAAGTTTTTTTATTAATTAAACAAGTGTAAACAAAGCACAATACGATTAATAATGTCGATGTAATTATCAACCATTTATATTTATATATCATAGCCTGCGCTCTCATTGAGATCATTCTTCCCTCCGTCCCATTGAGGTACATTTAATTACTTATCCTTGAATTTATAAGTCTGCTACCATAGTTAATGAAGTGTCGACCATTCCAACTTCTTTAAACCCAAATCGTTGATATAGGTTCACTGCAGCCAAGTTATTAGGATCAACACTCAATGATGCTCTCTTAATCCCCTTTTCTTTCATCTCTTTAAATAACATGGTCAGCAAAGCAGTTCCAATTCCTTTTCCTCTATATTCCGGCCTTAAAGCCATGCCTAGCTCTGGTATATCTTTACTTATATATCCAAATCCCTTATTATCTTCATCAAAATGTCGAATGGTTATTGATCCTATAGATTGACCCTCGCTATTAACTGCAATGTAGCCGCGATCACCTTCTCTACCCCAATCTTCTACATACTTAGTTAAAAAGGGTTCTTTAATCACATCTTTATGAAAAGGCTCCTGTCCCTTTGGAACATATAAGGATTCAAATAACATTTCCCACAAAAAGGGCACATCTTGTACTGTTATAGGTCTGATTACGTAGTGATTCAATGATAAAACTCCTTTACCTAGCTTAAAGTTCATTCTTACCTTTTCTCTTCGAGCACCTAATCAGAACCAAACCACCTAAAATAACAATTCAAGAACAATTCTCTATCGCAACCTACTGTATCATTATATCAATCATTGGAAATTTTGGAAATTAAAATGAAGGCTCCCAGAGTCGTTAAGACATTGGTTACACCAATGGTTTCGGATTCATTTACTTAATAACATTAATTTCTTATTACATTAACTTCTTTTCTTCAATAAAAAACTCAATGCATTGGATTCATTGAATCCCCAAATAATCGTCAAAGTGAAAATTTGAGAAACCCTATACAAATGAGTAAACTATAAGTAGATACCGAAGGAGGAGAAACAAAATGTCCAATCAGCTAAACAACATAGAAATAGGAATCAGTACATTTTTGGAGACTACACCGGACCCGGTGACAGGAGAAGTCATCAGCCATGCTGAGCGGCTGCGCCATGCGGTTGAGGAAATCGTGCTGGCCGATCAAGTCGGTCTGGATGTCTATGGAATTGGGGAGCATCATCGAGCAGATTACGCAGGAACCTCACCCGCTGTTGTGCTGGCAGCAGCTGCTGCCATGACTACGCGGATCAGGCTGACGAGTGCCGTTACAGTGCTGTCTTCAGACGATCCTGTTCGCGTGTATCAAGCGTTCTCGACCCTTGACGGCATCTCTAACGGTCGAGCCGAAATTATGGCGGGCCGCGGTTCGTTCGTTGAATCCTTTCCGCTTTTCGGATATAGCTTGGATGATTACGACGATTTGTTCGAAGAAAAGCTGGAGCTTTTGCTAGCAATCAGATCCTCAGAGAAGGTAACTTGGCGCGGAGGCCATCGTCCAGCTATCGATAACCTTGGCATCTATCCTCGATCCGTTCAGAGCCCTCTTCCAGTGTGGATCGCAAGCGGCGGGAATGCACAGTCAGCGGTGCGGGCAGGAATGCTGGGCCTTCCGATCGCATTCGCCATTATCGGCGGAATGCCTGAGAATTTTGCTCCATTAGTCGCCCTCTATAAGGAGGCTGCCGCGCGGGCCGGGCACGATCCAGACAAGCTATCTATTGCAACGCACTCGCACGGATTTGTCGGAGAAACAACCGATCAGGCAGCTGACTTATTCTTCCCTTCAACACAAGCACAAATGAACGTTATCGGGCGTGAGCGAGGCTGGGGCCAGCCATACACTCGTGCCACTTATGATGCTGCACGCAGCCTTCGGGGCGCCCTCTATGTAGGTGATCCCGAATATGTTGCGGAAAAGATCATTTTGCTTCGCAAAAATTTGGGGATTACTCGATTCTTCCTGCACGTAAATGTCGGTACAATGCCACACCGTGAGGTCATGCGAGCCATAGAACTGCTAGGGACCAGAGTAGTGCCCATAGTACGCAAAGAACTTGCCCGTAACTAGGCAATGGAAAAAGCAAAGGTTCTCTGGTCATAGCAGCCGATCTCTTGATCGAACTAATTCAACTCTCTTATCCTGAAACGAGACTCTCCTATCTGAGCTAAGGCCACTTAAGAAAGAGATATTTACTTCAATAAAAAGAAGTGTGCGAGCCGCCGCACACTTCTTTTTATTGTCCTCAACCCTATTCAGCTTTTACTCGTTAATACTCTTGCTTACTCCTGCTCAAGAATGGATGCTTCTCGATTACGGATAATCCGTCTAAGCTCATTGGCGATGTCTCGAGTGATTTCACCGTGCTCATATAACCTTTGAACCTCGTCACGCTCCGCTTGGATGGCTATCCAATGCAAATCTCTTTTTACCTCTTCGTTTCCTTTATTATTACCCTGCAGCATCGGATAGGGCTTGGATAGTCTATCTATAATGTGTTTGTAATGATTAATGATGTTAATGACTTCATCCTTATTTGTACCCATACTCTTCTTTTCAAAAGCTCCAATAACCGCATTGCTTGTCTGTAGCTTTATTTCCTTCAATGCTTCCCGGTCTGAATTGGATAACTTGTGTTGAAGCTTCAAATCCTCCTTAGACAGGAGTCCCTTAAGCACTCGTGCTAAGATCATCAGAATAATGTACCAGAGATGCGTCCATCGTGACAAAGCAAGTTCAAGCTGCTCCAAACTTTTTAAGAACATAGCAGCGTGCTCTTTGCCTATTTCCCCTTTTGCAAACAAATCTCGTGTGACTTCACGCTCTATTTCAAGAGCAGCGACACGCAATTCTGCTTCTTTCTTATGTATTCGCAGGTTCCCCTGTTTTCGATTAGTAGGTTGGGATTGCCTAATCCATCGATCATAATCACTAATAACAGAGGATGATTCAGCCCTATTTTCTTCACTCGTAGCATGATGAACGGCTTGGATGGCCGCGCTCAACATCTTGATCTGCCCCTCGCTCTCCTTCCGCAAGTGCTCGGCTTCATTTCCAGCTCCTTTTTGCGGCGCTAAGAGAGGGAGCAGGATACTTGCTGCAAGTAGGGATAACAAGATAACGACAGCTGCGAGAAAAATGACCAAGCTCCGCTCTGGAAAGGGATCGCCAGTGTCGATAAAGAGTGGTATGGAGAAAGCGCCCGCAAGTGTTACGGCACCCCGAACACCAGATATGGAAGTCATTGCAAGTATTTTTAAAGAAAGCTTTTCTTTGTTTTTGGTACCCCCGAATATTCTGCCGCCCACAGAGAAAGCGAAGGTCCACAAAAATCGGAGTACAATTAGCATAATGAAAATGACCAAAGCATATCCGACTACCTTGAAATTGTTAAACTCAGGACTTTCAAAGATAATACTAATAACATCGGGGATCTGTAAACCCAAGATAACAAAGACAAGCCCGTTCAACAGAAATAGAATGACCGACCATGTATTGTCAGATACCTCATGCGTCCGTGGCCTTGATTTGTTAGATTGATCACGTTCAACTGCGTGCATGACACCACCGGCTACCGCGGCCAGTATGCCTGACACGCCAAGCTCTTCAGCCGCCAGATAAAGAGCAAACGGAGTCAGAATATGAATGAGCATATGCATCGTCTCGTCTTCAAGCCCTGAGCGTCGAAGCAGAAACCGCAAGCCAGTAATTAGCGATGCCAAAATAACCCCAACCACCAAGCCGCCAATGGCAATAATGAAGAAGCTGACGCTCGCCTTTGGTAATGAAAACACCCCGGTTACAGCAGCGGCAAGCGCGAATTTAAAGGCAACAAGCCCCGAAGCATCGTTCATCAAGGCCTCGCCTTCGAGCAGATGCATTAAACTCTTGGGCAATCGAATTTTTCCCGCTAACGCGCTAACAGCTACGGCGTCAGTGGGCGATAAAATAGCAGCCAGAGCAAATGCTACAGGAAGCGGAATAGTCGGAATCATCCAATGGATGGCATAGCCAATCACAAAAACAGTTACAAAAACAAGACCCACGGCCAGTAACAAAATAGGAGCACGAAGACGCCACAGCTCGCTGCGAGGTGTATGTTTGCCATCATTGTAAAGAAGTGGTGCGATGAATAAAAGGAAGAAGAGCTCTGTCTCCAGTTCCAGATGGAAACCTGGTGGAACAAATGTTATGGCACTTCCCAGCGCAATTTGAATTAAGGGTACGGGAACTGAGGGGAGCTGACGATTAATGACATTAGACACCCCTATCAGCGCAAGGAGAACCAAAATCGTTATAAATAATTCCATGTAGATGTTTCCTCCTTGCAGTTTGACATTGAATGAGTGTAACGATTCATTATACTCCCCTTTTAGATGAAATTTTATCCATAAATGTACTAAAACAAATAGGACCTTATTCTTGTCTTTAAGTGAACAAGAACTTGGTCCCTCATATTGATTATGATATGTTGCAGCGGAATCTGTTGATCATGCATTAACATGCTATACTTAGACTATCAGGTGAAGGAGGTTGTTTTATTGATGGATTGCAGAGCTGGCTGCGCGGCATGTTGTATTGTCATTTCAATTTCATCTCCTATTCCTGGAATGCCTGATGGAAAGCCGGCAGGCATTCGTTGTATACATCTTTCAACCGATAATAGATGCGGCCTGTTCAATAGAGTCGAACGCCCTGCTATATGCAGCAGTCTACGACCTTCGAAAGAGATGTGTGGGCAAACAAATGAGGAAGCTTACACGATTTTACAAGCCCTTGAAGCAGCAACAAAACCTTCTGACCCACATCTCGTTTAAAACATTCTGATTTGCTATTGCATCTAAAGTTCTGGTGGAATATACCACAGCATGGACAGTTCGAATCGTCTATTTACACCAGAAAGGCAGTACAGCCACAAAAAAGGCAGTTCAACCCAGCCTACTGGCGACGTTAAACTACCTTTTTGTGTTTTTCGAACATGGATAGCACGAGCCCGATTTCCGAATGGCATTTACACATCTTTCTCTTGTTTTTTTGCGCTCCGATATTCCGAGGGAGAGAGTCCTGTGTATTTCTTAAAGCAGACACTGAAATACTTGGGATTGCTGAATCCAATCTTACAGGCGATTTCATAGGATTTGAAGTCTTCCCTGCTCATTAAATTCAATGCCTTATTCATCCTAGTTTTCAGCAAATAGTCAGAGAAAGAAGTATTGCCGACTTTTTTTAGAACAGCGCTCAAGTACCCCGTGCTTACATTCACATGGTCAGCTACATCCTGCAGAGACAATACTTCTTGAACATAGTTGCTTTCTATGTATTGAAACACTTTGTTCAACAGCTGCTTTTGTTGACTATCGCGTCTGGAGCAAATTTCCACTATAAGTTCAAGGGTGAAATCCCGAATAGTCGCGGATATTTCCTTAGAGGTTGTCATGGTTTGCAGGTTGGTGCAAAAGTGTGTAAATCCGCCGAACCGTTGTTCCATTTGTGGTGTATGAATCCATTCCCATAGCTCCCGATAAAGTAGAAGCGCAATTTCAGTACCTAAAATATGCAGCTGCTGCAGGGGAACGAACCTTCTGTTCTGTACTTCTTCTATCCCGTCAATGTGCGGCATACGAATATCGGTGATAATTATATCGGGCTTCTGTCTTTCTGCTAGCATAAGAGCTTCTTCTCCATTGCCCGCTGTTCCGGATAAGATAAAGCCATTACCCTCCCAATCGATATTTTTACTTAACCCCCTCCGAATGATAACATCATCGTCCACTATGATCAGCTTGTTCATGTGGCATGCTCCTTTAACCAGCAGGTTGATCCGGAACCTTGCGGATCTTGATCGTTACATGAGTCCCCTCTCCGGGTTCGCTCTTATAGTGAAGACCATAATCGTCTCCATAATTCATTTGCAGCCTTTTGTGAACTTCCAGCGGGGGCTGGGGCTGGCGTAGTTGTCGTCTGTACCGAATTGCCACCACTACAACCCGTAAAAATCAGCGAGAGGCCTGAAGCCACCGTTAACAATTTTAACCATTTCATTCGAGTTCCCCACTTTGTGCAGTGAAAGGATAGTCAAACGGATTCATCCTTGAATCAGGATCCATCAAATATGATATCGAATGCACCGAAAGCCACTATTGAATTCCCCTTGCATATACCTTAATCCGATAGGTAGCATGAAAAATTGCGGTTTATTGATTAGCATCAAACTGAACAGGAACTCATTCCACGCACCGATGTACGTAAAAACGGTCGTTGCAACAATGCCTGGCAATAATATGGGGAAAATAATCAGGAATACTGCCTTGATCCGGCTGCATCCATCTACCATAGCCGCCTCTTCCAGCTGATCCGGAATATTCGATACGAAGCCGCTCATCAATATGGAATTAAAAGGAAGCTGAAAGGTACTGTAAGTAATAATTAGACTGATCGGGTTGCTGTCATGCCAAGCGTTTTGAATATTAGAAACAGAGGGATCAGAAGCATAGCACCAGGTATGAATTGTGTGCAAAGCAGCATGAGGAGAAATGCACGTTTCCCGACAAAACGAAATCTGCTTAACGCATAGCCTGTCATGACGGAAAGGACGAGGACTTCTTACGTGAAAACGTTTACAATGTTATCTAAACCGGCAAAACCATTAGTAGTAAGGCTTGCTTGCGTTATAGTTCTGTAAACTGTAGTAGAAAACATTGAACATGGGATAAAACAAGAATGAAGCAATCAGCAGCACCGACGGAGCGAAGATAACTCCTGATATGGCCCAAGGAATAATGGCAGCCGTTCGGAAGAAGGCGCGAAACTTGAAAGTTTGGTTAAGCAAGAACAAGTAAGGCATCCATTTAATGCGTTCTCTTTTCACCCTATTGGATCTTGGAATGTTCGACTTCAATTCAACCGCTTTAGCCTCCATCGCTTTTGCTCCTCCTCTCTTTTGTGGTAGCTTTATTGTAATTGAAGAAGTCATTCAAATAGAATTAAATAAACTCATCAAATTGTGTAATATTATCATCTCTGATTAAAAAGTAAAACCCCAACTTGGATGAGTTAGGGTTTCTAAGGTGAACTATTCATCTTTTCAAGTTAACCTATATTTACAGAATGATCTTATAAGATCCCGCTTCTCCTAAAAAATCTGCTCTTGTTAATCCTTCTTCTCCGAATAGTTCTATGTAGCTATTTATGGTTCCATCATGTGCTATTATAAAAGCTCTACGAGTCCTTTGATCTCGTATCCACTCGAATAATGCTTATCCTAGCTTTTTAAATCTACTCTCTTCTATATCATTAATACCTTCCATCCACCGATTTTTATTTGTCGTATTACACCACACCTTCCTTTATTCAAGTGTAAAAAGGAAGGTGTTTCCTGTGTAAGAGGTGACTCCCTCCAAAAACGGAAATGAGCTTAGAGTGTAAAACCGCTCATAATACGATTCCACGCATCGTCTGACCCTCTCCAATCATACCCCTGTGGAACTGTAACACAGCAGACACCTTCAAGCTCCCATTTTTCCTCGAACAACATTCGGTTTGGATTAGAATGGTCGTTTACAATCAGCAATCTGAATCTCCCATTCATCAGTGTATTCAGCGCCCTCTTTATTTGCTGCGCTTCCTTCAGAGTAGTGTCAGTGCGGACAAAAAGTATAGGTTTGTTTTGAATGGTGTACTGAAAACGATTGACACGCCGGTCAAGCTTTTCCTTAAAAGCGGGGTAAGCATCCCACCAACGCCCTTGATACAAGGGAAAGTCATGATAGGAAACAACATCGTATACATTATCACTTACAACGAAACATTCCCTCGTTCTGTCAACAAGCTCAAGATTTTGAAAATCCATCAAACCTTTAAACTGCTGATGCAGCAGCTGAACTAAGCCGGGTACGGATCTAGAAGTAAACCAGTCGATCGGACCAGCGGATTGACGCAACCCAATTCTTTTCAATTGATAGGCCGTTTGGCAAGTAGATCCTAAACTCATATAGGTCTTATAACGACCTACACAGTCATTCCATCTCATAACGCTCACTCCCGGCAAACGAATAGTTGAGCCGGCATAGTTAGACATAGGGCCCAGTGTTACCTTATTCCGTTATGGCAAATAAGGTTCGATTGGACTGTAAAAAATTCCTTTACCCTATACGTACCCCGGTATCGGCATGGGATATTGTCGATCAGTTATGAGCGTTATATGATTTCATTATTCTTTCTTGCACACTATATTGCCTTCTTCTTGTAAAACAATGGAAAACCCATTGCTAGTTAGTTCCTTTCTTAATTCTTCTGTCTTAAAATGTCTTCTTTTCGGTAACCACCATTCATTATTAATCATTACAGCATCATTGTACCGCTCCGGTGATATAACCCGTTCATAAACCATAGCAGTTTCAACACAATAGTAATAGTCTTCACCATAGAATCGCGATTCATTATACATAGCTGTTGCAATGATATAGTAACCGGATCTTTTCAATCCCGACCTTATGATGGAGTAAAGTTTGGACCTGTCGCCATCCGTAACAACACTTTGCAAACAGTAATTATCAAGTATAAGGTCATATTCCTTATCAAGTTCTGACATCTCTAATAAATCTTGATTGCTGTAGTTAATTTTTAAATTACGTTCCAATGCTATAGACTTTGCAAGTTCAATAGCAGTTGGTGAAATATCAATTGCATCTACAGTAAATCCTTTTTCAGCTAAAAAACAAGCCCCCGTGCCAGTTCCACATCCATACTCAAATACTCTAGATTCTGTAGCATTAACATCGATCAAATCTAATGCTTTCTCTAAAAATGGTCTCATCATAAAATGGTCAAAATTATAGTTCAGAGGATCATGATATTGATCCCATGCGTGCAAGTTGTCTCTCTTTATTTCCTGATAGGTTTGTTCATGCTCTTCGTAATAATATTTTTTCATGGATATAACCCCTTATCTAAGCACAGGTAATTTCTTTTAAAAAGCGCTATATAAACCCATTTCTTTGACACTTGCTTTATTTAACTCTGATAAGTCATAAGCTACAAATTCAAATAAATTCTTGAGAACAGGTATTTCCTCTTCTTTTAAAGTGTTTAATACTACCTCCATAAAATCATCCCTCATCCCTCTATTTCCTTCAAATAATAAATAATCTCCATCTCTTTAAATAGCTTACGATTTATCTCGTTATATCCATTTCGTTCAAAAAATTTTTGGGCTGGCAGCTGTTGGCTTGTCGTATCTAAAACAAATCTTCTGTAGCCTCTTACTTTTGCTGATTCCTCTAAGGCCGTTAAAATCAACTGTCCAATTCCTCTTCGCTGATATTCCTGATCTATTCTAATTCTCTTTATTTCTGCGGTGTCACTATCATATTTCCTATAAGCACCCATGCTCACTATTCGGTTATTATACATTCCCACAAGGAATTCACCGTTCTTATTTAGGTAATTTTCTTCAATTTGCTCCATATCTTTATCTAGATAAGGGTTACCTATACTTGCACTAAATTGGAGTAGTCCATCTACATGCAATTTCATAACAAATTCTTGATCGGCTTGTTGGTACTGTCTAATAATGATAGACATGCGTTTCCTCCCGTCGTTGTTAAGTATCATTAGCTTGGTTTTCCGATGTTATTGTATTCTACGCCCCAAGAGGCTTGAAGCAGTAAGGCTACCTGTCTCATAGAATTAGAGAGCGGAATTGTTGGCTTGTTTTCTACTCTATAAATGCTTTATTAAGCTTATCCGGACTATTTCATCCCAGATTGGCCCTCGTCTTACTTCCTTGTATCCCAGTTTCTTATTAAGCTCTATAACATGTAAGTTTTGTTCTTCTGTATGTGTGTATATCAAGTTCACATCATTGCTTTTTGCTATTTCTTCAAGTTTTAACTTTAGCATTGTCGCTATTCCGAATCTTCGATAATTTGGATCAACCCATAACTGAAAGATCTCCACAAAGCGTCCGTCTTCCTGAAATAAACTTCGATCTAATTCATGGAATATGGTCTTCCAAGGATAATTCCCATCTCTATTACAAATTGAATACATAATCAATCCGATTCTTCTGCACTTGTCTTTCTTGTCTTCATAAATGAATGCGCCTCTATCTTTTTCCATTACAAATCTCATAATCTTCTCACGATGTAGTTCTAAATCCGCTTCCGTCATCTGAGTTTCACCATTTGAAGTAATACCCTCATCTTTTAAATCTATTTGAACTAAAAAATTCAGGTCAGTAATATCCGCTTTTCTTATCATCATCTCACCACCAATTGCTGGGATTTCTTATAGCGGTTTGTATTTACGATCACTACTTGCCAAGATGCATAAATCAAATATACCACTACCTGTAAAATATGGTAATGGCACAAAACGATCTCAATTAAGTTTTACCTAGGTAGATCAAGAAATGTAAGCTCGGCAGCGGGAAATCTATGTTTTACGACAGGACTTCATGAGGTGCCCTCAAAAAGTTTATTCACTCGTTTCTGTACGTCTCCTACATATGTTTTATTGATTGATTGCTTGTTTTTGTATAGCCCCTTCAGTTCATTAAAAGTATCCTTATTAGTTAGTATTGATCTTTGCTCAACGGATATAAACAATCTATAAATATAAAATAATGAAAATCCCATACACCCCATTGCAATAAAATGTAAAGGAACAAGTAATAGTGGTTTTAACTTACCGAAACAAAACACGGGAATGTAAAACAACACATATAGAAGACATAGATACATCAATTTATAATAGATATTAGGAAGACTAATATTCAATTTCGCTCCCAACTGTCTAAGGCTGAACTCTAAAGTTAATAAGTAAAAAACAATAAAATAGCTAACTAATATAACCGAAACCGAGGAGTATAAAAATAAGTCTTGCTTAAGTATTAATGCTATTCCAATCGGTAACACTGCTAGCATAATGTAAATTAATGTAATGGATAAGGGTTTCAACTTCAAAAGTATCTTCATAATTATCGCTCTCTTTCACTGCCTTCTCTAAATAAATCCACTGTGCCTTACCTTTTTTATGTAGTTAGTTACCACTTCAGCATATTTATCAGGCTCTTCAACCCTTACCGAATGACTGCTTGAGTTGAAGATTATAATCTCACTATCGCTAAATGTATCCTTAAACTCTTTAATTTGTTCATCGCACGTTATAGGATCAAAGTATCCCTTGATTAATAAGGATGGGATACTAATAGCATGAATATCGTCCAATACCGAATGATACACCCTCCAATCATTCAGTAATTTTCGCCTTGTATTATTGGATTTACCCCATAAACTCTTAGACTCTACACTTGCTCCAACGATTCGATTGATTACTTTTTTATCTTCACCATGCCAAAAAATAACTCCGTCATCGCCAAGATCTCTAAAAGCACTGTTCATAAGCTGATGAATGTCTTTATAGTCATCGATTTCATTAAGAGCCTCTAAATAATAGTTTGATTTTTCTTGCTCACCTATTCTTTCAAGTTCATTTGAAACCGCTCTAATAAGCGATCGTTCAGATAGCGCAAAATTAAAAGTCGGTCCTTCAAACACAAGGCATTCTATCGACTTGGGATACATAGATGCATAAAGTGCAGCAATATATCCCCCAAAGGAATGGCTCACAACTGACCATTTTGGAATGCCCAGATGGATACGTATCTCCTCAAAATCATCAACTATATCCTCAAGTGTGATCTCTTCATCGTCCTCAATCGCCTCGGATCTCCAGACCCCTCGTTGGTCCACAGCAACTAACATAAAATTAGTACTTAATCTACTTCCTTGATATTGAACAAAATCCGTGCACCCCACTACACCTGGTCCTCCATGAATGTACAAAATTACTGGTAATCCTTCTTGCCCTATAACTTCAATAAAAATCTCTTTACCCCTAATTGTTCGATACATACCCATCGTTGTAAAAACATCCTCACATCATTATTTCATTCACTTAAAATCTGTTTTACCAGTTGATACAGTAAAAATATACAAATCGAAAGACTTACAAATAATAAATAGGTATTGATATTGAAGTATTGATTGTTCACATGGATTGTTACTCCTGTCGTAATTGAGTTTATATATGGCCAATCTATATGTCCAAATTTCTCTTCATATACTTGAGCCAAAAAGTTCCGATAATTATGAAGGCTAGTTAATTGATAATTGATTCCTATAAGAAAATGACTCATGATCAAGAGGAGCCCTATGAAAATTGTTTTGAAAGATATCTTTTTGTCTTTAAACACATATATCCATTGAGCCAGCATTACAACAAATAAAATGACTAAAGGAATAAAGAGTAGGATAGCAGGATTACCATTGCCAGAGCTGCGTCCGGGAGTAGTAGTCATAATATATCCGAGCATAAATAGAAAGAAAACCATCACTAAATTTATGATAATTAATAATTTTGCTTTCATAGCTCCTCCCTGACTTTTTTCACAATATTAATCTGCCGTTATACGATCCGTTTTCTTCAACATATCGCACCCTTAAATTGAGTAAATTACTATCCTTTTAGATTCGCTTTCAAAATTATGTTCTTTACAAACTCTGTCTTCGCTTCCGCATAAGCGTGTTTATTAGTATTAAATGTTTTTGAAAGTTCTTCTTTAAGTTCCTGATATTCTTGTCTGGATATCTTATCACTGTTTAAATAATCCCTAAATAAGAGCTGTTCCTTTAAGTACCGATTATTTTTCTCATACATGTGTATTTGATGTGTTCTCGGCTCTCCCTTATTAAAATAATGTCTTTCAGGTAATAGGTTTATTCCGTGGTATGAGTAACCAAGCTCTTCTAAACCAGCAACATATAACAACCCGTCATCAAAATGATTTATTTCAATAGCCATATCAATAATCGGTTTAGCACTGATACCCTTTATTGAAGTACTTCCAATATGATGCATACGCACATTTAATTTCGTTAATTTCTTGTTTATCTTCTCTCTCTCAAATTCATACTCTTGAATCCATTTTTCTGTCCATGGAACTAGAAAGACCTGCCCTTTTGGTAATCCAAGCATTCGATACCTCCTTAAAAATTGGTTTATTATTTTATATCCTATAATCTCTTTTTAGAATTGCAAATATCACTGCATCAACAAACCGATTCTTCTCATAAAAATAATCCTTTAAATACCCTTCTTCTTTTAACCCAATTTTCTCAAGTAGCTTCCTTGAACTTATATTATCTGGGTCTATAAATGCTTCAATTCGATTCAGTTCAAGCTCTCTAAACCCATATGGTAATAAGGCCTCTAGTGCTTCCGTCATGATTCCTTGTTGCCAATATTCTGGTGCTAATTCATACCCTATTTCTGCTTTAAAGTGTTCATTCGACCAATTATGAAAGCCGCATGTACCAATGATCTTATCCTCAGATTTAATTGTAATTCCCCATCTTACTCCTTTTTTTTCTTGAAACCGCTTGTTCCATGTATGTATTAGCTCCTCTGATTGACCAATCTCGGTAAAGCTTTCTAAATCATAGTATTTAGTTACTTCGTCTTTCGAAAAGTACTGAAATAAGTCTCTAGAATCTTCTGTTATTAATTGTCTTAATAGTAGTCTTTCCGTTTCCAATAGAGGGAAGGATATCATTTTGGGCACTCCAATCGTCTTTAGGTGATTTTAACTAATGTTCTAGTGTAACGCGTCACCAACTTATAAAACGTTGTGATAGCGTTTAATAGAATCTCATCAAGTGACCTTCTAATCTCACTTAATATTGTCTTTGTTTAATTTCATTGAATAGCTTCCTTCCGATCCATCACTAGTAATAATCAATTTGTATGTTCCTTTTTCTTGTGCTTTATAATCAATAATTCCTATTGTATTCTTAATTATTATTTCTTCCCATTTAACGATTTTATCTTTATCTATTATTACTAGTTTAATATCTCCTTGTAATACATTAATTTCATAATCAGCTCTTATAGTCTCATTTTCCTGAACTTTTATTGAGCTTATTTGTTTAGTTCCTTTAAAAGACTTTTAGCTACAACTTTCCCGTATTGATTTAGCTTCAGTAATCGAAGAGCAATTATTCCATACTGTTGATGAAGAGTACTCAATTTCTTTAGAAGATAAATAGTGAACAGAAGACAAAGTAATCAAAAAAATGATTAATGGTGTTAATATTATGTGCATTTTATACTTCATTGAAATTACCTACTCCATATATGTATTATCTAATATTCTTTCGACGAATTGCAGATACGTTGTATTCCAGAACCCTCACTGGCTTAGCGTAGCGGCGGGTCCGACGGAATTAGCCAGTGCAGGATTAACCTCCTCGAAATTCCTCTTGCAGACTAAGAGGCAAAAGCCTGAGCGGGAACATCTATCAGGGACCATCTCTGAGTTGTTATTTAATTCTTGTCATTATTATATTCATACTTATTGACAATCTCATTAAATGTCTCTAAATCGACCTTTAAAGAATCTATAATAGTATCTAGTTCATACTACGAATATTCATTACATTTCCAAAAATCTTCATCAATACTAACAACAGCATTTAGTAGGTCCCCTGCATATAGGTTTCCTGAACAAAATGGATCTCTGGCAAGTCTATATAATACTATTGGAAGCAAAAACCCTAGACTCCTCTGCTGCAATATTATCAATCTTAAATCTTCATTAGTCCAGTATTTTAAAGGTAATTTTCTTAGTTCATGTACTTTCCTGATAAGTCCTGTTGAATGAGTTGGAGCTTCCAGCCATTCAACACTGCCTGATTACTTTCCGAGAAACTTCCGATGGATCTAGATCGGCATAGCGAGCTACAGCCTGAATGCATTTTTATAAAATGTCCCCGCCTTTAATGAGAGGCATTCAAAGTAAACTTTCATTTAAATGTATATTGTTCTTCAATATGCTCTTTACTCTTGTAATTGTATTTGCATTTTTAGACAGACCAACAAATCTATTAAGTAATAGCCATCTAAGGCAAGCTATTGCCTCAAATAATTCTAGTTCTTCATTTGTATATTGATTTTGCGACAGATAGGCAGAAAGATATATGGAACCATACCTTTCTCCAACATAAATCTTCATTAGAACAATTGACCATGCAATATCATATCTCGGGTCACCAATTTGCCCGTTTGTCCAATCTATTATTGTGTACTTGTCTTCTGTTTCCAAAATATTTCCTAAATTAAAATCACCATGAATAAGGTAATCTTGTTTAAGATTCGCACTTTCAAGAAGCTGGATCAATAGATTCTTAATGTCCTGATGTTCTTCAATTTTCGGGTAAAAGTAGCTGACAAAATCATGTTTTTGAAGTGTTGAATTATCCAAATCTTCATATGGAAACCTATGAATATCGGTTAATATCTTCGCAAGTATAGTAAGTTTAGACTTATTTACTTTATTAATAGGTGCCCCGTCAAAACTCGTTAATAAAACCTGATTTTTATTTTTATCTAAACCCCAACCAAAAGGCTTTGAAACTGATAGTCCTCGGTTATAAAGAACATCTAACAACCTATACTGACAATTAACGTCTGGATTTGAATCCCTATTCCATACTTTTAGTACAAAGCTTGATTCACCTGTACATATCTTTGTCACTTCTGCTTCAAGTCCAGAATCCAAAGGGATGATGGTAAATGAACTTCCCTGTTCTAGCATTGAATCAATTTCTTTGCTTTTTACCATCCAGTTAACATCTCTAATTGGATCTCCCATGGCTTCTCTTCCTTTCGCGGGGATTTGTTATAACGTTGTTGTATTTACGAACCCTACTGCCTTAAGGCACGTAGCGCTGGGTCTGACGGGCTTGGGTGGTTCAGGATTGTCTACATGAGAACGCTTCCTCTGATGCCTCTCTACAGACCAAAGGGAATAGGCCCCACAGCGTAGATACCGTGCTATCTGATGGATACGACACCTCGAACTATCAAAAAAATGTATTATATTGTAATTTACTATAGGTTTCCTAAATTGACTATCCATTCTTTCTTATTATGTTTGATATAGTTTACAAATTCGGTTTTTGAAATTCCATCGAGTAATTCGTAAATCTCTGTTCTGAAAGTATTAATTGTTATAAATATTATTGCTAGAGATTCTCCACAACTTGCTTTGATCATATCATCAACATTGTTATCTCTAGCCGTATAGAGTAATGCAAAAATAATCTCGTTGTTAGAGTAATTACTTAAATCAATAGCTGCATCATCCCTCTCGGCATCTGAGGCAGTAGTATCTATAAGAATGTCAATTAATTTCTTCCACTTTGGCATAAATTTCCCCCCTTCTAATTAGTGTTTCAAAGGTTTTTATGCTGTTTCAGTTTTTACGTATCTATCAGATAACGTTTGTGTGTTCCCGAACCGTAACTGGCTCTAGCCGCGGCGGGTAGCTCCGCCACTAACCAGTGCAGGGTTCTCTTCTGATTATGCTTCTCCGAAATTCATTTTAAAGACCAAGAGGCGTAAGCCCAGCAGCGGGAATACGGTGTTATCGGATGTCTTCGCCTTCTTGGATTAGACTTTCTAAAAACACTAAAAGTTTTTGTATTCTTCAGTTATTGCTAGTCCAATTTGGTAAATTAATAAAACAATTAGATAAATAGTTCCTATAGGTATAAATTCAGTAAGAAAATACTTCGTTAGGGGTTTATATATTATTTGTTGGTTCTTGTTTCTATTAATATCTACTTTAATTAATGATTGAATTAATCCAATAAACAAAAGAAAGCCTGTCAACCATGTTATAAATTCAGCAAGCAAACCTCCGTATTCATCATGCAAACTAAAGTAAATTATAGCTTTCTCTTCAAACATTAGGCCTGCCACAAGAAAAGCTAACAAAATTATTGTCTTAATATTTGCGAAGATTTCCGATAACGTTGTTGCACTCCCGACGCCACAGCACCTTAAAGCTAGCATGGATCCATAAGCGAAGCTGGCTTCCAACTGGCCGCGACTGCGGTTTGGTGGTGCAGGTGTGTCGCTTGGCTCCCCCACCTCGAAATGCTTCTGGCGACTAAAGATTGTAAGTCCCGCTGCAGGAATGCGGTGTTAGCTGAAGTACCCGACTTCTTGACATAATAACAGAATCATTTCAAGAGTGTTTTATAAGTTCCTTTGCTTATTTGATCTAATAACTTCGGGAATATCTCAATTACAGTGATTTTCTGTAACTCCCCCTCTTTATCCTCAACCTAGTAAATCAAATCCTGAAGTAATACCATCGTAATAAAACCCTAAAATCTTCACAGCCTACGCTGCTTCAGCCCTTCTCATTATAACAATCATTGTAAATATTGGAAATTAAAAAACTCCTCATGAAATGATGCGTACTACATCCACCGGCTACATTTTTTGGAATGCTAATATGATTCATAAATTTTCCCAAGCAATGACGATCATTACTATAATCAACTCATTGAATATACAGTCTATTAAATATATAGTTAAAGACAGGGTTCAGCCAGCATCACCGCCTTCTACGGATGAATGCTTTGGCAGAGGTGTGCTGAATCACCGAGCGAACATGGAACATGCTAAAAAAGGAGTGAATGGAAACCATGATTGAACACATTCGCATGAATAATGTCCAACGTTTTACTGGATTCGGGGCACTCTACGATGAGAATCGGCCTACTGCCCCACATGAGGTTGTTAAGCTTTTAACCACCTACTTGCAACGCAAGCCACAAACGGTAGTTGACGTGGGCTGTGGCACCGGCCTTTCTTCTTTTCTATGGTTGGATGAAGCTGATTACATCTTAGGAGTTGAGCCGAGTGACGATATGCGCTCAGTAGCCTTAGCCAAATGGGAAGCAATCAATAAGCCGGACAAGCTGCAATTTGTCAGCGGTCTTTCCCATCAATTGGAAGTACCTTCGGCATCTGTCGACATCCTTACCTGCTCGCAATCGTTTCATTGGATGGAGCCGCAAAGCACACTTCGCGAGTTTGCCCGCGTGCTTCGGCCAGGCGGCGTGTTCGCCGCTTACGATTGTGATTGGCCTCCAGCGATCGATTGGACAATTGAAGAGCAATACCTGAGGATTAATGCACTTGGTGATACTCGCGCAGCGGAGCTAGCACAAGGTGAACAGCAAGCATTTAAATGGAATAAAGACGAGCATCTACAAAATATTCGCAACTCCGGCTTATTTCGATATTCCAGGGAAATCGTCTTTCATCATTGGGAAACATGCGATGCGACACGCTATGTAAATATTGCATTAAGCCAAGGTGGCCTGCAAACCGCATTGAAGCTGGGCGCGGACGAGCTGCATGAGGAGGTTGCTGCATTTCGTGAATTGGTGGCACAGGTATTTGCAGGTGAAGAAAGGCAGATTTTATTTAGCTATCGAATGCGTCTGGGTATTGTTTAGCCAAGAACAACTGTGTCCGACGTGAGTTTCAATTTACATGGAACCGTCATCAAGCTGGCACAATTAACAGAACGTTCTCTAGCGAAAACGCTATCAAATGCGGCAATGTGCGTACGGGATTCGCGCGCGTTCGAAACGGATTCTTCTAATAAATCAGTAAGCTAAATAATAAAAAAGCGGCAGCCTTGAACTGAAAATAAAGTTCAAGACTGCCCTTTTTATCGGCTATCGTTCCATTTTATTACACCAAGAAACCTGTTCCTTCCATTTTACTACAGGATACTTCAAGAGCCATCGGCGAACGATTGTCCTTTTGCCGCGAGGGCCCGACGGATCAGATCGATTCCCTTGGGTCCCATACCATGCAGCTTCAAAACCTCTGACTCGGCGAGTTTACTGAACTGGTCAAGCTGTATGTATCCAGCCCTAGCAAGAGCTCGAAGTGCCGGCTTGCTCAGCCCTGTAGGAAGGTCGGACTCCGGCTCATCACGTGTTTCCAATGCACTGGGTCCATTGTTTGAGTTTTTTGACATACTGGGTTCACCTCACCTTTCTCAGAAAATGTATCATCAAATTTCATGAACTTTACGTTTAATCCATGTTTAGTCCATTTATCTATATTCCCTTTTTGTCTATTCCCCGCAATGATTACAAAATAACATATATACTCCTTTTCCTACTATCGGCTCAAATCCAAGGTTTTGATACAAGTAGCGAGCTGTTTATTGTCATCATCCGTTTCGAGCTGTAAGCGAGATGCTTTTTTCTCAATGGCTAAATCAATGGCATATTGCATCAACGCTCTACCTACCCCTTTATTCCTATACTTCGGTGATGAATAAAGAGGATCTATACGCAGCACCGGATAACCTTTGGACATTGAAAAGCCCCACGAAAGGACAATAAACCCCACTAATTCTTGCTCATGCTTCGCCAAAAAACACTGCGCTATATTATTATTGTGCATCAAACGATTTAAAGTCTGCTCACAAGCTTCAAGCTGCCCTATCGAAAAGTCAGTCTCATCTACCCCATTGGATGAAGAATTAATGTAACCCGTTATCAAACCTCTAGCTTTAAGAACATGGGACTCATTCAAAGGTATGATTTCAATATTCATTTACGATAACCCCCTCATTTATACAATACATTCAATGTTAAATATTTCCTCTTTTTTCCACCATTGATGCAATGTACTAATACCTCCAAATTAAAATATAGAGTCCTTAGCTGAACCATTCACAAAATGGTCGTATTTTTCGGGTTCTTCTTAGGTTTGTTTGTGATTAAAATCACATATTCTCATAGCTGAATCTGCCAAGATAAGAGTCAGAGAACGAAGTTAGCTGGAGCCCCATTCATTTGAAGAAAGTGAGGATCAATCACTATGGATTTAATCATGCTTGCACGTACGCAGTTCGCTTCCACAACCATTTTTCATTTTTTCTTTGTTCCTGTTTCAATTGGTCTCGCCCTATTAATTGCCATCATGGAAACTATCTATGTGACAAAAGGACGGGAAGAATACAAACAAATGGCTCAATTCTGGGGCAAGCTTTTCCTGATCAATTTTGCGATCGGTATTGTCACAGGTATTTTGCAAGAATTTCAATTCGGTATGAACTGGTCTAATTATTCCCGTTTTGTAGGTGATGTATTTGGAGCTCCACTTGCCATTGAGGCCCTGCTTGCCTTCTTTATGGAGTCTACGTTCATAGGATTATGGATTTTTGGTTGGGAGCGCCTCTCTCCAAAGCTTCATTTACTCTGCATCTGGTTGGTTACTCTCGGTACCTCTATGTCAGCATTCTGGATATTGGCTGCCAATTCGTTTATGCAGCGCCCTGTCGGCTTTACTATTGCCAATGGACGTGCCGAGATGAATGATATATTCGCCCTTTTAGGAAATGGGCAGCTGTGGGTCGAGTTCCCTCACACCTTGCTTGGAGCTTTTGCAACAGGCGCCTTCCTTGTCACAGGAATAAGCGCTTGGAAGATGCTTAAAGGCCAAGATATGTCCTTCTTTCGCAAATCTTTTCAAATCGCTGCTCTTGTAGGCTTGATTGCTTCCGTAGGTGTCGCCCTGTTCGGTCATCAGCAAGCCCAATACTTAGTGAAAACCCAACCGATGAAAATGGCCGCAAGTGAAGGCTTATGGGGAAAAAGTGGTGATCCCGCTCCTTGGACGGTTATTGCAAGCATTGATCCTATCAAGCAGACCAATAGTGGCGAAATCAAAATCCCCTATCTGCTCAGCTATTTATCACATAGTCAATTTTCCGGTGAGGTAAAGGGGATGCTTGAGCTTCAGGCTCAATACACGGAGCAGTATGGACCCGGCAACTACATCCCTCCTGTCCGCACGACCTTTTGGAGCTTCCGAATTATGGTGGCAGCCGGATCGTTTATGATACTAGTAGGGATGTATGCCATATTTTTGTGGGTACGCAATAAACTGGAAAAGCCTGCCGTCTGGTTCATGAGAATAATGGTCGCCAGCATATCCCTACCGTTTATTGCCAATACTGCGGGGTGGATTATGACCGAGATCGGACGTCAACCCTGGACGGTCTTTGGACTCATGCGGACGGAAGACGGGATTTCACCAAGCGTATCCGCTGGTCAGGTACTATTCTCCTTGATCTCCTTTACAGCTATATACTCAGTACTTGCCGTTATAATGGTCATTTTATTTATTCGTATCATTAAAAAAGGACCTTACGACTCGGCCAAGTCAACTCATGATTCAAGCGATCCATACGATAAGGAGGGGTATCATGCTAACTCTTAATGAACTTTGGTTTGTACTGGTTGCTGTATTATTCGTAGGCTTCTTTTTCCTTGAAGGGTTTGACTTCGGAGTCGGTATGTCAAGCACCCTGCTTGCCCGCACCGATGGTGAACGTCGCGTGCTCATTAATTCTATCGGGCCTTTTTGGGACGGTAATGAGGTTTGGTTAATTACCGCAGGAGGAGCTATGTTCGCCGCTTTTCCCCATTGGTATGCAACGATGTTCAGCGGCTACTATACGCCATTAGTCTTTGTGCTTCTTGCCTTAATAGGACGTGGAGTCGCATTTGAATTTAGAAGCAAGCTGGAGAGCACCCGATGGAAGAAAACATGGGATATCGTCATCTTTCTAGGCAGCCTTCTGCCTCCCCTGCTGCTTGGCGTTGCCTTCTCCGGTTTAATAAAGGGACTTCCTATCGGCAGTGATATGGAAATGAATGCAGGGTTTCTGGACATCGTTAACGGTTACACCTTACTTGGCGGAATTTGTGTCGTTGCACTTTGCTTACTGCACGGACTTCTGTTTATCACCCTTAGGACAACAGATGAGCTGCAAATGCGGGCACGTGTTATGGCAAAAAAACTGCTACTCCCAACCGCTTTCTTGCTCATTATGTTTGCGTTTATGACGTACAGGATGACCGATCTGTTTGAGCAGCATCCTATTTTGTTAACTTTGACTGCTGCATTAGGCTCAGTAGCTTATCTGCTTGCTGGCTTGTTTATAAGCCGCATGAAAGATGGGTGGGCTTTCGGAATGACTGGAGCTGCAATAGGCTTGTCCGTCGCATCTATCTTTATCGGTCTGTTCCCGCGTGTCATGATAAGCTCCATCGATAGCGCCTTCAGCTTAACGATTTATAATGCTGCATCCGGAGCTTATTCGCTTAAGATTATGGCTATTGTTTCATTATCCCTTCTGCCCTTTGTACTTGGCTATCAAATATGGAGTTACTTCGTTTTCCATAAACGCATCCGTGAAAAGGATCATCTGGAGTACTGATGGGTAGAGATCTCCTGATGTTCAAGGGAATAAGGGCTGTCTTGAGCACCATTACGGTATTCACACTAATTCAATGCTGCTGCATGATAGTAGCCGCAAAAACATTGGCAGACATTATTTCGGAATGTTTCGCTGGAGCTGCTTTGGAATCTCAAACAAGCAAGCTATTATTATTTACAGCAGCTTTTGTGGTCCGCCATCTGATGACGTTACTGCAACAGCGGACATCGCACCGATTCGCAGCGGTAACAAGCGCAACAATGAGACAGCGTCTACTCGATAAGCTGTTTCAGCTGGGTTCAAGGTTTGCAGGTACTCAAGGTACTGGCAGCCTCACAACCCTTGTACTTGAAGGTGTAACACAATTTCGCAGCTATGTGGAGCTGGTCATTCCCCGAATGATTGGGACAGCTGTTGTTCCTGCCGTGCTACTTATTTATATAGCCTTGCAGGATGCTCTAGTTAGTCTAATACTTGCTATCACCATGCCTATCCTGATCGTATTTATGATTCTGATTGGTTTTGCGGCAAAAAGCCAGGTGGAAAAGCAGCATGATTCCTACGACAAGCTGTCGAATCATTTCGTAGATTCGCTACGGGGCATCGAGACGCTGAAGTTTCTTGGTCAGAGCCGTAACCATGCGACAACCATAGAGAAAGTAAGTGATAGATTCAAAGCTGCCACCATGCGGACGCTTAGAACTGCTTTCTTATCTTCCTTCGCTCTTGACTTCATTACGATGCTGTCAGTGGCTTCGGTAGCGGTAAGCCTCGGATTGCGGCTTGTTAACGGAACCGTATCACTAGCCCCTGCCCTAACGGTGCTGATTCTAGCACCCGAATTTTTTCTTCCGGTTCGCATGCTGGGCTCAGACTATCATGCAACGCTGAATGGCAAAGAAAAAGGAGCGGCCATGATGTCCATCCTTCAGCTTCCATCCCATCCTTTGCCGAACATGGAGATGAATAAGGGTAACACTGGCTCATGGAATCATGCGAGCCATCTGACCCTTACGTCAGTTGGAGTGAAACATGATGAGGCGTCTCCCTTTTCTCTCGAATCGGTCTCCCTGGAATTACGCGGCTATCAAAAGATTGCCATAATCGGCGAGTCCGGCGCAGGGAAATCAACCTTGATTGAAGTAATTGGAGGTTTATTGGATCCTTCAACAGGTCAATTAGTATGGGATGGCCGCGAGTTAGCGGAAAAGCTTATGAATGAGGCTTGGCGTATGGAAACCATCTATATGCCGCAGCATCCCTACTTGTTCAGCGGCTCCATATTCGACAATATTAGATTCTACAGACCCGAAGCCACATTGGAAGAGATCCAACAGGCCGCATCCAAGACCGGCTTGTCATCTTTTATCGATAGCCTTCCTAACGGCTTGCATGAGCTAATTGGCGGAGGCGGTCGACCGCTTAGCGGCGGACAAGCGCAGCGTGTCGCGCTTGCTAGAGCTTTTCTAGGTCAAAGACCTGTCCTATTATTGGATGAACCAACTGCACATTTGGATATAGAAACCGAGTATGAGCTTAAAGAAGCCATGCTCCCCTTATTTGAAAACAAGCTGGTGCTGTTGGCTACCCATAGGCTGCACTGGATGCCCGATATGGATCTAATCCTTGTACTTGAACATGGAAAACTCGTTGAATCGGGTACTCACAAACAATTGCTATCCCAGCAAGGTTTATATTATAGCATGATGCTGTCGCAGCTGGAGGAGGTACTATGAAGGAACGATGGGTTCTCCACTATTTGCGGTCTTACTGCGGATCATTTCTGTTCATTATCGGATTAAGTGTATTAACGCTTGCAGCATCTGCTGCACTAACCTTTACTTCGGGTTATCTTATTTCCAAAGCAGCTCTCCGTCCTGAAAATATATTGATGGTTTATGTCCCGGTTGTTGCTGTGCGCACCTTCGGAATAAGTAAAGCTGTTCTAAACTATGTTGAGCGCTTGGCTGGACATAACGCTGTGTTGCGAATCTTATCATTGATGCGGGTGAAGCTGTATCGACGTCTTGAACCACATGCATTGAATTTCTTCGCCAAATTCCGTACCGGTGATCTTCTGGGAGTATTAGCCGAAGATATTGAGCAGCTTCAGCATTTGTATCTGCGCACGATATTCCCAAGCGCGGCAGCGCTGATACTATATGGCGCCATTATTACCGCGCTAGGTGCAATGGATATAAGCTTTGCCCTCCTGATGACCATGTATATAGGTCTGCTTCTATTTATTTTACCAGGTATTTCGCTGTTAATCACAAGACAACGTTTGAAAAAGATTCAGCATTACCGAGGATTATTGTATCAGAAATTAACAGATGCGATTCTCGGGATGGCGGATTGGACGGGAAGCGGCAGACAAAAGGATTTTGTTAAAAGCTATGAAGCTGATGAACAAATCATAGAAAAAGCAGAACAAGATATACGGCGCTGGGAGCGATGGAGAGCCTTTATCGGTCAATGTATAGCTGGGCTCACCCTACTCTCCGTCTTGCTTTGGGCATACAGCCAGGTAAAAGACCACTCTGTTCCGGTTACGTGGTTGGCTGCTTTGGTGTTGGTTGTGTTTCCTGTTATGGATATTTTTATGTCTGTAGTTTCAGCAGCGGATAAGCTGCCCCAATATAAAGGCTCTCTGAACCGTCTTCAAGCTATCGACGGGTTATTGCCTCCTGCTTCTGATTCTGAGAATAATGATACGGCTCTACCGCAGCAAAATCGGCCGCAGATAAATAGAGAGAACATCCATATTCAATTGAACCATGTGTTCTTCAGATATGATCAGACTGATTCATGGATTGTGAAGGACCTCAGCCTCGATATTCCACAGGGCAAGAAAATAGCTGTCATTGGGCGCAGCGGAGCAGGTAAATCGACCTTGTTAAAGCTGCTGTTTGGAGCATTAACACCTAGTAAGGGAATAGTAACAGTCAACGGACAAGAAATAGACAGCTCCCACCAACTGCTGGGGAAGCATATTGCCGTCCTCAACCAAAATCCTTACTTATTCGATACAACAGTAGCCAATAACATACGACTTAGTAATCAAGCTGCTGATGAACAGGAGCTGCAGCAAGCTATAGCGCAGGCTAAGCTAACCCACCTTCTTCAAGAACTGCCTCTTGGAGAACGGACCATGATGCACGAAGCCGGCAGGCGCTTCTCGGGAGGCGAGCGTCAGCGTGTTGCACTCGCCCGAATTTTATTGCAAAAATGTCCTGTCGTATTGCTGGATGAACCCACCCTAGGACTGGACCCCGTGACTGAGAAGAAACTTCTTTCCACTGTATTTCAAGCTTTGGAAGGAAAGTCACTTATTTGGGTGACCCATCATCTGGTCGGAATTGAGCGTATGGACGAAATAATATTTATTGAAGAAGGGGAAATTGTCATGAGGGGCACCCATCAACAGCTATACGAGCAAAGCTCCAGATACAGGAAGCTTTATGCTCTTGATAAGCCATCTCTTTTAGAGCCATCCTACCCGTTACTGTAGAGCGATATTTCATTGGAAAAGGGCAGGTCGAATGCGTTCATTCGCCCTGCCCTCTTTGTCTGCTGAATCAGGATACAAATATTTTTCCTTCAAAAACGCTTTAATCTCGTTCTCCTTGAAATTACGTATTCTTACTACAAAGGGTTGTTCCCATCCCCGGCGTGTTTTCGCATTCGAAGCTGAAGGAGTCTCCGAAAAACAAGCCAAAAACAGTAATTTATGAGCTCTTCACACTTTTTTGCCTATCAAATTCCGCTCCTTCAAACGCTTTTGCATCTCCACTGAAAACGCTCCTAATTTGATTACAATGTAGTTGGGTAGTTCCGTCCGTCTTCCGAGCCGCTTACCCAAGTACACCTATAGCTACGAACGGTTGCGCAGAGCTTTCGCTGGGTTGCAGCTCATTAAGCCGTCCAGCAAGCTGCGATCTATTCCCCATTCCACTGCATATGGGATAAACTCCGTAAACAGCTTATGATACGGCCGAATATCACCGCCTTGCGCTTTTCCGACCGAGTACCAGCCCAGGTCCTGTGACAGCAGCAGCTTCTCTTTCATCCCGCGATCCAGAAAAGCTTGGAGCAGCTTGCAATTATCCTCATTAGTCCAGCGCATGATGGAATCGAGCTGAATCCACATGCCCTGCTTGAAGGCCTGCTCATGCAAAGAGAGATTTTTTTCATTCTGAGCGTGAACCCAGATGAATCGAGACGGATCGAAGTGGCGCTCTGCCATAATTTCCAGCACATGCAGAACCGCGATGCCATCGTTCGTATGGGCTTGAATCGGCAGACCAGTTTCGATCGATGCGGTCAGCGCGGCGCGAACGATCTTTTCCTGTACCGGAATAAGCCGGCCTCTGTTCAGAGCAATTTTGATAAAGCCCGGCTTGACACCGGTACTTTCAATTCCTTCGTCATATTCGCCAATCCACACCTTGGCTAGCTCCGACTCTGGAATTTCATACACAAATGGTGACAAATACGGAGCTTGATAGAAACCAGTATTCGTGATGATATGCAGCCCCGACTTTTCCGCCAGCTCGCATAATACGTGGGGATCACGTCCCAAGTATTCCGGCGTGCAGTCGACGAACGTCTGGCAGCCCACGTTCTTGAGCTCCAATAGATAAGGTAAAATGAGGTTGACTACCTCTTGCCGTTTATAATCGTCTCGGGTCAGCTTACCGTCTTCGATAAAACCAACCATAATATGCTCATGCGGCAGGGTAATTCCAAGCTCTCTATCTTCGATCGGACCAAGCACCGTATGGATCATCGTCCTGTTCCTTCCTTTGACAGCATCCAGTCGAGCGTTTCTTTAAGCGCATCCTCCAGTTTCAATTGCGGCTTATATCCGGTTACTTGAGTTAAACGCGAAGTATCATATATGCGGTGTCTTGCATGATGGACATCGTTAGGCTTATTTTGCAAAAATGAGTGAAGCGGCACGGAGCTGAATTTAAGCTCTACACCCAACATCCCTGCTACGATCTCGTAATACCGCTTCGCAGTTACCGCCTCTAGTCCTGCACAGTTAAAAATATGACCGAAGCTCTGCTCCATCCCAGCAATATGTGCGATACAACACGCGATTTCGCGAGTCCATACCGGTTGGATAAGCATCTGTCCTTCAACTAGCAGTTGAAGGCCCTCCCCGGTGCGGATTTTGTTCAACAGTCGAGTGTCCCGTCCGAGCACTTGGTCGCTACCTAGCTCTTTTCCCGCACCTAAGATGTGCGGTGGACGAAGAACCGTAACTGGAAAACCCTCTCTATCCCAGGCATCCAGAAGCAGCCGCTCACAATCAAGCTTCCCCGCCGCATATGCTGTGTCACGTTGCGTCTCAGCCGATTCCGCAATGGGAAGTACCGCCCGAGTAGTGGAAGCGTATACATAATCAGTGCTTATGAAAACATAATGTCCGCAACGTCCGTTCAAGCTGTGTAAGGCGTTCGCCACATCAAGCTCCTTGTAGCCGGCGCAATCGACGACTAGGTCATAATGACGACCCTCCAACGCCTCCTGCAGCTCCTCCTGGATGGAACGATCTACCTGAATAATTGTGCTACCCTGAGTAACAGGCTTATTGCCCCTGCTGAGCACGTGGGTGTCCCAGCCTTCCCCAATCAGTTGTGCAGTAATGGCGCTGCCAAGAAATCCGCTGCCGCCTATGATAAGTGCTATTTTCCCCACAGTCTCACCTCTTGGTTATTGTTATCAAAAACCTTACACAACGAACTAAATTTTTCCTTGTTTACGACGTTATATCCGCTATCATGTCGTTGCACCCTCTACATTTGGGGTGGAACCCAACCAAAATATGGTTCATCTTGCCCCCATTTCATAAACTATTATAGCAAAAAGTGGAAAGTTTTTGTGAGAAACGGACTGTTTTTTATTCAACTCTAGGTTCCCGTTACAATTATTCCGTGATCTCCCACTCAGGATTCCAGACTACCTCCCACAAATGACCATCCGGGTCTTGGAAGTAACCTGAATATCCTCCCCAAAAAGTCTCATGCGCCGGGACCGTTATAGTAGCACCAGCCTCCTTCACTTCTTGCATCACCTTATCTACTTCTTCTTTGCTGCTTACATTGTGACCGATACTAAATTCAGAAGGACTTGCTTCAGTCTGAATAATTTTTGCGTCATGGGCAAGATTTTTACGATTAAAAATTGCAAGCCTTAAGCCTGCTTCTAAGTCGAAAAAAGCAACAGCACCATGCTCAAATTCTTGGCCAATAACTCCTTGTGTCGGGAACCCTAAACCATCGCGATAAAATTCCAACGATCTTTCCAAGTCATCTACCCCTAAAGTAATAACCGTAATTCTTGGTTTCATTATAATGCCTCCTCTTTTGATTTCAGCCAAAAATACATCCCCATTCCCACTATTGTCAGTAATCCGCCAACGAACTGTGAGGGACCTATCATTTCCCCTAAAAATACATAGGCTAACATAATGGCAAGTACAGGTTCGCCAATAACACCCACAGAAACTGTAGTTGCACCAACATGTTTTAGCAGCAAATTAAATATAAAATGTCCGAAAATGGTAGGAATTACAGCGAGCAACATGAAGTAAAGCCATTCAGATGATTGGTAATCCGTTAGTGAGTAATTATTTGCTACACTATAGACGAGCATGACAACGCCACCCAAAAAGAAGACAAAAACACTATAAATGTTTGCTGGAATCCTGTTGCTTATCTTTTGACCAGCCAGCATATAGATCGATATAGCAATTGTACCTAGTAAGGATAACAAATCTCCATAAAGTGCTGTACGTGAAACCCCGATGTCTCCCCATGCAATAACTATCGAGCCAACGACTGCGGCAACCATACACAAGCTAATAGGTAAGGTTACACGCTCTTTAAACATATAATAGGAACCCATCATCACAAAAAATGGCTGTAATGTTAATATCACCATGGAGCTTGCTACTGAGGTATATCTCAGTGACTCCATCCAGAATAAAAAATGTAGCCCCAGCAAAATACCAACAAATATTAATGTTACCCAATCTTTAGCTTTTAAATGAATGGTTTTGATGATCCTCCAAGGGACAAAAGGCAGCATAATTACTACCGTTATAAACAGTCTATACATACCTGCAACTGATGTAGGAGCTAATGATGATTTTATCATGATTGAAGAAACTGCGACAGCAAGTACACTGATAAGTAGTAAAAAATAAGGATGAACCGATAACTTCTTTTGATCTATCATTAGTTTTATACATTTCCTCCATCATTAAATATCTTTTACATAGGATAACCCTTGTGCTCGCCTTCAATCTTCTGTGAAGCATGACTAGAACGAAATTTAGGCAAATGAGGAATAACACGACTCATAGCTTCTTGTTTTTGCTTATCACCCACATGGGTATAGATTTGAGTTGTTTGTATACTTGAATGTCCAAGCAGCTCTTGCAAGGTTCTTATATCTGTCCCCGCGATCACTTGCAGAGTAGCAAAAGTATGCCTCAGCTTATGACTGCTAAGCGATTTTCCTTGAACTTCTTTATACTTCTTCTTAAATTCTGAAAAGTTCGATTCAGCAATCTTTTGTATCATTCGAATGGTAATGCGACGACCAAACTGTGAAATGAAAAATGCTTGCTCTGTTTCCTTTTTGGGTCGAATACGTTCCTCCAACGCTAAATCAAGAATATACACCAATTGCTCCGGAAGCGGGATGGTCCTCCATTTTCTTCCCTTGCCATTGACCTTTAAATCTTGGGTCGATTTATTGAAATCAGATAGGTTGAGCTTACTCAGCTCACTTACACGCAGCCCTGCATAACTCATAAGAAGAAACATCGCTACGTTTCTGATCTGGTATTTTCCATCGATGGATTCTATGAAATTAGATAACAGATTTTCCTCTAGATAGGAAGGGATCTGTTGTTTCTCGACCTTTGATTTTTTAATAGCTAACGACGGATTTATTGAAACATACTTGTGCTCAAGCAATGCATTAAAAAATGTTCGAACAGAAGATAAGTATCTATTTCTTGTCGAGTCCCCCGCTCCCCTTTGTCTTACTTTAGTTAGAAAACGCATAATGTCGATGGATTCTATTTCAGTTAACTTTTTAGGCGCAATTGTTTCTAAAAACTGCCGCGTATCACCAAGATAGGCTTTTTGTGTTTGGGGGGTAAAGCCCTGATCCTTCATCCATATATCGAAAAACTCTAGCAGCTCATCGTCAAAATAGTCATGATTCATGAATTTAAGGTCACCTTCTCTTTGAACTTGGACTCATATATATTTATAAAAATCGTTTTAAAACGAAATTACGTGAAATAGTGATTTAGCGTAATTTTTATCTCAAAAAAAAAAGCTTGTTTTCATGATACAGCAGCCATTTTTTTTACTTGAACGAGGTACTTCCTCTGATATCCATCATTATACCAAACATATATTCTCATGTATATAAAGTTGACTACCACTCTTGTAATACGATCCCATTGAATAAAAATAGCTGCTTTATTTATCTCCTGCTTCCAGAAATGGTTGATACATCATAAGTGCATGATTCTCTGTAACATATTGATCATCAATTAATTGCTTATTTTCATCAAACACTCGTCTATAGATATAATTATGTCTCATATAACCGCCCCAATATTCTTGAGTAATTTTATGATCTCTTTCATAGATTTCGTAACTGTTTAGCGGTCGAGCAGTCGTCTTCCATTCACCCACTAATTGATCATTCGTTAAATAGATATTAAGCTGATAGGGCTGCTGAGTAGGATTATATATTCTTAAATCTAAATAGTTGTAAGCACAAGTTGCTCCACTGCCAAATGGCTGACTTCTATTGGAATCAGGGAAGGCGTCATAACTATGACGATGTCTTTCTGAGATTTCTAACGGCGTATGCAAAGTCATCCAGTAGATAAGATTTGACAATTGACACAATCCCCCACCTACCCCATGCTTAAATCCTCCGTAAAATAAGACCATTCCGTCCACATACCCTTTCTTGCTAGTTGGGTGGGTGGCCGATTAATTTCCAATAGGAGAAGGTTTCACCTGGCTTAATAAGGATTCCATCGATGTTTTGGGAGGCTATTTTAAGGTTTTTAATCTTATTATGTTGGAGCCACATATCTACTTCTTTCAATTGTCTCAGTAACGGAGTCTGATGCTTCATTATCGTATAAGGTAATGGATTTTTCTGGAGCTCCTTTGCAAACCGTGTACTTCCAAAATACCACTCCATATATCTCTTAGATCTATAATAAATAGTACCCAAGGCTAGTCTTAGCTTTGATCTTTTAATAGGCTTCAACAAGGAGCTCCTCCTAAACGGTTTTCTTTTTTTGCCTATGTATAATAAGTGGATGCCTTCCTAGATTATAAGGATCAGCAGCAGCTTCATATATGAGCTCTATCGGTTGATTGAAATCATGGTCTCTGCTTTGTCTCCAATACTCCCAGTTCTCCGTTAGAAAGTCATGGTTTCTTTTATTGTTGCCCATTGTATCTGTGGATTTAATTCATTATTGACTGTCACAGTTCCAACTAGGATATCATCTTGATTCGGATTGTCTAAATAATGCTCTATAGTAAATTTAATAAGCTTGGACGTATGTAAACTTAACAATTCATTCTTATCTATCCAAAATAATTCCCCTTCATCAGAAGCTATATAGTTCCTATGCTTTGTCTCACCAAAATATACGTACTGCTGTCGGATTTCTCCACTGTTATTCTCTATCAGAATGTATTTAAGTCTAAAATTCTCAATTTCACTCTTAATAAATCCTGTTTCCTCTTCAATTTCCCTATAGCTTGCCTTCATTGGAAAGTTAAGCTCTTCAAATTCAAGATGTCCTCCAATACCACCCCAAAATTCAAAATTAAATAGCTTACTTCTTGCTTTTTTCATCATCAAAACATCGTCCTGGTTAAATAAAAAGGCAGTAGCCATTTGTCTTACTTCCATATGTACCTTCCTCAGCTTCTAAAAATTATTATTTAACTTAATTTAATTAATCTCATTAATTGATTTGCTGGAGAAATTACGTTCTTATTATTGATGTTACATTCTTCTTTAAATCTTCAATTACAGGCCTTTGTACCGAGCTAATATTATCTATTTCAATTTCTTCTATATGTATAAATTCTAGTTTTAGTGACTCTCTGTTTACATCGCTGAATAGAAGCGTTTTACCATCTTCATCTAATCTGCCTTCTAAATCTGCCTGAGCATTAAAAATGAACATTACAAAAACAACTTCATTTCCATCCGGATAGCGATATTTCATTCTTGAGCCACTATAGACCGTATAAAGCTCATTTTCGATTACCGTTAAACCCGTTTCTTCGAGAACCTCGCGTTTCATAGTCTCCTCAACGGATTCTCCAGCCTCCATTGCTCCTCCCGGTAGTCCCCAGTTTCCATAATCCGATCTTTTTTGAAATAATATTCTGCCTTGTTTATCACGGATCACTGCTCCGCCCGTAACTACAGTCCGCATCCTTAAATAGTCCTCTCTGCTAATCTCATTTAGAAATAAAACAGCACATCACTCATTGTACCATATATTGGGATAATGAGTGATCCTAATAAGCCCGTGGAACTAGCCGAATATGGTTACCCTACGTCCTCGATCTGAGAAGCTACATACTTCAGGAATTTTCCCCTTGATATCTAGAAGCTCCTCATCCCTGGAAGTGAGGGCCATAAAGGAAGTCCTTATTCCTCTATTGTCTGGAAAACAAAAAAAGAGAGCGATAAAGGAACAGATAGTTCCGTTATCGCTCTCTTTTGGTGCTTAACGCTCCTCTTTGCCTCAAATAGCGGCATTCTTACTTCCGCTATTGCACTAAATCGAAGGCGCCAGATGGAATAAAGGAACTTTCCGTTCCGCTCAACCCTTCGTGACTTGTAGCACAGCACCGCCGCTATCCTCCACCTATTCATGATTACGTGTAGCTATTAAGCTCTCATTTAAGTTAGGGGTAGTGTTTAATTCCAGTAAAAATGCATTCCAACCTGTTTAAAGAACTGCGCTCAACGCGGATTCTTTTCTGACTGTGTTGGTGCAAATAAAAAAAGCTGCCCCTAAGGGCAGCTTTAATTTTGAATTACAGTTTTACAACGTTCTCAGCTTGGGGTCCGCGTTGACCTTGAACTACGTTGAATTCTACACGTTGACCTTCGTCAAGCGATTTGAATCCGTCGCCTTGAATTGCGGAGAAATGTACAAATACGTCATTTCCGCCTTCTACTTCGATAAAACCAAATCCTTTTTCTGCATTAAACCATTTTACTGTTCCTGTTTCCATTTTAAATGACCTCCAAAATTTTATTTAACATGTTTTTTTCGAACAAACAAAAATCACACATTGGAAAAAGTACCATTAGACAAATGATAACCTTTTTCAATATGTGAATTTAAGGTTTAACTTTGTTTGTATGGACATCATAACATATGGACAACCCCAATGCAACCCTATTGCCCAATTAATTTTTTCATCATGGATTTATCTGAGCCATTTCGGAGCCCACCAATTCCACTTGCCAAGTAATCTCATTAAGGATGGAACCAAAACCATTCGGATCAAGGTAGCATCAATCAAGATTGCTGCCGCGATGCCAATCCCCAGTTGTTGTACTCCAACAACGTCTCCGAAAGCAAAAGGTCCAGTCACTGCGACCATGATCGCTGCTGCAGAGGTTATAATTCTGCTCGTTGAAGCCAGTCCTACCAGCACTGCGCGTTCATTATCTCTTGTCTGTCGATATACTTCGAAGATTCTTGACACCAGGAACACTCCATAATCCATACTTACACCAAACGCAAGCCCAAATATAAATACAGGAATCATGACAGCGATGTGGGTCGGCTCCATTCCCAAATTCCCCTCTACAAAAACCCACACTAAGAATCCAAATGATGCACCCAAGCTTAGAAGAATCATAAAAATCGTTTTAAGCACAATGAGGACAGATCGGAACGCAATAAATAATACCACAAAATTGGAAACCAATATAAATAGACACACATATTTAATGTTTAGAAATATATCATCAAATACCTCCTGTTGATACTTCGACTCTCCTCCCAGCAGGAATTGTATATCTGAAGATTCCCCTTCCCGTTCCCAATTTCGAACCCAATCCATAGTATTCTTCGATGCAGGAGTACCCTGTATGGTTACGTGTATGAGCATGCGGTTTCCTTTTACAAATTGTTGTAGCACCGCTTCATATTTCTTTTTGATAATCGGATTTTGTAAACGTGTATATAACGGCTCAGGTACCATCCCGAAGCTGGAAAATACCGATTCCACTCGTTTTACGTTCGTATCCCTTTCCAGCTTCTGTATGACGGCATAGGCTTTTGACCAATCATCCTTATTTAAATGAATCGATTTCCCTTGGAGTACCATATAAACATGTGAAGTATCCTTGGGAGTAAAATGAGCTTGATAAACCTCAGAGGCCATGCGGGATTCATATCCCGTAGGTAAGGATGTTGCATCTGGAATAGCTAATCTCATCTTGCTTAAAGGCAGCAGACAACCAATCAACAATATTGAAGCCAAAAGGCACATTCGGACAGGTCTTTTCATTACATAAAGTGCGATAGAGTACCAAATATTAGTCTTACCAAAATCTCGAAGTGATCTACTTTCTGCTTGTATGGCTGGCCACAAAACGGTTAATAGTGCTGGAAGCAAAGTTAGGGCGGCACATACCGATACCAATAATACCGTTATAGCGCCAATGGCAACCGTAGTAAACATAGGCAATGGAATGAACAGGACCCCAATCAGTCCTAAAAATATGCTGGCCGCTGAAACTAAGACAGCTCGTCCGGCAGTCTTCATAGTAATGATTAGTGCTTGTTCAGAAGCATTACTCTCTAATTCTTCACGAAACCGACTGACTATGATTAGCGCAAAATCGATACTAAGAGCCAGCCCGACCATGGGGATGACATTCAACACAAAGTTAGACAGCTCGATCCTTGTGCCCATCCAATACATCATTCCCATGGTTCCAATAACCCCGGTTACCCCAATAACTATGGGAATCATTGCGGAGACAATGCCTCCAAATGCATACCATAGAATGATGAAAGCAGCAGGTAGACCTATCATCTCAGCTTGTTTCAAATCATGCTGGCTAGCTTGATTAACATCCACTTGGACCGCGGATTTCCCTGTCATTCTCACTAAGATATCTTTAGTGTCCGGCAAACGCCTACGAACTTCTTCTAGCACCGGCTTCATTTCATAGGATTTATGCTCAAACGAAAGCACTGCAAAGGCTAAATCTCCTTTGATCATGCCCTCTCTTTCCAATGGAGATATCACATTGCTTAAGCCTTTCATCCCTTGCAGCTGAAGCAAGCTTAGCTTGATAAGCTGATTAAAGGGCTCTGGAGGAAGGTGGCTTTTGTTTTCAAATACTAGAATAATAGGATCCTCAGGAATATGAAAATCAGAAGACAGGATATGTTGGACCTCAACATAAGCCCCGTTCGAAGTTAAGCCATGATCCTTTAGAACGGCAGACAGCTTAGGAGCGTAGACTCCGAAAAAGATGAAGAACATAACCCATAAGAAGATTATTGTTTTCGGATATCGAAAAGAGATGCTGGCAAGCTTGTGATATCCCATGATCACGCTCCTCTAAACACAGATTTGCTGCTAACCTAATCATCTGCTTTAAGTCTGGTCGCTTGTACCAATCCAGCTGCCAAGCCAGGTGCGAGATACGCTAAACCTGGAAGAAAATGAGGCATAACAGGGACACCTAGCAGCCATTGAAGAAATCGTCCCCATCGTAAGGGGCTATTGAACTCCCGATGGATAGACTGCGTGTATCGATGCTGCCACATATCAAGAGATTGCTCCCCACGTAAATAACTATCAGCAAGGGACATACATAAGCGAGCAGAACGCAGAGCCATCGACATACCATCTCCGCAGAGAGGTGGTATCATAATTGCTGCATCCCCTATGTGGGGTATCATATCCCATGCAAGCGGCTTGCGGCTTAGATCAACGGGAGCAACAGCTGCCTGAGTGCCTTGGACGGGAATGGCTTGCCCGAGTTTTTGATAAAGCTTTGGATTCCTTTGGGCAGCGGCTTCAATTAGCCCCAAGATCGTTTTTTCACTGTTCTGAAAAGCTTTCCGTGTCAGTAATGCGGCAACATTAACAAGCCCGCCTTCTATCGGGGAAATGCCCATGTAGCCGCCTGAAAAAAAATAGAGCTCTACAACCGGCTCCATTGCGATCCCCATATAATGCGATTTCACACCCATATACGTATTACTCCCCGAACCAACAGGCCTCTTACCTGGAAGTCCTGAACGATGATTTGAGCCCCAAGCAGCAATAACGGCCCGAACTTGAATCCTATTTATCGTCCCCTCTTGTCTCGTCTCAATCAGGTAGCCTTTGTCATTGGGGTACACGGAAGTGACCGTTGTCGCCGTATGCATACGCACACCTGAACCTAGAGCCGCGTTGTGGAGGGCTGGATCAAGTAGATATCGGCTCACTCCCAATGCAGAACCCGGTAAGGGAATTTCTATTACATCTCCGTGGCTGAAAATTAATCGTATCCGATTGATATAGCTTGGATTAAGCAATTCAACAGGCTTTAGCAGACCGAGTGCTTTCAACGTATTTTGGGATTCAGGGGAAAGAAACTCTCCACAGACTTTATGACGGGGGAACCGCTGACGATCGATCAATACGGTATCCCACCCCCTATCAGCTAAAGCTTTGGCTAAGCTGCTTCCGGCGACGCCTGCGCCAAGAACCGCTACATCCTGGGTGCGATTCATCTATTTCAACTCCATTGGATGGATTATTCCTTATTTTTCTGAATCACTACTACATATCGAAATAGCGGCCTCCACGCATAGAGCATCTTGGATAAGCCCATTGCTTTCCTCAGCAGCTTCCAATCCGCCGATCGAAAACCTTTAGCCACAGATAAAGGTCCATCGTTTAAAATATACTGGTTTTTGGAAATCAAACGTGTTGTAATCCATACCGCGGCCCAAGCTATCCAATGCCGATGAATATCATTGATCACAACACCGAATCGAGACGTCTTCAACATCTTATCAACAACCGTGGGAAGCTCACCCTCTGCAAAATGATGAACAAATTGCGTCCCTGTAACCACATCTGCATAAGCTTCCGGCAGTGCAAACAAATCATGCTGCATCACCTGGATCCTCGGCTCATTGAGAAAGAACAGCTTGGCCTCTTCACAGGCTTCCTCTGTAATATCCACCAATGTAATCTTTAGATCAATTCGGTTCGTATCCGCCCACCGTAAGAGATACCGATTTACATCTCCGGATCCTGATCCGATGTCCAGTATGGAAAGTCGTGATGGTTTGCCGGCATCCGTCCATAATTGGCGTATCCCGTAGAGAGTAGGCTTAGCGGCACCGAAGATTCGATTAAGTCGTCGAAGATGCCTCAAGGCTTCTCTAAGCTCCGGTCCACCTAAAGAAAAATCATCCATCAACTCAGAATCAATCGCCCGATACCGCAGCCCTCTAAACACCCGCACCACTTAACTGCTGTTCTTGAATGACAGCGGCAGGAAGATACTTAAACTTGATCATCTCTGCCGTAAGCCCGGGTCCGAATGCCAGAGCTATTCCGCTCATCGGTCCCGATCCATCTCCTGTCAGCTCTCGCCTCATCTCTTGAAGCACGAATAATATGGTGGCAGAGGATACATTCCCATAATCTCGAAGGACGCTGAGACTGGGCCGGACTTGTTCAACTGTGAGCTCAAACCTTTCTCTCAGTATATCCACTATCCCTCTACCTCCGGGATGGATAGCCCATAGGTCAGGATTTCCTCCACCAGCGAACATTTGTTCTAATTGATTGGGAATCAAACTCCCTATCAGCTTAGGGATGCTCGGGGAGAGATAAAGATCAAATCCATGATCACCCAGCTCCCATACCATTTCATTGGCAGAGTCGGGTAAGAGAACGGAATGTTCTTTGCCTAATTGAAAAATAGCTTTATGATCAGGTCCCGGGGTACCTACTATACATGCTGAAGCTCCATCTCCGAAGAACGAAGTGGCGAATAAAGATTCACGCTGACTGGACGGTTGAATGTGAAGCGTGCATAGCTCAACGCAAACAATTAATACTCTAGCTGACGAATTACCCAATATAATCTGCCGCGATAAACAAACCGCCTTCAGACCGGCAGCACACCCGATAAAGTTAAGCGGAATTCTATTCACAGTAGCAGCTAGTCCTAACTGCTTAGCCAAGACAGTATCCATGCCCGGAAGGAATTGCCCGGTGCAGCTAACTGTGATCAGATGCGTAACGGTAGATACTTCTACATCTCCATCTAATAGAGCTTTTTTCGCAGCCTCCAGCCCTAACGGAACCGACTCCCTCTTATAGGTTTCCATCCGATTTGCGGTTGATGGAACATCTTCTAATGAGTTCCGAGGAAAATAACGGCAATCCGCAGCGGATTCGAGTAGGTTAGGTTCACAAGTGTAGCGAGTTTCCACACCACATTGCTTGAATATTCTTTTCGCCCAGCGAGCTGAATCCGGTGTTTCCTTTAACGCTTCTGCTAATCTTCTTGCTGTATCCGCTTGATCGAGCCGATTTACCGGTACAGCCGTACCGATTCCCAACAGCGCAATGATTGGATCTGAATGCTCCATTTGGTTATATCCATCCTCTCGCACAAATTCCCAATATCCACTTAAAAGGTCGGACATGTCTATTAGACATTTATATTCGTATTTACTACTCAATATGACGTTATGACATTAGACGTTTATTCAAAAAATAAAAATCAAAAGGCAGCCCCTTTGTATGGACTGCCCAATCATTGAGAATCGATGTACCCTTATAAAGATTCAATCTTTTTTAATGGCCTCTTAGCCGGTCCCTCCAACACTTCCCCCTTGTATGAAAATCTTGAACCATGGCATGGGCAGTCCCACGTTCGTTCTCCATGATTCCAATCGACCTCGCAGCCCATATGAGTGCACGTTGTATCAACTATATGTAGTTGACCTTGTGGATCCCGATAAGCACCAGCTCGGCTTCCATTAACTTTCACAACGGAACCTTCATCATTCTCCAATTCCTCCGGTAATTTGTGAATCATTTCAAATTTGCCTGTTATGAAGTGTTTAGCTACATCCGCATTTTGAACGATGAACGTTTTTATACTTGGATCTGCATGAAATCTTTCCGGACTAAATAATTGTTGGTAGGGGCTTTCTTTTGCCATAACCAGCTTTTCTATTAATAACGCCGCGGCTGTTCCTGTTGTCATGCCCCATTTCTTATAACCGGTAGCAACCAGAATATTAGGAGTATCTGCAGCAGTTTGCCCTATGTATGGAAGTTTGTCCAATGTTGTTAGGTCTTGAGCTGACCATCGGTAGGCAATTTCTTTTAATCCAAAATGGACTTCCCCAAAAACTCTCAAAGCTTCATAATGCTTGATCGTGCAGATCCCTTGCCCCGTCTTGTGATTCTCGCCTCCAATTAATAGCAATTTTTCACCATTAACCGTGGCCGATCTAAGAGATCGTTTGGGGTCTTCAGCACTAATATACATTCCTTCAGGGTAGCCTTTGTCCGTTTTAACACCTAGTACATAAGATCTTTCGGAATACATTCTAGCAAAGTAAAAGTTCCATCCATCAATAAATGGAAAATGGGAGCATGATACGACATGTCCGCATGTGATTCTAGCTCCCTCACTTGTTACAACAACTGCAGGGCTCCCTTTCTCAACGCTAACGGCTTCTGTGTGCTCATAAATTTGGCCGCCTTGTTTGATAATATGATTTACTAATTGGGTTAAATAGGAAACGGGGTTAAACCGAGCTTGATTAGGCATGACAATAGCGGCCTTGGTTTGAAAAGGAAGCGGCGTTTGTTCAACATAAGCACCTGGTATCCCTAATGCTTCATAAGCCTCGAGTTCAGCGGATATTTTGTCCACATGCTCGTCTGAGTTGGTGTATACATAAGCATCTTCTTCTGCAAAATCACATGAGATTTGATGCTCTTGTATGGTCTGTTTGATGAATTGTAATGCATCCAGGTTAGCTTCGTAATAGCGTTTCGTTTGTTCCTTACCGAAGTGAGCAATGAATTCATCATAGATCAGGTCATGCTGCGCAGTGATTTTGGCTGTTGTATGTCCTGTAGTTCCTGTTAATATTTTACTGGCATCAATTAACGCCACTGTAAAACCTTGTTTGGAAAGAAGATATGCCGTTGTAATTCCGGAAATTCCCGCTCCGACTACCGCAACATCCACTTTAATGTCCTGTGTAAGCTTAGGAAAGCTTGGGATATTTGTAGACGCAATCCAAAAGGATTCTGGAAATTGCGGAAGGTCCAAAGGTATAGATTGTTTAGTCACGATATGATCCCCTTCTGCCATTTTTTTCATAATATATCCATAACAACTGTTTAATATACGATTAGATAAAGGAAAGACAAGTTAAAGACCTTAGATAGCAAAAAAAGGCTTCTAATAGAAGCCTTTTACAAGATACTTTCGTGGCATGGCTCTTCTATTCGAAGACACCCAGAAATTTGTATACATAATAATTGTTATGTAAACACTAATGCAATATCCCATTCAGCATATTATAGAGTTAACTGATTTTTACAACTTATTACTTTGCAGCAGCTGGTTCCTCATCCACTCATTTCGCACCAATCCATCGCCTTCCTCATATAGTCGTTGATATAACAACTGCCTATACTCCTTAATTAAATCTATACAGCTATGATCATAGATAAGATTGGTCAGCTCGTAGGGATCATCCACCAAATTGTATAATTCATCCACATCTGTTGTATTCCAAATATATTTCCAATTGTCAGAGCGCAGCATTCTTTGAGTGTACAAGCCGAATTGTTGACCGTTATAGGTCGAAACCACTGCAGTTCTCCAATCCGGAACGGATTCGTTTTTCAGGAGTGGGAGCAGTGATCTGCCATGAAAAAAGGAAAGCGGCGCTGCCAGCATTAGAACTTCCAATAAGGTTGGGGGGATATCCAGCATATTATATACGAACTGATCACATCGATGTCCCCTCTTCGCTATCCCCGGGTACTTAATAATAAGTGGAACTTTTACTACGTCATCATACAAAATGTAATGCTTATCCATCATCCGGTGCGAACCGCACATATCGCCATGATCAGAAGTGAAGATAACTAATGTGTTATCTAATGCTTTAGTTTGTTCAAGAGCTTGCAGCACCTGTCCAATCGCATCATCCACTTGACTGATCATACCGTAGTAGCGGGCAACGATCGGAGCCCATTCCTCCCACGTAAAATCTTGAATTTGCCAATTAAGCAGCTGCTGCCGTTGGATGTACGGTTTATTGTTGAAGGATTCGTTAAATCCTCCCCATTCCGGAATGTCTTCAGGACCATACATGTCAGCGAACTTCCCTGAAGGCCTGCATGGTAAATGTGGCTCCGCAAAATGAAGCTGCATATACCAAGGTTCACCCGATTTTTCTAGCTCATGGATGGATGCACACGCTTGATCAGCCAACCAGTGGGTTTTGGAATGCTCTACTGGGATGGGATCACGTTCACCGAAAAACCCAGCATCGTATTGAACATTAGGGTAGGATTGCGCTAGCATTTCCTTGTATCCGTCATACCCAATATAGGTATCATATCCGTATTCTATAGGTGACAGCCTTGGGTGTACGTCCCATTTGCCGAGAAAAACCCTTCTATAGGAGAGCTTATTTAACTCTCTAGGCCAAGCATATTCCGTAGGCTCCAAAGCTGGAATGCTCAAACCACTTGTATAATTCCATAGAGCCCCAAAAGCTTCAGGCCTCCGTCCATTAATCAAGGCTTGTCTGGAAGGGCAGCAAATCGGGATTGGAGTAAAAGCATTCGTAAACCAAACACCTTCCGCAGCTAATCGGTCGATATTCGGTGTACATACTGGATATTGTTTGCTAAAACCAATGCAATCATAACGAAGCTGGTCAAGCATGATAAATAAAATGTTTGGTGTATTCATTTATCCTCTCTATCCCCTCTATCCCTTCAACCCACATCAACCACATTCCCACCGGACTTATGAGAACGTATGGCTGCCTCAATAACTTCCTGTGCGGCTAATGCCTCCTCTCCTGAGCCTTCAACTTCTGAAGGAGAAACATTATGTTTAAGCTGCTCAATGAACCGTTCGATCCGATTGCGAAATGTGTCGTTGAACCCCTGCATGCCTCGCATTATAGAGTTGCGCATTACTATCGTTTCGCTGCTTTTATGTGGATACAAGGTGATGCATTCGTAGACGTTTTCAAGCACGAACCGGCCTTCCGTACCCGCAGCCTCGCACCACTCAATCGGATGCAGCATGGACATATCATAACTGCCTGTCAGATGTCCGACAGCCCCGTTAGCAAACTCCAAATTAACGCTGGCGGTAGACCATGTCTTACGATCAGGCGCTTTATTCATAAAAGCTTGCACCCGTTTGATATCTCCGTAAAAATAACGCATCACATCGATCGAGTGCGGATGAAGTGCTCGCATATGAAACCACTCGGTGAAATCGGCTTTGTTATCTATAGTAAGTCTCATGTTGATAAACATCGGCTTGCCAAGCAGATTCTGATTGATCCATTCTTTGCCCCTCTCTGCGGCTGGGGCAAACCGGTGATTCAAATTACAACCAAGACGTACTCCTTTTGCATTCGCAGCATTCACCATTTCCCTAGCCTCTTCGATTCGGTTAGAGATCGGTTTCTCGACAAGCACATCCTTCCCGGCTTCAATGGCGATCATGACCGGCTCATAATGATGGCTGCCTTTCTCATCTCCGCCAGTAGCAACGCATACCATATCGATCTCCTCTTTGTCTAATAAGCTCCTGAGATCCGTATACGCCTTTACCCCGTAAATAATTGAGGCTTCCTTGACACGATCCTCCATCAAATCGCAGACAGCGACCAACTCGGTATCCGGATGCTGACTGTAATAGCGGCAATGAATTTTACCAATGTTATTGACGCCTACAACGGCTACTCGAATCATACTTATCCCTCCTAGTACGATTACCTCTACAATAAATCTAACCGCACCGCATTAAGCAGGTGCGGCACAAGACGATCCGCTTTTATTTATTTGAGCTGTTTGGCCTGAAGGGACCTTGCAGTGAGCGCGCTGCCAATATGCAAGGTATCATAGGCTTGTTGGGATGAAGTAAAAGGTGCATCCCCTTTACCATGCCAACCAAGATTCGTAAACATGGGATTAGTACGCCCGGTTTGCTCCTCTCGTTTACGGATATACGCATCCATCCTTGAAGTAAGCAGCCCTACAATCTCCGGCTCCATTTCTGCCACATTGTTATTTTCTTGCGGATCCTCGATCAAATTATACAGCTCCACTTCCGGTTTGAAATGGAAGTCAGGCTCTAAGGAGCGGATTAGCTTCCAATGAGGCGTGCGCCAGCCATGTTTGCGCATCCAGGTGCACTCTGTGATATAAAATTCGCTCACCCGACGTTCCGGGGTACCGTTAATTAATGGGATAAGGCTCTGTCCATCCGGCTCCAGCTGCTCGTCAACCTCCAGCAATTCCAGAATTGTCGGCATAATATCGCTAATTACCGTTACATCGGAGACACGTTTTCCCGCAGGGATTTTACCGGGAAATTTAATAATTAACGGTACAACAAGGGTACAATCGTACAGACCATGATGATCAAAGTAGCAATCATGCTCATAGAGTGTTTCTCCATGATCCGATGTCACTACTATTAAGGTATCCTCGGCTAGTCCCAAAGATTGGACACTTTGCAACAGATTTTGAATACACGAGTCCATATAGGCGACTGCACCATCATATTGAGCACTGACATACTCTTGATCTGTCACGCCCTCAGGAATCCATGATTTAAGGAAATCGGCAAAAGGCTTAAAGTTATAAACCGGATCCATTGAATGGTTGGCAGAATCATGCTCATCTCCTCCATAGAAGATGCGCTCATACGGCTTTGGAGGCAAGTAGGGCGAATGCGGATCCATATGTCTCAGAAACAGGAAAAATGGTTTATCATCATTAGCAAGCCGGTGCAGCTCTGGAATGGTTACATCGTTCAAGTTTTCCGCTTTGGGGCATTTACCTTGTTCATTAGGCATCCATGCTTCATACTCCAAATAGTTGTCAAAACCCCGCGAGGACGGATTTCCAGTAAACCCCACGCATGTCGTGTTATAACCAATGTCTCTCAGTACCTCCGCCAGCGTTTTTGCTCCAACCGCACCTTTATGCCGCAGCGCAACCACATCAGTACCGAAGCAATCCTTGCCAGTCAGCATGCATGCATAAGCGGGTGTTGTCGGGATGCTCGGACTGAAGTGCTGTTCAAATAAAACCCCTTCACACGCCAGCTTATCAAGATGCGGAGTCGTTAATTTGCCGTAGCCATAAGAACTCATTCGATCCCGGCGCAAGCTATCAATCCCGAAGAGAATCAGATTCGGCTTTTTTTTGGATGTGGAGTGCATTCTGTTCATTCTCCTTTTGTATGTAATAGGGTATTAAAAACATATTAGAATCAATGAATGTCCAAGACTATCGAGAACCGAGCTGCTTCAAGCAAGCATTCAAATAACCGTAGGTTTCTGCAGCAATAATCGAGATTTGGGCTAACGTATGCTCAGGCTTTGCACCGATTACTTCGAGTACAACAGGCCCTTCATAATTACTGTCAACCATAGCTTTACAATAGGCAAACAGATTAATGTCTCCGCGCCCGCAAGCTTGCAACTCAATGGCACCAGGTCCTTGCTCCCGTCCTTTGCAGTCCCGAATATGGATATGCTTGACGCGGTTTATGACAGCCGGCAGCGCTTCCTCTGGATTCTCTTTAGCGCGGTAGATGTGACTTGGATCCATATCGATGCCGAAGGCGCTAGAAGTAACCTCTGACATAGCACGTAGTGTTGTCGGAGTATCATGAATGGCTTGCCCGATATGTGCTTTCACACACAGTGTCACTCCTAATGCTGCCGCCTTTTCCGACATTCGTTGGAGCTGGTCGATGGATTGCTTTAAATCCTCTTCAACGCCGGTTTTGCCTCCTGGACCGATATTGACAATGGGAATACCGATTTCAGCAGCAGCCTCCAATGCGCTTAACAATCGCTGCTCATCTTTAACGCTGCCGAATTCCATAGAGAGGAAGCTTAAACCATTTTCTTGAACAACCGACCTCAGCTCAGCCGCCTGCTCCTTCCACCGTGCAATGTCCAAATGCTCACACATACCTTGAATCGCCGAAATTTCAACCCCATCATAACCACTAAGTGCAATGTGACGAACCGCTGTAGCGAAATCAAATTCCTTATAGAGAACTGAATTAACACCGAGCTTTATCATAATAAAATACCCTCTCCTTATGGACGGCAGACCCTGCCGACTTTTAATTAATATCATTAATGAATAACCACAACTGGTTAAGAACAATACCGCCCCATATATTTAATGTTATTAATTGTCTGTTCCCGTCTACATGGACAACGGATCACCGTGGAATGCCGGTAACGGGTGAGGTCTGACTACAATTCCTCCTTGTTCGTACGATTCGATGACCGCAAACGTATACTCCAGCACAGCCAGTGCATCCCTGCCTGAAGCCCGGATATGCTCTCTTGGAACCCCATTCGTAATATCCTCCAGAAATGCGTGCAGCCTGTTGTTAAATGTCGTATTAAATTCCGTAACCCCTGATTCAGTTACTTCCGGTTGTGGATGTGCTCCTATAACAGGAACCCCCTTTTGAGCCCTCCAATAGGAAACCTTTTCCACACAATTCTCTATACAAAAGGTTCCTTTCGTACCCCCAACCTCCATACTCCACCAGCCGCCTAATCCATAGGTTGCATCACCTCGTTGACTCAGCAAATAGCCTGCCGCACCGCTGGCGAACTTAACGTGAATACTGTTAATGGAGACCATAATATCACTTGCGCTTTTTCGGAAACCCGCCTGACTGGAAAATGTTTGAATATGAGTTATATCCCCGCAAAAATACCGCATAACGCTGAATGGATGAGTCAAGAACGCTTTCATATGAAAATAGGGCTGTCCTTTGTCCTTAGGTGTCTTCGGAGAATTGTACGTGTCTTCACCACCATTAAAGCCCATTTTATGTAAACAATACACGGTTTCACCGATATCACCGGAATCCATATACTGCCGGGCTTTTGCTGCGGGGGCTGTAAAATAATGATTCAAATTGCATCCGAGATATACATTCTTCTCCGCAGCAAACCTAACCAGCTCTCGACCTTCTCGGATATCGTTAGCCAATGGTTTTTCGATTAACACATGCTTGCCAGCCGCAATCGCCTGCATAGCCGGTTCAAAGTGCCAGCTCCCATTATCGATACCACCCGTCGTGACATCGACAATTTCAATCTCAGGCTCATGCTGAAGCATATCCCGCAAACTGTAATAGGCTCTTACGCCGTATTTGTCCGCTGCTTTATCGGCTCTTTCCTTCACTACATCACAAACTGCGATTACTTGCGCGAGCGGATCCTGCGAATAACATTCTGCATGGCGCAAGCCAATTCCATTCATACCTACGATCCCTATTTTCAATGCCATCTCCGCGTCCCTTAGCTTGTTACCTAAGAATAGTGCAAGCCGGGACTACACCACCTTCCATTATGGTTTTACTCTGAAATGTATTCGATCAGCTTACCTGCTTGCACCCTTAGAGCCCACTCCAATCAATGCCCCGACTTCCTATGCTGTGAATACACCCCCGCTCCCTCTAATATGTCATACCGCACACGTTGCGGGTCGGCAATCCACGACTCCCAGGTTAATCCAACCTTTCCAAGGATCAGTTCGATACGTCGTCGAAACGGCAGCTGCGCTTCATTGATTTGAATCATCATAGGATCAGGCCTGCCATTCAATTTACTGGATACAAAAACATTAAGCTTCGCTTCCAATTCCTCAGCCATATGTGGCAGCTTTTTCGCCAAATTGATAAGTTCCTCAGGATCCTGCTGCAAATCGTACAGCTCTTGTTCAGGCCGTTGAAAAGGTCCTGTATCGTAATTTCTTATAAGCTTATATCGCTCTGTCCGGATCGCCCTTGCCGCCTGCCAAGCACACTCGCTCAGGAACACTTCGTCCATAGTCCCATCGGCTTCTCCATTAATGGAGGACCATAAGCTTTGTCCGTCCAGATTGTCCGGTTTCCTAAGCGCTGATAGGTCTATACCGGTCTCGGCTTCCGCCGCAACCGCTTCCAGAATGGTAGGCATCAAGTCCGCATGCTGGACGAAGCCTTTAACCCGTTTAGCAACAGGTATATGTCCAGGCCATCGCATTATTACAGGAACATGTACCGTTTGCTCATACAATCCGCAATGATCCCAATAAATATCGTGCTCGGTTAAGCTCTCTCCATGGTCGCCAAACAAAATTAGCAGCGTTTCCTCCCTTATGCCTACATTCATCAAGTACTCGTCGAGCTCACGAATTAAATCATCCAAATATCGAACTTCCGCATCATAAAGCGCGCTTATATAATCAGCATCTGTGACAGGCCCAAGCTGATTATAGTGATGATGTTTAAAAAAAGGGTATGCCGGGTGGCCATACGCCCGATTCATACTTGAGTTTCCCTTATCATAAGGATTTTTTCCCTCACCATAAAATGGTGTGATGTAGGAATCCGGCGGTAAATAGGGCGTATGGGCATCCCAATAATGAAGAAATAAGAAAAAATCCTCATCTTTATGCTCCTTAATCCAAGGCAGTGCGAGATCATTAACCGTTCTGCCATCAATCCAGCGCTTCTTTCCGGAGCTGTTCATATAGTAGCGGTACCCGCGGGCAAACCATTCCTTCATGTTATAAAGGTTGTCAACAGCGCCGGTTGTGAAGCCTGCTGCTTTAAGTATGGACGGCAGCCATTCCACCGATTTGGAAAGGTAGCTTAGATCCGAGCCATGAGATATGAGTCCTGTCGTCAAACCAATGCTTCCCGTAAAGATAGCCGAATGGGCAACCTCTGTCGGAATATCGGCCGCATAAGCGCGTTCCATGAGCACACCTTCCGAAGCGATCTGGTCGATATACGGAGTCGTTGGTTTTCCGTAGCCATAGCAGCCAAGCCGGTCCGCACGGAGCGTATCGAGCGAGATCATGATGATTTTCATCTGATGTCTCCCTCCAGTTGACCAATCTTGCTATTTATCTCTACCACCCGCTCCATTTCCTGACTCGCCGCCACACAGCTTTGCACAGATTCAACATCCACCTCTTGAGCATTCTGGTTAATCCATTGCATAATCCGATTCACATTAGCATGCACGGAGTTCTGTTCCGTATCAATTACAATGTCCGCTTGATCTGGCTCCTCATAAGCATCGGAAATGCCGGTGAACATAGTGATTTCCTGTCGACGTGCTTTGGCGTATAATCCTTTCACATCCCTCGCCTCGCACACCTCAAGCGAACAGTGCACATAAATTTCCACATAACCCGTGATGTAACTCCGAAGGTACTTCCGCATTTCTCGGTAAGGCGTTATGGCGGACACAAGGACAAGGATACCGTGCTTGGACAGCAGGTTTGCGACATAGGCAATTCGGCGAATATTCTCCAGCCGATCCTCCCGGCTGAAGCCAAGACCTTTACAAATGGCTGAGCGAATTTCGTCCCCATCTAGCAATTCTACCGGCCGTCCTGCATCTGCAAGCTGCTTATAAATATGCTGCGCTGTTGTTGTCTTACCTGAACCTGAGAGGCCGGTAAACCAAAGTACATTACCGCTGGAGCTTTCCATGTACTTTCCTCCTATGAGTTTCGCGTAAGCGAAACTAACTTCGTGAGCATAAGCTGAGTTTTCATATCTCTATATTAAAGCGGAACAGCCACGATATCATTGTCCATTCAGCCATTCGTGTGGTCGATGCGGCCCTAATTAGCTATCCTTTCACCGAACCAGCGGTCATTCCCGCCACAATCTTCTTATTGAAGAATATAAACAGGATAAGTGGCGGGAGAGAAATCAGCACGACATCGGCAAATAACAAATTCCATGAAGTTAGATACATGCTCATGAAATTATATAGCGTTAATTGAACTGTAGCATTCTCCGAACCTGGCAAGAAATAGAGCGGGTTAACAAAATCATTAAATATACTAACCGCCTGAATGATGATGATCGTCGAGGAAACAGGTTTAAGTAACGGAAATATAATATGGGTATACAGCTTAAACCCTCCGCATCCATCCATAAAGGCGCTTTCGTCGATATCACGCGGAATGGTTGCCGTAAAAGCCTTGTACAGAATGGCGCAGAATGGGAAGTGCAGTGCAATTTCAACCAGCGTAAGTCCTGTCAAAGTTTTGAACAAGCCGACCGAATTGAGCACCCAGATAGTAGGTACAACAGCTGGAGGAATCATCAAGCCTGCAAGCACTAGAAAATTGAGCGTCGAGGCTGCTCTCCCCCTCTCTCTACGTTGCAGCACAAACCCCGCCAAAGAGCTGACTATAACCAATCCAGTAACCGACAACACAGTCAGCAGCGTGCTGTTATAGAAGGCGCGTATCAGCATATTGTCAGCTGCAACCAATACGGCTTTATAATTATCAATAATATGGAGTGTATCCGGCCAAAACATGTTCATATCAGCCGCTTTTGTACTCGATTTGAAGGAGTTCACTATAACAAAATAAAAAGGCACCCAGAAGATCAAAGTAGAAAACAGGAGCATAATGATGCTGATTAAAGTTTTTTGTAGCTTATTGCTCATAGGTCTACCTCTCTTCTGTTCAAAAACATGTATAGAGGAAATGCCAGTAAGGATATGGCGATGAATAAAATGACGTTGCCTGCTGTAGCGAGACCGTAAAATCCGGCTTGGTACTGTTTATAAATAATCGAAGCAATCAGATCTGTCGAGAAGCCTGGCCCACCTCTGGTCATAGCCCAGATCAGGTCGAAGGTCCGCAAACCACCTATGAATGCCAGTATGATGACGGAGTTCATAGCGGGCCTGCTAAGGGGCAGCGTAATGTGCCAAAAAGCCTTGAACGCATTTCCTCCATCGATTTTCAAAGCTTCATAATAATGCTGGGGAATAGATAAAATACCGGCAATATATATGACCGTTGCGATCCCGACTCCTTTCCAGACATCAACAAAAGCAACAGAAAACAACGCCAATTTTGTATTCCCTAGCCAATCCGGCCCTTCAATGCCAATTGCAGCAAGGGCAGAGTTTATGACTCCTTGAGTAGGGTGCATCATTGTACTGAACGCAATTCCAACAGCAATCGTACTCAACAAGGTCGGAAAAAACACCATTGAACGGAAATAATCCTTGAACCAAATTTTGGAGGTAAGAAGTGTAGCGATCAGAAGAGCGAGGACCACCTTCAAAATGCAGGTTACCACAGCAAATATAATTGTATTTTTGAAGCCGATTTTCAACGATGATTCCTCAAAAAACATCTTATAGTTGTCAAATCCGATGTATTGCCATTTGGTGAGTGTCCATCTGGTCATACTGAAAAAGAACGACATAATGGTCGGAAGCAAATAAAACACAAAATAAATAATGCCGGCAGGCAGCAAAAATAAATACGTGTACATCCTCTTTTGCGCAACTCTCATCAGGATCTCCTCCGGTTCAAGCTTATACTATTCAGTCAAGGCTAAACGGCTGCAGCGTCCTTTAAGAGACGAGCACGTTTGTCAAGGTTGAGCGAAGCCAAGTATAACTACTTACACATGCTATTCAACTTATAAAATTGGCCCTGCAAGGATCTTGCAGGGCCAATTTTATTCATAAAGCAAGCTTACCAACCCGCGAGATTAAGCTGCTGCGCCTGCTTTCTAACGTCCTTATCGTAGTCTGCCGCGGCGTCCGCAGGAGATTTCTGACCGGTTCCAACCTCAATTAAGATGCTCTCCAGGTTCGGCCCCTTGACTGGAGAAACAAATTCCAGTGCAGGAGCGGTTTTCCCATTATCAAAGTAAGGCTGCATATCTTTTACTCCCTCATAAGCGTCGTCAGGTACTTTGATCCCTTTAACGACATAAGGTCCGTTAGCTTTGCTCTTGGACATATAAGCCTTCTGACCTTCCGGGGACAGCAAAAAGTCAACGAATTTCTTGGCAGCATCTATATTCTTACTCTTCTTATTGATGTAATAAGAGCTAGGCATCCATACCGTAAAACCGTTAATAGAAGCATTGTCGCTTGGTGTTGGAAACACACCAATATCTTTTACTTTATCCGGATAGTTCTGCGCCAAAGCATCGATCGCGCTAGTCAGCATCGGGTATTGAACTCCGGTTCCTTCAGCAAGCATCTTTAGAGCAGTGTCATAAGTCGTAGCGAGAAAATCTTTGTTATAGTAATTCTTTTGGAACACCTCGCTCGTCATTTCAAAGCCGCGCAGCGCTGCTGGTGTCGTCGCATATTTAGCTTTATTCGCGGTATAATCCTGCACAAAGCTCGGTACTTGGGCCTGAACATTATAATGATTGCCAAGCACGAAGAGCTGGGAGGTCCAGGTTGTTTTGAACGATCCAATGATCGCTATTTTGCCTGCGGCTTTAATTTTATCGCTGTTAGCTATGAATTCCGCCCATGTTTTAGGAACAGTCAGACCGAGCTCGGCGTACACTTTCTTGTTGTAGAGAATACCGCCTACATTGGATGAGCCACCAGGTACCCCGAATACCTTTCCATTCGACGTAACGGTCTCCTTGTACGAATCCAGAGGATTGGCCATGAACGGTTCTTTCGTTAAATCAACAAAGTTTTCCTCCGGATTCAGTGCCCTTAGCAACGAGCCGGAATTGTAATAGAGAATATCTGCCATTTCACCTGTAGCCAAACGAGTCTTAACCAAGTTGTCGCCCTCAGTACCGTCTGGTTTAATATCGAATTTGATTTTGATATTCAGCTTTTTCTCCGCTTCCGCCGCCACTGCTTGGGTAGCAGGATAAGCAGTACCGGTTGAGCCAATCAGCAGGGTAAGCGTCACAGGTTCTGCAGGCTTGCTTGGTGCTGGTGCAGCAGGAGCAGTTGCCGCCGGGGCTGTGGGCGTAGAGCCTCCAGCAGGAGCCGGAGCAGTGCCAGCAGCCGGTTGGGATTGGGAGCTGCATCCCATGAATACGGTTGATATCAGGGCCGCGTAAGAACATACGGTCAACAATCTGGCTCGACTCATAGAGGTATCCTCCTAAAATTTTTTAATGCGCAATCTGGTGATTTAAGATGTTATTCAAAAAGTCCCCTTTTGATCACGAAGTATCTCAGGAAGGTTATTCGACATCGAATCTTGCATTCACCTTGAAGTCCGGTGCTCCTACACGGTATTGCCTAAACTCCGCTCCTCCTTCTTCAGGTTCTTGCAACCTTCTCGGTGCTGAAAAGCTGACTTTTTGAACTTGCACTTTAAATAAATTGTACGTGCATCCCTTTTTTTTGAACACTTGCGATTTGTACTTGTTAATGGGGGGAATTTTTCCTATTGTTGCTGCTTGTCTTTACAGCATGCCGCTTGGCATAGGTTATCGGAGCTACTCCAACTATTTTCTTGAACAAAGCACTGAAGTATTTGGAGTCCTCATAACCGACAAGCTGGCTTACCTCCTGCAAACGCTCGACCCCTGAAGTCAGCAGCTCTTTGGCCTTACTGATTCGGTAAGCCGCTATATAATCGGAGAACGTCGTTCCGGTCTGACTTTTAAACATTCGGGATAAATAACCGAGACTGACATGATGATCCGCTGCAAACTGCTGTAAAGAGATGCTATCCTGATAGCTTTTATGTATAAGCTGAAGCAATACGGGAACAAGTCCCTTCGGGTTTAAGTCCTTCACCGCCAGTCCACAATACAAACTTACTAGGGTTTCGTTCAGCCATTCGAACAACTCACGGTAATCGGCAAAGCGATTCAATATTCGGTTGTCCTCTTGCAGCTCGTTGATACTTACCTGCCCCTTCCTTGAGGCAAGCAGATTGTATTTCAATGAAAACAGCATGTCGTGAACGAATAATCTGAGCTGGCGCTTAGTGATTTGCTTTTCGCTCAATTCCCCCAGTATTTGATCTAAAATCACATGCCCCTTCAGCATATCGCCTTTCTTAAAGTAGGTTTCCATCACTCTAACCTTTTCCCACAGGTCTCCAATCTCGGCGTCATGATTTTTCATTCCAGGTACTATGAAGGTTGGCATGCCAAACTTCATATTTTCATCCATACGTTGTTTCAAATCCGAAAATATTGCATACAGCGAATCGAACTCAGATTTAACGGCAAAGCCCATATGAGCAGGCCTTTGAAGCTGCTGTAATTGTTGGAATAAGGGCGACAAATTTTCTCTAATACGAATAGGCTGCACAGCTTCAGATATCGGAATTAGAATCACTCTTTGCCGGCAATCGAGGTCCAGGCAATGAAATTCTCTCTCATGAGAAGGTTTGCAGCCAAACTGCTGTTTAAGGTCATTCATACCTATACAGGTATCCTTCCAGCCTCTTAACACCGACCCGGTTTCCAATACGAGCAGCACCATGCAATAAGCACGTCCATTGACGGCACGCAAAATATCATATTGGGGAATTTCAGCGGTTAAGAGCATCTGCCCAATCGATCCACTCATCCATTCTTCTGTTCGTTTGCTATCCATCTCAATATGCTGTATGGCCTTATCGACCGCGTTAAATAAAACGTCCTTTTTCACAGGTTTAAGTAAATAATCGAATACCCCGAACTTCATCCCTTGACGGGCATATTCAAATTGGTCATGAACACTTAATATCATGCTCTTAATGGTCGAGTCCAAACGGTGTAATTCTTCAATCAGCTCAAGACCGTCCATTCCTGGCATGTTGATATCGGTCAATACCAATTGCGGGCAAATGGTATGTGCAGCCGACAAAGCATCGTCACCATCGGCATAAGCATAAATGCGGTGTTCAGGCTCATAGATTTTAAGCAGCTCCACCAGTTCGGCCAAAGCCCAAGGTTCATCCTCTACCACAAAAATATTCATTGTGCGATTCCACCCTCTTCCTGTTGGACCGTGATGAATGGGACTACTAATGTCACCATCGTCCCTCCACCTGGTTTACTCCATAGGTTAAGTCCATATTGCTTCCCATAAAACAATTGAATTCGTTGATGAATATTGATTAATCCGACTCCTTGTGATATATCCATAAACTGATTATGCACATTTGAAATGTCCAGTGCCTTGCTCAGCTGCGCCCGTTTTGCATCGGTCATCCCTTCTCCATTGTCCGTTACTGTAATGGTTAAGAGCTCATTGTTCTTGGCGGTCTGAATGGTTATGCATCCTCCTGATTTCATTCTGCGAAGACCATGATTAACCGCGTTCTCGATGAGTGGCTGAATAGTCAGCTTTAAAATAGATGCTTGCAGAATATCGTTCGGAATATCACAGCGCAAATCTAACCGGTTGCCGAATCGATGCTGCTGTATGTTGAAATAATTGTTGATATGATCAATCTCCTCCCATAAAGAGACGGGCTGATGAAGATTTTTCATGCTGTATTGGAACAAGCTGGCTAACGATTCCGAGATTTCGGCTACCTCTTCGACTCCTCTTAATCGGCTGATCGATTTCATTATATTGAGTGTGTTGTACAGAAAATGCGGATTAATTTGCGCATGCAGCGCAGAAAGCTGAGCATTCTTCTCGGCTAGCTTCGATTCGTACACTTCGTGAATTAATCGGGAAATACTATCGAGCATCAGATTATACATTCGGCTCAATCGCCCGATTTCATTGTTCCCTGCATACTCCATCCTTTGGCTGAAATCGCCCAGCTCCACTCGGGACATTTTGCGCATCAGATTATTCAGAGGAAGTGTAATTTGATAAGACAAAAGATAAGATACGGCAGCAATTAACAGCATAGTAATAATACCGACAATTACCACAATATCCTGAATCCTTTTTTGTTTTAATAGAAAAACGTCCTTTGGGATGAGAATGACCGTATTCCAACCGGTGTAAGCAGACTTTTCATAGGTGTACAGGTAAAGCCTATCCTGCCAATTCAACTCTCCTTCGGGAGAGGACTTCTTGAATATCACAGAGTCAAAATCGGATTGTGAAAACCCGGTTCTATTGTTTCCATTTTCAAAAATAACCTGACCCTCATCACTCACTATTAATACATGCATCGTGTTGTCACTATCATTAGCTTTCTTATTGGCCAGCACCATTTTGAATGCATTTACATTAATATTGACGTTTACGAATCCAATGATGGTTTGAGTAGGAATTTTAGTAATTTTATGAATAAAAGAAACGACTATTTCGGATTGACTACCGAATGTACGTTCCTCTTTGGACGGCATCAATAAAAACGGCTTGCTGCTCAACACTTCCGTAAAATTCCGCAGCTCCTCGGCAGTAAACACTTCAGCCTGCTTCGGTTGATTGACTACCTTCGTATAGTGATACCCGTGCCCATCCAAGGTATAAATCGAAATGCTCTGCACATAAGATTTGGGGTATGAGAAATTAAATAAAACAGGGTTTAGCTTGTAGCCTATGGTTTCTTTCTCAATCGGATTAGTAGCTTTGGAGAAATCAAATAAATTGCTTTGAATAGCGGGGTCTATGGAAATGGATAAAGATAATTCTTCAATATTTTGCATATATAAATCTATCATTTCGGAAAACTGCTTGGCTATAATTTTGGATAAGGAGAATGTTTGATTCTTTACATCACTTGTATTTTTGTAATAAAAAATAATACAGGTTATACCGACAATGAATAATGACACGATGGAAAAGGAAATAAACATTTTGGTTTTCAGCATGCGATCATTCCATCGTCTCATTGGAACAGTCCCTCCAACCGTATGCTCGCTCTCAAGACAATTCCCGGTACTTACCTGGTGAACAGCCGACCTGCCTATGAAACAGCCTACTGAAAAACGCCGGGTCCTCATAGCCGACTTTGCCCGCAATCGTTATCACTTTCTCATCGGTCTCCAGCAGTAAGTGCTTGGCTCTCTCGATACGAATCTGATGGATCATATTAACAACAGTCATTCCCAAAGCTTCTTTAAATACCCTGTTCAATTGTCTGGGACTAATAGTAAACAACTCACACAGAACTGGAATCGACACTTTTTTATCATAATATCGTTCCAAATAACCGTAAATACGACGAACGAGTAATTGTTTCGAATTCCATCGTACAGGTTCTCTGCCGCACTGTCCTTCTGCCTGCTGGTAAGCCCGCGATAACAAAATAAGGAGTTCCACCATTTGTAGCCGAATTAAAGATTCGAAACCCGAGTACTTGCTGTCAAATTCATTAATAATGGTTTCTAGCAATAATAAGGTACGGGTCGCGTCCTGACCATTCAAATTCAATCGTCTGTGAAAGCGTTCTCTTTTATCCAGGAAAGGATGTACATAGAAGTAATCCATAGACTGAGAAATGCCTAGCTCCAGCAGCCAGTTACCTTGTATCAGATCGGATAGAAACAAGCAATTGATAATTTCGATCTCTTTTCCCGGCTGAATACTGTAAGTATGAACTTCGCCTGGATTAATAATAAACACATCTCCTGCCCGGATTTCGTAGTGGTTGCCTGCAAACACATGCTGGGCTTCACCACGCACAACATATACCAACTCCACAAAATCGTGGCCGTGCAATAAGGGAACATGATCATGATCATGGAAAAAACGTCGAATCCAAAACGGAAAGGATTGCTCTTTAATAAATTGGCTGCTGTGTAACTGTCTCTCCATACAAATCCTCCTGAAAGTTTTCGTTAGAAAACGGGCCTCGTAATCATGATTTCCAAAACTAGCGGCCATACAGTATATAGCTTGTTTGTTATTTTTATGCAAGCCTAGATCTATAATACGGCACGAGTCAAGTTTAATCATGGTCGATTGTGACATTATTATAGCGTAAATGGATAACGAACCCCACAAAAAGAAAAAAGAGACAGCTTAGACGCTGTCCCTTCAAGAGTTATTTTTTTGCCGCTAACCAATCAGCAATAGTTGCAATCTCCGTGTCCTTTAATCTGCCTTTAAAAGCAGGCATACCATTTCGGCCATTAGTAATTGTATTGGCAATCTCTTCCTTGCTTAATTTGGCTCCTACTTTTTGGAGGTTCTTTTTCGAATCCCCCATACCATCCAAGTTCCCACCATGACAAGAGACGCAATTGGCTTTGACTAGGGCCTCCGCATTTGCGCTTTCCGTTGCAGCTCCCCCTCCTTGAGTGGTTCCTCCCGTGGTGTTTCCAGTTTGCGTATTAGTATTACTCTTACCACATGCTGTCGCTACACAAATTATCGCAATCACTGACAGTATTAAGATGATACGCCATTTATATTGCATAACCTAGCTGCTGCCCCCTCATTCACCTTTTTTAGTAAAAGCAAGTTCGATCTTATTATTTTTCTAGACAGGATTATTTATTCATTTTACTTTAGCTGATTCTGACAAAAAAACACTCTACGGATTTTGATCAGGTCCGCAGAGTGCTTGTTATTCACTATTTACGATAGAAAGAAAAAATAACTGGCTGCCCATATGGCATTACATTGATTTCAACTGAATAATCACCGATTTGAAACATTTTGTTCTCGACTACCTCTTTTTTGGCTATCTTTTCGCATACGCGCACAAACTCCTGGTAAAAGGTATCCGCATTATAACCAAATACAAAATCAGTAAATTTACGAATACTCTCCATATTACGGGCTAACACACCATCTTCCACCTTTATCGTAACTCCGTATGTGTGGAATTGAGGCTCCAGCCATAAAGAAACTTCATTAGAAAATCTTGTAGCCTCAGTCGTTCCGCTCAAAGCGGAATTTTTGGCTTCGCCGTCCTTAAACAGCCTTAAAGTCGTTTCCTCCAAATCATAGTTGGTGCCTCTAAGCTTGCCTGCATCTTCCATGATATCGTAGGTTTGAAGCATTTTTTGATCTGGAAAAATCAGCTTTTTGTAGCTTCCGTCTTTTGTCGGAACCACTCTCACGTTTTCATTTTTAAGACTGCCAGTCGATATCCGCATATTTTTATCCATCAGCCGCTCTAGAATTCGCAGTGCTTCGGCTCTTGTAACATAACGCCCTACACCAAAGTAACCGTTCGGATACCCCTCCATGATCCCTTTGGCATACACTTCACTTACGAACTTTTGCTGTCTGGAAGTCGCGCTCTGAAAGTCTCCAAATTGGGAGGCTATACTTACGCTGTATTTCTCATCCTCTAAATATTCCGTTTCCTTGATGGTATAATAAATAATTTCAGCAACATCTTCCCGCTTCAGATTCGCTTTATAATCAGGGAACTGATTTTTACCAATTAGATTTAAACCGCCGGCAAGATCAATATATGGCTTAGCCCAGTATCCAACCGTACCTGGTTTGAATGAGAAATCACGAAAATCCTGCTTCAACACACTTTGATTAGCCGGACTAACTTGTTGAAGAAAAGACGTCTTCCAATTGCGCTCTCCATTCGGATAAAGCTGTGAAAAGGAAAGTAGTAGTATTTTAATGAATTGATCTGCTGTCACGGTTTCATCCGGCCGAAAGGTCCCATCCGGGAAACCATCCAACAAACCCTGATCGACAAGCTGGTTAATTGTCTTCTCTGCCCAATGGGATTTAACATCCATGAATTTTGTAGCGCCTGCAGCCTGAACCCCGACGACAGAGGTTGACATGATACAACAAATTGTAAGTAGTGCTATAAGCCTTCTAAGCTGTTTCATCTAACCAATTCTCCACTTCTCTATAAGAAATTTGGGCAATTATCGCGCCATTTCCTAGAATACCCTTTCCTATACCGTTTGAGAACTGGCTGTATGCCTATATAAGAAGTGAAAATAAACAGGCGCTATTGGGACTAAAGCCATAGAATGAACCTACAAGTGAGCCTAAAACTCTCTATTTCCTTTTCTTTTTCTTATATTGCAACTTTGGATTCATCAAAAAAGAACCATATTGAAGCGGTGTCAAATACGTATTATAGAATGTTGAGTGCATTCCTGCTTTTTTAAACGAGTATCGTTGATCTCTTCCATTCATTTCAATAAATTTAACAGCACCTTTATGATCTATCCCCATATCCAGACCAATATCGGCAAGATTAGACAGTCTTCTACCCAAATAATTAGCGATTTCCAAGGATACCCGCTGCAGCTCTTTTTTGGTAGATTCAGCAGATAGTCCTCCGCTCCGGAATAGCTCCTCACATCTCTTCACTTTACCGCCTTGTGCTACATTGGTAACATGTCTGCCTTTAGCAGCTACTTTTCCCACTATTCCGGTTACCTGCCACTCGCCGGTTTTTCCACGCTGAACAGAAACCCTGAGATCATATGGCCTCCCCTGAAAAGTCGCTAAAGGAATGCCTTCCTGGATAAGATAAGCTTGTTTGCCTACTTTATGTTTAATGAAAGCAATGATCTGCCTTGCAGCTCCTTGGGAAGGCTTTCTTTTTTTCCAATATAATTTCCAATTGCCATTAGATTGCTGCTTTATTTTGATAATACCAATACCTACACTGCCACTCGTCGGTTTAATGAATAGCACTGAATATTCTTTCATAGCTCTGACCAGATTCACTACGGAATATTTCATCGAATAGGGCAAATATCTTCGTAAAGCGCGGTTCTGATACAATTGTTTATAAATCCGATACTTGCTGTAACGATTTTTCCTGTTATAGACTATACTGCTTTTAGCCAGCCTTTTTAAGTTCCTTTTTCCACGCGGTGACAATGTAATAGCCCGGTTATGAGTGACTTCAGGGATAGCTCTCTGTTTCCTTTTATATCGGCCGTTCGTATAGGTGTAGCCTAATGCACCCGACTTTCCCATTCGATTTAATGACATATAAAATGGCTTTAATTGAAGCTCTTTGGCAGCTTTATTATATAAATGAATCCGTTCAAAACCGGTTTTGCGACTAGGGAGCTTCTCATAAACTTTATGGTCGAGCAATATGCCAATTGTCCGTTTCATAATCAGCCTCCGGAATAAGAAGTGAATGCTCTTGTCTTATACTTTATTCCATCCCGCGGCTAACTTCTTCACGGTTCTTGCCTATTTTTATAAAAGTAACCCTATATCATCGAAGTCATCATCTATTATAAAACGCAAAAAAACAAGGGCACATTCACATGCACCCTTGTTTGAGATTCCGACTATTTTATGACCTACAGCTTGTTAAATACTTCAGTCAACACTGGAACAATTTGCGATTTACGCGATACTACGCCTTTTAGCACAGCTTTATTATCTGTCAATGTGACATTATAAGCTTGCTCCACAGCATTTGTTTGTTTTCCTAGCGCTAGAGCAACGGAATCGTTATTTAAAATATCTGTAACAACGAATACGAATAAATCCAAGCCTTTTTCAGCAATAATACCGGAAAGAGCCGCTTCCAGCTCAGCTTTTTTAACAAGAATATCGTTAGGATCTACAGCGTTCACTTGAGCGATTTCAACCTTGTAGGAACCCATACTGAATTCTTTTGCATCAAGAGAAATCAGTTCTGCGATCGTTTTGTCGCTTAGATCCGCTCCAGCTTTCAGCATTTCCAAACCGTAGCTTTCCAGATTAACTCCGGCAATTTCAGCTAATTCACGTGCTGCAGCTACATCTTCCTCTGTGCAAGTTGGGGATTTCAATAACAATGTATCCGAGATGATTGCCGATAACAATAAGCCAGCTATTTCTTTACGGACAGCAACCCCATTTTCTTTAAACAATTTATTCAAAATCGTTGTTGTGCAGCCAACAGGCTCAGCACGGTAATACAACGGATGACTTGTCTCAAAGTTAGCTATGCGGTGATGATCGATAACTTCAACAACACGAACTTGATCGATATCAGATACGCTTTGTTGACGTTCATTATGGTCTACCAAAATAACAGCTTTCACTTCGTTAGCTACAGTTTCAACCAAGCGTGGCGCAGCAACTTTAAAATAATCAAGTACAAACTGAGTCTCGCCGCTGATTGATCCCAAACGAACCGGCTCCACATTTTTACCCAATTGAGTCTTCAAATCAGCATACGCAAGAGCAGAGCAGATTGAATCGGTGTCCGGATTCTTATGTCCGAAAATAAGTGTTTTTTCCATGAAAGTTACTCCTTAAGTCATTTTTTTGGCCGAGAAAATTATACCATATAAAGTTCTTCCCTTTCTAGATTATAGCGCTAAATTCTCCTTATTCCAATGCTTTTACACAGATTACTTGAAAATAATGTGAATATGTAATAAACATTCACCCCAAAGACCAGAAGAGCATTTGACGATATTAGTTGCTATACATATAATTGTTATACAATCTATTTACTCGAACAAGGTGGATTTATATGAACGTTACTCATTCGATTGGTTTTATTATAAGCAATACAGGCAGGAAATTAAGCCAACACCTTACCATTCGCTTTCAGCCTTATGATATTACTTCCGAGCAGTGGTCTGTATTAAGCAAGCTGTCTGAGCAGGATGGCATTTCCCAGAGAGAACTGTCGCATAGAACGGAGAAGGATCCTACAAATGTCACTCGAATACTTGACCAATTAGAAAGAAAGGGATGGATTCGAAGAGTTCCCAACCCAGAAGATCGAAGATCTTTTTTGACTTATGTAACGGACAGCGGTAGAGAGCTTAATATAATCTTGGCTCCTATTGAAGCTCAATTGATTCAAGAAATCCTTACCTCCTTATCCGAAGATGAGATCACCTTATTACGCAAAATATTTACACAAATAAACTCCAATCTGTTAAGCCACTAAACCCAACTGAGAAAGAAGAGAACACTACGATGCAGCAAAAATCAGCTCTATGGAACCGGAATTTTTTATCGATTAGTTTAAGCAGTTTTTTTATTTTTATGACCTTTTATATACTCGCGGTTACACTGCCTATATTTGTTTTGGACAATCTGCATGGAAACAATCAGGAGATTGGTCTTGTCACAACATTATTCATAATCGCTGGTGTAATCTTTCGCCCATTAACCGGCAAATGGTTGGATGAACTGAATAGAAGAAATATCATTTTCTTCTCCCTTGTTTTATACACGATTTGCAGTCTGCTTTACCTATTTGTGCATGACTTTAATATGTTGTTGTGGCTCCGTATTTTTCAAGGCGTTGGATTCGGCATTGCCGCAACCGCGACTTCAGCCATAGTTATAGATATGATTCCTATAGACCGTAAAGGTGAAGGAATCGGCTATTTCAGCCTTTTTATGAGTCTTGCTATGGTCATTGGTCCAGCTTTAGGTCTAATGGTTGTTTCACATTTTAATTTCACCGTATTATTTACCCTATGCTCTCTCCTATCCGTCATGTCATTGATTTGTGCCATGATAACAACAATTCCTGTAAGAGATAAGAATACCCCTACGGATCGTTCTTGGAACTGGAGACGATTTATCGAGCTCAAAGCGATTCCGATTTCAATAGCTGGCAGTTTATTGGCTTTCTCCTATGGAGCTATTTCTACGTTCATATCCATATATGCTAAGGAATTGGGCATTGAGCAAATGGCCAGTTATTTTTTCATCGTTTTTGCCGTCATGATCGTACTGTCTCGCCCATTTACAGGTAAACTATTTGACCGAAAAGGACCTCACGTGCTTGTATACCCGGGGATTTTATTGTTTGCTGCAGGAATGATCTGGTTGAGTCAAGCTCATTCGGTTGTTGTATTCTTACTGGCAGGAGGTATCATTGGACTCGGTTATGGCGCTCTTCTTCCGAGCTTTCAAACCATAGCAATACAAGCTTCGCCTAGTCACCGGCGGGGGTTGGCTACCAGCACCTACTTTGTCCTATTTGATACTGGCTATGGTTTGGGTTCTTATGTCTTAGGTGTTGTTGCGGCCCGAACAAGCTATCATACCATGTACCTCATTGGCGGAGTGGTTGTTGCCTTTACTGCGCTCATCTATTACAGGCTCCATCATAGAAAAGAAAAACTTGCACAGTCCCAATCATAGATCCTTAAAAGCATCACAAAATCACATAACCATAAATACGAAAAAGATCCCTGTTTATAATGCTAAACAAGGATCTTTCGTATTTCTATTATGAATTACTCCGGAGCTTTAATATTTCGTACGACACTAACCTCTACACGACGGTTGTTTCCTCTACCTTCGACCGTTGCATTAGTATCAACAGGTCGATATTCACCATAACCCGTTGAGCTAAAAAAGGATGGGTCCAACGTCTTCCTGGCAAGAACGACCTTCATGAAATTCAATGCACGTTTCGTGCTCAAATCCCAGTTATCGCTAAACTCACCTTTTGAAATAGGTACATTATCCGTATAACCTGCGACTTCAATTTGATAACCGGGGTATTGGCCGAGCATGTCTGCGATTGCGACACCCAATTTCTGTGAATCCGCCTTAATAGCCGCAGAACCAGAATCGAATAATGCTTTATCGCGGATAGTAATGATAAGTCTATCATTGGTCAGCTTCGTTTCGAGCTCTGCGACCAACTTGTTATCGCTGATGTAGGCATCCAGCTTTTTCTTAAGCTCTTCGAGCTCCTGCTTTTCCTTCTCCATCTGCTGCTGTTGTTTATCTTTCTGCTCTTGCTTTTCTTTCGTGTTTTCCGAAGATTGATCCTGCTTGCTTTTATCAACATTCGGCGATATATCTAGAGGAACGAGATTGGACGTTGCAAAGGGCGCAGAGCCTCCAGTAAAAGCAGAGTTAAGCGACTTCATTATGATGTCGTATTTCTTTGCATCCACCTTACTGGAAGCGAACAGGATAATGAAGAGCGCCAGCAGTAAGGTCAGCAAATCGGCATAGGGAATTAACCAGGATTCATCTACATGTTCTTCATGATGCTCCTTCTTGTGTTTCTTCATAACTACACACCCTCGTTCGCAGCTGTTTCGGTATCCCGTTTAGATGTTGGAATAAACACCATTAGTTTTTGGCGTACAGCAACTGCTGAAATACCCGATTGGATGGACAAAATACCCTCTACCATCATCATTTTGATTTCTACTTCTTTTTTCGATTTCTGCTTCAGCTTATTAGCAATAGGATGCCATAAGACATAACCCGTGAATATCCCAAGTAAAGTAGCAACAAATGCAGCCGAAATCAAATGCCCCAAGGCTTCAATTTCATTCAGGTTACCTAATGCTGCGATAAGTCCAACTACCGCGCCAAGTACACCAAGTGTTGGAGCATAAGTACCTGCTTGAGTAAAAATCAATGCCCCGTTCCGATGGCGCTCTTCCATAGTAGAGATATCCTCCAACAGTACATCTCTCACGAAATCCTCATCATTCCCATCAATAATAAGACGTAACCCATTTCGCAAAAAAGCATTTTCAATCTCTTCAACCTTACTTTCCAAAGCTAGCAAGCCCTCACGACGAGTGATGCTAACCCATTCAACAAACATGTTTACCAAATCAGGCTTGGAAATCAGCTTTTGCTCGGAAAACACCATTTTCAACAACATGGGAAACTTCTTCATTTCCTCTAACGAAAAGCCAATAAATAAAGCTGCTGCTGTTCCACCAAAAATAATTAATATCGCAGCTGGATTTGCCAAGGCTACCAAACTCGCGCCCTTCAACACCATCCCTACACCTACTGAGACAACAGCAAGAATAATACCGATAATCGTAGATTTTTCCATAATAATAAATTCCTTCCGAGTATGTAATAATTTCATTTAAAGCCTTTTTAGCCATGCAAGTTTACACAACATCCATCCTATTATTAATCACCTCAGTTCAAAAGAGCTGAACTACATAGGTCTTGTATATTTATTATTTCGACACGTTTAGACATTCACCTGCATGACCCCAATTATTTATTAGGTCATTAAACCCAATATATGTAGATAATCGTCGTTAATGTTACTTAATTAGGATATTACACATAGCTGATAGGTCTTTAATCCTATATTCAAATTTATTGAAATCATAATATCCCGATAAAATTTCACCAAATTATAGCTTTTAAAGGACTTTTAAGCCATACATATTATTTTCACAAAGATAACCAAGCACCTATAGCTCCGCTAAAAGGGCCATGATCTAAGAATACGGCTTCAGCTCCTCTAAGCTTGGTGTAGCCTGTAACGATATCTTGTAATAACCCATTACCTACAAAAGATGAACCAATATACACAATGCTGGAAACCCCACACTGACCTGCCGCAAGAACACTAGCTGTAGTTACTGTTTCTCCAACGAGTCCCATCACAGAAGCTAATAAATCAGCAACTTCCCTAGTGTTTGATCCATCAAGACGTACATTGCCAAAATTGCTAGCTGTTAGATCGCCCGGAATCGGCGGTACGGCCCCCTCGTAAATATGGCTGACCTTCAAATCCACTCTTTCCCTGTTACCGTTCTTTGCTGTGTGGATAATTTCGTTGAAATCGCCAATTCCCGTCAATAAGTAGGACAAGCCTATTAATGTCCCTCCCCCAACCCCGCTTCCACCGAGCCGGTAGTGCTTATTAGGATCGGTATAATGGATCGATGTTCCTGTCCCGCAATTTGTTAGAACAAAGGCCTCCGGTGCCGTCTTTATATCTCGCAATAAATACTGCACACCGCTGCATGTAGCATCAAATTCGACTATCGTACTAATCTCATTTTGTGATAAATAGGATTGCAAAAGAGCTGCTTTGCCTCCGGTTATGCTAACCTTGGCCTTAGGAGCATGCTGCATGATCCACGAGACTGCTTCTTGCATACGAGCACTTGGAAAGTTGATGAATTCCAATGAAGCGCTTGCCTCTTCTTTGTAGGCTATTTTGATAAGAGTACCACCAGCATCAATACCCATTTTGAGAATTTGTTTCATTGAAATAGTTGCCTCCTGAGATGTCGAATACTCTCTGCTATTAACCTTCATATTTATAAAATCCGCAGTAAACAACATCTTCCGAATTTGTCCGAAGAGAGAATTAGCTCGCAGGTCTGTAATTCATCTTCCTGGCTCAACAGTCTTTCTGCCTGTTCAATTCCCCTTTCAGTTAAGGGGACAAAATCTCTTCTTTGGCTGCTGAGCTGCCTTTTATCCTTAAGGTCCCAATCAGGCTCACCATGTCTTACGAGATAATAATGGGTCATGAATGATTCCTCCTAGATCGAGTAACTGACATACCAGAAGCTTCCCCCTACAACCACCTTAAGCTGTTTAGCAATCGGTTTGAAAATGTCGTACAGCTCCTCTTTGGAATAATAATTTTTTACGATTTCATGCTTGGAGCCATCCGATAGTTCGCGAAGTTTGAAGGTATCTTCACAAGACTCTTTATGTACTAGCTCTCCTCCTCTTCCCTGTACAAACACATTATCCGCTATAAAAATATTAGCTCCAGAGCCTAATCGTTTATGCAGTCCTGTTAAAAAATCATCTATCTTATTTTTAGGAATATGTGAAAACCAAAAACTAGCAAGCGCACCATTAAAAACCCCCGGTATTGTATCCAGGTCATAAGCATCTCCAATTAAAAATTGGGCTTTAAGTTGAGGAATTTGTTTCGCTTCGGCAATTTGCAGTACTTCCGGTCTAATATCCGTTCCCGTAACGTGTTGGACAGCATCGGCGATTATTTGTGTCCAATACCCCGTTCCACAAGCTATCTCCAGTACTGTCCTGCCCGCGAGCGCATCCTTCATCGCATTAGCAATTCGTACAAGCTCATTTTGATAATTAGGTTCATCACGATGATATATGTTTTCAAATTCAGCTGCGCGTGAGCCATAATACGATTGTATTCTCGCCGTTTCTTGATTCAAAACTTGCAATCTCTCGGATAATAGGGTTGGATCCTTTTGTTTAGAATCTAGGAGACTGGCAAAAATGGCGGTTCCCTGTGATTTATAATTGGCAAGTAAGCTATGCGTTGCCATTACAATCACTTGGGTCATGGAAAGGCCTGTTTCGGCTGCCATGAGCTCCAAATCGCTTTTCACCTTATCTGGCAAATATACGGATAATCGTTTGGTCTTATTCTCAGTCATAAGTCCTCACGCCTCCTTAGATCGTTTTAAACAAGTTAACATATATTATATGTTAACTCAACCCATTTTACATATACTTAAGGTATGATTAGTTTACTTCCGAGAGCTTCACTTCATAAAGAAATAAGGAGGGAAGGATGCCAAGGCACCTTTCCCTCCTTTACCATTGGGGCAAGCTACTGAATATGCTTACCCTTTCACGCCCACTTATGAAATTTTACCATTTCATACGATATACCGGCTTATTTTCCAATCCACGAATAAGAGGTGTCCAGTTCTCTGTATCTGGCAATACATCAATGGCATCCTCCACCATTTGAAGCTTTGCGTCCAATGCATCAATATGATGAAGAGCTACTGCTTCCGCTGTCTGAGGCTGTACCGGGCTGCCCCATTCTCCCAAGTTATGATGAGACAATACTAAATGCTGCAAAGCGAGCACGCGCTCCGATTGTAGATCGATATCGCACCTAATTGCCGCCTCAGTGATCCAACTGGACGCCATAGCGATATGTCCAATCAATTTGCCATGAACACTATAATCTGACACTATACCCATCTGGGCGATCATTTCCTCCGGCTTGGCTATATCGTGCAATATGATACCGGCCTTAAGCAAATCAGCATTCAGAAATGGCCTCTGCTTGCATATAAAATTGCCAATCTCCAGCATCCGAACCATATGATAAGCCAAACCTGCGAAATAAGCATGATGATGGGTTTTAGCCGCCGGGTAATGCATTAGCTTCTCTTCCACTTTGGACACACAATAAGTAACGATCTTTTTAATTTCCACATCTGTTATGTTTTCAAGCACTTGTTTAATGATATATACTAGATCAACTGGAAGAACAGGCGCAGAACGGATAAAATCGGTTAGCGTTATGCCATCATCATCATTTGCTTTACGAATTTTCGTTATTTTCACCTGCAGCTTTTCCCGGTATGTATGCGCGATTCCTTGAATCTTTACAAGCCCCATTGGGAAGAACGTTTCCTTGTCTGTCGTAGTAACGTCCCAGTATTTAGCTGAAATCTGACCACTTGAATCACACAGGACGATGTCAAAATAATCCTTCGCAGGTGTGCCGTTCGTTTGCTTAACCTCCAGCTCTTTCAATAAGTAAAAGCCGACAAATTCATCTTGATGATTTAAACTTCTGATAATACTCATACGCTTGCCTCCGATATATGAAAAATTATAATTAAGTCCATAATTTAAAATAGTAGAAAATAACAACATGCAGCAGCAAAAGTAAAGGAATTCCTATAACAAAAGACTTATGCTTGGTTTTATGTCGAAATAGCCGCATAGCCAGCCACGCGCCAGCAGCCCCACCTAGAGCCGCAAACGTAAACAATCGTTTCTCAGAAATCCGTCTTGCTTTACGTTTAGCTTTCGATTTATCCAGTCCCATACTAACAAAGGCGATTATATTCATCAATATCAGGTATACATAGATCCACTTCAATTTATTACTCACCTTCCTTAACGTTCCCCTACTAGACTATAAATCAATATGATCCTCTTGGGAAGTCAAACAACTGTTATATTGCAGATTCAGATGACTAATAGATACCCATCTCCCATTTATCGACACATGTACAGTTCAAAACCAAGAATATTTCGTGAACAGCCGACTGCATGGACTTCATAGGATGAACGAACTAAGGTGTAACACACATATTAAGAACCTGAGGCTATGCCTCAGGTTCTTGTCTAAGTGCGTTAGGAGGGAATCAGATTTTTCGTCGCATTTCTAATCCATTAGAGTTATTTCGTATTCTTGTGAATCAATTCCATCTTTAATTCCCATGCCTTAGTGCTGAAGTCGACCAAATATTTAGCTGGATTCAACTTCCGCAAGAACTCTGGCCAGAACAGACCAAGCTGCTTTTGATGATAAACTCGGATGTCCTGCAGATTCGGTAATCGGTAAACTTGGCGCCCATCAACGAAGATATGCCGCAGAAGCGGGATAGCCTCGTACTGTTCGATATATTTGTACAAGTAAGGATGAACCTTGTCGTACAGCTTCAGCTTCTCCCCGCTCATAACATCTGTCTCACCTGCGAGTGATACATAATCAGCTTCGGCTCTACCGGTTTCAAGGCTAACCAGCCTGAATACATCCTTAATTCCTGGAGTTGAAACCTTTTCCGGATTACCCGATATTTTAATGACAGGTATGAACTCCCCATCCTTTTCTCTCGCCACCAGCTTGTAAACCCCGCCTAATGCTGGTTGATCCGCCGCAGTAATAAGCTGTGTGCCAACTCCCCAGCTGTCAATCCGCGCATCCTGGGACTTCAGGTTAAATATGATGTTTTCATCCAGATCATTAGAGGCCACGATTTTGACATAGGACAGCCCCGCTTCATCCAGCATGGTACGCGCTGTTTTGGATAAATAGGCTAAGTCTCCGCTATCCAATCGAATGCCTCCCATTCGTTTTCCTTGCTGCTCCATGGTTTTGGCCACTTGAATGGCATGCGGGACTCCGCTTCTTAATGTATCATACGTATCTACAAGCAATGTTACCTGATCGGGCAGCGCCGCGGCATAACGGTAGAAGGATTCTTCCTCACTGTCGTGATCCTGCACCCATGAATGGGCATGCGTTCCTTTGGATGGAATATCGAACAGCATACCCGCTCGCATATTGGAGGTCGCATCAAAGCCTGCTATATAGGCCGCACGTGCTCCCCAGACCGCAGCATCAGCCTCTTGAGCTCTCCTTGTACCAAACTCCATCAAAATATCATCAGGTGCGACTTGACGAATTCGTGAGGCTTTGGTCGCAATCAACGTTTGAAAGTTCATGAAATTCAATATCGCAGTTTCGAGCAGCTGAGCTTCGAATATTTTGCCCTCAACACGGATAAGCGGCTCATTCGGGAACACAATCGTCCCCTCTTCCACTGCAAGTAAATCCCCGGTGAACTTGAACCTCCTCAGCTCCTCGAGAAATTGAGGATCATAATTCTCCTCTTGCTTTCGCAAATACTGAATACATTCATCATCGAAATGCAAGCTATTCACGTACTCTACAATTCGCTGCAAGCCAGCAAAAACCGCATACCCATTCCCAAATGGCAGCTTGCGGAAAAACACCTCGAACACAGCTCGGCTTTCGTGAGTCCCATGTATCCAATGCGCATACATCATATTGATCTGATATTTATCCGTATGCAATGTTAAATTGTCGTAAGTCATTAGCGAATCAACCCTTTCAACTACAATACCGTTGCTCCTAGCACATGCTCGAAATGCCGAAGCGCCCAATCATGTCCATCTTGGTTAAAGCTAGCCACCGCGTCCCGATGTACATAAACCTTATAACCTTTGTTGTAAGCATCCACTGCTGTATGAAGAACACATATATCGGTGCAGACACCTATCAGATGAACTTCTTTAATCCCCCGCTCCTGCAGCTTCAACTCCAAATCGGTGCCGCAAAAAGCACTATATCTAGTCTTATCCATCCAATAGATTAAATTCCGATTGGCTTGAAATACTCCATCCAATTTCCCGTAGAGGTTCCTACCCTCAGTTCCTCTGATATTATGCGTCGGAAACAAACGCTGCTCTGGATGGAAGGTGTCGGCCTCCTCGTGCAAATCTACAGCCATGACAACCATATGCCCTTCAGCGACAAAACGTTCCGTTAACGACACCATCTTATTTTCAATGTCAATGGCAGGTTGGCCGCAGGGAAGCTTTCCTACTACAAAATCGATTGTATAATCAATTACAATAAGAGCCTTCATATCAAACACCTTCCCTTATCAAGTATCGTCAGTATTCTTAGTCTGATACAATCTCGATAGAACAATCATTGACTTGCAGCAGAATGCCTTATTAGAATGCCATAGAATCAGACACATCACAATATCCAGCAGGTCCTAATCCCAAGTAAAAAAACCTCTCAAACAGGAGGAGGTGTCCATCCAACCAACCAATTGGCCTTTGTTTTTTTCAGCATTATGCGTGTCAATATTCATAGAAAAAACAGATTTCGGCGTTCCAACAAGCCTATGTAGGATGTATTTTGATTTATGTACATATTTAAAATCATTAATATTTAACTTCATTAATAAAAATATTATTTAACTATATATAAATTTAACTTCATTAAATATAAAAGTTTCAAATCGTCTTTCAGATTTGTATGCTTACTTATTCCCTAACAAATGACTTAAAAATCGCACTAATCTTTGGCGATAAAACATGGCTGCCTCCTCGACTTTGCACATCCTCCATCATAAGAGCTATCAGCAGCTGGGGATTTTTAACGTTAAATGCAACAAACCAACCCACTTCTTTCCCTTGTGTACCTTTAGTTTGCTTCAACTCCGCTGTTCCTGTTTTACCCGCCAGTGTTAGTCCCTTTATTCGGGCTCCACGCCCTGTTCCCTGTGGATGCTCAATAACCTGTATTAAATCTTGCTGAAGGAGAGCAGCAACTTGTTCCGACATAGCAGCTTTCTTCCATACTTCCCCATTCGTTGACCCATTAGCTGAATCCAGCAGCAGTTTAGGTGCTATCAGGTTTCCTTGATTGACGAATGGTGTGTATGTCACCGCCACATGCAGCGGATTCATTTGAACCTCTCCTTGCCCATAACCGGAATCCGCTAGTTGGATGTCATTCTTCATGGTTTTGTTAACTAACGTGGAAGTGTCCAATGGGTAAGGGATAGGAAGCTTTTCACCCAATCCGAATTTCCCAGCCTCTTGCATAAAGCTGTCCTTCCCCATTTCCAATGCTGCTTGAGCAAAATAAATATTATCGGAGTAGAGAAGCGCCTTTTGCAAATCCACCTGAGTTGCCGCCTCTGATACCCTTGTCACCTCGTAATTTCCCCAGGATGTATCCTTCTTCCAATGAAGCCCTGGTATTTCACGCAATTGAACCGGATCAATTGTCTTTGTTTGCAGACCTATTGCGGCGGTAAGCGGCTTAAATGCCGAACCCGGCGAGAACGTACGGGCGAATCGATTCAATAACGGCTTAGCCGGGTTTTCGTTCCATTCCTTCCACTGCCCAGCAGAGACTCCGGCAACAAAGACATTTGGATCATAGGAAGGTGAGCTTACCAGCGCCAGTACGTCACCTGTTATTGGGTGAAGTGCTGCTCCCACTCCTGCATTCGAATCCAATTGCCGATAGATCTCCATTTGCAGATCTGCGTTTATAGCAAGTCTGATGTTCTCTCCGTTATGTGCTTCCAGCTTGACGACGTTGACTTTTTCTTTGCCATTGACATCGGATATAAAGATCCGTCCTCCATCCTTACCCCTTAACCGCTCCTCAAGCACCTGTTCTAAGCCTGCCTTGCCAATATCATCATCAATCTGATAGCCCTTATCCTTGTAGGTCGTCCACTCCTCTTGAGTTAGCTTGCCAACATAACCAACTAAATGAGCTGCCGCTTCTTGAAGAGGATAAGTTCGGACTTTTTTAGGTTGGTAAGAAACCCCGGGAATAGAAGTTGCAGCTGCTAATCGCTTATCCGACCGCGAAATCAACGCAACAGGAACAAAGAAATCCGGCTTCACCCAGGACGCATTTCTTTTCTTATCGATATCCTCTATATTCAATTTCATAAGCTCTGCTAACTGCCGAAGGGCTTCTGTAGGTGGATTCGGCAAACGGTTGGGAATAATACCAATTTCCGCCCTTTCCTCATTTATCGCCAGTCCATTCCCATCACGATCTGTAATCTCTCCGCGAACTGCTTTGATTTGTTGTACTCTTACTTTGTCCTCCTCCTTCAGAGAAGGAAACAGCAGTGAAGGGTTCCACTCCAAATGCCAGATATTATTCTCCATCACCATCATGGCAAGGTTGTCAAACGCTACCGGCCCCGCAAACGTCTCCATCTGGACTTTAATTGGATGCTTTACCGGTTCTTTCTCTGACCCTTGTTTATTCCCTTTGGCTGTATCCTGCGTTTGGGGTATAAGCTTGATTGTCAAACCTTTTGCGGCGATTCCTTCGTAAATCGATTCATGCCTTTTACTAAAAGCTTCTTGGGTTATAACCGTTTTGGCTTTGTCACTAAGCATCGAATACATAGTGCTGTATTCACCTTTTTCCCAGTCGGTTATGTATTGTAGCAGTACTTCCTCTGAGGTTGGTCCTTTTTCCTTGCAGCCGGCACCTATCGCCATAGTAACTATTAACATTAGAATAGCAATCGTTTGTTTTGTAATCACGGTATTCCCCTTCCGTTTAAGCTTCAGTTTATATTAGCCTAAATGGTTTCCTTGTAACATGAAGAAACGGTCATATTTACCTGATGAATCACTAACGGCCAATGTTAGCCCTCCCTCATCAAAATTTCATTAAAAAAGCTCTCATTCCCCAAAATTTGAGGACGAGAGCTTCATAATGCTTTTCCACTATGCTTTTTGAAAAGGAGATTTAATGCTATTAGTTAGCTTTTCAATGGATTTTTCAACACGCCCGGTCCGTGTCTCTTCCCTTTTGGCATCCGTTACCCATCGTACATATTCTTTACGGTTAGTGAAAGATAAGCCAGCAAAAAACTCGCTAGCCTCTGGATTCTCATTCAATGCCTGCTGCAGATCGTCGGGGATCTCCAGTGTCCGGTCTTTGGTTGGAATAGCGGCTGGCCTATCGGCTCTAGCAGCAATTCGCTCGCGCCTTGAACCCGTACTATTTACTAAATCTATTATGCGAAACCTCATCGCTGACCAAGTTTCATCTATTGAAATTAAAGCGACACCTTCATAACCAGCTTCACTAATCACCTTCCAGCCTTCGTCCCTGCTAAGATCCGTTTTAAGCTTGGAGCTTTTCTTCGGATAAGTAATCCATAAGAGCGCATTGTATTTGACCGCTTGAAGGGCAACAGGAGCATGTACCTCTAACTCAGCGATACTACGCACAAATAGATGAACCAAATCGTAGGTACCTTCCGGTTGAGTGTCAAGCGAGGTATGTTCTGGCATAGGTATTAAACGTTCTCTATAACCTTCGGGCGCATTTAAAAGCAAAATTCGCTGTCCGCTTTGAATTCTTAGTTTTTTTAATAATTCAGCATCCATTTAGCTACAACTCCTTTAAAGCTTACTATCAGCTGAACTGCTGCAGGGTGCTATACCTCTTTACGAAGTACAGTACCGGTTGCATGACGTAGTACACCTATACTCTCGTCTAAAAACGACCGATTTTTCTCCAGCCCTCTGGTCTTGCACCAAACTACAGCACTGAACGCATCAAAAAATGAATAAAAAGGCAACACTGTATCTAAATCAATTATCGGCCTGACACTCTGGTAGCCTTTAATATAGCTTTCCTTAGCCTGTGGATCATTAGCGAGCAAATACCGGTCTACCTTCGTAAAATCAACCTCCGACGATCCCCCGCGAGCACTTTCAAAATCAATCAATCCTACCAGCCTTCCATCACGAACGAGAAGATTGCCCGGCCTGAAATCCATATGGACTAAACAAGGACCATCTGGCTCAGGAAGTTGGCTGAAGACTCCATCAAAATAATCCAGACACTTGTCATATAGCTCAGGCTCGAGAACTTCTTGGCAGGTTTTTTTACAATCTCCAAAACACCCTTGAATATAGGCCCGCCAATCGTTTCCCTCTACCTGTTGAAAGCCGTCTGGATGATCAACTCCATAACCTGGCATCACTACATTATGGAGCTGTGCATGAAGACAGCCGATCTCAAAGGCAAGTGTTCGACTGGCATGTCCACTCACAGGCTCTCCATCGATAGCTTCCAAAAGTAATGCCCCCGATATGGAATCATCGCCCTCCCAATAATCAAGTACCTTGGGAACTGGCAGATGCCCATCGAGTCTTTTTAAAATTTCATGCTCGCGGTATAGCTTCTGCTTGTTATATGGAATTTTGATGTACATGTCTTGACCAAAATCAGTTTGAATTCGGTAAACCTCTGAGCTATATGACTCTGGAACATTCCGTACCTCAAGGACCTGCAAGCGAAACTGTCTGATAACCTTGTCAACGTTATTCATTCAACAGCTCATCCCCTCTAGCTTACAGACTTTTCTTACAGTCAATCCCAATAATTATAGCATAACTCAACCCTTTGTTACTCTACTCCATGCTCCAGTAAAAAAGGGTCTGGAAATAACCTGCATTTAATGATACATTTAGTATCAATCAATGAGGCTAGGAGGAAATAACTCATATGGATCGGTGGAAGAAATGGTTGCTTTGCATATTTGCCGCAGGCCTTATTATAACAGGTTGGAATACATGGAAACTTCAATCGACGCTTCATTTTGATTATATTCCCCACCCAATTCCTACCAAACCTAATACAGTTCTGCCCGATATTCCAAACGATGGATCTAGCTATAGCTTTCGACTCGGCCTTGAAAAACGGCTGAAGCCACAAGATTCCGCTGATCGCGTAACTGCTCCGAAGTAGGTCTCCGATAATTCAACACAAGATCAGTCCAAATAAACACATAACAGTTGTTGCTTCGACAATATCCATTGCCCTCTTAGTACACTGATACTCAAATCGACATTATGATACATTTCGTATCTAATATATGCGTACCTTAGCATTTATTGCAAAGAATGAGAACCTTGCCGAAAGCTGTCCAACCTTATTTTAGGAACAACATCTTGCCCGACCGGACCCTCTCGTAGTATTATAACTACCAACATATCATTTAACTAAAGGAGCTTTCCCATGTCGTCCGTTCATGAAGCGATTACAAGCCACACTCGTAAAATGCATTCTCATCTTGAAGTATTTCAACAACTTGACCAACAGCGTGAAGAAGCTATAGAGCACGTCATTTCCCTATGTACATCCGGCCAACCCTACACTATCGATGCCATTAACAGAATCACCGCCAGCATCAATGAGCATGCCAAGCATGGTATATCTCCAACGCGTCCCTATGTTACAACCAGCATGGTAGAACAATATGTCAACCGTACATCTCACTAATTATTACGGACCCATTGACTGATCGGCAGAAAAGCTCTGAACAGGACTACCTGAACAGAGCTTTTCTTATTCCATTTAATAGGAAATCACCATCATTTTTCTACTACTTTCAACATCATCTCATAATAAGAGGAAGCTCTGGGCACAAATTCATCATCACCAAACAAGCGTTCTACAGGCTCCAATATACCAGCTATATTCGTCTCCACTCCGGCAGCTCGGATTTTATCTCCTCCTGTTTCCTGTTTGGCTAATCGTCTTACATCCTCTATAGAAACACGGTACAATCCCGTCACCTCATCCGATTGAAGCTTATAGGAATCCAGTGGTTGATTGGACCTGTATACGAAAATATGGCATATCTCACGGTCTATCAACCCGTCTGCCAGTCTCTTCTCATCTAACAAAACACCGCATGGCTCAAGCAATTCGAAATCAACAGATACCCCGAGCTCCTCTTCCAATTCACGGTTACCATTTTCTATCTTTTCTCCAGCAAGCAGATGTCCTGCACAAGAAATGTCCAGCAATCCGGGAAATGTATCTTTTTGAGGATGTCTTTTTTGAAATAAAAGGGTCCTATTTCCATCCTGCTCATTTACAATCCAGCACTGAAACGTGCGATGCCATAAGCCTTGAGAGTGCACCTCTTTGCGACTTGCAGTGCCTATCGGATTTAAATGGTCATCATAGATATCAAAAAATTCTTCAGCTTGTGCCATATAATAATCCCCTTACTGTCATTAACAGCTTATAGTTCCATGTTACTTGTAATTATGAATCATATCCTCAGGTCGAACATAAGTATCAAATTGCTCTTCCGTCAGAAGTCCGCTGCGCAGCGCAGCTTCCTTAAGGGACAGACCTTGCTTATGTGCCGTCTTCGCGATAGAAGCGGCATTCTCGTACCCGATATGAGGATTCAGCGCTGTAACCAGCATCAACGACTGCTCCAGGTAACGCTGAATTACTTCTCGATTCGGTTCTATTCCCACTGCACAATGCTCATTGAAGGAAACCATTGTATCGGTCAGCAATCTAGCTGTTTGGAGAAAATTATATATAATAACTGGCTTGAATACATTCAGCTCAAAATTACCTTGACTGGCTGCAAATCCAATCGTCGCGTCATTGCCCATCACCTGGCAGGCTACCATAGTCATAGCTTCGCTTTGTGTCGGATTTACTTTACCTGGCATAATCGAGCTACCCGGTTCATTCTCTGGAATAGAGATTTCACCAATACCGCAACGAGGACCACTAGCCAGCCATCGCACATCATTAGCTATTTTCATCAAATCCGCTGCAAGTGCCTTAAGTGCACCGTGAGCATAGACTACTTGGTCATGGCTTGTCAATGCATGAAATTTATTATCTGAGGATATAAACGCCTTGCCGCTTCCCTTGCTGATTTCTTCCGCTGCAAACTCACCAAATTGGGGATGAGCATTCAAGCCTGTACCTACAGCAGTACCGCCTATTGCCAGTTCCTTCATCGTTCCAATGCTATCTGCGATCATCCGACTTGTTTTATCCAGCATGGCCCACCATCCGCTGATTTCCTGACCTAACGTCAACGGAGTTGCATCCTGCAGATGAGTGCGGCCGATTTTTACAATATCAGCGAAAGCCTCCATCTTCTGACGCAGCGTTTCCTTTAGCTCCTCCAGCGCAGGCAATAGCCGTTCCTCAACCGCAAGCACTCCAGCTATATGGAGAGCGGTCGGAAACGTATCATTCGAGCTCTGGGACCGGTTTACATCATCATTAGGATGTATTCTGGTCTCGCTCTCCTTCGCCTCTAGAAGCTGATTGGCACGATGTGCAATTACTTCGTTGACATTCATATTGGACTGCGTCCCGCTCCCCGTCTGCCATACAACAAGCGGAAAGTGGTCATCCCATTGGCCTGCAATGATTTCATCCGCCGCTGTTACTATTGCCTCCGCTTTCTCCTGTTCAAGCTTCCCCAGCCTCAAATTCGCCATCGCGGCCGATTTCTTGAGTAATGCAAAGGCCTGTACGACCTCTAACGGCATCCGTTCTGTTCCGATTCTGAAATTCTCACTGCTCCGTTGAGTTTGGGCTCCCCACAGCTTATCTGCTGGCACTCGTATTTCCCCCATTGTATCGCGTTCTAACCTATAATCCATTCCCAATACACCTCCGTTTTTTGATACTTATACTATTGTACCCATTTTGCACGAATCTGCTGGAAAAAACTTTTTTGAAACTATCTGCTACAAAACTGTTTCTATTCCGTAAATAATGTTTAAATAGGTTAATAGTACGATATTTACCGAGGAGGATTATACTACCATGGACACCTTAGATAGCCGTTTCACAGATGCAATAGAGGGTATGTATTACACTTTCGAAGACGATGACAATGAAACAAAATTTATAGAAATGAATAACGCCTTTGCCAAATTGATTGGTCTTTCGAAATCTGAATTGCTCATCATTAATCCCCATACACTCTATGTGCCTGAATCCTCAAAAAAACAATTATTAAAAAAACAACGCCTTCAGCTAAAAGGCTACTTATTCTCAGAGGAACAGCTTCTTGGGCACAATGGGGTTAAATTAAATGTTGAGGTACACAGCAGTAAGGTACACTGGGGAGATAAAGAAATATATTTCCATGTTGTCAAAGAAATCTCTGAGAAGAAGTGGATTGCCAGCCAGGTTAGAAACAAGCCCATCTTAGCATCCGGCATTTTAGACGAGAATTTGAACATTTGCACTATTCATAATCATTATGAACCTCTTCCATTTACATTGGAAACAGGCATGCCCGGTGCCTCTCTCTATTCTTATATAGACGAAGCCGATTTAATGAAGGTAAAACGCAGTGTCTCCAAGGCTATTGAATACAGGCAAGAAAAGCAAGTCGCCTTTCATACCAACGGGTTGTATGAAGTTGGACCTGTAAAGCTTCGAGTTATTGTTAAACCATTAGTAAACGGAAATAATGATGTAATCAAGGTTGCTTTTGTGCTAATTCGAGCGGAAGGTTTTGGAGCATTAAATGAATCTATAGTTCCTCCGTTGCTGTTAGCCTGTTTATAATTTCTAATCGTACTTCACTAAAAACAACGGATGATTCTCCATCAGAGACTCATCCGTTGTCTATTTTCATATTTTCTATTGCTTTATTTCTGTCCAGGTAGTATAATTGATAAATTGTATCAAAAGCAAGCAACCCCTCCATCAAATTACCTCGGTTCGCTTTTTTGTACTACCACCCATAAAAATCACTTAATTCCAACAACCCTAAGAGTTAGTATTCGTGTTACTGATCCACACTGGCGCGGTCAAGGAGCCGCAAGGATGAAAGAGAGGTAGGGCTTTCATTGTTTTAGTACTCAGTCGGTGTTTTTTATGACAGGCAGTAATAGCTTAAGTGCTAGTTGATACAATTCAGAATTCAGATAGAGCCCTGTTTAAGGAGCGTCTATTTCAGCAATGACTTTACGGCTTGTGGTTTCCAAAGCAATTAATTCATCAGACGAAAGAATCATGTCCACTGCTTCGACATTTTCTTTCATATGCTTAATGCTTTGGGATCCCACAATCGCTGTAGTTAAAGCATGCTGATGCAGCAGCCAGCTAATGGCAACCTGAGAGATAGCCTTATTTCTTCCATCAGCAATCTCTTTAAGCAATACTATCAATTCTCTGGACTTTTCCATATGCTCAGGATAGAATAACCGCCTTTTACTCCGGAAATCCTCTTCGTCCAATTGTTTACCGCCCAGATGAAACGCCCCTGTTAAAATTCCTTTCGCAATGGAACTGTAGCTCATTATGCCAATGTTCTCCTGTGCACAATAAGGAATGATCTCTTCTTCTATGGAACGATGCAGCAGGCTGTATTCAGGCTGAATAACGTCAATTTGAGCGAAGCTTGATGCTTCTTTCAACTGCTCTAAAGAGAAATTAGACACCCCAATAGCGCGAATTAAGCCTTCTTCCTTCAGTTTATTAAATTCACCCAAGGTTTCCGATACAGGTATCTCGAAGCTTGGCCAATGTATATAATAAATATCAATATAATCTGTTTTCAATCGTTTCAAGCTGCTTTCTGCAGAACGACGAACATCACCAGGTGCTAGATTAGCCCGGCTGACTTTAGTTGAAATGACCGTTTCTTTCCGCATTCCTTCCAAAGCGGCGCCTACCACTTCTTCAGAATGGCCTGCTCCATAACCCTCAGCGGTATCAAAGGTAGTAATTCCCATCTCAAATGCAGCCTGGATAGCCTTAATATTATTATCATCGCTAGTGAACTCCCAAGGCCCCCCTCCAAGCTCCCAGCAGCCAAAAGTAATGTTTGAAACCTGGATTTCTGTTTTGCCTAATGCTGTTGTCTTCAATTGCACTCTCTCCCTCATATGAAACTTTACTCGCACTAAAACTTCTCTAACAAGCCTAATGCGATAGCTCTATCATAACCAACACTTGCGTAATTTTCCAATTTTAAAGAAGAGCCGTCGAAAATAATAATATATTGACAAGCTTTGTAAAGTATTGACGAATAGGAAACCTCCAGTTAAAATGATTTGGTACCTATCCGTTTACATAATAATCCAGTGAGGTGATAATCATGAGTACTGAAGTTCCTTATCAACAGCCTGCCGCTGCTTATCAAAGTCCTTATATTCAGCAAGCACCCGTGATGACGGTTAAGGATTGGATTCTAACTTTTATTGTAAGTGCTATTCCCGTAGTCAACATTATTATGCTGTTTATTTGGGCATTTGGCGACAGCGCTAATCCAAATAAGAAAAACTATTCTAAAGCCTCATTACTATTGGCTGCTATTTTCATCGTAATATATGCATTATTCTTCATTCTTTTCGTTGTAATTTTGGGAGCTGCCAGCGGCTTTGGCGGTGAAGACTTTTTCTAGATTATTTAAGATTACTAAGAAAGTCTGACTTTATGTCAGGCTTTTTTTGGCGTATACACGAGCAGTTCTGTTTGTCTGGAGGATGTAGGGTATTATTTTTCAGAGGAAGGTATAGAAGCGTTATGTAGTGGGACATTAGTAGTCGAGTACCTTCAACTGATAAGGAGTGGGATAACCTAGATGGAAAAACAATACCAGCCGCAGCAAAGTGAACTGCAGTCTGACGAAAATGCTTTTGTAGAAGAGGGCCAATCAATAACACAAGAGCAGTTAAGTGATATGTTCTTTACCGGTACCAGTGATGGTGTAGTTCAATTAGAGAACCATAAGATTGAAATAACACAGAGCAACAATAAATAAACCGACTTATTATTTAGAAAAGATCAGTTGCTCAGGTTAATTCCAAGAGCTCCTTGATCTTTTTTGATGCAACCATGTAACTACCCCTACCCCGGACTGATCACGTCGCTGCAGCAGCATATAGCGCTTCTAGAACCATTCTCAGTTTATTTCATGGTACAAATACTGGTTGCAATCCCTCCCGCGGTGACGGTAAGGATAGACAATATAAACGTTTCCATAGATAGAAGCAGTCCGCCCAAGCTAATGATAACAGCATCCGACACAAATATAATGATACCTACATTCATAAACGAACGCATGGACATAATTTGTGCCAATAAGTCAGTTCCCCCTGTGCTCACTTCATACCTTAACATGATTCCAATTCCGGCACCTAAAAGAAACCCTCCCAAGACCGAACTCGTAAAAGGTGTCAATTCAACATAATATAAAAAATAATATTGAAACGGTTCCAGCAGGTCAATTAAAAACGAGGAAATTACCATACCTAACAAACTGCTATAGAACATCTTGCGTAGTTGAATCCACGTTAAGATGAGGATAGGTAGGCTCGCAATAATCATTAACGTTCCGATTTTTATTTTAAATAAATAGTTAATAATGAGAGCAATTCCAATAAGCCCGCCATCCAGTACCTTAAAGGGAACTAGAAAAAAATCAATTCCACAAGCAATTAACAAGCTTCCAAATAGAATCACAATAATTTTTTGTGTAGAAAGCATATAAATCAGCCCCTAAAAAAAGCATGTCTAATTTATATGCTTGTTCTTTTAAAAACTGGCAATAAATACAAAATAATCTTTTAGATGAACCATAAAGGATTAACTTTGCAGATATGGTTTTACATCTGAAATAACTTGAACCAAAGCTTCTGAGCATCCAGCATACATTTGCTTAGCCTCTTTCGCATCTGTAGATAAGCTGAACATCTCAATATCCGCCTCACATTTTTTTAATGTAGCTAATAATGCAGCTTTTTCTTGAGGAACGGGAACCTTGATTTTATCATCATATAAATCCACATATAATTGTCCATAAGAGTCAACCTGTCCGAGAAACACATTTTCAAGAAGGACCCCCTGTTTTTCCAATTCTCTGTTAAGCCAACCCGGATTTAATCCCATGACTGCAAGTGGTTCCTTCATCATTTCTCCATCCATTATGACAGCTTGAGGCGTTTGCTCAGGTGCTACTTTCATTCCCATATGAGCTGGAGTTATCGGCTGATACTCTTTTTTGAGCAAAACATTAATATCCCCGCTAGATTCTATTATAGCAAATTCGACATCAGCAGCTCTAAACACATTCCTCTTTCGCAATTGCTCCAGAAGCTCATCAGTAGTTAAACGTTCTTTCTTTAGATTATCCTCTTGAATTTTACCGTCTTTAATTAAAACCGTAGCTTTACTGTCTATAAAATTTCTCGCGCGTTTGCTTTTTAATTGCAATAATTCAATTCCCAATGAAACAGATCCCCAAACTACCATAGACACCAGTCCCAAATACCAATTGGCTTCAATATCCAGAGATATCACCGCGGCCAAGCTGCCGATCGTAATCCCCGTTATATACTCAAATAATGAGAGTTGAGAAATTTGTCGTTTCCCTAAAACCTTTGTAATCAGAAATAAAGCTACAACTGCAACCAAAGTCCTTACAGCTACTTCAATCCACTCCGGCATTTTACATATCCTCCCTGTTCCATATCATTTCGCAATTTCCTTACTTAGATTATTTGATTAGAGAAGGGATTTTACAAAATTAAAATAAGGTTATTAAGCATTATTTTAACTTTTACATTGACTCAATCTCCCTGCATGATTATTGATTCAACAGGTTAGATTATATGGAGTCACTAATTAATAAAAAAAGCAGTGAACAATTTCTGAAATACAGAGAGGATGGAATTAAAATGACAGTTTCCGCACAAGTAAAAACCTGCCTGGCTTCATTAAAGAGCGCTCAAGCTAGCTTAGAGCAATTTGCATTAAACACTCAGAATCAAGAAGCTAAGGACATGTTTACCACTGCATCACAATCGACTACACAGGTGATTCAAGATATTCAATCACGCGTTCAACAGTTAGAAAACGAGGAACCCCAATACAAAGGGTTTTAAAATACTCATTGCAGAAAAGCCATGCAACTTATGCAGGGCTTTTCTGTATTAGTTGATCCGCTCCAATCCCTATTCCCGCTTCCCCAACTCATCTACGGCCAAATGGGCTGAAACCTGCATCCGTTGAAACCGATCCACCCTTTTCACTTTAGACGAGACCAACGACCCTAGGATTCCGCCTGCAAATCCTAGTGGAATAGATACAATCCCAGGATGCTTGAGTGGAAAGATCCCTGCTTGATCCATCCGATGGACGGTTCCATTCATTAGGGCCAATAACAACGAGCAGCACGGAAGAGTTCAGACCCGTACAAAGGCCGATAACGGCACCTATCATTTGAATTTTTCCAGCAGCTGACGGAACAGGGGGATTCGCGTCAATATAAAAGTGAGCATAAGTAATATTCCCATGCGCTCGAACAACAGAAGCGTCAATTCTTCTATAGCTCATCCCCCCCTCCGGCCTAACTTTTACTTGCTTTATAAACATGAAACGCATAACGGCATCATAAAAAGGACGATATTCACTCGAGATGAATGCCGCCCTTAGTTGTTTCACTTCAAATCATAATCAATGAGAACAATCCACAATTATTAACCTTCAAAACCAGTATGCGGTCGGCGGGATTTGAACCCGCACGTCCATGGGACACCACCCCCTCAAGATGGCGTGTCTGCCGTTCCACCACGACCGCAAAGTATGCAGTAACAACTGGAATTCGAATATACCACACGTGCTTGCTTGAATGCAACTCACTATAACCGGAAGTTTGGACCAACTAGATACAACATACCATTATTCGGGGTTATTCACCTTTGATATAGGCCAGACTAGCACCTCTAATTGCTTCGAAAAGTGCAGTAATGGCTTGGTATCCATTACGGTAATGCCTTGACCTAATGCCATCGTGTTGATCTTAAAATCAGCTTCAGCAGCATGCAGTGTCCAGGGAAGATGATGTATCTCGCCGCGCCAAACTTGGTTTTGTTTATCTACGCTGTAGAGGCAATACCTTTCGGTTAACCAGTGTTCAATCGTACCTGGTTTGCTGTAGAATGCCGGTGAAACCGGCGAATAGGTACCTTCATAAGATACTAATGCACCCCGCTTGTCTTTTCTATGGCTGACATAATCATAGACCCCTTCTCTTTCCTCCAGCTTCATATTAGCATTAAAATATGGCAGATAAAAAAAACTCCTGGCAGTCATGACTGCTAGCCGATTCGCCGCATCTAAGCTAAAGAAATAGACCCCTGGCTTGTCCCCTACCGTAACGTACGTTCTAACGTTTAACTCTTCAAAGGAACTGGTATATGGAATGGGGGGCAACCCTCGCATTCGAATGGAATCCATACGAAACGGTACAATACTAATCCATGCATAACCTTCGTATGTATCTAACTCAAGACCCGGAGGTACAAGCTCACGGAGCTGATTGTAGCGGATCGGCCAATGTGCGAATAATAAATCAAGCCAAGTTTGCTTCATCATCCAAGAGCCTGTAGGCAGTGGCCACGGTCTATGAGCAGTAGAAAAGGGTTGTCTCAAGAATTATCACTCTCCCACTCTAAACTTTTACGAATATTAAGCTTAACATAGCATACAAATGGACAAAATAGTTGTAAATAACTATGTAGGAGGTTACTATGATCCCTCAATTTTCTCTCGCCCAACTTTCACCAGAAATACTGTCTGAAATTAAACAATTAGAAGAGCGCATTCGAGCTGACGCCAATGAAAATATCGTTCTTATCGCATACGCTGAAGAGAATGAAGTAAGCCGTTCTTAGAACTATTCTCCATTAATATTTTGCCGAATTTGCTTAATTCGCGATTCGGCTTGTATTTTCTTATTGTTTCCGACTTGAAAAACAGAAGCCGCAGCAATCCCATATATGAAAATCCCCCCAACTTGAATTCGACTGCTTCCATTATCAATTAACATCTTAACAGCCTCATTTTCTGTTGGAGGAAGTGGAAGCTCTCGTGAGAAAATTCCAAAATCATCAAAGTTACCCTCATCTCCCTTGAAATCAGGTACTTTTCTTTGAACAGCTAACGCCTTAGAAACTGGCTTGATCAGCTCATTATCTCCAACTTGTAATATAGATGCTTGCGATACCGAATTTACCTTCATATCCTTAACAACAGAAACGCGGTTCATGAGCCGTTATCCTCCTTATTGTCCCCGTTCTCGTTCTCCTCTTTATCTTCTTTATTCTCCTCCTTATTCTCCTCCTTCTTAGCCTCAGGGTCTAAGTAATAATTACTGCCGACTATTACAGCCTCTGGAGATGTATCCATAATCGAAGAGCATATGATTTGCTCCGTATCTCCGATCAAAAATACAGATGAGCTCGAAACTCCGATTATTCTTACATCTCCAACACATAACGCCTTATTCGTCACTTGAATATTCATGAGTCACCGACTTTCTTTGTTATAAATTTATTATAGTAGCTGTCTACCGCAGCTCTGATATCATTTTGGGTTCTAAAAAGCACCGCATCCTTAATTGAGGATATCTGATCAGCGGTAGCTCCAGGGCTCTTCTGACGTAAATAATAGTCAATACGTGTATCCGTCTGTTTTAATAAATCTTCAACAATCATTTTTTGATGCCATGAGTCTAACTGCTCACCATATTGTATTTGAAGCTCTCCCAACTGTTTCGGTACCTGCTTCTCTACATATTTCTTCAAATCTCTAGCAAGCTCCTTTTGCAGCTCTACTCCCGGCTTAATCTGCTGATCGACTTGCATTATATCTACATCCGCAGCTGTCTTATCCTCCGGAGATACCGCGCTCCCATTTACAGCAATGTCCTCTAATGCACTCGGAATAAGCCCGATATTTAGTGTTCCATCCAGCTTTTCTACCTTCAATTGATCAAACTTATACTCCACTTTATCAATATGAATCCTTTTTTGCTCTTTCCAGCTTTTCATCTCCGTCTGCATGGCAACGATAGATGTTTGCAAGACAACTATGGATTTTTCCATTTCAGTAATCTTCCTAGACTGCATTTCCATCTCACGTTGCATTTGTTGAATATATTGAGCCCATTGCTGCCAATAATTCATAATCACAGCACCTCCTCCATCCATTTTATGCAAATGACTAGAAGTAGGTGTTAGCCCATGTTGACTACTACTGTTCACTCTGCTTAAGTCGGATTCGGCAACGGTACGAGAGAAATGACTGAAGATGAAGCATGTATTTCAGCCGCCGGCTCCTTATTACCACCAGAATTATATAAATTGGAAAGAGGTTTAATCAAGCCGGCAGTCCCAATCTGGAGCACCGAGGAATTCGTTACATAATTTACCTTCAACTGATGAATCACTATGTTTTGATTAACCACCAAATTCATCCTAAACGACCCCCTGATTCCCAACGTTGGTTTGGCCCAAATCCTCCACGTCTTGATCATTAGTAATTGTACTGCTGATCGCATTGTTCGTATGTGCAAAATCGCCTATATTAAATGAACCCGCTCCCGCGAACGTTTTGGAACTGCTGGAAGGTGAAAGCTGCACAGCATCCCCTATTTGTACGATAGAACTGTTGCCTACGCTTATTACTTTGATGTTGCCTACAATTGACGGCATAGACATTCTCCTTTTTCCATTCATAGATTAGTGTATGTCAGCAATCGCCTATAGGCTACTTTGTGCCTCGATCATTATTCCTTATTGTATCAACTCCGCTTTTCCTATCATATACATAAAAGAGAACTGGGCGGAGAGGAGCAGTGCATGATGACCAATAATGGAAATAATAACAAACCGTCTCAATGGCATGAAATTGAAAATTTACTTGGTAGCAAACTGCCAGCATTGCCGACAAGTAAACAAATGGAATTATTAAAGGATACATCCTGGATAGAAGGTTACGTTCAAAACATACTTAATAAAACGATGCCCCAAAACGGCATGCAAAAAGTCACTCAAAGTAATAGCAAAGCAGAAGTATTTGAAACCCATTATCATGTTATCGTTAAAACCCCGATATCCTATGAGGTTAATCCTGCAGTAAAAGTTAGACCGGATCTCATTAAAATTGAAGGACAGCTCGACAATAAAAAAAACCAGCTCATTCGACTGCCTTGCCTTGTTGTTCCGAGCACTGCTAAGGCTACTTATAAGGAAGGAATCTTACAAATAAAAATTCGTAAGAAAAAGCTCAACAAAACCTACCGTGAGGTTTCCATTCGATATATATAGCTCTTAACCCCCCCTATCCGCAGAAAAGGAGTGATTTCCGTGAAGCGTATCATTGTTGATTTATCGGATCGTATGCTATATCTATTGGATGACGAGAAGGTTATACGCGGATTTCCTATTGGTATTGGAAAGGAACTAACAAAGACTCCCATTGGAATCTATACCATCATTAATAAAGTCCCAAATCCAGGAGGGCCTTTTGGCGCCTTTTGGATGGGACTTTCACGGCCTCACTATGGGATTCATGGAACGAACTCTCCTATTTCAGTCGGTCACGAAGTATCCCACGGCTGCATTCGAATGTATAATGAAGATGTCCTAGCTTTATCCAAACTCGTATCGATTGGTACAAAAGTAACAATCAGGGCCTAATCACCCTTCACCCTTATCTAGCCGCTACGATCATTTTCAGCCCTAATTTGGGACGCAATGTAACGAGAGGCTCTGGCTCTACCTCCGGATGATTTGGCGCTAAGCTAAGTTTATATCGGCTACCAATCGTGGCAAGAATCAAAGCCGCTTCCATAAGCGCAAAATTATTGCCTATACACACCCTAGGACCTCCACCAAAAGGAAAGTACGCGAATTGTGGAATTCGCTTCAATAGCTCCCCTCCTGCAAAACGTTCAGGGATAAATTGCTCTGGGTGGTCATAATACTTGGGATTGCGATGCATGGCAAACTGACTCATCATCAAAGTATCTCCGGGCTTAAACAAATGCCCTCCAATTTCGACCTCTTCGGTTGCTTCGCGGTTTATTACCCATACAGCGGGATACAGCCTCATTGATTCCCATATCACCTGATGCAAATAATCTAGTTTTCCTAGATCATCAATCGTCGGTTTTCTTCCTCCAAGCACCTGATCAAGCTCTTGCCACAACTTGTGTTCCACTTCCGGGTGCGATGACAATAAATACCAGGTCCAAGCTAAAGTGTTCGCTGTGGTTTCGTGACCCGCCAAGAATATAGTCATTACTTCATCACGTACCTGTTGATCCGTCATGCCGGTTCCATCTTCTTCATCCTTAGCCGCAAGCAGCATGCTGAGCAGGTCATCGCCTGTTCCATTCGTATTAGGGTTGTTTCTGCGCTCCTCTATAATTCTGTATATAACGTCATCCAGCGTCTTGGCTGCCTGCTTAAATTCCAAATTACTCTTTGTCGGTATGCTTTCTGGGATGTCAAAAATCGAAGAAGCCTTATTGCTCACATATTTCATCCCAACCTCTACCGCATGTCCTATATCATGCAATCCTCCCTTCAAGCTCGTACCAAACATCGTTCTGGTTATTATATTCAAAGTCAGCTCCATCATATCATCCGTTATTGAGCGCTCTTGATGGTCCTTCCAGCCTGCTAGCAGATCATCGGTCAATTCGACCATCGAATCTGCGTACTTACTTACACGATCTTTGCGGAAAGACGGCTGCATAAGCCTGCGTTGGCGTAGGTGCGCCTCTCCTTCACTTGTCAATACTCCTTCTCCTACCACCGCTTTGGCCGTCTGCAGCCCTTTTGCCTTTTGGAATGATTTTTGCTTGGTCATAAGTACTTCCTTAATGAGATCCGGATCGTTGATTAAATACATATGACGTGCCGGTCCAAATCTCATGTGTGCGACATCCCCGAATTCCTGCTGTGTTTTGAGCAAAAAACCGAGAGGATCTTTACGAAAAGCTAGTAAATTACCTGTAATAAGCAGTCCTTTAGGACCTGGTGTTTTAGTTGTTACCATAATTGTTCCCTCCTGAGAAGTTATGCTTTAGCGAAACCGGCATCGTATGCTCTATACTGCCTCTTAGTATCTTTAATATTTTTCTTTCTATACCAGAAAATGCTAAAAAACCGCCTCCATCGAAAATTCGATGCAAGACGGCCTATAAGGTACAAGCATTTATGAGTGATTTATTCAGATGCACCTGATTCAACAGTCACTTTTTCTGAAACCGTATCACGGATTACAGACATGACAAGCTGAAGCAAATAATTGATATCTTCTTGGGATTGACGGAACTCATTAACAATAGGAATAGAGTCCAATTGATCCTGCAGGTCCTCAATTTCCTTTTCAATTTTAGTAACCATCTTTGCATTTTGGAACGATTCGAATGCTACAATTTCTTTTTGTTTCTTTTTAATCGCACTAATTAAAGTTTGAATTTGATCATTCGATGAAATTTGCACTTCGGCCTTTTGAAAAAACTGTACTTCATTTGATGTAGAGATTAATTCAGCTAATTCCTTAGCTTTGGATAAAATATCCTCTCGTACGATCATTTCAGTGTTGGTGTAGTGCTCCATATCGCTGCACTGCATATGAGCATCGTGATGGTCATGACTATGGTTATGGTTTCCTGACATTGCTACTCACGCTCCTTAAAAAATGTATGATTAATTGGCTACCGCTGCGGGGACCCATTCACCCTTAATATACCAGGTTTGAGCATCCGTTATTTTAACGGGTACGACCTTACCTATCAATTCTTTTGGTCCAGTTAAATGTACAAGCTTGTTAGTCCGCGTCCGTCCTGCAAGAACCTCCGCATTATTCTTACTCTCGCCTTCAACCAGTACCTCTAGCACTTGTCCCTTGTAGTTCTCATTACATTCCTTACTAAACTGGCCCAGAATGTCATTAAGGCGGTACAACCGGCTCTTCTTAACTTCCATAGGTACATCGTCAGCCATGGCCGCAGCAGGGGTACCTTCACGTGGAGAATAGATAAAGGTATAAGCACCGTCGAATTTAACCTCTTTAACTAAAGAGAGCGTTTCCTCGAACTGCTCCTCCGTCTCACCTGGGAAACCGACAATAATATCCGTAGTCAGACTGGCATCAGGGATTGCTTGCTTAATTTTGGCCACGAGATCCAAGTAATGCTCCCGCGTATACTTACGGCTCATCCGTTTCAAAATCTCATTGCTACCTGATTGAACCGGTAAATGGATTTGCTCCACTAGATTTCCTTTTTTTGACAAAACCTCAATCAAGTGATCATCAAAATCACGAGGATGCGAGGTCGTAAATCGAACACGAGGAATGTCAATTTTGGAAATATCATTCATCAAATCCCCAAAACGATATTCACTATCTTCGAAATCCTTCCCATAAGCATTCACATTTTGACCGAGCAGCATAACTTCCTGAAACCCTTGTCTAGCTAAATCCCGCACTTCTGCTAATACATCCTGCGGCTTGCGGCTGCGCTCCTTGCCCCGGGTGTAAGGAACAATGCAGTAGGTGCAGAATTTATCGCATCCATACATGATGTTTACAGAAGCCTTAATGCCTTCGCGTTTCTTCGGCAAATTCTCTACGATATCGCCTTCCTTAGACCAAACCTCTATCACCATTTCCTTACTGAAAAAAGCCTCTTTTAACAGCAATGGAAGGCGGTGGATATTATGGGTTCCAAATATTAGATCAACAAATGGATGCTTCTTTAAAATACGATTTACTACGGCTTCTTCCTGTGACATACAGCCACATACGCCAAGTACTAAAGAAGGCTTCTCGATTTTCAGATGCTTTAAATGCCCTAATTCGCCGAAAACTTTATCCTCAGCATTTTCTCGGACCGCACAGGTATTCAATAGAATAACATCAGCCTGCCTACGATCTTCAGTGGACTGGTAGCCCATTTGTTCTAAAAGTCCCATAATCGTTTCCGTATCATGTTCATTCATTTGACAGCCGTAGGTTTGGATATAATAATATTTGTCTTTTCCAAAAACAGTCATCTCTTCAGGAATACCAAAATCATAATGAACCTGGATATCCTCTTTCCCTCGCTTTTTTGCATCAGTGAGAGAAGGTGGCTGGAAGTACTTCTCATAATCCTTCGTTTCTTTAGGCAATGTTGCACCTTCCTTCTATATAAACAAAATTCTTTTTTTGTAGTCTGACAATAAATTATAGCATTTTTTCTACTCTATATCCAAGTGCTATAAAAAGGCGAAATCCGCACAAATGATAAAATTAAGAAAACCTCTATTAAGCCTTACAAGGAAGAGCGACCGTGAATTAAAAGTGGGTTTTCTTGAAACCTAAGAATCTTACAGCTTCGCTGAAAACTATGAAATTCTTAGATTATAAAAAAAACTCCACATATAGCTATGTGGAGATCTATTATGTATGCTATTTCGCGGGTTATGATAAGATCAGAGCGATATCACCTGTCTTAGCACCCGCTGCATTAGCTTCATCTGTATCTATATGCATATCAAGCGAATACTGATCGGATACACGCGCCAACACCTGCTCAAAGATTAATGATCTTTCACCTTCAATTTTAACTGTAAGCAGCTGCTTGTCGATTATACCCCATTTAGCGGCATCATCCGTATGAAAATGAATATGTCTAGCTGCAATAATGACACCTTGAGGTATGGTTACCTCTCCTGCTGGCCCAATTAGTTGGATCCCAGGCGTTCCATCCGTATTTCCCGATTCACGAACCGGTGGGTTCAAACCCAACGAAAAAGCATCGGTACGCGAAACCTCCAGCTGCGTGCCCCCTCGTGCAGGACCTAAAATCCGAACTTTCTCGAACTTTCCCTTCGGCCCAACAACAGCAACCGTTTCCTCCGCGGCATATTGCCCTGGTTGAGATAGATCCTTGAGTACCTTCAATTGGTACCCTTTACCAAATAACAGTTCAATATGCTCCTCAGATAAATGAATATGTCTAGCAGATACCCCAATCGGCACTTGTTTCATAAACCACACCTCATTTTTTGTTTCAGTCTGTTTTCAACAATGATTGCACAAGTCATATTATATCGTTTTTCTATGAAAAAAGCATATGGCAAGCAGCCACATGCTTTTAGCAGAAAATCTATTTAAATTCAGTTACCAATTTATCAAATTCTTGCTCAGAAATTTTTAAGTTAAGTTTAGACATTCCTTCTTCTTTGAAACCAGGAACGTGATTTTCATAACTTGTTTTATTAGTATTTTGATAAATTAAGCCAGTAAGCAAGCTGTTTGTTTCCATTATTTTAGTCATCGCCATAACACGGTTCGACGGATCGTAATCAGGAGTTTCTTCCAGATCTACGATGTTTTCTTTGAACCAGTCATAAGTGTTGACTTTGTTAAAAGTAACACATGGGCTGAATACGTTGATGAATGAGAATCCATTGTGTTTCATTCCAGCTTCGATCAAAGCCGTCAACTGCTTCAGGTTACTGGAGAACGATTGACCAATGAACGTTGCGCCAGCTGCCAAAGCTACTTCTAATGGAGACAATGCGGATTCAATTGAACCTGCAGGTGTACTTTTAGTTTTGAAGCCTTCAGCACTTCTTGGAGAAGTTTGGCCTTTTGTCAAACCATAAATTTGGTTATCCATTACGATGTAAGTAATATTGATGTTACGACGGATTGCATGAACGGTATGACCCATACCAATTGCGAAGCCATCGCCATCGCCGCCTGCAGCTAGTACAGTCAACTCACGGTTAGCCATTTTCAAGCCTTGAGCAATTGGAAGCGAACGGCCATGAACACCATGGAAACCGTAAGCGTTAATGTAACCAGAGATACGGCCGGAACATCCGATACCGGAAACGATACCTAAATCTTCAGGCTCCAAACCAACGTTAGCAGCCGCTCTTTGAATTGCCGCTTGAATGGAGAAATCTCCACATCCAGGGCACCAGTTAGGTTTAATATTGTTACGAAAGTCTTTTAATGTTGCCATACAAGGTTCAGCTCCTGACAAAATGTAGTGATTTCTGCTGGCAAGAATGGATTACCGTTATATTTAAGCAAGCTTTTAATTTTGTCTGCATGACCTACGTTCAATTTGATTAATGAAGCTAATTGACCCGTAGCATTGTTCTCGATAACAACTACTGTCTTTGCTTTATCCATGAAAGGCTCTAATTCAGCAGCCGGGAACGGATGCATAAGACGAACTGTTGCGTGATTTGTTTTAATTCCTTTTGCTTCCAAGCGCGCTCTAGCTTCATCAATTGTTCCGCCTGTCGAACCCATGCCAATGATCAGCAGTTCCGGTTCTTCATGAGGTGCGTCGATAAGAATAGGATTCGTTACTTTTACATGCTTCAATTTCTCCATACGTTTATCCATCATTTTCTTACGGTTATCCGTACTTTCTGATGGACGTCCCTCTTGGTCATGCTCTACGCCGGTAACATGGTGAATCCCGTGTTTTTGACCTGGGATAACACGTGGAGAGATGCCATCTTCAGCAAACTCGTAACGTTTAAACAGCTTGTTAGGCTCATTTTCCGGAAGCTCGCCTTGTTCCAAGCGGCCGCGGTCAATTTGAATTCTATTGTAATCCAGCATTTCACAGGATTGTTTACCTAGTGATAGTTGCAGGTCAGTTAGCAAAATAACAGGACATTGGTATTTCTCAGCCAAGTTGAAAGCTTCAACTGCATCGTAGAAGCACTCTTCAATCGATGAAGGAGAAAGTACGATTTTTGGAATTTCACCGTGTGTACCATAAATCATGGCATACAAGTCGGACTGTTCTTGCTTGGTAGGCAGACCAGTACTTGGGCCTCCACGCTGAGTGTCCACAATAACAATAGGTGTTTCCGTCATACCGGCCAAGCCGATTGCTTCCATCATCAAGGACAGACCAGGACCTGCGGATGCTGTCATGGTACGAACACCACCGTAGTTGCCTCCGATTGCCATTGTTACAGCCGCGATTTCATCTTCCGTTTGAATTACGGCACCGCCGAATTTAGGAAGGGTTTTAGTTAAGTATTCCATGATCTCAGACGCAGGAGTAATTGGGTAAGCAGGCATGAAACGACATCCCCCTGCAAGTGAACCCAGACCAATTGCATCGTTACCGATCATGAACAATTTTTGCTTACCGTCTGCTGGCTCCAATTGGAACTCAAGCAAGGGTCCGCCGTTTGCTTCCAAAATAAATTCAGCCGCTTTACGAACTGCCTCGATGTTCTTCTCAACAACCGCGGCACCCTTACGTCCGAACTCTTCTTCAACTGCTTTATTAAACACTTCCAGTGGCAAGCCGAGCAAAGCCCAAGATGCGCCGGAAGCAGCCATATTCTTAAATAATGAAGTTCCAAGCTCTTCTGCGATAGCCGTAATTGGCACTGGAAATAAACGAGCCTTGATACCTTCTGGTACAACAGGATTAAATTTAGCGTCTGCAACGATTACACCGTTGTCACGCAGCTCAAATGCGTTCAAATCGATTGTTTCTTGGTCAAATGCAACAAGGATATCTAGATCATCGGAAATGGCACGAATAGGCTTTGTGCTGATTCTGATCTTGTTGTTGGTGTGTCCCCCCTTAATACGAGAGGAGAAATGACGGTACCCATACAAATAATATCCTAGACGATTCAATGCCGTCGAGAATATTTTATCGGTACTTTCTACACCTTCCCCTTGTTGTCCTCCGATCTTCCAAGATAATTGGCTAATCACCGTTGTCCACTCCTTTTGATAGTCACTGACTTTGCAACTGATCAACTTATGTTTAAAAGAAACTTAATATATAGATAAAAAATTTCTTTCAGTTGTCATCCAAATTTTATGATTTTAAGCGACAAAAAGCAAGTGCTTTTCAATAAAACAAACATAGTATTTTTAGATGATATCCATATCAAAATGAGATCGATTCAACTATTATACATATCCAAGAAAGATGTAAGCGTTTATGAAACGGGTAAATTCGTTTTAAAAAACGAAAACCAGTTTCGATACAAGAAGCCTTCCACTGTTTGGTCACTATAAAAACGAGAAAGTTGTTGTGCCAGATTGTCCATTTGGCCAGTATGCTCCAGATCAGTTATCTTCTTATCAAATCCATCAAAATCGGACCCTAACACAACATGCTTTTCCCCGCCCAGAGCGCACACATGCTCTATATGCTTTATTAATTGCGCTATGGATGCGGTCCCTGCGTCACTTACAAACCACGGTACGAACGTCATACCTATTCGCCCGCCTTTTATAATTAAAGCACGTATCTGATCATCTTTCAAATTTCTCGGATGCTTACAAACCGCCTCTGCATTAGAATGTGTTGCAACTATTGGGCTGCTTGAATGATCAGCAAGATCCCAAAACGAACGAACCGACAAATGGGACGCATCTAATATTATGCCCAAATCATTGCACTCTTTAATAAATCTTTTTCCTTTTTTTGAAAAACCCCCTTTTCTTGCTTCCAAAATCCCATCGGCCGCCCAATTTGCGTAATTCCACGTTACACCGATCATACGCACTCCAAGATGATATAGAATTTGCGTATACAAGGAATGATCATTAATCGCGTCTGCGCCTTCTAAGGTCAGTATAGCTCCAACCTTTGTCCCATTCATCACTTGCAGCAAGTCTGACTGGTTTTTGATTACAGTCAATTTATCGTTTATTGCGATCTTCTGATAAAAAATATTTATGTACTCCAGGTAATCATCGAATTTTGGCTGCTTAATGGATTCCGGCAAGTAAATGGCAAAGCATTGGATTTTAACTCCCGACCTTATTATATTTTCATAGTTAACATCCAGCTCAGCTTGTTGAGGCTCATAGAAATTGATCAGTGGGTTCTCATACATTTTCCATAAAACGTCACAATGACCATCAATTATAATCACGGAATTCCCCCCTCTTACTAATAACATTTGAAGGATGAACAGCATTCGCAGCAGTTTATAGGACAAAAGTCTAAAGAATTTATACTTCTATTCAACTAAAAAAACCTGTTTACAACGTAAACAGGCGCTTACTATTCACTTATAATGAAGGCTGAGCTATCTTGGCTCTACGATCAATTTAATAGCCGTGCGGTCTTCTCCATCAATCACGATGTCTGTAAATGCTGGTATACAAATCAAATCTACCCCGCTAGGAGCCACGAATCCACGAGCAATTGCTACGGCTTTAATAGCTTGATTAAGAGCGCCGGCACCAATCGCTTGCAGTTCGGCAGCACCGCGCTCACGTAATACCCCTGCTAGTGCGCCGGCTACGGAGTTAGGATTAGACTTTGCTGAAACTTTTAATACATCCATGAAAAGTACCTCCTCGGGAATGATGGATTGCTTCCAGTACTATTCATATTCTAAAAATTTGCAGTTAATTCCTTCATCCCGAAGATCGTATTTTCTAACAATTATGAATTTTCCGACATTTCGTTATTTGTTGTACTGAAATTACTCAAACAACAATTGATCCTCGTCCATTCGAATTAATTGTATTTTTTTTCCTAGCCCGCTTATTGGATCTAAATCAATACACACTGCATGAAAATGCCATTTACCTTCATCCACCACAAAACGGACGGGAAGCTGGGTTTTAAATTTCTGCATAACTGCCGTTCTTTCCATACCTAGAATTCCATCCTGCGGACCTACCATACCCACATCAGTTACATAGGCCGTCCCTGAAGGCAGCAGACGCTCGTCATGAGTCTGAACATGCGTATGCGTCCCAACCACTGCGGACACCTTCCCGTCCAAATGCCAGCCCATTGCAAGCTTCTCAGAGGTTGCTTCTGCATGGAAGTCTACGAGTACGTATTTATGTTTCTTCTTCTGGGACTCAAGGATTGAATCCACTTTCTCAAAAGGACAGTCCAGCGGCGGTAAAAAAGTGCGTCCCTGCAAATTAATAATCAGCAGCTCCTGGTCCTTTACTTTGATCGTTGTATAGCCTCTACCAGGCGTCCCTTTTGGAAAGTTAGCAGGCCTTACCATCCGATCCTCATCATCGATAAAATCGAATATCTCTTTTTGATCCCAGGTATGATTGCCCATTGTAATTCCATGAACACCAAGCTCGAACAGTTCCTTTGTAATGGCCGCTGTGATACCTCTTCCCGCTGCTGCATTCTCTCCATTAGCTATAATAAAGGTTGGATTCAGCTTCGTCTTCAATCTCGGCAAGCAAGCTTTTACAGCTTTACGCCCAACCGAACCAACTATATCTCCTATAAACAAAATTCTCATGTCAGGTCTCCCATCAGTTGTAATTAAACATTTCATTACCCGTTAGTCTGTACTCTGGTTCAAACTTATATTATAACGTACTGCTCTTATAAAGACAAAAGAAAAGTGGCTTTTCAGCCACTTTTCTTTTTAAATACATTTTATTATTTTGCGTATTCGACCGCACGCGTTTCACGGATAACGGTTACCTTAATATGACCCGGATAATCCAGCTCACTCTCGATTTTTTTCGTTATATCACGCGCCAGGCGGAAAGCTTCGGTATCGTCGACCTTCTCAGGCTGTACCATGACACGAACTTCACGTCCGGCTTGAATTGCATAGCATTTCTCAACGCCTTCAAATGACTCTGAAATTTCTTCAAGCTTCTCAAGACGCTTGATATAAGTTTCGAGTGTTTCACGACGCGCTCCCGGACGAGCAGCGGACAATGCGTCTGCCGCGCCAACCAGCATAGCAATAACCGAAGTTGCTTCACAGTCACCATGATGGGACGCAATGCTGTTTATGACGACCGGATGTTCCTTGTACTTCTTGGCAATTTCTACGCCGATTTCAACATGCGAACCTTCAACTTCATGATCCAAAGCTTTACCGATGTCATGCAGGAGACCGGCACGTTTCGCCAATGTCACGTCTACCCCGAGCTCTCCCGCCATCAATCCTGTCAAATAGGCCACTTCCATCGAATGCTTCAACACGTTTTGTCCATAACTCGTTCTGAATTTCAGACGGCCCAAAATTTTGATCAAATCTGGATGCAACCCATGAACACCAGTTTCAAATGTTGCTTGCTCCCCGTATTCACGAATGCGTTCATCCACTTCCTTACGGGACTTCTCGACCATTTCTTCAATGCGAGCGGGATGAATCCGACCGTCTGCAACCAACTTCTCAAGTGAAGTTCGAGCAATCTCACGGCGAATCGGATCAAAACCGGACAGAATAACGGCTTCAGGTGTATCGTCAATAATTAGATCGATTCCCGTCAATGTTTCCAAAGCTCTGATATTTCTACCTTCGCGTCCGATAATGCGGCCTTTCATCTCTTCATTAGGCAATGAAACCACAGATACTGTAGTTTCTGCTACATGATCAGCAGCGCATCTTTGGATCGCCAACGTGATAATCTCGCGAGCCTTTTTGTCGCCCTCTTCTTTAGCCTGCTGCTCAATTTCTTTAATTAACTGTGCTGTTTCGTGGCGAACCTCTTGTTCGACATTGTTAAGGATGATTTGTTTAGCATCATCTGTGGAAAGAGCAGAAATTCGCTCTAATTCCGAAACTTGTTTTTTGTAAAGCTCATCAATTTGTGATTGGGTTTCTTCAATTCTCTTCTCTTTGTTGGCTACTTGCTCTTCTTTCTTTTCCAGAGATTCTAATTTTTTATCCAGCGATTCCTCTTTTTGCAACAAACGTCTCTCTTGTCGTTGTGTTTCATTTCGACGATCACGAATGTCTTTTTCAGCTTCGGTTCGGAGCTTATGAATCTCATCCTTCGCTTCCAGAACCGCTTCTTTCCTTAGTGCCTCCGCCTCTTTACTCGCGCTTTCCTTGATTTGCTGGGCGGCTTGCTCAGCACTTGAAATCTTCGCTTCTGCAATGGATTTGCGGATAAAATAACCAATCCCTAAGCATATTGCACCAACAAAGAGGATGATTAAGATCCAGATGACCGGATTTAATTGCATCCAGTTCACCTCCTCGTTGTTTCTCCAAGGGGTAAGCTTGGGACAGTATGGTTTTTAATCCGTTTTACAAGCGTAAGAATAAAGTAAAAATTGGCGATTTTACTTTGCGAATCACCCGATCAGGCAGGTCAAGATGATCCTTTGTATAAATATACACATTATTATTTTATCTTTTGTCGAAGAAGCTTGTCAAGGTGTCCGTTGCATAATTGATTTCATAATGAACTGAAGAAAGCTGTAGCGATAAAATTTACATTATTTAACTCCACTAATAGTATACATCATTAACTTATTTTATTCATCGAATTCAGTCTCAATCATCTGTTCATCCTCGAAATCCTCAGGGCTGCTTATTGCTTTCATAACACGTGAAATGATTCCTAGACTATAGCCCCTGCGCTGAAGAAACATCATTGTCTTTCTTTTTGCTTTCTGGATATCCTTATTAGCTTCACTATGATACTTCCTTGACCCTAAATCGAAAGCGCTGCGATATTCCGCATCCTCATCAATTTGATCAATGGCCTGCGTAATCTGCTCTGGATTTAGGCCTTTTTGCTTCAGTTCCTGCTTAACCCAGTTCCGGCCCTTCTTCTGCGAATTGATTCGCTGTTTCGTGAGTTGATCTGCAAACAATTGATCATCCAAATATTGCTCTCGTTTCAAGCGTTCTATTGTGTTTGAAATTAACGGGGCTTCATACCCCTTTTGCTTCAAACGGATGGTCAATTCGTGCTGGGTACGAAGTCTGGAGGCCAACAACCTAACTGCATCCAAATAAGCCCGCTGCTTATCTTCAGCTTCTGCAATCTCGTTCATTTCTTTAAGATTGATCATTGTCCCCTTAACAAGTCTATACTTAATTAATATGTCCTCATGAACAGAACAGGCGAATTGTTCGTCTATAAAAAGATTGTACCGTTCCTTCGATTTCTTTTGCCGCTCTACCTTCGTAATCGTTCCAGATAAGTTCAATTCATTATCCATACATAAACACTCCAAGCCTAAGGCAAAGGCACCTTATACCATTAGTAAAGGTGCCTTCTAACCTTGCTATTCAGTTGCTTCCAAATCTTCTTCATCCTCATCCACTTCATCCAAATCGGACCCTGTTGCTACAATCAAATTACTGTTTTCACGTATTTTACCATCGATAACATCAGCAATATGAGGATTATCCTTTAGGAATTGCTTTGCATTCTCACGACCTTGACCCAAACGATCATTGTTATACGAATACCAAGCACCACTCTTTTGAACGATATCCATTTCAGAACCAATGTCGATAATACTTCCTTCTTTGGAAATACCTTCGCCGTACATGATATCGATTTCCGCTTGTTTAAATGGCGGAGCCACTTTATTTTTTACAACCTTAATACGTGTTCGGTTACCAACCATGTCATTGCCCTGTTTGATTGTTTCAATACGACGGACATCCAAACGGATGGTTGAATAAAACTTCAATGCTCGGCCCCCTGGAGTCGTCTCTGGATTACCGAACATGACGCCTACTTTCTCACGGAGCTGATTAATAAAGATCGCAATTACTTTGGATTTATTAATAGCGCCAGAAAGTTTACGCAATGCCTGAGACATGAGTCGGGCTTGCAAGCCAACATGTGAATCGCCCATCTCACCCTCGATCTCCGCTCTTGGAACCAGAGCAGCGACAGAGTCTATTACAATAATATCAACTGCACCACTGCGCACAAGAGCCTCAGCAATCTCTAACGCTTGCTCTCCTGTATCTGGTTGGGACAACAGTAGATCATCAATGTTAATTCCTAATTTACTCGCATATAATGGATCTAGTGCATGCTCAGCATCGATAAAAGCAGCTGTTCCGCCCGCTCTTTGCACCTCAGCAATTGCATGTAAAGCAACCGTTGTTTTACCAGAAGATTCTGGTCCGTATACCTCTATAATTCTACCACGCGGATAACCGCCGATACCCAGTGCAATGTCAAGGGCCAAGGAACCGCTGGGAATAGTTTCAACTTTCATATGGGTGGATTCACCCAGCTTCATAATAGAGCCTTTACCAAATTGTTTCTCAATTTGACGAAGGGCACTTTCCAATGCTGCACGCCGATCTGCCAAAACAGTCACTTCCTTTTTTTATATTGGATAATTACATGATAACTGGTTTTGTTTGTGTTGCCAAGCATTTTTTTACGAACATACATTCGATTAAAACTCAAAAGAAAAACCGTAACAAAGTGGCCATGACTTGTTACGGTGCTTCCGTAAATCTATTATATTACATTACGAACACACAATACAAGAGTATTTTTTAGAGAAGCTTCCAAAGCTTATATAGGGCGCTTTTGGCTGCGCGCCATTTGATAGAATCCCTATTGCCGGTAAGCTGTAGCTGCTCCACTACCGTCTCCCCTTGCGTACTGGCAATCCCCACATACACAAGACCAACCGGCTTGCCTTCCGATGAATCAGGACCCGCTACCCCAGTAATGGCTACCGCATAATCCGAACCGGCTTGCGCTAACATCTGCTCGGCTAATATCTTCGCAGCTTCAGCACTGATAGCACCCGGAGCTCCTGGACCCTCAAGAACATCCATAGGCACATTCAGCAGCCTATGCTTTAAGATATTGGAATAGCATATAATGCCTCCTCTATACACGGCAGAGCTCCCAGGAACCGATGTGAGCATGTTGCTGAACAATCCTCCTGTACAGCTTTCTGCCGCAGCCAGAAGCTGCTTTCTGCTGCTCAGAATGTGGACAATTTCTTGCTCCAGCGTTACATCTTCCGCTGCATAGACATACTGTCCTAGCCTGCTGCGAATTTCACGTTCCATTGGATCCAATTTCACAGCTGCTTCAGCTTCTGATCCTGCCCGGGTTGTTAAGCGAATGGCGACTTCACCTTCTTTAGCGTAAGGTGCAATGGAAGGATCCGTCTGAGCTTTAATAAGATCTAGTAATTCATGCTCTAGCGACGATTCCCCGATACCCGCAAATTTGAGCATCCGAGAGAATAGAGGATGCACATGATTCATTTTAGATGAAATCCAAGGAGCGGCATACCTTTCAAACATCGGTTTCATTTCTTTGGGAGGACCTGGAAGTAATACATAGTGCGTTTGATCTTGTGTCAGCGCTATTCCAACTGCAAGTCCTGCATCATTAGTTAGTGGATCGCTATTATCAAGCATAAGCGCTTGCCTGCGATTGCTTTCTACCATATGTATCCCACGAGTACTGAACATCGCTTCTATCGCATCCATTGACGGTTGGTGCATAATGATTTGCCTTCCTAGAAAAGCAGCGAGGGCATCCTTAGTTAGATCGTCCTGTGTCGGTCCAAGCCCCCCGGTACAAATGATCAGGTCTGCACGGCCCTTTGCTGTTTGCAGCGCTTCGGTTAAGCGGCTCATGTTATCACCCACGACGGTCTGAAAGTAGACGCTTACTCCCAAATCAGCACATGACTGAGCTAAGTATTGAGCATTTGTATTCAAAATTTGCCCCAACAGTAATTCTGTTCCAACCGCAATAATCTCCGCTTTCATATTTTCATCCCCTCAGAATAAAACAAAAACAATAGGGCTAAGCCTACTGTTTTCATTCGTTAAAGTTAATAACATGTTTATTTTTGATAAAGTAATCAAATCCTGAATACAGCGTAATGATAGCTGCGATCCAGCTTGCAAACATATCGAACCGGAAGTTAATAAAGGCAAACGGAAAGTTATTGATCAATAAGGAGATAATGGCAGTGATTTGGGCAGCTGTCTTCCATTTCCCCCACTTACTCGCCGCTATTACATGCCCCTCCAGCAAGGCAATTTGACGCAGACCAGTAACCGCAAACTCCCGACTGATAATAACGATAACGATCCAAGCCCCTACTTTATCCATCTCTACAAGAGAGACGAGAACCGCTGACACAAGCAGCTTATCCGCTAATGGATCGAGCAGCTTTCCCAAATTTGTTACAAGCTTCCGCTTTCTGGCAATATATCCGTCCAGACCATCCGTCCACGCGGCAATGATGAAAATAAGCGCAGCAATAATCTGATTGTAAGTAATGCTAAATTGTTCAATTCGGATATGCGGAAACTTCACGTTGACCAGTAAAAAAAGCATGATAATTGGAACTAAAAAGATCCTCGCCAAGGTGATCTTGTTGGCCAGGTTCATGCCACAACCTCCCCAGATAAATCAAACTCAAACGAATGGGTAATACGAACCTTTGCTATTTTACCTATCTCTAGCTGTGATCCTGTTACAAACACTTCTCCGTCAATTTCAGGTGCATCATACTGAGATCTGCCAACATATACGTCATTGCGGCCATCATACTTTTCTATTAACACATCTACAGTATGTCCGATACGATTACCATTTCGCAAATTCGAGATTTCCCTTTGAATTTCCATTAATGTATTTGCACGGTATTCTTTCACCTTATCAGGTACTTGATCTGGAAGCTTAGCGGCAGGCGTATCTAGTTCCTTGGAATAAGCGAACACGCCTAAACGATCAAATTGCACATCCTGAATAAATTGCTTCAGGTTTTCAAAGTCCTGTTCAGTCTCACCTGGGAAACCGACAATCAACGAAGTCCGTAATGAAACATTAGGAATTCTTGTGCGTATTTTCTCTAGTAAGGCTCTGGCATCCTGCTGTCTGCCGGGTCTTCTCATACGTTTCAATATGCTGTCTTCACTGTGCTGCAAAGGCATATCGATATACTTGCAAACCTTCGGATTGCTCGCAATCGTGTCTATCAGCTCGTCGGTAAAAAATCCTGGATATGCGTAATGCAGACGTACCCACTCGATACCGGAAACCTCTGTAATCTTATTCAACAAAGTCGGCAGCATAAAGCCGTCATATAGATCGGTACCGTAATTAGTGGAATCCTGAGCAATTAAGCTGATTTCCCTAACTCCTTGCGAAGCCAGTTGTTCTACTTCAGCAACTATAGATTCCATGCTACGACTGCGGAATTTACCACGCATAATCGGGATACTACAGAAGGTACAGGCATTATCGCAGCCTTCGGCAATTTTCACATAAGCTGTGTACCGCGGAGTTGTAACCCTTCTAGGGAGAGGCTTGTCATAGTTAAACACCGGGTTTCCAACCAGCATCGGTTTCTTCCCAGCTAATGCATCATCGATAATGTCATTAATTTTATCAAAGTCGCCCGTTCCAACAATACCGTCAATCTCGGGCATTTCCCTCATAAGCTCCTGCTTATAACGCTGTGTTAAACAGCCGGATACAATCAGTGCCTTTAATTGGCCTGTTTCTTTCAAATCAGCCATATCTAATATCGTATTTACCGATTCTTCCTTGGCGGCATCGATAAATCCGCATGTATTGACGATGATTACAGTCGCATCTTCTTTATCACTCACTAGCTCGTAGCCACGTCCAAAAACTAATCCGGACATAATTTCGGAGTCAACGAGATTCTTCTCGCACCCCAACGTAACTACTTTTACTTTCTCTGTCATTTTACTTCCTCCAATATTTAAGCCTGCCTCTAATAGTATCAAGTATAATACAATGAACTGAATAGTGTCAAAAAAAGAACCTGTGCAAAAGCAGCAACTCCTGCTCTCACAAAGGTTTCCTGTAATTAATAAAGATTAAAATGATTAACGAAAATTTAGAAATTGCAATTCCAGAGGGATATCCTCTTTCCTTAGCAATTGAATGATTTGCTGAAGATCATCCTTATTTTTTCCGGTAACCCGAATTTGATCACCTTGAATTTGACTCTTCACCTTCAGTTTGGAATCGCGAATCAAGATATTGATTTTTTTGGCATTATCTTGGTCAATACCTTGCTTTAGCTTAATTCTTTGGCGAACGGTTTGCGATGATGCGGGCTCAACTTTGCCGTAGTCCAGGTTTTTTAGCGATATGCCACGTTTTGCCATTTTTGAATACAAAATATCCAATACATTTTGCAGCTTGAATTCATCGTCCGAGAGAATGACCAGCTCTTCCTTTTCGATGGCAATTTTGCTTTTGCTGTTTTTAAAATCGAACCGGGTACTTATTTCTCTTTCTGCTTGATTAATCGCATTATTTAATTCTTGCATGTCCATCTTGGACACAATATCAAAAGAACTTTCTGCATTACTCATGGCTACACTTCCCTTATCTTCATCATTCTACAATCCTAAATATGACCTAGCATAATTTTCTAATATAATAACATAAAAAGACACCGCGAGCCAACGCTTCGGGTGTCTTCTGTCGTTTCAATCAGACCTTTTGCAAATCGATTTGAATTCGTTTCGCGTTAGGCGTATCTCCTACCTGTACTAAAGTCCCGTTCACCGTTAATTCGATAGCGTTGGAACGACCAAAAATGAGAAATGCTGAGTTAGCTACCTCCCAGGTTTGAGATTTCCCATTGGTATACGTGCCCTGCTCAACAATATTTCGCTCCTGCCCCAATGAGTCTATCTGAACCCAACACGCTTCACCTGTTACCTTCATTTGAATAGTAAGCTTATCGGCATTGGAAACTGAATAATAGTCCGTACCGCTTTGGCTCTTCACGAACTTAACTTCAATTTTTGGAGCAGGGGGAGGTGTCGGAACCGAAGGTTCGGTCTTCTTCTCGGTCAAAGGGACTGCAGCACTACCGCTATTTAAATTGGTCGATGAAGGGTCTAACTTTTTGTCTGTTACCCGATTGGGCTCATCGCTAGGCTTGGCATCAATCGGATTCCCCGGGTAATGCATATTGAGATAGTAGTAAATAATCCCTAATATAAGTACTACAAATGAAACCATCATAACGTTAGACGCCCATTTTCCGATTTTCTCGGTATTACGGCGGGTTCGCTTGCTGCGGATTGGCTCGATAAGCTGTTCTTGTTCATGTGCCGGTATTACATTTTGATATAACCGCAATACCTCATTGGGATCCAACCCCACCGCCTCGGAATAGCTTTTTATAAAAGCTCTCACATAGAACGTACCGGGTAGTACCTTGTAATTCCCATCTTCAATCGCTTCCAAATAACGCTTGCGGATTTTGGTTGTTTCCTGCAAGTCATCCAGTGAAATCTTATTCTCCATCCGTGCTTTTCGCAGCAGTTGGCCAAGATCGGACATATTCTCACCCCTTTTCAACACCGTCATGATGTACTGATATTATTAATAATCCCCAAATCCGTTGGTAAAGGTTTCATACGAAATCTCTTCGTCTGGTGTATTCCGCAATTCCACAATATAATCAAAATGATCATAAGTATATTCGGATTCACGAATAAAAATATCTGGATGCTCAATTACCTTAGTAGAAGGCATGCTCATGATCTCTTGCAGCAATGTATGGTGCTTCTCATTTGAACGTATAGTCGACACTATCCCGTCAATAATAAATACACTGTTCACTGACATTTCATCCTCTGACAATTGGCTGCGTACGGTCTGACGCAATAATGTCGAAGAAACAAAGGTCCAACGCTTATTAGAGCAAACGCTACCTGCAATAATGGACTCTGTCTTACCGACACGCGGCATTCCACGTAGCCCCACGACCTGATTACCCTCACGTTTAAAAATTTCGCCTAAAAAGTCAACTAATAGACCAAGTTCATCGCGTGTAAAGCGGAATGTCTTGCGATCATCAGAGTCACGTTCAATGTAACGGCCATGACGAACTGCTAAAATATCAACCAGCTTGGGCTCACGCAGAGCCGTAATAGTTATATTATCCACTTTTCTCAACATTTTACCCATCAGATCCACTTTTTCATCATCATTGGTTTGTAGCAGCATGCCGCGAGTACGATCTTCTACCCCGTTGATGGTAACTATATTAATATCAAGCATCCCCATTAAGGATGCGACATCTCCCAACAAACCGGGACGATTTTTGTGAATTTTGTATTCCATGTACCATTGCTTTGTTTCCATTTTTACACCCCATAATAAAATTAAGTAACCATCCATATTTTATTGTAATAGTTTACAAAATTATTCTACAAATTTCGATAAATTCCTTCTGCCTGTAAGGAAAAAGATTATTAAGGTTTAATAACCGTAATTTCTTCGTTCCGATAAACTTGTACGCCTGGCGTCCACTGCTTTTGTAACTGGTCCAATACAGCTGTCATTACGGTTTCCCACTGTACATTTATTGTGGTCGAGGAAATATTCATAATCGGTACTTGCAGAGCTTTCATCCGCTGCAGAACTGCTGGCTCTAATGGCGAATAAACCACTAACCAATCTGGTCCATGCTGTCTAACTTGGGATTGAAATGGCGCATACCATCCTTCCGCATCAGAAAGAGATATATATTCTGCTTCTTCTGAGGGTGCCCACATAGAGGGTATAGGATTGGTGGACACAGTGACCCACTCCAACCTCTTACCTATAACCTGCTGCTGCTTAACCCATTCCTGCCACTGCTTCTCCATAAAACCTTGTCCCGTCTGCTTCCACACGATCTGATCTCCGCTGATAGGTACCGCGGACAGAGATATGGCATCATCTAATAAGATCCACTTTTTGTCCGGCATTGCAGCGGCATGAGAAACTGCTTCCGAGGTGAGAGTGTTGCCGATAACGATTATGTAATCATAGGGCGATGTTTTTATTTTATCGACCAGTGGATTCTCAAGTGCAGCCACGTTAGGGAACCACTCAAATGCGATATGCTGGGAATCACGCCATGCAAGCAGTGTTTTCTGAACAACAGCTGCTGTTTGTTCGTTTAAATCGGTCTTTGTAATTACCAATACCGATTGTTTGGATTGTAATAATTGGGGACTTATTGTCGGCATATTTTTACCGCAGGCACTAATAAATAAAGCCAAACAAATAAAAATCAACCATCCTGCATGTTTCATCTTATTCAAACTTCTCCAAGCCGCCTTTCATCATCCGGTTTACCCTACATAGAGTTTTCATAAAAAATAAGACAATCTAAATAAGTATACCATGAAAACCAGGGAAAAGCCTCCTGAGCAGGAGGCCAAGAAATGCAAGAGATTAAGTTACTAACAATCCCTAATATAAAATTAGGATATCCCAGGTGTAACAAGCTTTACCATAAGACGTGCAATAGTTTTCTTCTCATTCTCATCGGCTACATCCCAAAGTTCTTTCAATACTCGTTCTTCATTGTTTTCAGGATCGACCTTATCAGAGAGAAATTCTCCGATTTGGACAGCCAATTTATTAATCGTTTCATCTTTCATACCGGCATGTTCAGCTTGCTGTACACGCTCATTCAAAAATTCTTTCCACCGGTCAAACACCTTCAACACAGTTGCCATATTGATTATGCCTCCCTATAAATGAAGTTGTACTACGAATACTAATGTTCACTAAAAGGGAGGGGAATATGCAGATTGTTAGGTAAGCCAGCCACCATTAGGACTTATGATTTGACCTGTAATATAACCGGACTCTGGCAGAGCCAAAAAATACACCAATGAAGCGATTTCGTCCGGTTGTCCAAAACGTCCTGCAGGAATTTCATTTTCTATTGCGGCTTTCTCAGAAGTATCAAAACTAGCCATCATTCGTGTGTCCACAGCACCAGGGGCTACTGCATTCACAGTTACATTCGAGGGCGCTAGCTCCTTCGCAAGCGCCTTAGTGAACGCGTTTACCCCGCCCTTAGCTGTTGAATAAGCCACTTCACAAGAAGCGCCAGAAATGCCCCATATAGAGGAAACATTGATAATCCTACCATATTTTTGTCGGATCATCGGTTCCATAAATTGCTGTGTCGTTAAAAAGGTTCCTTTCAAGTTGACGCTCATCATGTCGTCCCACTGTTCTTCCGTAACATCTGACAGCAGACCGTATTGGCTGATTCCAGCATTGTTAACTAGTATATCCGGTACCATATCATGATGGTTCAGCTTCTCCTGAAGGCGCAGAAGCTGCTCCTTGCTGCGCAAATCCGCAGTTGCTGTCAGCACCTTAGCTCCATGCTTCATACAGTTTCTTGCCGTTTCATTAGCAGCCTCATGCGACTGTAAATAATGAATAACCACATTCATTCCAACCGTGGAGAACCGCTCGGCTATTGCCGCTCCAATGCCCCGGCTCCCCCCCATTATAAGAACCGTTTGCTCAGTAAACGGTTTACTCGGTTTATTCATTTCTGTTCACTTCTTACGATGGATACGGCAAGCTGATTCCAATTAAAGTGCTTCTGCAGGGCTTCATTCACATCTTCTATTTTCAGCTGCTCATAAACAGGTAAAATATCGAACAAATCAATATCCTTGAACCGATATTTCGTAAACTCGTTGGCGATGGCTTCAGGTGAATTCAAGGATCTCATGAACCCGCCTATTTTCTTTTTCCGGCTTCTTTCGAAATCTGCAGCATCAACGCCCTTTGCCTTGACTAGATCAATTTCCTCGCGAATGCGGGAGATTAGCTTTTCCGGTTCCTTGGTATCACCGCCGAGAACAGAAAACGCATAATTTTCGCCTATATTATACTCGCTGCCAAAACTGTCGGATATAAGCTGCTCATCATACAATTTTTCGTAAATGGCTGAGCTTGGGCTAAGTAAAATATCCAGCAGAAGCTTCATCGTTAATTCACGCTTAAGAAGCTCCTTGCCTCTTGCCGTTTGCTCTGGCTCTTTACAACCAAACAGACATTTGGGTAAAGAAACAGGAAGCACGATTACTTTTTCCTTTTGCTTGACACCTGGCGGTTCTGCTTCGAAATGTCTTAGAATAGTACCTTGTGGCTTGTAATCCTTCGCAGCTTGATTTTGTTGGACCAGCTCTATAATTTCCTCAGGCTTCACGCCACCCACAACAAACAGGCTCATATTACTTGGATGATAGAAGGTATGGTAGCAGTCGTAGAGTAGCTCCTTCGTTATATGGGAAATAGACTCCACCGTTCCAGCAATGTCAATATGTACCGGATGCTTATGATACATCGTTTCGATCAAGCCAAAGTAAGAGCGCCAGTCTGGGTTATCTTCGTACATCTTGATTTCTTGACCGATGATGCCCTTTTCTTTCTCAACGTTCTCATCCGTAAAATAAGGATTTTGAACGAAATCCAGTAAGGTTTGCAAATTGTCATGAACATCCTCGGTTGCTGAAAACAAGTAGGCAGTCTTATCGAAGCTTGTGAAAGCGTTGGCTGAAGCACCTCGCGATGCGAATACTGAAAAAATATCACCTGTTGGCTCTTCGAACATTTTATGCTCTAAGAAGTGTGCTATCCCATCTGGTACCTTGAGCTCCTGAGAGCCTTCTACTTGAAAATGATTATCAATCGAGCCGTACTTGGTTGAGAATATCGCATAGGTTTTGGAAAAACCTTCTTTAGGCAAAACAAATACAGACAATCCGTTAGGGAGCTGCTCCGCATACAAAGTCTCTTTCACATGGGGATATGGAATCACCTTCATGTCTTATTCTCCTCCCTTCCGGTCGCGTAAAAAGTATATGGTATCGAGCTTCACTTGTTTGGCAACCTCTTGAATCTGCGCTTTATCTACCGAAAGAACATCTTCGATTAAAGCTGGGACTGTACGCTCAACGCCAGACAATACATTGTTAAAATCAAATGATATGATCTCGAATGCGGAATCCTGCAGTTCTCTTAAGTGTCCTGTAATCATCGCTTTTGTTTGCTGCATTTCTGTTTCGCTGATATCAGCAGCAATCATAGCGTCAAGCTGCTGGCGGATAATCTCAACTGCTTTATCATATTTATCCAATTCAATGCCAGACTGGATAGTCAGTATGCCTTTATGTCCATCCAAACGCGAGGATGCATAGTAAGCCAGACTGGCTTTTTCCCGAACATTAGTAAACAGCTTCGAGTGAGGGTAGCCGCCCAGGATGCCGTTGTACATCAGCATGGTAGGATAAGTCGGATCAGCATAGGTTGTATACGTCCTGAGCCCCAAATTCAGCTTGCCTTGGTTCACATCCAGCCTTTCAACAACCTCACGTACTTCGTTTACTTGACGGTGCTGCACTTTAGCTGTATAGCTTCCTGCTGCTTGGCGCTGTAGACTGAAGCTGCTCTGAATTAATGGGAGAACTTCTTCTAAAGTTGTCTGTCCGACAATATAGATATCGATCGGCGATGTCTGCAGCCACTGCTCATAATTAGCATACAAGTTATCTGCTGTAATCTTCTTTAATGCATCGATGTTGCCTAGCGGATGTAATCTGTAAGGCTCTTGCTTGCACATCTCCTCTACGCATCGTTCAGCAGCATACCTGATTTTATCATTAATAATCGATTCAATTCGTTTCTGCAGAGTAATTTTCTCGGAGGTGATGTATTTGTCTACGAATCGGCCATCCTCTAGGGCAGGTTTCGTAATAGCTTCACCAATAAACCGGATGCCTTGCTGCAGTAGCGAATCCTTGCTGCTCACAAAATGATCCTGAATCAGATCCATGCGAAATTGGACCATTTGATAGTCGCCGCGTTTGTAAATATCAAAGCCGAAGCCTGCACCATATAAATCGTCCAGCTTCTCCCTAAACTGCTTGGTTTCTGGATAAGTCTGGGTTCCACGGCGTAGCACAAACGGAATAAATGCGGTGGGTGTTACTGTTTCCTCCCCTAACGGAGTACCAATGTATACCGATATGGCATACGTCTTAAATTGATCCGTGGGCAATACATGGACACGAATGTTACCAACCGCGCCGCGTTCAAATTGGATGTTTTTCAAAGGGACATTGCTCCTTTCCAGATCTACAAATCCATTATATTCCTTTGGAAACAGAAGAAGCAACCGCAAGGGTTGCTTCACGCTAGCCTTAGTTACAAAAAATATGCTTACCGATCTGTTTCACCTGAGGCCGAGTCCATATCCATTTGGAGGTTGCAGTTTCGGGATTAAAATAATATATGCAGCCGCCTGATGGATCCATGCCATTCAATGCTTCCTGTACTGCTTTTTTAGCATTTTCATTTGGAGTAAGCCATATTTGACCGTCCGCTACCGCCGTAAACGCACCCGGCTGAAATATAACGCCAGAAACCGTATTTGGAAAGCTTGGTGATTTTACACGATTTAGTATTACTGCCGCAACTGCCACTTGGCCAATATAAGGCTCACCACGTGATTCGCCGTATACTGCGTTAGCCATTAGCTTGAGATCCTGTTCCGACAATCCTAAATTATTCGATTGAGACAGGTTTCCTGTGCCAGAAGGGGGTGTTGAGCCTCCTGACGTAGTACCGCCACCTGCTGCGCCTCCACCACCGCCAGTAGAGGGCAATTCTTCTGCAGTCGGCTTGTACGCTTTCGTTGCTTCCCATAGCTTTAATTTAGTTTTACTACCCAATATACCGTCTACCTTCAACCCGAACTCCGACTGAAACCATTTTAAGGAGCGAAGAGTATTATAACCAAAATCACCATCCACATCGTTTTTGTAAAACCCCAAAAATTTGAGACGGCCTTGCAGCTCGTAAACATCCTTACCGTTTTCACCGTATTTAACATCATTCTTACTGAAGGTTTGCTCAACATCAAAATGGTGTTTAATCTGGTAACCCGAAAATAAAACAAAAATCAAACAAAACGTAATTAATACCAACCGCTTGTTCATCAATAGATACTCACCTTTCTCAATTGCATATTGGAAACCTTTTTAAGGTTATTATGAGAAAGGAAGGGCGCTTCTATTCAGATAAAACTGTGTACTTCGAATCATCTCTTAACGAGCTGTGAAATCACACTGTCCCCTATTCAGAATATACTGAGAAAAATGGGATGTGGAGTGAATGAATAAGCTGGAGCATGTTCTATTTTTAATTGTCATTTATCTATTATTTGTCATTTGTTGTGCCGTTATTTGGTACACTGCCTTGCGTATCTTTCTCCCTGTTCTCCCTTATCGGATAGCACTGTCTGTATCGAACTCCGTGCTGACTATATTCATTTCGTTCCCTCCCAAATCGACTTTAAAGAAATTGCAAGAATCCGATGACGATGAATAAAAAGGATGGTTACAGATTTTTGTATACAATAAATCCCCTATTTTTACCCCTACCTATTGTTAGGCCCATTTCTAAATGCCAAGCTTCAAGCTTCTATTTGAAAGCATACGCTGTTGTTATCTTAAGAGAAGGTGGTAATAAAATGGCCTATAATCCTCATGGAAATCCTTACTATCCAAAAGCATACTCCTCACAGCAGCACCCTTATCCACATCCCTATTCTCACCCTTATCCACATAACCCTTGGAATCAACAACAATGGCATGGTGGCTGGCAGGGCGGTCATGCCGGGCACCATATGCATGGTTGGCAAGGTGGACACAGCGGCTGGCAAGGAAATCAAGGTCATCACGGGCATGGTGGCTGGCAGGGCAATCCTGGTGGCCAGCACGAACACGGCGGCTGGCAGGGCAATCCTGACGGTCATCACGGGCATGGGAACTGGGAAGGTAATCAAGATGGTCAACATGGGCATGGCGGCTGGCAGAGCAATCCTGGGGGGCAGCATGGGCACGGGGGCAGGCAGGGTAATACTAGCGGTCAACACAGGAATAAAAGTCATAGCGGGAATCGCTCCAAATCCAAATAGCCAGGTGCAATTTACTGAGGGGAAAGTTCACTTTCTCCTCAGTATATGCAGCTAGCTTGTCTCTTTACTAAATGACATCATGTCGATCGTTACAGAATGGATCAAACTTAGAACTTAATAAATAAAAGCATACCGTCATGTTTCATACGGCATGCTTCAATGATTTTTATGAACTCATTCTGTCTTGGTATTGTTCCAATGAAACTAACACCTCACGCGGCTTGCTTCCCTCATAAGGACCTACAATGCCTTTTGCTTCCATGGAATCAATCAATCTTGCTGCCCTTGTATAGCCTACACGCATACGCCGTTGGAGTAAGGATACCGAAGCTTGCTTAGCCTCCAGTATAATTTGAACCGCTTGGTCATAGAGCTCATCCTCAACTTGTTCTGGAACATCAGGCTGTTCTTCGATCTGTGGAACCATATCCTCTACGTAGTTAGCCTGACCTTGTGTCCTGACAAAATTAACAACCGATTCTACCTCATTATCGGATAGAAAGGCCCCCTGAACACGTACAGGCTTAGAGGCTCCCATAGGAAGATAAAGCATATCGCCACGACCTAGCAGCTTTTCAGCTCCTACCATGTCTAGAATCGTTCTAGAGTCAACTTGTGAGGAAACGCCAAATGCAATTCTGGAAGGAATATTAGCTTTAATTACCCCCGTGATAACATCGACTGACGGTCTTTGTGTGGCAATGATCAAATGAATCCCGGCAGCACGCGCCATTTGGGCCAGACGGCAAATCGCATCCTCCACATCATTGGCAGCGACCATCATCAAGTCAGCTAACTCATCTACAATAACTACAATATAAGGAAGTGGAGCTCCTGTCTGAGTTTCCACAAGCATATTATTATAGCCTTCGATATTCCGTGTACCACTCTTCGAGAAAAGTTCGTAGCGCTTTTCCATCTCAACAACTACTTTTTTCAACGCTAGAGAGGCCCTTCTCGGGTCTGTTACAACCGGTGCAAGCAAATGCGGAATGCCATTGTAAACGTTCAATTCAACCATCTTGGGGTCAATCATCAAAAACTTAACTTCATCTGGCTTCGCCTTGTACAAAATACTCGTGATAATTCCGTTTATACATACAGATTTACCCGATCCTGTGGCACCTGCTACTAACATGTGAGGCATTCGTGCCAAATTACCGACAATAGGCTGTCCAGAAATGTCACGCCCAAATGTGATGGAGAGCTTGGAGGCGGACTCTTGAAAGGCTCCGCTTTCCATCACCTCTCGCATGGTAACTATGGACACCTCCAGATTCGGTACTTCAATCCCAATTGCTGATTTCCCAGGAATTGGAGCTTCCATCCGGATATCTTTGGCTGCCAAAGCAAGGGCAATATCATCGGTCAAGCTGACGATTCTGCTAACCTTGACGCCTACATCGGGCTGGATCTCATACCGTGTGACTGAAGGCCCGCGAACGACCTCCAAAACTTTGGCTCTTACACCAAAGCTTTCCAAAGTTGCTTCTAACTTACGAGCTACCGCTTTATAATCCAACGAATCTGAGCCTTTGCCAATATTCGGCTTGGACAGCAGCTCAAAGGATGGAAGCTCATAAGGAAGTGCGACTGGCTTATTATTGATCGCGAAATCCTCCGCGGCGCTTGAATCATCCTTTAGAGGCTCTGCACTTGCATCAGGCGTTACCTTTGCAGCAGCAGGAATTTGACTTTGATTTGATACCTCATGCTGAACATGTTCCTGAAAGTCGCGTATGACAGGAATTAATGGATCAGGTTCTATCTCTCGCTGATAAACCAATTGTTCCTCTTCTAGATCATTGGCAACTGTTTGAACTGCTATTGGATCTGCCTCCTTAGGCTCGTCCCTTCCTTCCGCTGCTACAGCTTCACGTTCAATAGGTTGCTTGGGTTGAAGCAAATCATAAAATAAAGAGCGCTTCTTCCCTTCCTTCTTTACCTTACGTTCTGGCTTCAAGGTTTCCTCATCAAATTCGCTCTCATCTGGAATATAAGGAACCATAGCTTTTTTCTTAAGAGCCGGTACAGCAGCTTGCTGGGTTCTTCGTTCTACTATTTTACGCTTTATGTATTGAGCGAGTAACGAGTCGGCAAACGATTTCTTTCCTTTTAACTTTTCCATCATATCGACAATCGATAGACCTGTTAATAGAATAAATCCGATGATCAACAACGTATATTGAATCAGCTTTGCCCCAATATTTGCAAATAAGGAATACAGAATTGCATATAAAGAAGCCCCTAGCATTCCCCCGCCTACTTCGTTAGTAAGGATGGCTTGTCCTTTATCCGTCGCTTTAAGCCCGTCTACCATACTGCTCCACGATTGACTCATAATCATGCCAGCTGTAAACTTACCTTTTGGATAGAGCTGCTCAAACAAGCTAATATGGCTCATAATCAAAAGCGCTAAAAGCATCAGAAAGATTCCGGCTTTGCGGGATGATTTCCATTTCGGCCATTGGCGCTTCACCATCACATACAGACCTACATAAATGAAAATGAGCGGGAAGATGAAATCCCAGGAGCCAATTACGAATCGAAACAAATAGGTCAAGGCACGGGCCACCGGTCCTTCCCTCGATAATGCAATGATAGATAGGGTCAGAATGACAATCCCATATAGCTCATACTTTAAATTGGTTCTGATTACTGTTTTACTTTTTTTCTTTGGTCTTGCCACACGGCTCACCCCCAATTCAAAATTATACCATACTTTGGGGATCAACTTAACTAGGTTGAAAAAATCAGACCTTAGAACTAGCCTACCGGTTGAAATTCAATAATACTCCCTGGGCTATACCTCGGATTTAAATAATTTTGCGGGTCGCAGCTCATGATTCGAACAATAGTTGCTTGAGTTGAGTTAAGCGGCTGTACCTGCATCATTATTCCATTCATCACAATTTCAACACTGGTTGCCTCCATCTTATCTATACCTTCCATCACAACCTCCATAGGCAGAACCGTGTAATGAATCATTGAATCAAGCCTCCTGAATTTGTGTTTCGTTTCTCTTCAATCCGACGATTTAATTCCCGTATTCCATCACCTACGCCGCCAATTGCATTAATAAGGCCATATTTCACAGCATCTACACCAATAACTGTGGTACCTATATCCCGAGTCAATTCACCGGTTTTAAACATTAATTCCTTCAGTTTTTCTTCGGTTACCTGTGAATGACTTGTTATAAAACGGATTACGCGCTCCTGCATTTTATCCAAGTACTCGAAGGTTTGCGGCACTCCGATTACAAGCCCATTCAGACGGATCGGATGAATCGTCATCGTAGCCGTCTCTGCGATAATGGAATAATTGGAGGACACCGCGATAGGAACGCCAATGGAATGCCCGCCCCCAAGAACAAGGGTAACCGTGGGTTTTGAAAGAGTCGCAATCATTTCAGCTATAGCTAAACCCGCTTCTACATCACCGCCAACCGTATTCAGAATAATAAATATACCCTCAATTTTGGGGTTCTGCTCGACTGCAACAAGCTGTGGAATCAAATGCTCATATTTGGTTGTTTTATTTTGTGGAGGCAACACCAAATGCCCTTCCACCTGTCCAATAATTGTCATGCAAAATATATTGGATTCGCCAGCTGGAGTAGCGGTTTGTCCCAGCTGTTGTATGGTATCAACCACCGTGCTTCTTTTATTGTCCTCGGGACCTGTCAATGGTTGGTTAGGTTGAGGCTCCTGCTGTTTAAATTCAGTCATTATAAATTCCCCCTGTTTATCCGTTTTTTCATCTCCCCTAGTATGGTTTGATCGTGCAAAAATATACAAAAAAACCACCTTAATTAGCGAATATACGCCTTAAGGTGGTTCCCTTTTCTCGGAATCAATGGTTAATAACATTAGCTATTTATTAAGGTTTCAAGCTTTCGACTGGTGGTTTTGGATCAAACTTCCATAATGATAGGAAGGATCATAGGTCTTCTTCTGGTTTGTTCATATAAAAATCGTCCTAGTGCATCTTTTACATGGGTTTTTAAAGAAGCCCACTCATTTACATTCTCACTCATTAAGCGATTCAGAGTGTTGGTTACAATACGGTTCGCTTCGTCCAGCAAGCCTTCGGATTCTCTTACATATACAAAACCTCTGGATATAATATCAGGCCCGGATAAAATAGCACCGTCTTGTTTGCTTAAGGTTACCACAACAACTAAAATGCCATCTTGAGACAGCAGTTTGCGGTCCCGAAGTACAATATTGCCTACATCTCCAACGCCCAAACCGTCAATTAAGATATTACCCGCAGTTACCTTCGAGCCTTTACGAGCAACGCCATCTAGAACTTCTACTGTATCGCCGTTATCGACAATAAAAATATTCTCTTTTGCGATACCTACAGCTTCAGCTAGCAGTCCGTGCTGACGAAGCATCCTGTATTCACCATGAATCGGTATGAAATATTTCGGTTTCATTAAATTCAACATAAGCTTGAGCTCTTCTTGACTTCCGTGTCCGGATACATGCACACCTGTAATCGATCCAGGACCGTAAATTACGTGTGCTCCGATTCTCATCAGCTCATCAACAGTTCTACCGACATAACGTTCATTGCCGGGAATAGGTGTTGCTGCAATAATTACCGTATCGCCTGGTAAGATATCAACCTTACGATGTGTAGATCTAGCCATTCGAGTCAATGCCGACATCGGCTCTCCTTGACTTCCTGTAGACAAAATAGCAACGCGATCTGCGGCCATTTTGTTCACTTCCTCAGGTTCGATCAGCATACCGTCTGGAATACGTAAATAACCAAGCTCACTGGCAATAGATACTACATTTACCATACTACGGCCAATAACAACAAGCTTTCTTTTGGTTGTTTCCGCTGCATCAATAACCTGCTGAATACGATGAATATTAGAAGCAAAGGTAGCTATAATAACACGTTGCTTTGCTTTCCGGAACACTTCTTCAATCTCCGTGCCAACGCTTCTTTCAGAACCTGTATAGCCGGGACGCTCTGCATTCGTACTGTCAGACAACAACGCGAGTACACCCTTGCTGCCAATTGCAGCCATACGGTGTATATCAGCATACTGTTCATTTACTGGGGTCTGATCGAACTTGAAGTCACCTGTATGGACAACATTACCTTCCGGAGTTTCCAAACATACGCCGACCGAATCAGGAATACTGTGATTTGTTTTAAAGAAAGTAGCTGTCATGCAACCAAGAGGCAATTCCGTCTCCGATGAAATCAAGATCCGTTTTGTATCGCCAAGCAGATTGGCTTCCTTAAGCTTCGTTTCAATCAATCCCAGTGTAAGCTTGGTACCGTATACAGGAACATTAAGGAATTTCAATACATACGGAAGACCACCGATGTGATCCTCATGTCCGTGAGTAATGATTATTCCTCTAACTTTGTCCCGATTTTCCGTTAGGTAAGTGATATCAGGGATAACAATGTCAATTCCGAGCATGTCCTCTTCAGGAAACTTTAGACCACAATCAATAACAACAATATCGTTAGCATATTGAACGACATACATATTTTTTCCGATTTCACCCACGCCGCCCAGGGCAAAAATCGAAAGCTTATCTATATTTTTCTTAGACAATTTAGAAATACCTCCTATTTAAATTTGACGACGAATTTTTATATGAACCATCAACCAAATCCAAAACCGCACCAGTCACTTGCCACCATTATACCCGATCAAAAACTACAATTACAAGTAGTCACTTCTACCGTCATTGTCCCTAAAAAATAAAATCGATGCTTATAGAACGCACCGATTTTGAGTAAACTCATTCAAACAAGGATGCTATGAATAGTCCTTCTTCTTCGGTAACATTCATTAATGGCAATCGTAATCCGCCTACTTGCATACCCTTCACATTAAGGGCGTGTTTAACTGCTGTAGGATTAGGAACGCGATGAGGACATTCAAACAATCCTTTAAAAATAGGATGGAGTCTGGCATGAATTTGCGCCGCTTCGCGAACATTCCCTTGTAAATAACAGTTTATCATATTTTTCATATCTTTTCCAATCACATGACTGGCGACACTCACAATACCGTAAGCCCCAATAGCCAAAACAGGCAATGTCATGTTATCTTCTCCGCTGTATACTCGGAAGCCTTCAGCTGCCCCATTAACGATTTGCGTCAACTGATCAAGATCAGCGCAATCTTTTGTTGCAACAATATTAGGAATCTGAGACAGACGAATCGTTGTATCTACATTAATGTTAATCCCGGTACGACCAGGTACATTATACAAAATACAAGGTACAGAAACCGCTTCTGCTATTGCTTTATAGTGCTGGTACAAGCCTTCTTGCGAAGGTCGGTTATAATAAGGGGCTACAAGCAATAGTGCATCTACACCCAGCTTTTCAGCTTCCTTGGATAAATGGATGGAATGGGCTGTATCATTACTTCCGGTTCCTGCAATAATTTTGCAGCGTCCGTTAGCGTGTTTTACAGCAAATGCGAACAACTGAAGCTTCTCTTCCTCAGTAAGTGTTGGAGACTCTCCTGTTGTACCACAGATAACCAAGCTGTCGTTGGCCTGTTCCTCAATTAAATAATCTATCAGCTTACCTGTTTGATCCCAATCAATTTGTAAATTAGCATCAAAAGGTGTTACCATTGCCGCAATCAGTCTTCCGAAATCCACGACAAACTCCTCCTACTCTATAATAACTTCAATATCTCGCTTATCGGTATAATTGAAATTTCTTGTGAAGTGCACGGACCGCATTAGCCATATCCTGCCCTTGAACAAGAACCCAAATGGTTGTATTAGAATCTGCAGATTGTAAAATCCTTATATCATTCTCCGTCAATGCTTCGACTATGTGCGCCATAATCCCCGGCACACCGTTCATTCCACCGCCAATAATAGAGACTTTAGCGCAATGAGAAGCAATGTTAGGTTTATATCCAAGCTCAGTTAAAATGTGCACAGCGCTGTCGGCCTCATGATCAAAAACGGTGTACACGACTCCAGCAGGGTTTACATTAATAAAATCAATACTAATATGATGTTGAGCCATAGCTTTAAAAACTTTCAACTGTAGATCGTATACGCCTTCTCCAGCGCTCACTTGAATTTGAGTAATATGCTCAAAATTAGCTATTCCTGTGACACTTCGATCTTGAATCCCATCCTTTACGCCTGGAATCGAATCAGCAACAGTCACTAACGTCCCAGGGTCTTTGCTAAAGGTCGAACGGACTCGGATAGGAATCATAGCATTCATCGCTACCTCAACAGCCCTAGGATGTATCACCTTGGCTCCGTGATGAGCCATATTGCATATTTCCATATAGGTCACAACAGGCAAACGCCTCGCGTCCTTCACAATGCGAGGGTCCGCTGTTAAAATCCCAGTCACATCCGTAAATATATCGACAATTTCTGCCTTTAAAGCAGCACCTAGTGCTGTAGCCGACGTATCACTGCCGCCTCTGCCTAACGTAGTAAAATCATTGTCCTTCGTTTGGCCTTGAAAGCCTGCAACAATGACAACCTTTCCTTGATCTAACAGATCCAAGATCCGCTGTGGCTGAATAGAAAGGATTTGAGCGTTTCCAAAATCGTCATTTGTTGTAATACCGGCCTGCGCTCCGTTTAATACGGTTGCATGAATGCCTTGCGCATTCAATAAACTGCATAGTGTAGCAGCAGAAATGAGTTCACCGCAGTAAAGCAGCATGTCTTTCTCTCTGGCTGGCAAATGGTTACCATTCTGATTAATCACATCAAGCAATGTATCTGTTGCATAGGGCTCGCCTTTTCTCCCCATTGCCGATACGACGACAACTAGCTTGTAGTTTAGTGCTAATGCATCTTGGATGTGTTCTATGACATGTGCTCTTGCTTCGACAGTGGAAAGGGACGTGCCTCCGAATTTCTGTACTAGAATTTTCATGAGGGTCCCTCCTTAAGAGCATCCGTATGGATGCTTACTTCGCAAGGTTATACTTAGCTTTCGTAGAAAGCCTTCTTCGTAAGCGTAATCTTAAGCATCCTTGTGGATGCTTACTGCGTAAGGATATACTTCAAAAAACACAAGCCAGGCTTCCCTACTCAGGAAGCCCACTTGTTATTACTTCTGTTCAATGGCGATATATTCCGCTATTTGTACAGCATTCCAAGCTGCGCCTTTTAATAAATTATCCGAAACAATCCACATATTAAGAGCTCTTGGATTGCTTAAATCTCTGCGCACCCGCCCTACGAAAGTATCCAGCTTACCCGCTGCGTCGCTTGCCAATGGATATAATTGTTCTGCCGGATTATCCTGCAGAACAATACCTGGGGCGTCTGCGAGCAATTGTTTTACTTCCTCGACATCAAAGTCCTGTTTCAATTCAACATAAACCGACTCGGAATGACCGTAAATAACAGGGATACGAACACATGTAGCCGTTACTTCCAATGAATCATCGCCCATGATTTTTTTAGTTTCATTAATCATTTTGATTTCTTCATAAGTAAAACCATTGTCAGTAAACTTATCAATTTGTGGAATAGCATTAAAAGCTATTTGATGCTTAACTGGAAGCGCCCCAACCGGCAAAATTTGTGGTTCAACCGGGTTGCCATCTAAAATTTCACGAGATTGGCGAAGCATTTCATCTATAGCACGCGCCCCAGCTCCGGAAACAGCTTGGTAGGTGGAAACGATAATACGTGAAATCCCGTAACGATCATATAAAGGCTTTAATGCTGCAACCATTTGAATCGTAGAGCAATTCGGATTTGCAATAACTCCCTTATGCTCGCTAATTTTATCAATATTGACTTCAGGAACAACAAGCGGAGTTTCCGAATCCATCCGGTAAGCACTCGTATTATCGATACACACAGCACCATGCTTAATGGCGTGAGGAATTAATTCTAAACTTACACTGCCTCCAGCGCTGAACAATGCAATATCAATTCCTTTGAAACTGTCAGGAGCTGCTGCTTCTAGAGTTATCTCTTGACCTTTAAACTGCAGTTTACTTCCAGCAGACCGCTCGGAAGATAACAATTTCAATTCATTAATGGGGAAATTGCGTTCCTCTAACAAACGTAAGATTTGTTCTCCTACAGCACCTGTTGCTCCAACAACAGCAACATTGAATAATTTTTGATTCGACATCTGTTCGTCTCTCCCCTATGCGAGTAATCATTATTGATAATTGAACCGTTCAATAACCATAGGTTGAAGCTGCTTGCCTTGAAGGGCTGCTTCACAGGTTTCCATAATCAAGTCCATACGAGCTACCAAGGAATTTGGCTTCGCCGTAGGTGCGTCTTGACCGAACGGAACAAAATAAATGTTTTTAGTAATTAAAAGCTTGCTGATATTCATAGCATTCAAACCAAGACCATCATTAGTAGAGATAGCTAATACTACAGGACGATGGTTACGCATTTGTGCTTTAGCCGCCATCAGAACCGGACTTTCGGTCATGGCATTTGCCAGTTTACTCGTTGTATTCCCTGTACATGGAGCTATTGCAAGCACATCCAACAATTTGCTCGGACCTAATGGTTCCGCATCGACAATTGAAGAAATGATATCATTCCCTGTGATCTCTTTCAACTGTTTTTGCCAATTCTCTGACGTACCGAAGCGCGTATCCGTTGTAAGTATGGTATAAGAAACGATCGGAACCACCCGGGCTCCGGCGTCAATAAATCGCTGTATTTGCGGCATCGTCTCAGCAAACGTACAATGGGACCCTGTCAAAGCAAAACCAACTGTCTTTCCCTGCCAATTCATTCCACATTCCTCCTCAGTCCTGCATCCTCAAGAATAATACGACTCAAGGTATCAGCGATGATGCGACCGGCTGTTTTCGGTGCAACAATTCCGGGGAGTCCTGGAGCGAGCATCGCTTTGATTCCTCTTTTTTCAGCAAAACGAAAATCCGTTCCGCCTGGCTTAGAGGCCAAATCGATGATCACTGCACGATGTGGAATATTGGCAATAATTTGTGCTGTGACTATCATAGACGGAATTGTGTTAAAAAGCAAGTCAATATTCGCTGTTTGAGCGTATAAATCCTGTGTGTAAAAGGGTGTAAAACCCATCTCCCAAGCACGTGCGTAATACTCAGGTTTGTTGACGCCTACCTTCACCTTTGCGCCGAGTCCTTGCAATGTCCGTGCCAAAGTAATCCCCGTTCTACCAAATCCAAGCACCATAGATTGCGAGCCATGTATAGTAAAATCGGTGTTTTGAATCGCCATCATAATGGCACCCTCTGCTGTCGGAATAGAGTTATAAATGGCTACATCATCCCGATCGAAAAGCTCAACAATTGAAATCGAATACTTAGCACACAAGTTGCGCAAGTAAGGTTTAGCCATTCCTGTGAAAATCTTGGCATGCTTGGGCAAGGCCTGGATATGTGCATCTGTTAGGCGGAGCTCTGAGGCAGAGAAGATACTCTCCACATTACCGTGATCATCCGTTCCCACCGCCGGCAAAATGACTGCATCAATCCCCTCAAGAACCTCAGAACTCAGCTCGGATCTTGTAATCCCGCTGAATTGATTTTGCAGATTATCAAACCCGATCAAGACGACAGAAGCATCTAACTCGGAGCATTTATAAATGACTTCAAGCTGCCTGGCATCGCCGCCAATCAAAGCCACTTGAATTCCTGTAAGCATTCATTCTCACCTCTTTCTAATCGCAATCCATAACTCATACTATGCTCTCGCCTATGGATGGGTTACTTGGCTGAATAAAGAAACGGCTTTTCCAAAGCAATGTACTAAGAAAACAAAAAGAGTACCTCCTGCTTGCTATTGCAAACAGAAAGTACTCTACAAGTTTTAAATTCATTGGAGTCTTAAAACAATAAATAATCGCAATAAGCTTTGTTTTATTACTTCGTTCCGGTATGTCCGAAACCACCCGCACCACGGTCCGTATCCTCAAGCTCATCAACCTCGATTAATTGCACCTTCGGAACCTCCTGGAAAACCATCTGGGCGATTCGCTCATTTCTCTCAATAATGAATGAATCCAAACCGTGATTGATAAGTAGAACCTTGACCTCGCCGCGATAATCCGCATCAATCGTTCCCGGTGAATTTAACGCAGTAATGCCATGCTTCAGTGCTAAACCGCTGCGCGGACGAATCTGAGCCTCCAGCTCCGATGGCATTGCCAAACAGAAGCCTGTTGGGATCAGCATTCGCTGCCCTGGGTTTAACTCTATCGGTTCATTAACCGCGGCATAAAGATCAAAGCCGCTTGCCAGGAGCGACATTTTTTGTGGAAGCTGAATATCTTCGTTGCCTGGCAACCGCTTGATTTGTACATTAAACAAGTTGATCCCTCCTGAAGCCGTCAATCACATCTGCTTTTTGCCCCACCATCGCCAAAGCAAAAGGAGTAGCAAGCATCTCCTGCGTCAATTCCTGAATGTGATCAAGTTCAACACTCTCAATGCGTTCAATGATTTCGTCCATGCTATAATGTCTTCCAAGCATTAGCTCGTTTTTACCTAACCGGTTCATCCGACTGCTGGTGCTCTCCAAACTAAGGATCAGACTTCCTTTCATCTGCTCCTTGCCTTTTTTGAGCTCACTTGCAGTAAGCCCTTGATTTTTAAGTTCGCTAAGCAGCTCCATAGTTACCTTCAACACATCTGCCGTTTGCTTAGGTGCTGTTCCTGTATAAATCGTAAACATACCACCGTCTTGATAAGAGGTATGATAGGAATAGACCGAATAGGCCATGCCGCGTTTTTCTCTAATTTCTTGAAATAACCGTGAACTCATTCCACCGCCGATAGCATTGTTCAGCAAGACCATCGCATATAGCCGGTCATCTTTAGCAGACAGACCAGGTAGCGATAGGCAAATATGATTTTGCTCCGTTTTCTTCTCATGGTATTCTAAATTGCTGAAAAATGAAGGTGGAGTAAACGTTTGTTCGGTTCCATTGTTTTGAAAACTTCCAAAGTGTTGTTCCATTAATGCCAGAATCGAATCATCTACATTACCTGCAATTGCGATGACCGTATTTTCGATACTATATTTTTCTTTCATGTAATTTCGCAGTGTGTTCGAATCCATGGCCGTCAGGTTTTGTTCGGTTCCAATAATTGTATAACCTAAAGAATGGTTTTCAAAAGCCGCTTTGGCAATTAAATCATGAACCATATCATCAGGTGTATCCTCATACATGGAGATTTCTTCAAAAATGACATTCTTTTCTTTCTCTAATTCAGTTGGATCAAAGGTTGAACGGAAGAACATATCAGCCAAGGCTTCAACAGCTATAGGCAAGTGCTCATCCAGTACTTTGGCATAGTAGCATGTATACTCTTTAGACGTAAATGCGTTAACGTTGCCGCCGATACCATCAAACAATTCTGCTATATCCTTGGCGGAATATTTATCCGTTCCCTTGAACAGCATGTGCTCGATAAAATGTGAAATACCGTTAATTTCTCTGCTTTCATTACGCGAACCTGTTTTTACCCAAATCCCAAAGGATACGGAGCGGCAAGTTGGAATAGGTTCAACGATGACCCGCAGCCCATTGTTCAAGGTATATTTATTCAATGAAGGGAGCCTCCTCGGAAAATCTCATTATGTATCAATTAAATTGTATCTTCTTCAAACTGCTTCGATCTGAAGCTTTTCTTAAAATATGGAATGCATAAGTTTTCAGCTTAGCTGAACCATTCTTATATTGCAAGAAAAGCTACTGCTGAGACACGAATGTATCTTCATCGAACTGCTTCGATCTGAAGCTTTTCTTATATTACCATTATTGCTCAGCAGACTCAACTTTGGGAATGCGATCAGAAGAAATTACTTCGCTTACGGTTCCAAGCTGGAGTCCTTTATTTTTGATTACTTTTATCATTCGCTCTAATGCTTCGCTTGATGATGACGTCGGATGCATAAGAACTAATGATCCCGGTTCTATTCTTGCAGAAATTTTGTTCACAATAGTTGAAGGCGATGGCTTTTGCCAATCTACAGTATCTAATGTCCACAAGATCGTTTTCAACTTTTGCTGACGGGCAATATCGACTGTTGCTTGGTTGAAATCGCCTGAAGGCGGTGCAAACAACACATTGACTACACCTAATTCTTTTTCCAGCAGCTGTTGGGTTTTGAAAATCTCTTGATAAGCCTGATCCCGCGATATTTGGCTCATATTTTTATGGGAGTATGCATGATTAGAAAGCTCATGTCCTTTATCCTTAATGATCTGTGCAGTCGGAATATTTTTTTTCAACCAGCTTCCATCGAAAAAAAAGGTCGCTCGGACATTTTCTTTTTCCAGAATACTTAGCATTTTGGGTAAATATTGCTCTCCCCATGCAACATTGATCATCAAAGATACCATTGGTTTATTGGGATTCCCCTTGTAAATCGGGTGTGATCCCAACTGTTCCAAACCGATGGCTGGCGGCACCTCCCTCATGATTAAATGCAATTGACCTGGTGTTTGCCGCTCTAAGGTGAGCGCAAGCGACTTCTCTACATCAACCTCCACCCCATTGTACCCTGGTATCGCCTTCCATACTCTATCCAATTGTGCGTTGATAGGGGCAATCCTACGTTTATCCGCTTCCAGCATAATCTTTTCTTGAAGCATAGCCGTTTGATCCTGTAGCTTACCTAATCCAGAGTTAACCTTAATCGCAGAAGGGTTATCCATATGAAACGGACTGGTTGCAGGTACATTCGCCGAATGTTGTTTGGTGTATTGTATGAAGGATTTCACACTTTCTGAGCTCTGCAGCACCAGCATGACCGTTGCAAACAGACAGGTTATCATAATCACCTGAATATATTTCATAAGCTTGCTCCTGTCGATGGAATCGTTTGTCCCATAAATATGCGTCGGAGGACAAGATTAGACCAAAACAAAAAGAGACAGAATTCTCTGGCTCTTTGTCGTTGCAATGCTATGAAATAACCTGATTAAGATTGAGCAGGTACTTGTGGTGTAAGAACAGCCTTGCGAGAAAGATTAACGCGGCCCTGTTGGTCGATTTCGGTTACTTTAACGGTGATAGTGTCCCCAATAGCAACCACATCTTCAACTTTAGCTACACGTTCTGTTGAAAGCTGGGAAATGTGAACCAAGCCTTCTTTACCAGGCAAAATCTCCACAAAAGCACCAAATTTCTCAACACGCTTAACTGTACCTAAATACGTCTCGCCAACAACTACTTCCTTAACGATACCTTCAATGATTTGACGAGCCTTATCGTTCATCTCTTGATTCGAGGAAGCAATAAACACTCGACCATCTTGCTCGATATCGATCTTCACGCCAGTTTCTTCAATAATTTTATTGATAATTTTACCGCCTGCGCCGATAACATCACGGATTTTGTCCGGATTGATATGCATGGTAAGAATTTTTGGTGCATATTTGGAGAGTTGTGCTTTAGGCTGTTGAATACGTTCCAGCATTTTACCCAAAATGTGCATTCTGCCTTTTTTCGCTTGCTCTAGAGCTTGTCCTAAGATAGCACGGTCAATACCGTCAATTTTAATATCCATTTGCAAAGCTGTAACTCCAGCTGCAGTACCTGCTACCTTGAAGTCCATGTCGCCAAGATGATCTTCCATCCCTTGAATATCACTTAGGATTGAGAAGTGATCTCCGTCCTTGATTAAGCCCATAGCTACTCCGGCAACTGGTGATTTAATTGGAACTCCAGCATCCATCATGGCAAGTGTGCTCGCACAAATACTCGCTTGTGAGGTCGATCCGTTAGATTCCAATACTTCAGATACAAGACGAATCGTATAAGGGAAATCAGTCTCTGATGGAAGAACTGGCTCTAATGCGCGCTCGCCTAGTGCTCCGTGACCAATTTCACGACGGCCTGGAGGACGCAAAGGTCTTGCTTCGCCGACACTAAATGGCGGGAAATTATAGTGATGCATAAAGCGTTTGGTTTCTTCCAAATCAAGCCCGTCCAAGATTTGCACATCGCCAAGTGCACCAAGCGTACAAACACTCAGAGCCTGCGTTTGTCCACGAGTAAACAAACCGGAACCGTGTGTACGAGGCAGTAAATCGATATCGCACTCAATCGGACGAATTTCGTCTAAGCCACGTCCATCCGGTCTAACTTTATCGTGAGTAATGAGTCGACGTACTTCATCTTTAACGATGTCGTAAAGCGTTTCTTTAACATCAGCCAGCTTCTCCGGCGTTTCTGCATACTCATTTTTGAAATGCTCAACTGTCTCTTCATTAACCACATCGATGGCTTCTTGACGAGCATGCTTCTCAGCAATTTTAACAGCTTCAACCAATCTGGCTTGAGCAAATGCTCGAACATCACGGTTGACTTCTTCATTTACTGTATGTAATTTAACTTCCATTTTAGGTTTGCCAGCCTCTGAAACTAACTGCTCTTGAATGGCAACGATTTTCTTAATTTCATCATGACCGAACATGATCGCTTCCAACATAACTTCTTCCGGAACCTCATTGGCCCCTGCTTCAACCATCATGATGGCATCCTTAGTTCCAGCTACCACTAGATGGATATCACTCTTGTCAACCTGCTCCAACGTTGGATTAATCACAAACTGACCATCCACACGCCCTACAATTACTCCACCAACCGGACCGTTAAAAGGAACATCTGAGATGCTCAATGCCGCTGAAGTACCAATCATAGCTGCAATTTCCGGCGCACACTCTTGGTCTACGCTCATTACGATAGAAACTATTTGTACATCATTACGAAAGCCTTCCGGAAATAAAGGGCGAATCGGGCGATCGGTTAATCGGCTTGATAATATCGCTTTTTGACTTGGACGACCTTCCCGTTTAATGAAGCCTCCTGGAATTTTACCAACCGCGTACAGACGTTCCTCGTAGTTTACAGTCAAAGGAAAGAAATCTAGATCCTTAGGTCCTGTCGAAGCTGTCACTGTACACAGCACCACTGTATCTCCATAGCGAACCATTACTGCAGCATTCGCTTGCTTGGCAAAACGGCCCGTTTCAAGAATTAAGGGACGTCCGCCTAAATCCATTTGCACTCGTTTTTCCATAAAAACCTCCTGAAAGTTATCATAATATCATAAGGAAACTTACTTCATAAGCATCCTCGAAAAATAAAGGTTAGGTTTTACTAATTTAATCTATATAACATTTCTGCATAATGATCAGTATTTCCTTCTTTAATCGAAATAAATCTCTTTATTCATAAAGTACGAAGTTATGCATACGAAAAAGCAACCTCGCTATCTGTTGTCCCAGCCCAAACCGGACCCGAACAGCAGACAACCATGGTTGCTCTTTTGCAGCTAATCCTATTAACGACGCAGTCCCAACTTCGCGATCAATGCGCTGTAGCGGGTAACGTCTTTGTTTTTCAAATAAGCTAACAATTTACGACGTTGACCTACCATTTTCAAAAGACCACGACGAGAATGATGATCCTTCTTGTGAGTCTTAAGATGGCCAGTCAAGTTTACAATGTTTTCTGTAAGAATAGCAACTTGCACTTCCGGTGATCCTGTATCGGACTCATGCGTTTTGTGCGTTTGAATCAATTCTTGTTTACGTTCTTGTGTCAATGCCATTATTGAGTCACCTCCATGAATGATTTGGTATCCCCAAAGGCCCAGAGATCGTCGGAGTTCTCGATTCTCCATGCCAAGGTTCTAATGTTGACGTTTCCGACAACTTTTTGATTATAACACAGCTTGCTAGGAAAAGTAAAATAATAGTTAGTCATGCTAGATTACGCTAAAAGTAATTTAGCCTGATCTGCATCTCTTTGAATTTGTGCTATCAGCTCAGTAACACCCGAAAACTTGCGCTCCGGCCTCAAATAACTGATAAAATCAACGGTCACTTCTTTACCGTAAATTGACTCCGAAAAATCAAACAGATGCGCCTCTAACGTTGGTTTCTCCAAATTTGACTCAAAGGTTGGCTTGTTTCCAACATTCATCACACTGTTATAGGTTTGTCCATCAACGGTAACACGAGCCGCATATACACCTAAGGTCGGGATAAGGAAAGGATCAAGCAAATCAATGTTAGCAGTCGGAAACCCAATCGTTTTACCTCTTCCATCTCCATGAACAACGATCCCATTTAAGGAGTAAGGCCGTCCCAATAAAGCGTTAGCTTGCTCGAGATTACCAGACAATAGATGTTCACGAACCCATGTGCTGCTGACCTTACTTCCATTTTGATGAAACGGTCGTATCACTTCAACAGCAAAACGTCCTTGTGCCAGCTCGCATAAGGTATCCGGTGTGCCGGCCCCCAGATGGCCAAAGGTGAAATCAAACCCTACAATGACGGTATTGACTTTCATCGGTACGAGCATATTTTCAACAAACTCTGAAGGAGAAACCTTCATCAGTTCATTATTGAAAGACACGATGTACATGTTATCTACACCTAATGCTTCCATTAGCCGTTTCTTTTGCTCCACAGGAGTCAGAAGCTGAACGTATTTGCATTGGCCCAGCACTTGTCTCGGATGAGGATGAAACGTCATTATAGAAGCAGGGATTCGCAAGCCTTCAGCGGTATGAATAGCACGCTTGATAACTTCCTGATGTCCCAAATGAACACCGTCGAAATCTCCAATGGCTAGTACCTGCGGCCCCATATTTGAGAGATTGCTTTGTGATATTATAGGATATCCTAATTCTAGCGATTGCATGAATACAAAGTTCACCTACAATTCTTATGAGACAATAACATGCTAAGAGAACACTTTTACTGGGCGAAGCTCCGCGCTGCCTGAATCCCATTGAAAAATTCCAATAAATTGGGCATTCGGGGAATAGGCTGTTATTATCTGATCTTGTATAGCAAGAAGCTGCTCTTCGGATGGTGTAAAAAGAATCTTTTGACCGAGAAGCGCTCTGCGGGTTTGTTCTTCGTTTAAATTTACAGATGGTAAATGAGCTAACGCTCTTTGTGCAGGTATTAGCTTCTGAGCAAGCGTACCTTGTAGCAGCTCCTGCTCAATCTGCTCCAAAGTTAGGCATTGCTCGGGTCCAATGCTTCCTGTAGATGTACGAACTAAGTCCGACATTACAGCTGGATAACCTAATTTCTTACCCATATCTACACATAATGTACGAATATAGGTTCCTTTCGAGCATTGAACATGAAAGCGAATTTCAGGACATGGAAGATCTAGATCCATTTGCAAAATATCGATTTTGTAGATGGTTACCTTCCTTGCTTTACGTTCCACTTCCAATCCTTGACGAGCCAACTCATACAAGCGTTTGCCGTCTACTTTTACAGCCGAGTACATAGGAGGAACTTGTTCGATCTCCCCAACGAAAGAAGAGATAACATCCTCCACTTGGATTTGCGTCAGACGAACCTCATCAGCACGCTCAATTACCTCTCCGCCTGCATCCTCCGTGTCTGTAGCAAAACCAATCTTCAGTGTTGCCTCATAAGCTTTGGGAAGCTCTTGAATATATTCCACAAGACGTGTAGCACGCCCAATACATAGCGGTAATACACCAGTCACCTGTGGGTCAAGTGTTCCTGTGTGCCCGATGCGTTTAATTCTGAGAATTCCCCGGACTTTGGCCACCACATCATGGGAAGTAAACCCCTTGGGCTTCCATACTGGAAGTATACCTTCGAATGTTTCTTTTGTCATGCTAATGCCAACCCTACTTCCTTAACAACCTGTTGGACCGCTTCCTCTAAAGTACCGTAAACCGCACACCCCGCAGCACGCACGTGGCCGCCACCGCCGAACTTCTTGGCTACTTGCGCTACATCCACTTTACCGGAAGACCGTAAGCTTATCTTTACAACGCCACCTGCTTTTTCTTTGAAAAGCAAGCCTACTTCAACACCCTCGACATTACGAGGATAATTGACAAGACCGTCCAGGTCATCACTTGAAGCTCCGCTGCTAACCAAGTCCTGCAGTGAAACTGCAAGCCAACCTACTTGATTGCCGTGAGCAAATGCTAATGTATTCAAACTACTTTTGATTATAGAAATTTGTGGATAGGTAAGCTTCTCCAGAAGATGCTCTGCTAATTCATGACCTTTAACGCCACGCTTCAGCATGTCTGCAGCAATATTCATTACCTTGGCTGAAGTGTTAGCATACCGAAAGCCGCCTGTATCTGTCAGCAAGCCTGAATAAATACATACGTTCAACTCGTAGGACAATGAAATATTCAATTGAATAGCTAGATCATATAGGATCTCAACAGTAGCTGCAGCCGTATCCATTACTAAGTTAACGCTGCCAAAACGGTCGTTGGTTGCATGATGATCGATATTCAGAATTTTTGCCTCACCTGTAAATAACTTGTGCACGCTACCGATTCGAGAATAATCCGCACAATCCACACTGATGATATTTTGATATGTAATTACGGAGGCAGTATCCGCTTCATAGTTAACTATAGAATGCTGACCTGCCGCCATATACATGAACTTGTCTGGCATACGTCCTTCATTGATCAAAGTAAACCGTTTGCCCAAAGCACTCAATATCCAAGCAACCGCAAATGTTGACCCAGCAGCGTCACCATCCGGTTGGATGTGTGACACTACCAGGAAATCATCATTGGTCAGAATGAAGTGAGCTGCGGCTTCCAATTCGGCTGCGTAAGCTTCGGAATGAGACGATACCGTCATAGCCCGGCGTTCTCCCCATTAACTTGATCCAATAGACGCTCAATCTTAGTACCGTAATCAATTGAGGCGTCAAAACGGAACAGCAATTCTGGAATTTTGCGCAACCGAATTCTTTTACCAATCTCCGAACGGATAAACCCGCTGCCGCGGCCCAGTGCTTTCAATGTTTCTTCCTTCTGTTCATCGGTCCCTAGCACACTAAGGAAAATTTTGGCCTGAGATAAGTCATTCGTGAGATCAACGCCGGTCACTGTAATAAAACCGATACGCGGATCTTTCATTTCTGACTGTATGATCTGGCTTAATTCCTTCTTAATTTGCTCTCCGACTCTTCCTACACGTACTCGAGCCATTCAGATCACCTCTCAACAGTTTCCATAACGAAGGCTTCAATAATGTCGCCCTCTTTAATATCGTTGAATTTATCTAGAGATATACCACACTCATAACCTTGCGCTACTTCTTTCGCATCGTCCTTGAATCGTTTTAGCGAGTCAATGTTGCCCTCAAAAACGACAATTCCAGCGCGGATCAAGCGCATTTGTGCGTTACGTGCGATTTTCCCAGAGGTGATCATACAACCTGCAATAACCCCGATTTTGGAAACTTTGAATACATTACGAACTTCAGCTTGGCCAATAATATTCTCTTTGTAGATTGGATCAAGCATCCCTTTCATAGCATGTTCAATTTCTTCCATTACTTTGTAGATGATGCTGTGCAGACGAATGTCCACTTTTTCTTGATCAGCGGTGTTTTTAGCCTGTGGCTCCGGACGAACGTTAAATCCGATCACGATAGCATTGGATGCAGAGGCTAATATTACATCGGACTCGGTAATTGCGCCAACTCCATGATGCAAGATTTTAACACGTACGCCTTCAATATCGATTTTCTCCAAAGAACCACGCAGTGCTTCAACTGAACCTTGAACGTCACCTTTGATGATAACATTAAGATCTTTAATTTCACCATCTTTGATGTGTTTATACAAATCATCCAAGGTAACTCGAACATTTGCGCCCATCTCTGATTGTCTCAAGCTTACTGCACGTTTTTCAGCAATAGCTCTTGCCTTACGCTCATCCTCGAAGCAAATAAACGGATCTCCAGCCTGCGGCACCTCAGTTAAACCCGTGATTTCAACTGGAGTCGAAGGGCCTGCTTCTTTTAATTTCTTGCCTTTATCGTTAACCATTGCACGAACACGACCGAAGCAAACACCAGCTACAAAGCTGTCGCCAACTCTCAATGTACCATGCTGGATCAAGACACGAGCAACCGGACCTTTACCTTTGTCAAGCTCTGCTTCAATAACTGTACCTCTAGCACGTTTATTAGGGTTAGCTTTAATCTCTTGAACCTCAGCTACCAATAAAATCATGTCAAGAAGATTCTCGAGTCCGATACGCTGTTTCGCGGAAATGTTACAGAATATCGTGTCGCCGCCCCACTCTTCCGGAACGAGTTCATACTCGGTAAGCGCCTGTTTGATTTTTTCAGGATCAGCGCCCTCTTTATCTACTTTATTAACTGCAACGATAATAGGCACTTTAGCAGCCTTAGCATGAGCAATTGCTTCAACCGTTTGCGGCATAACACCGTCGTCTGCGGCAACAACAATTATCGTAATATCGGTTACTTGAGCTCCACGCGCACGCATCGATGTAAAGGCTTCGTGACCCGGTGTATCAAGGAATGTAATTTTCTTGTTATGAGTTTCAACTTGATACGCACCGATGTGCTGGGTAATACCCCCTGCTTCGCCTTCCGTAACACTTGTTTTACGGATAGCATCCAACAACGTTGTTTTACCATGATCTACGTGACCCATGATAGTAACAACCGGTGGACGTTCAAACAGATCCTCTTCTTCATCTTTTTCCTCGAACTGTTCGAACTTGTCTTCCTCAACCGGAATTTTCAGTTCTACTTCTACTTTATAATCACCTGCAAGCAATTGAATCGCATCCAGATCAAGCTCTTGGTTAATGGTAGCCATTACACCAAGGAACAACAGCTTCTTGATAACTTCAGAAGCATCCTTATGGAGAGACTTCGCCATTTCACCTACCGTCATAGTTCCACGGACAATAATTTTCTTAGGTGTATTATCAATCTTTTCTTTCTTGACCGTTTCTTGCTGGTATCTGCCTTTGTTATTACCTCTGTTATTGCCTCTATTGTTAGGGCCTCTAGACGAACTGAATTTGTTGTCGTCATAGCGCTTTTCATTAGGTTTGGTTTTCTTGGCTAGCTTATTTTCTTGCTCTCCATCAACGGGTCTTGCACCACCCACAGACTTGTTAAATGGGCTGGAGCTTCCAGCGCTTCTTTGCTCAAATGGCTTGCGCTGTTCAAAAGAACCTTGTCCCTGAGGACGGCTCGATCTTTGATCGCCTGGGCGTCCGGCATTACCGGCAGCAGTTCCGCTTGGACGGTTAGCTTGCTGTCCTTGACCACCTTGGTACCCGCCTGGACGACTTTGGCCGCCGCTTGGTTGGCTGCTGCTGCGTTGTTGGTAGCCTCCGCCTTGGCCGCCTTGTTGACCACCACTTGATTGGCCGCTGCGTTGTTGGTAGCCTCCGCTGCCCTGCTGGCTGCCTGGTTGGCCGCTGCGCTGTTGATACCCACCTTGGCCGCCTTGTTGACCGCCACTGCGCTGCTGGTAGCTACCTTGCTGGCCGCCTTGTTGACCACTGCGCTGCTGATATCCACCGCTTTGCTGTGATCCTTGGCCTTGAGGCCTGTTGCCTTGATAACCTGAACGCTGCTGCCCTTGAGAGCTGCCGCCTGCTTGACTGCTTGAGCCTTGGCTCTGTTGGGAACTAGCAGGTCTTGGAGCTGGTGCTGCTGTTTGAGTTGACGCTGCTTGAACCGGCTTATCTGCTTCCGGCTGAGCTTGTTGAACCTGCGGCTGAACTGGTGCTGCTGCTTGAGCTTGTGGCTGAGGCGTCACCTGCTGTGCCGTCTCCTTGGTAGCTGTGCTAACCGGTGTTGTACTGCGCTTGGCAGCAGCGTTTGCTTTAACATCTTTAAAAAACTTCTCTACACTATCCACTGTATTATTCTCCATTACGCTCATATGATTATTAACCGGGATACCTAGTCTTTTTAATATTGTTATAATCTCTTTGCTACTCATATTTAAAGACTTAGCATATTCGTATACTCTTAGTTTTTCCTTATTGTTGTCTTGATTACTCAATACTGTCCACCTCCGTACGATTTTCCAGACTTTTCTTCAGCATTTTCGCAAACCCCGCATCGGTCACGGCTATAACAACTCGTGATTCCTTTCCGATGCTTGCTCCCAACTGTTCACGGCTGCCGTACTGATGTAGGGGAACACGATAGGTATTGCATTTATCGCCCACTTTTTTACTTGTATTAACCGCAGCATCTTCAGCTACAATGACAAGCTTAGCCTCGCCCTTACGAACTGAATCAATAACGGATTCTTCACCTGTAGTTATCTTGCCCGCTCTCATGGCCATACCTAGGTTATTAAAAAAATTATTCTTCATCATCCACCGCTGCTTCCTTACCGGCAATAAATTCATCTTCCACTTTGATGAAATCTTGCTCCAAAGCATCGTAGATGTCTGCACTTACCGTTTGCTTTAATGCGCGGTCTAAGGCCTTGCTCTTCTTAGCCAGCTTAAAACAGGATAACTTTCCACAAAGGTAGGCTCCCCGTCCAGCTTTTTTACCGCTCAAATCTATCAGTATTTCGTCACTTGGCGTTTTGACAACGCGGATCAATTCTCTTTTCGCCATCATTTGCTGGCATGCAACGCATTTACGAAGAGGAATTTTTCTTTGCTTCATCCATGATCACCTCCGGTGCAACCGCACAGCGTATATATGTCGCCCACTACCGTACCGGCTGCTGGACTCAGTCAACGCTTATTGAATCCTGGTTCATTTCATCATTGTATGTTTTCGGGCGGCCATATTCTTGCTCAGCCTGCGTCTCACTCTTGATGTCAATCTTCCAGCCCGTCAATTTAGCAGCTAGCCGCGCATTTTGACCCTTAATCCCGATAGCTAAAGAAAGCTGATAATCGGGTACAATCACCCGTGCCATCTTCTCGCTTTCGAACACATTTACTTCCAGCACCTTCGATGGACTCAATGCGTTCGCTACATACTCATCCACTTGCTCGATCCAACGCACAATATCGATCTTCTCGCCTTTTAGTTCGTTCACTATGGTTTGCACGCGCATCCCCTTGGGACCTACACAGGAACCAACCGGATCTACCTCTGCATTGCGGGAATGAACGGCAATTTTAGAACGAAAGCCAGCTTCTCTGGCAACCGAACGAATTTCAACAACACCGTCAAAAATTTCTGGTACCTCCAACTCAAAAAGACGCTTCAGTAAACCAGGATGCGTACGAGATAAAATAATTTGTGGCCCTTTGGTTGTGTTCTCAACCTTAGTTATATAGGCTTTAACCCTATCGCCTTGTTTAAATTTATCGGTCGGCATCAATTCGGTCAAAGGCAGTGCTGCCTCAATTTTACCTAAATCAATGTAAATATTACGCAAATCCTGACGTTGTACAATACCTGTAACGATATCCTCTTCTTTATCAACAAAAGCATTATAGATTAATCCGCGCTCCGCTTCACGTATACGTTGAGTAACTACTTGTTTCGCTGTTTGTGCTGCGATCCGCCCAAAGTCGCGTGGTGTAACCTCAATTTCAACAATATCATTCAGTTGGTAGTTTGCATTAATTTCGCGCGAAGCTTCCAACGATATTTCCAGACGCGGATCCAATACATCATCCACAACCGTTTTACGAGCGTACACTTTAATCAATCCAGTGTGACGATTAATGTCGACACGGACATTCTGGGCTGTATTGAAATTTCGTTTATAGCTTGAGATTAGTGCAGCCTCGATCGCATCGATCAACACTTCCTTGGCTATACCTTTCTCCCTTTCGATTTCCGACAGAGCATCAATAAAATCGGTATTCATTTGAACGGAGTTCCCCCTCTCATAAAATCCACAATTTATTTAAAATACGATTGCTAATCTCGCACCAGCCACTTTGTTAAAAGGGATTGCATGCTTCTTTTTGCCGATTTCAATTTCAACCGTTTCCTCATTAAACGACAGTAGTGTACCTTCAAATTCCTTCAATCCATTAACTGGCTCATAAGTGGTTACAAACACATTTTCACCTACAGCTTTATAATAATCCTGCACTTTTTTCAATGGACGTTCCGCACCAGGTGATGAAACCTCTAAGAAATAGGCAGTAGGAATGGGGTCATCTTCGTCTAATTTTTCACTTAAGAATTCACTAATACGGCCGCAATCATCAATATCGATGCCGCCTTCCTTGTCCACATACACACGCAAAAACCAGTTACTGCCTTCCTTTACATACTCTACATCGACCAGCTCAAATCCGTTCTCTTCCATGTAAGTCTGGAGAAGCGACTCTACTACGGATTTTATTTGCGTGCTCAACCTTCTTTTCCTCCTATCGTCAATGAAAGCCGAGTGCTTTCATGTCTATAACAAAATGTAAAGAGTGGGTTTCCCCACTCTCTAAGATCGGAACTTATTACGTTGTTACCAAAGAAGATTATACCATAAGCCTTATAGGTATGCAATATGATGAGTGCCTGCTCTATTTAGAAGAGCGATAATTGATTGGTCTCCGGTAGTCCACGAAAGCATCCCATACTCCCTAGCAGCTCCACAATTGTTTTGGATGCTTTGCTGCGACTTTGAAAATCTTCTATGGATAGGAACGGACCGCCATCCTTTGCAGCCGCAATATTAATAGCTGCATTCTCTCCAATACCAGCCATAGCAGAAAATGGAGGAAGAAGCGAATCACCTTCAACCAGGAATTTAGTCGCGGCTGATTTAAACAAATCAATAGGCTTGAACGAAAATCCGCGAGCTGTCATCTCCAAAGCCATCTCGAGGATAGAGATCATGCTTTTTTCTTTCGGAGTCGCCTGAAACCCTTTATCCTCAATCTCAATCAGTTTGCGTAGGATCGCATCATATCCTTGACACAGCAGCTCCAAATCGAAATCATCCGCTCGAACCGTAAAATAAGTCGCATAATAAGCAATTGGATAATATAACTTGAAGTAGGCTGTACGGACCGCAGAAATAACGTAGGCTGCGGCATGTGCTTTTGGAAACATGTATTCAATACGTTCACAAGATTCAATATACCAAGCAGGAACCTTGTGTTTCTTCATATCTTCCTTCCACTCCGGCGTCAGCCCCTTGCCTTTACGCACGCTCTCCGTAATTTTAAAGGCAAGACCCGCGTCCATACCTGCTTTATAAATCAAATAAAGCATGATGTCATCACGACAGCCGATAACAGTCTTAATATTACAGGTTCCTTTCTTGATGAGCTCCTGTGCGTTTCCGAGCCATACACCGGTACCGTGAGATAATCCAGATATCTGAAGTAAATCAGCAAAAGAGGACGGTTGTGTCTCTTGAAGCATCTGCCTAACGAATTTCGTGCCCATCTCCGGAACTCCATAAGTGGCAACTGGCGTTCGTATCTTCTCAGGCTCAACACCAAGTGACTTCGTAGAGTTAAAGATGCTCATTACCTTCGGATCATTCATAGGGATGGTTGTCGGGTCGACACCGGTCAAATCCTGCAGCATCCGCATCATCGTCGGATCGTCGTGCCCAAGAATATCGAGCTTCAGCAAGTTAGCGTCAAAGGCGTGATAATCAAAATGGGTTGTTTTCCATTCTGAACTCGTGTCATCCGCAGGAAATTGTACAGGTGTGATATCATCGACATCAATATAATCAGGAACTACTACTATACCGCCAGGATGTTGCCCTGTACTTCGCTTGACCCCCGTAAAGCCCAGAGCCAAACGGTTAATCTCGGCTCCACGCCACTTCTTGCCCTGTTCTTCTTCATACTTTTTCACATAACCAAATGCTGTTTTCTCCGCAATTGTACCGATAGTACCAGCCCGGAACACATTTTTCGGTCCAAATAATACCTTGGTATAGTTATGGGCAACGGGTTGATATTCGCCCGAAAAGTTTAAGTCAATATCCGGTACTTTGTCTCCCTTAAAACCTAAGAACGTTTCAAATGGGATATCCTGCCCCTCGCCTTTTAATTTAGTGCCGCAGTTAGGGCAATCTTTATCCGGCAAGTCAAATCCACTTGGTATACTTCCATCGAGGATCCATTCACAATGCTGGCAGGATGCACAAATGTAATGCGGTGGCAGCGGATTAACCTCCGAAATACCAAGAAAAGTGGCAACTACAGACGATCCAACAGATCCCCGTGAACCAACCAGGTAGCCGTCCTCATTCGATTTCTTAACGAGCCTCTCGGAAATCAAATAGTTCGCAGAGAAGCCGTATTTGATAATGGGCACCAATTCCTTCTCCAGCCGCGCCGTAACAACCTCTGGAACCGGCTCACCATATATACGTTTGGCTGTATCATAGCAGGTATTGCGGATTTCATCGTCAGCGCCTTCGATAATTGGTGTAAACAGCTTGGTAGGGAACAGCTCAAGCTCTTCGATCTGATCAGCAAGCTCAGAAGTGTTGGTAACAACAATTTCATAAGCCGTTTCCTTGCCGAGATATTCAAACTCCGCAAGCATTTCTTTCGTTGTGCGTAAATGAACTTCCGGTTTGCGGATATCCTTTAATGGGCTAAATCCAGTTATACCATTGATGGTGATATCGCGGCATATTTTATCACGTGGATGCAGATAATGCACATTGCCAGTGGCTATCACCTTTTTACCAAGCTTACGGCCTATTTGCAGCACCCGGCGGTTAGCGTCCTCCAGCTGTTCTTTGCTGCCAACTAAGCCTTTTTCCACTAGATGCATATTAACGCAGGTCGGTTGTATTTCCAGAATATCGTAAAATTCGGCAACCCGCTCCGCTTCCTCCACGGACTTGTTTAACACAGCTTCATAGAACTCGCCTTTTTCGCAGCCAGATACAATAATTAAGCCTTCTCTCATCTCCATAAGCTTGCTCTTAGGTATGCAGGCAACCCGATGAAAGTACTCCGTATGGGAAATGGAAATTAGGGAGAATAAGTTTTTCTTGCCCACCGCATCTTTGGCATAAATGCAGCAATGAAACGGCCTTGTAGTTTTTAAATTCTTACCTACATTATCATTCAATTGTACCAAATCAATTAAACCGCGATCCGCTGATTCTTTAATAAGGTTAAATAAAATATAACCAAGAGCAACAGAGTCATCTACAGCTCGGTGATGGTTGTCCAAGCCAATTTTAAATTTATCAGCTAACGTGTTCAATCGGTGATTTTTCATTGTTGGAAACAGTAATCTTGCCATCTCTAACGTATCCAAGGAAGGATTAGTCACTTCCGGCATACCTAGCCGTTTACAATTAGCCTGTATAAAACCCATGTCAAACCGTGCGTTATGAGCGACCAATATGCTATCACCGATAAACTCAATAAACTTCGGCAGTACATCCTCGAGCTCTGGAGCATCGCTAACCATATCATCATTGATATTAGTCAGCTGCTGAATATTATAAGGAATCCGTTCATGCGGGTTAATGAAGCTAGCAAATCGATCGATCTCTTTGCCATTCTGCATTCGAACGCCCGCTATTTCAATGATTTTATTGTTTACAATAGATAAGCCCGTTGTCTCAATATCAAATACAACATATTCAGCTTCACGCAAATCCACTGAACGAGCATTAAGAACAACAGGAACCCCATCATCCACTACATTAGCCTCTAAACCGTAGATCATTTTAATCCCGTGCTTCTTCGAGTACTTGTAAGCGTCCGGATAGCTTTGAATTCCGCTGTGATCCGTTACTGCTATCGCTTTGTGACCCCATTTGGCCGCCATTTTTATATACTTATCAATAGAAGTGATTCCATCCATAGTACTCATGGTCGTATGAAGGTGAAACTCTACGCGCTTTTCTTCAGCGTCATCCTTGCGATCAGGGGGAGCCGACACTTCGTTAATATCATTTGGCATCAGCACCAGCTCAGGAATTTGCATAAAACGATCATATTCTACTTTGCCGCGAACCTTCAGCCAAGTGCCGTTTTGAATCAAGCTATAGATCTTTACATCTTCCTTCGTCTTAGCAAAAGCCTTGACCATCATTGAATCCGTAAAATCAGTTATATTAAACGTAAACAAGGTCATCCCGTTTTTGAGTTCTTTCGAATCAAGCCCGAATACAGCACCTTGCAGTGTAATTTTCTTTTCTTCGTCTTGAACCATTTGGATTGGAATCGGTGCATCTTTAATATCGTAACCCACCATTAGCTTCAATTCTGCCTCATTAAGTGCATCTGCTTCCTGGTCAGCTTCGATTGAGATCATCATTTCTTGGGTAACGACTTTTCCTTCTTCAGCAATTTGCTGGGCAAATTTCTCGTACTCTTCTTCCCTCGCCTCATTCATCGCATACTTTACCTGCAGCTCTACGCCGAAAAAATTAGAAAAATACGATTGTATCCATTGACCAATATTTTTCTTTTTTGCTAGCTCCAGGCCTATTGAATCAAGCATAAGCAAAGTTAATTGATCGCCTTGAACTTCAATCTTAGCCTTATTCATCCAGCCGTTGACTGAAGTCGCTTCACGCTGCACCCACTCTACGAACATTCCCCAATACTCATGGGCAACTGAATCAGGAGCAACATCATCGGTATATCTCAGCATAAAACGTATGGCCGCAATATGAGCGAATTGATCACGAATCATTTTGCAAAACGAACGGTATACCTCTTGAGGAACAAGGGAGTTTTTGATGATATAAAATGTCCACTCCCGGTTCGTACGGCTCGTTTCGACTTTATCAATGTAGCCATCTTGAAAAAAAGAGTTTACGACCTCATCTGGCACCCGAGCCTGAGCCATCAGCATTTCAAACCGTTCTCTTTTCACTGCTGTATTACTCATGAACTTCCTCCCCCAAATCCCCGAAAAAAATACAAAGGGCAAACAGGAGATGTTGCTTTCCGATTTGCCCTATATTTACTAATAACCTGTATTAATACGCTCTGCCAAATACTACAGTATGCTTGGAAGCCTCGCCACATACGAGACAATTCGATTTATGCTCAACCGGTTCAAATGGAATGTTACGGCTCGTTGCGCCAGTTTCTTCTTTGACCTGTGCTTCACACGCTTCAGAACCGCACCAGCCAGCTAAGGCGAAGCCGCGCTTCTCTTCTAAGAAGGCTTTGAACTCGTCCAAGCTGTCGACGGAAGTGAAATTATCATCCCTGAACTGCTTAGCTCTATCATACATTTGTTGATGAATTTCCGCCAGCATGTTTTTCACTTCTTCGACAAAATCCTCCTGCTTCACCATCCGCTTTTCGCCAGATATTCTTGAAACAAGCACCACTTGCCCATTTTCCATATCACGCGGCCCTAGTTCAACACGAACCGGAATGCCGCGCATTTCGTATTCATTGAACTTCCACCCTGGAGTTTGATCTGCCCGATCATCTACTTTGACACGCACTCCAGCTTGTTTCAACTCTTTAAAGAGCTCGTCAACACGTCCAACTACCTGTTCACGCGTTTTCGGAGGTCCGATTGGAATCATAATAACCTGTGTAGGAGCAACTTTTGGTGGCAAAGCAAGACCACGATCATCTCCATGCACCATAATCAAAGCACCAATCAGTCTCGTACTAACTCCCCAAGACGTTGTATGACAGAACTGATGCTGATTCTCACGGTCCAAATATTTAATGTCAAAGGCAACAGCAAAGTTTGTCCCCAAATAATGCGACGTACCAGCTTGAACAGCTTTGCCATCCTTCATCATCGCTTCAATGGAATACGTGTCTACTGCGCCAGCAAACTTTTCGGAAGGAGTCTTTTGACCAATAATTACCGGAATCGCTAAGAAATTCTCTGCAAAGTCCTTATAAATTTCCAGCATTTGCATGGTTTCACGGCGTGCATCAGCTTCATCCTCATGGGCAGTATGTCCTTCCTGCCATAAAAACTCGCTTGTCCGCAAAAACGGCTGAGTTCTTTTTTCCCAACGTACAACATTAGCCCATTGATTGATCAGCAAAGGCAGGTCACGGTAGGAGTTAATCCATTCGGCGTACATATGCCCAACCATGGTCTCTGAGGTTGGACGAATAGCTAGACGCTCCTCCAGCTTCTCGCCGCCTGCTTCCGTAACCCATGGTAATTCGGGATTAAAGCCTTCAATGTGATCTTTCTCTTTCTGAAAGAAGCTTTCTGGGATAAACATCGGGAAATACGCATTGCGATGACCCGTTTCCTTGAAACGTCCGTCCAGCTCACGCTGAATGTTTTCCCAAATCTCATAGCTGTCAGGTTTAAAAACAATACAACCGCGAACCGGTGAATAACTCATCAAGTCCGCTTTCTTAATTACATCAATATACCATCTGGAGAAATCTTCACCTTGAGGTGTTATCTCCTTAACAAATTGCTTTTCATTCGACATGGTTGACGTTCCTCCCAAAAACCTTAACGTAGTTAATCTTCACTAATCTTACGTGTTCAAAAAGTCCACTTTTCGAACAACCTCTTATGTTAACTACTTAGTTTATCCTGTAATAAGCCTTAATATATCATTGTAAGTAACAGCGATCATAAGCAGCATCAGCATCGCAAATCCAACAAAATGTACCATGCTCTCTCTGCTTGGATCGACTGGCTTCCCACGTATGGCTTCAAACCCTAGAAAGACAAGTCGGCTCCCATCCAGTGCAGGAAACGGCAGCAGGTTGAATAAGCCTAAATACAAGCTCATTAAGGCTGTCCAGAACGTATACTGTGCTATTCCGGCGCTCGCTTGTTCGCTTGTGAATTCAACAATTCGCACCGGTCCGCCTAGATCATCCATTTTAAACTGCAGCGTTGCCAGCTTACCGAAGCTATCTAGTATCGAAACTGTTGCTGAGGACATACTCTTCCATCCGTTAACTAAGCCGTCAGTAAAGCCAGCTTTGCGGTTTTCGGCCATTAGAGTAACTCCGACAAGGCCTCCACCTTTATCTTCAGGAGTAATTTCCTTGCGCATCTGCTCTCCGCCACGATCTACAATCCATACCATTGGCTTATTAGCTGATTGCTTGATCAGATTTCTAAGTTTTGTTCCGTCAGCGCCTATCGGCTCATTATTTACGATCATTACAATATCGTTGGCTGCTAGTCCGCCTTTATCTGCAGGTGAACCAGGCTCCGTACTGCGAATTTTAACCTTGTCTGGAACTCCGGCCATAAAAACAACAGCCACAAACAGAACAAAGGCCAAAACAAAATTCATCATCGGTCCTGCAAAAATAGAGAGAGAACGTTGTCCAACCGTCTTGCTGCCAAACTGGCGGTTCCAAGGAGCGATCTGTGTTTCCTTGTTTTTGCTAACCATCATAGCTTGAGGATGAACCTTTAGCTGTCTGATTTCCCCATCCACATCTAACTTGATCATTAGATTGTGTTCCAAATCAATTTCTTCCACAACGCCAACTAAACTATCTAGACGTTTATCGAAATCATTCAAATATATATGAGTGATTTCATCGTCGCCATTCAAAGCAAGCGCAATCCGTTGTCCTTGATTAATCTGAACCATTTCCGGATCTTCACCTGCCATGCGGACAAAGCCACCGATAGGTAATAAGCGTAGTGTATACCGAGTCTCATTCTTCTTAAATGAAAGCAGTTTAGGTCCAAATCCGATGGCAAATTCTCTCACTAAAATACCTGCGCGTTTAGCGAAATAATAATGCCCCCATTCATGTATGGTAACCAGTACAAAAAACAAAAGCACTATTTGAAAAACATTCTGCAACGTAGCCAATTCGCAACGTCCTCCCTTTAGCATCGTTTAGTCAAGTATGTGCCATGGCTAGGCTCGTTCTTTAGAGGGTTGTTTAAAAAGCTTAGCTTCATAAAAACCTACTCGGTTCCAGTGTATGCCACTTTTTAAACTCACACTATTAAGTAAGATTAACATTATTCACAATACGAATACAAGCTGCACCATGTTATGAACATATTATCTTGCTAACGAATTCATGCTAGAGAACATCTTTATTCGAACATATTAATTTATACGTTTGGCAGCGACTCTTGCCCAAGCATCAGCTTCCATAATTTGTTCCAAATCAGGATTAGATACAAGAACATGCTTGTCTAAAGCATCCGAAATGATGTCTTCAATTTGTAGAAATTTAATTTCTCCCTTTAAGAAACGTTCAACAGCTGCCTCGTTAGCCGCATTAAATACAGTCGTAGCTGTACCCCCTGCTAAACCACTCTCAAAGGCCATTTTTAAACAGGGAAACCGCTCGTAATCCATCTCTCTAAAATGTAGCTTCCCAATTTGAGCCAAATTCAAAGAGGCTGTCGGCGTCTTCAATCGCTCAGGATACGTAAGCGCGTACTGAATCGGAACTCTCATGTCAGGGTTACCCAACTGAGCTATAATGCTGTTGTCAGCAAATTCCACTAAGGAATGAATGATGCTCTCCGGATGAATAAGCACCTCGATCTGCGAATACGCCAATTGGAACAACCAATGAGCTTCAATCACTTCAAGACCTTTATTTACCATTGTCGCCGAATCAATAGTGATTTTGGCTCCCATGGACCAATTCGGATGCTGCAATGCTTGCTCAACCGTAACATGCTGCAAGTCCTCACGTGTACGATCTCGAAAAGAACCACCTGAAGCTGTTAATGTGATTTTATGTACATTCTTCATAGATTCACCGTTCAGACATTGAAAGATAGCTGAATGCTCACTATCTATAGGTAACAATTTAACGCCGCGGCGCTTTACTTGCTCCCTTACAATATGTCCTGCGGTAACCAATGTTTCTTTATTAGCCAGTCCTATGTCCTTGCCAGCCTCAATCGCAGCAAGAGTTGGACGAAGCCCTTGACTGCCAACCAATGCACTGACCATATAGTCCGCATCCGTTCCAGCAGCAACCTCGAGCAAACCCTCTTCGCCATAATAAACTCGAGTGGATGAAGGAACCATTAGCTTTAATTCATCTGCCAAGCTTTTCGTTGCAACGGAAACTTTCTTGGGCTTAAATTGATTGACTTGCTCTGCTAGTAAGCTTAAGTTATAGCCTCCAGCAAGCCCTTCTACAGCGAAAAGATCCGGGTAATGGGAGATCACATCTAGCGTTTGGGTGCCAATTGACCCTGTTGATCCGAGGATCGCAATGCGTTTCATCACACTTCACCTCAACATTGAATTAGAAATGAGGAATCAAAGAAAGCAGATGAACCGCGGGAAACACAATCAACCAGCTGTCCACTCGGTCCAGTACACCGCCGTGTCCGGGTAAAAGCGCCCCAGTATCCTTAATCCCTTTAACCCTTTTATAAGCAGATTGAATTAAGTCCCCCATCTGCCCAACTATTGCAATTATGAATCCTAATAACAAAGCATGTCTCCAAGAAAGCATGTCCGGTTGAATAATAGAGAAGATGACGGCGACAGCCATGGATATAATAATACCGCCAACTGCGCCTTCAATAGATTTTTTCGGACTGATCGTAGGCCATAAGAGATGTTTCCCAAATGCGGAACCTGTAAAATAAGCACCGGAATCTGTCGCCCATATACAAAAAAAGACAAGCAACGTCCAAAAAATCCCGCCGTTCTCCATTATCCGGGTTTCAATCATATAATGGAAACCAATACCAATATATACTACACCCAAAAACAACATAGAGATATCGTCGATTGTCACTTTGTTTTTAGATGTTACGGTAATACACAGCATAATAAATAAAATCAACCATGGAAGATGGTCTAACGAGGCAAAGGAATAAGCCCCAGCAGCTTTCCAAGGAAATGCTAGACACCCCACAGCCAAGTAGCCTACCCAATTCGTAATTTTATGTATTTGCAAACCGTTCATTCGAACAAATTCATTATATCCAATTAGTGACAGGATAAGGATTAAACCGGTAAACCAAAAGGACCCCAAGTACAATAAGATGAAAAAAGCAAGACCTGCAGTAATCCCAGTAATGATCCTCTGCTTCAAATCCATTCCTCCATTGCTTACTACAAGCCGCCATATCTGCGTGCCCGACGTTGATATTCTGTCACGGCCTCGTAAAAATGCTGTTCTGTAAATTCAGGCCAGCATAAGTCAGTAAACCACAGTTCGGAATAGGCCAACTGCCACAGCATAAAGTTGCTAATGCGGAGTTCTCCGCTGGTACGGATCAACAAATCGGGGTCAGGTAGTGGATGCGTTAATAAATAGCTTGAAAAAACCGAATCATCGATGGCTTCAGCTGTTATTTTGCCGTCCGCTATATCTTGTGCCATCTGCTTTACTCCAGACAGCATTTCTTTACGACTGCCATAATTCAAGGCAAAATTAAGGATGAGTCCTGTATTGTGCTTCGTTTGATCAATAGCATCCTGGACAGCCTTAAGAGTATAGTCTGGAACCCCTTCTTGCCAACCCGTCATGCGAATTTGCACATTGTTAGCAATCAACTCTTCAATTTCCTTCGGGAAAAATTCAAGCGGAAGCTTCATTAGATATTCAACTTCTTCTTTTGGCCGTTTCCAATTTTCTGTGGAGAATGCATACATAGTAAGCACATTTACACCGATTGCATTAGCAGCCATTGTAATTCTTTTAACGTTTTTCATCCCTGAATGGTGGCCGGCAATGCGCGGCAGCCCTCGCTTCTGCGCCCATCGACCATTGCCGTCCATGATGACCGCGACATGGTTCGGAATATTTTCAGCATCAATGTGCGAGATTTGTTCCTCACTCCGTTGATTGCCTCCAAACCATTTTTTGAAAGGTATCATTTCATTTGCCTCCAATAAGGAAAGACTAAAAGCCCCCTCAAGAGGGGGTCTTTTCCAATTATACTTCCATAATCTCTTTTTCTTTTGATCCTAAAACTTTTTCAACTTCACCGATATATTTATCGGTAAATTTCTGAATATCCTCTTGATGCTTGCGAGATTCATCTTCAGAAATACCGTTTTTCTCAAGCTTCTTGATGTCATCATTCGCATCGCGGCGAACATTTCGAATCGCTACCTTAGCCTCTTCCCCAAACTTGCGGGTCATCTTAACGAGGTCTGCTCTACGTTCTTCCGTCAATGCAGGAATAACGATACGGATCATCGATCCGTCATTAGATGGAGTAATACCCAAGTCCGACTTCATGATAGCTTTCTCAATAGCAGATACTGAGCTTTTATCCCATGGTTGGATCATTAAGGTGCGAGAATCCGGGGTATTAATATTGGCAAGTTGACTAATTGGCGTCATAGCACCATAATATTCAACTTGTACACGATCCAGCAATGCTGGAGTCGCTCTTCCTGCACGTAGGCTGGAAAGATCCTTCTTTAGCGAGCTAATTGCCTTATCCATGCGATCTTCCGCACTCTTTTTAATTGATTGTGGCATATTATTAAACACTCCCTTTTACAATCGTACCTATTTTCTCTCCGAGTACTACGCGTTTAATGTTACCACTCTCGGTTATGGAGAAGACGATTAACGGAATATTGTTATCCATGCAAAGCGATGAAGCTGTGGAGTCCATAACACCCAAGTTTTTGTTCAAAACTTCCATATAAGTTAAGGTTTCAAACTTCTCTGCGCTAGGATCCTTGAATGGGTCCGCTGAATAGACTCCGTCTACTCTGTTTTTCGCCATAAGGATTACTTCTGCTTCAATTTCCGCTGCTCTTAAAGCCGCAGTAGTATCGGTTGAGAAGTACGGGTTACCCGTTCCAGCAGCAAAAATAACAACTCTTCCCTTTTCAAGATGGCGAATTGCTCTCCTCCTGATATAAGGCTCTGCTACTTGCTGCATCGTGATAGACGTTTGTACACGTGTAGGAACATCGATTGTTTCCAAAGCATCCTGAAGCGCAAGTGAGTTCATCACAGTAGCTAACATTCCCATATAATCTGCTGTTGCTCGGTCGATTCCTTTTTCACTACCCGCTATGCCTCTCCAAATGTTGCCGCCGCCTACAACAATGGCCACCTCAACATTAAGCTCCACGACTTCCTTTACTTGCAAGGCAATGGATGTCATAACTTCGGAATCGATACCATACCCAAGCTGTCCTGCCAATGCTTCTCCGCTCAATTTCAAAATAACTCGTTTAAAGATAGGACGTTCCAAGCTTAAATACCTCCGTTCAAAAAAGCAGCTATGGTTGTTTATGTTTAAAAAAGAAGGAACACTAAGTGTTCCTACGTTTCTCGATTCCCTATTTATTACTTCTTAACTTGAGCCATAACTTCTTCTGCGAAGTTTTCTTGTTTCTTCTCAAGGCCTTCACCTAGTTCAAAACGAACAAAGCGACGAATAGTGATGTTCTCACCAATTGTAGATACTTTTTCGTTAAGAAGCTGGCTGATTTTTTTGTCTGGATCTTTAATGAAGGATTGCTCCATCAAGCAATATTCTTCATAGTATTTGCTAATACGGCCATCGACCATTTTTTCAACAATATTAGCAGGCTTGCCTTCATTCAACGCTTGATTTTTCAAAATTTCACGTTCTTTATCTAGAGCTTCCTGAGGTACTTCTTCACGACGTACGAACAATGGGTTTGCTGCTGCAATTTGCATTGCGATGTCTCTTGCAAACTCACGGAATTGATCTGTTTTACCAACAAAGTCAGTTTCACAGTTAATTTCAACTAATACGCCGATACGTCCACCTGCATGAATGTAGGATTCAACAACACCCTCAGTGGCAATACGACCTGCTTTGTTAGCTGCTGCTGACAATCCTTTTTCACGAAGCAATTCAGCTGCTTTAGTCAAATCACCGTTTGCTTCTTCCAACGCTTTTTTACAATCGAGCATACCTGCTCCTGTTTTTTCACGCAATTCTTTTACTGCTGCTGCATTTACCGCCATGATTTGGCCTCCTTGTAAGATAGACTATGTACTCTAAAAAAAGGGCGGTGAAAGGATTTTGCACCTTTGAACCACCCTTTCCTATTCAGCCCTTAAGCTGTTGTTTGTTCACCTTGGTGTGCTTCGATAACTGCATCAGCAATTTTAGCTGTCAACAGCTTCACCGCACGAATCGCATCATCATTACCAGGAATGACATAATCGATTTCATCTGGATCGCAGTTTGTATCAACGATACCAACGATTGGGATACCCAATTTGCGAGCTTCTGCAACCGCGATACGCTCTTTACGAGGATCGATGATGAACAATGCGCTAGGAAGACCTTTCATGTTCTTGATACCGCCCAAGAACTTCTCCAAACGCTCTTGCTCCTTACGAAGAATAATAACTTCTTTCTTAGGAAGCACTTCGAATGTACCGTCTTGTTCCCATCTTTCCAATTCCTTCAAGCGATCGATACGCTTTTGGATAGTTTGGAAATTTGTTAATGTACCACCCAACCAACGTTGGTTGATGTAGTACATTCCGCAACGCTCTGCTTCTTCCGCAACGGAATCTTGAGCTTGCTTCTTAGTACCTACGAATAAAATCGTGCCGTTATCGTCTGCAACGGATTTAACAAAGTTGTAAGCTTCTTCAACCTTCTTAACCGTTTTTTGCAAGTCGATAATATAAATTCCGTTTCTTTCAGTGAAGATGTAACGATCCATTTTTGGATTCCAACGACGGGTCTGATGACCGAAGTGTACCCCTGCTTCTAAAAGCTGTTTCATGGAGATTACTGCCATCTTCACACACCTCCTCTAAATTGGTTTTTGGGTCTCCTCCGCCAGATCGCACTTTCGACATAAAACTTCCCACCAGGAAGCACCATTACGCGAATTGATCAGCGTGCGTTTTAACACCGTGAATAACTATACCACAACTGAATATGGTATGCAATACCTGATATAAATAGAACAAAAGCCAAACCTTATAAGAGGTTTGGCTTTTATCTTGTGGTCAGGTTAGTCACCACTTGACTGAGATCTAATGTGCCTTTAAAAACGTGAACCCCAGCTATGATCTTAGCATTTAATTGCTGCTTGGCCATTAACTCTTCAAAAGCCGCGCGATCAGTAATCACACCGCTTTTTACAAGCATATCGGCAACAATACCTGCGGATTGTCCGTCATAAACATAAATATAGGTTTCTTTGACGGGTGAGGGAGCTGGGGCAACAGCAGGCGCCTTATCCTGCTCTTCCTTCAGCTTCTGCTGCACGATAGTATCCACCTGCGCCTGATTGTACAGCTTCTGATCATTTTCATAGACCTTATAATATTTGGAAGCTGCTTCCTTGAGCTGCTGTCGATCCATCTCAGAAGGAGATACAGGATTATTTGCAGCAATACCTTGCTGTTTTCCTGGGGAGGTAGCAAGGTTCATCAATTGCAGCAGTAGAGCGCCAGCAATCAAGCCGGTTCCTAAACCGTACAACAATGATTTGTTAGTGGGCATTCAATCGCTCCTCCTGCTTCGCCAACTGGATGATCAGGTTGACTTCTCCCTTGTTCATACCCAGCTTCTTAGCAATATGATCGATAGCTTTGCCTTGATCATACATATCAAATAATTCGGAATAACGTACTTTTATGTTCATTGGAGTTGAAGCTGTTTCCGGCACATCTTCGATTATCGCAGCTGCAACTTCAACTGAAGCTGAATTAGGCTCTAAAGGTACAGCAAGAGGCATTTCCCTTGGCTGAGAAATTTGCTTTTGCAGGTCTTCTGTAACAACGCCCAGCTTCATTATATCTTGTCCGACTTGACCCGACTGTTTTTCAAGCATTTCAATTCGTGAGGTCAATCTGGCGGATTGTAATTCGTAGTCGCGCTTCGTTTCCGCAAGCAGTTGAATCAGTGCCTTATTTTGTTCATCCAACTCTGCTGTAAAATGCTCCATGGTTTCTTCAATCTCATTAATAGTAGGATTTTGTTGTCCTTTGGATGTGTTTGATTTAGGCATAATCTTAGCATATACAATAAAAACCAAACCAAACAAAACAATATAGACCCAAGGTTGATCCAATGTGTTCACCTTTTTCCAATCATTAGATTACAGAGACAAATCAATATGTTTACCTTTAAAAGGGTGATCAATCCGTCCGATTGCCTTGGAATCTTCCGATTCACTGACTCCCGGTTTGCTTCTTGCCTTTTGCTTGCGACCACCCGACTTGTCCCGCTCCTGATCATGAACGGATGCATGAAGTACATCGTCCGCTTTACTTGCAACCTGCCGCTCCTTCTCCGCTTGTTTAAGAGAAGCCGAAGCAAGCTGTACTTGATCTTGTTGTGGTTTATGATTTAATTGATTCTGCAGCAAACCTGCTTCATCATTTTTGTGTAAGGCGAATTGGAGCTCAACCGGTCTCATACTCATGGAAATTCCTCCTTGAGTTTATAAAGGTTCTATTATAAAGGTGCCATTGCGATATCTCCGTCGGCTAATCTAAACCTTACACGAGTAATAGGATCCTTAATAAATTTAGTATAACGTCCTATTACCACTTTGGCACCACTATAAATAGTAGAAACGACTTCGACCTTAGCCTTGTCAGAATCTTCGAGCGACTTCTCAATCTCAAATATACGATCTTTAATCGTAGCTTGCTCTTCCGAAATTTGTTTTTTGGTGTGATTAAGTTTTATACGCATGGCGACTTTGTCAGGTCCCATTTGACCCGTTGCGGCTAATTGATCCAACAGTACCAATGCTTTATCTGTTTTATCAACATTCTCATTCACACTTCGAAGCTGTGTTCTTAATTGAACGAGTTCATTACGCAGATCAGGCAATACCCCAACCTCAATTACGGTTGCCGTTGACATCGAGTTTCCTATAGTTCGCGCGGCAACAAGCTCCCCTGCTTGAATGGTACCGCCAACAATAAGGCCCTTTGTACCCTTGCAAATGACTTCTTTACTTGCGCGAACTGTTGAATGCATTATACTCTGGCTGACAAGAACCTCATGGGCTATAATCGTAGCGTCTTGTATAAAGGAACTTTTAATACGCTTGCCAGCACGGATAGTCCCTTTATTGTGACCTAAAATACCGGCACTAATTTCAATAGAACCGTCCGCGTCCAAGTCGGCACCTTCAACGCTTCCTGTAATTCGGATATCCCCAGCAGCTTTAATTTTGAACCCTGTCAATACACTGCCTCGAATAACAACAGACCCGACAAAATCTATATTTCCTATGTTGTAGTCAACATCGCCATTTACTTCAAAAATTGGGAATACATTTATTTTATCTCGATCAGATTGCGTGATCATTCCGTCTATAGCTGCATACATGGCGACTTGCTCGGCATCCATAACGACATTTTTCCCAGGTTTGAGACGAGCTTCCTTCCCATCCTTTGCCGGCAATGCTTCACCCGTCACTGCTCTTCCAGGAGTACCTTGAGTCGCAAGAATACGTTGGGCTATCAATTGACCTTTGCGAACGTTATGTATCGTTGTAACCTCTTTAAAATCGACTTTACCGTCCTCAAGCTCTGTCGGCTTTTTGGAATCGTTCCCCAAGTCAAATTGATACTTAATAAATCCATCGTGACCGTTCTTCGGAGGTGTTCCTGTAGCAATAAGTGTTTTGTTCAAAAATATCTCTTTAGGATTGCGGATGATCTCGTTCAGTTTAGAACGATCAATTCCGTGGGAAATTTGATAGCTTTTTAGAACCTCTTCAAGCTGTTCCATGTTAAAAGTCAAGCTGTCTTCATAGTTTTTAAATTGTAAGAAAGCATTAAGCTTATTATCGGATAGAGAAATTTCCATAAAAAAACTTAGTGGAATAGCTTGCTCCGCCATAATTACCCTCACCTTCTAAGTATCAAGAATCTTGAAACAACTGCTCTTGGTAACGTCCCAGTGAGCCACGAAGTCTTAAGATTGCCTTTGAATGCAGCTGTGAAATGCGTGAAGGTGAAAGGTTCATTACTTCAGCAATTTCACTTAATGACAATTCCTCATAATAAAATAGAGAAACCACCGTTCTTTCCTTCTCTGTAAGCCTTTCAATAGCTTTGGCTAAAGTTTCTTTCAAATAAAACTCATTTACTTTATATTCAGGATTTTTAGCTTTCTCATCAATAAGCAGGGAAAGCCTCGTCTCCGAATCTTCTTCACGAATGGGGTCGTCAATAGAACAAACGGTAGTAATAGCTATTTCTTGTACCATTTGCCGAAAGTCATTTTCACTAACTTGTAAATACGAACTAATTTCCTCATCGGTAACAGTACGTAAGTATTGTTGTTCCAGCTTCTGGTAAGCCTCTTCAATCTTCTTTGATTTTTCACGAACGGATCTTGGCACCCAATCCCCCTGGCGCAGACCATCAATGATAGCACCACGGATACGCCAGGAAGCATAAGTTTCAAATTGCAGTCCGCGCAGGTAATCGAATTTTTCAATTGCATCAATTAATCCCATAACGCCAAAACTCGCTAAATCATCTTTTGCCACATTTTTCGGTAAACCTATAGACAGACGGTTCGAAACATAATCCACTAAAGGTAAATAAGTTTCGATCAGCGACTGTTTTGCTTCAATCAAGCCGGATTCTTTCCACTGCTTCCAGACATCAATATTGGATAAATGCGACTTTTGTTGAATCATTAACGGTTGCCACCACCCTTATTCTTCCGTCATGTGACGTACGGCTTGAGCCAACTCCCCTGCATCCATGTTCTGTTTACTAGATAGCTTTGGGGGATTCAACGGAGCAAAGCCCGTTCCTCCACCGGATGAATTAGATCCTTTCAGCATATCGTGCAGTGCTGCATCTTCATCCGGTGTAGACATATCTAGTGTTGTTCCTTTGTGATCATCTGCAGGTTCTTGGTGTAGCGCCTCAGTTACGGCTAATTGGTTAAATCCTGCAATCGTCCCTAGCACCCAACGGAACAAAAAGACGACTGCAAACAAAATAATAAAACTATAAAAACTTCTTAACAATGTCGTCAGCCAAATATTATTGAAAATAGATATCAAAAATGTAAGTACAAACGATATGCCGCCAACGATAAAATTCCAACGAATAGTCCCTAACATAGCCTACAGCTCCTTTACTCCTTGAAGTACACTTCGGATTAAAAGGACGCCGGTCTCACAGTTGAATTCAATAGTTCTTCCATAATTGCCACCCGTGTCTTCAGCCCGTAATGGTATGGAGAATTGCTTCAGCATTAATTTGCAGGATTCAACATTTCTGGGTCCAATACGCATCGTGTCCGAGTTGCTAGCAAAGGCGAACATTTGTGCGCCACCTGCCATTTTTGCTTCTAATCTACTTTTCACAGCACCTAAAGCTTGCATCTTCGAAATCAGATCCGGAATCGCAGTGTCGGCATACTTAGCAATATTCAATTTGCCTTCTCTCGCAATCTCAGAATCAGGCAGCATAACATGTGCCATCCCTGCGACCAGCGCTTTTGAATCATAAAGAGTAAGACCAACGCAAGACCCTAACCCTGTCGTTTTCAGCACCCCGGTCAAGTGTGTAACATTCAGATCAGCCATGGCTACTTTAATAAAATTATCTTGAATCATGGAGTTTGCACTCCCAAAGCAACAAAAATTTTGTCGAATGATTCCGGATCAGGGATGAGGAAAAAATGGCCTTCCACTTCATCGTTACCATCCAAAAATTTCGTGTCAATAAGTAATGCGGAGTCTCCCATTTGACCGAATTGTAGAAGACCATAACTCAGAATAGCACCCGCCATATCAATAGCTAATGCCGGAACTGTCGGTGACATATACAGCTGTGTAAAATCAGCTAATGAAGATAAATAAGAGCCCGCCAAAATATTACCTATTTCGCTTAAAGCAGAAAGTTCCATCTCTGTATAATGTTCGTCATCGACTACCTCAATACCTACCAGATTGCGCAATAATTTTTTGGCTGAATCTAGTGATATTATGAAAAATAGGTTGCCGGGAGTTTCTCCTTCTACCCTTAGGAAAATGGCAATGACTACCTGCTCCGCACCGCCAACACTTTCTGCTATTTCCTCAAAAGCTACCATCCTAACTTTGGGAACCAACATATCTACCGGTTTATCGAGCAATTTCGACAAAGCTGTAGCCGCATGTCCAGCGCCTATATTACCTATTTCCTTGAGAACGTCCATCTGAAAATCTGCGAATCGATCAAATAGTTCCACACAAGTTACTCCTCTAGATTTTCTAATTGGACAATTTCGCTTTTATTTAAGACTTCCTCAAGATTCAAAAGAATTAATAATCGAGTATCGCTTACCTTCGCTATTCCTTGCAAGTATTTGGCTTTAATTCCACCAACCACCTCGGGTGGGTCATCAATGCAATCCGTGTCGACATCAATGACATCATTAGCGGAATCCACGATCAAGCCAACCTCGATATCTTTTACAGCTACTATAATAATTCGTGTATTATCCGTATATTCGCCTTCCTTAAAGCCAAATCTGCCACGAAGGTCAATGACCGGGGTAACCACACCGCGCAAATTAATGACGCCCTTAACAAATTCAGGTGTTTTGGGAACTCTTGTCATTGGCTGCATACGCTCAATCGTACGCACCTTTTCTACCTCAACGCCATATTCCTCGTGTGCCAAAGCAAATACGATTACTTTGATCTCTTCTCCCATATTCCCGTGCCTCCTCTTAGTTATCAACTAGCATCAGTTAAGTTAATTTGCAGGGATTACTTAATAAGTGCATTTGTATCGATAATTAAAGCCACTTGTCCATCTCCCAAAATAGTAGCCCCAGATACTGCAAACAAATTGGTAAAATATTTGCCCAGTGTCTTTAATACGATCTCTTGTTGACCAATAAATTCGTCTACCACCAAGGCGGCCAGTCTTTCACCTTTACGTATGACCACAATCTGTGTTTCACCTTCATTGATCTCATCAGCAGCACCAGGCACTTCAAACAGCTTAGCTAATGGAACTAGAGGGATGACGCTGTTGCGGTAATCTACCATCAAGTTGCTATGTACGACGCGAATCTGCTCTTGTTTAATAGCTGCTGTCTCAACAATGGAAGATAGTGGGATCGCATATTTCTCGCTGCCCATACGAATAAGCATTGCAGATATGATGGACAAAGTAAGCGGAAGTTGAACTGAGAATTTCGAACCTTTACCTAGCTTGGAGGTAACTTGAACTTTTCCTCCTAAACTCTCAATCTTAGTTTTTACAACATCCAATCCTACTCCACGTCCAGATAAATCAGAAATTTTATCGGCCGTACTGAATCCAGATGCGAAAAGCAGCAAGTAAACTTCTTCATCCGATAATCGGGATGCCTGATCTTGCGTCACTACGCCTTTTTTAATAGCCGTCTTAAGGATATTATCCCGATTAATGCCGCGGCCGTCATCTTCGATTTCTATGAAAACATGATTGCCGCTATGATATGCACGTAAGTTGATTGTACTTGTTTCTGATTTTTTTGCCGCAATTCGATCTGCCGTAGGTTCAACTCCATGATCAACCGCATTTCTCAGCAAGTGAACAAGCGGATCACCAATTTCGTCAACTACCGTTCGATCTAGCTCCGTGTCAGCACCGGTAATGATTAAATCTACCTTTTTATCCAAGCTTTTAGCAACGTCGCGGATCATCCTTGGAAATCTATTAAATACCGTATCTATTGGAACCATGCGCAGCTTCAAGACGATTCCTTGAAGATCGCTGCTCACTCTAGTCATATGCTCAACCGTTTCGGTCAGCTCGCTCTTTTTTATTTCGCTAGCTAGCTGTTCAAGTCGAACCCTATCAATCAACAACTCACTAAATAGGTTCATCAACGTATCCAAACGCTCAATATCCACACGAATGGTTCGGTTAGCTACTGGAGCATTTGCTGCAGCCGGCTTCTTAACTTCTACTTTTTCTGGAGACTCCGTCTTAGCTACTGCTGAAGCAGCCGCAATTTCCTGTTGAGCAGCCATAATTGGAGGCTTCATCAACTCTTCTAGTTTAGCCGAGTCCAACACGCTAACTACTGCTTTATCGATTTCCGATACACTAGAGATTTGTTTTTCCAGGCTTGCTCTATCCGTACTAGATATGAAGAATACCGAAAACTCATTGTCAAATCGTTCTTGTTCAATATCTTCAACAGGAGGATTAGATTTAATAACCTCACCGTTTTGTTCCAATACATTGAACACCATATAGGCACGGGCAGCCTTTAGAACACAATCCTCACGAACGCCAACCTCAATGTAAAACACACTAATTCCTGCTTCAATGGACTGTTGAATAATGGATAATTGAAATTCGTCTAAAATTTCAGCTGAGGAAGTTTCTACCTTTGCAGCAGAAGCACTACCACCTGTACTGCCTTTCAAATATTCACCGGTAACGATAGATTTCAAGGCGGCAACGATAACTGTAACGTCCGCCTTCCCCGTCCCTCCTTGAATGATATCTTCAACCATGGACTCCAAGGAATCCAAGCTTTTGAAGATGCAGTCAAAAATAAACGAATCCATTTTTAATTTAAGGTTCCGTACCAAGTCCAATACATTTTCCATCTCATGAGTTAATGATGCCAGATCCTCAAAGCCCATCGTTGCCGACATCCCTTTGAGCGTATGTGCAGAACGGAAAATATTATGTACGATGCTTATATCTTCAGGGTTGCTTTCAAGACTCATCATATTATCGTTCAAAGCTTGTAAATGCTCTCTGGATTCGTCAATAAACATAGATAAATATTGATTCATCTCCAAAACCATACACCTCCGTCAATGTAGTTCATCCCAAATGCTGTAGTCTTATTTCAATTTAATTTGTAATGACTGCTTGTGATATCTTCCGAGCAATTTCCTGCTGAGGCAGAACATGCATAACGCAGTTCAATTCTACAGCTGCTCTTGGCATCCCATATACAATGCATGTTTCTTCCGATTCCGCGATAGTAGTTGTGGCTCCAGCTTGTTTTAATGCCAGCATCCCCTTGGCTCCATCCGCCCCCATCCCTGTCATAAGAACAATATGACGCTTCAATTCTTTGAGCGGAAGCAAAGATTCAAAAAGGATGTCAACGGATGGTCGATGACCGGCCCTAGGATCTTCTAGGTTCAAATGAATTTTGTATGCCCCAGGGCCGTTCCGAGCTATAGTCATATGGTAACCCCCAGGCGCTATATACGCTGTGCCATTTTGAAGGATCATTCCATTCTCGGCCTCTAGTACATTCAGCTCAGATACAGAATCCAACCGCTGTGCCAAAGATTTGGTAAAGTTGGGCGGCATGTGCTGTACGATTACGATTGGAGCTGGCGTATGTCCAGGGATCTGTGAAATGACTTGATGCAATGCCCTAGGACCCCCAGTAGATGTCCCTATTGCAACAAGTTGGCTTACATGTGATGACGGTTTCAATTGTTGTTGCTGCTTTTCTGTAATGGACTGCACGACGGTTTCGGTAGCTACTGCTAATCTGGGTGATGGTTTGGAAACCAACGGATTTAATTGAAACTTGTTAACATTCGTTTTCACTGCTATATGAAGCTTCTCTAAAAGAGCTGTCTTCACTTTATGAAGATCCAAGGAAATGGAACCTGATGGCTTTCCTATAAAATCAACGGCGCCTCTTTCTAAGGCAGTTATAGTTTCCCTTGCACCATCTTGTGTTAAACTGCTCAGCATGACCACTGGTGTCGGCAGTTCAGACATGATTGCCTTTAGAGCATCTAGTCCATTCATTTCCGGCATCTCAATATCCATAGTAACCACGTTCGGTTTAAGCTTTTTAACAAGCTCCAAGGCTTCCTTACCATTTTTTGCGGTTGCCACTACTTGAAACTGAGGATCCTCCGAAATGAGGTCTGTAATGATTTTTCTCATAAAAACAGAATCGTCGACTACTAGCACTCCATATGGTTGCATTATTTGTCTAACACCTCCATGTTGTCTGTTTGGTTGGCAAGAGGTTGTTACTGTTTAAGAAGTCTTATCATTTTTGATAAAAAACCTTTGACCGCACCATCTTGATTTTCTACAGGTGTTTGTCTGGCAATGAAATCTTCCACTAACTTTTCAATTGCTAGAGAAGCCGGGGAAGAAGGAAATTCAATTGTAAAGGGAACCTGCTTTTTAACTGCTTTGGATACATGGCTGTCGTCAGCAACAAAACCTAGTGTCGGTATATCCAGCTGCAGAAACTGTTTGGCTACCATGCTGATCTTGTCTGCCGTTTGCTTGCCTTCCTTCCAATCTGTGGCTCGATTTACAACAAGCTTGAATTTAACGGGCTCGTTCATAGAATTAACCATCTTAATAATGGCATAAGCATCAGTAATGGAAGTAGGCTCAGGCGTAGTAACAACAAATGTTTCCTCTGCGGCCAAAATAAATTTCAACGTTTCCTTAGACAATCCAGCTCCTGTATCAAAAATAATAAAATCAACAGAGCCGTTTAATTCATTGACCTGATTAGCAAAATAATCAAGCTGCTCCTCAGTTAACCTAATTAAATCATTAAAACCGGAACCGCCTGCGATAAACTGCAGGTTATTATAACCCGTTTGAATAATCTCCCATATCGTTTTCTCCTTTTTAAGGAGGTGGTACAAATTATACTTGGCTGTAATTCCCATTAAAACATCAATATTGGCTAAGCCGATATCGGCATCGAACACAAGGACCTTATATCCTTTCTTCTGTAAGGTAAGCGCAAAATTCAAGGTGAAATTAGATTTACCCACCCCACCCTTGCCGCTCGTGACAGTAATAATTCTTGTTGTTTTGGGCAATTGTTGGTTTTGTTGGCTCGAGACGAGATTCCGAAGTCCTTGTGCCTGATCATTCATTGTTACTGGCCCCCAGTATCAAGTCAATGATGTGTTGTTCCGCCAATTCTGTAATATCATCTGGTACGCTTTGCCCATTTGTAACATAAGACAATTGAAGCTTGAAATCATGGACTAGATTGACTACAGAGCCGAACGAGTCGGTTTCATCCATCTTCGTAAACAAAACCTTGTCCAATTTAAATTTAGTAAAGTTGTCAGTTATTGCTTTCATATCTTTATATTTGGTTGTTAAGCTCAATACAAGGAACGTTTCACTCTTTCCCTGAGAGCGTAAAAGCGAATTTAATTCCGATACATACATCTCATTACGGTAATTGCGACCAGCAGTATCCATAAATATAAGATCACAATCTTTTAATTGTTCATAGGCTTTGGACAAATCCTGTGGTGAAAAAACTACCTCTAAAGGAACATTTAAAATGGTCGCATACGTTTTTAACTGTTCTATTGCAGCAATTCGGTATGTATCCGATGTGATAAATCCAACCTTACGGTTATATTTAAGCACCTGTTCTGCCGCAAGTTTAGCAATTGTAGTTGTTTTACCTACTCCAGTAGGTCCAACGAAGTGGACTATTCTCGTATCAGGGGCCATATGCTTCGACTCCCCTACCATAAACAGACCGAGCAATTGCTTACGTATTAATTTCATTGCCAGCTCTTCAGTTAACGCAATACCTTCCGATTTAGCTGTTTCCGTTACTTCAGTAATAATTTCTTGAACGAGAACAGGATCTAGTTCTTGATCCAGCATCCGCTGCTGTAATGGTGCCAATGCGGGGTCTATTGGAGACTGCTGGAAGCTCTGAACTGAAAGCTTGTGCATGAACTCCTTCATTTGCTTAAGTTCTTCGAGCAGCATATCTTCCTTCGTATTAACCGGTACCATTGTTGATGGATGTGATACTTGTGGAGCCTGTGTTAATTGTGGTGCATGTGATACTTGAGGTGCCAGTTGTACTGGTGGAGCTTGAAAAGGAGCCTTTACGGCGACAGGCGGTGAGCTGGGTATTAGCACATCAGGCACCTCAGGAAAAGACAGTGCCGATTGATCCGCTATCTTATTTGGTAATACGGCTCCTGCACTGGTAGTCGGTCTTGAGTACGCGTTCTGAGCAGTTTGTAAAGAATTATAGTTTCTAGGAGCTTGCTCCTGTGACACCGTTGGTGTAGGTGCCGGAGCTTTAGAAGCACTCGCTGCGGCTGTCGAATCTGTTGCAGCAAGCACTTCAATTTTTTTCTTGGAAAACATCCCCATAAAGCCGCCAGAACGAATTTCTTTTGTACTTAAGATGACGGCATCTTTTCCTAAATCCGTACGAATCTTTTGTAAAGCATCTGGCATAGAATCGACTACGTAGCGCTTCACTCTCATAAATTAACTACCCCCATGCTTTGAATTTCAACGTTGGGTTCGAGTTCGCTGTAGGAAAGAACCGGTATATCCTGCATAGTCCGTTCCAAGAGCTGTCTTAAATACATCCGAATGGTAGGTGAGGTCAGCACGATCGGTTGTTGACCTGATTGAATAAGTTTGGTTACTTGATCTGATATACGCTGATAAATCATCTGTGTTGAAGACGGATCTAATGCCAGATAGCTTCCCTGATCTGATTGCTGAACGGATTCAGCAATTTTCTTCTCAAGTGTGGGACCAACAGTAATGACCTTAAGTGAATCACCATGGCTTGCAAATTGTTGTGTGATTTGCCTTGATAAGGCCTGTCTAACATATTCGGTCAAGATCTCAGGGTCCTTCGTATAAGTACCGTAATCTGCCAAGGTTTCTAGTATGGTAACCAGATCACGTACCGATATTTTCTCTCTAAGTAATTTCACTAGCACTTTCTGGATATCCCCAATGGACAGCACATTTGGAATGAGGTCATCCACTAATACTGGGTAGCTTTCTTTGACATTCTCTATTAAAGATCTTGTTTCTTGTCGTCCAAGCAGCTCGTGTGCATGCTTCTTGATTATTTCAGTTAAGTGAGTAGCGACAACAGAAGGTGGATCAACTACTGTATAACCAGATAATTCAGCTCGTTCCTTCATAACTTCATCTATCCACATCGCTGGTAATCCGAACGCAGGCTCTAGCGTGTCGATACCTGAGATCGAATCATCATCTACTCCTGGGCTCATGGCCAGATAATGATTTAATAGAAGCTCACCGCGGGCAACCATGTTACCCTTTATTTTAATTACATATTCGTTTGGCTTTAATTGAATGTTGTCACGTATTCGGATTACGGGTACGACAACCCCCATCTCTAGTGCGCATTGACGACGAATTAAGATAATACGATCTAATAAGTCTCCGCCTTGTTGAGTGTCAGCTAGTGGGATTAGGCCATATCCAAACTCAAACTCAATCGGATCCACCTGCAATAAACTAATGACACTCTCGGGACTGCGGACCTCTTCTATTTGCTGCTCTTCTTCCAGCAATTCTTCCTTCACTTGCTGCTTGACCAGATTTTGCTGCATTTTCATTGCGGCAAAAGCAAGTAGAACAGCGATCGGAAACGTAGTAAAGAAATGAATCGGCGTAAAGATACCAAGTAATGTAATGGTGCCTGCAACAATATAAAGCAATTTAGGGTAGGAGAAAAGCTGTTTAGTTAAATCATGTGCAAGGTTGCCGTCTGAAGAAGCCCTGGTTACAATTAAACCCGCTGCAGTAGAAATTAAAAGCGCCGGAATCTGACTGACTAACCCGTCCCCGATCGTCATGATCGAGTACTTTTCTCCTGCTTCGGCAATACTCATTCCCTTCATGGTCATTCCAATGATCAGTCCGCCCAATAAATTAATAATCAGGATGATAATGCCCGCTATGGCATCTCCCTTTACGAATTTACTGGCTCCATCCATCGCACCATAAAAGTCAGCCTCATTTGAAATTTTCTCACGTCGTTCTTTTGCTTGCTGTTCATTGATCAGCCCTGCATTTAAGTCTGCATCGATCGCCATTTGCTTACCTGGCATAGCATCCAATGTAAATCGGGCAGCTACTTCGGCAACGCGCTCAGAACCTTTGGTAATAACGATAAATTGAACAATAACCAGGATTATAAACACTACGAAACCAACTACGATGTTCCCCTGGGCGACAAATGAACCAAAGGTTTTGACCACATTACCGGCATCCGCATTTGCCAATATGTTACGTGTTGTCGAGACATTTAAAGCTAGCCTAAACAAGGTGGTTATTAACAATAAGGATGGAAATATTGAAAATTGCAAAGCTTCCTGCGTATTCATGGAAACAAGGATAATCATTAAAGCAATTGAGATATTAATGATCAGCAATACATCTATGAGCCATACGGGTACCGGAACAACCATCATCATAATAATACCGATTACGCCTATCAGTACGACTAGATCTTTTACTTTCATCACGTATGTCCTCCTTTCCTAAGTTAGTTAGCCTTGCCCTTCACCTTATATACAAAGGCTAAGACTTCAGCTACAGCTTGGAACATGTCGGCCGGAATGGCTTCTCCAATCTCAACTTGGGCATATAACGCACGAGCCAAAGGTTTGTTCTCCATAGTTACAATACTGTTTTCTTTTGCAATTTGTTTAATCTTTAATGCTATGTAATCTGTACCTTTAGCTAAAACCGTAGGTGCCTGCATGTTTTTCGAGTCATATTTCAATGCTACCGCGAAGTGTGTTGGATTCGTAATAACAACATCAGCTTTTGGAACTTCCTGCATCATACGCTGCATGGCCATTCTACGCTGCTTTTCACGGATTTTTCCTTTTATTAACGGGTCCCCTTCCGTCTTCTTATATTCATCCTTAATATCTTGTTTGGACATTCTCAGGTTCTTTTCAAACTCATACTTCTGATACATATAATCAAACAGAGCCAGTACAATGAGGATAAGTCCTATCTTAATTCCCAATTTAAAAGTAACAGATCCTGCGAATAGAAAAATATTTTCAAGCGGCAGCCTGGCAAGATCCATTAAATGACTTTTTTCACCCCATAGTGTTGAATAAACAACATAGCCGATAATAGACATTTTAAGCACAGACTTCATAAAATCTACTACTGTCCGCATAGAAAATATGTTTTTTGCGCCTTCTATAGGATTTATCTTGTTGAACTTCATCTTAAGTGGATCGCCGGTCATTAGAAAACCTATCTGTAAATAATTACTGAAAATTGCTATGACAACCGTAATTAACAAGATAGGAGTAAGCAGCAACAAGCTTTGAATAACCAATTGCTTAAAAAGCGAGCTTACGTTTTCAATGGATAAATCAAGTAACAAGTAGTCGTTGAATACAGATCGAAACACATCCATCAATTGATCTTTCATATAGCCGCCAAACAAATAAAACGATAAGAATGCAAAAAACAAAATAAATGCAGCAGGCAAATCCATACTTTTTGCAACTTGTCCCTTTTCTCTGGATTCCTGCCGTTTTTTGGGAGTAGCCTGTTCTGTTTTTTCACCCGCGAACATCTGTAAATCTAGCTGTAAACGAATACGTTCCACATCCAGTCCTCCCGGTTAACCTGCAAATAACCCAAAAAACTTTTGCAAGTGGTCGAGCATAGAAATAAAGGTTTCCTTAAATACATCTTGATAAGCTGGGAATAGCAAAATCAATAATATAAAGCCAATGATCATTTTGAGAGGAGCCCCAATAACAAAAATATTAAATTGAGGTGCCACCCTAGTGAGCAAGCCTAACCCAATATCCGTTAAAAAAAGTGCTACGATAAGCGGGGAAGCCATCTGCAAACTGATACCAAATATGGTTGAGAATGTTTTTAATAAAAACTCTGAAATTTGTCCACTGTACATTCTTGTAAACAAGTCATTGGATAATGGTATCCATTCATAACTTTCTATTATTGCTTTAAGCAACAGGTGATGCCCGTTAAAAGAAAGAAACAGCAGCATCGCGATCATATATTTCAAATTACCTATAACTGGAGAGGATGCTCCGGTCATAGGATCAATAACATTAGCAATCCCGAATCCAATTTGGATATCTATAAAGGACCCTGCTATCTGCACGACAGTAAAAAACAAGTAAGCAATAAATCCAAGACAGATGCCTACTAGAATTTCCCGTATGACTGTCAGTAAGTAGAGTGAATCAAGTGGGACTGTTGTTGCAGTGCCTGTTACTGTATAAGCCATTAATGTTACAAAAAAAGCAATTCCCACCTTAAAATGTGCCGGGACATTTTTTGCCGAGAAGACCGGTGCTACGACAAAAAAAGAGGTAATCCGACAAAAGAAGAGCATGAAGCCAGGAAAAAATTGATTAACCCATTCCATTTCATTCACTACCTAGCCGACATATTTATAAAGGTTATTCAACAGGTTGTAAGTAAAATCAACCAACGTTGTCAGAATCCAAGGACCAAAGGCCAATACCGCAAGAAGTACGGCCACAATCTTCGGAACGAAAGCCAAGGTCTGCTCTTGGATCTGAGTGGTTGCTTGAAAAATACTAATGATCAATCCAACTACCAAAGCGAGTACCAGCATGGGAGCACTAGCCTTTAAGACCGTATACACAGCCTCACCGGCCAAATGGATAACAAACTCGGAACTCACGATTTATTCTCTCCTTCTGCTTGGGTCAGATTACCCTGAGAGTTTTTGGCTAGGCAAAAACTAACTATGTTAGCAAAGATCCTACGTATTGTAACTAAGCAGCAGGGATCTCACGACAAGATACCACCCGTCAACCAAGATAAACAACAATATTTTAAAAGGCAAAGATATCATTACGGGAGGAAGCATCATCATCCCCATTGCCATAAGTGTACTTGCTACTACCATGTCGATGACCAAGAATGGAATGAATATCATGAAACCCATTTGAAATGCTGTCTTAAGTTCACTTATTGCATAAGCGGGAACCAATGCTGTGAGAGGTGTATCTGCTACACCGCTTGGTGGCTGCGCTTTGGAATAATCCAGAAACAGTTTTAAATCCTTCTGTCTTGTGTGTTCAAACATAAAGCCCTTTATCGATGTTGAAGCTTTCTCCAAAGCTGCTGATTGCGTGATTTCGCCCTTGAGATAAGGCTGTAATGCGGTTTGATTCAAGTCTCCTAATGTAGGAGCCATAATAAAAAAGGTAAGGAACAAAGCTAAACCTATTAACACCTGATTGGGTGGCATTTGCTGGGTTCCTAGAGATGTTCTGACAAAACCGAGCACTATAATAATTCGGGTAAAGCTGGTCATCAATACAAGAATTGCAGGTGCTATGCTCAATATGGTGATTAACAATATGATATTGATTGTGTTTGAAGCTCCCCCAACATTGCTTGAGGAACCTATATCGATATTAATACCAGGTATCGGATCAGCCGCATAAGCATGTGTATTAATGAACATGATTGCTAACAAGGATACTACGGTTAAAGCTGCAGCTTTCCATTTCATGGCTTATCATTCAACCGATCTTTGTTTTTGTCATCCATCAACAATTCCTCCACCATCTTCTTGCGGTCAGACAAATGTTGCATTTTATTGTGGAATACTTGCTGAAAGGATGCCGTTATATCGGATTCTTCTACTTCTATCGTGTCATCCTGCTTCTTTCTTAGCTTGCTTAACCATCCGCTGAAGGTCTCGAAAGTTACTGTATTAGATGTGCTGGCTGTCAGCATTTCCGTTATATAGGCAACTTCTTCGACATCATCGATCTTCTCCATCAATTGTACGTTGTCTCCGACACCAACAATATATAGCGAACGACCAACTTCAACTACTTGTATGGATTTATTTGGCCCGAGCGGAACCCCACCCAACGAGCGAAGCGAACGACCAAATAAAAATTTATTTTTTTTGGCAAGAAACTTAATAATCACGAAAAACAATCCGATAATAAGGATAAGAAAAAAAATAACTTTGACGACCATCCACATGGTATCAGCAGTGCTTATGCCGGGATAGTCAATACTTGGTGATTCATTAGGAAACCTATCGGCAGAAGCGCCGGATTCCCCATAACAAACTATCGAGAATCCAGCTAATTGAATCATCCCCACGAATATAAATGAACATAATCTGGTTACGAGTCTATTCAAGTTTCACATTCCTTTCGGTTTATGTCAGACTCTCCCCTTACCTTTATTATCCCAACGTTTTCTTAATAGCTTCAATAACACGATCTGCCTGGAATGGCTTCACAATAAAATCTTTGGCACCAGCTTGAATGGCATCAATAACCATAGCCTGCTGGCCCATCGCTGAACACATAATAACTTTGGCATTCGGATCTATTTTCTTGATTTCCTTTAGTGCAGCAATTCCATCCATTTCGGGCATCGTGATGTCCATAGTGATCAAATCAGGACGAACCTCTTTAAATTTTTCAATAGCTTGAGCGCCATCATTTGCCTCACCACAAACCTCATAACCATTTTTAGTCAAAATGTCTCGGATCATCATTCTCATAAAAGCTGCATCGTCTACAATCAAAATTCGGTTTGCCATGGGTAAACAGTCCTCCTAGGGGTTAGTTAGTATTGTAATTTTTGAATTCGATCCCACTGATTTACTATGTCAGTAACACGTACCCCAAAGTTCTCATCAATTACGACGACTTCACCTTTAGCGATCAGCTTGTTGTTGACAAGGATGTCAACAGGCTCACCGGCAAGTTTGTCCAATTCGATAATGGAACCTTGAGAAAGCTCGAGAATATCCTTGATTACTTTATGAGTTCTTCCTAATTCAACAGTTACTTTAAGTGGTATATCCAGCAGTAAATTAAGGTTAGTATCTTCAGCAGGAGTTAGTTGAGTTGGATTAAATCCTGTGAACTGCGCCGGTTGCACATTAACGTCCCTTACAGGGCCGGCACCATAAGCCGCAGGCGGCTGCTGATACATCGGTTGCTGTGGTGGGTACATAGGCTGTTGATACATCGGCTGCTGTGGTGGATACATAGGTTGCTGGTACATCGGTTGCTGTGGCTGCATAGATGGATCTTGATACATTGGCTGCTGATACATCGGCTGTGCATAAGGATCCTGCATAGGTGGTGCTACAGGCTGTTGTTGAACCGGTGCTGCTGGCGCTGGTGTTGGAGCTGCAGGAGCTGCGGATGCAGCCGTTTCCTCAACAACGTCTCCCCCACCCATCAGAATCGATACCATGTCCTTAGCAAAAGGAACAGGCAACAATTGCATGATTGTGGAATCGATCAAATCTCCTATTGTTAAACGGAAGGAAATTTTGATAAAGACATCCTCAGGAGGAAGTGAATTAGTACCTTCTCCTTCAGCCAAATTTAAAATATCAATTCCAGGTGGAGAAATGTTAACAAAACGATTAAAGATGGTCGACATCGATGTTGCTGAAGAGCCCATCATTTGATTCATTGCTTCTTGCACAGCACTGATATGAATTTCTGACAATTCAATATTTTGACCGGTACCGTCTCCACCCATCATCAAGTCGGCGATAACTTGAGCATCACGAGTTTTAATCACAAGCAAGTTTATGCCATCAAAACCATCTACATAATTTACATGAACAGCCACATGCGGTTTAGGAAATTCTTGAACCAATTCTTCTCTTGGAATAATGGAAACCTTGGGAGTCGTAATATCGACTTTCTTACCGAGCAGTGTGGATAAAGCTGTTGCTGCACTACCAAAGGTAATATTACCTATCTCTCCAAGAGCGTCCTGCTCCAGGGAGGTTAGATAATCATCGATATGAACCTCTCCGCTCGCGTTATCAAAACTATCACCGGAAGACTGTCTTAACAATGCATCTATTTCCTCTTGAGACAAATAATCTTTATTATTCGTCATTCTCATCCGCTCCTTCCTCAGTGACAATCTCTGTAATCTGAATAGCCAACTTCCCTCTACTCGTTCCTGGAGTTCCTATGTATTTCAATTTCTCTCCAATCCGGATGTTCAATAAATCTTCTACTGGTTTATTTAATGCAATGACATCACCAGCATTTAAATTTAGAAACTCTCGAATCGAAATTTGGGATTCACCTAATTCAGCAATAATAGGAACTTTGGCCTTATGTAATCTGGATTGAAGTGCCATTACTTCTTCTGGTGCACTTGTTTTCTTTTGCGATACAAACCAATGATGGACAGACAACCTTGGCATAATGGGCTCAATTACCACATGTGGAATACATAAATTGATCATGCCCGTTGTATCCCCTATTTTAGTGCTTAGGGAAATTAACGCAATCGTTTCATTGGGTGACACAATCTGCATAAACTGCGGATTGGTTTCCAATGCTTCCAATCGAGGTGATAGATCAATGACAGTTTTCCAAGCTTCTTGGAGACTCTCGAACGCTCTGCTGAATATTCGTTCCATTACAATGGTCTCAATCTCAGTTAGTGCGTTGATTTTAGTGGGTGAAGTCCCTGCTCCGCCAAGCAATCGATCCAACATGGCGAACGCTACGTTAGGATGAACTTCGAGCACCATTCTTCCTTCCAAAGGTTCTGCTTCAAAGATATTAAGTATCGTCATCTTTGGAATAGAGCGGATAAACTCATCATAAGGCAATTGTTCGACTTGTACCACATTTATTTGCACAAAAGTCCGTAATTGCGCCGAAAAATATGTCGTTAAATAGCGTGCGAAATTTTCATGAATTCTAGTTAAGCTTCGAATATGGTCCTTTGAAAATCGAACCGCCCTTTTAAAATCGTAAGCTCTGACTTTTTTCTGGGTATCTTCCTTTTTTAGCTCTTCTGCATCCATCTCACCGGAAGATAACGCGGCTAACAAGGCGTCTATCTCATTCTGCGAAAGCACATCAACCATCTCGTCACCTCCTTCATGCAATTTCTTTTAAGTAGCACCATTATTGAAGAACACTATCCGTAATCCAAATTTGCTTGATTTTCCCGGAGGAGAGCAATGGGTTCATTTTATTCATAAGGGCCGACGTAAGATTATCCAAGCCTTTGCTGCCTTGTACCTGCTCTGGGGTCATATCGGAGAGCGTTTGTACGATTATGGCTTTCATTTTAAAATCCAGCTTTTCAAATTCATCCTTGGCCTTCGTATTTTCCAATTCAATAGCGAAGCTTGCTTTAATGAATCTATTGTTAGTTGCAAGATTCGTCAATATATCTTTTAAAATTACAGTGCTGGCCTTAGTTTCTTCAGGAGAAAGCTTTTTGGCCGGTTTTACTTCTTTAGCTGAATTTTGTGCGAGCTCTTGAGGATCTGAGCTTGCCTTTTCCATGTAGTTCCATAATATGAAAGCTGCTGTCAAAATTAAGGTTATAGCAATAAGGACTGCCACCACTAGCAAGAATATTTTACTTTTAAACAACTACAACCCCTCCGAATCCAAACTCTTAATTGTTCCGGCAACCGCACCAATAGATTTCATATACTGGGTCACTAGCTGGACCACATCTTTCTCTGGTTCTAATACGGTGATTTTTTTACTTGTTATTAATGTAATCATAGTATCAGGAGTTTCCTCGATACTTTCAATCAGCAGAGCATTAATTGTAATTGTCCTCCCATTGAGCCGTGTTAGTCGAATCATGACTATCCTCCGTTTTATAAAAATTAGAGGGAGAGGTTAAGCTCCCCATCATTTCTATTATTGTTTCAAATTGACAACTTCCTGCAAAATTTGGTCAGAAGTAGTAATAATTCGTGAGTTAGCTTGAAAAGCACGCTGAGCAACTATCATTTCTGTAAACTCGCCAGTCAAGTCAACATTTGACATTTCAAGTTGACCAGCCACGATTGCGCCTGTTCCATTAGTTGGATCATTCGCTGTCAGAATCGCTCCGGAAACAGGTGCTCCAGCATCATTAGAGTTTGGAGATTGACGGTATAAATTTCCACCAACCTTTTCAAGACCAGAAGGATTAGCAACTTTCCCTATTCCGATAAAAACACCTGAGCTAGTAGTTGTTCCTGTACTATCAACCGTAATGATCTCACCTGAGTTAGAGATGGAATAAGCAGTTACAGGTCCACCAGCACCCAAATTGTCTAGGTCGATTATTGCATTATCCGAACTAAGCACATACATACCGTCTGAAGTAACTAACTGGTTGTTTGCATCAAATGAAAAGTTCCCTGCACGAGTTAAAAACGGTTCACCCGTTCCTGGTGTATCACTAACAAGGAAGAATCCATCCCCGTCAAGTCGCAAGTCTGTTGGTACATTGGTAGTCATTGCACTTCCTGGTGTATGTATCGTATCAATGGCGCTTATCGACACACCCAGACCGATTTGCTTTGAGTTGACTCCACCTTTGGTTCCATCTACGGATGGAGTAACGCCTGCAACCGTTTGGCTGAGTATATCCTTAAACATAACGCGTCCGGCTTTAAAGCCAACTGTATTTACGTTGGCGATGTTATTACCGATAACATCCAATTTAGTTTGAAACCCTCTCATGCCGGAAACTCCGGAGTATAGAGATCTTAACATAGAATGTTGCCTCCCGTTGGGTAATAAGATTAGGTTGCTTCGGTCGTTCCACAACCAGGGGCTTCCTTATAAAGGTCCGGCCCTTCTGTTACGAAATAATGACCGCACTGTCAATTTGGGTGAACAAGTTATCTTTCATTGATGCTTCATCAAGGGCGGTAACTACAGTCCTGTTCTTAATATTCACAATAAGTGCGGTATCGTTGATCAGCATTAGAGAATCTTTAGCGCCTTTGGACGCGGCTTTATCAATAGCAGACTGAATTTTGGCCAATTGTTCCGGCTGGAACTCAATCCCTCTTTGGCGAAGCCTCTGCTCTGCATGGTGACTAAAACGGACTAACTCATTTTGTAGCACATGTTGAAACGTTCCGTCCTTCGTTTGGGATGGAGCATCGTTTCTCTTTAGCTGCTGAGTCCTTAAACTTCCCGGATATAGCTGGCCTACAGAAATTCGTTCGGTCATGGCTTAACCTCCGAGTTTGAAATTTCTGTAATTCGATCCAACTTAATCTGTTCCTTATCAACCACAACATACTGTCCATCTGCTTTCACAACTATGGAGCCAACAACACCCTTTTTAATGACAGGATTGTTGCTATCACTTGTAACATTAGTCCAGGAAATTTCTTTTCCAATCAATCCCGATGCAAAGCCCAAGGTTTGACGGAGATTCTTCATTTCCGTGTTCATATTGGTTAACTGCTCGACAGACGTAAATTGAGCCATTTGTGCTATAAATTCTTTATCCTGAAGCGGCTCCATTGGATCTTGGTTTTTAAGCTGAGTCATCAATATTTTCAAAAACTCATCTTTGCCTAATTTGCCAGCATCCTCTTTTTTTACAGTACCTGAATTTTCGATGTTCGTCTTAGCGTAATAAGGATACACATTCCTGGTACTTACTATTGAATCAGACATTCGTTCACCTCCTAATCATTCATAAGGCCGTGTTATGCCTATGCCGTTGTATCGATAGAAGTTTGTCCAAGTCGATTTGTAACCGGTGTAGATGTAGCAGCTTCTTGAGCCAATTCTTCATCCAAGGATACAACATTATTCGTGCCGTTACCCTTTTGCTGCTTATTGGACTGTTGGGATTGCTGCTGCCGTTGATCTTGGAACATTCCTGATTGGAAAGATTGGCTTTGTGTTACTTCCAACTTTTCTACATGAATACCCTGACTCTGCAATGTAGTTCTAAGCTGGCTCAATTGACTTTCCAGCATTTCTTTGCCAGTCAAGCTATCTGCCATAAACTGCGCGATCAATTGGCCGTTGTGGATCGTTAGTTTCACATCTACTTGACCCAAGTGCTGCGGGTATAAGGAGAGCTTCGCTTCCGTGATCCCTTCTGCCCTTGCGTCTACGGTAAAGGATTTAATAATAAATTCAGTCATCTCTTCCGTAAAGTTATGTGAGTGCATTAGTAAAACCGGAGTTTTAGAAAGTTGTTCCCCGCTTTGAACCTGCTTCAAAAATTCATGCATAGGCATTACGTTATTATCAGCAGTTGAATCCACTATGACATCCTCTAACGGCTCAAATAATGGAGTATCCTTAACTACTTCATCCACGGTTGTCTTAAGCGGGAACGCTTTAGCTGCCAAAAATTCCAATTTAGGATTAACAGCCGTTACATTCACTTGGAATGTAGTATCTTTTTTAAATGGATTGGTAATGGTCGATGTTCCTGCTGTTCGATCTGTTGATGGAGTCGAAAATAGCTGAGCAGCAACTTCGCTATCTGTAACCGAATCCGTTGAAGTATCTCTTTCCAATTGAACGGCAATTAATGGCGATAATACTTGCTGTAGATCTGCAACTATTTTTTGCATAGCATTTCCAGTCAAAAGATTGGAATTCTGATCACGGTTAGATTGTAAAAGATCCTTAAAGCTTTCCAGTAGTTTATGAGCTTCAGCTTTGGTCACTGGCTTTAGTTCATCAACTGATACAGTCTGAGCGGAATCATTATCAGTAGTCGATGTTTCCAAAGGAACAAACAGCAACGGATTCAGTCTAGCGTTCTGTGAATTTCCAATCGCCTGCGGTAGAGCTTCATTAACCGTACCTTCTCCCGCCTCATTTCCTTGAGTTGGAGTCACGGTTAGAGCAGTTTGAGTTTGAGTCAGCAGAAGAGCTTGGATTTGTGCCAACCAAGCCTGTACACCAGGATCCTCAACCAAGGCAGAAGAACCTTCAGTATCCGTATCTATAAGCTTGATTAGATCATCTAACTGTTTCAATGAATCGGCCAAGCTCTGATCCGATGAAACCGCTGAATCTTCTTTTAGAGCAGCCATTAACTGAGCTAACGCATTTAAACCAACAAGGGATATTTGTGCATCACCTTGACTTACTTCAGCTTCACCTGCAAGCATTCCATTCAAAGTTGCCGAAAACCCTGTTTTGGCTTGACCGGTTAATAAAGGTGCTGCAGATGTATTTCCGTTAGCATTGGTTGATGCATTCGATGAAGCTGAATTGGTTGGAGCTACTGATACTTGCGCTTGAATTTCCATAATTTTCTCTTTCACCTCCTTTCGATATTATTGTGCTAAACGTGTGGAAATTAGTGCTGCTGTTTCCTTCTCTTGATCAGAAATAGCTGTAATGATTTTGGAACGACCTGCACTGTCCATAGAACTTAATATAGAGATCACCTTCTCTGGATTCGTTTTTTGTATCTCCAAGAGTACGGTTGCAGCGCTCTTAGGAGTCATATTCGAGAAGGTTGCTCCTAGATCATCCTTGCTAAGCTTTTGACTGGCATTTGGATCTGGAGTCGATACCTGCTTGAGACGTTCTTGAAGTGCTGCGATTTGCTTGTCTTTTGTTGTTGTGAGATCTTTCAACAATATCGATGCGTCTGCAGCCATTTTAGGATTCATCTTTTCAAGTACCTTCACCCTCTCATCAACTTTCATCATACTAAGCACCAGTACCATCTCAGCTGTGGTTAAATTCTCCATAATTGGCGCAGCCTTTGAAGGTGACATCTTAGCATACATCGAAGATAACTGTTGAATTTTGGCGGTGTATTCATCATCATTTTGCGTTTTCGATTTCATTTGCTCTTCTAATGTACTATTTTTAAGCTGAAGCTCCTTAATTGTTTGGTCCCTTTGTTGAACAATAGTATCTGTTTTCTTAAGCTCCTGATCTTTTTGCTCCAGTTTGGAATTAAGCGCTTGAGCTGTCTCTTCCGCTACAGGGGCCGAAGTTGTTTGCTGCTGAGCTACCTTATCAGACGGCTTTCCCTCTGTTGATTTGACTTTTGGTTCTGGGATAACCGTATTAATAATGGGTATTTTGTTCGCTGCGCGTAGAACGTTATTCATCACATCGTAATCAAAAATAGTCAACAATACGCCAAGCAGTACAGCAGTGAATACAAAAGGGATCAAGAACCAAATTAGAAACCGTTCCATTGCGCCATACGAGGAGTTATTCTCAACATCCACATCTGCCACTAACCACACCTCCTTGTACGTTTATGCACTATGACAATCTCCGAAATCGGTTTGTAGCCATTTCGTCTAACTGCTCTTGCTCCTTCTTAAGAGCCGTTACGGTAAAACGTTGCTGCGCCCTATCTTTGGCTTTACACCAAATTTTTTCTTCCAGCATTTTTCCATTCAACACTTCCTGCTTGGTAACCATAACTTGCTGTGCTTGTTGCAGGTCTTTGTTTTTTGTCACAATTTTTTGGTCAATGTGGTCAACAAAATGCTGCAGCAACAATATTTGTGAAATTGTCGCTTTGTTCGAAGATACAATATGTAGTTGATCATGCAGGTCATCTTTCTCCGAGTGAAGCTCCGTTAATGAAGACTCCTCTTCCCTTACTTTGCCTATCGCTTCGGAGAGCATCCACTCCGCTTGAGTTTTCTCATTGGTTTTGAGATCAACAATTTTTTGGAACGCATATCGGAATCTCATAATTCGTTTTCATCCCTCATCCTTTTTGGAATTCTTGGATTAATCTTTCCTGAGCATCGCTATAAGTCAACTTGTCAGTCACTCTTTGCTTTGTGTAATCCCAAATGGATTGAATATATTCTAAGGAAAGATCAATCTCAGGATTAGAACCTTTTTGATACGCCCCTATATTTATAAGATCTTCCGAATCTTTATAAACAGACATCAACCGTTTCAATTGTTCGGCAGCGAGCATATGTTCTGAGGGCACAATTTCCTTCATTACACGGCTCACACTGGACAGTACATCGATCGCTGGATAGTGGCCACGATTCGCAATACTCCGGTCAAGCACAATATGTCCGTCCAAAATACCTCGTACTGCATCTGCGATCGGCTCATTCATATCATCGCCATCTACAAGTACGGTATAGAAAGCGGTAATTGAACCCTTAGGTCCGGTGCCTGAGCGTTCCAGAAGCTTAGGCAGCATGGCGAATACGGATGGAGTATATCCTCGTGTTGCAGGAGGCTCTCCGACAGCCAATCCAACTTCACGCTGTGCCATAGCGAAACGAGTTACCGAATCCATCATCATCATCACATTAAGTCCGCGATCCCTGAAGTACTCTGCAATACTGGTAGCAATTAAAGCTCCCTTGATACGAATTAACGCAGGTTGATCGGAAGTAGCGACAATAACAACGGATCTTGCAAGCCCCTCAGGTCCTAGATCGCGTTCTATGAAGTCAAGTACTTCACGGCCACGCTCTCCGATTAGCGCAATAACATTTACATCTGCCGATGTATTTCTTGCGATCATTCCCATAAGTGTGCTTTTACCAACGCCTGAGCCTGCAAAGATACCAACGCGCTGGCCTTTACCAATAGTAAGCAGCCCATCGATTGCACGTACTCCTACACTAATTGGCTCCAGAACACGCGGTCGCTTTAAGGGATTCCCCGGAGCATTGTTTGTTGAATATTGGGTCATTCTTGAAGGAAGAAACGTTCCATCCAACGGCTGGCCTAGCCCATCTAGAACTTTACCGAGCAATTCGTGACCAACCTGTACTGTAAGAGGCTTCCCTGTTCCAACAACATCGCAGCCAGGCCCAATCGCATGCAGCTCTCCCAGTGGCATTAGCAATACTTTGTTATTCTTGAAGCCAACAACTTCAGCCTTAAGAGGCTGATTGGATTTAAGTGGGTAAATGTAACACACATCACCAATGCTTGCATCAGGTCCTTCAGATTCAACCGTCAAACCGATAACCTGAGTAACCTTTCCATTTACACGGATTGGGTCTATCTGTCTAAGGTGCTCAATGTACTTGGAAGCATTCGGTACTTGATTCATCTAAGTTCCCTCATTTCTGATGGCCAGATGCTGCAAAGCATTTTTGATTTCCTTAAGCTGTGTATCAATTCTTGCGTCTATGCTGCCAAAGGATGATCGGACAACACAGCCATGGTCATGAACTGAAGGATCTGGAATAATCTGCAACTCTGCTTGAGAGTCAATATGTAGCAATAGTTCTTCACGGGCATCTTGAATGTTAGAGAAATGAGTAGGAGCTACACAAAGTGTAATAATCCCTTTCTCTCTTCTTCTGGAAAGCACATGTTGAACAAGTTCGATAATCCATTCAGGTTCAACAGTTAGCTGACGTTCAACAATTTTTTCTGCAATGGAACAGCTTAATTCGATTAAGAATGGTTCGGACTCTTGTATAATCTGCTGTTTAAGAACATAAGCCTGATCTAGTATCTGAGAAGCTTCTTGCAGCATTCCATCGTATTGCTCACGCAACTCTGTCTCTGATTGTTTAATCCCATCCTGATAGCCCTGTTGAAAGCCTTCATCTTTTAATTGGTTCTGTAGATCTATATCTCGCTGTCTTTGTTCGTTCCACCAGACCTCTGATTCTGCTTGAACTTGCTGTCTTATTGCTGCAGCTTCGTCCATTGCTGTCCTTATCTGTTCTTCAGCAAAAGTTTCAGCGTCTTGCAGTATTTGTTCTTTGATTAGTATAGCTTCATTAAGTTCTTCCAACTGCTGACTGTTTGTTTCATCACTCGATTCTTCAAGTGAAGTATATTCGGACTTCACTGCAACTTCTACGACTTTTTTATCGTCTAAAGCAATATATTGTGTATATTTGATGACATTAGACAATAATATCATCTCCTCCACCACGAGCGATAATAATCTCGCCGGCCTCTTCTAGTCGCCGGATAGTAGCAACAATACGGGTTTGTGCTTCTTCAACATCTCGCAAACGTACAGGACCCATAAATTCCATCTCTTCTCTGAACGTTTCAGCCATCCGTTTCGACATATTCTTAAATATCGCTTCACGTACTTCTTCACTAGCAACCTTAAGCGCTAGCTGCAAATCCGCATTCTCAATATCACGAATGATACGTTGAATGGAGCGATTGTCAATATTGACGATATCTTCAAACACAAACATCCTTTTCTTGATTTCTTCAGCCAATTCAGGATCCTGAATTTCTAATGAGTCAAGAATGGTACGCTCTGTACCGCGATCAACGCCATTCAATATTTGTACGATAGCAGCTATACCACCAGCATTTGTGTAATCTTGTGTTACCGTTGCGGAGAGCTTTTGCTCTAATACTCGCTCAACTTGACTGATAACTTCCGGTGAAGTACTATCCATCAAAGCAATCCGCTTTGCAACGTCAGCTTGTTTCTCCTGAGGAAGCGAGGAAAGAATGATTGACGACTGTTCCGGCTGCAAGTAAGCCAATACCAACGCGATTGTTTGTGAATTCTCATTCTGAATAAAATTAAGAATTTGTGCGGGATCCGCTTTCCTTGCGAAGTCAAACGGTCTAACCTGCAACGTTGCCGTTAACCGATTAATAATGTCCAACGCTTTTTGGGATCCTAGAGCTTTTTCCAATATATCCTTTGCGTAAGCAATACCACCTTGGGATATAAACTCCTGAGCCACACATATTTGGTGAAACTCTGCTAAGATAGATTCTTTCTCAACATTATCGACTTTTCTTACATTTGCAATCTCCAAAGTTAACTGTTCGATTTCTTCATCGCGTAGATGCTTGAATATTTGAGCCGAAACTTCGGGGCCTAGACTGATTAACAATATGGCTGCTTTTTGACGCCCTGTTAATCCTTGCTGCTGAACTTTTGCCAACAAAGCACACCTCTATTCATCTACTAGCCAAGTACGAAGCAGATTGACAAATTCCTCCGGCTTTCTCTTCGCCAAAGTTTCAAGCTGTTTGCGTATTTGGTTATCATTAGTCACATTATCAATATCGATAGTCGGAAACTCCACTGTTGCAGGTTCAGCAGCCAGTTCATTCTCAGCTTCTTGTTGGGCTTTGCGTCTACGCATAAGCATATAACCTCCAATAGCAAGGAGTGCTAATGCAAGTCCACCTAACCCCCCGTATATTAACAGTTGATTTGAGCTTGGAGCCTCAGTTTGCGGTCTAGCAAACGAATGTGCAAATACGGTTACCTTCTTAGAAAGATCTGCCTCTGCTACAGGCGGTTTATTATCAGCTAATGCCGCTCTGACAACATTCACTAGTATTTGTTGAACTGCATCCTTCGTTTCCTGAGTTAATGAATTGGGATCAGCAGGATTAGGTGGTTCAACACCGACATTAATGGTTAAATCTTTTACAAGGTAAGGAGTTGCCACTATATCGTTAGTAATTCTATTGACCTCATAATTAACCGTTTTTTGAAGCTCTTCGGACTGAGATTTCCCATTATTAGAACTACCCGGATATCCTGGAACATCCGTTTGTCCGGTTCCGGGAACCCCTGCGGCGGCAGCACCTCCGTCACTGTTGTAGTTCTTTTGAATTTCCTGTACAGAAATTTCCAAGCCCTTTTGGTCCACCGCATTCGGTGCGGTTACCAACTGCTGCTTCGAATTAGTTTGATCAAAATTCATAGTTGAGAAAACTTGAACAATAACCTTGTCTTTTCCAAGAATAGCTCCAAGCATTTGCTGGATATTCTTTTGAATATCATTTTTGAATTGATTGTTAATTTCAAAATTCTGTGTCGCTAGGTTAGCACTTGTAACTTTGCTTTTACCTTTGGAATACTCAAGCAGCTCACCGTTCTGATCGGAAATCGTAATATTTTCTATCGGCAAATCCTTCACGCTATGAGAAACCAAGTTATACATAGTGTCTACCTTAGCCTGATCTAAAGTGTAGCCTTGTTTCATGTTAAGAACTACCGATGCGCTAGCTTTCGCCTTATCCGAACCCTTGGCTAGAAACACACTCTCTTCAGGCAAATTAATTAATACCTTTGAACTGCTCACTGCATTGTTAGAATTAATTAGCTGCTGCAATTCCCCTTGAACTGCATTCACATATTTAATGTTGAATTCTTTGTCCGTTGTACCGAAGGTGCTGTTCTGATTAAAAGCACCATAACCGACGTTACCCGTTTTATTTAAGCCTTGAGATTCAACGGCAAGCTTAACATTGGCAACCTCACTTCTTGGAACACCTATGCTTTTACCATCCTCGCTTAGCTGATAAGGAATCTTAGCTCCATCCAAGTAAGTTTTGATCGAAGCAGCGTCACTAGGCTGCAAATTCGTATAGGCTAGCGCATACTCAGTCTTTGAAAAATTGTAACTAATTATAGCAATAGTCAATATAACAAGCACTAATGTCGAAACAAAAGTGATTTTTTGAGTTCTACTAAACTGACTCCAATATTGCTTCACACGGTTCCAATATTGGACTATATTCTCGTTCACTATTCCACCCCATCCAAAGACCGTAGCTACGACTCAACAGCTCAATTACACTTGCATTCTCATAATTTCTTGATAAGCATCGATGACTTTATTCCGAACTTGAACCGTTAGCTGTAAACCTAAGGAAGCTTTCTCCGTTTCGATCATTAGCTGATGTACATCCGAAATTTCACCTTTCGCAAACTGATCGTTAAGCTTGTCAACATTTTGTTGTTGTTGATTTAGCTTATTCATCGCATCTGTCAGATAATTTCCGAATTGATCCGTTACCTCTGAAGCGCTCAGACCTTTAGATGCAACTGGCTGCATAATGCTTTGCAAAGGTTGCAGTCCCAACTTGTCTATCATAATCAAACCTCCCATTCATAAATTACCTATCTTCCTATTTCCAAAGCCTTTGTGATAATCGATTTCGAAGCATTCAAAGCCGTAACGTTAGCTTCGTAAGAACGAGATGCTGAGATCATATCCACCATTTCTTTAAGCACATCAACATTGGGCATCATGATAAATCCATTCTCGTCTGCATCAGGATGCGTAGGATTGTAAACCTGCTTAAAGGGAGAAGTATCTTCAATGACCTTCGTTACTCTAACCCCTTCTCCTGCCGTTTCGGCCTTCGCATTTTGAAGTGCTTGCTGAAACGACGGCTGTTTTGCTTCAATTGAAACCAATTTCCTTTGGTAAGGCACCCATTTTCCATTGACTAATCTTGCCCTAGTCGAATCGGCATTAGCAACGTTGGAAGAAATAACATCCATTCGAAATCGCTGTGCCGTTAATGCGGAAGAACTGATGTCAAAACCATTAGTAAGCTTCATCAATCGCTATCTCCCTTCAATGGCTGTTCTGGCTTTTTTGATTTCACTGTTAACTTGTTGAACCATTACATTGTATCGCAGTTGATTTTTAGCCATTAAAGACATTTCATAGTCCATATCTACGTTGTTTAAATTATTGTTGATCGTAGATTGTCCATCTTTAACTATCTGAGCCTCTGGCCTAGCAGGACGTCCGATAACAAAATGTCTTGGGTCGGTTCTGTATCCTTGGATAGAAGAGCCGTTCAATTCGCTTTGTAGTAATTCTTCAAATTGAACTTCGGATCTTTTAAAATAAGGAGTATCCGCGTTTGCAATATTATCAGCTATCACACGATGCCGCATTGTGGAGGCATTCAAGGATCGTTCCATCTGATTAAATGCGGGTTTATTGAGTATATCCATTCGATCTCCCTGCCTTTGTGTGATGTTTGAATGTACTATTCAACAAGTTGTTTGCATTATCCTCCTTTCTTCGACAATTTAAGCGAAAAAAAATATTGTTATGTAAGGAGCAATTTATATCCATATCTTAGTAATTCTGAACTATATCTATATTGAATAAATATAGAAAGAATTACAATATGAAAAAAGCCCTATATTTGTAATATAGGGCTTTCTATAAGAGAAAAGATTATAATTTTATACTTTGGATACCTTGTATTAGTTGGTCATTTAGAACTCTAATATAGGTCCCTTTCATACCAAGAGAACGAGTTTCGATGACTCCCGCACTCTCTAATTTACGCATTGCATTGACAATAACCGACCTCGTAATTCCGACACGATCTGCTATTTTACTCGCAACAAGCAATCCTTCCGAACCCTCAAGCTGATCAAAAATATGTTCTACAGCTTCTAATTCACTAAAAGATAAGGAACCAACCGCTACTTGAACTACAGCTTTGCTTCTGGCTTCAATCTCAATTTGTTCCGTCTTTTCCCTCAAAATCTCCATCGCTACAACGGTTGATCCGTATTCAGCTAGAATCAGATCATCATCTATAAATACACCGTCGCGTTTAGTTAAAATCAAGGTACCAAGCCGTTCCCCGCCTCCTACAACAGGCACAATGGTAATGGAAATGACTGCTTCCGGCATATGGTCACCAAATAAATGATGATCATTTTTGGCATCCATATTGGATGAAGTATCTTCTACCTTCAGCAGCAGTTGGTTATATTCTGGCGAAAAACGGTTTTCTTGCAGGATCGTTTCAAGCAATTCAGAATGCTGCTCCGTTGTTGAAACAGCCCTCCCAAGCACCTTGCCCTTACGGCTTACAACAAATATATCTACACGTAATATATCACTCAAAACTTCTGCCATGTTCATAAAACTAACCGAATTTCCGGCTTCTTTTTGCAATAATTTATTTAACCTTCTAGTCTTTTCTAACAATGTCATGGTACTGCCTCCCAGTGCGACCTACGGTTTATTAAATTTTTATAAGAAAACCTCTATCGAGGCCTATCAAGGAATAGAGACCGCGACTTAAATGAGGTTTTTCTTGAACATAAGAATGGTTTAGCTTCGCAGAACTGAAAACTGATAAATTCTTATATTATAAGATATATTGACTTAAGTCACGGTTTTGTACGATATCCGATAGTTTTTCCCTCACGTACTCAGGAGTAATCATGATTTGCTCCAGAGTAATTTCAGGCGCTTCGAATGACAGATCCTCAAGAAGTTTCTCTAGAATAGTATGGAGCCGTCTTGCCCCAATGTTATCGGTATTTTGATTTACTTCCGCTGCTATTTTAGCGATCTCCTCTATGGCTTCATCCGAAAATTGGACCTGAATGCCCTCTGTTTCCAACAAAGCCGTATATTGCTTAGTTAAAGCATATTTTGGCTCTTTTAGAATGAGCACAAAGTCCTGTTGAGTCAAGCTGCTTAATTCCACTCGAATTGGGAATCGTCCTTGAAGTTCAGGAATTAGGTCTGAAGGCTTTGCTATATGAAAAGCTCCCGCAGCAATAAATAAAATATAATCGGTTTTCACCGGACCGTATTTGGTTATAACCGTAGATCCTTCCACTATCGGAAGAATATCTCGCTGTACACCTTCACGGGAAACATCGGGTCCACCACCGCGACCGGAGCTGCAAATCTTATCAATCTCATCTATGAAAATGATCCCCAACTGCTCTGCCCGTAGTACAGCTTCTTCAATAACCTCATCCATATCTAAGAGCTTTTGGGCTTCTTCTTGAATCAATACTTTGCGTGCTTCTTTAATTGGAAGCTTACGTTTTTTCGGCTTCTTGGGCATCAGACTTCCGAACAGCTCCTGCATATTCATACCCGTCTGCTCGTTGCCTTGACCTGACATCATATCGAGTACAGAAGGAGAACTGTCTTCCACCTCAATCTCGATAACCTTTTGCTCCAGCTCGCCTCTTACCAGTTGATCTTTAACCTCCTGCCGCCGTGAGGTCAGATTAGGATCATGCTCTGGTTCCTGCGTTTCATTAGTAGAGGTATTACCAAACAGCATCTCTAAGGGATTGCGCTGAGACTTCTGTTTGGATGGTCCAGGCACAAGGATGGCAACAATTCGTTCATCTGCAAGCTGCGCAGCTCTGTCCTTCAACTTATCTGCCCACTCTACCTTAACCATGCGGATGGATGTCTCCACCAAATCACGCACCATAGCCTCTACGTCACGCCCTACATAGCCAACTTCCGTAAACTTAGTTGCTTCTACCTTAATGAAAGGAGCGCTAACCAGCTTAGCTAGACGTCTTGCGATTTCTGTTTTGCCAACACCGGTTGGGCCAATCATCAAAATATTTTTAGGCACGATCTCATCACGAATGGCTTCATCCAATTGGCTGCGGCGGTAACGATTACGAAGTGCAACTGCCACTGACTTCTTGGCATTTTTTTGACCGATAATATATTTATCCAGCTGGGTGACAATCTCTCTGGGTGTTAGAGCCATATGCTTCAAGAGAGTACCTCCTCATTCACTCGATTTCTTCTACTATAATATTGTGATTGGTAAATACACATATTTCAGCAGCCATTGTCAATGCCGCCTGTGCAATTTCTTTGGCACTCATGTGAGATGCATATCGATGTAGTGCTCTACCTGCTGATAACGCAAAGCTACCTCCAGAACCAATAGCAAGAATTCCATCATCCGGTTCGATAATTTCTCCATTGCCTGAAATTAGCAGTACATTATATGTATCCATAACTATCATCATAGCTTCCAATCTTCTTAGCACACGATCAGAACGCCAATCTTTGGCAAGCTCTACAGCAGCACGCTGCAAATTGCCTTGATGCTCCTCAAGCTTAGCCTCAAACTTCTCAAATAGCGTGATTGCATCGGCTACAGAGCCAGCAAAGCCTGCTATTACTTTCCCTCGGTACAGTCTTCTTACCTTCTTAGCTGTCGACTTCATAACCATGCTGTTACCAAAAGTGACCTGTCCGTCCCCTGCAATGGCACCTTTACCCTGATGCCGTATGGCAAATATCGTTGTTGCGTGAAAAGCTTGCTCCATACCAACCTACCTCCAAATAGTACTCCCAAAACAAAACAGTCATTCAATAGAAAAACCTCGTTCGAGACGCACTAACAGAGCAGCCGCGATGTAGAGGTTAGATTTACATGATATATGACTATTTAAGGATAAACGGCCGCGCCGTTGTCAAGGACGAGCTGGTTCAGCTCCGTTGAATAAATGAATTTTAGTGTTATAAGAAATCCTTAATTCTGATGTTATCAAAACAATATTATCGTATCATACTACAGCTTTTACTTACAAGTGGAATTGTATTCATTTTCCGAAAAATTCTGAATTTTCTCAATTGCGCGCATAGCTATTTTTTCATTTTTAAGCTTTTTGTTTTTAATTTTTTCACCAAGAGGCGGAAACAACCCGAAATTCGCATTCATAGGTTGGAAATGTTTGAAATCCGCTGTTGTAATATAATGAGCCATGCTTCCAAGAGTGGTGTCCTCAGGGAATACTATACATTCTTGTCCCTTAGCGAAACGCGCAGCGTTCAGTCCTGCAATCAAACCTGATGCAGCTGATTCAACGTATCCCTCAACACCTGTCATCTGACCCGCAAAAAACAGATTGTCTCGATTTACAAATTGATAAGTCGGTTTCAAAAGCTTAGGTGAATTAATAAATGTATTCCTATGCATCACACCATAACGAACGAATTCAGCATTTTCAAGTCCAGGGATCAATGAAAAGACTCGCTTCTGTTCTCCCCACTTCAAATGAGTTTGGAACCCAACCAAGTTATATAAGGTACCTGCTGCATTATCCTGACGAAGCTGAACAACCGCGTAAGGAAGTTCATTGGTATGGGGATTCATAAGACCAACTGGCTTCATAGGGCCGAACAGGGCCGTCTGCTTACCTTTCTTGGACATAACCTCAATAGGCATACAGCCATCAAAGTAAATTTCTTTCTCGAATTCCTTGATAGGCGCCACTTCCGCTGTTACGAGCGCATCATGGAAAATATTGAACTCTTCCTCTGTCATCGGACAGTTTAAATAAGCGGCTTCTCCCTTATCATATCTCGAAGCCAAATATACTTTACTCATATCGATCGAATCTTTCTCAACAATCGGCGCCGCTGCATCATAGAAATATAAGTATTCCTCTCCCATAAGTTCCTTTAAATGAGAGGAAAGTGAAGGTGAAGTTAAGGGGCCGGTAGCAACTACCGTTATTCCTTCAGGAAGTGACTCGAGCTCAGCATTCCGTACTTCTATTAGCGGATGATTTCTGAGCATCGATGTTACTTCACCTGAAAACCCATCGCGGTCAACAGCCAATGCACCGCCGGCAGGCACAGCATGCTTGTCCGCACATTGAAGAATTAAAGAATTCAACATACGCATTTCTTCTTTTAACACACCGACAGCGTTTGCCAAACCATTAGAACGCAATGAATTACTGCATACTAGTTCAGCAAATTGATCGGAAATATGCGCCGGTGTCTTCTTCACCGGGCGCATTTCATATAGAATAACAGGCACTCCTTGACTTGCAATTTGCCATGCAGCTTCACTGCCTGCCAAGCCTGCTCCAATTACGGTAACTTTTGATGTCTCTGACAAAATCATTTCCTCCTGAATCTTTACTCTTTCTCTTGTTGTTCTTCTTTGAAATCACATTGGATACATTGATGGAAGGTACCATTCTTGTTTCTCTTCTCAATCATCATAGAAGCGCATTTCGGACAAGGCCGATCCACCGGCTTATCCCAAGAAACAAAATCACAGCCTGGATATTGGTCGCAGCCATAAAAAATTCGTCCCTTTTTGCTGCGGCGTTCGATGATTTTTCCTTCCTTACAGTTCGGACAGGTAACACCAATATCTTTGACGATCGGTTTAGTATTACGGCATTCCGGGAAACCGGAACAGGCTAGAAACTTGCCGAAGCGTCCCATTTTATACACCAGATGACGTCCGCATTTTTCACATATTTCGTCAGATACTTCATCTTGAATCTCGATCTTTTCCATTTCTTCTTCGGCGACCTCTAGCCTTTTCTCAAAAGACTCATAGAAGGTTGCAAGAACCTTGACCCAATCCTCTTTACCTTCCTCAACTTGGTCGAGCTCTCCCTCCATCTGCGCTGTAAATTCAACGTCAAGAATTTCAGGGAAATACTCAATCATTTGTTGAATGACCAGTTCACCAAGCTCAGTCGGAATAAACTTTTTCTCGTCTATAGCCACATAACCGCGCTTCTGAATCGTCTCTAAGGTAGGCGCATACGTACTTGGTCGGCCAATCCCCATTTCTTCCAGAGCACGAACCAACCTTGCCTCAGTATAACGCGGCGGCGGTTGTGTGAAATGCTGCTTGGGATCAATTTGTTGTTTCTTAACCTTATCTCCAGGCTTCATCGGCGGCAGCAGCTTATCTTCCTCAGTTGTGCCATCGTCATTACCTTCTACATACACTTTCATAAAACCCGGGAATTTCATCTTTGATCCTACAGCTCTGAATATAGTATCGCCTGCTGTTATATCCACGGTCATTGTATCCAGCACTGCGGAGGACATTTGGCTTGCCACAAAGCGCTCCCAAACCAACTTGTACAAGCGCAATTGATCGCGACTTAGATGATCCTTCATCTGATCAGGTTCGCGCAGCACCGAGCTGGGCCGAATCGCTTCATGAGCATCCTGCGCATTTGCAGCTTTCTTAAGATATACACGCGGTGTCTCCGGATAATAAGCCTCTCCATACTTTTGTTGGATAAACTCTTTAGCTTCTTCTTGAGCCACGGGTGAAATCCGAGTAGAGTCGGTACGCATGTAAGTAATTAAACCTACCGTGCCTTCACTACCCAAATCAATCCCTTCGTACAATTGCTGAGCAACTGACATCGTTTTGGATGCGCGGAAATTCAGCTTTCGAGCAGCTTCCTGCTGCAGTGAGCTTGTAATGAACGGTGGTGAAGGGTTACGCTGCCGTTCCTTTTCCTTAACCTCATTAATAGTAAATTCAGATTTAGCTACACCAGCTAATATTTCATCCACTTCCTGCTGGTTGCTAAGCTCCTTCTTTTCTCCTTTGAGGCTATGGAATTTGGCTTCAAATTCTGTAGTTCCTGCCAGCAGCCTGGCTGTTATCGACCAATATTCTTCCGGAACAAACGCTTTAATTTCATTCTCTCGGTCATAAACCAGCTTTACAGCTACAGACTGTACACGTCCGGCCGATAAACCCTTTTTAACTTTTTTCCACAAAAGGGGACTTATTTTATAACCCACTAACCGATCAAGTATACGGCGTGCCTGTTGTGCGTTTACAAGATCGAGGTTGATTTTTCGAGGTGTTTTAAAAGCATCTTTGACAGCCTGCTTCGTAATCTCATTAAATACAACACGACATGTTTCAGTTTCATCCAGCTCCAAGTAATGAGCCAAATGCCAAGCAATTGCTTCACCTTCGCGATCAGGGTCAGCCGCCAGGTAAACTTTTTTCACTTTTTTGCGGGCATCCTTCAGTTCCTTCAGTATAGAGCCTTTACCTCGAATGGTTATGTACTTAGGTTCGAAATTGTTATTTATTTCAACACCAATTTGGCTTTTTGGAAGATCGCGAATATGGCCCATCGATGCCTTGACAATAAATTTGCTACCTAAATATTTGCCAATGGTTTTCGCTTTTGCGGGTGACTCAACAATGACTAGTGAATCTGCCATAGCCGTTCTTCCCCCCTCGATTATAAGATATAGTGCAACCTTTGCTTCGAGCATGAAAGAAGCTGGCTGTCATTTATCATTCAACCATTACTCCAACTCTACCTCAGCTGGTTATCACTTATGTATTTCAATTTAAAGCATATATAGAACCCGATAACTGTTCCACTCGCTTTGTCAATAGTAAATTTAACAGAACTGCGTGCAAATGTCCAAAGTTAAATTGACTTTTTGCTAACAGCTCATCAATAGACAGGGCTTGATTTTGCAGCAAATTCACAATAACTTGCTCATCTGGCGACAGTTGTGCCTTTATTTCCTGAGTATGGTTACTATATGAGTGTTGAATATCCGGTATAAGGTGCGTGTATTCCTCCAAAATATCTTGAACATCGCTGACTAGCTTTGCACCCTGTTTTATCAACGATAAGGTACCCTTACTTTTTGGTGATGAAATAGGTCCCGGTACAGCGAAGACGTCCCGTGATTCCTCCAAAGCTTGGTCTACCGTAATAAGCGATCCGCTGCGGAGAGCAGCCTCTACGACAAGCACACCAAGACTTAAACCTGCAATTATCCGATTCCGCTGTGGAAATAAGCCTGGATGTGGTTTAGTTTTTAACGGATATTCGCTTAAAATTAAACCTTTATCGGCAATTTGATGGTACAGCAACTTATTCTCAGGTGGATAAACATGCTCAATACTACAGCCTAAAACAGCAATCGTACTCCCACTCTCACGAAGAGCAGCTTCATGTGCCGCGCTGTCAATTCCTCTAGCCATTCCGCTGACGACACACAATTGCGATGCTGATAGCGCTTCCGACAGCTGTTCAGCCGTTTTGCGCCCATAGACGGTTGGCGTTCGAGTTCCAACCACTGCAATGCATGGACGCTTCATTAACTTCGGATTTCCTCGATAATATAAAACCCATGGAGGCTGTGCAGTCTCCTTCAGCAAATCCGGATAATCCTCATCAAAGTAGGACACAATTCCGATTCCCTTACTATTATAACCTTTCAGAAGGTTCTCCAACGTCAGTGCGGTTAGCTCATTAAGATTTTTCGCTAATTCAACAGCACGAGAAGCGGTTAATCCCAATGCTTGCCAATCACCTGCTTGTAAATACAACATCTCTGATAACACTGGAAATCGATTAACTATGGTTTGAATGGTTTTCCAGCCTACATTTTCAATGTGATGAAGAGCTATTAAAATATTTGTATTGTTCATTAGTATATATCACTCCTTCTTTGAGAACAACTTTTGGCCGATATGAACGAAAAAAAGCCCTCTACTCCCTTATCAGGAATAGAAGGCTGCTTGCCTATCTATATGAGCTTACTTCTCTTACGTATAATTATTTTTTAGTGATACATTTGTCCAAAAGACCTTTTTCTTCCAAAACACTCACAAGAGTGGAGCCCATTTCGGAAGGTGTAGGAGCAACCTTGATGCCGCAACGTTCCAATGTGGATACTTTCTCAGCAGCTGTTCCTTTACCACCGGAAATAATTGCACCCGCATGACCCATACGTTTGCCTGGAGGAGCTGTTTGCCCGCCAATAAAGCCTACAACCGGTTTCTTCATATTAGCAGCGATCCATTCAGCAGCTTCTTCTTCCGCAGTACCGCCGATTTCACCGATCATAATAACCGCGTAGGTATCAGGATCTTCATTAAACAGTGTCAAGATATCAATAAACTCGGAGCCTTTCACCGGGTCGCCGCCAATACCTACTGCAGAGGATTGTCCAATGCCGCGGGTAGTCAACTGATGAACCGCTTCATAGGTCAATGTTCCGCTACGGGAAACAACGCCTACATGGCCTGGAGTATGGATATAACCAGGCATAATTCCGATTTTAATTTCACCTGGTGTAATAAGACCCGGGCAGTTTGGACCGATTAAACGGGTTTTCTTGCCTTCCATGTAACGAGATACTTTAACCATATCCAATACTGGAATTCCTTCTGTAATACAAATCGTCAGGTCAAGCTCAGCATCTACAGCTTCCATGATCGCATCTGCAGCGAATGCAGGCGGTACATAAATAACGGATACTGTTGCACCAGTTGCAGCTTTTGCTTGTTCTACAGTATTAAAAACGGGCAAGGAAACTACGGAGCCATTATCCAAAGTAATATCGATGTTGGTTCCACCTTTACCTGGAGTAACACCACCAACCATTTGCGTACCGTATTCCAGACCACCCTTAGTGTGGAACATGCCCACGGAACCTGTGATCCCTTGTGTGATAACTTTTGTATCTTTATTTATTAAAATACTCATTTGAATTGGTCACATCCCTTGATTTTTTTCACGAAGAAGTCGTGGAGTTTAGCACAATGGCACGAATTACGATACAAGAGCAACAATTTTTTGTGCTCCATCCGCCATTGAGTCTGCTGCCACAATATTCAAACCGGATTCATTCAAAATCTTCTTGCCGAGGTCAACATTCGTACCTTCTAGACGGACAACTAAAGGACGGCTTAAGCCTACTTGTTTTGCAGCTTCAACTACACCATTAGCGATTACGTCGCATTTCATGATGCCACCGAAAATGTTAACGAAAATACCTTTTACTGCCTCGTCAGAAAGAATGATTTTAAAAGCTTCGGTTACTTTCTCCGCTGTAGCACCGCCCCCTACATCAAGGAAGTTGGCCGGGTCCCCACCGTAATATTTGATAATATCCATAGTTGCCATAGCAAGACCCGCTCCGTTAACCAAGCAACCGATGTTGCCTTCAAGCGCAATGTAGCTCAAGTCATACTTGGAAGCTTGAATTTCTTTAGCATCCTCTTCTTCCAAATCACGAAGCTCAAGAATGTCTTTGTGACGGTACAAAGCATTGGAATCAAAGTTCATCTTTGCATCCAATGCCATAACATCTCCGCCGCCTGTTACAACAAGAGGATTAATTTCCGCAATGGAGCAATCTTTTTCAACAAATGCTGTATACAATGCAATCATAAATTTAACTGTTTTGTTTACTAATTCGGACGGTATGTTAATGGCATATGCCAGCTTGCGTGCCTGGAATGCTTGCAATCCAATTGCAGGATCGATAACTTCTTTGAAAATTTTCTCAGGAGAATGCTCAGCAACCTCCTCAATCTCCGTACCGCCTTCTTCTGATACCATCATAACGACACGGCCAGTTCCACGATCAACTACGACACCGACGTAGTATTCTTTCTTAATATCGCAGCCTTGTTCAATTAAAAGGCGCTTTACTTCTTTACCTTCAGGACCGGTTTGGTGAGTTACAAGAACCTTACCCAAAATTTCCTGTGCGTATGTACGGACTTCATCCAGGTTTTTGGCTATTTTAACACCGCCTGCTTTACCGCGTCCGCCAGCATGAATTTGTGCTTTAACTACAACTACGGAAGTTCCGAGCTGCTTAGCTGCCTCAACTGCTTCATCGACTGTAAAAGCAACTTTTCCTTCAGGTACGGCAACCCCATATTGCTTTAGTACTTGTTTGCCTTGGTACTCATGGATATTCATTTAGCAAAATCCTCCTATCAGTTATAGCTTACTATTTGAATCAGAACTTGCGGCTCGTGCGCGAGTCCCGCATCAAACGAAGAATTCTTTCGCTGCCAATCATGCGGAATCCTGCTTGCTGCAGCTAGTGCAACAAAACCTTCATAATTGTACCACTTTTTTTCGACGGTTTCCTCTTTTTTTCTTGTAAAGCTGTCATTTTTCAATCAATCTTTTTTATGCCTCTGAAAAATTTCACGTATTATATCATTCCCAAGGAAATAAAAAGCATAACAAAAACGCATTCTTCCGAATTATTTCAGAAAAATGCGCCATGAATTACAACAGAAATATCATCCATATTCAACATCACATATAACTGGGATCGGTGGGCGTCATCATCCGCGGTTCTCTTTCTGCTTGCTTAATGAACCGCATTTCATTGCCTGTGAAGCTACATACTAAACACTGAATCATCGGTTCTGTCTCTTGGATTTGCTGAGGCTCTGTCACCTCTTGTACGGAACCTGAAAGTGCATCTTTTAAAAATCGCTGCGAGAAACTAGAAATCACACTAAATTTTACACGATTTGATCTACAGTTTGGACAGAAATAAGGTTTGTCCTGCATTGTCATCACCTCTTTAACTGTATATCCAGTTTTCAGCAGGTTTAATCGTTGTCTTTTACAGAGAATTGCCAAAATGCATGTTAACCTGTACAATTAAAACCAATTAATCATAAGGCTTGTAAGGAAGCACCTTTGCCAATGGATCTTATTCCGGGAGAGGTGTTATTTGTTATGTACGGTAAAGTAATAAGTGCCTGCTTGCATGGAGTTGAAGGAAAACTGGTCGAGGTTGAAGTAGATTTAAGCAATGGTCTCCCTCAAATGAATATAGTAGGTTTGCCGGACAGCGCGGTTAAAGAATCTATGGAGCGAGTACGTGCAGCTATAAAAAACTGCGGGTACACTTTCCCACTGCAGCGCATCACGGTTAATTTAGCTCCTGCAGATGTTCGGAAGGAAGGTGCTGCATTCGATCTGGCCATTGCTCTCGGAATATTGTCCACTAGCGGTCAACTAGTCTTGGAGCAGCTACAGGATACACTGATATTGGGCGAGCTTGCATTGGATGGTTCCGTCCGTCCGGTTCCAGGTGTTCTCTCTATGATGGCAAATGCGAAAGAAAAAGGAATACAGCGCGTCATCGTTCCCCGCCATAATGCAGAGGAGGCTGCCCTTATCGCAGGTATGAGCGTTTCGTCATTGGCCCATATAAGTGAGCTGCAGCAGGACAAGCTTTTAGTTAACAATATTAACATTTCGCATTATTTATTAAATTCAGACAAGAAAAAAGAAAGCATTCATGCATATAGTGAAGATTATAGTGATGTATGCGGACAATTACATGTTAAAAGAGCTTTGATGATATGTGCTGCAGGTATGCATAATATTATGCTATTGGGCCCTCCAGGCACCGGAAAGACCATGCTGGTTAAAAGATTACCTACGATACTCCCCGATATGACCGAGCAGGAATCGTTGGATGTGACGAAAATATACAGCGCCTCCGGAAAATTCTCCGACCGTAGCAGTTTGATTAGCAAGCGCCCCTTTCGTATGCCTCATCATACAATTTCTGCGGCTGGATTAGTCGGCGGAGGCACTATTCCTAAGCCTGGTGAAATCAGCTTAGCCCATCGCGGCGTGCTATTTCTTGATGAACTTCCCGAATTCTCAAGAGCCGTACTTGAAGTTCTTCGACAGCCTCTCGAGGACAGGCACGTGACGATTGGTCGAGCCCGTGCGGTATACAGCTTCCCTGCACAGTTTATAATGGCTGCTTCAATGAACCCTTGTCCTTGTGGTTATTTTGGTGCTGAGACAACTTCCCATCCTTGCACATGCAGTCCATTGAAAATTGAGCATTATCGATCTAAAATTTCGGGTCCTCTGCTTGACCGTATCGACTTACAAGTGGAAGTGCCTCGAATCGATTATGGACAAATCCTAGAAGCTCAACCTCAGCTGTCCTCTATAGAGATGAAAGAACAAGTGGATCGTGTCCGGCACATTCAGCTTGAACGTTATCAAAACTGTGGCATTATGTTCAACGGTGAGCTCTCCGGTAAGCTTCTGAAAATACATTGCAAGCTGCAAACCGATGCTGAGATGTTACTTCGGAAATCATTTGAAATACTGGGTTTAAGTGTACGGGCATATGACCGTGTCTTAAAAATAGCCCGAACCATTGCTGACATCGAAGAAAGTGTACATATAGAATCCCAACATGTTGCAGAAGCACTTCAATACCGGAGTTTGGATAAAAAAACACATTCTCGGGCTTATTAACGTTAGTATTTTGATTGATAAACCAAAGCAAAAGCCTAAAGCTCAACCTTGAAGGTGAGTTTTAGGCTTTTGTTGATGACTAATGATTCATTTATTCATTGCTGGTATCAGTCCCTAATTCAGGTGTAGCTGAATTAGTCTCATCATACTCGCGGTAGTAGTAAGCAAAAACTCCGTCCTCAGTCGGGTAATAAACGTAGTCATTATTTTGTTCTGAAATAAAATAATCCTTTAGCATTGTTTTTACCTTTGTAAACACAGTTATCCCCTTCTTCACGAAAGTTAATAGTTAAAGTCTGCACGGTTCTTTAATGAATTATGCAAAAATTAAAAATCAAGGGGATAAAATGAATAATATTATGATTAACCCGTCAGTTCATGATCTATTACTATTGGGATTCAGGAAAGATCAGAGCATAATTAAGCAAAATTGTGGCAAGTCCTAGTATTTCAAGCACCACTATATCCAAAATATGCATATCAAATGCATTTGGAAAAATAATAAACCATACGCCATTTAGAAGTGGCGCCCAGTTCATGACTGAATATTTCCATCGCTTCACAATCGCAAGGAATGAGAAAATAAATTGGACACTTCCAAATATGAGACTGATATAATACTCTGTACTATTTTCCGCAAACCCAAAAATCCAAGGAGTGAATATAAACCATACGCCAATAAAAGAAGACAATACATTTTTGACAATCATGGTCACACCTCCAAATGCTTGCTCTATCATATATATTATATGTATGCAAGCGATTTCATAGATGTGACATATACATTCAAACAATTCTTCGGAAATACAAAAAAAGCATTCTAAGCCGTTTCCAGCTAGAATGCGTTCGGTAAATGCTCTAATGAGAGGAGCCGCCCTTCCCTGTCTGTAACAATCGAGATGACATCGAATCTTAGTTGGCGATGTAGCTGTTGATAACGGAGAGCGTAGAATTGTGCCGTCTCCCTCACCTTTTGCTGTTTCATCGCATTGATGGATTCCTGGGGAATACCGAATGAAGTACTGCCGCTGCGAGTCCGAACTTCAATAATAACTAGCAGTTCTCCGTCCATTCCAATCAAATCGATTTCACCGGTCCGGCAGCGCCAATTTTGAGCTAGAATCGAGTAGTTCAATGATTGAAGATGCTCTAACGCCAATCTTTCTCCCATTGCACCCAACATTTTACGTGTGAGTTTTTCTTTACTCATTAGACCTCTTTCTAATCTGCTGCTTCGCACGGCCATCAGAGCGGTAAATAAAGCTTAAAATCTCGGCCACGAGCTTATATAATTCCGGCGGAATCTCCTGGTCCAAGTCCAGCTTGGACAAAACCTCCACCAACGAGGAGTCCTCTTGGACAGGAACGCCATTATCCTTAGCTTTCTTCATGATTGCTTCGGCTACATTCCCCTTACCTTTGGCAACCAATATGGGTGCACCCTTGTTCTCAGATGAGTATTTTAAAGCAACCGCTTTTTTGATGGGACTCCGGTTGTTTTCCATCATACGCGTACATCCATTCCTTTGTATGCTTTTTTTCCATATACGGCTTGCAAGTGAGAGCTAATAGGGTTTTCCTGCTTATTGCCTGAAGCTTCAGAGGAAGTACTTTGAGAATCTTGTCCCTTTTCTGGATAAGGTCCACATTTTATAGAAATAAATTGATACCCTATACTGGAAAGACCTGCGGAAATCTCATCACGGTTCGATTCCAAAAGCTGTTGAATAAAAGGCTGATCATTTAATACACGCAGACTAACGATCCGATCCACTACCTGCACATCAACCATTGTATCCCCAAGAGATTTCATCCGTAGATCAAATACAAGGCGGCAATTGTGTGCATCGATTTCCCCGCGCGCACCCTTACGTGATTGAATATGTACCGCTGCCGTTTGCTCACCGTTCGCATTCATTAGAGGTACAAACAATGTAATATGTGAAAACATCGAGGCTCTATCTGAATTCAACAGCAGCTGCTGACCTGTAATCTGTTGTATGGTCTGTTGAGCTGATTCCTTGAACGCGGGTGGCACATCATCTGCTTGCATTAGCTGCATCAGTGCGCTTTTTAACGTTTCACTGGATCTCTGCTGATCTTCAGATGAAGCTATACCCGAATTTAGAGATGATAGTGCTCCTAATTCCTTGTTTCCGGAGACATCCTGCAGCATTTTATCAGGTAGTCTGCCAATATGATGCTCATGCTCGATTCCTAAAGCCTTCATCATTTTGGGTAACCAATGCTCATTGGTTTCTGATTCTTGTAAATTACCACCGCTTTGAATTAGAGCTGTTTCGGCAGCCCTTGATGCAGCATTGCTAGTCTGGCTATTGTTCGGTTCTGCAATACTCCCGGATCCTGCATTTCCACCTGCATTACTCACGCTTTGGTTCCCCTGGGAGGTGATTGCAGTAGCAGGTGTTTGTCCAATACCATCATTATTAGTTACAGCTTGTCCACTAGTCATGCCTGAAGCTGCCACACCTAAGGATTGAGCTGTCTGTTTGGATACCATTGATGCTTGAACAGACTTTTCGGTTGAACCGGAAGGGTCTGAATCCGCTGTATCTGTAGAAGCTGCTGCCCCCGCTGCGTTGGCTAGAACTTGAGTAGGAGAAGCTGACTTGAGAATGGTGTTATTTACATCCGATGTTGCCAGTGCACTACCAGTTTGCATGGCAGTATTAGCACCTTGATTAGATAAATCAGTAAAAGCTTTACCTGCTGTTAACTGGCTGTTACCTGCCGTAGTCGCCGTTCCTTTCGCGGACTGAGTATTACCCTCGCCATCGCTCGATAAAGCCTCTGTGGTAATCTCAGACTGCGGAAGCACTTGATTGGAGGAATCCTTAATCATTGCAACCACTTGCTTCACGGTATCTAACGCAGCTCGTGTTGCGCTGGATAGAGCGTGATCTTCACTCAAAAGCTTATTCATTTGTGAGTCAAGCTGCTGAAGGGTCTCATGGAACGCTGGACCCGCGATGGTCTGTCTAACTGCTGAGACCGTGTCCAACGTTAAAGGAAGCCCTTTTTGAAATGCAACAACAGCAGAAGGAAGCAACTCTTCTTGTTGATGTGAAGTAGGTACCTGAGCTTGGAATTGCATGAAGGCTTGTACATTATCTTTAGAAATCGGTATTCCCGACTGATGGAGTGTTTGAATCATTTGCCGATTTGACGCGTTATCCTGTATAGATACATTCTTCAGTACCTCTGCCAATGAATCATCTGCAATTTGCACACCCGATTCAGCTAATGGCTTAAGCACAATTTGGCCAGATTGAGTTGACTCAGGTTGAACCTGGAGCAGAGTTACCTCCCCTTGCTTCAGAGGTGTTTCCAACTTGGCCCGAACCTGCACACCGCCAATATTAATGAGTGCTTCCTGATCAGCTAAAAGCTGCAGCACCAATCCTTTTACAACTTCCCCTACTTTTAGCTCCAGTTTTTTGGGATCAGCCGCTTGGGTCTCACCGATTAAGCTTCGAATTAACCCACTAATATTCAAGCTCGCACACCTCACTGCAATTTATATTTATCTTTTATATCGGCATTTGTTGATGCTAATTGCAGTGTTTCTATACTACTCTATTAGAACAATTCCTGCTGCTCGACCTCAACCAAAATATTTCTTAGGAATGTTTTTCGATGAAGGGGTGTCGCACCGTATTCTAGAATGCGTTCACGATGTAACTTAGTTGCATATCCCTTATGTAAAGCGATACCGTACTCTGGGAACTCTATCTCCCACTGCAAACACATACGGTCACGGGTAACTTTAGCGATAATAGACGCAGCTGCAATCGATTGACTTAATGCGTCTCCATGAATGATAGCCATTTGTTCAATTGGGAGATCAACCTTCTCAGCGTCAACTAATAAATAATCAGGGGATGGATTAAGCTTTTCTACTGCTTGTTTCATGGCTAAACGTGCTGCTTGCTTAATATTAATTTGTTCTATCGTCCTTACGTCTACGATCCCGATTCCGATAGAGATAGCTTCCCTATTGATTAATTCGTATAAATTCTCCCTTTTCTTTACGCTTAGCTTCTTAGAATCATTAACTTCTTCTAATACAAGACCTGGTGGTAAAATAACTGCTGCTGCGACCACATCACCAAACAGACAGCCTCGACCAACTTCATCTACTCCAGCAATATGGAGCCTACCTTGATTCCAAATTGATTGCTCATAATCCAAAAGCATAGATGTAATTCTTCCTTTCTTCACAGCAAAAAAAGCTTGTACAGCCCATTATACTAGAAACTACAGCCGCCGGAAACGGATGTTCAACAAAAAAAGCCACCCCTGAGGAGTGACCGGCTTGCAAGATTTATATTTCACTTGGCGTTTCAAGACTAATTCTACCCATCTTCGCTGCACGCAGCTCCCGTAAAATAGTTAAGGATGCCTTGTCCAAATCTACCCGGCCGCCACTTAACAGAGCCCCTCTTTTGCGTCCTATCGCTTCCATTACCTCAATCACTGCATCGGTATCACTTGGATCTTCCGGCAGCTTCTCGATACCAAAGCGTTCTTTTAAAGACGAACCATAGTGTGTACACAGATAACGAACTGCATACAAAGCAATATCAGCTGTATACAATAGCTCTTCTTTAATGGCACCTGTAACAGCAAGCCTCATACCTACTTCTTGATCCTCAAACTTTGGCCATAAAATACCTGGAGTATCCAGCAGTTCCATCTCTGTTCCTACCTTGATCCATTGCTGGCCCTTTGTAACTCCGGGCTTATCTCCCGTAGCTGCTATTTTGCGACCCGCTAGCCTGTTGATCAGTGTCGATTTTCCGACGTTAGGGATACCCACAATTAGCGCACGAACCGCACGGGGGTTAATACCCTTTCGAATTTGAGTTTCGAACTTCGTAGCCATTAGTTGCTTACTACGAGACATGATCTCCTTCATCTGATTCCCGTTAGCCGAGTCAACCGGCAATGCTTGAAGCCCTTGTTCAGCAAAATACGCAACCCACTGAGCAGTTACTTCGGGATCAGCCAAATCATTCTTGTTCAGCAGTACCAAACGCGGTTTATTTTGCAAAATTTCATCTATCATCGGGTTTCTGCTGGAAAGCGGAATACGTGCGTCCAACAGCTCAATCACGACATCAATCAGTTTAAGCTTTGCCTCAATTTGACGGCGAGCCCTTGTCATGTGACCTGGAAACCATTGAATCGTCATACGGTCACCTCAACTTTTTTCAGTACAGCAGCAGTTCTTTGTATATATCACATATGAACTAAGCTGATATTTTTGAATGGCCAAAAAATTAAATCGGCCCTTCCTACAATTTTATCATATTCAATAAATCCGATATCACGGCTATCCGCGCTGTTAGAGCGATTGTCTCCCATTACGAAGACCGTTCCTTCGGCAACTGTTTTTTCTGAGTAATTTCTTGAATTATAGGGTGTCCCTCTTTTTGCTGCATCATCCAAAGCTTGCTTCAAATAGGGCTCGTCCAGCACTTTACCATTAACATATACCTTATCGCCTTCTACCTTAACGGTTTCCCCAGGCAGTGCGATCACGCGTTTTATGTAATCTTTATCTTTAGTTGCATGAAATACAATCACTTCACCGCGATCCGGCTTTCCCATTGAGTAAATAATTTTGTTGACTATCAATCGTTCACCGGTGTGAAAATTCGGCTCCATGGACGGCCCTTCGACAATAAAGGGGGCAAAAATCAACCAGCGAATAAAAAATACGAGAGCCGCAGCAATCAGCAGCGCTTTAACCCATTCCCATGCTTCATTCTTGAGTGGATTCGATTTCTCCATGGTTTGTTCTTGCTCCATATCCGACCTGCCCTTTCAACAAAATAGTGTCCAAAAAAAACGAAAGGGAGCTTGGTAAACAAGCCCCCGTTTGTTTTCTTCTTAGCGAATCTCTTGAATTCTAGCTGCTTTACCGCGAAGACCGCGCAAGTAGTATAGCTTCGCACGACGAACTTTACCACGGCGAGCCACTTCGAGCTTGTCAATCTTCGGGGAATTTAGAGGAAACGTTCTTTCAACGCCTACACCGTAAGAAATTTTTCTAACAGTAAAGGTTTCGCTGATTCCGCCCCCGCGGCGTTTGATAACAACACCTTCGAAAAGCTGAATCCGTTCGCGGGATCCCTCGATAACTTTCACGTGAACCTTAACAGTATCACCTGGACGAAACTTAGGTAGATCTTGGCGAATTTGTTCTTTTGTAATCTCTTGAATTAAACTCATGTATGACTTCCTCCTTCCACTTAGGTGTTCATTCCGCCTTCGATGTCGAATCTATAGATGCTATGCGTAGAGGACCACCGTAATCGGGCAAAAATGCCACAACGTTGTATATATTATCATAAAGGGGGAACGAATACAAGGGAAACCTCCCAAACCCTCCCCGCCGGGAGGGCTTCAAGGGCTGCCGCCCTCTGGACACCTGCTGATTCACCTTAGCAACTTATTATGAAGGATCGCTTTCCACGACCCCCTCCCAAACCCTCCCCGCCGGGAGGGCTCCAAGGGCTGCCGCCCTCTGGACACCTGCTGATGCACCTTGGCTACTTATTATGAAGGATCGCTTTCCACGTCCCCCTCCCAAACCCTCTCCGCTGGGGAGGGCTCCAAGGGCTGCCGCCCTCTGGACACCTGCTGATGCACCTTAGCTACTTATTATGAAGGATCGCTTTCGTTCCCTTCGGGACACGCTTTACACTAGATCTCCCGCCTGTAGGAACGCTTTCGTCCTAAAGGACACGCTTTCGGTTTTAGCTTAATTCAGCAATTTCTGCTAAGAGGCACAATCCAATGACTACACTCACGTGTATCCTTTATGACTGGCGCTTTTGTTCCTCCAGCCACTGCTTCTCCTTAGCCGTCAACTCCACATGCTCCAGAAGCTCAGGACGTTTCTGCCAAGTTCGCCAAATCGCTTGCCTTCTACGCCACTGTTCAATGTTCGCATGATGTCCAGAAACTAAAATTTCTGGAACCTCCCACTCGCGAAATTGAACCGGTCTTGTATAGTGCGGGTATTCAAGCAAGCCTGTACTAAAGGAATCGGTAACTGCTGAGGTTTCATTACCCAATACACCTGGCCGCAGCCGGACCACACTATCAATCACAACCATCGCAGGCAGTTCACCGCCTGTTAGGACGTAGTCTCCAATGGATAGCTCGTCCGTAACCAAGTGCTCGCGAATCCGCTCATCATAACCCTCATAATGCCCACAAATGAAGATAAGATGCTCCTCCTTAGACAATTCCTCAGCCTTACGCTGCGAGAAGGGCTCACCCTGAGGGCACATTAGAATAATGCGGGGCTTACTACCGCCAGCTAAAGAGCCTGTTAGCGCTTCTACTGCAGAAAAAATCGGCTCTGCCTTCAGCACCATACCTCCACCGCCACCATAAGGATAATCGTCTACGGTGTTATGCTTATTGTTGGCATAATCACGGAAATTAACTGTATTTAGTTCAACTAATCCTTTATCACGGGCTTTTCCCAATATGCTAGCTGAAAAGACACCGTCAAACATGTCGGGAAACAATGTAAGAACATCGACTCTCATCAGTCCAATAAGCCTTCCATAATATGTACCTTGACTCGTTTTTCAGCTATATTAACTTCCAATATTACTTCATCGATATAGGGCAACAAAACAGGTCTTCCAACCTCACGTTCCACCACCCATACATCATTTGCTCCTGGAGATAATATTTCACTGATTGTGCCGAGTTCCTCCCCTTCGTCCGTAACTACGGTGCAGCCAATGATTTCATGGTGATAGAACTCGTCTTCAGGCAGCTCGAAAACATACTTTTCTTCCACCTTTAAAAGCCAGCCCTTGTACTTCTCGACTTCATTAATGTTACTGAAGCCTTGAAATTTAATGACGAATAGTTTTTTATGCTCACGCGCCGATTCCACAATGACAGGTAAGGTCGTATGCTTTTCAGGATCATAGAAAACTAAAGCGCTTCCTTTAGCAAACCGTTCATCTGGAAAATCCGTCTCAGGGAAAATTTTAAGCTCCCCACGAATCCCTTGTGTATTCACAATTTTACCGATCGTAAATAATTTATCGCTCATGAAAGCCCCTCCGGCCATCTGAATATAGATATGTAAATGAAGAAAAGAGTTAGGATTTCTCCTAACCCTTATAATCTCCATTATGAAACAATTTCAACCGAGACTCGCTTGCTTTCTTTCACTGCAGCTGAAGTGACTACAGTACGAAGCGCTTTTGCAATACGTCCTTGCTTACCAATTACCTTCCCAACATCATCGGGATGAACCGACAGCTTGTAAGTAATGTCGCGTTCGTCCTCGTCTACCTTCACGTTTACTTCATCGGGATGATCAACCAACGCCTTAGCGATAACGGTTATTAGATCTTTCATGATACCCTCCGAATCGGCAGATTACTTCTGCAGCTTGGACTCGTGAAACTTTTTCATAATGCCTGCTTGACTGAAAAGATTGCGTACAGTATCAGAAGCTTGAGCGCCAGTTTGAAGCCATTTAAGCGCTTTTTCCTCATCAATATTCACGATTGCTGGTTTAGTAATCGGGTTGTAAGTACCAATCTCTTCGATAAAGCGACCGTCACGCGGAGAACGGGAATCCGAAACTACCACACGGTAAAAAGGAGCCTTGTGAGCACCAATACGCTTAAGACGAATACGTGTTGCCATTGAAAATCACCTCCAACTTAGAATAAACTGCATATGATATCGTCCCTCCTTCGGATTAACCGAACGGGAACTTCATTCCTTTACCAAACTTACCTTTCAATCCTTTTAACCCGCCCTTAGGACCTTTGGGTCCCATCATGCCGGAAAACTGCTTCATCATCTTGCGCATATCATCGAATTGCTTGATAAAACGGTTCACATCCTGCACTGAATTGCCGCTGCCTGCTGCAAGTCTCTTACGCCGGCTAGGGCTCAGCATGTCCGGATTTTGCCGTTCTTCCTTGGTCATCGATTTGACGATTGCAGCAACACGCGCCATTTGCTTATCATCTACTTTAATATCCTTAATGCCCTTCATCTTGCCTGCACCAGGAAGCATATCCAAAATCTGATCGAGCGGTCCAAGCTTCTTTACCTGCTCCATCTGATCGAGGAAATCGTCAAAGGTAAATCCATCGGTCCGCATTTTGCGTTCCATTTCCTTTGCCTTATCAGCATCGATACCAGCCTGAGCTTTCTCAATCAAGGTAAGCATGTCGCCCATGCCGAGAATCCGCGAAGCCATCCGGTCAGGATGAAACGGCTCCAATGCATCCATCTTCTCGCCCATTGCAGCAAACTTGATTGGGCAGCCTGTAACAGCTTTAACTGATATCGCCGCACCGCCTCGTGTATCGCTGTCAAGCTTCGTTAGAACTACACCTGTAAGCTCTAACTGCTTGTGGAAGCTCTCCGCCACATTAACAGCTTCCTGTCCAGTCATCGCATCGACAACAAGCAGAATTTCATCCGGTTTAACTGCTTCAACAATTTGTTTCAGCTCATCCATCAATGCTTCATCAATATGTAGACGTCCGGCTGTATCGACAATCAAATAGTCATTGTTATGATCTTTAGCATGCTGCAGTGCATTCTTTGCAATTTCAACCGGGCTCACTTGATCGCCCATCGAGAAGACGGGAACCTTGATCTGCTCTCCAAGGACTTGGAGTTGCTTGATAGCTGCCGGTCGGTATATATCTCCTGCTGCCAGAAGCGGCCGGTGATTTTGCTGCAGAAGCATCTTGGCCAATTTTCCGGTTGTGGTAGTCTTACCCGCCCCTTGCAATCCGACCATCATAATGACAGTAGGTGGACGATTGGATCTCGCAAGCTTACTATGAGCTCCACCCATCAATTCCGTCAATTCTTTGTTAACAATATCAACGACAACCATCGCAGGGGTAAAGCTTTGCAGTACTTCCTGCCCGATTGCGCGTTCCTTTACTTTGGCAATGAATTCTTTAACGACTTTAAAATTGACATCCGCTTCCAAAAGCGCAAGACGAACTTCGCGTAGCGCTTCGTTTACATCGTCTTCTGTTAGCTTTCCTTTGCCTCTCAGCTTGCTGAATACTTTCTGCAGCCGGTCCGCTAATCCTTCGAATGCCATCCGAATTCACCTCTCAAGCGTTACTTTGAACCTCTTGCTAAGAGCAGTTACTTGCTAGTCCAGGCTAATCAATTGTTCCATCACAGACTGGGCCTGCTGCCTTTGTTCCGGCTTTAGTTCGGTTATAAATATTTGAAGCTGCTGCACAACCAGCTGTCTTTGCTCATGCTTCACAAGCAGCTGCAGCTTGGCTTCGTAATCCTCGAGCGCAGCTTCCGCTCGTTTTATATGTTCGTAGACCGCTTGGCGGCTGATCTGAAATTCAGCGGCAATTTCACCAAGCGAATAATCATCATAAAAGTAATGTTTCAAAAAAGTCTGCTGTTTATCGGTCAAAAGCTTCTCATAAAAATCGACCAACATATTAATTCGGTTCGTTTTCGTAAGCATATTGATATTGTCTTCCGTCACAGTGCCTCGCCTCCGTTAAGGTAAAACACTTTACAGCAACAACAGTACCTATCATACTCAAAATGAAGATCAATGTCAAGCATCTTTAGTTGACAGTTTATTTGACCCTGGTTTTGCGCTAAATTAACTCTTTTCAGACGCAGCATCTACGTCGTTATCAGAAGCTATCCATTTACTAAACAGCGCATTGACGAATTGATCCGAATCGAACGGCTGTAAATCGTCCATTTTTTCACCGAGACCAACGAATTTAACAGGCAGCTTCAGCTCCTGACGAATAGCCACTACTATACCACCTTTGGAGGTGCTATCAAGTTTCGTTAACACCAGACCAGTCAAGCCTGACTTCTCATCAAACATCTTCGCTTGACTTAAAGCATTTTGCCCAGTTGTAGCATCCAGAACTAACAAAACCTCATGGGGTGCTTCTGGAACTTCGCGTCGAATGACGCGGTAGATCTTATTCAGTTCTTCCATCAGATTAACTTTGTTCTGCAAACGTCCAGCTGTATCACATAAAAGCACATCCACGCCACGGTTTTTAGCTGCATGCAGTGCATCGAACATAACCGCCGCCGGATCAGAGCCCGACTGCTGTTTGATGACATCCACTCCGGCACGCTGGCCCCAAGCCTCCAGCTGTTCAATGGCTCCAGCACGGAACGTGTCCCCAGCAGCAAGCATTACCTTTTTCCCTTGTGATTTCAAGTGATGCGCCAGCTTACCGATCGACGTAGTCTTTCCTACACCGTTAACTCCAACGACCAAAATTACCGTCAGGCCAGATGGGGCCATTTGCAAGCCAGCATTTTCTTCACCCTTCAACAGTGCAATGAGCATTTCCGAAAGAATCGGCTGCAGGTCGCTAGGCTCTTCGATTTTCCGTTTGCGAACTTCGGCACGCAGATCTTCAATCAACTTCATTACCACATTAACGCCAACATCTGCGCCAATCAATATTTCCTCCAGCTCCTCGTAAAAATCTTCATCGATTTTTTTGCGGCGACTGAATAAATCTTCTACCCGCTCCACAAATACATCCCGTGTTTTGGATAAACCCTCTTTAAATTTATTCGTAACAGCCTCAGCCTTCGAGGAAATGCTATCCTTCAGTCGTTTAAAAAAACTCATACAAGCCAAACTCCCCTTACCTCAAATGTGTTCAAAAACTCCAATATCCTAACCGCTTACCAATCCCGGATATGCCATCAGCTGGCGATAACCGCTTCATCCTCTTCCAATCGGACGGAAACAAGCTTCGATACGCCGCCTTCTTCCATCGTTACCCCATACAGCACATCAGCTTCCTCCATCGTTCCTTTGCGATGTGTAACAACGATAAATTGGGTTTGCTGTGAAAATTCACGTAAATATTCCGCAAACCTCGCCACATTAGCTTCATCCAATGCAGCCTCAACCTCATCGAGCACACAGAACGGAACAGGCTTCACACGGATGATCGAGAAAAGCAGCGCAATGGCGGTAAGTGCTCGCTCCCCACCGGATAAGAGCTGTAGATTTTGCAGCTTTTTACCTGGAGGTTGGGCCACTATTTCAATCCCCGTATCGAGTAAATTGTCGGGCTCTGACAAGATCAGATCGGCACGGCCGCCACCGAACAGCTTTGCGAACACTACCACGAAGTGGGAACGGATAGCATCGAAGGTAATACGGAACCGTTTGCCCATCTCCTCATCCATCTCATGAATAACCTGATACAGCGTAGTTTTAGCTTCAACCAGATCGTTCTTTTGCTCGCTAAGGAACTGATAGCGTTCATTAACTCGCTGAAATTCTTCAATGGCACCAAGATTGACTACACCTAGAATAGCAATTTCCCGTTTCAGCTCACGTACCAGAGTTTGAGTAGCCAACACATCCTCGGGCACTGGATAACGTTCTTTTGCAAGCTCAAAGCTTAATTCATAATCATCCGCAAGCTTCTTCAGCAAGTTTTCTAACTCCACATCAAGACGAGTCACACGCACCTCAGTTTGGTGCAGCTGATCCTCTACTTGACGGAGCTGTCCCCGCTCTTCTCGTGTCTTATTCTCTTCTTGCTCCAGCTTCACTAACCAGCCGGATCGTTCAGCACGCTTCATATCCAGTTGATCCGAACATTGCTGCCTCTTAAGCTTTATAACGTTAAGCTGTTCTATTTGCTGTATCGTCTCCTGCTGATGATTCGCTAAATCGAGCTCCAGCTGTCGTACTAGGCTGCGATTAAGATCAAGCTCTGTTAACAGCTCAGACAGCTCTGTCTTGAACCTGCGCTCTTGATCCTGCAGCGATTGCTTCTCCTGCGACAATGAGGCGACCTTGATCTTCAAGTCGGTCAGCTGCGTTTGCAGCTCTTCCTTCTGAAGCTCACCTGCCTTACGTGCAAGCTCTGCTTCACGAATCGCCTGCTGCACGATTGCTTCTTCTTCCTGCAATCGTTCCAGCGACTCCACCGCTGTCTTGCCGCGCGCTTCAAGCTCGCGACGCTCCAATTGAAGCGTGTCGCCATCCTGACTGTATAATGCCAGCTGCTCGGCTACCTGCTTCGCTTCATGCTGCAGCGGCTCCAAACCTGCGCGAATCTGCTGCTCTTCGATTCGCAGAGTTTCACCGGACAATCGCAGCTCTTCCAGCTTGCCTGATTCCGAAGCAATCTCCTTACGTACTTGCTCGGATCTGATCCGCAGCTGCTGCAATTGCTTATCAGAATCAGCAATTTCTTTGTCCATCTCTTCTATCTGACGTTGACGGCTGAGTAAACTCGTAGTTTTCTTTTGTTGGCTGCCGCCTGTCATGGAACCGCCGGGATTAACAACATCCCCTTCAAGCGTAACGACACGGTATCGATACTGAATCTTAGCTGCAATGCGGTTGGCAACCTCCAACTGACTTGCAATAATTACGTTGCCTAGCAAGCTTCCAATAATATTACGGTATGTATCGTTAAACTGTACCAAATCAACACCGATACCTACAAAGCCTTCCATCCCTTCAATTGAACGTTTCTCAGAGTCAGGAATTGAACGTCCACGAATAACGTCTAGCGGCAAAAAAGTTGCTCGTCCCAGCTGTCTTTTTTTCAAAAAAGCAATCGCTTCACGCCCATTGGACTCACTGTCTACAACAATATGCTGCAAGGCTCCACCTAATGCAGTCTCCATAGCTACCTCTACATTAGCTGGTACCTTTACGAGCTCAGCCACCGCACCACGGATACCCCGGAGTTCGTTACGATCCTTGGCTTTTAGAACTTCCTTAACACCATGAATAAAACCATCGTAATCATTGGCCATCTCACGCATCGTATCGCGTCGGGATATTAGAGCATCGAGCTTCTGTTCCCATTTGCGAACGGTGGATTGCGCTTCTTCTGATAGAAGCTGCTTAGACTTTAAGCCTTGAGTTAATTCAAGATAGTTATTCCGCGCTGTTTCAATCTGACGAACGACTTCTTCCAACCGAACATCAAACGCACGTTTGCGTTCAGTAATACTGTCTTGCTGATCCTTCCATTTGCGACGCTCGTCCACTAGACGATCGAGCCTTTTACCCAAAGCCTCAATTTGCTGGTCTGTATAACGCACTTCATTACGCGCGTTAGCCATCTGGTTCAGAGTCTCGAGCATTTCGCCCTTCAAACGGTCTTCTTCGCCGCTGCTGATCCCTCCGGAAACGCCAAGCAATCTATCCTCTTCCGCCTTAAGCTTAGCCTGATAAAGTATCAATTCATTCGAAATGACACCAATCTTTTCCCGAAACAAAGTCAAGTCCGCTTCCTTCTCGGCCATTCTTTGCTCTTGCTGCGTCACAGCCTGCTTCAGCTGAGTTTGATTGGAAGAATAATTTTTCTTGCGTTCCTTTAGAACCTCACCCTGACCCTCGCACTTCTCAAATTCCTCACTAAGCTGCAGCAAATGCTCCTGTAAGCGTTCGATTTCCTCCTCAAGCCTGCGAGTCTCCCACCGATGTTTCTCCAAATGCGCATCATGCTGTCCTACAATCGCAGAAAACTCTAACTGTTCACGTTTCAGCTTCTCAAGCTTAGTGTTAGTCTCAGTCCAGGTAGAGTATATTTCTTCGATTTGATACACATACATGGCTATTTCGCTGCTCTTCAGCTGATTCTTTAAATCCTTGAAGCGAACTGCCTTTTCCGATTGCACGCGAAGGGGTTCAATCTGATCCTCCAGCTCTGTAACCAAATCGTGTATCCTTAGCAGATTCTGCTCCGTTTCCTGCAGCTTCTTTTCCGTTTCCCGTTTGCGTGATTTATACTTAACGATCCCGGCTGCCTCTTCAAAAATGCCCCGGCGGTCCTCCGATTTTGTACTCAAAATTTCTTCGATTCGCCCTTGTCCAATGATGGAATAAGCTTCTTTGCCAATCCCTGTATCCATGAAAAGCTCAGTAATATCTCTCAACCGGCATGGTTGTTTGTTGATCAAATATTCGCTATCCCCACTACGATGCACACGGCGAGTCACCGTCACTTCATTATAATCGAGCGGCAATGCTTGATCGGTGTTATCCAGTGTGAGCGATACTTCCCCGTAATTGACCGCTTTACGTGCGTCGCTGCCGGCAAAAATAATATCCTCCATCTTACCGCCGCGCAAACTACGCGCGCTCTGTTCCCCTAATACCCAACGGATACCATCAGAAATATTACTTTTCCCACTGCCGTTCGGACCGACCACAGCGGTGATGCCTTGTACGAATTCCAGCTCCGTTTTATCGGCAAATGATTTAAAACCGGCCAGCTCAATACGTTTTAAAAACAAAAGTCTCACCTCCACGCTATTGTATCACAAATTCCCAATTGCTTGAACAAAGATAACCCGCCGCTTCACTATCATTATCAGCTGCAACGCTTTCTTTAGGTACCTCAAAAGCCGCCTTACTATATTGAGCTTTAACACGTGCTGGAAAAATGACTACTACTAAAAGAAAATGCACCGGCGGCAGCCTCTAAGCTGTCCCGATGCATCTCATTTCTCCCCGCATTATTGAATCTCTACCCTTAGAGCCTCTAATGCTCGAGCCGCCGCATGCTGCTCCGCTTCTTTCTTGGAACGACCGGAGCCTTGTCCCAAAAGAGTATCATTTACGTGTACCTGAGCCACAAACTCACGCTCATGGGCAGGGCCACGCTCATCAACAATCTTGTATTCCAATACACCCATATTATGCTGCTGTGTATATTCCTGTAGGTGAGTTTTGAAATCCACCGTCAACAGCTTTCCTTGATGCGGTAAATTGGGAATCAAATACTTGTGGAGAAACGCCTTTACCACCTCAAGCCCTTGATCCAAATACAAAGCTCCAATGAATGATTCGAATACGTCAGCAAGCAGGGCGGGACGCGTTCTACCGCCTGTCAGTTCTTCACCCTTGCCTAACAACACGTAGGACCCGAAATCCAGTTCCTCTGCAAAGTTAACCAATGACGGTTCACATACAATTGAGGCTCTGAGCTTTGTTAATTCACCTTCGGATCTTTCCGGGTATTTATCGAACAAGTATTCAGATACGGTCAGCTCCAGAACCGCATCACCTAAAAATTCCAAGCGTTCATTATCCTTGTAATTGCTGACGCGGTGCTCATTTACATAGGAGGAGTGAGTAAACGCTTGCCTCAATAGCTCCGGTTTGCGAAAATTTATGTTTAACGCTGCCTGAAGCTGCTTCAGGTTTCGATGCATGCCTTCACCACCTACTCGAACAACCGTTTCAGGATTTCAGTTCCTTAGTTTCAATCACTCGGTGATTTATTATTCTTCGAATTTTTTTAAGATAATCGTTGCGTTATGGCCCCCAAAGCCAAATGAATTAGACATTACAACTTTCAAGTCTGCTTCTCTAGGCTTGTTAGGCACATAGTCCAAATCACATTCTGGATCCTGATTTTCTAGATTAATTGTCGGAGGAATGACACCATTCTTCAAAGCCAAGGCACAAATTAATGCCTCAACGCCTCCGGCAGCACCCAGTAAGTGCCCTGTCATCGATTTAGTCGAGCTGACAGCGACTTTATAGGCATGATCACCTAGTGCGGCTTTAATAGCAATCGTTTCAGAACGGTCTCCTGCAGGAGTTGAAGTCCCATGAGCGTTGATATAATCAAGCTCTTCAGGCGCAATTCCGGCGTCATTAATCGCTTTCTTCATGCAACGAGCTGCTCCGTCCGGATCTGGATCTGTCATATGGTAAGCATCACCGCTCATTCCGTAGCCGATAACTTCTCCATAAATGCGGGCACCACGTTTGGTCGCATGCTCCAATGATTCCAAGATCAATACGCCTGATCCTTCACCCATTACAAAACCATCTCGATCTGTATCAAAAGGTCGACTTGCTCTGGCTGGCTCATCATTGCGAGTTGACATTGCACGCAGCGCACAGAAGCCTGCAACGCCTGTTGGACTAATTGTTGCTTCAGCACCGCCGCAAATCATGACATCCGCATCGCCACGCATGATCATCTTAAAGGAATCACCGATGGAATGCGTTCCTGTTGCACAAGCTGTTACCGCTGTGCTGTTTGGACCCTTAGCACCTGTCAGCATTGAAATTTGACCGGACGCCATATTTGCAATCATCATCGGAATAAAGAACGGACTTACACGCTTAGGTCCTTTTTCCAATAAAATTTTATGCTGCTCTTCCCATGTGGATAAACCACCAATTCCGGAACCAACGCTAACGCCAACTCGTTCTGGATCTGTGTCTTCCTTAACGTTCAATCCAGCATCTTTGAGAGCCATTAAGCTGGCAGCAACAGCAAACTGTACAAAACGGTCCATACGTCTAGCTTCTTTACGATCAAAAAATGGTTCATGGTCAAAATCTTTAATTTCTGCAGCAATTCGTGTAGGATATTCTGTTACATCAAATAATTCAATCATCCCAACACCGGATTTGCCTGCCATCAAATTACTCCAAAATGTTTCCAAATCATGACCCAATGAAGTCATGACGCCCATACCAGTTATGACAACTCTTTGCTTCACCGTAACCCACCTCTATTTAAAATAACAATGTTATGTATTAATCAATAATAATTTGGCACTATTAGCCAACGATTAGGCTGAATGGAGATAAGTCCCGTGTCAAATAAGAAACGGGACTTATACTAACTAAATATGAGATTTTATGTACTCAACTACTTGACCTACAGTAGTTATAGTCTCTGCATCTTCGTCAGAGATTTCCAAATCAAACTCATCTTCTAGTTCCATGACTAATTCTACTACATCTAGAGAATCAGCGCCTAAATCATCCTTAAAAGATGCTTCGAGGGTTACTTCAGCCTCGTCAACACCAAGACGATCGATGACGATACGTTTTACACGATCCAAAACATCGGACATCCGGTTCACCTCCTCCTTTGGTATTATACTGGAGTTATGGACAAATTGCCATAGCAAGCGCAAGCTCCATTAAAAAAAACAAATATTGCAATAATTCAGTGTTGCGCGACATTTCAAATTCCGCTTACATATACATGCCGCCATCAATATGGATGGTTTGACCGGTCATGTAAGAAGCATCCTCCGAAGCCAGGAAACGTACGGCTTTTGCGATATCCTCAGGCTGCCCTAACCGTGCTAGAGGGATTTGCTGCAAAAGCTGAGCACGCATATCCTCCGACAGCTTGTCAGTCATATCGGTCTCGATAAAGCCTGGAGCTACTGCATTGACGGTAATGCCTCGGGAGCTTAGTTCCTTGGCAGCCGCTTTGGTCATACCAATTACACCGGCCTTTGCCGCCACGTAATTGATTTGTCCTGGATTGCCAAGAGTCCCAACCACAGAAGATATATTAATGATCCGACCAGAGCGCTGTTTCATCATCGGGCGGGTAGCTGCTTTAACACAGTTAAATACGCCTTTCAAATTCGTAGCGATAACCTGATCGAATTCATCTTCCTTCATACGCATAATTAAATTATCCCTAGTGATGCCTGCGTTATTCACTAGTATGTCCAGCTTGCCGAAGGTTTCCAGTACAACCTTAAACATATCCTCAACTTCCTGAGAGGAGCTGACATCCGCTTTTATCTTAATAGCTTTGCGACCCATCGCTTCAATCAGACTAACAACCTCAGCGGCTGCCGCCTCACTTCCAGCGTAGTTCACCGCCACATCAGCCCCCGCTTCAGCAAGAGACAGCGCAATTGCACGGCCAATGCCTCGGGAAGCTCCTGTTACCAAAGCTGCCTTTCCAGCTAGCATGTTGCTTCCTCCTTTATATAACCCCCTCCCAAACCCTCCCCGCCGGGAGGGCCCCAAAGGGCTGCCGCCCTCTGGACACCCGCTGAACGCCCGAGAGTTGTTATGTGAAGGAGCGCTTTCGTCCCTAACGGGACACGCTTTACGTTTGATCTCCTGCTTGTTGGAACGCTTTCGTCCTGTCGGACACGCTTTACTTTGAGTTTTCACCCAAACAACTCTCGTCTCGCACCAATTTGCAGTGTAGAGGCTGATCCGATTTCTTACTTGCTCAGCATTAGATCTACAAGTTCATTAAATTGAAAAAAATTCCATAAGCGGGCTTAAACTGAAGGCTCTAGTTGAAATTGTTCGACAGCTTCTTTGCTGTTGATCGAGTATATTTTTACTGAACGATCAATTTTCTTGATCAAACCTGCCAGTACAGTCCCCGAACCGATCTCGACGAAAGTATCCACACCCTGTTCGATCAACCATGCCACGCTATCCTCCCAAAGGACGGAGGAGTGAACCTGATCAACTAGCAGCTCACGAATTTCGTGTGGCTCCAGAACAGGACGCGCTGTCACATTCGCAACGACGGGTACAACTGCGGATTGCATCGGCAATTCGGACAAAACAGCGGATAAGCGGTCAGAAGCCGGTTTCATTAGCGAAGAATGGAAAGGCCCACTCACTTCAAGCGGAATGACCCGCTTAGCACCGATCTCCTTGCCTCTTTCCACAAGAGCCTGAACGCCCTCCTTACTTCCCGAAACGACAATCTGTCCCGGACAATTCAAGTTAGCCAGCTCTACTACGCCGACTTCCTCAGTAATCACTTTACATAACTGCTGCAGTGCATCTCGCTCTGCCCCAAGCACAGCAGCCATAGCGCCTAATCCGCTTGGTACTGCCTGGTCCATAAATTCGCCTCGTGCGCGAACCGTACGGACTGCATCCTCAAAACTGAGCACACCAGCAGCAACAAGTGCACTGTATTCGCCCAAACTGTGGCCAGCGACAAAATCAGGCTGAAGGCCTTTAGCCTTAAAAAGCTCTAAGTAAGCCATACTGGTTGTCAATAAGGCAGGCTGGGTATGATAAGTTATCTTCAATTCAGCTTCAGGTCCATCGAATATGATCGAGGAAAGCGAATAACCCAGAGCTTCATCAGCACGCTCGAATACTTGTTTAGCGGCAGCGTCGGCCTCGTAAATGTCGCGTCCCATTCCAACAGCCTGCGCTCCTTGGCCCGGGAATACGAATGCTACTTTTCCCATTTCAACAGCTCCCTTTACTAATGCTATATGTTAATTACCAAACAATTACAGAAGCTCCCCAAGTCAGGCCACCGCCAAAACCGACAAGAACTAAGCAATCTCCCTCGTTGACTCTTCCTTCTTCCACAGCTTCTGCTAAAGCAATAGGAATAGATGCAGCTGAAACATTGCCGTACTTATGCAAGTTAATCATGCATTTGTCTTCGCTTAGATCAAGTCGGTTTAACGCTGATTGGATAATCCGGATATTAGCTTGGTGTGGAACCAGCAAATCGATGTCGCTCTTGCCCATTCCAGCTTTGCGCAGTGCTTCCTCCGCAGCATTTCCCATGATGCGAACAGCAAATTTAAACACTTCGCTGCCAGCCATATAAATAAAATGCTGTTTATTTTCTATGCTCTGTGGAGAAACCGGACAACGAGAGCCTCCACCTGTTACCTTCAGCAGCTCTCCGCCAGAGCCGTCTGCTCCAAGCTCGAACGACTTAAAGCCACGTCCTTCAGCAACCTCGCCCAGCACCACTGCACCGGCTCCGTCACCAAACAATATGCACGTATTACGATCCGTATAGTCCGTAATTTTGGATAGGCATTCAGCACCAACCACCAAAGCATATTTGTATTGACCCATGGCAATAAAATTGGAGGCATTAGCTAATCCATAAATAAATCCAGAGCACGCCGCTGACAGATCAAAGGCAGCCGCTTTCTTCGCACCAAGCCGGTCCTGCAGCAAACATGCTGTTGAAGGAAAGGACATATCCGGTGTAATGGTAGCGACGATAATTAAATCCAACTGCTCCGCAGTAATTCCAGCCGCTTGCAATGCCTTTAATGACGCTTCGTATGCCAAGTCGGAGGAAGCCTGCTCCGGACTTGAAAGTCTGCGTTCGCGAATCCCTGTACGAGATACGATCCACTCGTCATTTGTTTCAACCATTTGTTCCAATTCTTTATTCGTCAATACCCGATCGGGTACATATTTTCCTGTTCCAATAATGCCTACTGGCAGTAAGCTCATAGATTACAACTCGCTTCCATTACTAATTTCCGTTGAGATGCTTGTTACCAGATCGTTCTGCAATGCAATCCTCGCTTGACGGACAGCATTTTTGATAGCAGTGGCATTGGATGAGCCATGGCTTTTCAACAGCAAACCGTTAATACCTAGAAGCGGTGCTGCACCATGCTCTGTATAATCGAAGCTGCGTCGAAACCGAGTTATACCAGGCTTCAGCACAAGCGCAGCGAGCTTCGTAGCAAAGTTCCGTAGAAACTCTGTTTTTAGTGTAGAAAAGATAACGGATGCCGCTCCCTCTACAGACTTTAGCATAATATTTCCAGCGAATCCATCGCATACAAGTACATCACAGGGTCCTCTAAGTACATCGCGTGATTCCACATTGCCTATGAAATGAATGGGGGCTTGCTCTAAAAGTGGATAAGCCGCTTTGGTCAATTCATTTCCCTTCATCGCTTCCGTACCGACATTCAACAAACCGACTCTAGGCTTTGCTATACCGTGAACCTTATTCCTATAAATGCTGCCCATTATAGCATATTGAAGCAGCTGTTCCGCAGTCGCGTCCATATTAGCGCCCAAATCTAGGGCCAGCATCCCTTTTCCATCAATCGAAGGAATCATAGGAGCAAGTGCAGGGCGGTCAATCCCCTTTATTCGGCCAACCACGAGTAAGCCCGTAGTCATTAAGGCACCCGTATTTCCTGCTGAAATCATTGCATCTGCTTCACGATTATGTACCATGCGTCCTGCCACGACCATGGAGGCATCTTTCTTTCGTCTGACAGCTTTTACCGGTTCATCGTCTGCTTCAATGATTTCAGCCGCGTGAACTACTTCCACATTTTGCGGCTTCCCACCGGCTTGGCTGATGAGCGGCTCAATCTTGGCAGCATCTCCAACCAGAATGAGAGTTATGTCACCCCATTCCTTGGCTGCCTCCAACGCACCAGTTACTACTACATCGGGAGCATTGTCCCCGCCCATTGCATCAATCACTATCCGCATCAGGCTCTCCTCCCTCCGTACGTTCCTTCGCTGAGTGATAAATAATGAAATTCCCTTGAAACACAACTTCTTCACCTACGTAGGTGAAGACTTCCACCTTGGCTTTACCTTTTGTAATCGAGCGTACATAGGCTTTGGCAATACATTTCTCACCAAGTTTAACAGGCCGAACAAAACGGATATCCGCTGCCGCTGTCAAAGCAATCGGATCATTAATTAAAGCGACAGCCAATGAATTGGCCTGAGAAAAAACATGATGTCCGCGCGCGATCTTGGTTCTGGAAAAAACATGCTCATCCTTAATTTCAAACATGGAGATCCCCGTCTTATCCAGCTGCAGATCAATAACATCGCCTATCACCTCATGCAAAGGTAAAGAACGAACCTGATCGTAAGACTGCTCGGCCATCAGCTTGATCCGTTCACGCAGCTCCGGTATCCCAAGCTCCATTCTATCTAGTCGAATCGTTTGAATACTGACCTGAAACGTTCGCATCAATTCATCATCCGTTATAAAAGGATTCTCGTCGATGGCACCGGCCAGCTGCTGCTGACGCTGACGTTTAGGAAGGCGTTCGATAGCAAACACCACCTTTATCATCATTCTTTATTATCCTAGCTGTTAAAATAATCTGTATCTTAGTTTCATACCATATATGAGATATCACTATATCTTATGACCAAGTAATAAGAGATAGTATAATGGATTGCTATAGAAAAGGGAAGCAAAATCATGCCTGAAAAGCGATAAAAAAAATAGTACCTCACCCTAGGATGAAGTACTATCGTTTTGGTTTGAGAGAAATTATTGCTTGATGATCTCTCTTTTCTTGTACGATCCACACACTTTGCATACGCGGTGAGCCAATTTCAATTCACCACAACTATCACACTTCACCATGCCTGGTACTACCAATTTAAAGTGAGTACGGCGCTTGTCGCGACGTGTCTTGGATGTTCTTCTTTGAGGTACTGCCATATATATCCCACCTCCTTCAACGAATTCACAACACCATAAAGCTTATTCCTTAAAAAAGTCCGCTAATCCGGCGAGCCTTGGATCCGTAGTATCCTGCTTGCAGCCGCAAGCATGTTCATTACGGTTCGTTCCACACACCGGACATAATCCTTGGCAATCTTCACCGCACAGCGGTACTAACGGTAAAGCCAGCACAACATTTTCTAACACATAGGGAAGCAATTCTATCTTCTCATCCTTGACGTAATGAATTTCTTCATTTTCATGATAATCATCTTCATGATATTCAAATTCATCATCGTCATCCGGTTTCGACTCATCTGCAGCTCGGGCAAACGTTTCATGAAAAGGAATCTCGTGCTTTTGCTTTACCGGAACCAAACATCGGGAACAAGGCTGCTCCACTTCGATGCTCAATTCTCCAGTTACTTCAGCCACTTCACCTTGATATTGCGCATGCAGCTTAACATGCAGCGGACCAAAGCCCAGTAAATCGTTGCGTTGCATAAAAACATCGGTCAAATCGACAACTTCATCAATATGTACCGTGTCAGCTTTTTGTGCCAACTCTCTTAAACGAATGAACATGAGTATCACCCCAAACAAACAAAGATTATTATAGCGATAATCCTTACATTTTGTCAAGATTTTCAGATCATGCTATAGTGAAAATTATTCAATTCTAACTTACCCATAGACAATGGAAGGAGCATATTATGAAAACCGTCGGCTTGATTGTTGAATACAACCCTTTACATAACGGTCACTATTATCATTTCCAACAGTCCAAAAAAAGCTCAGGCGCTGATGCCGTAATTGCCGTAATGAGCGGTCATTTCCTACAGCGAGGCGAACCGGCAATGGTTGGCAAATGGGCTCGGACCGAAATGGCGCTGCGCATGGGCGTTGATCTCGTAATTGAGCTGCCTATTGCGTACTCCACTCAGCCGGCTGAATGGTTTGCATACGGAGCCGTTTCCGCGCTTGATGCGACTGGAGTAGTTGACAGCCTATGCTTCGGCAGCGAAAGCGGTGACATACGCTCTCTGCATACCATTGCCGCGGCTATGCATGAAGAATCGACCGCCTTCCATACTCTGCTCCAGCATGAGCTTAAAGCAGGACTATCTTACCCAGCGGCATACGGAAGAGCAGTTGCCTCTTACCTACCTGGGATTGACGCGACAGAGCTCGCCAAGCCTAATAATACGCTTGGCCTGCATTATTTGATCGCGCTGCGTAGGCTACAGAGCCGAATAGAGCCACTAACTATTATCCGTCAGAAGGCAGAGTATAATCAACAAGATATTACGGACGCTGCCATTGCCAGCGCTACCGCTCTGCGACATATGCTGTTTGAGAAGAAAGCATTAGCGGAGATCGCATCATTCGTGCCTGAGGGCACCATGAACGTCCTCAGGCACGAATGGGAAGCAGGACGCGCTCCTATGAGCTGGGAGCACTATGCCAAGCCTCTGCTGCTTCAGCTGCTGCATCACAGCCCTGCCCAGCTTTCCATGTTTCACGAGGTTACAGAGGGGCTTGAGTACCGCATCAAACAGGCACTGCCTCAATTATCTGGCCCAACCGACCTTGTAGAGAAACTGATAACACTGCTTAAAACAAAACGTTATACACGTACCAAGCTCCAGCGGATGCTTCTGCGTATCCTCCTAAATCACTCGAAAGAGCAGCTATCTCCGAGCGTTCTTGGACAAGGGGTTCCCTACTTGCGTATACTCGGGTTTAGCAATAAAGGACAAGAGCTGCTAAAAAGAATGAAAACAACAGCCCGTGTTCCAATAGTTACTAAAGTATCTGCATTATCTAATCCTTCGCCCCTATTAGAGTTGGATATTCAAGCCACCTCCATATACGCACTGGGATATGCATCCGCTTCTAACCAAGATTTTTTCCGGGATTACTATGAACCTCCGGTTCGAATAGAGCCATAGAAATAACTGTGAAATATAAAACACATCTATGAAAACTTCAATTTGTCATTGCCTTCGTTTGGTCATAGATGTGTTTCAATCCTTCAACTCGCTTTTGTAGACTTCTCGGGCAAAGATTTCAAATACTGCAGCGCATCATCCATATTGCCGACTGGCACTATTTTCATAGACGTATTAATATCCTTTGCCCGCTTTACCGCATCGGAATAATTAGGAATTTTTTCCCCTTTCGGGGTTATATAATCCTTCGGTGCAAAAAATATTTCCGCACCTGCCTTATCCGCAGCAATTATTTTATGCTGAATACCACCGATAACCCCTACAGTCCCTTTATCATCAATGGTTCCAGTACCTGCAATTTTATAGCCTTTTGTAATATCATCGGTACTTAGACGATTAAATATTTCCAGAGAGAACATCAGACCCGCTGATGGCCCGCCGATTTCCCCAGCTTTGATTGTAACCTGCTTGTCCCCATTATTCGCCTTGACACTTTGAACATTAGCAGGAACAACGCCTAATCCTACACGTCGATCCTCATCTTTCACAGGAGCAGCCCCTTTCTCAAGAGGGAGCAGCGCTAGCTTGATCTGAGCCGTTCGGGTAACATTTTTCCTTTTGTAGGCAATAGTTACTGTGTCTCCAGGCTTTTTACCTTTTAGCTGCTTCTGTATATCCTCACTTAACTGAATCGGATTATCATCCACTTTTACAATGTAATCGCCTGCCTCCAATATCCCCGATGCCGGGAAATCCTTGTAAATTTGCATGATAACAACACCGTCATTACTAATATGATAAGGTATGTCCAACATATGATATGCAGCTTGAATGGCAGTGTACTGCGATGTCAGCATACTGACTTCTTGACGTTGTGTATATTCCTGCTCCGATTCATTATCTCGCAGCAGCTCTGTTTTTCTGCGAAGCTCATCGTACGGACGAACGAAAGACATTAAATATCCGAACACTGAAGCATCACTAACTCGAACCGTTGTGAGCATGAAGGCTCCCCGCTTCTCTGATCCATTAGGTTTCACTTGCACCATCGGTTGAATCGTTTCTGCGGTACCCGCTGAAAAAATAAACAGCGGCAGGGGCATAAAATAGACGCCATATACCAATGCAATTGCAATAAATACGGATACAATAATCCTTGAAGCACGTTTCAATTCTCTTGCTTCTCCCACATAAATTCCCCCTCAACCGCTTGTGCAAGTTATCAGTGCTAGTATTGCCCGCATGGTTGATTCCTTTGGCTTGGTCTAAACTATTCGGACAAAGCGTAAACATGTACCATCCTGTCATACGGAGTTGGTCCTCATGGTTCGCTTGAGAATGATATCCTCTGGGCGCTTAACCACCCTGGTGTTAGGGTGCCTAGCTTTACTGCTAGTCATATGTATCATAGTATTCCCCGATCAAGCGTTCCAATCATCGCTACAGGGGCTGACCATCTGGTGGAAGCTGGTATTCCCCGCTCTGCTTCCATTTCTAATTATTACTGAAATTCTTCGTGGCATGGGTATCTTACATGGACTAGGGGCACTTCTGGAACCGCTCTTGCGTTTGCTGTTCAAGCTTCCCGGAATTGGCGGTTGGGCTATTGCCATAGGCTTGACCGCTGGTACACCAAGTGGAGTCATTGCTGTAGGCGGACTCCGACGCGACAAGCTCGTTACGAGAAGTGAAGCTGAACGATTGCTGACCTTGAGTCATGTGCTCAGCCCTGTTTTTCTTATTACGGTTGTCGGAGTCGGTTTCCTGCAGAATGCAAAGGCTGGACTTGTATTAGCTATTCTTCATTATGGTTCCGTTATTTTGATCGCCATATTTCAAAGGTTTTCATATGTTCGCACCATCGCTGAGCCTGAGGTTGTAGCTAATCGTCGTGCAGAAGCGCGATCCCAACCTAGAAAAGGAGGACTGCTAAACAAAAGCGTCGCAGCCCTTCAGAAAGCGCAAGCTGCGGACGGACGGACCTTTGGCAAGCTGCTTGGCGATTCCGTTGTTCTCTCCGTTCAGCACCTTATGGCTGTAGGGGGAATAATTATGATATTTTCCGTACTCACTCACGCTGTTTCCATAAGCCAAATAATCCCGTTTACAACTATGATGCTCTCTAACCTAGGACTCGATTCTGCTTCTAAGTTGGAACAGTTGCTATCCACTGTCATGCCTGGCTTATTCGAAGCGCATTTAGGAGCTTATACGATTGGTCAAAGCTTGCTATTTTCTGATTCTTGGCATTACGCTGTTTTAAGCGCGCTTTTTGCTTGGGGTGGATTATCCTCCCATGCTCAAGTTAAAAGCTTTACATTAGGCACAGATATCCGTTACTCAGCATTTTTACGCACGCGGCTGCTTCATGCTATCGTTGCCTTTGTTTGTACGTGCGCATTCTGGCAGCCCCTAGTTAATTGGATCGAACAATCAACTTCACCGGTTTTTAGGTCAGTTACAAATGAAGCCTCTGTGGGAGTAAACATCAACGAACTTAGTTTGTGGTCACTACTTAGCCCGATGATGCTATGGTTCTGCTGCATCGTGATCTTAATGCTGTTCTTATCTGTATTTACGGCATTTGCATTTCGTCATAATGATCTAACCCCACACAATAACAAACGCTAGTTAGCTAGGTGCGAGCATATTTACGGTGAAGCGCTTTTTCCACCTCTACAGGCACTAAATCGCCAACAGGTCCATGGAACCGGGCCACTTCTTTAACTATACTGGAGCTTAAATACGAATACATAGGAGTCGATGTCATAAAAAAGGTCTCAATGTTCTCATCCAGCTTTTGATTCGTTGAGGCCATTTGCAATTCATATTCAAAATCAGATACTGCCCGCAAGCCGCGCACAATGAGGTGCGCATTTTTATCTTTCATATAATTGATTAATAGGTCGCGAAAGCTATCGATCTCTACATTAGGCAAATCACTGGTTACTTTCTGAAGAAGCTCTGTCCGTTCCTCTACAGTAAAAAGAGGGTTTTTGCTAGTATTGTTCAAAACCGCGACAATTAATTTGTCGAAAACTTTCGCCGATCTGCGAATAATATCCAAATGTCCATTAGTTACAGGATCAAAGCTCCCAGGATACACGGCTATTTTCATTCCGAAATGTTCTTGTGACATGTACTATTCCAACTCTCCTCTTAACTTTACCCACTAATCTTGTGCTTTGTATTTGTAAATTGTGACCGCTGTTTCCCCATATTCGGCTCTCCGCACCCAGTGCAGCCGGCCGATAGGCTCTTGGTATACATCCTCGGTGTCATGCTCCATTACAATGGTCGCACCTTCGTTCAGCATATTTGCCTTATCCAGCTGCTCGACTAAATCTTGAACCACTTTCAATCGATAAGGCGGATCCAAAAATACAAGATCAAATTTCACTTCTCTTTTAATTAAGGCTTTAATCGCTCTCACTGCATCGTTACGGTAAATTTCCGCCTGCTCCTTAAACCCTGACGCCTCCAAATTATGCCGAATGATGTCGATGCTTTTCTTGTCGATATCCGTTAACACAGCACGCTCCATCCCTCGACTGAGCGCTTCTATACTTAATCCGCCCGTTCCGGCGAACAAGTCAAGTACTTGTCCCCCATCAAAATAAGGGCCGATCATGCTAAAAATCGCCTCCTTAACCTTATCGGTTGTCGGACGCGTCCCTGTACCAGGTACAGCCTTCAACGGCCTCCCCTTAGCACTACCTGAAATGACTCTCATGCTTTTCCACCTTCTACTGGATAGTATTACTATCCTACCATAAACGGAAAGTTTTGCACAAAACTTTGTCATATTCATGTATATTTTCCCACAAATATGTTCATCCTTATTGTATCGACATCCGAAAATGTCGTAGACAACCGCGGAGAAGACTTACGTTCCCCATAAGTTCTTCGTCCGGTTTCTCCTCTCCCATGAAGGGCACTCGAAAGAGTGCCCGAATTTATTTATTTCACACTTCCTTTAAAACCCTTTGTTATCAAGGCTTTATACTTGTTTTTCGAATTTGTATCCTTACTATTTTAATAATATTTTCATTACTTGATCACGGATTGATCACAGAAATATTTAGATAGTATCAGATTACTTCCTAATAATATGTACTAATTTTAACACAAGCAAAAGCCCTAGAGCTTGCTCAAGGACTTTGTACTTTCATGAACATACACTCGTTTGATCGCCGATCTATTGAATGTGCACTTATCCGTACGTGAATCCAGTTTCAGTGATCAACCCCATACTAGCCCGGATGGTCAGGGTATTTAAAAGTAGATTTACATCTTCATCTTAAGCGTGCGGATCCTTATTAGTCCAAGGACCTCCATCGTGGGAGTTCTTGTTCCCATTCTTGAAAGACACGCAACACCATCGTGGGGTTCGACTTTTCAATATCCTGGAGTATCTAATTCAACCTTCAACACATCCTTGAAATCAATCAACTCCCAGTCTGCCCCAATATCCACTTTAATGAGATGTGTCCGTGGGTTTATCCAATCTACAACGCCATTGATCTGCCGATTACCGTATTCCTTAAATACTGTTATCCTAGCTTGGAGTGTATGTAACATTGAGGATCTAAGGCGGCCATACAATTCCTGCTGTTCCTCCTCCGTCAACTCAGGCTTGGTCTGTTTGTTCTTCTGCTCATAATGTTGATTAATCCTGTCCTTGTGTTCGGGCAGCATCATTCGGCTGCTTTCCCACCTTCCGTTTCCTTCAAGCTTTTTTCCCATTTCTGACGTCACCCTCCATTTAATGTGATCCCCCAGTATTGACTACCCTTTTCTAAAAGTTCCGTCCTTACCTTCTCCCACTGGAGCAAAAGATTATGATCGTAGCCGCGGCATTTGAACCTGGCCTGTATTCCTTCCGCTGCGCGAACTTCTTCAATAATCTTAATACCTCGCTTGCGCAGCTCTGCCTTCAATTCCATTAACTCAGAGTGGGCACTATCCTGTGCCTTTCCAAGACTCATGACATAAAGAATATTTAGCTTCAGCTTAACTTGATTCATCTGATTAATATCACGTTGAAGCACATCAAGCATGACAGGTAAGATAATCCCCATCTTGACTAATTGAAGTTCGCCAGGTGTAAGTAATGGTGCTTTTTTCGATTGTGTCACGAACACCGCCTCCAAAATAAGAACATGTGTTTGTATATTATCCAGAATAGCGAACATTCATTCGTATTTCAAGAGGGATTTTTTTCAAACAGTTGAACGCGATTACCCTAATTTCCCATGTATAACCCAGTTATTTCATCGAATACTACTATTGCACCAATGAAAAGGAGTGATTACCAAATGGCAAACAATAATTCTTTAGTCGTACAACAAGCACAGGCAGCTATCAATCAACTGAAGTATGAAGTGGCCCAAGAGTTAGGTATTCAATTATCTCCA
>NZ_WHOD01000005.1 GCF_013141765.1 Paenibacillus foliorum
AAACACGACAAAATGGACATTCGTATCCTTCGGGCTTATGTGAAAATAATGCTGTCATCTTTCTCGTTCAACTCCTTCCATATTTCTCCAACCAACTATTAGACGCAGGCAACTTCTGGTCGTTGCGTTAATCTGCCCTTTAGTTTAATGAAATGAGCAGGCTGCCAAGGCACCTGCTCATTAATAATTTGTTTGTATATCAAGTTGCCTCAGCAAATTCTTCCAACACGAACGTTTGTTTGATATACTTAATACAAACGAATGTTCGGGAGGTTGACATGGCTCAACAAGAAGTGATGACACTGAAGAGATTTCAAGAGAAGTTTCACTCTGATGATGCATGCCGCGAGCATCTGTTCCAAATGCGATGGGCGAACGGCTACTCTTGCCCTAAATGCGGGCACAGTACATTCTATTTTTTAGAAAGCCGAAAGCTGTATCAATGCATGCGCTGCGAGCATCAGGCGTCTGCAACTGCCGGCACGATTATGCATAAATCGCATACTCCGCTGCTGACCTGGTTTTGGGCGATTTTCCTTGTAGCGCACGATAAACGCGGTGTTTCCGCCGTCTTTCTTGCGCGTGAGTTGGAAATCTCCTACCCAACCGCATGGTTGATGCTTCACAAGATACGCAAAGCAATGAGTGATCGAGATGCCCACTACCAACTGGCTGGTTTGGTTGAGTTGGATGACGCATTCTTCGGAGCGCCAACAGAAGGCGGCAAACGTGGGCGTGGCACGGATCAAACGCCAGTGCTTGTTGGAGTTTCGCTCAATAAACAAGGAGCACCGCAATACGTCAAGATGCAAGTGATTCCAGACGTGAAAGGTAAGACGCTTGTTGAGTTTGCGAAACTGCACATCGAGCCAGGTTCAACGATCAGTAGCGACGCATATCGGTCTTATAACGCACTCGCTGAAGAATTTGACCACCAACCAATCAAGTTCAATGTAAAGGATAATCCTGATCACTTGAAGTGGCTGCATACGATGATTTCCAACGCCAAAGCATTTATTGGCGGCACATTTCACGGATTAGATTCCAAGCATCTGCAATCCTATTTGAATGAATTCTGCTTTCGAACCAATCGTCGGCAGTTTGGAGGTCAGATGTTTAACCGTTTGCTAACTGCTTGTATCTCTACCGATACCATCACCTACGGCGATCTGACCGCAAAGGTTTAGTAGCGATGCTAACTTGATATTCAAAAAGAAAAAAATGTTTAAGTATCGTATCCAAACTTTTTCGGGAATAGCAATCCATGAGAAATCTGTTCACATGTCTCATGCTAATATATTTCGTGAACAACGAACAATGCAACTGCGGAAGGATTAACCAAGTCGTGGAAATAAAGAAAAATAATTTGGGACTTATCTTCGCGGGACTGATGCTGGGCTTGTTTATTGCGTCCGTCGACAATACCTGGTACATGTCAGCATTACACGCGCTAACGTACAATCAGACAGACGGATAGTATTGAAAAAACTAAAGGAGAATGAAAATGAGAAAAGTAGTTGTATCTGAGTTTGTATCGCTGGATGGCGTCATGGAGAATCCGCAGTGGACGATCCAATTCCGTAGTGAGGAAACAAAGCAATTCAAGTTCGATGAACTGAAAGCAAGCGACGCTCTTCTGCTTGGACGCGAAACGTATGTTAATTTTGCAGCGGCTTGGCCTAATTTGATCGAGCAAGAAGGGGAATATGGCCGGATGATGAACGGTTACCCCAAGCACGTGATTTCAACAACCCTGGAAAAAGTGGAATGGAACAATTCCTCGCTGATCAAGGGCAATATCACAGAGGAAATATCCAAGCTGAAGCAGCAGCCTGGTAAGGATATCTTGGTATTTGGCAGCTGCGCGCTCGTTCAAACGCTGATGCAGCTTGACCTCATCGACGAATATCGGCTCATGGTTTTCCCAGTTGTGCTTGGAAACGGAAAACGTCTCTTTGGAGAAGGGATCGATAAGAAAGTGCTGAAACTGGCGGAAACAAAGACATTCGGTTCAGGTGTCGTTGTTCTGACTTATCTTCCGGAAAGATAAGATTGATCAGGAAATCAACTACGAGCTTGCGGGAAAACCGTCTTTCGGCAACATGGCGTGATGCTGACGGACTGAAGACTAATTACCAGTTACTGACTTGAACTGCGTTTTCAAAGTAACCTAATAGAGAAGAATTCGACTATATGTGTTGGATTTGATACGGCAACTGGACCATTGACCAGCTATTATCATCCTTCCTTTGCCAAAATAGCTGAAAAAGTAATTGCCGGTGTGTTAACACCTTGTGGAATAGATCCTTTTAAGATCGGACTATTTCAATATCAGTTCGAAAAAAAAGATCTTCAACGAGCGTTTCAAATAGAAATATCTAACTACAAAGAAGAACGCTTAACAGAGCGAAAGAGAGGTGTCTTTAGAAACTACAAATAAGTGGGTCAAATACGGAAATTTCCGAACTTTAAAAACATGGAAAGCTTCAATTATTAATTTCTAGCTTATGGAGAAAATAAAGGTCTTTATTTTCTCTAACACGATATTATCAAGCCAAACCTATTTGTTCTTAATCACTTTTCACCTGTGATTCAAATCTTCTCGTAATCTTCGTAGCTTTCAGTGCGCTGCTACTGCTATTGAATAGCAACCTGCCACAGCCGGCTCTTTAAAATGCCTTCGGTGTTATTGCAATTGTATACAGGCAGTCACAAGTAATCTAACCTACGATTTGTTGCAATCACTGAGCTCTCTTAAATCTGGCTAAGCATGGATAACTTTTTAAGTCTATTTTCCCAATAAACCTTCTTATCCTTCTCTTTTTGCAAAGTTATCAGCCAGTATCTCCTTTGAACATCAACAACTTTCCTAAACAATTTTAAATCACTAAAATTTATAAAGCCTCTTGCCGCGAAATCTTCAAGTTTGACAATATCTACAACAGCCTTTTTCAAGATTGTCTCAGTATCAAGGAATCCAATCAAAATATCAGTTCTATATATCGGAGGAGATTCCAAAATTGAAAATGTACCGCACTCGAAAGGAAATTTAGTATTTATACTTAACTCTGGTGAAGCAAGAGCTATTTTTCTTTCTCTATTCCAACTATTATTTAGTTGCTCGAAATTACGATAACTTTGTCTCCATAAGTCAACTTTCTCAATTAAGTTTAAGTCGTTAATTTCAGTATTGAACACCGGAACATTCTGACACTGCATTAATTTTTGATTTGGATAAAACCTCAAATATCTTTTCTTTCTAGGGAAAATATGGTCTATCTTATCTAACTCCTCATCTGTTAGATTGTTACCTTTAATGTAAGAAACAAGCGGCAGTATTCCTATACTATGAAGTATGTGTTTCAATTCAATTGAGTTATAATCAAATCGCTTATAGATTTGAAACTCTCCAACAACGCCTAATTCAGCCCAAACCATTCGTTTTATATCTAATTGATCTTGTTCTTCACGAATAGTGTTTTTTAATATATGTAACTTCTCCTTTTCCATTCTAAGTTCCAAATATCGACCATCATTAATAAATTTCTTAATTTTTTCTAGTCCCATTTAGCTAATCCTTCCCCTATAAATTAAGCATTCTTGGATTCTAGAAATGGTCTCTTCTTTAAAATAGTACCTTTTCCTACCATCCTTCCAAATCAAAGTAAAATCAGCCTTGATCCCTTCCTCTTTCAACACTTTCCATAACTTCTTCTCTCCAACTTTCAAGGTTTTCATTACATCATTAAAGCAAATTCCATTTTCTTCTTGCTTTCTTTTTTTAATAAGTTCCATACAATCCTTAAGCTGTTCCTCGTCATAGTAGTTTTCAACCAAAGTTCTACTTTCATTAAGTCGATATGGCATAAGTTGTCCTGATAATGTAAAAGAAATAATCTCTAGAATTGTAAATGAATGCTTAGCATATTTAGATAAAACATGATGGAATTTAACCATTGAGGGACTTATTTCTTCCACGACCACACCAAGACAATCCTCAATTAACTTATTTACTTCTTGAATTAGATAAAGTACTTTTGGAGAATTTGCCAAACGCATTGGAGTTAGGTAGCCAGCATCAACTATTTTTTGAACAGAATTTGGTATGATTCCAAAAATTAATCCCACCTCCTTTTTTGATATCAGATTCTGTTTGGTGCTCAAGTAGCTATCTAACTTTGATTTTTCAACTAAATATCTTTGCTGGCCGTTTGTATATTTCGTTTCGATGTGTAACTCGTTATAATCGTTCAATTCATGCAATTTTTCATAAGCAATACCTGTAGTCTGTCTTACTTCTTCCCTTCGAACTCTACCTCTATGCTCTAGTAAGTTAGGATATCTTTTGAATACAGAAAAATCTTTCCGGACATTCCCATCATCAATTTGATTTATAAAGTAAGCGTTATATGCCTCAGCAATCATATAAAATTCGAGTTCCTCAAGTATAATTCCGAAAGCACTAAGTCGTTCATATCGTTGACTTCCTACATTTCTCTTTAAAAAGTCATTCAGAACCATGTAGAAGCTATTTGGAAAATCTAAATACATCCAATACACATTGGCTAGTCCAATTGCTAATTTTAGCCCACTTTTCACACCCTCGAACTGATTATGAAAAAACGATAAATTTTCTGCAGACATCGCGGTATAATCAATCCCACCAATAAGTAAGTGAAAACTACAGTACGCCAATCGAAAAAACTTTTTAAAATTACAATTCGCAATAACAATTCTATCTTTTTCCCAAAAGGCATTTTGTATATGTGTTTGTGATTCTAAAAAAATTAAATTATCAAATACGTTGGGCTGTATGATTTCGAAATTAAAGAAACACTTTTCACACTCGCGATTCATAAAAGCTGACAAACTAATCATTTGCCTGCACTGTGGGCATTGATCAACCAACATTACATTATGCACGATACATAGATGAAATGGAGTAAAACACCAAGCTGTTCGATGATAGTATTTTTCTTGGATACATATAGGACAGTATTTGACTTTATTTTTCATAATAATTTTGGTATATAGTTCTGCTCCTAAAAAACTTTTTAAGTTGTATCCATTCCTCTCATTAATAAAACCATTTTCTCTATCTACTAACGCTGCAAACATCTGTAATGCTTCTTGATTAAATTCATTATTCTGTGCTTCATAGATTGATAAGTGCAGATAATTATAGAGGTACGAAAATCGGTATCTATTCATTTTAGATGCTCGGTAAAGAAAGCCTGATATACTCTCATCACTTACGATAAAAGGTCGAATTAGCAATTGTTTATGAAATTCATTTTTCATCGTTTCCAGCGTCTTTTCTTACGACTCTTTAGTTGGTCTTTAAGTGAACGAATTCGCGCTTGATAACTTTCGATACTTTGTTCATTGGCATCCACATGATTGTAAACACGTAAAGCTATTGTTAATCTTCCATCTTTCAACAAGACCAAAATGTACCCTTCGTCGTAATTATCAACGAAAATAGGTATATCTCCTGAGAGTTTCCCATACCACTGTTCACGTATTGCAATACTGCAGGTATAAGTGGTTCCTTTAAATAATATTCCTTTCTCTGTTATCTCAGCTTGCTCAGTTGGAAATAAATCAATTAATTTTTCCATACTAGTTACACCTCCTATTATTCTATTAGTCCTATTATTGCCAAATGATAGATTCGTCATTCATATATATAGTATTCAGTTGTAAATACCATTTTTCTCCCGTGTTTATCTATATTCTGGTTGACTACACTTCAATTAGAGGTGTAGCTAATGTCTGAATCAATTTTGAAATTAATTGGTAAACGGATACGGGACTTACGAAAAGAAAAAGGATTGTCACAGGAGCAATTAGGTGAGTTGGCGAACTTAAACTACACCTATATCGGGGGAGTCGAACGAGCGGAAACAAATATTTCTGTGCTTAATCTTGCAAAGATTGCACATGCATTAAATGTTGGGGTAATTGAACTCTTCTCTTATACTAGGATAAACAACCAAACAAAAGGGAGATCTTCTGATTTAGAACAAATCATTGATCTTCTCCTTTCGATTAGTCCTAAAGAAGTGAGAAAAGCGAAGAACATATTGATGGAAGTTTTTGATAAAAATTAAACGGCGGCCTGGCTGGCCGCCGTTTAATTTTTTAACCGTTTATACATTTAGCGAAGGTCCTTGAGCTTTCTGTGAGTTTCTTCCCTTTTTCCTTTTAATCATCAGTTTCTCTTTGTACTTGTTCATCGCATCATTCTCTGTTCCAAGCGCTGCTTCTAAATCAAAATTAGGGTCAGCAAAGGGATTTGCAACAAATGGTCTAGCCACTTGTTTTACTTTCAGAAGTGCCTTCGCCAAATGTGATTCAGCAATTTTATCAGCGCCCGCTTTAGCAGCGATATAGGTTGCATATTCAAGTAACTTCATTACATAAAAAGGTATCCCCATTGAAATAAAGTACAGTTTATCTGCCATTCGCGGATCAGCTAGATTCGCCAATTCAGCAAAAGGAAGCAATTTATCAACTTTTTGAAGAAATACCCTAAAAGTAAGAATCTCCTCAACGGTACCATATGCGAAAGCTTCTAACGCAACTTTGTTACAGAATCTTCGATCCAATTGGGGATTGCTAATAAAAACTTTTACTGATTCCGGCATTCCACAGAGAATAACAGCAATGCCAATTTCTTCAGTAAATGTTTTAACCCAGTTTGATGCTGTCGCTAACACATATTCGGTGTCTGCATCAATTAGATGCTGGAACTCGTCAAAAATAATTACTTTAATCCCAAGTTCCTTAACAAAGTGATGGATACGACTGGTCAACTCAGATTCGGATCCTTTATGGCTGAAGGGATCCCCCATATCTTCTAGCACTTTCGATGCAAGCATTCTCGGTGTTGCTTTTGGAGGAACGACTACCCTTAATACTGGAATATGCGTATATTCTCGATCATCCGTTTCTTTAATTTCACGAGGATATCTTGTCGTGAATTCCCTGGTTACCGTACTCTTCCCCGCACCTGTTGGCCCAAAAATGTATAAACATTCTGGACTAACGGAGTCATCCGACAAATCCATGATCGTTTCCATCTCCTCAAGCAGATTTTCATACTTTGGGTGATAGACAATGATCTTTTTGACATGCTCAACACGTCTTTTCAATTCCTTTGAATCAGGTGCTTTTCCATCTAATCGTTCAAAATCCAATTAACTTATCTCCTTTTGCCCACTCCCCCAACTGTCTGCAATTTTATCTAAATCAACGTTACCAACTTGCAAGGCACCAGGTTCGGGTTTTTCAATAATAGTTTCATCCTGATTATTGACTGATTTAGAAGGTTTTATTCCTCCGCTATTTTCCTCAGGATTTAGAATCGATATATTCATAGCTTCTGCAAGTCCAGGAAGTTGTTTGATAGGTACACCTTTAATTGCACTTGCTACAGTCTCATTGGCTGCTGCTTCCCTTCTTTTTCTTCTACGAATCCCTTGATATTCTAATTTGCATTCTTGTTGAATCTCTTCAATGTTTAATCTGGCCCTGCCTTGTAGCGAAGAATCATAGTCATTATATGCACTACCATCTTTGTTAGTCAGATATGCCAACAACTCTGCATGGATCAGGTGATTCTTGTCCATCTTTTTCCGTTCCAGGCCTCCACTTTTAATAAAGGCTTCAATATAACGTTTATTGAATTCGTCTTTTACATAAATAACCCTTAAATCAGAGCCATAGCGAATCAATACTTCACGACTTCTACCTTCACGTTCCAATCGCTTTCTTAGTTCATTTAATTCATCGCTAAAAAAGTAATGACCCATAAGTAAAATTCCACGAGGACCGACGGTGCGTGTATCACAGTTTGAAGAGAAGAGTAATTCTAAATACTGACGATTTGCAGGTAATTGAGGATGGATCTTCATTTCTTTTAAGCCTTTAGCCCATAAATGCTCTGGAACCCCTTGGATGTTCTGCCCTCTATTAAAATTGTTGGCGACCATGTCAACAATTGCTATGTGTGCGATATGATACAGTCCTTTAATATCGACCACCGCTTTCGCTGCTGAGTCATATTGTCCTCTTTCAGTAGGATTTGAAAAAAGTGAACCGACTAATCCTTGAAATGCTTTGTGATTTAGATTTCCTAGTGCTTGTTCAACGGAACCTTTTTGATGACCGGATGCTACTTCGCAATATCTAAGGCCGATACGAAGAGCCGAACACACCTCTTCTACTTCTTTCGCGTCGTTAACCTTCGCATTATCCAAAAGTATGGATTGTGGGACACCATAAGCCGTCCAATTCTTCTCAACCCGTGGGTACAACTCTTTAAATCCAGTCTTTGGTAAGATGCAATGTAAAATTAATTGTTTCCAATCACCAGCATCAGGCTCCTTCTTAAAGATTATATTTAATCCCATCGGTTCTCCCACTGCCTGATCCATTCCGTACATGAGGACCGGACGAAATAACTCGTCAAGTTCAAAGTCTACGATTAAACAGTCAATTGGCGTCCAGTCACATTCCATACATTCAAGTGGACGTGTTGCTCTTGTATTTGAATGCACACCATTGTGTTTCAAATCCGCTTGATTTGCCCCCATGTGTTCTTTATCGCGCTCATATGTATCTACTGTTTCCTTCCGTATCCTTCGATATGTCGATTCTGAAATAATCTCCAGCTGCTCATGAGCTTCTCTGGTCAAATTAATATTTTTTATTCCAGCATCCAGCACATCATATTCGTCTTTAATAGTAACGTATTCCGCTTTCCTTCCATATTTAAAAATAATGCGAGACACTTCAGTCATTACTTCTGTAGAGACTCGATGGTCTTTTGGCCCTCTCGTTTGAGGAATTAAATCAAATTTGTTCTCACGCTTATACCATAGATCTAACCATCTATAAATTGACGCGGGAGAGATCGAGCCATTTGGTTTTAATTCCTCTGGATAGTTTTCAGTATAAGCCTTTATCTGTGATGGTCTTATTTTTCGTTCAATAATAGGCTCAATCGCCTTATACCGTTTCTCCATAATATCGATTTGAACATCAGTATAATCTTTTGTACTGTATTCAATTACGCCAGAGTCTTGACCTTCGTGCAGAATAATTAGCCTTTTCTCATTGTAAGCACTCAAGATCTCATTAAGAGACAGTAATTCCTTCGTGTCATGTGTTATATTAAGCAATTCAACATCATCATCTCTGTGCCGGAGCACTTCATATATGTTCGTTCCAATTCGAAATTGCGTACCATACTTGAAATCTATGAGCATGAACTTCTCTCCTCCTCAACTGAAATACGTAAAATTGAATCGTCAGATATCTTTACATTAACTATATCTGTTGAAATCTCTTGTAGGTAAATCAATTGATAAACAGCCTTATAGAAGCTCTCTTCATCAATTTCTGCACAAGACTCCCTCAATTCAAAAAGATACATTTCTGTTTTTAACTGCAATTGCTCCAAAACATGGTCCATAATATTATCCGTTACTTCTTGAGTACCTAGATGACGAAGTAATGAAAGGTTGGTTTGCAAATGCCTTGGGTTTATTTCCTCCTCTGTGAATACCTCGTAATGCCACCTCTGAGCTTCGCAAAACTTTCTACCAACTTCATACTTAATAACATTTGACGGATAGTTCTTAAACCGAAGAGCTTTTACCTCAATAATGAAAACACGGCCATCATTTAGGATTATTTTGAAATCCGGAAAATACTTATGCTTCTTACCATTCAATGTATAATGGATACAGACTGGTTGATAAAAAATCTTATCAACTTGCTGATCAAAGTCAGCTAATCTAATAAAGTTCCTTTCAAGAAAACTTTCCCAATGAATCATATCGCCAGTTTTAAGAAATGGTTCTTTCCCTCGGAAGCCTTTTCTTTTCGGCTTAATTTTACGAGCTGGTTTGTACGGCATACGCTTATCTCCTCTGTTAGTTTCATAATTTATGATAAAAGTATTAACATTTTTGAAGATAAACAAACATATTTCTCAGTCTTCAGCTGGATCTCTTTATAGTTCAAGACTATATGATCTAATTTCCAACTCATAAAAGATATTACTATGACTTCCCTTCAATTTTATTGTCAAAGATAGGTCAAAGTATTTATTCAATAATTAGCTAAGCCCCAACATTCGAACTAGCTCTTTCACAGGTAATAAAAACGAAAAACAGTAAAAGGGTCCATTACTTTAAAGTCATTAGTTAAGGAGCTGGGTAAAAATCAAGAAAGAGAACAGGTTTTCGAAAAAGGATTGCACATAAAAAACAAACGGCACAGTGCTTTATCTCATGCCGTTTCGGATTCCATTTTTATTTCCGTTCTTGTCTTTGAGCTTAACTTAATGACAATTCCTTTACCCCGGGCCCTTTTCATTAATTCAGATGATACTTAAATTATTTATTAATTCCAAAACCTCAACTCTTTTAAACACATAGGTTCTTTCTTCGTTTTTCTTTCCACCTGTAACTGGAACTATTCCTTTCTTTATCAAAAAAGAAGCAGAGATTTTTTCTTTTAACCTTATACTGAGATCCTTTAATTGTGTGACTGTTATGTAACTTTCATTAAATTGAAGCACCTCATCTGGGAAAAATAATTTACCATAAATTTTATCCCTCTCAGCACATTTCAAGATACCTAGCAATACCCAGAAATCAATAGTGGTCGTTTTAACTTTAAGAATCCTAGCTACATCTGCTGTTGAATGTAACTCCCCTATGGATTTCTTAACTTGATTATTAATAAACTCGCTTACCTCATTCCGATCAAATAGAAGCGACTTTATTCCTCTCCTTGTACTTTTACCCCTTGGGATAATTTCTCTACTCAAAATAAATTTCACTACGTCACCATCAGTAACCCCAAAAATTGATGGAATTGCTTTGTCGAATGTCACCAAATTTACATCTTCTTTAACCACTATTGAATTTTCTAAATTAATTAATAGTTGATCTAACATCTCCTTCTTTATCAGGTTTTTATGTACATCATTTGAGAACGTGATTACTTCCTTACTCAATAAATCAGTGATGCACTTATATCCGACATTAAGGTAATCCTGAGCTTCTTGTTTTGTTAAATACTTCGTTCTTTTTTTCTCGAGATATTGATCAGCACTATTTTTTGTAACGTGAATCCATGTTTCTCCATCATATTCAACAATCATCCCATCAACTTCGCAAGCTTTGATTAAATTAATCAATGTCCTTCTTGTGACGCCTAAATACTTCAAAGCATCTTGACCAGTTAAAATCAATGTCTCAAATTGATTAACGATTCTGGAGAAATTTGGGCTAGCACAAAAAGAGCTTTTATTAATGAGGAGGTAGTTTGTGAACTCCTTTGCCAAAAATAAAAAACTGTTTTTTCGATCTCTTTTCAACTGAATATAAAAATTCCCAAAACTACTAAGAATCCTTTCAACATTATCTTCGTTAGATTTCGTTCTTATTTCATTTAAGAACTGGTGAAAACCCATCGGCCAATTTAAAAAAATATTCATAACGTGTGTTTGGATACTCGCAATTTCATTAATTGAGGCTTTCAATCTCGTGAATTGTGATCTAAATCGTAATTCTCCGATAAATGAAGCTAATAAGAAAAATGTATCATCGAATTCGCTTAGTTCTGCATCAATAAAGAAGTTATTTAACTCTATTGGTCTTTTCGTAAGAAGTCCCACTTTCTGGTACACCAAGGTGGAGAGCATTACACACTCACTAGAAGCAATATTTGATTCTGCTAACTTATGAGCGAAGCCACAATTACACTTTAGAATGTTTGCACTTTTCCATGTAATTGATTTACCACAATTAAAGCATTTATCGATTAATAAACAACCATGATAGGGGCATGCCGAAACATTAATATGGTGCCAAATTTTACGATAATACTCTTCCTTCCTTAAACACTGAGGACATACTTTTGCTTTTAAAGTGGAAATTGATGATATATATGCTTTTGCATCGAAAAATTGATAATATCCGTCCGATGAATCAAGATTTAATAGCATCATTTTTTTCATATCATTTTTATTAATCCGGAGTAGTGTCGCAATGCAGTTCAAGTCGTTTTGCGATAATTCTCTAGCGTCCAAATTGTAATTTACAGGCCTCAAAGTCTTTAATTTCTTATTTAGTTCAAGATCAGAATATAGGTAGTTAAGAGGATATACATCTTGGACTGCTCTAATAAGAAATCCACTTAAACTTTCGTCAGCGTACATCCTTGGGCTATGTAGTAGCTTTTTCAAGACATGATGTGCTCCTTCTCATCATTTATGAATTCTATTCCAATAGACATTTCCAAAATAACATGATTTTATACAGCTAAAAATAACATTCAGTAATATCCCAAAAAAATAAATGCCCTCCTATAGTAAGCACCATAGGACGGCATCTTTGTAAAATTGTTCAATTCGTTGTATGTTGGTTGATTTATTAAAATCTGAAACAAAATTTCGTCGATGACGCCTATCCTGTTGGCCCCTTGACAGGCAAAAATACGCTTCAATATCATCGGCAGTCAGTCTTGGGCACAAATTAATGTATATCGATGCATAAATATGCATTTATCATTAATTATGGAGTTTTTTTCTCACTAATTCGAAAAATTTTCTCAATATTTATGACACCACACATTTATAGTGAACTTTTTATTTATATTTATCATATCATATTCTCAATAAAGAACAATAGGTTTTAATACATAGCCTGCCGCGCTTTGACGACATCCTTCGGTGAATATGGGGTTACTTTTGACAAGAACATATATGTAAACAAACATTACAAATTAAGTGCCCCAGTATATTTTCTTTTCTCTTTTCGGTTGGTACTGTCACTAAAGTGCCGAACATCTCACATTACAGATAAGTAACATCAAATAATTCAAATTGGTTGTTTGTAATAGACGTAAATCGAATAAATCCGCTTTATTGTATAACCAATTTGAAATATGTGAGTGCCATTCAACATCTGATTCATCTACTCTTACAGCAAAGTAATTGTCGCCTTTATCAATAAATTCAATGTCATTTAAGCCTGAACTTTTAAAATTTTTCCTTCACAAGGAAAATAAAGTTGTAGACTGCACTCGTTGATTTAATTTGTTTTTAGAGATGGAGTATCGTCAGCTTTTAAAAATTAAGTATTAGACTGAACCCCACAATAACTAAAGGCAGTCTGCAGACTTGGAAAATAAAGTCGTAGACTGCCTCTTCTTATTAAGCTATAGTTTCCCGTTAGCAGAATAAACAGACCGGGGATTTTTACCATATTAAGTAATTTTCTTAATTAATTATCCTACTTTGCAATTCCTTTATTATAGTAACCCAGTTCCCGTATTCCTCTGTTTCCTCCCATAATTCTTTAAGTTCCGATTCCGCAATTATCTTTTCTAAAGCTTTGTGGGATTTCTCTAATAGTTTGTTCCTTGTCCTTTATGTTGTAATATCCACTCTTGAAGTTCATCTTCATATATTTCTTTCCCTGGTCTATTTTGTAACGCTGCCAGTATTTCTACTGCTCCTAAGGCAATACATGCTACATCTGCATCTAAGTAATTGTCTTCTAAAACCATTTCAATAGATTCCGAAAGTAAATTAATGTCTTGAGTTTCTACAAGTTCAATTATCCAATCTTGTACTGTATCATTTTCGAAATTTCCAATTCCCCATGCTCCCATGTATGAATAACCTCACAATCTCTTTTAATGGTTTGATATAACTTGACTCGTATTTTATGTATTCGATAAATCATGAAAGTATCCTGCCCGTTCGTACAACAAAGGCTGCCGATCCATGCCGGATGCCCCCGTCCTGGTTTCTTATTGAACAAACGTGTTCCGTTAGTGCAAAGATTTTTAAAACACGAGCCCTGGTACAACTAAACACGCCTTTGAAGCTTGACATTACATTCTGACGTTGTCGCAGTGACGTACTCCATATAATTCACAGAGCCGTTAAAGTTCAAATAAGCTTCATAACGCATGCGGATTGCGGGTAAAGTAATCAAATCCAGAACATTTTCCTTTGGAACCCACCTACACTCGCTCGTTTCATCAGAAGTAGCTAACTCTCCACCCACAGCTTTGCACACGAAATCAAACATGACCTTCGTAGGAACATCAGTCACACCGTCATACCACTTATGGATCGTTGTATTCGAAACAACACTAATTAAATGGCTAACAGTGGCGTCTATTCCACTTTCCTCTTTGATTTCACGAATCACGCCATCAATCAGATTTTCTCCAACTTCAGTTATCCCACCAGGATACACCCAACCATCGTCATGGGCTTTTACTAATAGGATATTTCCATTTCCATCTTCTACAATTCCGCCTGCCGATACAATATGTGTCGGAAACGCCATTTCACGACCTCCTAATACGGTAAAGTTGTATATTTATTCCACATAGTTACTTTACTTTCCTGCTTTCGTGAACTTATATGCTTGAAGGTACTCACGAAACGATTAAACTATCCTGCCCGTTCGTATTATGAGGTCATCAGTTCTTTCTGGTAGACCTCTTTTCGTGTGGTCGTAAGAAAGCGGTAGCCGAGGATCGAACGATTCTGCCCGTGGGACTTGGATCCCGAGAGCTATTCAGTTCATCCCCCCTACTTGTTAAACCATGATTAGGCTGGTTGGGACAAAGATCCCGAATCACATGCGATGCTGTAGACGACAAGAAGGTTTAGGGGTTGCCGGTGAAAATAAGGTAAGGAGTGGTTTAATGAATCCTGTTATTGGTTTGGATGTATCTAAAGGAGAAAGTCATGCACAAGCTTTTTCAAATCGAGGAATACCATTCGGAAAGACATTCCGATTTGAGCACAATCTGGAGGGATTAGCTCCTACTCGCTGTGCTATGTCCCTGTAGGACTCTCTCCCAGTTAAATAAGCTTGTACTGCCAAGTATTTCTCGTCTGAACTAAATCTGCCCATAAAAAAACTGCACCTCCAATTGTTAGATTGTGTCTAACAATTGGGGTGCAGTTCATTTGGTTTTGAGCCCAAAGTTTCATACAAAATTCTGTCCAAAATCCTGTTTAAAATCCTGTGAAAAACCTTATTCAATGATTTACTTTGTGCTCCAGCAAACTTAATCCTCACCACTTACTTCATATAGCGCTTGTCCGTATATATCCCAACGCCATCTCGGGATATTCCCTTGCAGATGCACACCACCATACCACTGGTCTATTCCTTTCTTCGCGATCCAGTCCTCTTCCCCATTCAAAACTTTCTTACCCAGCTCTGTCAAAACAGCTTCACAGTCACGAAGTGCTATCGAGGATTCGTTATAGGCAGGAAAAGCCTTTAATCCGTGAATTTGCAGCAAGGGGTAAGGAGCTTGTGATATTTTCATTAGAATATTCCAGTATTCCAGATCCCCCATGCCTAAAGCGTTCAGCTTATTTCCCACATCCTGAAACAATTCTAATGGGCTGCTTATTTCAGCTTGAATCATCTCAAGCGTTGTCTGCTCTACGATGCCAAGTCCATTGATTGTAGAAGGAAACCGCGATAAATGCATTTGAAATGCATCTTTCGCGAATGGCAGCGCGGAGGTATCTCTACTTAGCAATTGTTGCAGTAAGCTTGGATCTGGAGACGTGTAAGCCTGCCAGAATGCTTTGCCTAACTCCAATTCTTTGGCCCCAATAGTCTTCCATGTTCCCGACAAAGTTTCCATTTGCTCCAATGATAGCTGCCCTAGCCCTCGAAACAGCTCAATTCCCGGATATTCGGATATGCACAATAAGCTCAGCTTCGTTTTTAACAAAGACTGTCCCGAGAACCAATGCAGCAAATAGCATAACATCGTCTGATCGAATAAATCGTGCTCAAACCATAATACAATCTCCTCATATTTATGAAAATCAGCCAAGGATTTCTCTTGAGCCTCGCTGCCTTGGATAAATTCCGCTTGAGGAATTCCCATCGTTTGCTCCAGATATTGTGCCCTGACAGAGCGATTGTTCCAATCAGCAGGATATAAACTTACAGGACCATGAGGGTATACCTCCCTCCACACTAGAACATCTCCGTGCACGATTCCTTGCTGCAGCTTCTCCGCCACTGAATCCCCATTTACAATGTGCAGCATTCCTTTCCCTCCTTCGTACAAATGGTTGAAAACCGATATCAGATCAGCTAATGGTAGCGATCCCTTCAGCTTACGGCGAGCATCAAAAAGGCGCTTTTTCAACACCGGAATCAAAGTACCGAGAAGATTGGAGATTACCTGGAGAGAATACCCTTGAAAATAAAATAATTGCACAGCAATTCGCATATTGGGACGTTAATCCCGCAATAGAGTCGTGAACCATCCGCTGCATTTCTTTTTTCTCAATAATGTCCGAAATGTCCGCTGGACTTGCCGTAGCCTCTATCGATGGCCGGTCTTCCGTATAGGGAACTGCACGGTGCTTCTTTTTGCGGTTGATCCGGTAACATTGCCGTACAACAATGGTTTTGAACCAACCTGGGAATGCTTATGCCGTTCGCAGCTTACTCAAATGCAGAAATGCTTCTGTAAATGCCTCTTGAACCGCATCTTCCGCTAATTGAAAATCATGCAGCATTTATTTAACTAACGGTTACCAGTTTGAGAGTTGTTCGTGCTAAATCCCACTCTCTTTCCATCGAGACGGAGCTGTTCCAATAATTCTTTTGCTCAGAAGCCGGTTGATCCGTATGATAGATACAACCATCTAGGTCGAAAAAAAATACTTTAGCCATCGTAAGAAACATGAAATCCAATTTCTGCATAATTTCTCCAGAACATTTCTACCTCTAGTTTTCCCCGAAAAAGACAAGAGCTACATCTAGTTCTCCTCTTTTCTTAAGTGTTGTGGACAAGGTTGCCTGCAGCAGGGGTGAGCGATCGTACTGTAAGCTCTTCATATCGATACGTCCATCTGTAATCGTCATATAATGTGCTTCTTTACATGGATCGTCAGGTCTGCGATACGAGATACTTCCGGGATTCATCCACAGTTCATGGTTGCTGAGATAATGAATAGCTCTCCGATGTGTGTGGCCGAATATCATTCGTTTATGCTTCATGCTCGTAATCGGTTCCTTGGTCTGCTGTTCCCAAAAGCTATAATAATGATGGAGACTAGGAATGGTCTCGTAATTGTTGTACATATGCTGCATGCTATATCCAATAGAATCCATAGTGAATGCTATAGAATAAGGCAGGTTTTCCAAAAATTCAATATCCACCTCACTAAGCTTTTGAGCATTGTCATGCGCCCAAGTTCGTTCCTCAAGCGAAACATTCCACAATTGATCTTTATCGCGATATAAGGCAGTTACACGCTCATCATGGTTTCCTTTCACGCACAAAGCCTTATGCTCCCTAATCCACTGTAGTACTTCTTTGGGAAAAGGTCCGTAATCTACCAAATCTCCCGCACATTAAAATAACATCACTGTCTTTTTCTTGTTTCCATATGTTTTCTAATGCATAAATATTGGCGTGGATATCAGAAATAATCAGTGCCTTCAACGAGCGTCATCCCCCAATTATGTGATAGAAATAAGCATAACGTATGCAACGTTTATCCAATCCAAGGCTGGTATGATGTAAGGGTCTACTATTCGAACGCCTTTATCCGTCCGGTGACTCAAATTGTCATACACATGATAGCCCTCAATGGTACTTTCTTTACCCCCGTTATTCCAAAGACGCAATATACCAGGAAATACTCAAAATCTATCTGACATAATATCTTTGCAGGCCATTATGACTTCATCAACTGCTTGCTTATTTATTAAATATTGAGCAGGTCCATCACCTACTTTTACTAAATAGAAGTTATCATTATATGTATAGAAAATTACTGTCTTTTCTCCTTTTTTAGTTGTATATTTTATCGTAGTTAATGGATTTCCGGGCTTTTCTACAGGTTCTATAACCGCATCAAAACTTAGTCCTATTATCATTTCATAAAACTTTCTTAATTGATCAACCTCGATCACTTTACCGTTAAATGTTCCGCTTTGTTCTTCTCCTTGAGTTGATTGTCCACTTGCTAAGGGTAATTCTTTATGATTAATTTTTACATTGAATTTCGAAGATGAAGCTTCTATTGAAATTTGATCACAATCAACAATATTGATTAAAGCTAAAAAGCGATCTATAAACCGAATGGGCTCAAATGTAAGTATTGAATGGATACTTTCTTTGTTTATCGAAAATATATAGTTCTTGTTAGCAAATTTAGCATAAATGATATCACCGCTAGCATCACCTAACATTAGATGATAATCAGTTTTATCATCTTGAATTTTAAGCTCTAATGCAGGCACCGAAAGTCCGTAATGTCCTATGTCTAACGGCTTCTCATCAACTATGGATAATACTTTTATCGTATTATTAGTTAAATTGGAAGTGCCCTTAGGCAATCCAAATGTACTTTTAGCAAAATCCTCCAAATAAACATCTCTGTCAGGTACAGGATACTTCATAACTAAATGATTACTTGGTAAAAGATGTGCTCCTGGTAAAGATGCAGGTGCAGACTCTTTATTTTGTTTTGCTTTAAGATCTAAAAAAAGTTTTCCTGATTTAAGGATCTCAATCGATTTTAAGTTTTTTAAATTAATTTCAGGAATTTTGTTGTCAAACAACTCGTTTAAACTTACTAATAATCTTTTTGCATTACCGCTATTCATTAAATAAATCGCTTTTTCATTGTTAATAACAACATAATAATTTGCCTGATCCGGAGTTGGATTACCTATTTTTATTGTATGATCTCTACCATTATTAAGAGTAACAATCACTTCAGCATTTGCAGGGTCTAACCCGAATTGCATTAAATTCGTTGCATGTTCGTCAAGCATATTGAATTTGGTTAATATAGCATTTACAGCAATATTGTTTAACAAATTCTGGTCAACCGGAAAGTCTGGCTTGGTTTCCAAAACCCAATCTATACTCTCGCTACCCGAAATCCCCTTTGCATGTACCAATTCAAACATACCAGCTGTGTTTACAATTTTGATTTTTTTTACTTCGCTTTCACTACCACTAATCGAAAATGTAGGTGTTGATACGGTTGTTTCCGCTGCGTGAGTTCCTTCTTTATTATTGTTATTTTGAATTGCAAATTGAATAATCAACAGGATAATCAAAACTACTACTACCGCGATTAAAAATATAAAATTTTTTTTCATTTAGCTATTTCTCCTTCTAGCCCAAACCACAATACCAATAACTAATATTGTCAAAGGAATTACAATTACGGTTACTAATGTTATGATAACCGCTTGTCCGCCACTTAATTGTAACTGTGTAGCAACATTAGGAGCTTTAGGAGGGATGTAGCTTCCGCTTTCCTTGCCTTGAGTCCAATTTATTGAATTTACTATAAAATTATAATTCGTTCCTCCGGATACCGAATTTGATTCAGGTGATATTAACGTATCTGTACCAATAACTACTAATTTTGTTTCGAAATAAGTTTTCGTATCCGTATAATCCGTAATCATTACTGCCAAATTAAATGGCCCTGACATATCGCCATTCACTTTTTCAACACTTTGAGCTGAACTATTTTTAGCATATGACTTAGCTGAACTGGTTAATATCGGATTAACTTTTAATGAATTTCTCTTAATATTATTTTGTTTTATGCCAGTTGCTACCGGCAACAATACTTTGTATTGTTTGTCTGCTAAACTTTTTGTAATTTCATTTACTTCCAGGTTAGGTAGCAATACCGTAGTTTGATTTGGTAAAGAATTATTTGTATTTGTTTCTATTATCACTTTATTATCTACAGACACTCCATAAGCACCCAACACTGACATTAAATTAGGAAAACCAGAAGTAGTAAAATTAAGTGCAAAAACCGCTTGTCCACCATTTTGCAAATAGGTTTTCACTTTATTCGCCATCTCTGGTGTCCAGTCTTTAGCAGGTGTTGTTACAAATATTAAGTTTGTCTCTTTTGGAACCTCTTCTGTTAATACATTTATATCTTTCATCTCATAATTGGCAAGTTTAATAGCATTAATGAGTTTTTCTGGCAAAGATAGCTCTCCATTACCTGTTATACTATAAATTATATGTGTTTTATTACCTGTAACATTTTCAATTGCATTAGTAATTTGAGGCTCAACATCGATTGACTGCACATATTCTTTATATGATTGCTGGTCAAATCCTATTGTAATCATTTGCCCGGCATCAATTAATTTGAACTTTTTTGTTTTTCCATTTTCCACCACAACACTGTTACTTGAAACCGATTGCGACGGGTCCGATTTAAATTTGTCCACAAGCTGCGGATATAAATTGGGATCTTTTACTTCAACCTTAATATTACTGTTATATTTTGTATAATCGAGGATAATATCTTTAAAATCAGGATTTTCACTCCCAGACTTTGCCAAAACATAAATATTTATTGGATCTTGTACTTTTTTAATAATATCTATTGAATATTTTGATATGGAATATGATTTGTTTTTACTAACATCATAACTTAAATTTAAACTGGAAAAAATTAAGTTTACAACGATCAACACCGCTATAACGACTATTGCTGTTAATGTTGAAAATGCTCCATATCTAAATTTTTTACTATTCAGGGCATGAATTAATTTAGTCATTATTACCTCCATCTTCTCTTTTCAATTCCATTTATGGTTAAATAGATGAACGCAATAAAAAATGTAAGGTTATAAATAATGTCAGATACATTTAAAACGCCACGTTGAAAATTTGTAAATCTGTTAAACACAGAAAACCATTGTAGAGCATAAGCAATTGTACCCTCAAATAAGGTTGGCTTTATGAAATATAAAACCGCTTCTACTACTATGAATAAAAGGGTAATAAAAACTGCCACTGCTTTATTTTTCGTACTGTCGTACACGATGATTCCAAATATACCTATTATTGCTGTAATAAAAAATAGGGAGCTCATTATATCAGCTGGCAGCGCTCTTGCTAAACCGTCCATTATAAAGAACAAAAATACCGTTGCAAATGTTATAACCGCAGCTATGATTTGGTTTTCTGTTAAAGACGATACAAACATTCCAACACTAATTAAGCTTAAACCAAACAATATAAATCCTAAATAACTAACAACGATGAGCATCAGGTTAATATCTGAAAATAGTAATAATATTATAGGAAAGATGAATGTAATTACCGTACCTATACATAATACAATCGAAGCAGCTATAAATTTGCCTACAGTTATATCAGTTATTGAAACAGGCGATGTGTATAATAATTGGTCTGTTTTTAATTTAGCCTCTTCCGAAAATAACCTCATGGTCAATATTGGAATTAAAAACAAATAATAAACAGCAATACTTGTTAGTACTCCCGAAAAATCTGCTGATTGTGCACTTATATTTCCAATTACAAAATATACCGCTGAAAGTAATAATAAAAATGTCAAGAAAATATATCCTGACATGGTAGTAAAATAGGTTCTTAATTCTTTCTTAATTATGCTTGTCATAATTGTTCCTTTCTCCTGTTGCTTCTAAGAAAATTTCTTCCAAGGAGAGATTAAGAGGTTGTTGTGTTAATACCGGTAAATTACTTTTTGACATAGCATTAAAAATAGATTCTCTTATATCCGTGTGACCGTCTCCCTCAAAAAGAACATCTATCGTATCGCATTCTTTGCTCCCCAGTATTTTTACATGCTTTATTAATGGAAAACTAGCAATCGCATTTTTAATTTCTGCTTCTGTCCCTTTAATACGAGACAACAATTTAGACCTTTGTATCAAGTTATTTGACAATTTGTCAGGAGTCTCGCTAGTAACAATTTTGCCTTTATTGATAATTATAACTCTGTCACAAACTGCACTAACTTCTGAAAGTATATGTGAGCTTAATATGACTGTATGTTTATTACCTAATGTTTTAATAACGTCGCGCATTTCAATAATTTGTTTAGGGTCTAAACCTACTGTAGGCTCATCTAAAATAATGATTTCAGGATTACCTATCATAGCTTGTGCTAAACCAACTCTTTGCTTATATCCTTTAGATAAATTTTTTATTAACCTATTAGATACATCCTTAATCCGTACCGTTTCTTTTATTTCTTCGATCATTGCCTTTTTTTGACTAGACTTGACTTTTTTTATTTCAGCCACAAAGTTTAAATATTCATCTACTTTCATGTCAAAATAGAGCGGTGGTTGTTCAGGCAAATATCCTATTTTAGATTTTGCTTTTTCCGGCTCATCCAAAATATTATGTCCCGATATGATAACCTCTCCTTCTGTTGAAGCCATGTATCCGGTCATTATATTCATTGTAGTAGATTTACCTGCTCCATTTGGTCCAAGAAAGCCTACAATTTCGCCATCGGCTATTGTAAAACTTACATGATCTACCGCTACATGTTTTCCGTAATGTTTCGTTAGTTTTCTTACTTCTATCATAAGTACCTCCTGAATTAGACACTAAGAAATAGACTATGGAGATTAGCCTTTTATACCACCAATCATAACGCCTTTTACAAAGTATTTTTGGATAAATGGATATACAAGCAAAATAGGTAATGTTGTAATAAACACCATGGCCATTTGAATTTGATAGGCTGGTGGAATTGTACCCGTATCAACATTAGTGTCGGCGGCTATCGTTGTACTTAAAATATTTTTCAACACTAGCTGTAATGGCCATTTATCTTTGGTGTTTATAAAAATAGATCCATTAAACCAAGCATTCCAGTGATCTACAGCATAGAACAAGCCAATTGTGCTTATAGCTGCCATTGATAGCGGGAATATAATTCTGATAATCATTTGTATCTCTGATAACCCATCAATTCTGGAAGCATCAATAATATCTTGTGGAATAGTTTCGAAGAAGCTAATCATAACAATGACGTTAAATGTATTAATAAGTCCCGGTATAATTAAAACCCATATCGAATCTATTAAGTTTAAATTAATATAAAGAATATACAGCTGCACAATACCTGGTGGAAAAAGCATGGTAAGTAATAAGAAAAATTTAACAGGTTTTCTGTAAGGTAAATATTTTCTTGATAACGGATACGCCGTAACTACTGTAAAAATCAAATTTAAAGCTGTACCTACAATCGTCACAAACATAGTTACATTAAAACCCGTCAAAAGTTGACTGTAATTAGCCAGATATTTATATGCTGCTATATTAAAACCTATAGGAAAAATAGTTATTGATCCTGTGTTAGCAGCAGCCGTAGAACTAAAAGATATGGCAATAATATTAATAAATGGATATAAAATTGATATACTGAAAATTATTAGTAGTAACCCATTAACGTAACCGAATATTTTCTCACCTGTTGTACGTCTTGTCATCTTAGCCTCCTACCATATGCCATGTTCTTTATCCACATATTTGACTATTTTGTTTACTGCAATAATCAAGAGTAAACCTACAACTGATTTAAATATGGTTATAGCCGTTGCAACACCGTAGTTAAAGTTATTTTGGATACCAATACGTAAAGCGAGTGTATCCAGAATATCCGCAACAGGATATACAGGTGGGGTATAGAACAAGTAAATTTGCTCAAACCCTGCGTTAAGAATACCTCCTAAATGCAAAATCAACAGTACAATAATCGTTGGTATCATACAAGGAAGTGTTATATACAGGGCTTGTTTAAATCTGGAACACCCATCAACAATTGCCGCTTCATACATTTCTGTATCTATTCCAGATATGGCAGCCAAATAAATAATGGTACCCCAGCCCAGGTTTTTCCATACTTCGGTAATTACCATAATGCTTCTAAAATATTTTGGGTCTGCCAAAAATATAATTTTATCTTGATGAAGCATCTCAACTAAAACATAATTTATTATACCTTTAGAAGAAAGGATCCCTGTCAATATACCGGCAATGATGACCCATGATATAAAGTGAGGCAAGTAAGATATGGTTTGGATTACCTTTTTAAATTTAGTACCTATTACTTCATTTAATAATAATGCTAAGATAATGGGTCCGACAGTTCCAAAAATAAGTTTATATACACTGATTATGAGAGTGTTACTTAAAGCGTTTACAAAGTTATTATCTTGAAACATAAAACGAAAGTTATCTAAGCCAACCCACGGACTCCCGAATAGACCTTTTCCTATTTTGAAATCTTGGAAAGCCATTAAGTAACCAACAATAGGCACGTATTTAAAAATGATATAAAAGGCAAGCCCGGGCAATAAAAGCATATATAGTGAAAAGTGTTTCTTGATATTTTGAACAAACATTTTGGCATCTCCTCTTTACTAAACGGAGTTCTATATCTATGAATCAATAAGTGCAAGGACAAGAAATTCCTTATCCTTGCACTTGTAATATCTAAAATAACTCGCTTGCTTTATTTAGCATTTTTAGCATATCTTTCGTTTATTTCTTGAGACATGACATCGCCTTTTAACAATTTAAATTGTTTTTCCCATTCAGCCCAACCTGCTTCTAATTCCACTTTACCTGAAATAATTTGTGTAAATATTTCAGTTGCTTTAGATGTAATTTGTGTTAATTGTGCATCCGTTGTAGGAGTTGAGAAATAGATGACTCTTGGTTGAGTGGATAATCCTGTATTAGCCATGTTAGCAGCTGTTTCTGCTGGCCACAGGTCTTTCCAGAACACTCTTTGCTGCTCCATATTACCGATGGTGTAAACATCCCAAGCCCCATCTTGTCTTAACCCTTTTAAGTCTTTAGTTAATTTATACTCATTACCTGATTTGGTGTGATCTTTACCTTCAACCCCAACGGTCATTAAATTGTCGCCAGATGTAAAGTTAAAAATTCTTGCAGCACCGTCTAATACATCAGCTTTTACTTTTGAATTCACGGCCCATATGCTAGAGAAACCAACAGGCAAACCCTCGCTATTTTTTTTAATAATATTGCCATAAGCTGATACACTCTTTGCAACTCCAGGTGCTGGTGGAACCTCTAAAACAACGACTTTAGCATTAGGTGCCTTTTCCTGGATAATAGCTAAGTCTGCAGCAGCACCAGAGGAAACCCCTTGATACACCCCAACTTTGCTGTTTCTTATAAGTTGAGATTTACCATTGTTGGGTTGATAGGTTACAAATTCAGGATCAACTATTTTGGCTGTAACCAGTTCTCTTGCAAACCCGATAGCTTTCTTATATTCGGGAGTGATCTGCGACCAAACTAATTTGTTGTCAGCCGTTTTCATCCAATCTGCGGTAGGAACGCCGAAAGGTGCTAATGCCGGTTCCAAACTGCCTGATTTATCAAATACAGCGCCGTAAGTATCGCCATCTTTGCCATTTTTATCAGGATCTTTTGTGGCAAATTGCTTTAAAACTTCCTTATATTCATCAAATGTCTTTGGAATTTTTAAACCCAAATTATCCAACCAGTCTTGTCTGATAAATACAGCGCCATAACCAACATCTCTTGGTGTAGGTAAGATATATAAACTGCCGTCTGCATTTACAAACTTGCTTTGCATTTCTTTATCATAAAATTTTTGAACATTCGGCATTTTAGGCAACAGGTCCGTCATTTTCATCAACAAACCGTTGGCTCCAAAATTGTTGATCATCCCGATCGTTGTAGTATCGGTGCTGGAATGAACGACATCAGGCGCGGTTCCGCTGTTGAATTGCAAAGTGATTTTTTGAACATAACCGTCATCCGGCATCTCTTGAACTTTAATAACCGTGTTGGTTTTTTTCATTAATTCGTCTAATACCGGGTTTTTGGTTCTGTCTCCATCTGCAAACACCCCTTTGAAACCTATATTGATTGTTGGCGCAGGCCCTGCAGGTGTTGAAGATGATCCAGAAGGTGCAGGTGAAGCAGTAGTACCTCCAGAGCTTGAACATGATGTCATCATAGCAACGGTTAATCCAAACGTAGCAACTTTACCAAATAAATTGAAATACTTACTCATTTTGATTCCTCCAGTAATTTATTTGTTATAACTTGACGATTGTTTTGCACACGCTTACAAACATGTTCATGCTTACCATTATCGTATTTGCTCGACCCGTTTTTTTTTATAATTCGAATGGCTTACTCCCAATGGCTCCTGAAGCCGTCTTACACCTACAATTCCAGACCTTCAGTGACCATTTCCGGCCGAAGATGCCCAACATAATTCAACAGTCGGAGGCTTACCGAATCGTCATCCTCGATATCAACCCTGGCAATGGCCGCATGTGAGAAGCTGAACCGGTTATGGTCGCACGGATCGCATCCCAGGAGTTCGTTTAGCATAACGGAGCCAAACGCCGCATGGCAGACAATAGCAATCGTGACATCTGTGCCTTCATGAATTTTCCTGATAGTCGCCATCACACGTCTCGCGCGATCATAGGTTTTCTCTCTCGTTTCCGCTTCTAGTGCAGGATGCCAAATATCCGGCCAATTGAAGTCCCGTCCTCTTTGTACACCGGGGAACAGCTCTCCTACTTTAGATAATAACGGGTAATGCTCGCTTTGGGCGGCTTTGTTGGCAGCCGCTTCTTCAGCATGGACCTGATAGCTCCCTGCACCTACCAATTCACGCATCAGTGGCCAGCCTCTGCGATCGGTTTCAGACAACGCCGGATACACATACCAAGGTACGCTCCTCTTTTTATGGATCGCTTCTGCGGTCTGAAGTGCTCTTTGCAGGGTGCTGGAATAGATAACATCCAGTGGCAGCCAATTGGCGAATTGTTCTCCTACACACGCTGCCTGCTCCATTCCAAGCTTGCCCAGCGGGTAATTAGGCCCGCCTGTATAGCCCTGCTCTTGATTCGCAGGCTGCGCATGCCTGACTATATACATCCGTATGGTCATACTCCTTCACGAACCTTTCCTACTTTTCTTATAGTGGAGCAGATATCCTTTCACCTCTCCCAGCATAGTGCCTTGAACTAAATACTTCTACGCAAATGGATAAACGACCAGGATAGGCAGAATCGCAATAAATACGACCGTGAATTTGACATTTTGCGCCATCAGCGAAGCCCCTTCATTCGTGCCCATCTCAGAAACATGTGAAGCAAGCTCTACCTGGATCACGATGTTTCCCTAACGATTTCTTCATAGGTCCCTGGTTGAACTGTGCCATTCGCGTATCGCAGCTGCCGCTTCTTCACTCAGGCTTTTATTTGACCTTGTTACATTACTCATTGGTATTCCACGTAAAGCTGCAAGATATTTCGCGGTTGCTGTATAGCACAAGCCAAGCGCGCTATCTAAAGCTACAAGCTTCTCGTGTGTTTTGACAGCCTCGTCAGATTGGCTTAATGCTTCGCGCCATAACTGTATCACGACGTCAGCCGCAGCTGTTGCCGTAATGGCCATAATGCCTCCTGCACCGAGATGAATTGCATCCAACATGTGCTGCGTATTTGCTTGGTAGACGATACTATCTGGAGCACCTTTTATTTTCGCCTCTATACCTTCGATCGTACAAGTCGTGTCTTTTATCCCTACAATTCCATGATTAACAACAAGACTGCTGTACACATGCGGATCGATAAGATGCGGCTTATTTAACGGACACTCGTATAAAACGACGGGCACCGAAGATCGGTCGGCCAGATCAGCAAAATATGCACCAAGCCGTTCTTGATTTTCACCCATTCCTTTTGGAGGAATGAAAACCACACCTGACACACCAGTATCCTCCATACGGAGCAGTTCTTCAGCATGGCTGCCGGTGTCGGGGCTGACGTTGACAGTAGCGACAACCGGCATATTGCCAGCTCGCTTCACAGCAATTTCCGCAAGGGACAACCGTTCATCCAAGGTCAGCAACCCCATCTCGCTGCTGCCGCAAACGGCAAATAGGCCGTTTGGCTGCATGGAGAGCTGCCAATCTACATATTTATCGTAGCAGTTCCAATCTATACTTCCGTCTTGCAGAAAAGGGGTAAGAAGCAATGAAAACACTCCAGAGAATGGATGGTTATGTTTCAATTTATGAACGTTCAACATACTATCACTTCCTCAATATTCGAAATTTAGCTTGCAATGTGCATCTCCGCCCGCCCGTTAAGCTGAGTGAAGCCAGATATACATTAACATAGAAAAGATTCTCCTTTGGCTGGCTACGATCCAATTCATTTCGGGACGTCTTCAATTCAAACGGTCCGAAATACGCGTTACAGCCTATAGTTCTTACTCAGTCGCCACTATGTATTCTTATTCATTAAGTTAATTTCTTATTCATTTAGAGTTAGCCGCTCCACGCATCCACGCAGTATGATCCACTCCTGGATCGGCGTATCTGGAGGTATGATTCGCTTTAGGAACCTATCTACTCCAATAACTGTTTCAATCGCTCCAAGTGCTGGGACGTCGAGACGGCGGCCATCGAATGGGCGTCAGTACCCAAATGGAACACAACGCCAACCTCTTTGCCTATACGCCAATATCGCTTCGAAAATTCCGGATCGGCGAACAAAGCCGGCACATTCAATTCCCAGGCAACCTGGCTTCGTTTCCCCTTTTCCAGTATATACCCCAGTTCGCTATCAGTGATTTCCTTCGTAACGAGTGTCTTGTCTTCGAAACAATGAATAAATCTGCCGATAAAAGGATGGGCGATGCAATCAGCCCGACTCGTAGCAAATAACGACTCCAGTACTTGCAGCGCATGCTGCACATACCCTCGCGGCGACTTGTCTTCGGGGTGCTCCCAGTAATCGAGGTGATAATGATTGTAGGCATACAGGCGGTAATCCAAAGCTTCATTAATGTCAGGCGTATCGAGAAATTTGCCGACACCGTATGCAGACAACTCGGCGGCGTACAAAACGTTTAGATCCGTACCGCATTCCTCCGCTTGTTTCTTTAATTTGCGATTCGTGTCCAGTATCGGAAAATCTCCACTATTATAATGGTCGGTGAACGCGATAACCCGAATGTCGTCCTTCACTCCCATGTTCACGATATCGCGAGCAAGCATTTCAGGTTTGGCACAAGGCGAATACGTAGTGTGAATATGCAGGTTTTGTTGGATTAATCGTTCCAAATCGTAGGTTTGCTCCATTTTGTACACAAGCTGGCCTCCTTTCACTCATTCTACTTAATCAATAAGATAATTTCATGTGAAAACACTCACCTTGTCAAAGCCTAGGAGTCTTTTTTTAAAAATCACTTAAAGTATTTCGCCAAGTGTTCGTAGGCTTTCACAATGCCTTGCTGTTCGTTCTCGATGGTACCATGGAACCGATGATCCTCAAGTTCAATGCAAATCGCTCCTTTGTAGCCGAAACGATCGAGTCGAACCGTTACTTTATCCCACTCCACCGTTCCGTGGCCCGGAATGGTATACCTCCAGGAGCCGCCACAATAGTGATACTTCGAACCAAAGGTCGGCGATATAACACCGGAATTGTATAACTCATCGTACAAAATTTCCGTATCCTTGCCATGGCAGTGATTTATCCGCTCCCCGAATTCCGACAAAGCCCGCAAATAGTCGATGCGAAGCCAAACGAGATGAGAAGGGTCGTAGTTCAGTCCGAAATGCTTGGAAGGAATCGCTTCGAACATGGCGCGCCACATCTCCGGAGTACAACCAATCGTAGGAAGTTCCGGACTCGGGCCCGGCCATCCTTCGATGGCAATGTACACTCCCTTCTGTTCTGCATACCGGACGACTTCAGGAAAGGTTTCCTTCCAAATGGCAAATGTTACGTGACGCGGCATTTTAGGGTCTTCTGGAACGAGGCACATAAACATGACGCTTGCCCCGATAGATGCCATGTCATCCATTTGTCTCTTGATGGACTCGAGAGCGTTTTCTCGCTTGCTCTCGTCCGCGCTTAGCAAATGGCCGACAAGGCTCGCGTCTACGGAACCGATCTCCAGGCCGTATCGATCGCATATTTCCTTCTTTGCAGCCAATTCGGTTCCCCCGATATCCAGTACATCGAGCCCTACTCCTGCCGCCCATTTCGCTGTATTTTCAAAGCCTTGCTGCCCAATCATCCTGGGAATACGCATACCGATTTTCCATTTCATATGGTCATCAAGTCCTCTCTGTCATATTTGAATAGCGGTTTCAGCCCGTGGGGATCCCGTCTTGGTGTGGAACACTCGAATCCAATAGCCATTAAAATTTGGGGATATGAACTTCAACTTCCCTGCCTAGTTTAGAAGAACGGAGAATACCGTCAAGAATCGATTGGTTGATCATAATTTGTTCACCCGGGATCGGAGCAGACCTTTTTTCACGGATTGCCTCTACAAAATCGCGAATTTTTTCATGAAATACATCAATTTTATGCTGTTTAACCGGAATCGACGTGTCTGTTTGGTGTCCTAGCAGGTCGTGGAACAAAGTCATGCTTGCAACCGGACTATCCCATGTCTGCCCCGATGGATTCGCTTTCAAACCGCCTTCCGTACCAAGGAACAAAGTCGGCCCAAAGGAATTGGCATGCATCGCCCAAGATATTTTGAAGTTGAGAAGAATGTCTCCTTCAAGACGGATCATTGCAACGCCGAAATCATCGACTTCGAATTTTTCCGATTGATTGTGATATTTCGGATTAGTTCCGAAGTAATTAGACGTATAGGCCGAAACAGTGATCGGTTTCGGATAACCAATCGTGTTCAGTGCCATATCTAGGGAATAACAGCCAATGTCGAATATTGCTCCAGCACCCGATATTTCTTTGCTTATAAACGTTCCGCCAGGCATACCGCGTCTGCGACCGGCACCAGTCTGAACATAATACACTTTACCGAGCTGCCCCGATTCTACGATCTCTTTCATTGCCTTATGGTTAGGGTCATAACGCGGTTGGAAGCCAACCGTTAATATTTTCCCGGACTTTTTGCCAGCCTCAACCATTTCCACCGCTTGCTCCAAAGAGGAGCACATCGGTTTCTCAACGAGCACGTGTTTACCTGCGAGAAGTGCATCGACTGTTGTACGATGATGCGCGACGTGCGGCGTACATACGCTGACGGCTTCAATATCCTCGTTCAGTAGATCGAGGTGATTTTCGAACGCTGAAGCACCGTTCAACTGTCTAACCTCGATAAACTCCTTCGCTTTGCCGGGAACAATATCCGCCACCCCGACAATCTCTACTCCTGGAAGTGCTTTGTAATTGGCCGCATGCGCTCTAGCGACGCTTCCGCTGCCTATAATTCCAACACGAATTGTTTTTGTCACGGTTTTGTCTCCCCATTTCGAATTTTAACATTCAATCTTTTCGAATATTATTAGGTAAGCTCGATCAGCGTTTTCCCGATCCCTTTCCCGGAATCCAAAACATCGAGCGCTTTGTCAACCTTTTTCGCATCCTTGCAGGCTGCACCAAGTAGAACGACTTTCCCGCCCCTGCGAGCGATGGAGAAGGCCATACCCACAGCATTACTTTTTCCCGCACATTCATACACGATATCGGCTCCCAATCCATCTTCCAGCTTGGACACACTGTCTGCTGCTTCCACTTGTGTTAAATTTACGATATCTGTAGTACCCAGACTTTGGCCAAGCTTTTTATATCGTGATACATATGCAGATCGCTACCGCAGACACCTGCAGCTTTCACTTGAATCAATATGTCTTTCGGCCTCAGTTCGGTAGGTGCCGGGACGTCACATACTTTAACCACTCCCGCTCCGGATTGATAGTTGACAACAGCTTTCATTTCAGTTCCCCCTAGAAATAATAAGGAACAATGTTTCTCACCACAAAAAGCAATTCCATCAAAGTACCTATCACTTCTGATTTTCTCCGCCAAGCGGCAAAATTGGACCATCAACAAAGAGACAATAAGCCTCCCCTAATTCAATTCATCGTAATCGCCTAGTATTTGTTCCGGAGAAGCTGTACCGGCGCCGTCTAACTTCCGAATGGAAACATTAGCAGCTAAGTGAGAGAATGCCACAGCCATCGTTCTGCTGCAGCCTACTCCCAATACCGAGATCAAAGCTGCATTGAACAAATCTCCGGCTCCGGTGATATCGATGGGTGGCGCAACAGCTTCTGTCGGAACAAATGTACACAATTGAATTTCAATCCACATTGCGCCTTTATCACCTAAAAAAATACAGCAGGGTTTGCCCACTTGATCCGACAATTGAACCCTGCTGTAACTATTTCGTGTTGACTTTCTTGTATGAGAGAGGAATTCTTATTTATACTTCGCATGACCTCGATTTCATTAGTTTTTACAATCAATCCGTGAAATAAGCCAATTCTGTTGCGGCTATTGACGACAATCAGTTTCCCTTGAAACGACCAATATTGCAAGCTTTCCAATATTAAGTCATTCACGCCCCCGTTATCGACTTGATCAATTACACCAATCACATCAATGTGTGCAACCATCCGGTCCAATTCCGGTATTGCTCAAATCCGTAATCCGTCTCTCCAACTTCTTCTCAGTCAGCAACATTGGTTTCAAGCTTTTCAAGGATGTGCCTCCCGTACTTCACTATATACTTTAATGATTAAGATAATATGATTATAGCAAACGTTTTTTTGTATGTAAACCTAATTCTAAGCGCTTTCATTCAGGCTTTGCTGGTCTCAACATTGAGGAAAAACTTTTGCTCGAGCATCATGCATCATGCATGGTAAACTGCTAAATAGGAGCTTCTGGAGATGTTTAAAAGTACTTGAAAGCATGCGGCTTATGAAATAATAATATTATTTTAAGGAAATTAGTAGTATGAGAGTAATCTGGTCTGTTTTTTTCTTAAATTCTATAGTTTATATTGTCGTTCTTGCCCTAATAATATCTATAATTTATTTAGTAGTAAAAAGGAAAAATAATCAAAAATAAGATGGACGTACTAAAGGAAGAAATCCCCTCATAATTACGTCCATTGAACTTTTGTTCTCCGTTAGAATTCCTGTAGATGGATTAATTTCGTCTTTGAAAAAAGAAAAACGCCTCGGTGATAGCAGAAGAAAGCCTTGTGGGACAAGGCTTTTTAGAGTTTATTTTTCTACGTTCGAGAGCGCTGTGGCGCTCAAGAAAGGAAAACTGTGACCAATAACAACGAATCGTGGGGTAGCAATCAGTTCTTGATTAATTAACACAAAAGGCGATTGCGGTTACATTCGACTAAAATCCCAGCCTTATAGCGGTCGCGATTACGAGTGAAGTAATGACGACGTTGAAAGCCTTGATTCGGTTGTGACGGTCCGACAGCTGTATTTTTCCAACGGCGGATTATTTGGTTAAGACTCGCACTCGGCTCCCTTCCAATAGCCGTTCACTACTCTCGACGATCACGGACATCTGGTTGAACAAGCCTGCGCTGATAGCGGCGACATGCTCATTGGAGCTAGCCACGGTAACGGTCCTGCGATTGGCGTAGAAAGCGTTGCCCAACGGACCTTTTCTTTCCTCGAGCGTGTAGACATATGTGTCTGTATGATCTTTCCGAATAGCGGCACTTGAGATGAGCAATGTGTCGGCTTTTCCTTTTTTAGTTATGATGACCTCTGCCCTCTCTCCACTTACAAGCGATGGGTCCTGCAACAGGACCGTCAACCGAGAAATCCCTAGCTCTGCTGCGGAATCGGCTTGTACCAGACTTGCAGCTTTCCCCTCAATGACGCGATTGTTTTGCCTAGGAAGATGAACGTCCATTACTTCGTCAACTGTAAGACTTTCGGCTATTTCTGAAGGGATTTGCAATTCAAGCTGAAACCCACTCTGCGCATTAGAAAGTCGGATATCTGGTACACCTACGCCTGCGGATACCCCTTCTTTGGCATTCACCGCTGCAACAATTCCATCGAAAGGAGCCTTCATGACCTGGTACGAGCTAATCTTTGCCTGCAAGTCGAGTATGTGTTGCTGCTGCAAGCTGATATCGATCTTTGCACTTTTCAAAGCAGCCTTGGCGGCAAGGAGAGTCCCGTTATCTTCGTTCCGCTCCGATAGGATATAATCGTACTCCAGCTTCTCTACCGACAACTGGAGTTTTTTCAGCGCAGCCTGCTCCGACACAAGTTGTTGCTCAGCTTCGTCGTTGCTGTATTGTACAAGCGACTGTCCTTGTTGGACAACGTCTCCTCCCCGTACCAGCACCTTCTTAACGTTCCAACCCGCCTGTCCTGTTACATCTCTGACTTCCACTGGCTTGATGACATTGCTGCCTTTGAATGTTTGATCCAATGGTCCCTGACCGACCACTTGCGTTGTCACTTTCGGCAGCGTTAAAGCGTATAGCGTGTTACTGAGTAAGGTGCAGATCACTAGGAAGGCGATCAGTAAGCCGGTCATTAGACTAAGCCAGCGTTTCCGTCTTACGATGCTTTCGTCGTTCGTCTGTAATTCCAATTTGATTCCTCCTGCTTTTTATCCCTTTATCCCGGAAAGTTGAATCCCTTCTATAAAGTGCGTTTGCGCATGCAAAAACAGTAAAACGATCGGACTCATAAATAACACAGACGCAGCGAAGATGACACCCTGAGCTTCCTTGCTGATCTGGGACAAATAAAGCGATAAAGGCTGTTTGGTCACATCCTGCAAAAAAATGAGTGGCTGTTCGACCATATTCCAGTAATCGACGAACAACAGAACCGTTAATGCAGCTAAACCAGGTTTCACGAGCGGCAAAATAATTCGGCTAAATATCGTGAAGTGTCCAGCTCCGTCTATTTTGGCTGCTTCCATTAACGAGCTTGGAATATGGATCATAAATTGACGCAGCATGAATACACCGAATGCACCGAAGATACCTGGTAAGATGATCGCAGCCCTCGTGTTCAGGAGCCCCAGCTCATCGAGAATAATATAATTCGGTACCAGCGTAACTTGGAAAGGCATAAGCATCGTCATAAGATAGAACAAAAACCATTTGTCCCTCCCTCGAAAGCTAAGTTTGGCAAACGCATAGGCCGCTAGCGACGCAACAACGATCTGTCCAACGATAATCGGAACTACCATGCCTACCGAGTTCCAAAACATATGAAGAAACTTCGGATTTCGCACTAGCACTTCTGCATATTGTTCGAAGGATACCCAATCGGGAATCCACTTCAGATTCACGAATACATCCTTTTCACCCGCTGCCTCATCCGTCATCTTACCGAGGAGATCATAATTCAGCCCTATCTCATGTTCGGTCATAATTGAATTCGTTATAGTCAGCACAATTGGAACTAGCGTTAACAGCGCTCCTATCCCTAATAGGAGGGTCAATCCTACCGTAAGCAAATGACGCTTCATTTGCTCCATCCCCTCCTCTCCTCTCACTCCATAAACGACTGGAACCGACGCTCTACAGCCAGCAACATGGATACTAGCATAAGGATGCAGCCGACCATGAGCGTGGCAGCAGCTGTGAGCTTTTGAATATCCAGCGAAAAAAACATATTGTTCATATAGTGCTGCAGCATATAGATGCGGTCATACGGATAATCGCCTGCAAGAAAGTACGTTTCTCGAAACACTTTAAACGAATTTATAATCGAGATCAGCACGACAAAAATCATCGTAGGAGTCAAATATACTAGCGTGATATGAAACAACTGGCGCAGCCTGCTCGCCCCTTCAATCCGTGCCGTCTCATAATATGAGATGGGAATCGCTTGAAGTCCCGCCAAAAACAAGATCATGTTATACCCGATGTTTTTCCATATATACAAGAACACCAGTACCCCCATTGAACCTTCCGATTGCAACCAATCTATCCGTCCCCACTGACGGCTGTGCATCCAAGCATTCAAGGTACCGTTCCAATCGAAGAAGATTTGCCAAACCATAATAATAGAAGCGACTGGCACGACGAGCGGCAAAATAAAAGACGTCTGCAGCCAATTCCGCATAGGCAGTCGCTGATTCAATAGGAGGGCAAGGGATATCGACAAAATAATAAGCAGCGGGACGCTCACACTGGTGAAAATCAAGGTATTCGTAGCCGCTTTGTGAAACGACTTGCTACTTAGCAGCGCAGTATAATTGTCGATGCCGACAAAAGATCCACCGAGCGTTGAGTCTGTAAACGAGTAAACGATCCCCCCACCAAACGGGATCATATAAAACAAAATAAAGCCGACCGCGCTCGGTGCCAAGAAAATCCAAGCTGCTATTCCGTCCTTACCAAGCCAAGCCGACAAATGGAGTTTATTCATTCAAATAAGTCGTAACCTTATTCTGAATCAGCTTAGCTACATCCTTCGACGATTTCTGACCGCTGAAAAAGGCTTGGCTCTCCTTGAAGACGACTTCTTCTATCTTGGAAGGCTGGAACGCGACAGGATGAATGGCTTCCGTCAAGTAACCTTCCAAAACCTGAAGCTGCGCAGGATCGACTGGAAACGCCTGTCCTTTCAGCGGACCTTCCTCATAGGTTTTGAACGTTCCCTTAGTCAAGAGCTGCTGCACTTGTTTCTCATATGCCTTTTTATTAATCGGAAACCCCGCCCGTTTAGCCGTTGACTGCAATTCCACCGACATCAGGAACTGAAGAAAATCCAATGCCTCTTGTTTCACAGTCGATTTCTCATTGATTCCGATAATTTGGTATGGGTAGAAGCAACCTCCGGCTTTCGTTCCCTCTGCGCGCGGCTTGGCGTATAATCTCGCTTGCTTGCCGGATTCTTTTATCATAATGAGATAATCCGATGCCGAATTCACATTAACTGTCCTAAACATAGAACTGAGGCTACTTAAGTCGAGACCGTCATCGACCAACCTTTTAACCTGCGCCATTATATCGGTAAATGCCGCAGAGTCGAAGTTTGCCGTTCGGCGATCCTCATTCACGAAACGCGTATAATTCTCTTTCACCATTTTGCTCAGCAGCGCTTGCATCGGTTCTTGTTTTGTTTTTGGCGGTAAAAAAATCATATTTCCAACTCCGCCTCGCCCCGATTTGAACGGTTCTTTTTGACTCAATTGCTTTAGAGTCTCGGCATACTTTTCCCATGTCCAGTTTTTATCGTCGATCTGTACGCCGCTTTGCTTAATGGCTCCTTCGTCACCGATCATAACGTTTAGAAAAAACGCGAGCGGCAAGCCATAGAGGGCGCCATTGGTGTGGCTGTTCTCCAGGATATTGTTGTAATAATCGCCCTTGATAAATGAGGGGTTCTTTTTCAACATCCCGCTAAGATCAGCAAGCAGATGCTGGCCCACATACTTCTCGCTCGGAAGTACATCCAAGGTAAGCATGTCAGGACCTTTGCCTGACAACATCGCTGTATTCGTCGCCGTTACGTATTTCTTGAGCTCAGCTTCCGCGTGTGCATCATCTGTCTCAACGTGTCGAAGATCAATGGTAATATTCGGATGAGCAGCTTCATATTTGATCTTGGCTTCCTTCACTCCACTGTCCAGATTAAAGGTGGAAAACACGATTGTCTTTTTCCCGCCTTTAGGGGAACTCTCTGGAGTCGTCCCTGTCTCTTGCTGAGATATTGTCTTCCCCGCTTCCTCCGTATTTGGAACAGTCGTCCCATCCGTTCTGCCGCTGTTCGTGTTTGAACTGCAAGCCGACATCCCCAGCATAACCAAGCTCAGGCTAAGTCCGATCCAATATCGTTGTTTATTCATGTTCGATTCCCACCATCCATGTCATAAGATTATGTGCCTACAAGATCAATATAGTCCATGGATGTCACCATCACTTCTCCAACTTGTAAATTTAATGTGTACGGAAAACGACACCTGCGCCTGTACGCGCAGGTGTCGTTTTCCACGAGTTTATTTGAACTCGATCACCAAATTTTGAATGCCTATGGGTCCAGGCGCTATAACAACACGAGGCTCCTGTTCGTAACCTTTCAAACCGCTAAGCATCAGCCTTCCATTGTCAGGACTCCAAATCATCTGTAAAGGCACGACCCCTTTAAAAATTTGAGTTTTGTTCAACACATTGTTTCCATACAGCGAAGCTACATAGAGCGTGTCCTTATCCTGCGAGTACGCGATATATTTGCGATCCGGCGATAGGCGGAACATGCCGATCTGCTCTATTAAGATGGAGAGCGTGGCATTTCGTCGGTCATATGCATATAAGGTACCTTCCGGACCGATGAACGTGAGTTGATCGTTATGAATCCATTCCACCCCACTGTCGCGTGTAACGAGATGTTCATATTTGCTTGCAAATTCGTTTCCGTTCCATATGCCGAATTGGACGTAGGAAAGCTTATCCGTCGTTTTGACAATCGCCACACTTTGAGCGTCGTCGGCAATATGGACCGAGGAGATCGTATCCTTCGGCTTCCATCCCGCGAACGTATAGCCTTTCATCGTTTTCCCCGACGTATCGTACACGCTGATCTGGACTTCCCCGGTTACTCCACTGCGGGCGATATAGATGAGGTGCCGACCATTATTGGACCATCCGAATTTGACGGATCGAATCTGTTCATTCGATAAGCGTCCTATACTTGTCTGCTGCTGATCGTTAAGTGAAACCAGATTCACGGCATAAGTGCCGTCGTCCCTCTTTACGGTGGTAGCAACAGTTTGACCGTTAGGCGATAAGGATATGTGGTTTTCCTGCACATCCGCATTTCGCAATTTCAGGTGAGATTCGTAAGGATGGTCGACACGATTCAGACTAGGTGAGCGGGTATGCTCTCCAAAGAGGCTAAGCAGCGCATCTTGATCAATCCACCCTAATGGCATCCCGGATTCCGTGCTTTTGTCCAAAACGCGATAGATGGTCTTGACGTCAAACAGTTCGTTCTTCTCACTTGTCGCTACCTCATCCCCCGAATCCGGAATTATTATCGTTTCCGACCGTGTTTCTCGTAAACAGCCCGTCAGCAGAACGGATACAATCATGAGAAGAACGAATAACACCGCCCCTCGTTTGCTCATTCCAGCACCCTCTCCGTTCTATAGGGGATGTCGATATATACATTCGTTTGCTCCAATTCGCTAGTAAAGCGGATGCTGCCTTGATGCTCCTCGACGATACCTTTGATAATGCTAAGCCCTAAACCTACGCTGCCCGCTCCATGACTAACAGGATCAGCCCGATAAAATGGCTCAACAATTCGGCTGAGATGCTCGGGGCTTATCGTCGGTCCTTGATTAGAAAATGTAAAGCGTACATAGCCGGACTCCAATCTAACGCTTGCCACAATGTCCGTATGAGCATACCCGTATTTGATCGCGTTATCGAGTAGATTAATAAACAGCTGCCGCAGTTTGTCAGCATGCCCATGAACGAATAAAGCTTCCACGCCTTCACAGAGAATTGTCTTCTTATAGCGCTGAGCTTTGATCATCATCGTCTCGCAAACGTCTCGCAAAACAAGCCCCGAGTCGACAAGCGCAAACGAGTCTGGATCATAGGATTCCTTCGACATTTCAAGCAGCTTCAACACCAGGTCATGCAGCCGCTTACTCTCATCTATAATATGGTTCATTCCTTTATGGAATAAAACAGGATCTTGCGTTTCGTTCTCTCGGATAATAGTCGCATAGCCCATAATCGTAGTGAGCGGGGTTTTCAACTCGTGGGTCACGTTGTCGAAAAATTGCTTGCGTACTAGATTCAACTCCTCCAACCGATCTCGATCCTTCTCGATTTTAGCGAACTGATTCCGAAGCTTTTCAATCATCCTGCTAAAATTGGCGGCGAGCTTGCCGATCTCATCGTTCCGTCGGAACGTGATGCGAGTGTCAAGATTGCCATTCATGACTTCCGTGGACGCTTTGGTCAATTTCACTAACGGAACGGTGAGGTGACGGGATAGCAAATAGGAGAACAGGAAAGCCGCTGCGAATACCGCCATCGCAATCGTAAAGATCGTACGCTGAATCTGGGTACTCTGCTCGTAGAGCAGCGTGAAGTCCTTGGCGAAGCGGATAATCCCTACCTTGCTTCCATCGACTATGACGGGGTAGGAAAAGAGGACGGATGCGGTACCATTTTCGTAGGAAATGCTGTAGGCCGTCTTGCCTTGCAGCGCCTGATTCAAGTCGTCTCCGCTTGAAGAAAAAATCTTTTGATCAGAGGCATACAGCAACTCCCCGGTTAAAGAATACATTCCAATGCTAGAGGATATATCATGCTGTAAGTCTTTCGCCATTTCTTCAGCAATTTGGACGAAATAAAGCTCGTCGTTGGCAAAATGGTGGATCATGAAAGATTGCCGCACATAAGCATTACTGTTGTTCTTCAGTCCAATCAAGTTATCGGTTATGATCTTACGATTGCCGGATTCAATGTTTTTTGCCACCATCTGATTCAAGATCAAAAAGAAAACTAGGAAAATCAAAAAGAACCCGATGAACAGCTTAGCTCCAATGGTGCGAAACATGCTATGAACCCACCTACTTCTCGAATTTATAGCCGATGCTGAATACGGTAGTGATCAAGTCGCTGAAGCCCAGCTTTTTGCGCAACCGTTGAATATGCGTATCGACCGTTCTCGTATCCCCGACATAATCGTATCCCCATACCGTATCCAGCAGTTCCGTGCGGGTGAAGATTCTGCCCCTGTACTGGTACAGCATCATCAGGAGGTCATATTCTTTGGGCGTCAAATCAATCCATTCATCGTTTTTTTGGACCATTCGCTCCGCTGTAGAAATCGCAATATCCTTAATTCGAATAAGCTCCTCTTTGGATTCCATGCTCGTCCGATTCGCTTGGGCGATTCGCCGTAAAATCGTGCGAATTCGGGCTACAACTTCCCGTAGATCAAAAGGTTTTGTAATATAGTCGTCTGCTCCGAATTCCAGACCTAGTATTTTATCGGTTATATCGGATTTCGCCGTAAGCATGACAATCGGCATGTTATAAGCTGCCGTCACTTTTTTGCAAATGTCCAGACCGCTTTCGTCGGGCAGCATCCAGTCCAGCAACAGCAAGTCCGGCTTAAATGTCTCAAGTATTTTCCAGCCTTCGGCTCCCGTTTTTGACTTCTTGGTCAAATATCCTTCCTTGTTCAACCCGTACTCGAGCAAATCCGCAATGGCTGCCTCATCCTCGATAATTAAAATTTTGGTTTTCTCCATTCGTCCTCCACGTAACACTGCAAAATGTACAACCAAACTGTATTGCCTCTCCTGTGAAGGAATCCCATCTATACAACTTCGTTCGAATGAGCCGATTCAACCAACAGTAGATTGTTGTCATAAAGTGGCAATACGTTTCGCTACTTAGTTTAAGGCTTACTTGTATCATGCACGTCGCCGACTTGTAAACTTTTTGTGTCCAAATCTAGCTCATTACCAAAATCAGTGCTTGAACCAATGCAAAAGTGTGCGTTAGCTGACCGCTACGTGGATGGATTGTCTTATGATCGCTTAATGTTAAGCCGCAATATCAATCCAAAAGTCGTCAAAGAGATACTTGGTCATTCCGATCCTCAACCCTTGAAAATACAAAAAACGCTTGGAAACCCATGCGTTACGCGGTTATATGTATGGTGGTGCCTATGGGGATATGGATATCCTTGATCTCACTTACGCAGAAGCTTACTCGACGAGGACAACCGCAGCGGTAGAGACCCATGCTGTACTCGTCCGCTTCGCTCCCTGGGTGCGGACTGACCCTGGGGTTCGCCCCCTTACAGGGTCTCCACACACAATAAAAAGGTCTACTATGTTCAAATCATCTAGAGTTCTATCAGCCTGTACTCCCTCGAATGTTAAACCAAATTTAACCCTCGTTCCAGGAACTATCGTCTCTTATGTTTAGCAAAATATTGAAAAAAAACGAATATCATCTACTTCACCTGCGGGACAATGATTCAATTAAAGATTTCTTCTTATCAAATATGGAATGCGTGAAATCATGCTCGTTAATTCTCGTATCCCGTTAGCTAAGTAAATAAATGATTAGTGTATATGCTCGGGTGACACTCACCTTTATGACAGTACCTGTACTAAAAGTGCATACTTACATATTTGCAGTGCAATCTTTATACTCAAAAAAAGGAAATAAATAAGAACTAAGGAGGACAAATCTTTGAAAACTCTTGTTATCGTAACACACGCAAGCATAGGAACATCTGTCATTAATAAGCGGTGGGTAGAAGAACTCAAAAAATATCCGGAAAAGTATACTGTTCACGAATTGCATAAGGCTTATCCTGATGGAAACATAGACGTGGAAAAAGAACAAAAATTGGTTGAATCGCATGGTAATCTTGTTTTGCAGTTCCCTATATATTGGTTTAATTGTCCGCCTCTCCTTAAAAAATGGCTTGACGATGTTTTGACTTTTGGGTGGGCCTATGGTTCAAATGGAGGCGATAAATTAAAGAATCGCAAAGCTGCTTTAGCTGTATCTGCCGGAATTAAAAAAGAAGATTATAGTGAAGAAGGGAGATATCGCTATACACTTGATCATTTATTATCTCCTTTTGAAACTACCTTCCTATACTGCAATGCAAATTATCGTTCGTTCTTTGCGTTTTATGGTACGGAAAATGAGCCTGGTGAAAATGTGCCTGGTACAGAAAATGATTCGTCTACAAGTGAATTGGAAAAAAGTGCACTAAATTATTTGAATTTTGTTGACAACCTGTAATAGGTAGTTTTATTAAGACTACTATAAAAAAGAAGTATTTCCTTGTTCAGGAGATACCTCTTTTGATTTAAACAAAATAGCTATTCCTACCGCTGTACAGCCTCCAGAACTGGCGAACTGTTTTTCTCTCCCCACTCGCACATCATATTTAACAATGGAATTAGAGAAAGACCACGTTCAGATAATGAATATTCAACTTTTGGAGGTATTTGGGGAAACTCTTTGCGTATGATAAGTCCATCTGCCTCCAGCTCTTTTAACATGATGCTTTGCGTTTTAAAGGAAATGCTACCGATACATCGCTTCAGCTCATTAAACCTCATAACCTTATTTTCAGACAGCCAATACATAATGATCATTTTATATTTACCGCCTATTAAGGACAACGTGTATCCAAAGCCAGTTTCTTTTAGTTTCACGCCACTCGGAACACAGGTTTCGCGCACAAGTTTCACTCTCCTTTTAGTAGTATATGATATAAATATGCATACTTTACAATAGATCATTATGCAATCTTATTGATAGGATGTAAATCGCTATAAAATTTGATATATCCTAAATTTGAATAAATTTTAGAAACGGAATGGGACCGGACTATGGCAGATACTTTACGTCCAATCAATTATCATTATTTTATCAACGAGACTGCCGATCGGCAGCAGATTCCGAAAGTAAATTAATGTCTTGAAACTTTCCGCCTAGACTGAATAAGCAAAGTTTAGACATCGAGAAAAACCTTCCCAATATCTATGGGACGGTTATTTGTTATGCACTTTTTTCAGTATAGCACCCTTTATTATTTTGATTAATAATTAAATATTGACAAGCTATTAGCTGGAATAGCTTAATGATAAAAAGAGCAGCTGCCGCGGCGATCTGCTCCCTAGTTTGTTTCAACTAACGTTCCACAACAGGAAAATTGAACAATCTTTTCACCGAAAACGAGGAGCAACTGCCGCGGCAATCTACTTAGTTAATCTATTAACGTTAATCATGATCATCTTGCCATCCTCATTAACAATGATGATAAAACCAAGCCTAAACATAATCCAGATATAGGAGCAACCACTAAGATGCCAATGATATTAGGGCTATCCGAAACAACTATTTTAGCACTAGTTATAACGACTGAAGTTGTAATTATATAAATCCAAAATAAAAGCTTATTTCTCCTTGTTATTTTGGGCATCCCCTCAGCCCTAGGGTTACTACTATTTAAATAATATATAACAACTCCAAGTATAGCGAATAACCCAATGAACGATAAACCATATTGCAACATTTTGTAATTTGGGAGATTAAATATAATCACTTCTCTTAGAGAAGAAAAATGAACAACAAAAAGACCACCAGCATGTGTAAAAGCATCTGTTGTAACGTGTGATATAAAGCCCACAATCACAGAACTTAAAAATATAATCCAAGCATTGAAACTATTAAGTTTCCATTCACCTAATATATTATATGCCCTCTGATTCATGTTAAATAGTGATGGCAGATGTAAGGCAAGCGATTCTTTAACTATGTAATGAAAGATAACTGCCAGGAGAATACATATTGGTATTGCCTGTATACATAAGCCCCATATTGAATGACCAATACTTTGATATGGCTCTAAATGATAAAAATATTCAAAATCAGGCGCCATGCTTCCAAGCACAAGTCCTGTTAAGCTATAATACTTCGGACTTATATATTTTAATGGGAATGCATAGGCTGGATGGGCAAGTGTAAATGGCATGATTCAACTCCATAAATTGATAATTTACTATTGCTGTTCAGTCATCCTAGTAACCAATGATTCTGTACTCCGGATAAAAATCGCTCACACACAATAACGAAAATGGGCAGAAGTAGTTGCGAATCCTGTACTTACTTGTGATACGGATCATAAGGAGGGCGAAATTTAAATTTGGAACTAATTTTAATTAAAGAGAAAAAAAACACTTACATCATTGGTAAAAAATTTGTTATACTATCAAACAGACTGGTTGGTATGTTAGGAGGAATACATTAATGTGGATACAAAATCGCTAATAATTGATACTGCTACAATTCTTTTTCAGCAAAAAGGTTACAAAAGTGTAGGACTCAATGAAATCTTAAAAGCTTGTAAAGTTACAAAAGGAGCGCTCTATCATCATTTTCCAAATGGCAAAGAAGAACTATTAATTGCTTGTTTACAGGCATTAAACGAAGCAATTACGACAGATATCGAGAATATTTTCAGGGGACATTTATCAACTAAGGAAGCCACACAATCAATACTTGATAAGTTAATTCACAACTTAGAGACAGAAGGTACCATTATCGGCTATACATTTAGCAGCATTGTCAGTGAAATGGCCACAGTGAGTGAACCTGTCCGCAATGCATGTAGTGCGCTTTATGAAAACATTCAACATATTTACTGTGCAAAACTTGTAACTGATGGCTTTTCAAATGAATCAGCTTCCGCTATTGCATTGTTGATGACAGCTTCGATTGAAGGTGCGATGATGCTTTGTTTAACGCAAAAATCAACAGATCCTTTAAAAACGATCGCTAAACTATTACCGAATATAATTAAGGCGTTTTAATGTAGAAATTTACGAATGCCAAACGTTATTTCCTCCGTAACGTTATCGATTATTGGCATAATCGTCGCTGTACTTAGCGTATTGCTAAGGTCAGAAATATTTTTTTGAAAGGAAGAAAAAAATGAATCAAGAAACAAGATTGCCAAGAAACGGGAAGGAGGGCGCATTGTACGGCGCAATTATTGTTACACTGACAGCTCTATTTATGACGTCATCAAATGTCATTCTAGCGGTTGGGGAATTTAATGCAGACGTTGCCTTAACGATCCTTAAGACGTTACCGATCATGTGGATTATTGCTATGATTCTTGAACCGGTTCTTGTTGGCCGTATTGCAGAAAAATTGGTTGTAAAATTTACAGAATCAACGGATAGCTTTAATGCCAAAATTTTATTCCGCATCTTATTCACTGTAATAGGAATGTCAGCCTGTATGACGCTTATTGGTGATATTGTAGGAAACGGTTTTCATTCTGAAATTTTTAGCCACTTCTTGACGAATTGGCCAAGAAATTTCTTAATTGTACTGATCGCTGAGAGCTTAGTAATTCAACCAATTGCACGATTTGCGATGGTAAAACTACATGCTTCCCAAGACAAAATAATCAAGACTGCTGATGTAAACGTACATTAATTAACGAAACATAAACTCTTAATAAATGAAGAAGCTCTCAGTCGAACTGATTCGTCTGAAAGCTTCTATCTATTTTATTTCACAATTACTTTTAAATTAGTTTCACCTGCCCCGTTATTACTAGCTTGAATAACGTAAAATATCGCCCTATAGCAGCCAATTGGATAACTCTGGCCCTCAAAATAAAGACCCCTTAACAAAGCTATGTGTACATTAATTGTATCGTATAAAGACTATTCTTACACAGCTAATCTGCCTGTTAGCATAACGCGGCTGCCGATCGTTGCCTGCAGCTGCGTCTAAGTTTTTATCATATCGTTTTCCGCTTAACGGAAAATGGATAATCATTTACATTATTTCATATAATTGTTTCGCATTATCTAAATATTTCCTAGCAAAGCGGACATATTCTTTTGATTTTCAGCAAGCCAAAGCATTTCCTTTGCGAAGCGAGCGGGAGGTACACTATGTTGATCCATGTTAGCATTTATCCACAATGTGCTCTCCATATACCACAACAACTTTAATGAATTTGTTAAGTAACCCTTTATCACGGTGCGTTCTTCGCTGTACCCTTCAATAAATGCTGAAGCAAGGGAGATATCTAAATTATCATCTAACGCACATGATATAACAGCACGAGCAACATCAAGCTGCGGATAGTCATATTTTAGCCGATCAAAATCAAGAATTGCACTTAATCGATTATCATCAAATAAAAGATTATCGACCCACAGGTCACGATGAGTCCACCCTAATTGAAGTAATTCGAGTATTTCTATATTTATATCTTCAGTTGCTCTACGTTGAGTTTCTATATCAGCAAGCAACCGAGTTTTACCAGCTTCCTTTGCCTGTTCCCAAACTGAGTTCCAATGTGCTAAACGCTGCTTACGGCTTGGAGGAATAAATTGTGGGCTATTTTTAATACTAAGTGTTCCATCGTTTAACAATCGATGCATTTTTCCTGTTGCTCGACCTAAATCGTATATTTGATGTACATTAGTTTTACCTGGTGGAATTAGTTTGCCCTGGCAATATTCCATCACCGTGAAGCGTTCTCCGTTATCAGATTCAAGCAAAATACTTTCATTATGTGATAGCATGGGTCTGTCAATAGTTTTGTGTAAACTCTATTAAAATAATTAATGGATGTAGGGAATAACGCGATCCCAGAAGTGGATGGAAAGCTGCAGGAGGATTTGTCCCCAGCCTATGTGTACCGGACTGCCGCTGTTTGTTCCGTTTTTTTTACTATCTGTAGATAGCCAAATATATTTTGTTTTAGAACTTGGCTGATCTAACCGCACCTGAATACCAATAATTTGACGATTAATATTCATAATGGGAATCATAAAACCAGTACCACCGAAAATTGTAAAATAATCTCCGTATTTACCTTCTTTTGAATAAACCCCCGGTATAGAAGAAAGAGCAGCTTCACCATAGCGATCAAATAATATTTTACTAATTTTATGTCGATCGGATATAGGTAAGGATCCATAACCATGTTCCTTTATTTCATTTTCTTTCAACCCTCTTGCTTTCAATAAATCATAGTGTAGCTGCGAGAGGGGAAGTAATTTAAAAAGATCTGTATAAACACCATGAAGCAGTTCTTTTATAGCCTCTAATTATGTATTTTGGACTTCACTACACGCTATATTTCATGAATTTTGGTATTGCTTCAAACAGTTTAGCGGTGGTTGCAATTTCTGCAGTAATTGGCGTTTTAGGTGTTTTAGCTACCCGCGCAGGGTTAAGTATTTATTTCAACCGAAATCCTATTAATAGTGAGTCTTAATTATGTTATATTTATAAGGGTGCAATGAACAACACCATTCGCATTCTCAAGCGAAAAACCAGCGTGCCAGCTAGAATTAGGGTAAGGGGCAAAAGTTGAAGATTCGGCAACGAATTAAACAACTTTATTATCTCTATACAAATACAGGAAATATCAGTTCATAGAATCTGCCGAAATCGTCTCACACCCGTTGAATAACGCAAACTTTTGGAAACAACTGTTCAAGGCTGTTCGCAATTGTGTTGTTTGCTTCACACCGTTCTCGTACCAGATGTTTTTAACAACGAGCGTTCCAGTTTTTCGCTCCGCGATTATCTCGGCTCGTCCAATGAAGCTCTCTCCATATAATAGAGGCAGTACATAATAGCCGAATTTTCGTTTGATTGCAGGAGTGTAAATCTCCCAGGTGTAATCGAAGTCAAACAATTCGTTGATAAGTTTTCTGTCCCATATGAAATTATCTAGCGGGGCAATAAGCTCGCAACGCAATTTCGGCTCCTGATTTTGCAGAACGGCTTCAATAAGCGGTAAATCCTCCGCGAGGCAGTACAGCATATCCTTCATTTGTTCCACGGCAACAGCAACAATGCAAGCTTCGTGTAATAGCTGGCGGAAAACTTCGTTACGCTGTGCTGCTTTCAACCCCCATATGTTCAGCCATGCATCTGACGCACGATTCCATAAGAGACCAACAGAGCTAATTCGACGCAGTACCCGCCACTTATGATGCTCAAGCTCATCCTCCAACGGCTCTGATGCATTCAGTAGATTTGGCTGTATGTACTTCTTGGCGATATCGTAATATTTACGCGTTCCTTTTTTATGATGGATAATCAACTCACCCGTCGAATACATCTGTTCCAGCACCGATCGAGATGAATTGTTTCCACCGCTCCAATGGATGACCGATTGCCAAGAGAAATCTCCATCCAATTTTAAATCATTCGAACTTAGCGCACCGTGATTTTGGATATGAGCCCGTACTTGCGCTGTCAACGCTTCCATTTCGGGATAGCGTTCGGCATGTTGTCGGGCGGCTTGCCTGTATCGCTCAAAATACGGCCAGTCCTCGACAGGGATAATGGCCAGGTTCTTGTCGGGATAATCGACAAGGCTTCTATCCTCATAAAGCAACTCGGCGAGCATTCCCTTGGTAAATCCCTTAATTCGCGATTGTAGCACCAATTCGGCGTTTTTTCCGCAAACATCGATGGGGTCGTATTGAATACAGTTGACCTGCCGAGCAAAATCCAATACGCCCTGCTTCCCACTAAATTTATATTTGCCCAAAAGTCCATGCTTCAACAACAGAAATTGCCGTGCCTGGCGGTTTGTTAATTGAATCATGTTTGTTCGCACCTACCTCTAGTTTAGTTTTTTTATTATATTACAGTGGAGGCTGGAGGGGAAAAGAAAAAGAAGGCGTGGAGGAAAATTTATTTCACGTACTCGCTGAGCGTGTTTCTTGTACTTTTTATTGGCTGGCTTGAGTCCAATGCAATACCGAACTCAAACCAACCAATCAGCCGTATAATAAAAACTCTAACTTTAAGGAGTCACTACCAAGGAAGGCATCTTTTCGTTATTGCATTTATTTTGTTGGATCCATCACAGGCGGTACTGGTAAGCCTGCTTGACGTAATAGCAGCATCATTTGGCCGCGGTGATGTGTTTGGTGGTCAATTAAGAAACGTAATACTGCGCCTTTTGTTGCAAGACTTGCAATGCCTGTTTCTGTTAGCAAGTCCTCATCGGATAGCTTGGCTACCTCTTCCTTGACTGCCTCTGCTGCTTTTTCGTAAGTTGCTACAATTTCTCTTGCTGTCGCTGGAGCTGGTTCATCTTGACCAATCATTGGTACAGTTAAACCTGCTAAATGACTAAAATAACCTGTTGTTTCTACTAAATGCCAGCCTAACCAACCTAGTGTACTATGCCCTTCCAAAATACTTTGTCCTAATTTGTCATCTGTTACGGCTTGCAATACTTGCAATGTCCCTTTCACAGCAACTGCCCATTCCTTTGAAAAATCATCCACTTGTCGATACATCCAAACTCCTCCTCTATCATTCACTTCTCTTTTATCATACAAAATATTTGCTCTAAAGAAAAGGAAAAATGCGAACCTTTGTTCTTAATGAAAAAATGCGTACAAAAAAAATCTATATCCGCTAAACTTGAGAATACCGCCAAACAGGTTAGCGAGGTATATAGATGCACGATCTGGGTGTTCTTCGGAAGTTGGAAATACTTTTTACTTTCGAGTTTTACAATAGGGAAAAGTAGAAACTTTGTGAAATATTGTACTTATAGTAACGGAGGGCATTAGTTGAATAAGGCTCATTTAATTGATCAAACTTTTTTATAAAAATCCTCATATTTGGACAAGCAAGACCTTGGTTAAATAATCTAACCTGTTGAGAGAATGCAAACAATAGCTCCTCTGGATTATACAATTTATATCTTTTTTTGTTGTATTGTTTAAGTAAAAATTGACCTGAATCAGTTGCAACTTTCCATTTTAAGTTTAACCAACCTCGTTTTATTGGAGTAGATTCAAGTACTTTCAAATCGAAGAGGCGATGAAATGTTTTTATTAGGTCATCTCGGATCATTTCATCTGATAACATTTGACCAACTCCTAAATTTACAGTGTATAAGTTTATATTCTTCGTGGGGTCCCATGTAACCTCTCTGCTAAATCTATGTTTTGCGTTATCCTGCCCGTTGCATACTGCCCACTATTTTAGTAAACGGGTAAACGAATCTTCAAACGTGTAAAGAGCAGAGATGATGAATTAGGCACAAATAAAGGCCCGTATTTGCTCTAAACCAAGCTAATCGGGCCTTACCTATTCTATCCCTCACCCTACCTCGCTCAGCCCCTGTTTATTTAATAGGCTGAACACGCTTATTGCTGATTATTTTATTTTCTGCTGCTCTTCGTCGGTAATAAAGTATGCATGAATGTCGTAATGCGGAACTTCGAAACCTTCGTGCCCATGCTTTTGGAACTCGATATCCACTTGCACGACAGCGGGTGACGGGACCCCTTTCATACCAGCCAGGTTAGTATGGTTAACTCCTTTTATAAAATCGTCCTGAGCAATCATATATTCAAGGAACACCAGTTTTCCATCGTGTACGCCGAAGATCGGTCCGGTCGGTAGGTCTCCTGCTTGTGGATTTGACCAATGTTCGCCCATGGCAGGTACGCTCTCCGTTATTTTGATCGTTCCTTCGGGAAGCGCCAGTACATACACTTCCTGTTTACCGTCCCAACTGACTTGCTGGGCGTGAACAGCATCGGCCAAATCCCGGATCCAGGCCGTCGGTTCATCTTGCTTCATGAATATATTTGAAATCTTTTTATCGTTAAAAACCACTTCTTTGTTCCCATTGCTCAAGGTATACGTACGATCGAACAAATCAGCGAAAGCTCGAACGGACACATACGTTTTACCATCGGTCGTTACATGATTCGCCGCGGATTTCACTTCAACTCCGTTGACCATAATGGTCAAACCATCGCTTTTCTTCTCACTCGCCGTTATTCCGTGCGCCGATACGCTGCCGCACATTAGAATGAACAGACTAACAGCCAATAACATAATCTTTTTCATAGCATCCCACTCCATTTTCTCAATTAATTAAGGCTTAATAATCATAAATACGAATAATACCAAGCCCATTGCCGAAGCTGCATAAAGCATCGTATTTGCTCTAGAGAGGTTGCCCCTTTGCTCCTGAGGAAGCTCGATTTTGCTTAAGTTCGTCGCATCGAACACCCATTGTGCGACACGTTTTTGCGCCGGAGCCACAAAGCCGATCACGACGATTTGGATCAGGACATAGAGTATAAGCGATCCCAATATCCACATCTGCGTGTAAGAACCATAGTTGCCCAGCGTGATGAGCAGAATACCTGAGATCACCGCAATGGAGCCCCCGATTTTCGGAAAAAAGTCCAGTAGACGAGCCAGCTTCATAGAGTGTCTCAATTGCTCCAACGTTTGGTTGTTCCTAACCAACACGTGTCCGAAAAATGTCGGACCAACACCAATAACCGCCGATAATACATGTATCAACACCAACCACTTCATTACCCAGTTTTCTCCTTTCTAGAAAACCTTGATTTGATAACATTAAGGGTACCATCTAGCTTTCGCGCATTCTATTATCCGAACGTAGCAAAATAGTCGATTTCGGGTATACCTTCTCGTGCAGTCTGTGGCTTCAGCGCAATGACCGCGAATTCCGTGTGATTTCTTCTATACTTATTCTAACGGCTGACTAACCAGCATGTGATAAAGACCTTTATCCATCATTAGCTGCTCATGAGTACCTGACTCTGCAATAACACCTTGATCCAGTACGAGAATGCGGTCTGCATGCCGAATCGTGCTCAGTCGGTGAGCAATTATGAGGGTCGTTCGATCCTTTAATATCGTGCTCATATTCCGCTGAATCGTCTTCTCGGATTCATTATCGAGCGCGCTGGTTGCTTCATCGAAAATCAAAATACGCGGATTTCCGATCAACGCCCGCGCTATGACGACGCGCTGGCGCTGCCCGCCGGAAAGGCTTGCGCCCCGCTCTCCAACCTGTGTATCGTAGCCATTCGGAAATGTCATAATGAATTCGTGTGCCCCCGCAAGCATGGCAGCCGCCATCACCTCATCCATCGAAGCATCGGGGATTTGATAAGCAATATTCTCATGAATCGTTCCGCTAAAAAGTCCAGCTTCCTGCTGTACCACTCCAATTTGCTTACGGAGCGTATCAGCCTGCACCCGCTGCAGGTCATGCCCATCGATGCGAACCGCCCCGCTGCTTGGAGCATATAGCTTAAGCAGTAAATTCGCCAAGGTCGATTTCCCTGACCCACTTCGACCGACAATAGCAATCGTTTGGCCTGGAGCCATGTCGAAGGTAATGTTCTGCAGCACATTCTTCCCGTCTGAACTATAGCGAAACGATACGCGTTCAAAAGTAATCGCCCCCGTAAGCTTCGGCAGTGCTGTCAATCGGTTCAAATCGGCTTCCTCCACCTCCGTCTCGAATACATCGTCAAGCCGCTCCAAGGCAACCCGTACGCCTTGAAACTCATCCCACATTCCGATTAGACCTAGTGCCGCATCGGTAACGATTGCAAACACTGCACTAAAAGCCATTAGCTCACCGACGGTCATCTTGTCCCCGATAATAAATACAGCCCCTGCATACAGTACGGTTATTCCGCTTAAGGTTTGCAGCACAGTGGCGACAGAACCGGAGAAGATGTCGATTTTCCACCCCTTCATTTGTACAATAGTAGTTTGACGGAACCTTCCCTCCACCTTCTTCCTTACCTCGTCCTCGGCCGCGAGAGCTTTCACGGTACGCATGGAGCCAATAGCTTCTACTAATACATTCTGCAAATCGACATCAGCTTGGAATTGCTTCCTGCTGTTGCGCTTCATAAGGGGAGTCACGATCAGCGTAAGAGCAATGAAGCAGGGAATGAACGCCAGGGCGATCCAAGCCAACGTAACGCTATAGGTAAACATAATGACTATGTAAACAACAATCGTCATCACATTCAGCACAGCATTCATACTGTTCGTGACAAGAAACTTCCGGATGACCTGATTCTCCCCGGCACGCGTCAAGATGTCTCCCACTTTCCGAGTGGCGAAATAACGCATGGGTAAGCGAAATACATGACGATAAAAGCTCATGATCATGTCGATATCAATTTTAATGAACGTCCCCGCTATGACCCATTCCCTGATCGATTGTACAAGTAGGGTTAGCAAAGAGACTCCAAGCATAATGATCATCATGACATTCAGGTCATCATAATTTCTACCAATAAGCACACGGTCGATCACCTGCTGTGTAAACAGTGGGAGCGCCAGGTTAATGAGCTGTAATAGTAATGTCATCCATAGGAGGTGGAACAACGCCTTCTTGTGGGAGACGAGAAAAGCCCAGTAGCGCCTGAATGAAGGCTTCGACTCTTCTTGGGTGAAGAAAGCTTCAACAGGCTTCATAAACACCGTATTCAGTGTCCATCCTTTCAGAAAATCGTCATGCAAATAAGTCAGTAACCCAACAGCCGGATCGGCCACGGTCACGTATCTTTCGTCTACCTTAACGACTACGATATAATGATTGCCTTTCCAGTGGGCGATAGCTGGCAGCGTCTGCTCGGTGAGTCCCTTCAAGCTGCTGCGGACCGCCTCCGCTTGAAAACCGATCAATTCCGCAGTTTTGCACAGATTGAATAACGTGCTTCCTTCCAACCCGACTTGTGCCAGCTCTCTGAGCCGATAAATGCTCAATCGCTTGCCGTAGTGCTCGGCGATCATCGAGAGACAGGTTGGGCCACAGTCCATCTCACTTTGCTGAATACGTACCGGGAATCGATTCCTTAAACGCCAAGTCCTTCGTCCGCCGTACCGCTGCTGCTTCTCCTGTTCGGCTTCATCCTCAACACTTTCGGACGCATAAACTGCGCTATCGGTAACGCTCGCTACCGCATTTTGTAAATAAGCAGAAGCAATACCTATAATCGTTTCCCTAACCTTCGGGTACTTAAGAATCAACTTATCAAAGTCGCTCTTGGCCAGACTGAACACGGAAACCGCTTCGTCCGCTACAACACTGGCCTTTCGAGGATCCCCGGTCAATAGCGCGAGTTCCCCGAAAAACCCCCCTGCTTTGACGATATTAAGCTTCCGATTCCCCTCGCTTTCCTTAAGTACAGAAGCCGTACCGGTACGAAGGATATAGAATGCATCTCCTGTCTCCCCTTCATTGACAATTGCCTCGCCGGGTGCATATTCCTTCATAACCATAATATCAAGCAGCGAGCGCAGCTCCTGATGATGCAGCGGGGCAAACAGCGCCGTCCGCTTCAGAAATTTGCGCATCGCATCATCGGCTAATTGTTCAAGTAAATACACCCTCAATTCAGGATGCGCGTCGATCATTTGCATAAACATGGTTCTGGATAAACGTAGCAGCTCAAGCTTCGCCGATGCCCTCAGCGTATGCTCCTGAAATTGTTCATTCAACAGCGCTTCCTGTCCGAAATGCGAGCCCGCTTCCATTAATCCGAAATTGATCTCTTTACCATCCTCATCCTTACCGATTATTCGTACTTTGCCCGCCAAGATGATATGGAACGATTCTCCTCTTTCCCCAGCTTCAATAATCGTGTCACCCATATGGAAAGAAAGCCTCTCAAAGGAGGCAAATAACTCTTCCTTCTCCTGTGGCGACAGCACCTGAAAAATAGGGATTGTATCCAAAATCAAATGATGTACATCCAGCATTCCTGTGCCTCCCGAACGATCAGCCTAATTGCTCCCCTGCCAAATAGTCCCATAGTTTAATATCGACTTTTGATCTTTTTACAGCTTCGTTCAGCCACTCTTCATAAATCAAATCAGCAAGCTTGATCCTAAGCTCCCCCGTTAGTGCAGCCGGAATCACTTCCCAAACATACAGTAATCGAAAACAAGATCCTATTGGAAAAGGCCCTCCCGATTGTCCTGCTTCCGAACTGAAAACAAATGACTCCTCTTCCCCGCTCATTTCAGTTCTTCTAATTGACCCGAAGTACCCGCCGTCGTACTTGCTGCTGCTGTTCAAACAATAGATTTGCGCCAACTGGTAGAACGGCTCGCCCTCTTCAAGCTGAAACAGCAACTCTTGTGCCTGCTCTCTGCTACCGACTATTAATTGAGAAATGATTGCTCTATCATAGGAAAGTTTGTTTTTCAAATAATAAGCGTCTATCCTGTCTTCTGATACGATCTCCTTCACCTTCTCCGCCAGAAGCCGGGCTTTGGCCGACTCGAACAGATCAGCCATTACCAACCCTCGCGCTTTAAGCCAAGCCACAGTTTCTGCAGCACTGTATAACCCCAATTGCTGTCGCAGCTCATTGACTTTCACTTTCCATTCCTGCTCATCGATTGATATCTTATGCTGTTCCGCAAACTCCTTCATAATGGCTCTTCGAATGCTATCCTCGACAGCGGAAAAACGCCCCTCCATGCACGCAAGCTTTAATACATCGCGTAGACGCCATTCCGTACCGTTCACGTTAAACATTACTAGCTCCATAGCATCCATAATAAGCCACCTCTTCACATTGAACTGGAAAAAACCTAACGATAGTTAGGTTTTTCCAGTTCAACAATCTGTTTTTAAAAGAATCAAATCATTGCTACAATCAAAGTATGTCGTATTTACTTGTGCTTTAGTTTGAGCTTCGACTAGTTCCTCTCGGGCTTACTTTTGGAAGGGGGGCAATTGTTCCTGACGCCCCTACTGTCCCCGCTCCTCCGGTTGTTTCTTTCATTTCCAGCTCCGTCAATGGCTTCTCCAAATCTTCAAGCTTTAAATCTTTTGATTCTTTGTCATTGGACATTGTATTATTCCTCCAGTAAATTAAGTTTTTTAATCTCATTAAGAATACCATCCTGCTTTCGCGCATTCTATTATCCGAACGTAGTAAAACAGTCGAATTCGGGTATACCTTCGTTCTCCTCACGGAAAAAAAAAAGAAGACAAGCTCTCTCTTAAGAGAAAACTTGTCTGATTACGATCATTTTGTTTTTTTCAAGTAGCTGTTAACCAGTTGCGTTCGATTCCTGACATTCAACTTCCGAAATACCGCTGTCAAATGCTTCTTGACCGTTACTTCTGTAATAAACAAGTCCGCCGCAATTTCTTGATTCGTATAACCCTTCTCCAGCAGCCCCACCACTTCTTTTTCCCGCTCAGATAGCGTCTGCATACCATCATCCTGCTGCTTGGAATGATCTACAAGGCCGAAGGACGCTATCATTTTGTTCAAATAATCCTGCAGCTTGCCGCCCCTCGTATCGAGAACGTAATATGGCGTAGGAGCGTTAATGTCATAATCGTAATGGGCAACGTTTTTCACCTGCTCGCACCCCAAGCTAAGGTGGAATTCCTTTAAGAAGGAGAGCTCCGGAGGAGCAGTCGTCACGACATAACCGGAAGATATAAGCAGTGAGATGAACGATAGCCCTGCAGTTGTACGTATCGCCACGTCCTCAAAATCCGACACATCGACCGTTTTCACAAAATAACCCGCAATATGTTCCTTCGGCACCCGGAGTTCCTTCAGCCTATGATTCGGGAGACTTTGGAAATAAGTGGATGATGGCGGGTGAGTTAGCAAGTAGTCAAGTGTTCCTGTATGAATCGGAATAATTGCCGTCAGACCGCATATTGCCCCCTGCTGATCTCTCATCAGCTTAACAATGCCAGGATCGAGTTCGTAAAGCTCTTGAAGATGAATATGCTTAATCGGGTAAAAACATTCTTCTTTAGAAATCATATACTCAAACCTCTCGCCCGTGTCCGGGTTCTGGAGAGGAAGGCAAACTTCCTTCAGATTGATGATACGATTTTCCAAATACTGCTCAGCCTCCGCCCAATTGGACGGATTCAACGTCTCCAAGAGATACGGAGTCAATTTCTGAAAACAGAAATTGCGGACAACATGATCGCCGATATAATAGTACCATTCGACGCCTTCCCAAGCGATCATCTTTCTATTTGACTGGTTGGTCATCCTGCTGTAGTAATACATGATGCAGCGCTTCCATAACCGGTCGTAATGTTCGGGCTGGCGCAAACGCAACTCATAGCTGATGGCATCCCGCATCAAATCATGAAGGATCCAACCCCTATCCACTCTCCGAATGAAGGAAAGTCCGACCAGTCGTTGGAATAAAACCGTCTTTACCTGCCGATCCAATACATAGGAGAGCAGCTCTTGGTTAAAATGCCGAAGAACAGCTACGGTCTCTACGAGTTCCCTAAGATTGTCGTCCGGAACCTCTTTTAACCAGATGCTCACGATATGTTCGAACACTTCGATTTCATCCACCAATTCCAAGCCCTGAATGTTCTGAACCATCGTCGTCGAGACGATCAAGGATAACGTGAGCGGATGTCCTCTAGTTTTCATCCAAATCTGTTTTATCATCGGCTCCTGAGAAATGCCTGAGCGCTCCAGATATTGCTTAACGGAGAAATAATCCAGATCCCCAATGGGCATCCGGTGTATCCAATGGCGCCATACCGGAGAACTGAGCCATATGCCTTGCAAGGGGAATCTTCCCGCAATGAGAATCAGGATTTCCGGGTACAATTGTGGGAGGAGTGCCTCTCTCAGCCAGAGCTCCATATCACCCATGTCCTCGAATGTGTCTAAGGCGAGGACAAGCTTCTGATTCATTGCCTTTTCCCTCAGGATGTCATGACATAGCTCTAGAAGCGCCTGCGGCTCGGCGATCTGCTGCAGCTTCTCCATCGGATAGCCGAGTATACGCAACAATTGCGTACAAAAGTCCTGTGGTGTATGAGAGAACCCGCGGCTGTCCATTAACAGAAAGGCGGCATTCACATGCACCGCCAGCCGACGGAACTCGTCGATTAAATAGCTTTTTCCTACGCCGCCGGTACCATAGAGATTCAAGATCCGTCCCTGTTGTCCACCGATTGTCAGTTGCTGCATGAAATACTGAATTTCGATGTCCCGCCCTACCAAATAATGCCGTTCCAGCTGGTCAATCTGGACAGCTATGCGTTCCTCGGAACTGCCTACCTTCACCTTGCCATTATACATAGGATAAACCCTACCTTCGAATTACATCATAAAAAACGCGGGGAGAGTGCGTTACAGTAAAGTAGGTTCTTTAGCCTACTACAAATAAAACGGTCAGGGTCATTTTGCAAACTGCAGCTAGCACTCCTACAATCAGCTCCGTCGAATATTCATTCCTGCATAACTGACATCCGATAATCGCAGCAATTCAAAATTGCGATCTTCTGCAGCTTTTCTTCTTTATGTGCAAATGTGCAATTGTTTTCTTCATACCGCATATCCTAAGTCTCTTTCTTATCTGGATCAGAGTTTCTCTTGAAATTATGCTCTTCCGGTAAGGTTCAGTTTCGAATACCTTATCTAGATAAATTATATATTTTATTCTACTGTGGAAGCCAGTACTTCTTTTCGATATTCTTGTCGCATCAATAAGTTATTCAACCTTAGGGCTTTGAAGTAAAGGTCCTTTAACCAATTAATTTTAATGTTGATCGGCTACAGTAAGTTGGGCAGATAAATTGAGGGCTAGTATGTGCACGCGTATTGCGACCTTTAACATAACAGGGCCGCCGGTTTATGACGCGGCAGCCTTAAATTGGTTGTTTATTGAACTCCCTCGTTCCCGGTTAGTTTAGTCTTCGAATCTTTTTATATAATTCTTTTGATCCTTTGTAAACATATAGCTTCGTCTCTCATAAAACCTGTGAGCATGTATTCGACCTGGGTGGGATAACAATTTTATTCCAGAATATCCACTGTCCTTTCCCCACTTTTCAAGGCGATCAATCAAGATACCGCCTATACCCTGATTCCTATAACTTTCTTTAACAACAAATCCCAGAACGTTTACTAAAGAGTCGGAAAAAAGTAATTCATACGGGCTTCCATGAATATATCCTATTACCTCGGTGTCTTGTTCGTAAACAAAAATGATATCTTTAGTTTTCTTTGTAATGATTTCAATCTTCTCTCTTACTCTCTCTTCGGAAAATACATGTAGATTCGGGTTAAAGGCTTGATTTAGCAAATAAATATCATGATAATCAGTTTCTCGAATTTCCCTAACCTTGTTTTCTTTCATATTTAAACGCCTCTATTCTTTAGATCATTACAATCATCTAAAATAAAATTTACAGGTCATTGCACATCTTGGCAAGGCAATATGTATGCACTTAACTCCGTTACTCTAATAAAACAAAAGAGGAGCTGCCGCGAAGCAAGCCCCTCAACTATTGTTCTCCCGTTAGCGCAATCTATCAGTTCCCATTTTACATGTTCTGAATGGCTAAATAACTTTGTTCGTTTATTTGCTTACTTTAATATTCTCCTTTAATAATCCCCTCAGAAAGCTTAAAACCAACGGCCCGCTTCTTAGGGTCATCAACTGTATACATGACGTTGACCTCAAGACCATCCTCATAAAAGACGTAGGCCATTTTAATATTTTCCACTTGAAAACGCGACGTTTCTAAAGGTTTGGCCGCAAACTCAATATCACGTTCTTCTTCCAAAATTCGGTTCACATAATCAAGGGTCTCCTGGCTTTCGCTAGCTGGTACAACCGTAAATTCATGCTTGTATTTGTTCATAAAGTAACGGGCTTCATTAGCACGTAAACCAGCAATCGCCAATTACCTGACTAAGACGGGTAGTTAAAAGGTAACCGCCCTTTTATCCATGATAGGTTGCATTTAATGTCTTCCATTATGACAGAGGCTCTATTGACTTATTCAACCATTACAATATTTCAATGTACCCTTCTGTTCCATTCACGCGAATTCGTTGCCCGTCTTTTATCAGCTTGGTAGCATTTTCCACTCCGACAACTGCTGGCAAGCCATATTCACGAGCGATAACGGCTCCATGGGTCATCAGTCCGCCAACTTCGGTGACCAGGCCTTTAATGGATACAAACAATGATGTCCAGCCAGGGTCAGTAAAGGCGGTGACTAATATATCTCCATCTTCCAGATCAGCATCTTCCATGTTTAAGATGACACGTGCTCGTCCCTCTATAACTCCGGTAGAAACAGGTAGACCTACAATCGCTTTGTCTGGCAGATTTTCTCGTTTGTACTCACCCGCAATGATTTCACCATCAGACGTGATTACACGTGGGGGAGTTAGTTTTTCAAAAATATTGTAATCGTCTTTTCGTTTACTGATGATCTGATAATCCAGATTATTTGTGCGTACGACTTCGTGAAGTTCCTCAAAAGTGAGATAGTATATATCTTCTTTTTCATGAATAACGCTAGCTTGTACAAGTTGTTCGGCTTCTTTCAGTAAAGCCTGCTTATAAACGAAGTAGCGATTAATCATGCCGTATTTTGGATATTCACGATAACCGATGAAATTCCTGATTAAGCTGATCACTCGTTTTGTCTCTTCAGCTTTTTGTTCACCATCCGGTAATTGCTTCAATCGATCTAATAACTCTTGTTCTTTTTCTAAAGCTTCCTGTCGCCCTTGCTCAAATTTCCGATTGCCAGCATTAGGCTCAAAGTTTTTGATGTTACTGAGAATCATGGGGACAAGTGTAATTGGTTTTTCACTCCAACGAGTTCTCGAAATATCGATTTCACCTGCACATCGCATTCCGTATTTGTTGAGATAAGCATAGATAGCGCCTTGAGATTCCTGTCCACCATCAAACTTAACCAGTTCATCCAAAAAATTATCATCTTTTACATGTTGTAAATAATCAATTACTTTCGGATAAGGACGAATCGTATCTGCGACATCCAATAGCGACAGACCCATTTCCGAAGTAATGTTGTTTGGTACAGATTGAGAAAGCGTATCTGCTGCGTTTTTTTCACCTAACCACTCGTACATTTTTTCATTGATCCATGACGAAGCATTCATAGCAGTCATAAAAACCTTTGAACTTTGTGGGTCAAATAAGATCTTCTTTAATTCCTGGAGATTTTCCAGAATAAAATCAAATAAATCAGCTCCTGATTTCGTTTGGATGTTTTGCTTTAATTCTTCTATCGATGTTTGACTGTTCTTAATCAAATCAGAAACGATTGCCGGATCGTTTTCGATTTGTGCTTGAAAACCTGCAGACGACCTACCTTTACTGCTATTACCGGGACTCAGTTCTTTTCTATCATCTGGTAATGATTTTATAAAATCTCGCTTTATTAGGGTCATAAATGCGTCTTCTATGAGCGGATCGGATTTTCCCAGGGTATTTAAGAAAGTTTCTCTGCTGACAGGTGAAGCCAGCATATGTGTAACATCAACAAACAACCTTCCACCGGCTTTACGCATGGGTGCAGGAGTTATTAACAGGTAAAAAGACAATCCCAATGGTTTTATCGGGTCAGTCATCATTTGTTGATGACCGACAGATACATAAACGTGATTTTCCTGATCATTTACCTCAGGGATCGGGTATAAAGTCGTGATTGGCCGACTCTGGACAATATAAAATGTATCATCAACCAAACACCATTCGATATCTTGCGGATAACCAAAATAAGCTTCGATCTGTCTTCCGATGCGTGCCAGTTGCAAAATTTGTTGTTCAGTAAGTGTTTGAGTCTTTTGCTGATCAGGATCGATCTGCTTTGTCTCTGTTCCGCCTTCTTTTCGTCCGTAGATAGCTATTTTTTTGGTTGCTATCCTCTTATCGACAATTTCCCCATCCTGTACTCTATAACAATCGGCAGATACCAAGCCAGAGACCAGCGCTTCTCCAAGTCCAAAACTGGCATCAATTGATAGCAGCTTTCGGTTGGAAGTAATCGGATCAGCGCTAAATAAAATCCCCGAAGCCTGTGGGAAAACCATCCTTTGAACGATAACGGACAAATAAACCTGACTGTGGTCAAATCCATTTTGCATACGGTAGATTACCGCACGGTCCGTAAATAGGGAAGCCCAACATTTGCTAATGTGCTGCAAGATCGCTTCTATGCCAATGATATTTAAATAGGTGTCTTGTTGACCGGCAAATGAGGCATGCGGCAAATCTTCAGCAGTCGCACTAGAACGCACTGCATATGCATGTTCATCGCCAAACTGGGAAAGATAGTGGGTAACTGCTTTCACAACATCGTTAGGGATTTCTACTTCCATAATGATTTGTCGAATCTCCCTGCTGATTTCACCAATTTGATCTCGATCTTCTACTTTTAGCATGGTTAGTCGAGCCAGCAAAGCATGATACGTTTCGTTTTGTTCGATGGCTTTTTGATATCCCACTGTTGTAACGCAAAATCCCTCCGGTACTTGTATTCCTTCAATTCTTGATAATTGCCCTAATTTTAAGCCTTTTCCGCCAACGAGCAAAAGCTGCGTTTTTTCCATTTCTTGAAAACCGAGAACCAAAGAACTCATTCAATATCTCTCCTAACCATTAAATTGAGAAAAAACATTTGACAAGAGTTTTACCGGCATGGTAGACTTAAAGAGTAAGATCTAATATTTATGTCAATTTACCTTGTAAAAGTCGCAATCTGATTATATCATCGTGTCTGTTTATATGCAATATTAGAGAACCTGGTAAAACTACTCAGGTTCTATTTGCAATGCTATAGTCTTACAACGTAACCGGATGCCAATACGGGCGCGGCAACAAACAAAAGAGGAGCTGCTCAAAGCAAGCCCCTCCATTCTCGTTTCCGGTTAGTTGAGTAATTTGTGATTAGATTATTCTATAAGAAGTGATCATATGGTTTTATTTCCCTTTGATAAAAGTCATATAATTGATGAATAGAAGAACTTGAGAAGATATGACTGGCTCGTTCAACTTTCTCACGTTCCCAATCGAACCAACGCATTTCCTTTAACTTTTCGATTTCTTTGTCTGGAAAGCGTTTCTTTATCTCTTTAGCAGGGTTGCCGCCTACTATCGTATATGGTGGTACATCTTTTACAACAACCGATCCAGCCGCAACAATGGCACCTTCACCTATTTTCACACCGGGCATAATCATTGCATTCATGCCAATCCAGGCATCACTTTCGATGATTGTATCCCCTTTTGGTTCGTATGAAGTTTCAATCTGTTCCACAAACGGATACACAGTAATCCATTCAGGATGATGATTGTGATTTCCACCCATTAAAATAATTACACCACTTGCAATGCATACGTAATTTCCTATAATCAATTTATCTAAAAGCCAACCATGGTCTTCGATGGGGTTAAATAACTTTCTTGATTTTTCATCTCCCCAAAGGTATCTAACGCACCCATCTTCAAAATCATGATTATCGTAATAACCAGAGTAGTAGGAGTATTCCCCTACTTCAATCATGGGGTTGGTGACAATATCCTTCAGATACTTAATTTCAGACCAGTGGTTAAACCGATGTTGTTTCATTCTTTTCCCTCGCTTCTAAGTAATATAAATCATTTTTACTTAGAAGCTTAATGCAATAGCAACATTCTTAAACCGTTTCAACCGACGAACCATCGTCCTCATCCTTTTCCTCTTTGATGGGGACATTGTAACAAACGAATCAATTATTCGTCAAATCATACCTCACTGTCCGAACTAACCATAGTGACACAGCATAAGGCAGCTTCTTCCGTTAAAGTTCGTTAGTTTCAACATGGCTCATTCCTTTAGCGTTTTAATATACCATGTATCACAGGCAAAATGTTCCGTTGCATTTAATGGCTTTTCTAACTGAATGAACCCATTCTTTTTGTAAAACTTATTGGCTGCAACCATATTGCTAAGAGTTTCAAGATAACATTTTTTATAGTTCTTTTTTGCAAAATCTAGGACAACCTGCAGTAAATCACTTGAAATTCCTGTGCCTCGTGTTTCTTTAAATGCATACATCTTTTGCAATTCACAAATATCTGGCCAGCCCGTAATTGGTCCAATTCCACAACCAGCTACTATTTTTTTGTTTTCCTCAACAACCCAGTATTTAGAACCCTCATTTTTATACAGATTATAAAAATCCCCTAAACTCGGATCAGACCAAGCAGTCCCTGGCTTATTCGCCCCAAATTCCACCAAACAAGATCTAATAAGGTACTCTACTTGTTTATTATCTTCTTCCGCTATCTCTCTTATTAACATGAGGTAAACCTCTCTATTTCATTTTTTTGATTGCCTCGACTTGCCCCGGTTATTTCTTCCTCAATACCTTCTTCTATCGAATCCAATAGGGATGAAATCCTGCAAATACACGAGCTTACGTGAGTAAATTAAGTCATATCGGGGGAGCGTAACTAAATGGCATTAGAAACCAAATTTTCGAGCTTCTTTTTTCATGGTCTATTCAATTTGGCTTTGAAGTTTTACCAAATAAGGGGAATTAAATGAAAACGTGTTTTCTTACAATATTCCTCATATCCTTTTAACTCTTTTAACAATATTTTTTCTTCATTTAACAGCCTTAGAACGATAAAAATGAGTATAGAAATCGAGGGAATCATTGCCCAAATTGAACCTAATGCTAGAGGAGTGAAAAGTATAATAAAAATAGCTCCGGTATACATTGGATGCCGAACCAACGCGTATGGACCTGTAGATACAACTTTCTGGTTCTCGTTCACTTCAATTATGGCAGACGTATAAGAATTCTCTTTAAAAACTAAGAAAACAATCGAAAAGCCAAGTAAGATGATGACATCTGCAACTAATACAATAATTAAAGGAACATTTGACCAACCAAATCGATAGTCTAAACCAGGAAGGACTAATAATCCGACAAAAGAAATACCAGATATGGTTTGGAAAATTTTTTGTTCCTTTTCTTTTTCTTTAGCCTTACTTCTTCTCTCTATTAGTTCAGGATCCCTCTTCAAAAAATAACCATTGATATAGAACGTTGAACCTAAAAAGATCACAAAATAAATCCATGCCTCCCAAAAGTTAAGAGATCCTGCGGGTAAAAAGAGAAAAGTAAAGAAAACGATTGAAAACAGGAGCGTCCTAAAATAGACTTTTTTCTTTAACAAAAATTACACCTCCCATGAAATTAGTCCCTTCAGAATCCCTCGCTATCTCGCCCTTCCGATCATTAAAGCATGATAGTTGACGACCATTAGGCGTCAATATCTATTACTAAGTATACGGTATTTTTTTGCAGGTCATGTAAGTAGTTTCATTTTGCTTTATTCTGCCCGTTAACACAATGTGGCTTCCAATCCATGCCGGCATCCACGAAATCCGTTGATCTCTCCGGGAAAAAGCAGTGCCTCTAACGTACCATTTTCAATGAAATATGACTCCTCGCATCCGATATACCAATTGAACGCTGATACATCGATTGGCTTCAATACTTCCCCAAGGAATCTTCCGTATTCATTGGGGATCTCGAAACTGAGCCCTCTCTTCATCTATATCCAATCCCCCTTTTAACGTACTAGAAACTCATCTTACTAACAATGAGCATCCATTGGGAATGAGATAATGTTCTTGTCACCCGACATTAAGAATTTTAAATATTCACCTTTCATTTCTTTGCCTCCCCAATTAAAAAAGCTGCTCTCCCATCATTTAGCGACGAGAAGAGCAGCCAGTTACTCAAACTTGATTTTTGGGGATACCATTCAAACTTGGGTCGTAATCGTCGGCTTTGTTGCTCGTTAGCGTTTGCGCTTCTTCGGTGAAATGAGCGTGATTCTGCTGGTTTTCTTTCTTATCTGCTTTGTTATCTTCACGGTCATACTTTGGATCTGCGTCATTTTTGGGCATAGCGTTCACCTCCATCGTCTCACAGTTAGTATGAGAAGGTAGCTTGAATTTTATCCCAGTTGTCAATGATTAACTCCATTATGGATTTATTACAATTACCGCAAACTGTAAATGTTGAGACTCTAACTGTGTATTTATAGTTCTTTCTTACATTTTACAATTATAAATTTTACTGGAGGTTTATTTTTCATGTTCTTACTTGGCTCGTCAATTTCTGAAAACTCTACCAGTCCATATTTTTCAAATTCTTGTTTTATGGAATCAGAATCATAAAAAAACATTTTTACGCCTTCCATTATCTCGAAATAGTCTTTATCCAATTGTTTGCCCTTTCCAAACATTGGGGCTTTTTTTGAAACAGTCGTAAAAATCATATATCCGTTTGGCTTTAACTGATTGTAGCAATCTTTAATAAACTTATCTCTCTCACGATTATTCAATAAGTGAATAAGTGCATAGCAAAATATGCCGTCATAGAGTTTGTTATCAAAAGGCATATCAGTTACTGAACCCTGAAAAATATTAATATCAAGCCCGTTTTGCCTCGCTAAATCAATCGCTGTTTTTGAAATCTCAATACCTGTTACTTTTATTCCATTGTCAATAAAAACCTTTGCATTTCTGCCATATCCAATACCTGGTACCAGTATGTCCTTAACATTCCTTTCAAGGAAAAAGTCCATTGTCACGATTGCGGAGTCTGTAGGTTCAAATCCCCACATCGTTTGTTTTTCTATAAAACTTGTTTCCCAGAATTCCGTCATACTTTCCCATCCTTCTTTCATGAATCCACTTTCTTTTTTCAATCATATCATACGTGTACATAGTTTTCTCAGAACTAGACAGCCGTATTTACCCGTCGGCTTATACCGTTCCAACAGATGTTACTTCAATGAAAAAGAGGAGTTGCTGCGTAGCAAGCTCCTCCATTATAGTTTTCCGTCAGTGTATTGGTGGTTACAAAGATATATATATAGATGTTTTGCCGTTTCATTATGATTTCTCAAGCTGTTCAAATCTTATAAATGAGTACTGAATTAAAGAACAGTTGGTAATAATTAATGACAAATCTTTATTGCACCTAGAAACAGTATTTGAATTTCTTTCAAGTAGTTATTGGACTGTTCTCACGAACCCACTCTTCGTTCACACGCACATAGCGCAGCCCTTTGCGCAAATACGTATAAGCAACATGGAGCTTGCCGTCACGTGTTTGGATGATGGAAGGATAAGAGTAGCCGATTTCATTCTCTTTGTATTCGTCATCGGCTTCCTGCAGATTAACCGCATAAGGCCATGTCTCTCCCTCATCCTCTGAAATAGACAAGGTAAGTGGTGTTCGTAGAGCCTTGCGCCTTTCTTGGCCGTCTTTAAGGACCATACGGTACTGGCCTCTTTCAAGGCTGGCATCATTGTAAATCAGTGCAAGGTGTCCGTTCGCCAGCTTCGCGACCTGGGTCGATGAGTTGTTGTTCGGCAGCTCGCTGGGCTGTGGTTCCGACCAAGTGCGTCCATCGTCCTTGGAGACACTCGTATAAATCCGGTCTGCCAATCGGCTTCGGAACATCGCAAACAAACTGCCATCGCTCCGCTCAATAATGTTCATCTGTACCCCTTTTTCACTGGATGGAACTGTATGATCGCTCCAGCTACTACCTTCATTAATTGACACCTTAACCGCACTGTACTCCCCATTATCCTTGCAGTAATAAATCGGAAGAACCCAAACCCCTGTGCTAGTTATCACGATGGGATGTCTTAGAAAAATCCCTTGTTCGTCAAACCAGATTTCAGGCTCACTCCATGTATTTCCTCTGTCTTCGGAAATGCGTCGCACGACCCGCGAGGTTTGCTGATTATGCGGTTCATTAGAAGTATGCATCAGCCACACATGACCGTTAGGGGCCTGGAACAGAACCGGATTCTGCTCCGATCGCTCCAGGTCGCTGGACAGCTCATCTGGCCTGCTCCACTCCGAACTGCCAAGTGGCAGCTTGGACAGCACGATATTGGTGTCCGGATTCCCTTCCCCACTGCCGGAAAACCAGACACACAGCAGATCGCCGTTATCGAGCTCCAGTAAATTGGCGGCGTGGCTTGTTTCATAGAGATTGGGTAGAAATGCATCCTCCCTACCAGGAGCTATTGTCGTAATTTTGCCGTTAAACCTATCCATTGCGGTCGCCTCTTTCCTGAATGCTCCGATTATTTTTGCCCTGCTTTGGTGTACGCTGCTTTATATTCTTCCATCATTTTATCTCCACCGTTTTTCTTCCACTTGTCTACCTCTGCTTGCCATCCCGCTTCATCGATCTTGCCCATAATGAATTTGGTCTGAGCATCCATAATTTGCAGCTCCAGCTCCTTGCCGCGTTCGTTGTAAGTAGATGACAGCAAGGTTAGCGCAGGGTTAGCCACCACATATTTTTCATTTTCCCTGGATACCTGCTGGTTTTTGACACTTAACGGGGCATCCTTTGTCGGCTTCACATTATAACCTTCACGATAAGGCAGATTGTCTCGGTAGGGCTTGACCTCCTTCTGATTGGCCTCGCGGTCTAAGGGCTCCGTGTACTCACCTTTATCCACGAAATGCCGCCCTTCAATGCCGCGCATCAACAGCGTCGCCATAGGCGGGTCCATCAGCTTGTCTACAAAGGAAAGCACCTGCTTCAGCTCAGCTTCCGATTTAATCGATGATTTCGAAAAAGCCAGAAATCCGTTATTACCGCTTTCTCCCGGTACACGAATGCCGTTTGGTCCCTGTACAGAGGCTGCATCGACCATCGCGTCAGGAACATTTTTCACTAGTAGATCCTGCCAGTTCTGAGCGTTCCCTCCGGAAAATTTAATGCCAGCGCGTCCAGCGTTGTAGATTTTCTCGGTTTCCGTAGGATCGAGCACGGTAAAGTCCTGATTAATCAGCTTATCGGCATACATCCTTTTCATTAGCTTCATAGCTTCCATAAATTGAGGAGCCATGAATTCTGGCGTAAAGCTGCCGTTTTCGACCTTCCATTTGTTCGGTCCACCGATACTGACGGAAAAGCGGGTCAGCGTGGATTCCGCTCCATCATTGTATTTTTTATCGAAAATCATGCCGTAGGTATCGTTCTTGCCGTTTTTATCCGGATCATTCAGTGTAAAGGCTTGGGCCAATTTGTACCAGTCATCCATCGTTTTTGGAAGCTGGAGCCCTAGAGCATCCGTCCAGTCCTTGCGGTAGTGAATGACCGCGCGCCCCAAGTCGCGGAACAGCGGAATCCCGTACACTTTTCCATCAACCGCTATATTGTCATAGTGCTGTTTGTTTTGAGCCGACAAATTTTTATAATCCTTCAAGTACGGGCCAATTTCCCAAAAAACGCCGGATTGGATCGTGCTGATGATTGTCGGAACATATTTGACCCTGACGAGCTTCGGAAGCTCTCCTGCCGCTATCATTACATTGATTTTGTCATCATAGGCGGAGCCGGGAATCCATTGAATTGTAATTTTGGAATTAGTGTACTTCTCCATGGCCGTTTCCACATCATTGCCTTTGGCCGGGACCTCCCCTACCTGGGAAAGAACGATGGAAATATCGGCAGGCTTGCTGTTGTCCACATTACTGTCTGAAGCGGCTGGCGGTTTGGAGGCCTCTCCCCCACACCCGGCCAATGCCCCGGTCAGCACCAACACCGCACTATAGGAAGCCCATGCCTTCTGTTTATTCATCTGTAAGATCCCCCTAATTGTTATAATAATTTAAAAAGTAGTTTTAATTGCTGTTACTTTGCTACTTTCTCAAAGCTGTAAACCATTCTGGTCAGAGTATCGCTTTCCAAAGCCAGCTGTCCATCCACATAAATCCTGTATCCTGCGACTAGATCTATATTCGGGTCATCGCCCCTGTTATAGGTAATTGTCAGCTCATATCCAGCCGCACAGATGCCTTCCAACCGGAAATGTGCCAATCCTATATCGATCGGGTTCAACACAAATCGGTTTTCTTCAACATTCAGACCTGCAATATGCTTGACAACCAGGTCAATATAATAAGAATGGTTGTAATCAACCTCATCGCTCAAAGGCTCTCCGCTCTGGCTGCTGTAATGCTCCACCAGATAGGGAGCAGTCAAATCCCGATTGCGATAATGAAGCAGGGAATATTCACGGAACAGATGGCCGAAATCACGGTCCCATTTATGCCCGTTCCGTTTGCTCTCCAAAGCCATTGCATCCAGGACGATACTGTTTGTATAAGGCCATGTTGGCCCATCCCAAACGCATCCGTTGCGTCCTTTGAAATAATTACCTTGCCAGCTGCCCTCCGGTTGGTAAACAGGGCAATCCGCGGATACTGAAGGAAATGGGCTCGGTGTACCGAACTCCTCTTCATTGAGTGCGTGCAGCAGCCCATCGGCATGCTCAGCATCCGTCAACTGTGCCCAGTAGGGATAAAATCCGACTACGTTCTTAACCCATGCCTTCTCATCCGTTAAATGATGCAAATCATAGAAAAACTGTGTTCCCCCATCCCACATCTTATGTAGGATATCCTGTCGGATTGTACCCGCCTGCTTATCGAACTTTTCCGCTTCTGTGTCATTTGCCGCCCAGCACAACCGTGCCACGCCGAGGCAGTTCAAATAATGATAGACGGATCGGTCCACTCTTTTTAGCGGAGTAAACGTCGCCGGGTCTTTGCAATCCTTCGGGAAATCATGAAAATACCAGTAGCTTGGCTGATATTCCTTCCCTGTTCGATTATGCGTGTATTCGATCAGCAAGCTGTCAGCTGCACTGCCAAGCTTGGCCGATTCTCCCCGAACTTGCTCTTTGAGGGATGGCAGCATCTCCTTGAGCAGCTCTGGATCTCGGTGAACTAAATAATCCTGATAAGCCGCCCAGCCCATAAAATTGGCATATGAATGAAGCGTGCTGTTGACAAACAAGCATTTGTAAAAGCCTTCCTCATCCTGACTCGCCTTCATACTGCGCATAGCGCCCTGTGAATAAACGGGATCGTTGTACCAGCGGGCTTCGAGTAAATGCATAGGAACGGTGAGAGGAATCATTTTGCTAAATTCCCAACCCTTCGGATCAAGCGGCAGTTTACTCATTTTATGTGAACGTCCCTCGTAAAATAAGGGATGCTGTAAATTACCATACCGTGGATTAGCCAGAGTGTGGCGCATCACGAACCATCGGTACAGCCAGGTCGTATCCAGCAGAGGTTCGCTGCTCGCAAAAACTGGCGCATGCTCGAACCAGCGCTGATACGCCTGCTGCTGCCCGGTGAGCAGCTCTGCACCGCTTTGAGCCGGGTTTAGAACCGAGTCGAGCCGCTGCTCCAGCTCGGCAGGTGTGTCCGTCTCGAGCAATCCGAGCGCCACAGCCGTAATCAGCTCCGCGGATTCGCCCGGCTGCAGCGTCAGGCCCGTGAACAGCTCAGGCCGATTGGTGCGAAGCGCCGCTTGCAGCGTGAAGCCATAGTGTGGGACGCTCAGACTTCCGTTCAAGCTGGTGCCCATCGGTTCGCACCTGAACAGCACCGGCTCCGCAATCAGCCGAAGCACTATGGCCTGGCCGCCTGTGTTTGTCCAGGTTTGGCAGGAGACCGCGCAATCCTCCCATGTTATATATTTGTATTCTTTGAGTTCTACTCTACTTGTGGCATACTCCATCGATAAATAGCTTGGATACCAGTTTATCTTGGACGGCTCATAGCTTGTCACTGCATCACACTCAACCGTAAATAGGGAAGGAATGTTCAGCTTATGTATAAAATCGATGGCCCCGCTAAAGCCAGGCTGCGGCCACAGGAAGTCGGCCCACAGCCTGGCTCCCGTAGAGCCTAGCAAGCAGGATTTGGGCAGCGTTCGCAGGCTGCGCTTCCCCCCTCCCAGAGCTTGATCGATATTGAACTGTGTGCTTGGGCCATTTTTGATTTGCCTCACCAGGTCAAGCCTCCCTTCTCAAGATCGCAATGTTTCAGACAGGTCTTGCACTTATGCGCAGGTTAAACCTTCAAAATCGTCCCTGCAATATGACGGACACCCCCGCCGTTCATTTGAATCGGATCATCCTTGCTGTTGAAGTAGTAGGTGGCCAGAATCTCACCCTTACCCACTTCTGTGGCGCGAGGATAACCGAGATCCCGGTTGCCTCCATCATCACGCAGCATAAGCTCAGGCCCCCACGTACGGCCGCCGTCCTCACTAATTTTCGCACGGATTCCATAGGCCGGAATGCGGTAGCCGTAGACAGCGAATATGCGCCCATCCTCCAACAGCGTCAGATGCACCGTATCTCCATGCTCGTTGATGCGCGAGCGCAGCTGCCACGTCAAGCCGCCGTCCTCGGAAGCATACACTTCGCCCCAAGCCGCTTCCATCGAAGACTTGCATCGTACACCGACGATGATAGTTCCATCCTTCAGCATAATAGGCGAAGGGCAAATGACGCGATATTCGTTACTATCGGGCATGTAGGAGAGCAGTGTCCAACGGACACCACCGTCGAATGATCCGTATACAACCGGACGATCATAATTATTATGCTGCGGCTTAGCGGTCAGAAACAGCAGAATTACGCCGTCAGGACGGACCAAATAAGAGGATCTGCCCTGGAATCTTGGAATATTGCAAAAAGGCAGCAGAACAGCAGGCCCCCAGGTTAGTCCAGCATCCTTCGACAGCTTCACCCAAGCCTTCGCGTCAGGAGCACCGGAGTTCGGCGTCGTCCAGCAGCAGAGCAGCGTATTCGGATCGCTGAAATCGTGGGGCTCGATAGTTGGCTCTTTACCGAACTGAAGCTGTTCGTTTACCTCCAAATTGTCGGCTACGGTCTCTGCCACTCCCCAGGTCCGGCCTCCATCTGTCGATCGTACTGCAGCAATCCGTCCGAAAAATTCCACACGGCGGTGCATCAAGTGCTTGGTATTTGTATAATCGCATGGCATATTCATAAAACCGACAAGGATATTGTTCTCTGAAATTTTCCACATTCCCGCGTTAAAAGGCCATGAGCTGAATTCATTATCGTTTCTATACAGCACTACATGTTCCATATCCTTAGGCGTTATCCAATTTTGTCTATTCATTCGTCTCTCTCCTTATTATTTATAATGTTTTTCCCGTTGTTTGAATATTTCTCATAAAACCTTACCCCTTTAACGAGCCTAGGAGCATCCCTTTGGTAAAATATTTTTGGGCAAACGGATACACGAACAATATAGGGAAAATCGCTAAAAAAATCGTGGCCGCCTCAATATTATCAGGTAATATTTGGTGTCCGTTAACCGTTAAATTTTCAAATGAGGTGCCCCCATCAGGCTTGATAATCAATCTGTACAAAATCAACTGAATCGGATGCAGTGTACGATCCTGCAAATAAATCAACGGTATCATAAAAGCGTTCCATATATGTACGGCATAAAATACTCCGATAGTCGCTAGAACCGGCGTAGAAAGCGGAAAGAATATCCGTGTCAGCATCTGAAGCTCATTAGCTCCATCGATAAAGGCTGATTCCTCCAATTCACCGGGAATGGCATCCAGAAACGAGCGGGTAATAATTAATAAAAATGTGCTGATGGCCCCGGGCAAAATCATAATCCATCTGGAGTTGACCAAACCTAGCGTGTTATTTACAAGATAGCTCGGAATTAAGCCTGCTTCGAAAATCCAGGTAAACAGAAAAAGCAGCATAATGAAGTATCGGCCCTTCAGCCTTTTGCGAGATAAAGCGTAAGCGGTGACGAACGTCAGCAGCACTGCCACCAACGTTCCTGATACCGTATAAAAGATCGAATTGAACAAACCCAGGGTAATGCCTAATCTCGAGTTGCCGAGAACATACTTGTAGGTCTCTACATTGAACCCGATTGGCCAAAAATAAACTTTGCCTGTTATAACCGCCAGTCCATCGCTTACCGATACCGCCAATATGTTCAAGAAGGGATACACGCAAATGATCGCCAGCAAAATCAGCAAACTATTATTCGTTGCTTCAAACATATCAATTTTTCGTTTCCGCAAAGATGTACCCTCCTAAAACAATCTCGATTCGGAATATTTTTTGGAAATTTTATTCGCGCTTACGACGAGCAGCATCGCCACAATGGACTGGAACAGGCCCACCGCCGCTCCGAAGCTGTAATTCGGAAAGCCCTGTGATGCGAAGGCTTGTCGGTAAACGAAGCTTTGAATTACATCGGCCGTTTCATAGACACTCGGATTGTACATCAGCAGCACCTTATCCAGATCAACCGACAGGAAGGAACCGATATTAAGGATAAACATGGTTACGATAATATTCGACAGCGATGGAAGTGTGATAAAAAACATTTTTTGCCACCGCGTTGCCCCATCGATCTCCGCTGCCTCGTATTGATGGGGATCAATGCCCGCGATAGCCGCCAAATAAATAATCGATCCGTAGCCGAATGAATGCCATACGTTCAAGCTGACATATAAGCTCCGAAACCAACCCGCTTCCGCCATAAAAAACACTGGCTCTATCCCTATCCCATCCAACAGCCGATTTACGAGACCTGTCTGTGGAGACAAAAACGTATACACAATACTGACAGTAACGGCCGAGGAAATGAAATAAGGAAAAAAGCTGAGCGACTGTGTGAACCGTTTGACCATCGCGCTGCGTACCTCATTTAGAAATAATGCAAAAATAATAGGAACAGGGAATCCGAAAACAAGGTTGTATATGGCTAACAACAGTGTGTTTTTCAGCAGCACCAAGAAATAAGGGTCCTGGATAAACACCTTGAAATTTTCCAGTCCAACCCAAGAGCTTCCCCTAATCCCCTGAAACGTGTTGTAGTCCTGGAACGCAATAACCAGCCCAAACAGCGGTGCCAGCTTAAAGATAAGAAGATGCAGCAAGCCCGGCAGCAGCAGCAGATAAAGTAGCTTGGTATTCCACAGCTGCCTGAACCGGCGCTGACGAGCTGTATAAACAACAGTTTGGGTTCGTTTAATCTCCATAGGAATTACCTCTTATTGTTATAATTTTCCAAAAATATAAGAGCGTTTTCATCTTCTGATGAACCTATTATTTCTTTATCATAGTGTCATAAGCTTTTTGGTCGATTTCTACAATTTTTGAATAGCCGAGGGTATCCATTTCTTTCAAGAATGCATCCCATTCTGCGATAGGCCGTTTTCCGGTTACAAATTTAACCAGATTGGCTTTTAACGCTTCATTCACTTTGGCCACCAGATTGCTTCTCTCTTTCAATTCATCGGTGGAATATTTGATGATCGGGAACGATTCAGCATATTTATTGAAATAGTCGTTAGCGTAGGATTTCGTCAAGCTGTGATTAAATTCATAGAAGGCTTCATTATTGACCGGAATCGGGAACGTCAGTCGATCCTGGAAGAAGGTCCACGCCGGAGTACCAAGCGGTTTGGTCGATTCTTCCTCGAATTTGATCGTAAATTCATTTTTCCCGTTCGGATTTTTCTTGAACGTCGTACCTTCTACACCCCATCCTACCAACGTTTGTCCCTTGTCAGAATATAGATAATCCAGGAATTTAATAATGCCAGGAGCCTTATCGGCAGATTTGGCGTTAATGACGAAGGCACGGTCAACGCGGTATTCGGGAACCGTAGGGAACTTAGACTGTCCACCTGCATCGTTAAGGAACGGCGGCATCACCTTCATTGAGAAATTGGGATCGGTTTTGGCTCCGCCATTTATCAAAAACCAAGACGGTCGGGTGTAAAAGTCGTGGCCGATTGCGACATTGCCGTTGAGCACTTTAGTCTGCCATGCTTCCTCCATGGACAGACCGCTGACCCATTCCGGATCAATCAATTTATCTTTGTATATTTCGATGTACCAATCTATCATTTTCTTGAAGCCAGCCGCTTTAAGATCGTAACCTTGCCCTCCGTTGTAAACACCATGGACCTTGCCTTGACCGTCAATCAAATCGTTAGCACCGAAAGCAGACTGAAATTTCACGAAATCTTCGCGGCCGCCGAACGGATAAAAATTTTTATTGTCTTTGTACGTATCTTTCAATTTGCGAAGTACTTCGGTAAACTCCTGAATTGTTTTCGGATCCGTAGTAATTCCCGCTTTTTTGAACATATCGTCACGATAAAAGGTAGTGTTGGAGATTTTTGGATATTGGGGAATAATTGCATACATTTTGCCATTGCTGCTTGTAACGAGCTTCGCATAATCAGGATGTGCATCCAAGAATTTTTTGATGTTAGGGCCATATTGATCGATCAGCGGGCGCAGATCCACAAATGCTCCTTTGGAGCCGTAAACTTCGGCTTGGCTGAGCTGCATAATACCCGCATCGGAAAAATCTCCCGACCCCACTTTAAGATCAATGTTTTTATAATAGGGGTCACCATCTCCGCCATTTATAAATTCAATATTGGCACCCGTTTCCTTTAACAATACCGGAATATGGTTCATATCCTTCATCCAATTCACGAATTTTCCAGGAAGCGTGTATGTAAATTTAGCCTGTGCCACTTGATCCACTGCTGGTTTGCTGGAATCCTTCGTATCTGCCGGCTTATTAACGTCCGAGCTGCAGCCCGTAACACTTATCAAAGCCCCAGTTATCGCAATATACATGATCTTATGAGAACCGCTTTTCCAATTGTTATTCAAACGCATTTGTGTATTCCCCCTCCAATATTTTCAAATTTACTAACATTATCGTGACATGCCGCACGAACAGGAAACGCTTTCATTTCTGAAAAAAATACGTTATATATCCGTTCCTTTAACCCATGCTTCCGTAAAAACCACATGCTTTATACCCTCACGTCCACCATAAGCGAAAGCAGCGTGTAGTAACCCATCGTTGGTTTGTAAAATCCATGGATACTCATATTTGCGATTCAATGATTCATTGTGTTCTCCACTGAACCCATCACCCGTTTCTATAATTCGTCGGTAAGGCCATGTTAGTCCTTCATCTTCAGAGAGTGCTACCGTGACAGGATATCTGACTTTGGGCCAGACCGTGAGATGCGGATCATCATTTGCGCTTGCATGATTGTAAATAACGGCTAATCGATTGCTCTGTAGACGAACAGCTCGAATGGAAGCATTATTGTTCGGTAATACGGTGCGTTCGGGCTCGGTCCATGTGCAGCCGAAATCGGAGGATTTGCTAATGTAAATCCGATCGGCTGCCCGGCTTCGGTACAAGGCCAGCATGTTGGCACCCTCCCCTGATACCAGCGAAGCGTGAACACGGCCTCGGCTGTTAGGCACCGGTATTTCCTCCCATGTCTTTCCTTGGTCCATGGAGCGTTGAATGACACTGTAATCACTGCCATATTCGGTTTCACCGTCTGCACGGCTGTACCACATGGGGAATAGCCAGCTTCCATCTTTGGCAACATGAATGGGAGCCCTACAAAATGAGCCTTCGGATTCAAACATTGTCCTAGCCGGTCCCCAAGTCCAGCCCCCGTCCAACGATTCGCGGCAGCGGATAACTGCTGTTTCCTGGCGCGTAAAAGTCCGATTCGGGTACAGCTTCTTGAACTCTTCACGACTCATCGAAGCTGCCTCTTGTGCCGTATACATGAGCAGCAGCTTGCCATCGGGCACCAAGAACAGCACCGGATTTTGCTCCGATTTCGTATCATCATCGGATACTTTAACCGGTTCGCTCCATTGAATTTCTCCTGCTTTCAGCCTGGACATGACGATTTCTATGTCGCTTCGTCCTTCCTCCGTATGCCCGGCGAACCATACCGCAAGCAGATCCCCATTACCGAGTTCCGCCATGCTGGGCGCATGATTGACACGGTAGGCTGTAGGAATGTAAGCCTCAGCCCCGCCGTTATAACGGGATCGGAGTGTGCCGTCTTTGTCCACCCCTTGATTCACAAGCATCATTCTCATTGTCACGAGTGCTCCTCCTCATTTGTATTTAAGTTACCTTCTTTAATGGAATGGTTGCAGCATCAGGAAACAGTAATCCTTGCTTTTGGTAGCTATCCATTAAATGAGTAAGCTCAACTTGCTTCTCCGCGGTTAACGGACTAACCGGTAAGCGGCAAGGACCCGCAGGAAGTCCCGCCCAATTCATTGCCTCCTTTAAAACCGAAGGTAATGTACCCCATTGAAATGCACTGCGGATTTCTCTCAATCCCCGCTGCATAGCTTCCGCTTCCTCAAACTTCCCTTGCTTCCAAAGATCATATATCGCTACGACCAATTCCGGAAAAAGATTTGCTGTAGCTGCAATTGCGCCTTTCCCGCCCGACATAAGTGTAGATAGAATTAACGAATCCGTGCCGGCCAGTACGGAGAAACCTTCATCGCTCTCCATTAAATAGTTCAAAATAGTATCAAAGCTGCCGCTGCTATCTTTGATACCTACAATGTTAGGGATCCGTGCCAGCTCGCCAACCGTTTTTGGATGCAGCGCATTGCCCGTTCGTCCTGGAATGTTATACAAAAGAATCGGAAGAGAAGTTTCATTTGCCAATGCCCTGTAATAATCAGCCAGTTCCTTCTGACTGAAAGCAAGGAAATATGGAGTTATAACAGACAATGCATCTACACCTATGCTTTCCATCTCGCGGGCAAGGCGAATCGTCTCCGCTGTGCTGATGCAGCCTGCACCTACATAAACGGGAATTTGCCCCCTTGTCTCTTCCACGATTATGGTCGCGATTCTCTTCTTTTCTTCAAAGTTTAACGAAAAGAACTCGCCATTTGTACCTAAACAAAATAATCCGTGAACACCCGCTTTGATGAAGCGCTTAACAAGCATGCGCAAAGCTTCTTCGTTGATTTCCTGTTGTTCATTAAACGGCGTAATCATCGCCGGTATAATGCCTTCGGCTTTAAACATCCAGCTGTTCACCTCCATTTTATATCGAATCGTTCATTGTTCCATGTTGTATGTTGTATACATCATTTAGTAAAAAAAAACTATTTCTGTGGCTAAAATAGCTTTCCTTCCTGCCCGTTTCGGACTTTAAACCGTACACCCCTCATAAAGTCAAAAATTTGGCATTAGATCGTCCCACCATTTTCCCGTATCCCTCTTAAGAGTCTCTCTTTAGAGTCTTCCAAATGCAACTTTATAACCTGCTTCATATCACTGGTTTGTCCGCCTTTTAGCGCGTCTACAATCTGTTGGTGCTGATCTTGTGCTACTTTGACCATTTCATCGGTAACAATAGATGATTTCATTGTGATATACCGATAATTCATCGTTCTTAAGTAAATATCAATATTGTTTTTATTTTGTCCAAGCTCCATAAATTCCAAATGAAACTCCAGATTAAAATCAGCCTTCAGATAATCGTCTATACGATTGGATTCAACCTTTTCGGCGGATAATCTTAAAATTTCCTCCATTCTAGAAAGCCTATACTTGAGAGTATCCTTATTAACATCATTAAGTTTCTCGACTACCCAAAATTCCAGCATAAGCCGCGTATCCATAATATTCAATACATCCTGATCATTTATTGCGACGACGAATGTACCGACCTTGGAAATCGTTTTAACTAAACCTTCCATTTCAAGGCGATTTAATGCATCCCTCACTGGGGTTCGGCTCACACCTAACTGGTCAGATAACTCCGGAATAGAAAGCTTATGGTTGGGATCAAATTTTCGGCGTATAATGCGTTCTTTTAAAAGTGTATAGGTCTTATCCCACAAATTGGATGTATCAATTTTCGGTAAACTCATTGGCTTGCCACCTTTATTTCGCTTTGATGTATACAACATATAACATATATTAGACGGTATATATTTATAAGTCAATGACTTTATGGAAAAAATCGGGACAAAAAAAGTAGCAACTCGCCTCTATGTCTAATCACAGAGACCTTCGTAAGGTTCGGAAAAGAAGGTCTGATTTCTGTGCCTACTATTGTATCCCTTCGTTACTTACGTTTCGACTCTAAGCGAATTTTGACTTCTTTATAGGAAGGATACGACAGGATGCTAGGAACTTGAATGAGAATGATCCGTGAATCCGCCTGTTTACTGGACTGTATATGCAAGGTTTGCGTCTTTTCCGCTTCACAGACTGTGAACTCGTTGGCGCTTACTTGATGCGCATCGATCCCAAATTTCCAAGTGGACTCACCCTCTACGGCAAGCCCTGCAATAGAATATCCTTCGGGAATTACATGCTCAAACGATTGCCCCGCAGGAAGTATAAGATCCCACATTTGGGCGTCAGCTACCATTCGAACCGGGGAGCCTGTACCTAGAATCGTTTTGATTCTCGCCTTGTTTCGGATTTGAACAGGAAAATCCCGATCTTCATAATCCGTATAAGTTGGCATCGCATAGTTCGCCTCACCCATAAAGGGTTCGAACCAGATTTGAAACCCGGAGGTTTCTTTCCCGTACTTTTCGGCATGCTGAACCCCAGTGCCCGTTTGCATGAGTTGCAGACCACCCACTTGGATCGATCGCTCATTCCCAAGCGTATCCCGATGATGAACGGTGCCCGCTAACAAATAGGACAAGATCTCAAATCCACGATGGGGGTGCATAGGGAGATTCGCCTCTTCGTTTGTGCGAAACCACGCCCAGTAAAACAACGTTCCTACGCGATCAACGGCTGACCCTTCCCCGGGAAACCCGATTGGTTTTTGCTCCTTAATCTTACCTTCATCGAATTGTCCTGAAGCTTGTTTATCAACCGAATAATTCCGAATTGTCACCACAATCATCCTTCCTCCAAAATCTTCTAAATCCTTCTAAAAAGTTGCCAGTGTCTTTTGTCGCTTGGTAACATTATCACAGGACAACGACACACATTCCCTCAATCTATGGACACTTTATCAAATTATAATTAAACTTACAATGTAATCTCTTTAAATATGGGCCGATAACTACGCTTGTATAATCATTGGTTAAGCTTAAGGTATACGGTTGGATGCAAAAAACTGAACGTAGGAGATTTGGACATGTCGGCAGCCTCGGCGTGGTGTTTATGGAGCTATAGTGTCCCGTTAACGTAAAAAAGCTGATCGGCAAATAACGCTGATCAACTTTTTTCGATGCTCATTCTTCTCGAATGGCTAATAGTACACCAATAAAAATTAATATTGTACCTATCCAAAAAGACAAGCCAATTTGTTCACCTAGTAATACCCACCCTAAAAAAGTACCGACTATAGGTTGGAGAAAGAAAAATAATCCGCCACTTGAAGCATTAAGCATTTGCAATCCACGGTTCCACAGTAAAAAGGCACATGCTGTCGAAATAACTCCCAAGTACAAAAGACCGCCCCAAATAGATGGATGCATCATGGCTTGAACATCAAGCTCAGGTAATCGGCTTATTGTAAAGGGTGTAAGTAAAACAATTGCTACAAGGGTTGTATAGCAGGTTACGACAATTTGTGAATATTGCTCGGGTACCCGTTTAATAAGAACAGACATAAGCCCCCAAGTAAGTGCTGCAATAAGCAGTGATACACCACCAAGTTGAAGTGATGGATCGATACCGGCATTTCCGACAATAATGGCGACACCGATTGTTGCTAAAATAATAGAAGTTGCTTTTTTAAACGTGATTTTTTCTTTTAAGATGATGCGCGCAAATAGCACCATGAATGCAGGTGTCGTTGAAGTAATAATGGCACCCATTTGTGCAGTAGAAAGCATCGTACCCACTTCTTGGGTTATAATAGAAATTGTATTTCCAATAAGTCCAATCATGATAATTAATAACAAGTCTCGTTTTTCAATACGCCATGATTGTTTTGTTACAACGCCAATAATTAGCAATGCAAAAATCGCAATTACATAGCGAATCCATACTAATTCAAGAGGTGGCACAAAGTCTACCACATGTTTTACCACAACATACATCCCGCCCCAAATACTAGCAGCGAGTGATAAATACAAAGAACCTAATAAGGTGTTTTTCATGTTGTACCCTCCGTTTCCTAGACATTTCCTGTCCTTAACGGAGATGTAGTTTAGTTTTTCTACCGTTAAGGGAGAATAACTACAGGTACATCATTTTCAAATAGTGGTGACCACATCATTAGTTTTCAGCTCACTTTCAAAAGATTAGTTTTATTTTACACGAATTTTGTTGATTAGGGTATTAACTGATTTAACCATAACTATCCTGCCCGTTCGTATTATGAGGTCACCAGATATTTCTAGTCGACCTCATTTTTTTGAGGCCGTAAGATAACGGTCGCCGGGGATCGAACGTTTCTGCCCGTGGGACTTGGATCCGAGAGCTATTCAGTTCATCCCCCCTACTTGTTCAACCATGGTTAGGCTGGTTGGGGATATGAATCCCGTATTACTTGCGATAGTGTGGAAGACAAGAAGGTTAGGGGTTGCCGGTGAAAATACTACGGGAGTGATGTCATGAAGTATACCACCTCATTTGACTGGCCATTAATAATTAAATATTGACAAGCTATTAGCTGGAATAGCACAACGCGGCTGCCGATCCATCCTGGCAGCCGCGTTGTGCTAATTAAACTATTTTGTCCCGTTAGAGCTTAACGAAAATGGCTAGAAGTTGTAAAAAATACTTTCCCCAGATAAAAAAGGTAGACAGTATTTAGAACATAATAGCGGCATACGTTCGCGAATCCAAGGATGTACCGCTTCATTTTCCATGTGAAAAGCATAATACCCCAAAATACCCGTTAACATAAATCCTTCCATTTTAGCAAAAACATCTTCAGGAACTTCGTTAACCCCATAATATCCCTTAAGAAATTGCCTTCTATTTTCCGACGGAACCATTAAAGACCCTGTTGAAACATCCAATAAATAATAACCGAATCCGAATAATCCAAAATCAATGAAACTAATTTCACCTTTACTAGTTACGATGATATTGCCCATGTTTAAATCAGCATGGATGATTCCCCATGAGTCTGCTGACTTGCCTATACTTTCGAGGCGTGAGTTAATCAATCGGATCGTTTGCTCAACAATATGGAATTTTGACGGGAGAATTAATCCCAGCTCAACGCCGCGTTGAATTTGCGAAAGCATTTGACTGTTCCGTTCAATACCTTGATTAGGTCGAGTATTAAAATGTACGCGATTATTATAATTACGAAAAAAGCGGTGAAGTTCAGCGAGTTGAGCCCCTAGGTTCGTAACAAATCCCTCGATTAATAAGTCTTCCTTTTGCAGATCCTTTCCTTCTAGCCATGTAAGTACTGAACCATTTATAATCTTTCCATCGAGCTCTATTACCGTAATGAACTCTCCGTAACAATTACGTACAGGTTTTTGAACTAAAAGATCTGTTTGGTTTGCTATTTCCTCTAACAGTTGTAACTCGCTTAATAAACCATTGTAAGTATGTTGAATTCCTTCTATATTTACTGTAATTGGTTGATGAACACGCAACAAATATGAGTTTCCTGTGACTAGATCGTTGACCTTATAAGTCCTATTTTCATTATGTCTAATAAATTCAATATCAGGTTGTTTAATTCCATATTTACTAAGAACCCCTATTAGAGTTTCTTCATTCATATTATGGGTTACCCCCCTTTGCACAATTGCACAATAATTATTAAGCTATAGTGTCCAGTTAGTTCAGTCACCACGTTTAATTAAGTTCTCAATTTCTATTAGTTCTATCTTGTAGAACCCAATGTACTCATTCGTTTAAAAAGTAAAATCACTGTGATCCGTCTCTTTGGAAAGCGGCATATGGTTGATCAGGCTTATCTATTCTTGGTCAAGCCTCATGAATTCCAAGTTGAATGTCATAAATTAATGGATAAACAATACAGAGACGCTGAGTGATAATCCTAGAATTTGGAAAATGTTAAGAAGAGGGACTCAAGTGAGTTCCTCTTCTTTTATCTGAAGCGCATTGCGTAAATAAAAAATAATCGCTTCCATCTGACTATCAATGTCTAATTGATCGGAATCCATCTGCATGGCATCGCAGGTCATTCCATCAACAAATGAAATGATCGTTCTTGCAATGGATTTGGTTGGCAATAACGGGCGGAATTCCCCTTCCATGGTTCCTCGTTCGATAACGGCATTCCATACTTGGAGACCTTCCTCATATTGCATCCGCAAGGCTTTCTCCCGAGCTGTGTCACGATAGCTTCTCATGAAGTATTCGAAGACAACCGGCATAAAGCTTTCTCGTGTTTCCTTGAGATCCACTCGGATCTGAGACAAAGCGCCTTTAATTACCGTCCATACCGACATGCCCTCCTTGAACTCAAATAAGTCAAAATTACCAGCTCGCTCCGCTAATATGGCTTCAAAAATAGCCTCTTTTCCGGAGAAATAATGATACACGCCGCCTTTGCTCATTTTTACTTCTTCAACAATCTCATCCACGCTCGCTAAATCGTACCCCTTTTGGCGAAATACCCGTTTAGCGGCCTCAATAATTTCCTTCCGTTTCTCATCTTTATATTTTTGTGAAACCTTAGGTGACATGTGATTTTTCTCCATTCGTTGTGATTGATTAGTTTAGATATTATACAAAAAATTTTACCATGCCTATATAAAACCGTCTACACCGTCGGTATAATAAAATAAAACGACTATTCCGTCGGTATAATTTAAAGGAGAAATCATCATGAAAAAAAGGTTTTTAATATGCACATTCGTAATGACATTCTGCGCTCTGATTGCTTCCTATTTTACCCCTGTCTTTGCGACAGACTACTCCGCTTCCAAGGAGACTAAAGCGTATACGGAAACTATTGAAGGAGTGAACAGCATATCCACGTTAGAAAAAGTTTCTATTGGAGGAACCTATCAATGGATCACGGTCCGAAGTGAAGACCGAAGAAATCCTGTTCTGCTATATCTCCACGGCGGTCCAGGTCATGCGGAAATCGGTAGTAATCTTAGATTCAAAGAGCTGGAGAAGCGCTATGTGGTCGTCAACTGGGACCAACGGGGGTCTGGCAAGTCGTTCTCACCGGAGCTTTCCAAAGAATTTTTGGCTGTGGAGCAAATTTTTATCCGACACGCATGAAATGGTTGAAATGCTGAAGAAGCGATTTGGGAGAGACAAGATTTATTTGGTGGGGCATTCCTGGGGCAGCTTGCTAGGTATGATTGAAATTTCAAGACATCCAGAGTCATTTTACGCTTACGTTGGTGTGGGGCAATTCGTGGATGTTACCCAAGGGGATCGGATTGGTTACGATTATACATTAAATAAGGCGCGAGAGGTTGGCAATGAAGCAGCCATACAAGAATTAGAGAAAATTGGGCCTCCACCCTACGATTCCTTTGATACCTTTCTTACATTCAGAAAATGGATTATACCTATGGGCGGCGTCTTTTACAGTCCGACGTACATTCAAGATGTGATGATAACTGATATTAGGAACGCATCCGAATATACAGGGGAAGAAAAGGAAAATTATGAAATGGGTGAGGGCCTGCTAGTTTCGACCATTGTTCCAGAACTGCCTAAATATAATCTGCTGAATCAGATTCATGAAGTGAAGGTCCCTGTGTACTTCTTCGCCGGAAAAGCCGATTACAATACACCGCTTAAACTTGTCGAAAAGCTGTATGAACAGCTTGCCGCACCCTACAAGGAGCTGTTCTTGTTCGAAAAATCGGGACATGCGCCAAACTATGAAGAAGAAAACAAATTTGCTCAAATCATGAACCAGCATGTCTTTAACCAAACGTACTACAGCCCAGTTGTTGATAAACCTGTTCGAATATTTTTGAATGGAAAGACCTTGAACCTCAAGCCCCTGTTATCTGACGGACAACTGCTGCTTCCTCTGCGTCATACCATGGAAGAGCTTGAAGCAACTGTACAATGGACGGCTGCCGCAAACACCGTTCTAGTGACGAGCGACCGAATGAAGGCCACCTTGGCGCTGGGCTCAGAGGTTGCTGAATCAGGAGATCAAGAAGTACGACTTTCTACTCCTGCGTCACTTGTTGAAGGATCTACCTATGTAACAGTACAAATATTAGAGGAGGTATTGCACCTGCAAGTCGATTGGAATCCGGCAAAGAATGAAATGAATATTTTTTCTAAATAGGGGTTTCTGTTGTGCTTATAAGAGGAAATTATAGGCTAACCAATTAGGCAAGTTAAACCCTTTACAGTCTTTTAAAACCATCAATAGCTGTTTAACACTTCCAATGTATAAGGAAGTGCTTAAACAGCTATTTGATTCTTCAGCTTTATCCATCTACTACCCTGTAAATTTATGATTTTATACCTTATTGAGTCTCCCATAGCTTGAAGGAAGCCAATCATTGCTCTGATCTGCACTTGCTCTAGCTATGCAAGCCCCCTTCCAGACGAGGGCGCTGACGATAGTGACCAATCGGGATTTGGATCAGACTGGTTTTTCCTTGTGGAGCCAAATTGTAAATTTCATCACTGATACTTGGATTAAATCCGAGCAGGGGCCGCCCTCCCATTCCAACAGCAGATGCAGCTAGTAGTAAGCGATGTACAAGCATCCCAGCTTCCATCTGTTGAATTCGGTATCCTCTGTACCCTAACAACGATTTGAGATGGTCCTTTTCACCAACCACATGCAGACATAGCGGTACTTGAAATAGATTAACGTTATCCATGGACATTCCCTGTTGCAGCCATATCCGATGATCTCCGGGAAGTACTCGGCGCAACAAATGAGCTGTGTTGTCATAGCGGTAAGCGCCGTCCGGAATGCCTTCAACGTTATACAAACAACAGTACAAGAACATACGAGACATATTTTCAAGGGATCCCTTCAAATCATTATGATAAGAGAAGGAAGACGCAGCCTCTTGCAGCAAAGCGGCCACCTTCGTTAGTGTCACCTTGCTCAATACGAAATCCGACTCTGGCGAATACCGTTTTTGGCAAATCGATGCCAGATCATAAGACAACCGATCAACACGAGGCATATATATCGCCTGTATCCCTCTATCAACATGCTTCTCTACCCTGACGTGACGAAATGATCCTGTTGAATTTTGCATGGATGCTTCGTTCATCTTGGTCAACATCGGGAACTCCTTGATTTTTTGTGACCGCACATAGTGTTCATGCCGAATGACTGGTAGTTCCCTGCACAAATCATCCGCAGAAATATCCTCTTCTCCATGAATTCCATTATTAATCGAGATTGTGGGCTCCATCGAGAGCGGAATCACCGCATACACACTCTCCTCCCGATCGGATATTCCGAGAAGATGGTTGACCGCACGATCAAGAAACTGGAAATAAACATCTGATTCGTAACCGAACCGTTTCGTCACTTCAAGTAACTGTCCGATCAATACGCCAGTATCTAGTCCCTGCAGACGAAAAGCAAAGTTATTGTATTTATAAAAATTTTTCCAAAACATAACCGACACAAATACAATACCAAAACTAGCCGACACATCGCATCGGTTGCCGAGAGCCTGGATCATATAGGAATCGAAATTTCCTTTGCGAAGAAATACCAAACGATGGTGTGCCGCATCATAATGGTAAACTCCGACAGGAACTTCCTTTGTCTTCAAATATATATACAGTTCGTTCGGATACAACCCGCCACCTGATGGGACGAATCGCCGGTACATCTGTAATGAGCGCTCTGATTCGTTTATGGCATTTGCTACAGGGTATTGGCTCAATTGAGTGAGGCCATATACATGCCAGAGGAAATGACCGATTGTTGTCAGATCGGGATGTGCGGGCGATTCATGACCAATAAGCGTCAGCGGTACTTCCGAGGATAAAGGAACGACCGGTAAGTTGCGATAGAGCTTATAGGGAAGTGGCGCGTCCTCCCAATCAATTTCCCAATCCGTTTGTCTGGACTCGGAGGTATCCGCATGGAGACTTTGCAGGAATTTTTCCAGACTCATCCTTCTCCCTCCCCAGGCCGTTTCATGGGAACGGATGCGGATGCGGATTGAGTTGTTCTAGAAGCAACGGCTGTTTCACATAACCAAGTAGTGCTGGTACTTTCAACACCCTCTCCAGTTCTGTCACACGGGTGAGATGATATCCGAACGTCATCGGCAGCATTCCAGGAATCAGTACTTTCACACAGGACAATTCGTTTCGTTTCAATTCCGGAGTAGTCTGATCCACCACAATCACATCGAGGTTCAACTGGCGGAACACCAGAAGGACGTTCTTCAAGTCATCGGTCAGGTCCGAATGCGTCGGTGTCCGGTTGAATTCCTCCTGAAACGTTCGTAGAGGGCGGTTTTCCTCCAACAGAAATTTCAGACGCTCCTCTGCTTGTGGTAAGCTGTACAGCATTGAATGGTCCTCCATCCCGAGCACGAGCGATGGGTCGTGGAACATTTGCACATACCGCTCCCGGTTAGCATCGAACTTCTCGTCAAGAGTCAGCATCATCCCCGATAATTCATGAACCGCACTTTTGGCAGCACGAACTGGATCCGGATGTGCTCCAGCCGCGCAAATCAGGTTTACTCCCTTAGGTTTCGTATTTTTGGCCAATGCCCAAACGCTCGGGATTCCGTTCTCCATAGTCGCATTATACAAATACAATTCAAATCCCGCCACCGTTTGCAATCGGCTGATCATGAGTTCCAATTCTAGATCGCCTGCCGAAAAAGGGTCTAGCCGAGGAAGCGGCAGCTGCGCGTACCAAGTCAACAGGAATGAATCTCGCTCCACCACTTCCATAATGCCATAGAAAATGGCCTCCTCTAAGGTTCCTCCCAACGCGCAGCCGTTGGACGTTTCATAAACAAATCCTTGTCCACAGCTCGAACTATAATAAGCGAGCTGTTGAGGAACCATAATCGGACTTTGTTGCTCAAATGAATAGCCCCAAACCCAATCGATTGGGTCGTCAGGATTAAACGGCTTAAAAGGAAAATTAGGCAGCTTATACTGCTCCTTCGCATACAAGCCTACTGTGACAGGATTAAGAGCACGATCTGCCAGATTGCGGTAACTGTCATTGATCATTACCTTTTTACCTCGGGGCGCCATACCGCAGTACCGCTCCAACCCCTCCATAATGGCAGTCAGCTCGCTCTCTGCATAGGAATGTGTCCGACCTGCCGTTGCCTCGTCTTGGTTAAACATCGGAAGATTTACACTCACATCGGCAAAAGGCGATAAGAGATCGATCATTTTGCCATTCAAAAAGCCGGTCTTGTAATCCAGATAATCTTCAATCAGAAATCTCTTCATGTCCTCCAACGAGCGGCAGCGGTAACTTTTCTCGCTGATCTTAGGACTTGGTTGCAGTGAAATTCTGGCCGTTGACGGTGTATCGTCAAGCAAACCACCGCAAACTGGACATAATGGATCTGGCAGAAAGAAGTGGCTTGTGCATTTCAACGTTTTCAAGTCTATGAAATACATCCGTTCTTCCGAACGGGACCGATTGCCCTGAAGGATCCTCTGCGACTCCGCTATGAGCAGGAACGTCATCTGTAATAGTCCAGTGCGGGATACCCACGCATCACTCGCTCTTCCCCCAGTCTCCATCAGACGCTGCTGCAGCATCCACATCTCCTTACGGTCACGTCCCGCCAAGAGACGCCGGGTATCGGCACATTGCGAACACCCGGACAAACCTGGCCGAATCAGCGGTCCTACCACGCCCTCACCGAATGCGATAAAGCCTCGCAGCCATGGAATGCCTGCTGCCCGTAGTAGTTCCTCCGACTCCTCATGAACAGAAGGATGCCAAGCATCGTGCAACACCAAGGCGAAATCCGCCGCTTCTGGTAATTCTGCCTTAAAATCTTTCAAACGTACAATCCGGCATAAAGCGGACATCTCTCTGCATACAAGGTCCGCCAACTCGCCTACCCCGATAATGGCCACCACTGTGTTCACTGGGACTCCTCCTCTCGCAGCAACACACCAAATACTCCTTCAGGCCCTTCTTTCAAAAAAGGTTCCACGGCCAGATCCACAACAAAAAGTTCCTTGCCATTCTTTTTCAAAGCTTGTAAAGCTTCCTGCAAAACTTTCGGTTGTGCTAATTCTTCACTTGATGGGATCACAAGATCAACCGCTAATTCTTTTCCAAGATTCACCGATGATGCTTGAAGCACTTGGGCCGCACAGCCTGCGGAATTATTCTGCACCCTATGTAATGCAGCTTTGAGCGCTTTCTGCAACGCCATTGTAATATTTAAACCAGTACTACCATAAAAGAAATCACTTGTACCGACCCATATTGTTGGGAATCCGAACACTTCCTCGCCGATACCGATCACCGGCGTTCCCCTCATGGCAGTCAAAGCCTGTAAATAGAAGCGGCAGCGTTTATCTTCCACCTTACTTAACTGCGTCCGAATAACAGGATGCTTCCGATCCTTCTGTTGCATGGCTAGCTGCTCGGTCAAATTTGCTTGCAAACCGCGGATAACGCCTTCCGCAGCCGTTTCCCCTACACCGATTCCGACAATTTCTTTCGTATTTATAACTACACTAACCAATCGTGATACATACGCTTCAATTCCGGTCAGCCCCGCTTCCCGCCGCGCCTCCTCATGCGTCAAGCCTGCACAGACCAGCTCCGGCTGCAGCTTAGCAGGTCCCTCTGACAACGGTTCAACCGACTGAACACGACATTGAGAGAGTGGTAGCTGTCTTAATGCCCCTTCTTCCCAAATATGGAGAATCCCCGTTTGTGTCGAAGTCAATCGATTAAAGTATGGCAGCAAACGGTTCGCTGCACTTTTGTCCGAGCCCCCATCAAGCGACAGATTCGATACTTGAACCCTTTGGGCTGCCGCAAATCCATGTATCATGGGATGCGGCATGAATGGATGCCAGTCTCCTTCCAACGTTTCCAGATCAAGCAGAAAGAACGAATTTCTTAACTCCGATTCTCCTGTAACTGTTTTAAACAGCTCGAACACGATCACATTCGCAAGCATCGCCCCCGCTGTGGATGAGAAGACATGCACTGCCGGATCTTTATAAACAGCTGACTCGTGTAATCGACGCCATGCGGATTCCCAGCATCCCTCTGACGCTGGATGTACGACCGGGCCCGCCATTCCTGTCTGATGTAGGAACATTGCCGGTACAAAGATTTTCTTCTCCGTTTTGCAAATCGAATGGAGACGCCGGAGCTCCTCAACATCCCCCTCCTGAGATACATACAGAATCGATTGGAACGGCTGCACAACGTCTCGCCATCCGTCAGCTCCTTCTTTCCCCAGTGTGATTTCCTCAAGAAGCACCTCAGGATCCGTTCGGCGTGCGTACTCCGTCAATTCCATTAGCCGCTGTCGATTCGTGGGCACAGAATCCGTTATCAGCATATGGAACTTAGTCAGACCAGAATCAATTAATGCTGAAACCAACGCAACGAAAAACGGGCCTGACCCGATCGCTAAAACGCTAGCCTGTCGATAACATTGAAAACGGTATGCGCCAGAATCGCCGAAGCTGTCTAAAAAGGCTATTTGTGCAGCGTGCTTTTGGATAATCCCATTCGTCAATTGATGAGAACGATCTTGACTTACATCCCGAATAAATCCCTTTTGGTGTAGTACGTCCGCGATTTCATACACCCGGTCCCGGTGTGGGCTCGACAATCCGTCCGTCAGATCCTCCAATGTGTATTCCCCATTAAACATCGGAATCAGTTTTTCAATCCACCGATCGATCATCTCGCCTTCCATACGGAATGTACCTAAGTTATTCCGGAAATATACACCCTCGTTCGGAACTGGGAGAAAGAAGGTGTCTGCCTTTACTTTCAGACGTGCAGCAGGGGTCAAATTTGGCATTTCACTCCTCCTAACTGTTGCAGATAACCAATTTGTAACATCGATTCTTCATTATCATATGTAAGCCTATTCGTCCCACATGCCTTTGTCTGTAATTATTAATTGCCCCTAACAGCCTATCGCTGTACAGGGGCAATCGCTACTCCATGCCTATGCGGTTTTCTTAAGAAACTGGTAATGATGGGGCTTAACGACAGCGATGGTGGCAAAATCCGCCGCACTGATGATGGCAAAAACCGCTACAGAATCCGCTACAGAATCCACCACAGACTCCAGCACAGAATCCGCCACAGACTCCAGCACAGAATCCGCCACAAAAGCCACCACACCTGCCGAAGCCAACGCATAGCCGTGATGGATCCGCCGGGTTCACGCCATTCGGAAACTGACCCGTCGGGTACTGGTTTTGTTGATTCCAAGGTGTCACCTCACCGGCTTGAAATTGGGAAACGTTCAACTGTTGAAGCTCATTTTGGAAATTATTCATTGTAAATACCTCCATTTTTTTTTGAAATTGGCATCAAGTAAAGATTGATCTTTATTGAACATGATACCAGTCTATGGAGCAGCATCCGCACTTGTTACTAATTCAAATGCCTATTTTATGGGCTTTTGTACCAAAGCAACCATGACGGTTTGGTATGACCTAATGAACCAGCATATTAGCCCACTTGAGTTCCAGCATTCAATAATACCTTCATCACTATAATTTAAACCTTTGCTTAACCAGGTTTGCGACTGTTTCTGGGGTCAAAGTTGAAATACAAGAAAGTTCAACCGATTTGTTGTGATCTTACTTTGAGGATGTTGGGAGCTATATCCCGTATAGCAAGTGATGTTATGAAATTACAGAGGTTAGTAGGCTGCTGTTAAATTTATTTATGGGAGAGGGTGGCATGAACGCAGTAATAGGATTAGATATATCCAAGAATGAGAGTCATAGAAATGTAAGACGATATCCAAATTGCTTGTCTATACTCTGCTCCAAAATAGGTGGATTTGTGTCACTAGTCGACAATGCTGGAACATTTGTACATTTTCTGTTGGCACAAATGTCCCTCTACAATAAAAAAAAGCCTGATTTCTCAAGCTTTTACAAAATAAAATATGTAGGCATATTTGTGCCTAAAGCGGACGATCCCGCCTCTTCCATTCATAAAAAGTAATTTATTTGATATTCTTTTTTAATCACTTACTTTCATCATTTGAAGATAGGATCCTGCTGTAAGCAAGTTCCTTTTAAAAATGCTAAATAAAAGCACGAGAAACGATAACAAGCAAAATGAATAACACAAGAATTGTAGCTGTGCTAGTAAAAAAACCGCCTGCACAACTTGTTCCAACTCCTAATCCCATAGTTTCCGCCTCCTTCCGCTTTAACTTCAGTATTTTATGAATGTCAATTATTGCGTGACTGGACAGTTCAGAGAATGTACTCTTGTACACGGAGAAACAAGTCGCTTCCAAAGAGGTCTGCTAGCTATGAGGGTGCTTGGCCCCTTTCAACAACAAGTTATGTCTAGCTTCGCTAGGCGCACTATTGAGCTATCATGACCCGTTCAGTTGAATCCGAGTGAGTATTTGTTCTGCATAAGAATCCCAGTCTGCTTCGTCTGTATTTATCTCTAAAGTGGGCACTAGCGATTGTTTCGCACACATGCGAAGCTTTTCCTGATCCTCTAAGAACTTCTGACATGCCTCCGATACCGTGGAGTGACTTTCCATCACGTATGATTTCCAAGTTTCGCTACGACTTTCAATAAATCTAGGCTTAACAACATCTTCAGTCAAGGTTAAAAGTATACAATGTGCATTCAACCTCGATAGACGTTTTTCAAGTATCTCAATTGCTGCAGAATTTATAAATGCCGCTCGATGATTTAGATGGAACCTCTCTAAAAGATAAAATACACTGGTTGATGGTTTCGTATGACCAAGTGAATCCATCCAATTGCATTGTTGCTCAAGATAATCAACATGACGATTTAAAAGCTGAATATGTTCATCCTTGTCCATCGATCTTAAGACGCCTTGGTATGAGTGCAAAACTTGCGAATAATGTTCGCTTATTGCAATTACCGTTTTTTCAATATTAGTATTTGGCTATGCAATTTCTTTATTGCAGAAAATACGGATGTTTTTCCTGTGGTAGACAACCCTTCGATTATTACTCCCCGAATCATATTTCACCTCTTCAGCTTGTTTCCGTTATCCAGAAGGTTATAATGCATCCCATCATTCTCATTCTTAAATTCAACAAGTAAAATGGCTTCGTTTTCAATGTAAAGCACAAGCATTGCCGCGATGATTAACGCGGATCTGAAGGAGAAGCCGGTTTTAAACCGTCGACACTCAAATGCGCTTTACCGCGAGAGGGCTCGCGATAAAATCCACTTGAAGATCAGGGAACGCTTCGCGCATCAGCTCCACGACTGTTAGCATTCCTGCCTCCTCGCTGTTCTGATGTCCTGTAATAATCAGCGCTTTTGGAAGTCCCATATCCATGGCATCTCTCACATATTCGTTCGTCTCCCATTCATTCGACTCGCCAACGATTAGGAGATCGATATTTCTGCTCTCAAAGTATTTGATATGTGAACGACCCCCTGACGCACCGGGCATCAGTCCGAAACACCTTACTGGCATTTCCGGATCTCCGGCCACCAGCATGCTATCGATATCTAGCTTGTTTTTCAGATGGGCGACTATGGTGCGGACGGTATGCTGCCCATCAGGGGGTAGCGTAATTAGGTTCATCTTCTCTGGATTTGCGTAAGCTTCCCATTCCAGCTTCTTTAACATGCCTAATAGAATGCCGTCCGGCTTGTATTTATGGACATAATCGTGCAGTCGGAAGATCGAAATACCTGACTCCTCGATGAGCATCCGCTTCCTCTCATATACTGGATCCCCTGCCAGCCACTCAACTTCATCCTTGTGGTTGTAGTAAGTCGGCTCGTGTGTGATGATCAGATCGACACCTGATTCAACCGCTTGCTTGATTGCAGCATAAGTCGTTATGAAAACAACGGCCACTTTCCGGACCTCTGCATTCAGGTTTCCACTCTTTAGCGTATCGACGGTCGTTTCTAGTTGGCCAACCGGTTCGATGAGGCGATTCAACACCATCTGCACAGTAATGATCATATGTGAGACCTCCTTAATAATGGATTATTTTGTTTATGTACGGGTGTACTCGTTAACGTAATAACTCTAAGAATTGTAATATAGTATCATTTACAAAGACGGGATTTTCTCTAATCATGTGGGGTCTATGGCTACAATCAGGTACTATTACATAACGAGAGTTAGGGATAAGCTCCGTAACCAGCTTTAATTCTCCCTCAGGAGCAAACTGGTCATTTTGACCAGCTAAAAACAAAGTTGGGCATTTTATGCTGCGTAATTGTTCGTTGCTTAGTTGGGGGTACATTCGCCAATCACATACTTTTTGCCGTAAGAACTCTTGCCAATTTCCACGATGTGCTTCCAAATGCCTTTCTTTCATCAAAGTGATAAAGTCATAACGACCGTTTTGTAAAAGCCATTCCGGTTCAAATTCCTCGGATCCCATAGAGGCTACAAAGCCACTTTGACCAATCGAAGTCAAAGATGCAATTCTATGCGGTTGAGTGACAGCACAATGAAGTGCAACACCTCCTCCCATACCATATCCGACGACATGTGCATTTGGTATCTGTAGTTGATCCATAAATGCAAAAATGTCTTTAGAATGCTGCGGAGTACTCCATTCGAGGCTGTTGCTCCTAGTTCGACCATGTCCTCTGAAATCTGGAAAAAAACATGTGTACTTACTTTGGAAGTCGAGCATTTGACTTGCAAAAGCTAATATCCCTCGCGAAAACCCACTATGTAAAAATATCACAGGGTCACCAACACCCATTTGTTCATAAAACATTTCCATGTTATTACATTCTAAATGTGGCATCGCATAAAACCCTCCTATTTAAATAATTAAAAACCTATTTCTTCCATATTAACAAACACATGTTCTCATGTAAATGATTTCTATTGAAGTATCCTGCCCGATACATCAACGAGGCTACCGATTAATAATGTCGGCAGCCTCGTTCTGGTTATTTATTAAACTATCGTCTCCCGTTTAGTTAAGTGAAGAACTTATTTCACTTACTCTAGTCCTATACCTTCGTCAAATCCAAGCATAATATTCATATTTTGAATGGCAGCCCCCGAGGCGCCTTTTCCCAAATTATCAAATCTAGAAACAAGTAATATTTCATCTTTATGACCAAAAACAAATATATCTAAATAATTCGTATTATTGCATTGCATGGGATTAAAGAAACCGTCTTCAAGATATGCCTCAGAGTCGTATGGGATAACTCGAATAAAACGTTCATCTTTATAATACGAGGCAAGCAGTTCTTGAATATCTCTTGCTGATACATTCTTTATAAACATTCTAGGAAAGAGAGGAATAGTAACTGCATCACCCTGATAATAGTTTCCGACTATTGGAGTGAAAAGTGGTGCTGAGTTTAACCCAGAATATAGTTGCATTTCTGGAAGATGCTTGTGGTTAAGGTTAAGTGCATACTGCCTTGGTGCGAAAAGCTGTTCTCTATTTGAGTTCTGATATTCAGATATAAGTCTCTTACCTCCACCACTATATCCTGTAAGCGAATAACAAGACGTCGGGTAATCCCTCGGTATAATTCCTTCAGCTACCAATGGCTGTATAGCTAAAATAAACCCTGTCGCATGACATCCTGGGACAGATATTCTAGATGTATTTTGGATTTTATTTCTTTGATTCTTATCTAATTCTGGTAATCCGTATGTCCACTCCTGGTTGGTCCTAAACGCCGTACTTGCATCAATTATTTTGGTCTTATTATTACTCACCATAGATACGGAATCCCTTGAAGCGGAATCTGGAAGACAAAGGAATACGACATCAGCTTCATTTATTAAAGCCCTGCGGGCTTCGTAATCTTATCGCTTTTCCGACTCAATTTTGATTACTTCTATGCTAGAAATCTTAGATAAGTAATCATGTATTTTTAAACCTGTTGTACCTTCTTTACCATCAACAAATATTTTATATTTCACTTTTCCACCCCTTACCATTTTAGTTTATGTATAATAATACATAATAACGCATAATTATACAATGATAATTATTGAGTTATACTACCCGTCCCTTAATCAGTAGGCCTAAGCACTTACGATTTTCTTATAGTGTCTAATGACACAAATGTGCCTTCATTGTAGTTGTTCGAAGCCGCCAATTCCCTCTCGTCTCTAGTTCGAGAAGCTTTCTAATTTAGAAAGCCCGAGGATCCGGAAATCATGGACAAGCTGCTGCCATGGTCGCAAGTAATACCACTGACCTGTCACGTAATTAAGTAAAAAAATACTTAAAGATTAACGTAGCCCTTATCTTTTCATAAGGCGGGGGCTGGTTGACGATTACGTTCCATCTAGCACAAAAAAGTCTCCCTTTGGAATTAACCGAAGGGAGACATTGCATTTCATTTATTTATTTAACACTTTAATAAAGTTTGTAAATATTGTAGCAACACTTGCTCTATCGGCATTTGCTTTTGGTGCAAATGTGTTTTCACCTACACCGCTTATAATACCATAGCTTTGGATCTGAGTCACAGCATCTTTCGCCCAATCACTCACTACACTTGCATCTGCAAAGTCTGGCTGGCTTTTGCTTGCTAGCTTAATGCCCTTATATTTTATATAGTTATTCAGCATTACAGCCATTTGCTCACGAGTGATTTGAGCATCAGGGTCAAATCTTCCATTGCTTACGCCTGAAACAATTTTCTTATCCGCTGCCCAAGCAGTTGCCTTGCCATACCAAGCATTAATGTCAACGTCTGTAAATTCTGAAGTTTTGTAGCTTGAAAGGTCTGCTCCCACTATATTTGCAATTACCATTGCAAACATGGCTCTTGTCATCGCCATATTTGGTGCAAACTTACCATCGCTTACTCCACTAAAGAACTGGCGAGCTGTTACAAAGTCTACTGCCTCTGCATACCACTGTGTGCTTTCGACATCTGCAAACGTTACTTTATTGTAGCCAATAACAAACCTTGAGAAGTGGCTGAGTTTCATCTTTACTGTACCTGTCGCAGCATCAAATCTACCCATTACTGTTTCAAGATTTCCGTTATTGTCCAAATAATATACTACAATTGCGTTTGCATTTTCTCCTGCTTTTAATGTATATGGAACTACTACTGTTGCATAACCGCCGTCGAAATTTGATATCTTTTCATTGCCGCTTGTTACAGTAAAATCAAACACCGGCCTGTCCGCAACCTTTTCTATTATAGCCGCAGGCACGGAAAGTGTGCTCGTATCTACAGCACTTACTGAAACTGTTACATCTGCCTTCGCTGCTCCCGCAATTGTTTTTAGAGCCTTCTTATCAAAGGTGATTGCTGCAACTGGTGTTGCAATTGTAAATGATTCTATCTTGGCTTCGGCTGCTGCTCCTATAGATATTTTTGGAATAGTCATTTTGACGACCCTGTAAAAGTAAAGGAGAAGAAGTCGCTAAATTCTTTAGCCAGTACGCCGCCTGCAGCACCATTGACGACCGAAGCTTCCGGATTGCGATTTTTATATATTATATGGAATAGTTCTACAACACCAAGGAAATAATGGAATCAACTAAACTGCATGTGGAAAAGAGGACACGGCTTGAATTGGTCTGCGTGGTCGATTGAACGAGTTCATATTTTGTTCGTCAGCCTGACGTTTCTTATGATGAGTATCCAGGTAACCATGTTAAACCCAAATTCATTGGCCATTCTAAAGCTCCTTTCCGATCAACCATGTATATTTGGCTTCGGTGATTCTTCTTACATTTCGGGGCAATTTATTCATGTCACCGGCGGAGTAGTTATGAACGGATAAGATGAAGATGGAGCGTAACAAAATGACGAATAAAATGATGGATTTTATCAAATACAAAGGGGTTGTATGGAAAACCCCATTAGCTGCAGCACTGTCATGGGAACTTGCGGAGTGGGCCGGATCTAAGCATCCTTACTTGGCTCCTCTGACGGTCATTTTGTCTATCCAATTAACCGTTGACAAATCCATACAATTTGCATGGCAGCGCATCATGGGGACCATAGCCGGCGTCCTTTTCACTGTTTCCGTAACACCTTATGTCGGCTTAAACGGCTGGAGTATCGGACTTCTTCTTCTTGTTGGGGCTCTTATCGTAACGTGGCTGAAATTGGATCATGCAATAATGGTCCAAGTTGCTCTCAGCATTTTATTGGTTATGTATTTTCAAAGCAAGATGCCGAGCTACTCCCTTGATCGGATACGCGATACCGTTATTGGCGCAATCGTCGCCATCGTGATCCATATCATGATTTTCCCTCCCGATTCCGTTAACAAAGCCAAAAAAAAGATGATCCAATTCGCTGATCATCTATCCAATCATTTTATCAACACCTCTCTTTGGGTGACAGAGGGCTGTTCCTCAAGTAAAGCTCAAACTTTGCAATTAAGGTTACAATCCTTATTCCAGGAACTTCATCAAGCGACAACCGAGTTGGATAAAGCGGAGCAAAGTTTGCGTTACAATCCGCTAGGGACCAAAAAACGCAATACTTTGAAAGAACTAACCCAGCAAATGCATCGACTTCGATCTGGCCATGCCAATCTTACCGACATGATACGCGTTTTTACGAATTGGTCCGAAAGCGGTAATTTTTCGAAAGAGAATCAACGAATATGGGCCGATCATTTAAACGCGTTAGCGAGGCTTATCAAGGAATGGAACAAAGTACTGGATAATCCTGAACCGTTTACCTTGGTTTCCAACGGATCCGCTACTCAAATCAAAGCGCCTACTCATATGGAGTGCTACCAGTACCCGCTTGCGTTGTATACGCACGCCGAACAAGTCATTCAAGATTTCCAAAACTCGAATTTTTCCAATAAAATCCTGTAATCTTCAGCAGTATCCACATCCATGAACAGGTCCGGTATTGCAAAATCGATGCAAATTCCCGATGTTTCTTTTCGAATAAGATGTCTCGCCCCCTGATCGTTCTGCTATCGTAGGAGCTCCGGAAACATTCGCTGTGCAAAAATAACCGGGGGTCTAGCCAAACCGTCGTAACCTGATGCCGCGAAACCAAGATTGCTGTTTGTTTCAAAACGATTAAGCAGCTCATTCATCATCCCAATCTAGAGTTCAAAGCCGCTGCCAACGCATAGTTCCCCAAGTTCATAGGCCCCACTGGAAGTCGAAGTTTATCCGAACCCATTCGGGAACTTTGACCTGCCGCTAAATAGATTCCAAAAATATTTTTCCTACTCATGGATAACAACTTCTTGCTTTTCTATTTTTTCTAAGAGTAAGTATTATTTCTGCAAGAATGCTTATTGCGATTTCCTCTGGCCCATCCGCCCCAATCGTAAGTCCTACGGGGGAATGAATTTCCATAGCAACGGTCTCTCCTGTTAGTAAACGTTTCGTTCTATTCTTCGATCCCAATATGCCGAGATAACAAAGCTGTCGCTCGGAAAGAAGTTGAACCAGCTGCTGATCCCTCTTAAAATTATGAGTCATTACAATCGCATAATCGTTAGGTGTACAATGTATCATCCCTACCGTTTCTTCAGGAAACCCCAATAGAATAGATTCAGCATCCGGAAAAAAATGTCGGTCACATAGAGCTGGTCTCCAATCAGAGACGATAACGGAAAATCCGGTAGCTGCTGCAAAAGAGGCAATTGGTCTAGCGTCCGGTCCTGCACCAAATATCAAAAGACGCGGTTTGGGATAGTAGATATGAACAAAAACATCCGATTGAATGGAGGAGAGAAATCTCATTCCACTCTTGCACGAATCCTCGGACCACATCATATCTAAGAGTGCCTGCGGAAATTCTCCCCTCCACTCACCGAACAGATGCCTATCTCTAGTGAAGAAACTATAATCGGTAACAGAACCATTCAAGCCGATTCTTTTAATGAGCATAACCTCGACTTTATGATCCAAATAATGCTTCAATGTACATAAATGATCCACAAACACATCATGTACCGGTTCCATCGTTACATGAACGATACCGCCGCACCCTGGTTCCTCCCCCCAGGAGAGTGGATCCGATGATTGCATGTCGAACACAAAGCTGCGAGCAATGCCTGTTTCCAAAATATTCGGCACGGAGACCGAAAGTTCAACCTCCAGACAGCCAGCGCTTAATACCCCTATTTGTGTACCATCTTCAAGGAACAACACAGAGGTTCCTTCTTTGCGGTAAGCACTCCCTTCCACTTGGGTAATCGTCGCAAGCACACTTCTTAGGCTGGTACGTTGAATGGTTTCCAAAATACGATGTATTTCTTCCAAGCTCACCCCTCCTCAACTCCAGAGGTCATGTGATCCCTCTCATTATATCGGTGTAAAAACGTCCTTCACTGCATGGTGAATTTCTTCATAGGACATACACCTGCAAATGTTGGATTCCAGCCATACCCTAATGGTTTCTTCATCTGCATGCGGGTGAGCATTCCACAAGCCTTCACAGTTTACAATAAAGCCGGGGGTACAGTAACCGCATTGGAATGCCTGATTGTGAACAAAGGCATTTTGTACCGGTGAGTTCGTCACCCCCTCGATCGTTGTGATTTGTTTTCCATCAGCTTCCACGGTGAGCATAAGGCACGATTTAATGGGTTGACGGTTTACCAATATTGTACATGTACCACAGTCACCGTTATTGCAACCGGATTTACTTCCTGTGAGTCCGAGTTTGTCTCGAAGTATATGTAGGAGTATATCCGCTCCTCTTACTTGAATCGTTCGCTTCTCACCGTTAACATCGATTTCAACAGGATACAAAGCAGTATCGCAGGATGACATGCTTCACCTTCTTTCCAATATATGTACCATGTCAGCCATTGTTTGTTTAAGCACAAATTTCCGATAAGAGGCGGAACCTTCCGCATTATGTACTAAAGGACCAGGAAGGCTGCCGATCGCCTGCTCAATTCTTGCTGCCAATGGTATCGAGGAATCATTCAACGCCCGCTCGATTTCAACGGATCGAAATGGGAATGAGCAGACGCCGCTGTATGCTGAGTGAATCTGATTATCTTTCTTAAGAGCAGCTACTGTTACTAGAGGATAGCCAACGTTGCCTATTTGCCGTTTCTTGTAATGAACGAAAGGCAGCTGTAAATAGCCTCGGTCTGTTAAGGTCTGTACAAGAAATTCTCCATTTTCCAGTCTCAATTGTTGTAAGAATACATGGTGAATCGAGGCTTCTCTTATCCCTTGTATTCCTGCTATAACCATACGACTGTTAGCCAGCAGAAGCGGGAGTACGGCCTCCCTGTAATAAATTTTGCCGCAAATGTTTCCGCCGAGCGTGATCTTATTCCGAGCTGTTTGGTCGGCGACTCCCTGTGCCGTTTCACTGAGCAGCGGGAACGGGTTCGCCGCAGATAAAGCCGATAACGTGATGCAAGCTCCGATAACGAGCTTATCCTTCTGCAGTTCCATTACGCTGCACTCCGGAATGGACTTCAAATCGATAACAGCCCCCGGTTGAATGGAGTTAGTTCGAGCCCATGTGATGATCTCCGTCCCTCCGGCGTAATACATCGGTTTCTTCCCTTGTTTTTGTAAAAACTGAAACAATTCCACAGCCATCTGAACGGAAGAAGGTTTGTAGTATTCAAAGTCAAACGGAATCATGGATCGTCCTCCAGATCATCTCTGGTGTCAGAGGCAAATGATTAAGCTCAATTCCAGCGGCGATGGACAGGCTATTTGCCAATGCAGCGGGCATTCCTATCAGGCCATGCTCCCCTATTCCGCGTAATCCGTAAGGCGCTTCCAAATGAGGCGTCTCGACGAAATCAACGAAGTACTCAGGTTGCTCTCCATATCGAATTAATTTATAGGTTCTAAATTGCGGATTTAATACAGCACCTTTATTATTGAATAAAAAAGCTTCCCGGCTTGCTAAACTTAAGCCCATACTCATAGCACCTGTGATTTGGCTGCGGGCAAATTCAGGATTGATCACCTTGCCGGCATCAATGACCGTTGTCGCTTTAACGATTTTGTACGTATATTCTCTCGTATTCAATTCCACTTCTACTGCTTGAGCGCCTACCGTCCATTCCGGACCGGGATTTCCTTTACCGGTTTCAGGATCTAGTGATGTTAAATTACGCATCGCATAGCTCCCGCGTCCGATGACTTGACCACCTATGGTATTCCCATTTGGGAATTTGTAGCCGTTAGCGATTTTTTCAATCGCTATCCCCATATCAGGGCGATCTTTCAAGAAGACCTTGCCCGCTCCAACTTCCAAGTCTGTCGGCGAGCATTGCAATACGATTGCAGCTATGTTTTTTAACTGTACGATGGCATCGTCGGCCGCATTAAGAATCGCATTGCCGACTAAAAAGGTGCTGCGGCTGGCTACCGTTTTCCAATGATGGGGATCGGTCTCGGTGTTGACTTCCGTAGAGATATGTATCATCTGATCATCCATAACCAACCGTTCGGCCAAAAGTTGAGTCAGCGACGTCCTTGTGCCCTGGCCGATTTCTACTGCACCGCAAAGCAGATTAACGCTTCCATCGGGATTAAATACGATAACAGCTCCTGCTCCCGCATCTGACGGCGTATTTGAGTTTTTCCAGAAACAGCACACCCCCTTCGCCTTGATGAGATGGCCATCGGTTTCACGCGTCGGATGGTCATCCCAATGGATTAATGTTTTCAATTTTGCAATGCACATTGGCAAATCGCCCAGATTACTTTTATCCAGTAAAGTTTGTGTCGGGGACGTATCCCCTGCCCCTATCGCATTATAAAAACGAAATTCCAAAGGATCCATGCCCACTCGACCCGCCAATAGATCCATCGCTCTTTCTATGGCAAACGTCAGTTCCGGATGGCCGAATCCTCGAAATGAAGTGGAATAAGGGTGGTTCGTATACATGCATAAAGAGTCGCAATGAACGTTATCGATGCGATAAGGTCCCGTGCAATCGACGGCTCCCGCTCGGCTCATGACCGCACCTCGATCCGAATACGCTCCTCCATCAAACAGATGTAAAATTTCGGCGGCCATCATTTTCCCTTCATGAGTGCAGCCAAGCTTGATTTTAGCATCCAATCCGATATGGACTGGAGAAGAGATCATGTCCACCTCTCGGGAATTCACCAATTTTACAGCTCTTCCTCCTACCGCACGGGAAGCCAAAAAAGCAAGAAATTCTATTTGAATCGCGGCTTTTCCACCAAAACTACCTCCGACCAGAGGCGTGTGAACGATCACTTTGTGAAGCGGAATATGAAACGACTGGCTAATTGCTCTTCGGATAACAAAGGGCGATTGTGAAGCGGAATGGATGATTACTTTTTCGTCAGGTAAAATCTGTACCGTACAGCAACGCATTTCCATTGCAGCGTGATCCGATTGCGGTAAAGTGACCTCGACTTCAACGGTATGATCGCTATTCTTCCATCCTTCTTCCATATTCCCCTTTCGTATTTTTGTTCGGTTGGCGATATTAGTTCCCGGTTCCGGGTAAACCTCTTCGCTCCGCTTATACTCGGCAAGACGCTCATGTATGAGTGGAGCATTTTTCTGAAAGGCGTCGCTGGGAGAAAGGACAACTGGTAAAAGCTCATATTCCACTTTGATTTGTAGAGCCGCCATTTCTGCAATATATTCTTGTTCCGCGACAACAAGGGCGACGGGCTCGCCATAATATCTCACTTTATCAATTGCGATTGGTGGACGGTCTGCCAATGGCGACCCGGTCAAAATCAGGTAATATTGTCCGGTTATGACTGCCCTTACACCCGGAATTTTCATGGCTTCGGACGAATCAATTGATTTTATTTTAGCGTGAGCATGTGGGCTGATAGCGATTTTGGCATGTAATAGCCCTGGGTTTGAGATATCATTAATATACTTGGCTGTCCCTGTAACCTTCTCCCATGTTTCCCTTCGGGGAACGCTTTTCCCAACCGATTGACCGATCTTGACCCCCTCCTTTTTCCAAATGATCTTGCAACGTTCAAAATCTTCATAGCCTATATATATACAGGTCTTGTTGTCCATATTATTTAAATTAATAAATGAACTTCTTAAAAGAATTTCAACACGATCATAGCTTGGCGCAAAACGGTGTCATCTAGATAAAGGTTGTAAGAAGACTTTCATCACTACTTGATGTCAACAAATAAACATGTCCTAACAACTGGACATGTTTATGGAATACGGATTATTTAATTTTAGTGACATTTGGAAATAGATTAACGATCCCGTTTGTAAATGTATCTGCCATCTCCAAGGCCCTGCTTCTCAGGCATAGAGGAAGAGAGCCGAGTTTCCCTGACCCCCTCCCTCTCCTCACTTTTCAGATGGAGCTTCCCTTATTTATCCTCGTGATTTTTTTTAGCCATCAATCTCAATCCCTTGTTTCATGCTAGGAAGCTGCTTGACGGGTAAAGAAGGGTATTCGTTGTTTATTCAATGGTTGATATCACATTTGTTTAATATGAACGAGATTTGATTTTCAAGCCGATTGGTCTTTTCCTGTGATTCTTTGTCTTCTGCTTGCTGTTCACGAAGTGATCTTAGCTCCTGCTTGAGTTGCTGCAGATCTTCTCCCGCATTGGAACAATCATAGTTACTCTCGAGGTTATCGAGCATGTTTTATCCTCCAATCGATAGGTAGGTGTACTTGACTATTATGGTGGATTTCAATTTATTTATTCATTTATATCACTGATAAGGAGTTCATGAAAGATGAAAACTGTTGCAATAATTGGTGCAGGATCTGGATTAGGTTTGTCTCTCGCCAAAAAATTCGGAGAAAAAGGATTTAAGGTAGCCGCCATTTCGCGTAATCCGGAGAAATTATCAATTATCGTGAGTGAACTTAAAAAGTTAAATATTGAAGCGCAGTCTTATGTAGCGGATGTCACTGATTTGGCTGCTTTAAAACAAGCCATACAAGCTGCTAAAAAAGATTTTGGTCATATAGATGTGCTAGAATTTAGCCCTTATGCGGGGTGGGATAAATTCACAAGTGTATTAGAAATAACGCCTGAAAGCGTATTAGAACAAGTAAACAGCTATTTACTACCTGCCGTTCTTTCAGTCAATGAAGTATTACCAGACATGATAAATAACGGTTCTGGGGCAATTCTATTTACAACAGGCTTATCTGCCATGTTCCCTCTACCTTTTGTCGGGAATGGCGGAATTGTAATGAGTGGTATTCGTAACTATGCTACAAACCTGTACAATGAGTTGAAAGGAAAAGGCATATTCGTCGGACATCTTTCAATCGGAACCTTGATACAAGCCGACACAGCAGGAGATCCGGATGTCATTGCAGAAGCTTGGTATAACTTATACGAGAAAAAGGAACGCTTTGAAGAAATATTCCCGCAAGGGTTTGATCCAACTAAAATATCAAATTAATATAAAAGCTCCAGCGTGGAATAATAATAGACAATCTAAAATTCTTAGGAAGTTTATTAATTCTCCAACCATTGCTTGTATGTGTGTATTCGATTTCAACACTTAGAGGTGGATATTTGTCACACTCTATAATCATTGGGACTGAAAACTTATAAGCCTCCTGATTATAATTAAATTTTACAGCTCATACTGTCATTGGGAATATTGAGGCTTTCCTTGCCCATCACGTTGATCCCGAGACACATTGAGATGAGCTGGAAAAGAAAATGTTTGAAGGAATGAACTCCGAAAATTAATATTAAGCCAAAGGTTAAAATTAATATTCTTAACATAGGCATTTTGGCTTAACAAAAGCAAGCCTGCGGCTGATTAAGCTGCAGGCTTGTTTGTAGTTTAGTGATTTACCCTCGAACTTTCGGAATAATCGTAAAAAAGCCATTCGTCATTATAGCAAGTATTTATTTAGTTCCCATAAAATGGATATAACCCATGTATTCTTGATAACGTTCCATTATACTATTATATTTATTAGTTACTTCCCAAAGTGCGGCGTCATAAAAAGAACCGGCATCTATGTGTTGATGGTGATCGGGATGTTCGAGAAGATCCTCGTTGATCTTGTGAAACAAAAAGGGGCCTTCTATCTGTGTGTCTTTAAAGGCAGCTTTATTTACTATTTGGGACCATTCCTGATAATCCCATAACGTGTCTATCTGAAAAAAACGTGTAACTTCATCATAGATTTCTTTTGGCATAGGTTTGAATTGAATCATTTCTCTGTCAAAAACTTTGCCTCCAGTACGCAGAACTCTATAATATTCCGATAAGGCTTTAGCAGTATCCACGAATATAGATACGGATTCAACAAGAATCACATCAAAAGAGTGGCTTTCAAATGGAAGTGAGCATGCGTCTCCTTCCAAAAAGACGGCAGAGACATTCACTTCTTTTGCCCGTAAAGTTGCTTTTGAAATCATTTCCGAGCGAATATCAATACCCGTTACATCATAGCCCTTCGCAGCTAAATAACAAGAGGTTCTTCCTGTTCCACATCCAACTTCAAGAACTTGAGAGTTCGTTTGAAGAGGATATTGCTCAAGTTGCTTTATAGTTGCGGCAAATCCTCCAGGATGAGCGTTGCCAATCCCTAATTTTGCTAGCATATCTAAATATTCCATACGGATAACTTCCTTTCGCAACATTTTTATCTCATCATATGAATGAAAAACAATATTGTAATGGACTAATGCTATATAGTAGGTATAAGTCCATTCAAAATGTATGAGCTGCGAATAACATATGCTTAGAAACGAAAAAGGAGGGATAGCAATGAGCTCTGTCGGATTTACTTCCACTGCAACAATCTTGGTTCTGTTCATCCTATTGGTTATTGTTTTATCTGCTGGCTTTTGTATTTAATATCTGATAAGTGGTACTGAGTTTATTTCTTTAATCGGGCTATAGCCCAAGCAGCTCTAGACTTTTTCGAATATCGTATTTATGTAACCAAAGCCCTGCATGACATTTGACATCCCCCTTTCACCAAAAGAACCTCCCATATAGGAGGTTCTTTTGGTTTTTGTTTATGAAAATTCTTTTCGTAAAGCAGGTAGAGCTTCAAGAAAAGTAGTTAGCTAGAACGACTGTATTCGTGGAACAACGACCATGGACTCCAGGGTTAACTACAGTGTTAGCATAGTTGCAAATGACGTCGAGAATCTATATTATCCTTCAACTAATTGATAAAATCTAATGTCTCCTCTATCTGTTTCAGCTATTAGTATGTCATTTCGCTCTTTGACACGAAAGATCTTTGTTCCGATTGCCAGTTTATTTGCTGTTCCGTTGATAAAAGCTTTACCATTATTACTTTGATGAGTAATTTCAGTTACTTGTATGTCTTTGGTTAATTTTAACTCGTTTACCCAAGGAATTCCTGCAATATAAATGGTGTCTTTATACAAAAAAACATTAGCATTCGGATCCATTGTCAAAACTTCTTCTGCAGTTGGATTTCCAATGGTTTTAGTCTGTTCTGAAGTAATTAATATTTCATCTTTCGTGCACCCTGTTGTCATGAAACACATAAACAAAAGTAAAAACACAACGATCCTCACGCACTTCCCTCCTTTAATTAAAGTAACGTGTTAATTCCTATACATTAGGACGCCAATATTTATTCAAATGTTGCGTTAATCGAATGATGGTTTCTTCGATCTCATTACTTTGAAAATCTTCACCTGATTTCAGCAAATATCCAACAATTCCGATTACACGGGGCTTTAGTGATTGACCAAGCTGAAAACCAATATCGTAAGGTGTTCCACACAAGGATTATATTGTCAATTGTAACCAA
>NZ_WHOD01000046.1 GCF_013141765.1 Paenibacillus foliorum
CAGATGAACGCTCTTTCTATGCTGATAAGTTGCGTTCTTGGATAGAGGAAAACACTTAATGTCTAGGAGGAGCGAATGATAACCCTAGTAGGCAACGGGAGACGATAGCACAATGACACTAGGCTGCCGTCATAAGCGGTAGCCTATTCAAGTAACGGGCAGTATAGCATGGAACTGGTGTAGATTGTTGGTTCTGCCTCAAGAGTACAAATAATATATTCTACGAACTGCTAGATTAATATCATCTGGGATTATTCAAAAGAAAAGGATATAATATTGATTTGTGGTAATATTTGGACTGGAAGGTGGTACATCATGATAAAGGTTCGAACAATGACAGGAGCTTTTCTATTCAACGGTGATGCTGTTCTTATGTTAAAACGGTCTGAAAATAAAAAAATAGCCCCAGGATTGTGGGCTTGTATCGGCGGACACGTAGAACCAAATGAAATGAGTCATCCTGAAACCTCTTGCTTACGTGAGATATCAGAGGAAACTGGTATTACCGAAGAGCAAGTAGATGATTTGAGATTACGTTACATACACTCATACGGCAAAAAGGGTTAGAAATTAATCATCACTATATATTCATAGGGGAAACCAGTACAAGAGACATTGTTGATTGTAATGAGGGTGAATTACATTGGATAACTTTTTCAAACATTATGGACTTAAAAATGCCTGAGACATTAAGGCAAATGTTAAGTCATTTTAAAGAAAACCGGGACTGTCAAGATATTTGGACATGTACGTTATCTTCACAAGATGGACATGAGGAAACAGTATGGGGGAGATTATTAAGCTAACGA
>NZ_WHOD01000047.1 GCF_013141765.1 Paenibacillus foliorum
CATCGTCATCGGTGCTGGAACGACTAAGAAACAATAAGTTCGGCTAAAGGGGCATGTTTGTTCAATAAGAAACCAGGACGAGGCTACCGGCATGAATCGGCAGCCTCGTTGAAGTAACTGGCAGGATAGCGTGGTGTGAGCTGAAGAAGATATTATCGTAATAAATAATTTCAAGGGGCCTGTATATTTTGGGTTTAAAGGGGGCAAGGGAGCACTTACAGCAGTGGCTGTGCTGTTTATGGTTAACTGGGTTATGGCCCTTTTATGCCTTGGCTTTTTTGTAATAATAGTAGCTTTAACCCGTTATGTTTCTTTAGGCACAATATGTGCTACAATGCTTTTTGCGGCTATTTCATTTATTCCTGTTTTTGGGAATACCTTATATTTTTATTTATTTGCATGCCTAATGGCGTGGGTCTCTTTCTTTGTTCGGAGATCTTCTTCACAAAATATCTGGTTTTATACATATGTCTAAAGGTCTAGTGAATGACTCTAAAGAGCCTGGTACCGAAACATCGCTTGATGAAGAATCGGCCGCCGTAATCCTTTAAGGTGAAAGAGGCAAGATTCCTATCTTCCAATCTTGTTTTGCTGAGAAGCGGGGTAGCGGTCACCAACTATTTCCATTTTGCTTAAAGCATTATTTATTTGTTTGAGCTCACTTTCGGTGAAAATGATTTCCGCTGAAGCATTGTTTTCCTGAATCCTCTCGATCCTTGTCGTTCCTGGGATTGGAACAATCCAGGGTTTCTGTGCTAATACCCATGCTAATGCAATCTGAGCCGGAGTTGCCTGCTTTTCCATTGCTAATTGTTCTATGAAATCAATGACCACTTGATTTGCTTCCATAGCTTCCTTCGTAAATCTTGGCAGCTCTGCTCGGTTATCGTTTATGCTGAAAGACATATTCTTGTCGAGTTTACCGGTTAGATATCCACGCCCAAGGGGACTATAAGCAACCATTCCGATTCCCAGTTCTTCCAGCGTTGGAAAAAGGGTGGTTTCTACAGTTCGCCACCACATAGAATATTCGTTTTGGACCGCAGTCAATGGTTCAACCGCATGAGCACTGCGGATAGTTTCTGCTCCGGCTTCTGAAAGTCCCCAGTGTCTTATTTTTCCTTCTCTCTTGAATTGTTGCATCGCTAGCGCTACGTCTTCAATCGGGACCTTGGGGTCAACACGGTGGATGTAATATAGGTCAATATAGTCGGTTTTAAGCCGGCGTAAAGACCCCTCTAAGGCTTTGCGAATAGATTCAGGTCTGCTATCAAGCCCGCCTTGAGGATCACCGACTTTGTGCCCACCTTTTGTCGCAAGTTGAACCTTATCTCTTCGACCGACCAAAGCATCGCCCACCAATTCCTCATTTGTATACGGCCCATAAACCTCCGCAGTGTCAAGCATAGTGACCCCCAAATCAACGGCAGCATGGATAACCGAGATCATTTCGTTTCTATCCTTTGCTGGTCCGCGATGATGGTTTAATCCCATACAACCAATGCCAATTTCAGATGTTTTCAATCCATTTCCCAAAAATCTTGTCTTCATATCAATCTCTCCTTATATTTCAATCATTTTTCCAGTTCTTGTGACCTTTGTGGTTATCTTTTTTCTGCCAGCTAGGGTATTTTATCACCTCCTATTTGTTTCAAGCCGTTCTTATTTCCTTCCTTTTCTCATCTTGACAAAATCAGGAAGTGTTGATAGTGTCAGCTTACAACCTACAGTTAACTGTAAGTCAATAGTTTTTATAAAAAAACTTATAGGAGTGGGATTATGCTCTATACGATTAGTGAAGCGGCGGTGAAAATGCAATTAACCTCGTATACTTTACGGTACTACGACAGAGAAGGGTTGATTCCCTTTGTGGAACGTAGTGCGGGTGGTGTACGAATGTTTAAGGAAAAGGATTTTGGGTGGATTCGGCTGATTGGATGTATGAAAGCTACAGGTATGCCAATTAAAGAGATCAAGCAGTTTGTCGACTGGTATATGGAGGGGGATTCCACTCTCCAACTGCGCCGCGATATGTTCTATGAAAGAAAAAAGCTTGTCGAGGAACAGATTGAATCGCTGCAGAAAACATTGAATACGATCAAATATAAGTGTTGGTTTTATGATACCGCAGTTGCTGCTGGAACAACTTCTGTTCCTAAAAACATGAAACCGGAAGACATGCCGGATGAAATACGCGAGCTGAAAGGAAAAATTGATCTATGATATATGCCTGCATATTATCGCCATTCTTAGCATTGTAGTTGTGTACGGTGTTGACGTATTCTTCACTGTAATTGGGAGAAAGGCATTGTCCCTTAGTTCCGATGCTGGAATGACCGAAGTAATTGGCAGAATCCATGAAGTTGCCGATACAAGAATGCCGATTTTTGGGGCTTTTGCCCTCGTCTCGACACTCGTACTGGCAGGTACCCAATGGTTCAATTTCGCTCCTGTTTATGCTCTTACATGGAGTCTCACGGCCCTTATTGCCCAGGTTGTTTTCCTTGTTTTGTACTCTGTCGTATCGAAACCAGTGAATGTAGAGTTAACACGAGTGGCCCAGACAGGGCGAGTTCCCGCCAATGCCTGATTACTTCAGAACCGATGGGATCGCATAATTCCCTTCGCGCCAGTTTATTGCTATTGACCCTGTTCAGTCTGACTATTAGCATCTAATGGTTAGGTTAACTTGGTGGTTACTTAGCAAGGTATTGGGGATTTCCTAAAAGTTTGTTCCGCTAACGGAGAACGTTTGTTTAATAAGAAAACTAGGACGAGGCTGCCGGCATGAATCGGCAGCCTAATTGAA
>NZ_WHOD01000048.1 GCF_013141765.1 Paenibacillus foliorum
CATGAAAGAATATACCAAAGTAGTTGATAAGTCAACTAAAACAGTGGTTATTTCCATATATGTAGTGTGAATTATTGAGCATAACTGCCCATTAGTTGAATAAATGTAACCAAATCGCTTTAATCTATCAAGAAGCTCTGGAAACTTATCCGGAGCTTCTTTTATTGCATAAAGCTAGTACTTATGTTGTGTTTGTCAAGAAAAACGGAACATCCTTTTATTGGGAATTAAAACATTTTAAGGAGTATATAATCCTTGGCTATACTATACAAAAAATGAACGTACTCAAGGAAGCAGTGACTTCCTATGTACGTCCATTTAAACTATCGTTACCCGTTAGCGCAATGGCCTAGCTATTACTGTGTTACGGTTCTGCGCTGATTGTTATGGTAAGTAGTAAGTTATTCAATATGTTCGGGCAAAATTACTTTAATATTTAAAAGTCGGGTTCTTGTAATCATGCCTGCACTTTCTAAGGTTTTCTTTGATGCCTCATTATAGTACCAGCATCCGCAAATCGGCGCTAATTGTTGGCTATAACACCATTTTCTTAACTTAAGAATAATGTTCCTCCCAATCCCTTGCTTACGATAATTTTCATTTGTAAACATGCCTATACTAGCAAATCCATCAAGCATCTTACTCCTTTCAAGAACTCCAACTCCAAGCAGGACAGAACCCCTGTAATAGGTAAAGAGTTCTCCATTCGTAATCCTTTTTTCATAATGATCGAGAAAATCCCCGCACGCCTCTTGCATGGGCAAGAGATCATCTAATGTTGCCGGACCAAAAATATCACCTTTTAACGATTCTTTCTCCATCAATTCTAGACGACTATCTTGAAAAAAATAAGCCTGCTTGGTGATGTGAAAGTCTTTATCTAAAGCTAAGCTTACAAACAACTCATCACAGGTCGGAACAAAGAGTGACTCCACATTATATTTTTTAATCACTTGGTAAAATAACTCTTGAGCAGCCTTTAGATAGGATGGCCGAACGTAAAATTGCGTCAGTAATTGGCCGTGACGGCCGTGATGAATTGCATAATAACCAATCTCGTTTGATTCTTCAAGAATCACATAAAAATCCGACGAGAGAATGTGCTCCTCCAAAAAAGAGTCAAATGGCGAGGATAGTGTTTGAGTATATTCTTGAATGAGATGCCGAATCTCTTGAACCTGGCAAGTTTTAAAAAACACTTACATCATCCTTTCACAATTTAGATTCCGCTACCTAGGATTTTAGCACCAATCGGATCACTACTTAATGGAAAGTATCATTATAATTTTATGATAAGCGACGATTTCTGCCCGTTTCTTTAATGCGAAAAGGGAGACAGCTGCCACGGCAGATCTGCTCCCTCTGGATCGTTCAACTAATAGCCCCTAACAAGTTTTAATATTTAACCCTACCATAAAGGTAGCAAGTCACTTTGTGGGACACCCAATTTTCTCATGTTGTACGGTAATAAAGCTTAATGTTAAGGTATTCATATACTTTCTACAAATGTAATGTGAATGGAGTTTTTACACATGAAAATATTTATATCAACTTTAGTTAGTCTTTTTTACGCTTTCCTTTTTATATTAACACTCCCTTTGTCAATGCGTCTCGGATTTTGGGGACCAAGTGGTTATGTATTATATCACGAAACATTTTTGAGCCTACTTATGATATTGATATTTGCTTTTGCATACATTTTTTCACTCAGCAAAATCTTTAAAAGCATTAAGCAAAACCATTTATATATCCAATGTGTTTGTTTAATTATTGTGTGCATATTGCATTACATTCTTTGGGCATATACAACAAATAATTTATAGCATTTTCATGATTTTTCCGAACTAATCTGCCCGTTAACGGAATGAAGGGCTGCCACTCGGCAGCCCTTCATTTGTGTATCTTTCGTTCTTGTTAGCGTAGCATTACTTTCTTGCAAGTTCCAACACTGGCATGGTAATAGGGTCAAATTTTCCAAAGTCATTTAACGGAATCCACGCAACTTCTATAATGTCCTCATTATCCTGATTGTTAGTGTCGAGGAATAGTTCTCCTCCAATAATTTCAGCCAAAAAGCTGAATTTTTTGTTTATCTCATTTAACAGTCCGTTTACTTGAACGTCATATCCTGTTTCTTCTTTTAATTCCCTAATACATGCTTGTTCTGGACTTTCACCTTCTTCAATGCTGCCACCAGGGAAATTCCAAACAACATCTCCCCGTTCCACGTATTGCTTCACCATTAATACATGTCCATTTTTTATAATAATAGCTTGTGCAATCATCTCTATTACCCGCCTTCCAATACTCGTCTCATGTATCGAACGACCTCATTGTTAATTTAAAAGTAATTCGGCATCATTGTCCCATCATCCTGCCATTATTTAAACAAACCAATAGAAGAGATGGCATATGAAAGCTCCTGCACTATCGTGTCCCGTTAGTTCAATGGAACGACGATTTACTTTTCTCTAAACGTTAGTGCACGAATTGCGAATTTAGGTAAGATTAACTGTCGCTTCCATCTTGAAGGTTGTTTAATCAACCTGTAAAGCCATTCCAAGTTTAGCCGTTTCCAGTTTTCTGGGGTCTCCTTTACTTTTCCTGAAATTACATCAAGACTACCTCCAACACCAATAGCAATCTTCGCATTTAGTTTTGATTTATTCTTATGAATCAATCTTTCTGCATAAGGTGCTCCCAGTGCAACCACTAAAATATCAGGCTTTAAGGTTCCAATTTCTTCGACAATCTTATCTTCTTCAGTTTGTTTAAAGAAACCATGGTGTCTACCTAATATTGAAAGGGCAGGATACTTTTTGCGTATAACCTCACACACTTTTTCATTAGTTAGCGGATCTGCACCCAGAAAATAAAAAGACCATTTCTTTTGGTTCCCAGAATCGAGTAACCTTAACAACGTGTCGTATCCAGTAACCCTTTCGGGAAGATTTCCACCTCTTAGACGAGATACCATTACAATTCCAATACCGTCAGCTGTAATCAGACCTGCTTCATCAATTATTAAGCGTAACGATGTGTCTTTTTGACAAGCCATGGTGATCTCTGGGTTAACCGTTATTACATGAAAGAGTTCGGGTCTTTTCTCTTCAATTACATCAGTGAGAACTTCTATTGTACGGTCTAACGTCATCTTTGGGAAATTAACTCCCATGACTTTGGCGTATTTCTCCATAATGGTTTATCCACCCTCATTAAATATGTTAACTACATTGTAACATGGATATGATTACCAAACTATTCTGCCCGTTAGCTTAACGCCATCGGTCCAGTCTACAACTTTATTTTCTTAGCCTTTCCTAGACTAACACTATATTTTTCAGTCTAATACTTTATTTTCTGCTGACAACAGCAATCAAGTTAACAAAGACCCCCATGAAAGCTGATCTATTGTCCGAAGAAAATAAAGTGTTAGACTAGATCTGTTGAATTTACTCGAATTTCTTAATTGCAAACCGATATAATCCGGATAATAAGCATAATAAGACCAACGGCAGTCTTTAGACTGTATAATAAAGTATTAGACTCAGAACATTAAGTTGTAGACTGGTGAACCTGCAACACAGTCTTTGGTTGGGCATTTCAAACCCCACAGTGATCGACGCTGGCGCAATCGAATGGCGAGTTTTTTAAAATATCCATCACTTGTGATACAAATCCAGACCATTCATCACATAGGGACGAACAATGTCTACGAGTAACTCAATTCGATCATTTTCCCCATCCCTAAACCAAGAATATGCAGCACCATAAATCGCTGAGCCTGTCATGGCCGACAAGATCCTTGTATGATGTTGGACTGCCATTTGGTGGTTAACTTCTTTCAAAAATATGCTCTCTATTGTTTGCTCCAACATTTTCTTTATTTTTTCATCGACAATCTTAGCAATAGATTTGGAATCCATTCTGCATATTCGATAAAAATCTACAATATAGCGGTGTGTCAGCAAGATCAACTGACCGCATATTTCACCTGTAAACTCCCTCGCATGCATCACTTCTTCAGGAATCATCCCGAGAAAAGCCTGTTCGATGGTCTCGTCAAGCAAAGCGTATTTATCTTCATAATGGGCATAAAAGGTAGCGCGGTTAATGGTAGCTTTTTGTGCGATGTCCTTGATGGCTATTGCATCAAATCCTTTACTCCGCAACAATTCATTAAATGCTTCCCTTATTAACTGTCGTGTACGCAAAACCCTTGGATCTTGCAGATTCACCATATCCATTCCCTTCTTAAACATCAAATATCCTAAGGTGTTGTCTATGCAACTTCCCACTACATCTGCCGGTTGAAATCATTAGAATGCGGTACTATTATTTTATACAACTGGTGTTGCTTAAGCAAATAGTGACTAATTAGCTGAAAGGAAGGATTATAATGAACACTAAACAAAATAGACTCTTGATTTTTGGCTCTGGTGTGATTGGCAGTGTCTATGCTCTCCGATTTGCACAGTACGGAATGAATGTAACAGTGCTGGCACGCGGAAATAGGCTGGATAAACTGAGAAGGAATGGACTACTATACAACGATAAGGGAACGATAAAGCAAATATCAATTAAGACGATAGAAAAGCTTGAAGACGATGACATTTATGATTACATTTTTGTTCCCGTACGGTATGATCAGGCCGATTCTGCCCTGACTGTGATCAAGAATAATCAGAGTAAAACCATTGTCACCTTGACCAACACCATTGGGTATGATGGCTGGCTTGAAATCGTGGGCGACCGGTTACTCCCAGGATTCCCGGGTGCTGGAGGAGACATCAAAGATAATGTTCTATATGCCCAATTCGGATCCGAAAAACATCAAGGAACCATTTTTGGTGAAATTAATGGACTGGTAACCGAAAGAGTAAAAGAACTTGCTCAACTATTTGAAACGGTGGATTTGCATTATGAAATCCAAAAAGATATTTTAGCATTCCATATTTGTCATACTGCTTTGGCTATCGTCAACAAGCATTTCTACACAAATGATGGAATGGTAGAGGTAGAGACTGCAAAAAGTGAAAGCATTCTACGTAAGATCGCAGCTGAAATTAAACAAAACATTCATCTGGTAGAACAAGCCGGAATTCCCGTAATCCCACCTGAAACGAAGGCAATGGGGGAATTGCCAGACAACGATATTATTTCTCGTTACCGTCAGATGTTGAGCAATGACTTTATCATTGATGTAAAGCTTGGGAACCATGCCGTCAATCAAAAAGCAGAAATCATGTTGTTGGATGAGGCGTTTCACAAAGAGATGTCACAGCAATGACATTAAGGCTCATCATGGACTTCAAAACTGTCAGAGGGCTTGGGAATAGTTTCTCGTCGGTGGGAAATTAAGAGATTGGCTCGGTAAAACTCTATAGTAACAGCGGCAGTCTAAGACCCTATTGTCCATAGAAAATAAAGCGTTAGACCGAATGTCTTTATTTACACGCGGCTTTACCAATCGCTAAACCGTCAGACTCAATAAAATATGTATTAGACTGAACCCTATGAATCGAAACAGCGACAGCCAAGGACGAGAAAATAAAGTCCTAGCTGTCGCTGTTTCATTGAACTAACGTTCTCCGTTAAAATGTTTGCTTAATTACTGTATTTATAATAAATAAAATCCTAATGCAAAAAATCCAATTCCAATCGCAAAATGAATACCTCTTGCTAACCAGCAAGGCAATATTTTGAAGAATAGTCCCACAAATAGACCGAATATTATTCCAGTAATCGCTCCGAAAACCCAGCCTATAAAGGTATCAGATGAAATGTTAAAAAAACTTGGCATAACTGCATAATCAACAACGCTTTTCTTTTTATGTACTTCTTTCGTAAGATAAAAACCGTAAGCAATTGCTATTAAAGCAATTATCCAACAAATTATAGTTCCGATCCAATTCCAGATCATATTTTCCTCCGATAAGAAACGCTTTGCAATTATGTTCAAACAATTATTAACATTAGAATTACCTTCTTCTTATTAAACTAATCTGCCCGTTACTTCAACTGACAAAGGCAGCCGATCGTGTGCCGGCTGTCTTCATGTCGTGATTAAACTATAGTTCTGCTTTAGTTTAATAACGCTTTGAATTTCTTTTATTTCTCCAAATTTTTATTACTAAAATAAGAGACAGAATAATTATTCCCATGAATGTGACGAATGAGCCTATTGTAAAAAACCAATCAACAAAGGAGGGCTTTGGATTCTCGCCCATACATCCACCACAAGCAAAAGATGGTTTCACGTATATAGAAGAGAGTAGTAAAAAAATTGTAATAGTTATCTTAAATTTTCGCACTTATGTATCCGCCTTTTCTTATGTAACTATATACGCTGTTTCATAATTATGAGATATAATTAACAAAAAATGAATAGGTAATAAATGGAGAAGTTAATCAACAATCCTGCCCTTTAGTTGAATAGAAAAAAGAAACCCACAGCGACGGGCTGAGGGTCTAAGTTTATATTAAAAAGGGGGTCGAGTTTTATTATAAGCTTGACTCATTAATGCCACATGAAAATAAGATTTCAATCATGTTACATTTACCTAACTCTCGTTTTCCGTTAGTTCAATGAACTCGGCACCTATAAACCTACAAATAAGGTAGTAACCTTTTCACTTCAGGATGCCCTTGCATCTCTTTGATGGGAATCCATTTTAATTCCTGTAGTTCCTGGGCGTCATCTGATAACTCAGGGTCCGAACCTAATCCAGCGTTCCCACCAATGACTTCACCTAAGTAACAATAATAATTACCGTTTATCCTCTCATTGAATAATTCGCAGACTTTTTTGGTAAGCTCGATTTCTAATCCCGTCTCTTCGAAAGTCTCCCTAATTGCACATTCTTCTGGCGTTTCCGATTACTCGATTCTCCCACCAGGAAATGTCCAAAAGGTCTCACCTTTATATGTTTGGCGAACCATAAGAACTGAATCGTTGCTTATAATGGCTGCACAGCTTCTATTACCCATAATAAGTCACCTCAATATGTATTTCCATAATTATACAACGGGACGTTATGTTATTGAAGATAACTGCCCTGTAGTTCAATAAAATGAGCAGGCTGCCGCGGCACCTGCTCATTTATGTTCTTCTTCAACAAACGTTCTCTGTTAGCTTAATGATCTCAGCTGTTATCTATGGTACCGTTCTCCGCGCTGTCTGTAACGGCAAGTTTAAAGGCCATCCTTTACGGGTGGCCCTTTTTTTATCTCGCGATCTCGATAGTCTCAAATCTACTAATGACCGTCTGAAAAAAAGCCGCTCGACGCAGCTTAGGTGTTATTTTCATCAAGAACTGTACCTTCTAAAGAAAAATTTCTAATAAGAATGTTAGCTGCGGAATTAGTAGGATCTACAGGAGTAAGCAAAATGGCTTGCAGATGATACTTATGTTTCCCGTGGGGAACATTCGTCTCTGCAGCTGTAAAAGAAGTTGTATAAAACGCACCACCGTCATCATTAGTATCTATCACACTCATAACGACGAATACATTATCCCGTACAATTTGGTACTGTATTTGGGGCTCTCTCTCCGCTCTGCTATTATTAAAAGATACAACTGTTGCTGTAAGATAGATTCGGTCATCCCTATGAATGTGTTTCAAAGTAATGGTTCCTAGAGTAACAACTTGATTAATAATTGTTAATGCTGTAGTACCGGATGGTATAGGAATTGGTAGTTGGTTTGAAAATGATCCTGTGATTGGGATCGGTGCAGGTGTCTGTGTTGTCGGCGTAAAATCAAACCATTTGGTTAGCCTCTCACGATCGCTCATATATCATCATCCTCTTTCAAAATAGTTTAATATATAAAATTCAGAAAGATACTAAATTGAACTAGATAAAATAATCAACTATTGAAAAACAAACAGAAGTCCAATCTCGACATCAAAGTTTATGCACTAAATGGCAGAAGAAACGTTTATTCTACCATTTGTTCTGATGTTGATTAACGTCATTTATAACTATAACTAAATCTGATCATCCCTTTGGCTCAGAATTGTCTTTTATACGAACAAATGTTTGGTATAATATCATGGTAGTTGAAAGTAACCAAATCGCTTTAATTTATCAAGAAGCTCTGGAAACTTATCCGGAGCTTCTTTTATTGCATAAAGCTAGTACTTATGTTGTGTTTGTCAAGAAAAACGGAACATCCTTTTATTGGTAATTGAAACATTTTAAGGGATGTATGATCCTTGGCTATATTATACAAAAAATGAACGTACTCAAGGAAGCAGTGACTTCCTGTGTACGTCCATTTAAACTATCGTTCCCAGTTAGCTTAATAAAGCCATCAAAAATCTGCGTGCATTTCAGTGCTTAATTTCTCAAGAATTCGTGTTTCCATTATCTCAATTGCCTCGTCCCATTGGATTTCTTTCCTCACAGCTCGTTCCATTTCACTTCTAACAATATTTCCAGCCATATCCTCATATGGGCTTTGCGGATTTGCCCAACCTGCTTTTAGTCCTTGAAACACCCATTCTATGTTAGTTCCTGAGAAATTCGGATTATCCTGTCCATAATCCGCCTCGTATTTTCTGTCTGATAAGGAAGAAAATCGGCCAATTCTAGAAAGATAAAGTTGGATTTCTTCCGACACTAAATAAGATATAACCTCAAACGCCTCTTCCCTATGTTCTGAGTTAGGATGTAAGGTCAAAAACCATCCAGAATCATTTAATGACGGAACTCTAAGATTATTATTAATCTGAGGGAAACTTACAGCCCCTAACTTAAATGAAAGCTTTTTGCTGAACATCTCAGGAGAGTCTATGGACATTGCAACAGTTCCATTTCGACGAAATGCTCTACCGGAAACAAATATACGTTCATCGGTATCTTGAACATTCCCTAGTATTCCGTAGGCAGCTTTTATAATGCGGAAATATTCCTTACAGTCACCTTCCCACAGTTTTGGTCGGTGCGTTTCAGGATCAAGAAACCTAATTCCCATCTGCATTTTTAATAAAGTGCAATCCCCTATGTCCAATCCACAATAAGGTATACCATCGATTGTCCCTGTTACTTTTGCTGCTAATGTTATTACATGATCCCACGTCATTTCATGTTCGGGGACTGGGACATTAAACTTTGCAAAAATATTGTCATTATAAAAGAGTGCGTGCGTATAATTTGTTCCTGCACCAAAGGGTAGACCATATATTCGTTCTTCATTGGAAACCGACTTAAGTAAAGTTGGTATAAAGGACTGAAGTTTGACGTCAGAATTATTCAGGAAAGGTGTTAGTTCATAATCCTTTTTCTTAAAAACCTGTTCATCACTAATATCCATTCGAATATCAAGACCTGTACTATTTTCCCAAGCTTCCCAGGCTTCCAAAGAAGTATGTCCTCCCGAGTCCTGTACATGAGAAAACATGACTTCTGGAAACTTCGACCTCAGCTTCGAAGCGATCATTGATTCAAACTCATGGTCAAACCATTTGGAACTAAAAGTAATTGTTTTCTTCAAATCAATACCTCCTATAAATTGGAAATGACATCGCCTCCATATTTTAGAACATATGTTCCTGATTGTATATAGGGTGTTATTACCTTATACCATTAAACTCTACTGCCCGTTAGCACAACGCGGCAGCCGATCCATAACCGGTAGCCGCGTCTTAGTTGTTTATTAGGCTATCGTGTCCCGTTTGCTTAATAAATTCGCTAGATTCAGCCTTTTAATTTCTTCTCTATTTGTATTTCACGAAGTAATAAAAATAAAGGAAGGCCTAATGAAACACCTACTACAA
>NZ_WHOD01000049.1 GCF_013141765.1 Paenibacillus foliorum
CATTCTCTATTTTAACACTCACTCGTTGTTCAGTTTTCAAAGGGCAATCGTTGACAAAGCCACGTCATTGCTGACTTTCTTCTTTGTCGTTTTGTGCCAACTTGTTTAGCGGCGACTTTCTTAATATAACACATCCGCCTACCACATTGCAAGCATTATTTTTTTGAAGCTCATTTTCTTTTTCTTTCAATCCCGAGCCGTTTTTGGCCGGAAGAACAATATAGCATGGATGAAATTAGATTGCAAGTTTTTCTCAACTTTTTTTCGTCCGCTACAGAACCTTTTATACTATACCCATTTCTACAAAAAATAACAACCTCTACTCCAAAAACCCAAAAGGTCTGAAGTAGAGGTCGTCTATAACTACCCTATTCATTCTTATGCCTTAATCACAAGTGCAGACGCACTGGCAAGCTCGCTTTGGAATTCATCATGAATATGTCCATTCGATGCTAAGATATTACGTACGCCTAAAGTATATGGATTTCCTTCCGTATCTGTAACCGTACCGCCCGACTCCATTACCAGTAAGGCACCAGCTGCTATATCCCATGAATTTAGACCGATTTCCCAAAACCCGCTCAAACGGCCAGAAGCAACATACGCCAAATGAAGCGCGGCCGAACCAGCTATACGAATATTTCGTACTTTAGGACAAAGAGCATTAAACCCCTGCAGATTAACTGGCAAGGCTCCTGCACGATCTGCTGGAAGGCCAGTAGCAATTAGGCTCTCTATTAACTTCCCCTCGCCGGAAACGCTCATCGGTTTTCCTTTGACGTAAGCGCCTTTTCCCTTCTCAGCAACAAACAGCTCGTTGGATATAGGGTTGTAAACCACACCTACTATAACTTCGCCCTTGTAAGCTAAAGCTATAGACACACTGAAGAACGGAAAACCATGCACAAAATTCGTTGTACCATCTAAAGGATCTACGATCCACAAATATTCGGCGTCCTTAACAGCCTCCAATGCTTTACTGGATGCCGCAGGACCCGGCTCTACCCCTTCTTCCCCAAGTATGGAGTGATTCGGGAAATGGGTTTGAATTAAATTGCGGATCATCTTCTCCGCGCCTTTATCTACTTCGGTTACAAGATCCTGTGAGGAATATTTTGTATGTAAGCTGTTGAAATCCCCCAATTTACTTTGGATCCATTCTCCCGCTTTTGACGCTGTATTAATAGCTACCGCCGTAAAGCTCTTACTTCCGACTGTAAAGGATGGATTTCTATCATTAGACATTCAATCAGCCCTTTTTCCTTTTTCTTTCAAAGATATAAATCATATTAAATCTTAGTATATTGAATATACGTTGTAAAAGCTACAGCGTTTCACCCAAAAATAATTAGGGGTTAACACAAAAGAATCCAAATCAAGGGGAGATTTTTCGAATATTTATTGGGAGGACTAAGGAAAACTGGCAGCTGCTCCAGCTCCTTAAGGACTAGCGTGATTGCCAAGGTGGAGCGAAGCGAAGAATAACCAAGGACCTTTACCGGCTGTTCAACAAAAAAAATAACATCCACCCTTGAAAGGATGAATGTTATTTCACATTAAACACCTACAATATGATAACCGTTATCCACATAAATGACTTCACCTGTAATGCCTCTGGACAAATGACTCATAAGGAACATCGCTGTGTCGCCAACCTCTGCCACTTCTGTTGTTCGGCGCAGCGGAGCTTTTTCCTCAACCGAACGTAGGATGGAGTTGAAATCCTTAATCCCCTTGGCAGCTAAGGTACGGATTGGGCCCGCTGAAATCGCATTGACACGTACATTAAATTGACCAAGATCATTTGCCAAATATCGTACGCTTGCTTCCAAAGCAGCTTTTGCAACACCCATTACATTGTAATTCTTCATGGCGCGTTCTGCACCGAGATAAGTCATGGTCATGATGCTGCCGCCTTCAGTCATTAGCGGATACATTCTTTGCGCAACCGCTACGAGCGAGTATGCGCTGATATCTTGAGCTAAAGCAAAGCCTCCACGCGAGGTATCAACGAACAATCCTTCAAGCTCTTCAGTTTTAGCAAAAGCAATACTATGTACAAGGCCGTGCAGCACACCAAAATGTTCTTTAACAGCTCCGGCCAGTGTTTCAATCTCTTCATCTACTGTTACATTGCAGGGAAGTACAACCGAGTTAGGAATAGTGTCAGCCAGCTTACGGACCCGCTCCTCAACTCTTTCATTTTCAAATGTAAATGCAAGTCGAGCACCTTGTGACGCCAAGGATTGAGCAATCGCCCATGCAATGCTGCGGTCGTTGGCAACACCCATTACAAGTATATTTTTACCGTTTAATAGTTGGCTCATGAAAAATTCCCCTTCCAAAAATAAAATGAGGCTTTAGCCTTCACCCTTACTCAAGGTACCCCATTTTACCGAATTTTTCAAGCAAGAATAAATACGGTTCATAGTTCAAATGAAGCTTGCCCCAGAACGTTTACATCTCTCTCCTCGCTAACATCTTTCATAAGCTGGATGAGTGCTTCATCCTTCCTTTTGGCTTCGATCATAATATCGAGCTTTGGAGTCATCGGTGCAACGGAACGTAAAAATTGCATGAGCACCGCGGCATCGATAAAATCGGCATGACTGCGCACATCTTTATCGTTCTTGGGACTCGAAACGTGAATTTTGGGAGGTAAGTGACGCTCGGAATCCTGCTCCTTCTGACCTTCCCAAGTATGCATTATTCTTGGCCACAAGACGGCTATATCCTCCTCTGCCAATTCATCCTCCGAATGATTAACCTGATGATGATGAATATCAAGCACCATAGGGGCTCTCACATCCTCGCAAACCGTTAATGTTTCCAGAGCCGTGAAGGTTTTATCGTCATTTTCTAAGGTAAGCCTGCGTTGTATTCGTTCCGGGAGGTTTCTGAAACGTTCTACAAACCGTGCGCGAGCCGTCTCTTTGTTGCCATAAGCCCCACCTATATGGATATTGCATTTGGCTGACTCATCAAGCCCCATCGCCTCCAGCATCGTGACATGCCGATCCAAATCAAGCAATGAATTTCGCAATACCTCCTCCCGAGGCGTGCTCAGTACAGTAAAATGATCAGGATGAAAGCTAATACGCATCTTATGCAAGCGGGCATATTGCCCTAATTCAGCAAAAGCATCCTGTAGAACCGGCATGGGATCCCAACCTTCCAGCATCTCATGACCCAGCAGCGGAATGAGCTTGGATGAACAGCGGTACAGTTGAATATCATAAGCTCGGTTATGCTTCAACAGCCTAAGTGTATTATTAATATTATCGACAGCTGTTCGCTCTAGCTTACGAATCGCTGCTTCACGGTTTTCAAGCTTGGCGAAGGTAGTTGCTGTCATAGTTTTGGAAGGAGAAGCGTTGGCTACCAACATCGACATCGCGACATAACCTAGACGGACGATCATTCTATTTCATTCACACTCCGCTCACAAGATATATGAAATAGGTTGTCCAACAAAAAAAAAGAAAACACCTTCCCTATTATTAGGGAAGGTGTCGACAATTTGTTATCCACGTGAAAGGCCGAAAAACATTTCATAAGCTAATGCAGTCTGGATTCGCGATTCCTCTTCGGTCAATCGGCGTACCAGCTCCATTTCTACCTGGGTCACTTCTTCTCCCTGGAAGTTAATTTCTGCAATAGAAGCAACGATTTTGACAATGGCGATCGCTTTATTATCAGGACTGTAGGCAATAACCATCTCTCCTGTTGGATAAACACGAAAGCCTTTTTTGACCATTTTGCCGCGCCCATATTCCAGCAGCTCGTATAGCTCTTGCTCGGATTTAAACTTGCACACGGAATTAAATTCGGTCTGAAATCCCATACGTAGTCTCCTTTCTTGCGGCACTTTGGAATATATAGAACAAGCATACGTGATGCAGTTAAGGTTCGCAAGTAGGCGAAGTCTTCCCTCAAACTCGAATCACACTTTATACATCAAATGAGTATTGGATTCTCTGTTTATCTGCATGGCGCTTGACGGCTAGTGAAACTAAGTTATCCAACAGCTCGCGGTATGGCTTACCAGTCTCTTTCCACAATAAGGGGTACATGCTGAAGGGTGTAAAGCCGGGCATTGTATTGATTTCATTAATAAAAATTCTGTTATCTTCCTTTCTTAGGAAGAAGTCGACGCGCGACAAGCCTGAACTGTCAACCGCCAAAAAGGCACGTATAGCCATTTCCCTAATTTCATCAGACAGTTCCTGAGGAATTTCCGCAGGAATGATCATAGATGACTTGCCGTCGATATATTTGGCTTTATAATCATAAAAATCATTAGAGGATACCACCTCACCTACCACTGAGGCCTCCGGATCATCATTGCCAAGTACTGCTACCTCCACTTCGCGCGCGTTGATATTCTCTTCAACAATAACTTTACGATCGAATTGAAAAGCCTCCTGGATGGCTTTAATCAGCTCTTCACGGTTTGAGACTTTGCTGACGCCCACACTGGAGCCTAGATTAGCAGGTTTTACAAAACATGGATAGCCGATGGAAACCTCAACTTCCATTAAGAAGAATGCCTGATCCTTCTCCCATTGTGTCCGTGTAAAGTGGCGGAACACGCATTGCGGCAATCCCTCTTGTGCAAAAACTTTCTTCATCATTACTTTATCCATGCCTACAGAGGAGGCCAATACCCCAGCCCCTACATAAGCGATATTAGCCATTTCCAATAGCCCTTGAATGGTTCCATCCTCACCGAATGTTCCGTGCAATAATGGAAATACAACATCGACTTGTGACCCCGTCGTCGAGCTTGAGGCAGCAATTTTCGTATCCACTGTCTGTTGCGCGTTAAAGAAAGGCTGCAGCGCAAAATTTTCAGCAGACTGCGGTTCATTCTCAAATTTCAGAGCAGCTACATTCTCTACAGGTCCTTGAAGCTGTTGACCGGAACGCCATTCCCCCTGCTTAGTAATGTAAAATGGAACCACTTCATATTTACTCATGTCAAAAGCTTTAATCACAGCGAGTGCAGTTTGCAGCGATACCTCGTGCTCTCCGGATTTCCCGCCGTATACTAAGCCAACTCGAATTTTGTCGTTCATAAATACCTCCGAAAATCTATGATATGTAAGAGCATATAAGTACCGTATAAAAGTGCAGTCAAGGATAATCGGCATGAAGTCGTGAAAGACATGCGCGTTCACCAAAGTTGAGCGAAGCAAAATCAGCTTTCTATTCAACTCATAAAACATCCGTCATTCAGAAAGTTGAACAGGACAAGCATAAACCAAGCGAATTGGAAGAATACTTGCAAGCGTAAGGCTAGCACTATCTCATCTCGGATATATGGAGGAAACGGTATTGTGTTCGCTCTGTCCAAGCAGGAGAATCTTTATAGGCCCAATAACGGTGACGGCTGTTTATAGTATGAGCATTCATCAGGGGCATGCCGTTAGCATCCTTGGCTGTAACAATGGCACTATGACCAAACCGTCCGCTACCATCCCAATCGTAGCTTATTACATCGCCAAGCTGAAGTTGATCGGCATGATCCTTAATTTCAGCATGAAGCCCGGTTCGACTGTTTAACATATACCCTTGAAGGCTATGAGCCACAGACCAGCTGAAGCTCCAATGCTCTTGCCCATTATACTTGCCTTTGTACCACCAGCCTGCGTCCCTTTTTCCAGTATAGTTCATTGGTGCCCCGCCTGCAAAGAGGCATTGGGAAACAAAGCTGCTGCAATCCACTTCAAACTCAATGTAAGAAGGGTTAGCCTTATCCCACCATGTTTCTGCATATTCTACGGCTTGTGCCCGATTGTAACTGAACTTTCGTCCAGAATTTTCTAAATAGGGAACAACGTTATAATTTAGATAGGGTAATGATGGAAAACGCAACCCGTGGTGGTTCATGTACGGCTCATCTGCTTCCGTTTCGTAAGCACTACCTTGATTCGGTGTATTTATAGGAAATGAATTTTCTGTACCAACGAGTTCAATACGTGTTATATGCCATTTCTCATCGAGCTCTTGAAGCGTAATTCTCTCGGTTTCAACCCGATGCTCTTCAAACTCGGCATTGCCAATAGCTCCAACCGAATTCCGTTTGAGTCGAATATCCGCTATAATTTTCCGCTGCTGCCCGGCAGACGTTTGCAGAATAGTAAGTCGGGTTTCATTCTTAATAGGAAAGTAGCGCCGATCCTGATCCGAGTGTGCTGTACGAGCCAGCCTTTTGATTTGTGCTTGCAGGAATTGCGTATCCGTTACGAAGGGAAGCAACGGTTCGACAGAGTAATCCATGTCCATTTGATTTTTGTGGTGAACATAATCATAGAGGGTTGTTTTCCATGACATGTGGGCTACCTCCAATTGGTTGGTTTGCAGACAGGATAATCAGCTTCGCCGTCCCTTAGAAAGAGTTCGTTAACCAAGGTTATGCGAAACAACGAATAAAACTTATGCACGTAATTAAAAAAATCTGCTTTCAGAACCGAAAGGTAATTAAATAGCCAATATTCCTGTCCATACGGGTCTAGCGATTATTCCAATATATGAGGGAATGTGGGCAAAAATGATTGAATATAACCTTTACGAAGCGTCTTGCACGATGTATACTTAGTGTATAGTAATTATGAAATCGCGTTTCACTGTATGAAACAACATAGATTTCAGCTGATACTACATTTTTGAGGAGGAAACGAGAACCATGGCTAACAAAGATCAGTACTCCGTACGCAAATCACTGGACGTCAACGGTAAAAACTACCATTACTACAGCTTGCCCGGACTTGAGGCTCAAGGCCTCGGCAATATCACCCCATTGCCTTTTTCCATTAAAGTACTTTTGGAGGCAGCTGTTCGTCAATTTGACGGCAGAGCGATCACTTCTGAGCATGTAAAACAAATTGCTAATTGGACAAATGTACGCGAAGACAAAGAAATTCCTTTTATCCCAGCGCGTATCGTATTGCAAGATTTTACAGGTGTTCCTGTAGTTGTTGACCTTGCTGCTATGAGAGATACAATGAAGCGTTCCGGTGGGGATCCAAAGCGTATCAACCCACTCGTACCCGTGGACTTGGTTATTGACCACTCTGTTATGGTTGATGCCTTCGGTTCTCCGGACGCGTTAGATATAAACATGAATTATGAATTCGAACGTAATGAAGAGCGTTACCGTTTCCTGCGTTGGGCGCAAACTGCTTTTGATAATTTCCGCGCTGTCCCTCCTGCTACCGGTATCGTTCACCAAGTTAACTTAGAGTATCTGGCTTCTGTTGCAGCTACCAAGGTTATCGATGGCGAAACCGTAGTATATCCCGATTCTTTAGTTGGTACAGATTCCCATACAACTATGATCAATGGTCTTGGTATTGTAGGCTGGGGAGTTGGCGGTATTGAAGCTGAAGCAGGTATGCTAGGTCAACCGCTCTACTTTGTAACACCGGAAGTTATCGGCTTCAAGCTGACTGGTAACCTGCCAGAAGGTTCAACTGCAACTGACTTGGCATTAACCGTAACCCAAATGCTTCGCAAAAAAGGTGTTGTTGGTAAGTTCGTTGAGTTCTTCGGCCCAGGCCTGAGCAACATCAGCTTGGCTGACCGTGCAACTGTAGCTAATATGGCACCGGAATACGGCGCAACCATCGGTTTCTTCCCGGTTGATGCTGAATCCTTGAACTATATGCGCAGCACAGGTCGTGAAGAAGATCAAATCGCGCTTGTTGAAGCTTACTATAAAGCACAAGGCATGTTCCGTACTGATGCAACACCGGATCCAGTATTCAGCGACGTAATCGAGCTTGACATGTCCTCCGTTGTACCAAGCTTGGCAGGTCCTAAACGTCCGCAAGACCGTATCGAATTAACATCCATGAAGGAATCCTTCAACTCCATCATTCGCACGCCGATTGAAAAAGGCGGCTACGGCTTAAGCGACGAGAAAATCTCGGAGACTGTTGAAGTGAAGCACGCTAGCGGCGATGTAAGCAAAATGGGAACAGGCGCTGTTGTTATCGCGGCTATCACAAGCTGCACCAACACATCCAACCCAAGCGTTATGATTGGCGCAGGCTTAGTAGCCAAGAAAGCGGTAGCGCTTGGCCTGAAAAAACCTGCTTATGTGAAAAGCAGCTTAACTCCAGGATCTCTAGTTGTTACTAACTATTTGAAGAATGCTAACCTGTTGGAATCTCTTGAAGCTCTGGGCTTCCACGTAGCAGGATACGGCTGTGCAACCTGTATTGGTAACTCCGGACCATTGCCAGAGGAAGTTGGAGAAGCTATCTCTAACAACGACATGACGGTAGCTGCTGTATTGTCCGGTAACCGGAACTTTGAAGGCCGCGTTCATGCTCAAGTAAAAGCGAACTACCTAGCTTCTCCACCGCTGGTTGTTGCTTATGCATTGGCAGGTACAGTTAACATTGATTTGGCTAACGATCCTATCGGTTATGATCAAGCGAACCAACCTGTTTATTTGAAAGATATCTGGCCAACAAACGCTGAGATTCAAGAAGCAATGTCTTCAGCAATGAGCCCTGAAATCTACCGTGATAAATATTCGAATGTGTTCCGTGCCAACGAACGTTGGAATGCGATTAATGTACCGGAAGGCGAGTTGTACGAGTGGGATGAGAAATCCACCTATATCGCTAACCCACCATTCTTCGAAAACTTGGGCGCAGGTATTGCCGATATGGCCGATATCCGCGGTGCAAGAGCTATGGCATTGCTTGGCGATTCCGTAACAACGGACCATATCTCCCCTGCTGGTAACATCAAAGCAGACAGCCCTGCCGGCAAATTCTTAATCGAGCATGGCGTGAAGAAGGAAGATTTCAACTCGTACGGCTCACGTCGTGGTCATCACGATGTAATGATGCGCGGAACTTTCGCGAACATCCGTATTCGTAACCAAGTGGCTCCAGGCACTGAGGGCGGCGTAACGACTTATCTGCCAACTGGCCAAGTTGAGTCCATCTATGATGCTTCTATGAAATATCAGGAGCAAGGCACGAACCTAGTTGTTATCGCTGGTAAAGAGTACGGCACAGGCAGCTCCCGTGACTGGGCGGCAAAAGGTACATTCCTATTGGGAGTAAAAGCCGTTATCGCGGAAAGCTTCGAGCGGATTCACCGTTCCAACCTCGTGGGAATGGGCGTACTGCCGCTTCAATTCTCCGAAGGAAACAGCTGGAAAACACTAGGCATTACAGGAACAGAAACGTTCGACATTACTGGCTTGACTAACGACGTTCAACCAGGTCAAAAGGTTCCTGTTACGGTTACACGTGAAGACGGAAGCAGCTTCCAATTCGAAGCCATCGTTCGTTTGGACAGCATGGTGGATGTGGATTACTACCGTAACGGCGGCATTCTGCAAACTGTATTGCGTCAAATTATGGCTTAATTGTATACAAATGAAAAAGCGCCCTAGCAAGGGCGCTTCTTCATTAATTTGAAGGCAACTGAGTTAATCAGTTGTCTTTTTTTGCAATCTATTAAAAGCATTAATTAATTCATCCAGCTCCATCGAATAATTGAGACTTCTAGGGTCTGTATGACCATATGTTTCCGCATGTTTATTTAATTGCTGACGTTTCTCATAAATGGCCTCCTCTATTAGCAGAAACTTTTCTTTCTCTCCGCGATAGAACGACTTTCGTTGTGAACTGGACAACAAACCAGTGACTATAACACCCGTCATAGGAGAAATTCTTACCTTTAGATTCTTATTTATCATTCGATATACACTCCTTCTCATTATGTTTATCAATCGTTGAGAAGAAGCATATATCGAGGGGGTTGACCCGGTGGCGGTCTCGACCATTGATTAATACCGAGAAACTGGGATCCACTATAGTCTTGGTTCTTTATTTTTGGAGCATACTGAAGCTGATTTACCGGAAAAAGGAATACCTGACTTCCAGGAAACTCCCCGCTGCCTGCACCCATTAATCCGCCGCTTCCCGTTAACCCATTTCCTTTTATAAAAGTAAACGGTAGTGCAAACCAGTGACTTGTGACATTCGTACGTGTGGGTATCGACCCAGGCAGGGGCCATTGTTTATTCAAGTCATTCAAGGTTGCGTTTGAAGCACAGAATTCGGTCATAACGGCCCGTTGAGATGTGGGATTCGTAAATGGTGACGCATCGGAAATATCCGCTGTTCCCGGTTTGGGACTCGGAGATGACTTCCCCTCCATACCGACTTCAGGACTATCTGAAGGCTCTGCACGAACTGGTTCTACCTTAACGCCTGCCATGGGGACGTTGCTGTCTGATGAGAATGGTGGACCAGCAGGGGGCCCAATATTCATCTTCGCAATGGTGTAGCGATTCTCAGCCCCGTCCATTCCATTCGTGTCAACAGCTTTCTTCCCTCCGCCTCCTCCGTTTATGGGAGGAACCTGCGTTGGGCTTGGATTCTTACTATCCGGCGCAACCGGTACTTGGATAACTACCTCAGGCGTTTCCACTTGAATGGGCGGAATCACCACCACCGGGGGCTCAGCCTTGATTGGAGCCCCTCCTACTGGCGATAAAGGCACTTCCACTTCAACCGCAGGCGTCTCTACCTGAACGATCGGTATATCTACTTTAATTGCAGGCAAGCTGACCGATGCCTGCGGCGCCTGATCAGTTGAAACCTTCACCTCGACAGAAGGGACGTCCACCTTAACTAGTGGCGTATCTAGCGAAATGGTAGGGGTCTTGATCTCCAGATTGGGAAGTAGTCCGCTTTCCGTGTTCTTCCCCTCTATTGGAGGAGCCCCCGATCCACTCGACTGAATGCTTACAGGGGCACTCTGCACCTGGACATTCACCACGGGTGTGTCCACTTGAATGGCTGGCGTCTCAAGCTTGATTTGCGGTGCTTGGTTCGACCCTGTCAAAGGCACTTCTGCCTCTACCGCAGGCGTTTTTACCTGGATGACAGGCGTGTCCACTTTTATTGCAGGCAGGTCGACCGATGCCTGCGGCAATCGATCTGTCGAAACCTTCACTTCCAATGAAGGGACCTCTATCTTTACCAGCGGTGTATCGAGCGAAATGGAGGGTGACTTCACCTTCAGATCAGGGACAACGGCCTTCTCAGCAGATGGCAGGGGAGGCCGTGCCGCATCCTGTGCTGCTGGAGGTGATGCTGGTGTTGGTGGAGCTGCTGGAGGTGCCGATGATGCCGGCACTGAGGTGACTGATGCTGGTGCCGGCGCTACTGGTGATGACGGGACTGACGCTGGTGACGCAGCTGCAGGTGCTGAGGAGACTGGTGCCGGTGCTGGTGGCGCAGGTTTGGATGCAGGAGTGGACACCTTCTCCACAATGTTAGTAATCGAATTTAAAAGCCCTGCCTCTACTTCAAGGGGATACACACTCTCCAAAATAAGCGCCAGAACAAATACGATTCCTAAGCTCCGATACTTGATCATTCCTTTTGTTCTAGTTAATCTGCTGGCAAGCATGCTAGGCTACACCTCCTTCCCAGTTATCCGAGGCAGCTGATATATTAATTATTACTATAGAAGTTGAACTTTTGAATCACATGTTATCGCAACAGGAAAAATTCCCGTTAATCTAGTTGAAGATCCCGTATGCAGACCAAGATGCTGAATTTGCCGGAGTAATTCCAGGGGTTCCAAACCAACATTTCCAATTTGCGGATTATCCCTACTAATTACTTGATAATAGACGAAATCGGTTAAAAACACTGTCGTATTTTGGTGCAACAGAGAAAATAATAGAACTAGTCCCAAATACCTGTGCAATTTAAATAGAATTTCGTGGAATTTTGGCTCCTGTCCGCCCCATTCAACAAGTCTTGTTTTCAATCATATAATACTCCGTCAAGGGAGTAGCAGAACAGAGCGCCTAGCGCACAGCAAAGAATTATAAGAAAAGCTTCTATTCGAAGCCCTTTCGATGAAGCTACATTCGTGTAATAGCGGTAGCTTTTCTTGCAATATCAGAATTGTTCAGCTTTGCTGAGAACTTATTAATTCTGATATTATAAAAAAATAAAGCCGGTTTCACCCCCTATCGAGCGGGGATGAAAACCGGCTTTATTTCAACATCTTACCCATGCGGCGCGCTGCTTCCATCAGCACTGGCGCATGCTCCTTCATCTTCTCCAACGTCAACCGGTTGGAGGGTCCACTTACCGCAAGCGCCGCTACAAGCCGATGCGAGCCATTCAAGATCGGCACCGCCACGGCAGCGGCGCCAGGCTCCCGCTCCTCGACACTCGTCGCGTAGCCGAGTGTCTTCGCCTCAGCGAGCTGCTGCATAAAGGAGCTGCGCTCAAGCCCCTGCGGCCAAGCAGGGCCTTCGGTCAGCACTTCCTGCACCTCCTGCTCAGCGAAGGCTACCAGGATCTTGCTCGATGCGCCAACGAACAATGGCATCCTCGCTCCAATCGGTGCAACACGGCGGATAGCCTGGTTGCTCTGCACGGCTTGTACACGCACCCGCTCCAAGCCGTCACGCACGTACAAGCTAATCGTCTCGTCAAGCCGATCACGCAACCCTTCCATGTCCGGCAGTAAAATCTGCGCGGGGTCATCACTATGGGTTAAGTTAGCCGATAGCTCCCAAATACGGAAGCCCAGCCGATATTTATCCGATGAGGGATCTCTCAGAACGAAGCCTTTACCCTCCAAAGAAGCAAGCAGCCTATGCACTGTACTTTTATGAAGCGATACCCTTGCGGATATTTCAGTTAAGCTTATATCTGAAGAATCGGTAAAACAAAGTAAAATATCTAAAGCACGTTCTACTGCGCGCACGGTCAGTTTACCATCTTCCATCAACATTTCCTCCAACAATCAGTTTCACTTGATGAAACTCAGTTACATATAGTATAACTCAAGCAAATTACACCGTAAAGGAATATTATTTTAAACTATCCAGCCTCTTTTAATTCTTCATTACTCCTTTTCTGAAACACTCTCTGTTACAGTTACATTACAGCCAGTTTACATTTTTCGCGTATGATTGACGCACCTGCGCCCACATCTTACTATAGAAATAAGGACATAATTTTTAACCTTTATCAAAGTCCCTCCATTTTTTTATAACGACTCTATATATTTTTTAAAGACATCTAAGAACATGAGGAGGGATCCCGATGGAACCGGAAACACTTACTTCTATCCCGCTCCATACAGCACAAACTCAGATTGAAAACGTTATCATTAAGCCCTCCATTGCCCGTCGCAGAATCAAGCAACTGTTGATTGCAATGATGTCATTTATGCTGCTCCTCTTCAGTCTAGTCTTAGGATTTCATGCTTACATCGCCTGGACCCTAGCACGGCCGCATATTGACCCGCTTCGTTCCAACCCAGCCTTATCATTTGGAGCAGCGTATGAAAATATTCAGTTCCCAAGCTTGAATGGCAGCTCCAATCTGTCCGGCTGGTTCATCCCTGCTGAAAGCTTGGCTGAAAAGAGTAAAACGGTTGTATTCTCACATGGTTACGGCGGAAATCGCGAAGAAATATGGGTTCCCTTATACAGTTTGGCGAAGGAATTGCATAAGCAAAATTACAATGTCTTAATGTTCGATTATGGCTATGTTCAGCCGAAGGAGAGCGTAACTGGCGGTATTCGTGAATCCCAGGAGCTATTAGGCGCTATCAAATATGCAAAAGAATACGGATCTGGAGAGGTTTATGTTTGGGGTTTTTCTATGGGAGCAGGAACAGCGCTGCAAGCTGCCCTACAGACTAAAGATATTGACGGTATGATATTGGATAGCACATTCATCCTTGAACCAGATACCCTTTACCATAACATGATTCAGGTGGCGAATTTACCGAAGTTTCCTTCACAACCCCTTGTCCATTTGTTCTTCCCGCTGCTCAATGGAGTCAGCTTGAACCAGATTCCATATGATAAAGTAAAAGAAGCAAAATACAGCATGCCGATTTTCTTTATTCATAGTAAAAATGATGAGCGAGCGCCCTTCGAAATGGCACAGGAGGTATTCCGCAATCAGCCTGATAATTCCGGTTCACAACTATGGCTGTTGACGAAGGAACGACATGAGTTGATTTTTAAAGGCAATAAAAAAGACTATTTATCCTTAACGATGGGATTTTTGAATGGATTATCTGCCACAACATCCAGTAGCATGGCGCAAGCCAATTAAGCTACACCAAGTAAAAAAGACCACCCATCCAATTGGAGAGTGATCTTTTTTACTGTTTCTGAGGTTTACTTTAACTTCATCGTAGGAATGAGCTCGGAGAAAAACTTGAATTGATCGTCGGCATACTTCGTATAGTCGGCAGGTGCTTTGTAGGATAGTGTAAAACCACGCTCAGCCGCGAACTTTTTGAATGCTTCTGAATTAACGGCTTCCTTCAATGCATCAGCCAATACAGCTTTGACGTCATCAGGCGTACCTTTTGGAAGAACAAATCCGCCCCAGCCTGCAATCTGTACATCAATTCCTTTTTCTTTCAACGTTGGAACGTCCGGAAAGTTTTTATCTCGTTGGTTGTCCATGATTGCAAGCACTTTCACTTTCTTGGACTCAATTGCACTTTTTACTTCCCCTGTGCTGACCGTTACCGCATCTAAGTGGCCACCCATTAAAGCTGTTACCGCAGGGGCCGCTCCGTCAAAAGGAATATCACTAAAAGTAACACCGGCTTTAGTTGCAAATGCTGTTGAAGCTACATGCCAAATTGAACCGGCTCCGGAATTTCCTACTTTAATTTTGCTTGGATTCTTTTTGGCAAATTCTATAAACTCTTCAACCGTGTTGTACGGAGCATTAGCATTAACCGTTAACGCTGCCGGAATTACAGTGGCTTGTGCCAACATATCAAACTTGCTCGGCTCCAAATCAGATAGCCCCAACGCTTTATGCATAACCAGCTCAACAGGAGCGTAACTGAGTGTATAGCCGTCTTTAGGGCTTGCTTGTACATAAGATAAGCCGACACCACCTGTACCGCCTGATTTGTTTATAACAACAACAGGTTTCTTTAATTTCTCCTCCATACCTTTAGCAATAATACGGGCGGTGCTGTCCGATGCGCCACCAGGAGCAAATGGAACTACTAACGTAATTTCCTTCTCAGGGAACGCCGCTTTCTTCGGTTGCTCTTTAGCTTGGCCTCCTGCCGCTCCTCCAGTTGTTGATGCGCCTTGAGCGCCGCATCCTCCCAACAACAACGCCAATGATAAGCTTGCACCCAAAATTGCTTTTTTCATATTGAATTTCCCCCATCATAATTAAATTTAATTGAGATTTATCCTACATTTCGACATCTCCGGCAAACTTAGACTTCCTGTTCTTAATTTCCGCTGTAACACTAAAAATTAACACTATAAAGGCTAGTATCAGTAACGTTGCGGAAATGGGGCGATGGAAAAATTGAAGGAGATCTCCCTCAAATAGCTTGTACGATTGCAGCAATGAGCTTTCCATCAGCTTACTTAACACAAACGTCAACACAATTGGCGCCATCGGGATATCCAGCTTCTTCATCACATAACCTACAATACCGAATACAAACATAACTCCTACATCCCAGAGATCATTATTTACGGTATAAGCACCTAACACCGATATGATTAGAATGATAGGATAGAGAAGCTTAGGCGGTACCATTGCGATCTTGGCCCACATGCCTGCCATAGGCAGATTCATAATTAGTAGAAACAAATTACCAATAAACATGCTGGCAATAATAGCCCAGACGAAATTCGGGTTAGTCTGGAACAGTACAGGCCCAGGAGTCAAGCCATGCATAATGAATGCACCTAGTAAAATGGCAATGGTTGGTGAGCTCGGAATACCCAGAGTGAACAAAGGAATAAGAGCGGAGCCGCAATAAGCGTTATTAGCTGTTTCGGGTCCCGCGACCCCCTCTACAGCACCTTTACCAAATCTCGACGGATCCTTGGCAATTTTCTTCTCAAGAGAGTAGGAAAGCATGGTTGGTATTACCGAATTGGTACCCGGTATCAACCCTGTTATAAACCCAAGCACTGTTCCTCGACCGATGGAGTTGGCCGTCCCTTTCCATTCACTGCGTTCAGGCAGCAGCCCTTTCACTTTGGCTGGCCTCTCCGAGGTCGCCAGGTTCTCCATGCCGATTAAGATTTCAGAAAGCCCGAACAATCCCATGGCAACGGTTACTAAATCCAATCCATTTAATAGAAACGGTTGGTCAAAAGTAAATCGGATCGCTCCTGAAACCGGGTCCATCCCGATCAGAGATAATGTCAACCCAAGGAACGCTGCGATCATGCCCCGCACAAGCGATTTCCCCATCAAACCAATGACCATGATCAGTCCAAACGACATAAGAGAGAAAAATTCCGGAGGTCCGAACCTTAGCGCAAATTCCGCAAGCGCAGGACCAATTAACGCCAAGCCGATAATGGAAACCGTTCCCCCGATAAATGAACCAATACCCGCCACACCCAGCGCAACGCCTGCTCTTCCTTGTTTAGCTAACGGATGTCCATCCAAGCAGGTAATAACGGAAGCTGCCTCCCCCGGAGTATTAATCAAGACCGAAGTGATAGTACCTCCGTACATACCTCCATAATAAATACCTGCAAGCATGATGATGGCAGATACAGGCTCCATACCGAACGTGATAGGTATCAATAATGCTGTAGCGGTTGTGGGACCAAGCCCAGGCAGCACGCCTACAAACATTCCTACGGTAACGCCAATTAAGCAATAGAGAAGATTCCAAAGTGTAAGCGCTGTCTCAAATCCTGCTATTAGTTGTGAAAAAGCATCCATTGTTTACACCTCACCATCCCCATACATTTACTGGAAGCGGTATGCTGAACGCTGACTTAAATATCACAAACAGGAGGATGGATACTAAAAGAGAAATGCCTAGCGCTGAATACCACTTGTATTCACGAGCAAACAACATAAACAGCAATACAGTACCCGCAGTAATAAAGCCGACAAAATTTACAATTAACATAAACACTACAACCGAAGTCAGGACGGAGAGAACATTTCCCAGTTCTCTCCCCTTTGGAAAAACATCGGCAAAGCGTATAACAACCTTTTTAATGGATTGCCATATGTAGATCAAGGAAAACAGCATAAGAATGGCAATCAACCATCTCGGAAACATTCCTGGCCCTGGCCCGAAATTCGTTTGATATTTCAGAGACAATGACTGCCAAAAAAGGACTGCAGCGAATAAGAATAACGAAACTCCCACCCAAACCCCCGCATTTTGCTTGCCCATTCTAACTCACTTCCTTTGACGATTATGCGAATAACTCGCTTGCCTCTTCATTCAACTCTTTTAATGCCGCTGCGAGCGCTTTCACTTCGTCCTGTGTAAGATCCAATTGCGGTGCTTTCATGAACCCTGCCTCAATCCCTCTTAATTTGAGAGCCTCTTTATAGAATGACATATTGCTCCCATTCTTCAACAATTCACAGTATTTAATGGCAATACGCTGCATTCTTCTCGCCTTGATGATATCATTTTCTATAAATGCGTTATAAACAGCCACAAATGGCTCCGGATATGCACAAGAAACACCTGACACCACACCCTCACAACCCATGGCTAATGCAGGAAGAAATAGTTTATCTGCTCCAGGCACAACCGAAAACTCCCCTTGATTTACTGCAAGATAGTCGTTAACACGCAGATAATCAGGATAGCTGTATTTAAAGCCAATGACGTTCTTGCAACGGTCGGCCACACGCTGTGCTACTTCCGGTTTAATATCATTCCCTGCTAATTGTGGGATTCCGTATAAATACATTGGAAAGTTATCCGGTATACTCGAAGCCACATTAACAAAATAAGTCTCCAGCTCTTTATCATTTGCAACGAAGAAGACAGGTGAAACTACGCCGATACCGTCTGCGCCAATTTCATAGGCATGCTTGGAGAGGGCAATTGTATCTTCTTCATTCATAGCTCCTGTATGTATGTATACGGTTACACGTTTATTAGCTTTTTTAACAACCGTTTCAGCAACGGCTTTTCTTTCTTCCACAGACATTCTCAGCATTTCGCCTGTTGTCCCAAGCGGGTATAAGCAGTGTACTCCTTTGGAAATCAGAAACTCGGCGATTTGTTCAACCATCCCCAAATCAACCTTTCCATTCTCATCGAATGGAGTCACCATAGCTGTAGTCACACCGTATAAATGTTTCATTCTCTTCATCTCCTAATGTTAGTTATACCCTTTTGTACAGTATTGAGTTTCATATTAAATCCTTTATTGTTTACCTTTTGTGCATATCAGCCATTCATTAGTATAACGTTTCATTAAATAAACAGATTTATTCAATCATTAGTACACTAAAAACGGCTAATTACTACCATTTCCTACTTGATTTGTGTTGTTTCCATCCGATATAGTAAAACGTTTTACTACATTTGTATTATAATTTGTTTCCCCTTACATTTCAATACAAAAATACTAAAATAGTTCAGGGGAGGTTTTAATCAGCACTAACCAATCTACTGTTGAGGCTTTGAACATGATCCTCGAATCAACAGCTCGGGCCTTATAACGATTTGTTTGGGTTCAAACGACTCTGTCATGGTGAGCCTATTTTTAAGTATAGCCGCTGCCTCTACTCCGATCCTCAATAAAGATTGAGTAATTAATGTTAATGGAGGTTGCACAAGCTCCCATTGCGTACTATCACCAAATGTTATGATAGAAATTTCTTCGGGTATTTTCAGTCCTTGTTCTTGTATGGCCTTAAGCATACCTACAGTCATTCTATTATTACAGCAATATATGGCTGTTGGTCTCTCTGGAAGCAGTAACAATTCAATAGTTGCCTTGTACGCCTCCTCGGCTTTGAATTTCCCAGCCACTATCAAGGACTTGTCTTTGGAGCATTCCAGCTTATCTATTGCGGCCAGAGCACCTTCCAATCTCTCTTTTCCGATTGAAATATTTTCTGTGCCGTGTATAACGCCAATCCTTGTATGGCCCAAAGAATGCAAATAAGAAACGGCTTCGTACGATCCGTAATAATTATCATCAACAATAATATCACTTGTTATGCCTTCTACCTTCCTATCAACAATAACTACAGGAATCTTATTATTTATAACAGATTGGATCATGTCGACGTTACCGCCTGTGGGGACAAGAATCAGTGCATCTACTCTCTGCTCCAAGATCAATTGAAGCACCTCACGTTCGGTAGTCACATCTTCATTATGGCTCATAATTAACATGTGATAATTCATCGATCGAACTCTGTCTTCAATTACTTTTGCTAAAGACATCATATAAATATTAGAAATATCCGAAACAATAACACCGATTTTATTCGTTTTTAACGCTTTTAAGCTTCTTGCGTTAGCATTTACCTGATAGTTCAATCGCTCTATCGTGTCCTGCACCTTTTTCTTCACTTCAACACTTACGTAGTCTTTATTATTTAAAACCTTCGAGACTGTCCCAATGGATACTCCCGCGCTTTTAGCAACATCTATTATTGTAGTTTTTTTCATAAAAATCCTCCTGGCAATAACAAACACAATGACTAAGATTATGTTTTATTATAGTATATAGTCTTAGCATAGTTTTAGCCAAGGTTGCATCATAAAATAATAGGTACACCTGTTGAAGTATGCTTTTAACCCAAATAATTAACAAATCCCTTTAAAAATAAAGCTCCCACAGTAGCCCCGGGGTCTTGAAGACCGATAGACCGCTCTAAATACCTGCCCGCTCTTCCGTGCTTCGATTGCATGGCAATCGTCTTTGCAACACCACTCTCAGCAGCCTCGTAGCCTTTGCTAATTATTTCTTTTAAAGTAGCTTGTTCCCGATTTGCTAAAACCATCGCTTCTGCTGCTGGCACTAACGCATCCAATATCGTTTTATCACCAACCTGCGCCTTACCTCTATCGCTTATCCCTTTAATCATAGCCTCAATAAACAGGATCAAGTCCTCGCCCGACAATTCGGTCTTACCGGAAAGCGCTTTGCCGCCTCTTAATAAAGCTGTGGAGAATAGCGTCCCCATCGTTGAAGCTACCGTATCTCCCATGACAAGTGCGCTTTTAACAAACAACCCACTAATATCTTCATCCGGAATAGCTGGAATATTAGAAACGATTGCCTTAAATCCCTTGGACATTGTCAATCCGATATCGCCATCGCCTAAGGCTCCATCAAGCCTACATAATTCGTCTTTGCTGTCATCCATGATCTTGCTTATTGCTTCTAAAATTTGAATTATATCGGATTTGTGAAGAAGTTCTTTCATCCTTATTCTCCTTTCAACTTACTGTTATTAAATTTGCACGCGGAATGGGGTATGGAATGGAACATCAATCAATTCACGCAGCTCTTCATCCATATTTAGAATTGAAACGGAAAGTCCGGCCATTTCTAACGAAGTGGCAAATTCACCGATATATCGGCTATAAACCTCGATTCCATATCCTTCGAGCAAGGTATGAACAGCTTTGTAAACGATATATAATTCCTCTAGCGGGGTCGCGCCCAAACCATTGATCAATACGGATACCTTCTGCCCCTTCTCGATAGGCATATCCTGAAGAATCGAAGAAACCAGCGTTTTGGCGATTTCGTCAGCAGATTGGATTTTTCCGTGCTGAATGCCAGGCTCTCCGTGAATACCCATCCCCACTTCCATCTCGCCTTCACCAATGTGGAATGTTGGGTGTCCCACTGCAGGTAGTATACATGGACTTAGTGCCACACCCATGGTACGAACTCTCGAATTAGCTTTTTCCGCAACTCTTTTAACCTCATCCAAATCCGCACCTGTCTCTGCTTTGGCTGCAGCAAGCTTATACAGGTAGAACATCCCTGCAACACCACGCCGCTGTTGTTCATGACTCTTCGGCATCGAGGCAACATCATCGGTCGCGACTACACTCTCTACACGGATATTTTCCAGATCAGCGAGTTCGGAAGCGGTATCAAAATTCATAACATCACCACCGTAATTACCATAGATATAGAGAACACCTTTGCCTCCATGGATTGCGCGGGTCGCATCCAGCATCTGATTGGGATTGGGCGATGCAAAAATATCCCCTACAGCCACGCCGTCTAACATCCCTTTTCCCACGTATCCCAAAAACAATGGAAGGTGTCCGGAACCGCCACCGGTAGCAATGGCAACTTTACCTTGCACAGGTGCATCCGCTCTTACAAGTGCGCGATTATCCTTTCTCACGCTTTTTAATTGATCTGAATGAGCGAGCAGCAATCCTTCCAACATGTCATCCACTACATTTTCGGGATCATTAATAAACTTCCTCATACTACTCATCACCTTTTCCTCCTAAACATCTTTTGATAGTATAACGTTTCACTATTTTCTTAAAAAAGTCCTGCCTAATCGCTTGTAATCATTCAATAGTACGATCCCATGTCGACTGTTGGAAAACACCAGAACCAGCAACTCCCGCATCCAGTTAAGGGACAAGTACATTTACCACATTCATCCGACGCAAGTGTATCACAAAATTCAAACTTCCTTATCATCGAACAAAAGAGTATTGTAGTTAGGATAACGTTTTACTACTCGATTATAAATTGTCCCCGTTTTTTAATCAACCTCTTTTTCTATTCCAAGCATAACTTAGCTCTACCGTGATCCAGCGCTGCATTTAGAGCATAAAAAAAAGGACATAGGAATAACACTTCCCCTATATCCTTTTCCTATCTGTATCTACCAAATCAGATCACAAGCCTCAGCCTTTGAGCCTTACACCGCTTACTACTGGTGCCGGATCAGAGACAAAAACTCAGATCGGGATGCAGAATCCGTGCGGAACAAACCACGTACTGCGGATGTGACTGTTTTGCTGCCCGTCTTCTTAACTCCCCGAGCGCACATGCACAGATGCTCGCCCTCTACAACGACCATGCAGCCATGCGGAGACAATTCTTGATCAATGATATCGGCAAGCTCCGAAGTGATCCGCTCTTGTACCTGCAGCCTGCGTGTTACCGCCTCGACTAGACGAGCGAACTTGCTAAGTCCGGCAATTTTCCCGCTTGGTATATAACCAATATGAATTTTCCCGAAAAAAGGTGCCATATGATGCTCACATTGACTGTAATAGACGATGTCTTTGACAATAACCAATTCTTCATGCTTTTCGTCAAACGCCACGCCCAGAATATCCTTGTAGTCAGCTTCATATCCTGCAAATATCTCTTCATACATCCGGGTAACCCTAGCCGGAGTATCCAACAGGCCTTCCCGGTCAACATCTTCACCGATCAGGCGAAGTATCTCACGCACATGTCCTTCAATTAATGCTCGGTTTGCATCAACACTAGTGTTCTTATACTCTTTTGCCGGCATTACTTTACCTCCTAAGAGTTTTTGCGTAAGCAAAAACTTACTTCGTAAGCGTGAACTGAGTTTCGCTTGAGCGAAACTTATTTAACTGGAAAACTCGCGTCTATTAGCGGAACTTTTGTTTTTTCATCATTTGCTGAGCTTTGTTCAGCTGCTGCTTGTTCATGTTGTAACCCATTTTTTTGGCCATTTCTTGAAGCATAGCAGGATCGCTTTGCATTTTCTCAAGCTGTTTACGCAAATAGTATACTCCTGCAAAAAAGCCGCCTACTGCACCAACAATCAAAGTTATGGCGGAAGTAATATATATCCACATGTTTGATCTACACTCCATTCAGTAAGTTATCATTGTATCATCATAGCAAATCAACGGTCCGCATTCAAACAGGTTCTTATTCCAATTTATAAAAACAGGTTAGCTATTCACTCTTCAATTAGGTTAAAACGTTATCAATGAATACAGTTGTCAGCTTAGCAAGATCGACTTCTTTGACCTCCAAGTCAGTACCCGATTCCGCTTTTACAATACGAACAACCGGACGTCCCGGAAGCCCTCTGTGTTGACCGACTACCACGCCTGTTTCCTTAGTGGACAAACGGACTGAAGCACCTGTTGGATATACAGAGACGGTTCGTAAGAAGTGAATTACAATCTCCCGATCCAATTGCGTATCGGCCAATGCCGTCATATGCTCACAAGCTTCATGCGGAAGCATGCGCCGACCAAGCGATAAATCGAACAACAGGTTATCGTAGGTGTTGGCAACTGCTGTGATTTTGGCATACAGATGGATCTGATCTCCCTGCATCCCTCTTGGGAATCCGGTGCCATCGACCCGCTCATGATGCTGAAACGATACATGGGCTATCAACAGACTGAGCTCGCGTTTATTTTTCAGTACCTCAAACCCACGCCATGTATGGTGCAGCTTAACATCCTCTGCTTCGTCGTTTGTGATTTTCTCTACCTTACCTATATCGTGCAGCATAGCCCCTATCGCCAACTCGCGTAATTGGGTCGCGGGAAGTTCCATCTGAATGCCAATCATCACAGACATCATGCACACATTAAGGGCATGGACATACATTTCATTATCCTTAGTCCGAATGTCAGATAACTGAACCAATACATCTTTGTTTTTCATGATCTCATCCAGCAGACTATCTATGCTTACATTGAGATTCTTAGTGTTGAAATCTTTACCCGAGCGGATAGAATCGAAGGTGTCGCCCATACGCTGTATTACGGCGCGTTTCGTCTCATCAGAAATAATATCAACTATTTCAATATCCTCAAAAAGCGGGTCCTTAATATAAATCATTGTAACCCCGATACGTTTTAATGTTGTGATCATATAAACCGTTAGCTGAACCCCTTCTGACAACAAAACGGCCCCGTTACCGGAAAAAATCGTCCTTCCTAAATGCTGCCCCTGCTCGACATTATCAACGTGTACGTACCTCATCGGGTTCTCTCCTTAGAGCTTCTTTATTCTCGATCTTGTAGCCTTCATGCTGCAATAAACAAGTTTTGACATCCAGTCCCCCGCCATAACCAACCAAGGTCCCATTTGCCCCAATAACACGATGGCACGGTACAATAATCGGTATAGGATTACGGTTATTAGCTCCTCCAACAGCTCGAACAGCCTTCACCGAGTCCACTGCCTTCCCAATGTCCTTATATGAACATACGATGCCATAAGGAATTCGACTCAACGCTTGCCACACCTTCAGCTGAAAAGAAGTCCCTCTTAAATCCAGCTGCAGCTCAAATTGTGTCCGATCACCAGCAAAATATTGCTTCAGCTGATCGCTCGTTTCCTTCAGCATAGGCATGTCCACTCGCCACTCACGCGTTTGGAACCAACGCTCGGACCACTTTTGGAGCTTAGGTGCTACATCGGCAAATCGCCCAAACTCGATCTGGCAAAGCCCCTTTTCGGTTGCACCAAGCACCAAAGGGCCAATGAGTGATTCAATTTCAATGTAGCTCATATGTGCCATAGGCCTTCTCCATCTCCTTACGCACGGTAGCGTCCTGTTCCACTGCCAGCCTCTCATGGAGTGCAGCCATCGCTAGCTCGCCTCCAATTCTCCCTAACGCCCAAGAAGCTGCTGCGCGAATTTCAGGCCGTTCATCCCGTTCCAGAAGCCTGATCAAAGTGGAAACCGCGCTCTCATCTCGAAAATGTCCTAGTGCCAATATAGCGTTACGCTGAATAGGCTTCCTTCCCCTCCAAGCCGCAGAGCTTGAGCCGAAGCGTTCCTTGAACTCGCGATTGCTCATCTCAAGCAGTGGAAGGAGCAGGGGCTTGGCTTGCTCGGGATCAGGCTGCAATTCTGGTTGGTGGGTCCAATTCTTTCCTTTATTCTTGGGGCATACGATCTGACAAGTGTCACAGCCGTAAAGTCGGTTGCCAATCTTCTCTTTCATTATATCATCTTCAATATGACCTTTGGTTTGCGTAATAAATGAAATACAGAGCTGGGAATTGAGCTGCCCGGGACCTACCAATGCTCCCGTTGGGCAAGCGTCAATGCATAATGTACAATCTCCACAGCTTTCCGTTACAGGCGTATCCGGCCTAAGGGGTAGATTCGTAACCATTTCCCCCAAATACACCCATGACCCGAACTCCGGTGTAATGATGGAGCAGTTCTTCCCGCTCCAACCAATGCCCGCTCTCTCAGCAACAGCCCTGTCTACTAAGGCGCCGGTATCTACCATGCTTTCCATTCGAGCATTGGGAAGTCGCTTGCGAATCCATGCTTCCAGCCGCTGCAGCCTATTCCTAAGCACATAGTGGTAGTCCATCCCCCAGGCCGACCGTGACAAAATGCCGCGGTAAGCTCCCTTCTCTGAGCGCGGCGCATCCTTAAGCTTCGAAGGATAGGCAATAGCAATCGAGATGATAGACCTCGGCTCTGATAAACTAAGCGCAGGGTCCGTCCTCTTGTCCAGATCAGGCTCTTCAAAGCCTGATTCAAAGCCTTTCTCACGGTGATGGAGCAATTTATCCTTCAGCTCGCTGAATGGATCAGCGCTGGAAATACCAATCTTATCGATCCCTAATTCTGCGGCGGCTTTCTGCATATCAACCTTCAACTGATCCCAATCTATGCTGCTCCAATCTGTTGAAGCCTCCGACATTGCAAATATCACCTCGCCTAGTTATAGCTCTCTAAAATTTTTCAATGGCCAGACGATCAAGTCTGCACGTCCTTCGACCTGGTCCACCGACACTGCGCCGAAACTACGGCTGTCATAGCTGGCTTGACGGTGCCTGTTATCTCCCATAACGAACAAACAGCCTTTCTGAACGGTATAAGGATCAAAGCGCCCATCTTCAATAGGAGAATCCGTGTAGGCCTCCTGCATCTCGTCTCCGTTGATGAACAGTTTGCCCTGACGAATTGTCACTTCATCCCCCGCGACTGCAACGACACGCTTCACCAGATATGGATGGTCCGTCTCAATGCCTTCAGGCTCCTTCACGACAATAATATCACCCCGCTGGGGAGTCCCTGTATACCGAGCGGCTTTGTTAATAAACAACCATTCCCCTTCCTCCAGGGTAGGCTTCATGGAAGAACCCTTCACCGTCGAAAGATGGAATCCGTATTGATGAATGAGTATAACAATGAAAAGGGCAATCACAACCGATTTCATCCAATCCCATACCTCCGCCAAAAATCCGGAAGAGCCCTCATCCATTCCTTTTTCTCCGGTCAGTTCGCTACTCGCTTTCTTCGGAGCAAAAAAATTCATGCTACGCCTCCGTCCCTCGACCCTTCCACTTTTCCCATTCGCGATAGTAATAATTCACCAATTCCTCATGAAAGGGCGCGCTATTCTTCTCAATTCGTTTCAATAAGTCTCTCAATCCCTGCTTCACCTTGCTATCAACAATGCTCGAGTAATGATAACTTTGCTTGTGACGCTCGTATTCTTCTTGATCAACGATATGCACATCCCCATTTGGCAGCCGAATGACGTCCAGATCATAATCGATATAGGTCAGGACATTGCCGGTAACATAAGGTGGGGATGCAATATTACAATAATAACGTACCCCTGATTCCTCCAGTAGGGCAACGACATTAAACCATTGCTTGGGAACGAAAAATGAAACTCCAGGAATTCTGCTAACCCATTCTTTCCCATCCGCTTCGACAATTTTAGTTTGGCAATTGATAAAGACATTTATGGCCTCAGCTTTATGCGATTCATGCAGCAGCGTCTCAGGAACAAGTGCATTTTCAAGCCACATTCTATGCAGATGTCCATCATGCTTGAAGCTTTTTATTATATAGGAAGCAAAAGTAGACATAACGGTCCAAACCTTTCTATTTTAACATGTCCACGCACCGCAATCACCGTTTCGCAGTCTTATCCGATAGCAGCAAACGACAGACGCATCTTCATTGAAAGGCTGGAGAAAGAAGCCTATTCTTACTAGCATAAACTTATGCAAGTCGGCTTTCAAGAGCCAACATAACTGGTCTAATAAAAATCGCTCCGAATTGAAAATAGCCGCATTCCTTCGACACAATTCTCCAAAAAACAAAAAAGCACAGCCTCTGCGTGTGCGAGTTGGCTATGCTAGTCTAAGCACCTTATTCCGTATGGTCTTGCAGCAGCTATTAGCCGTTTACGATACTCAGCCGATGAGCCGTACGTGAAAAATCGGTAGCTTGATACCCAGCCGACTCGTATACCGGTAAGATCATTTCGTTATGAATATCTACTGTAATCAAAATCCGCTTTACTTTTCTTTGCACAAAACGTTGTCTCATGGACTCAATCAATGCTTTGCCGATCCCTCGGCGTTGAAATTGCTCGCTTACGGCAATCCGGTAATAGTAACCTTCGTGGTTATCAATCGTACCTACGATAACGCCTACGATTTGTTCGTTTTCGACAGCGATGAGTACAAGTTCACTATCCCAGGAAAGTTGTCTTGCAAAAGCTTCCATAGTTTCCTCATAACAGGCCTCTGTCAACACGTTGTTGAATAGCTCTGTAACGGAAACATAATCGGATAATTGGAAGGAACGAACAAGCATCTTCTGCATTCTCCCCGCAACTTAAATTTTATGCATTAAAATAAAATACGACAAAAATCGCAATATTCCTGCTCAGTTCTCCAAAAAACTGTGAAAAACTTAACAATAATTTAAAATACTCGTGAAAGCGCTGTATATTAAGCGTTTACATTGATTCTAATTCCTTACTTTTTTATGTTTTTACTTTCATCTGCTTAATATCTAGGTATTTATACTTATTTTTATTTAGAAAGGACTGTTCTGCATAAAAATATCAAGGTAGTGATATTTTACTATAGGAGAGATTAGCAGCACCTAAATCAGGCAGCCTTTGCGAAGTCAGTTTCACTAAACACGAATCTTAAGGAGGTGTAATCAAATGACCAACGCAACAACCAGCACAGACATCCGGCGTATTCATGAGCTTAACGAAGTAAAATCATCTGCTTGGACAAACGAAGAGCTGCATTATCATCAACGGGTGATGAACGATTTGTCCCCTTGGCTTAATGCACAGGGAACGGCTATGCTGGGTCAGATCATACAAGAGATCCAAAAGAGGGACTGAAAAATGATTTTAGTAAGAGTCTGTTTGAAAATATAGCGGCCATCCCATCTTCAGAAAAGCTGGAGTAACGCGAGCGCGCACACTTTATATACATACATGTTGCTTTTATATCAAAAATAAGGGATAATATGTATTGCAATTACATATCCATTAGGAGGTATTTACGAATGGCACATCAATTACCAGCTCTGCCTTATGCAAACAACGCTTTGGAACCACACATCGACGAAACAACGATGATGATCCACCACGATCGTCACCACAACGCATATGTTACAAACCTGAATGCAGCATTAGAGGCTCATCCTGAGCTTCAAGCTAAAAGCATCGAAGAATTGATCGCAGACATTAACAGCTTACCTGAAGGTATTCGTGCAGCTGTTCGTAACAACGGTGGCGGTCATGCTAACCACTCCTTGTTCTGGGAAATTATCGGACCTAACGGCGGCGGCGCACCAACAGGAGCACTAGCTGATGCTATCGCTAGCGAGCTTGGCGGCTTTGATAAATTTAAAGAAGATTTGGCTAAAGCAGGCGCTACTCGTTTCGGAAGCGGCTGGGCTTGGCTTTCCGTAACACCAGAAGGCAAGCTTGTTGTAAGCAGCACTCCGAACCAAGACAGCCCGATTTCGGAAGGCAACACTCCGATCCTCGGCTTGGACGTTTGGGAGCATGCCTACTACTTGAAATATCAAAACAAACGCCCTGACTATATTTCAGCGTTCTGGAATGTTGTAAATTGGTCTGAAGTTGGCAAACGTTACGATGCAGCTGTAAGCAAATAAGTTAAAAATAAGTAAAAACCAGAAACCCGGGATCCCTAGATCCCGGGTTTCTTTTGCCTTAAATTTGATTGATTTGCCTAAAAATTAACTTTTTTGACGAATTCGGCCTTTTTTTCTCCTATTATGTTGTGAATGCCACAGAAATTAGTCCTATCTTATGAAACAATGGGAAGTAAGTTAACATGACTTGCGACCCATTGTTTAAGACATAATAACTAGACTATAAAGGTGGTTTGGTTCTATGAGACTAATTCCAATCTCCATGGTTCATCCTGGCATGCGGCTCGGCAAGCCTATTATGTCAGAGGAAGGGCAAACCTTGCTTGGTTATCAGATCGAGCTGTCCCAAGGCCTTATTAATAAATTAAAGCAAATGGGCTACCAACAGCTTTATATTGAAGACAGCCGAACCGATGATATTTATATCGAGGATGCACTAAGAGCAGAAACTAGAACTGTAGTAAGGAGTCAACTGATCCGCATTTTCGAAACACTGCAAAGCTCGAAAGGGTTGACGGCAGGCGATAGAAATACGTTTTCCAAAACGGCGTTACAGTGCATCGAGCAGGTTAACGATGATCTGCGGCTGCACGTTCGACCTGCGGATGACACTATCATGCTAATGCTCATGAACCGGAGCACTTTCTCTGTCCATGAACACTTTTTCCAAAACGCGCTGAATGTATGCGTCTATGCCAGCAGAATCGGGATGATAGAGGGCTACAGCCGTGAGGACTTGGAAGTACTCAGCCTGGGTGCTATGTTCCATGATATCGGCAACACTTAGGTTCCAATGGAGCTTCTACTCAAAGAATCAGCTCTTACAACCGTGGAGTTCCAAGAAATTAAAAGGCATACAGAGTACGGCTTCAAGCTATTAAAAGATACACCTGGCATCCCTCTTCTCTCAGCTCATTGTGCCTTACAGCATCATGAGAAAATCAACGGTACAGGCTACCCCTTGGGGTTATCTGGAACTGGCGTGCACCCTTTCGCTCAGTGGGTAGGATTATTGGATGCCTATGACGCTATGACCAATCCTCGGCCCTATCGTGCCCCATTACCTCCTGGTCAAGCAATCGAAGTGCTTTTCACAGGAGCCGGTACGTTGTATGATAAGAGTAAGGTGGAATTTTTCCGAAATAAGGTGGCTATTTATCCGGTCGGCCTCAGCGTCCGCTTAAGTACTGGCCGGTTGGGCATTGTGTCCAAAATCAACCCCATGTTTAAACAACGACCTGTGGTGCGGATTTTGACGAATGAGCACGGCGAGGACTTGAGACATCCGGAAGAGATTGATCTCTCGAAACACCTTCACATCATGATTTTTCGCATTGGAGAAGATGCACTGGTTCACTAAGTCCGGAAAAGAGATGAAGTTTTATGCGCAAACTTATACCTTTATTACAGAATGTCCCGATTTTTCAAGATTTAACGACTAACGAGTTGGAAGCTATTGCCCCCTTATTTGTAGAGCGCACTTTCAAAAAAGGCACCATAATATTTTTTGAAGGAGACTTAGGGGATGAGTTTTTTCTGATTGAATCAGGCGTCGTCAAAATTTACCGGATCGATTACGCGAAGGAAATTATTCTCGCGCTATTCCGTGATGGGGATTTTTTCGGAGAGATGTCACTGATCCAAAAGGGATTAACTCGTTCAGCAACTGCTGAAACACTTGAGACAAGCACGATCTACACCTTAGTCCGTTCCGAATTTTACCAATTTCTAGAACGAACACCCAAGCTCAGCCTAAGACTGCTCGAAGCGAATATGGAAAGGCTGCGCAAAGCCAATGAACAGATCTACGACTTGACCTTTCTCGACGTTCGGATGCGTATCATTAAAGTCGTTCATCGATTGGCTGAGGAGCACGGGATTATCAAGCAGGGCAATTTGATGATCAACATGAAGCTGACCCACCAACAGCTAGCTAACCTGGCGGGGACCGTTAGGGAATCCGTTACCAAGGTGCTGCAGGAGCTGCAGGAGGACCAGATCATTACGATTCAGAAAAAGATGATCTACATTAACAATCTGGAAGCCATGAAAAAGCTGTTCCCCCCTCCTACCTCATGATTTTTGCTTTTCTTGAAAATAACGGTTTAGCAGCTTTAAGAACACGTTAGGAAAAGCAAACTGCTCCATCATCGACGAATCCACCCATTGATAACGAGAAGGCATAAGCATCCCGGAGTCGGTAGGCAGCACCGACGGCTCAAGGCTGCAAACAACGACCTGCATATCCCAATGGATATGACTAAACGTGTGCTCGGCCCTCATAAACCAGCGTTCCGGGCACACACCTATCGTTTCTTCAGCTAATTGATCCGTCAACAAGCTTATCGATGCCGGTATGGCTTGCAGAACGGGCTGCTCCTCGGCTTCGTAAGCTAAAGGCACCTCTACATGAGGAAGCTCCCACATTCGAGCAAGAAGCCCTTCCTGCGGCCTTTGTCGGATTAACACTTTCCCCTCATTATCACCTTTGCCTTCAATAATAGCTGCTATCCTAAATTCCGGGCGTGGAGGCTTGGCCTTTTTCTTCACAGGCAGCTCTTCTTCCATCCCTGCTTCTCTAGCTGAACAATGCTCCATAACCGGACAGGTCAGACAGTGAGGCGAACGAGGTGTACATACCATCGCTCCGAGCTCCATCAGCGCTTGGTTGAAATCGCCCGCTGCCCCTTCAGGAATAAGCTCCTGAGCCAGCTTTTCCATAATGCCCCGTGTTTTGGGCTTCATAATGTCTTCTTCTATGAGAAAGTAGCGCGACAATACACGCATAACATTGCCGTCTACGGCCGGCTCCGGCTTGTTATAGGCTATGCTTAGAACGGCTCCTGCCGTATAAGGGCCGACTCCTTTTAACGTTGAAATTTCCTCTTTGGTGTCAGGCACCGTACCTCCATACCGCTCCTGCACCTCCCGAATTGCGCCCTGTAGATTACGGGCCCGCGAATAATAGCCAAGTCCCTCCCACAGCTTCAGCACATCTTCTTCAGGCGCGTCAGCCAAAGACTCCATAGTAGGAAACCGCTCAATAAACCGGTGGAAATAGGGGATTACCGTATCAACGCGCGTTTGCTGCAGCATCACTTCGGATATCCAAATATAATAAGGGTTACGGCTGCGGCGCCAAGGTAAATCACGGCGATGGCGGCGGTACCAGGTAAGCAGGTGGGTGGAAAAGTAATGTTTTTGAATTGATGTGTCCATTTGTACTCCTTCATATGATAAAATAATCTGAAATTAACTCGCAAGGAGTGAGTCGAATGTTAACTCCCGGTGAGCTGGCGGCAAGATTGAATAAACTGGTTATTTCCATCCTGCTGGTCGGTCATCAGAAATGCAGCCCCCAGTGGCACCAGGTTCCTAGAGCCATTCAACATCATTCTATATGGCTAGTCATCAAGGGAAAAGGTACATTCACCATTAACGGTACGCATTACCCTGCCGAGCCTGGGAAGTTCTTTTGCTTCAGCCCGGGAATGGTAGTTGAACGCGAGACCGATCCGGAACAACCTCTTGAATACTACTTCCTCCGTTTTCATTATACGGAAACTTACGAGGAGAAGGAACAGTGGATTTATCGCAGCTCTGCGGACTCGCCGTTTCCACTCGAAGGCATGTATACCGTAACGAACACTCCCCAGCTGATTTATTTGTTCGAGCAGTTGGACCTTTTGTGGAAGCGCAGAGGCCATATGACCGCAATGCGGCGGAAAATATTACTTTGGGAGTTTTTTCTGACTCTGATTCAAGATTTTCGGACGCAAAAAACCTCTGGGGATACAACCGCTGCCATCGAACAGACGCAGGACTATATGATTGGACATTACCAAGAATCCCTTACACTAGAGGGCCTGGCGCAAACAGCCGGTTTGAGCGTGAGCCATTATTCCAGATTATTCAAAAAACACATCGGCTACAGCCCGATTGATTATTTGACACATTTGCGTGTAGACCGTGCCAAGGAGCTGCTGGTACTGTCCGATTACCGCCTGAAGTCTATTGCTGGCAGTGTCGGGTATGCCGATGAGTTCTACTTCAGCCGAATCTTCAAAAAGGTAACAGGTGTGTCGCCGCGTGACTATGCTAAAAAGCACCGCTTTTCACCCGTGGTGGATCACCACTAGCATCGTCAAAGTTTGACTTGTCCAGCTCAAAAATGCTACGCTACCAAGTGATAAAACGTGAACGGTTTGGCCGTTTTGCGGATGAGGTGGATAGTAAGATGAAAACTGGAAAAGCGTCAGGACATCAGCTAGAACAGCGGCACGATATCAGCTGGGGGTTGCCCTACACCGTGTTTCTTTATATATGGGGCACCCAGTGGGTGCTTTCTTCATGCATTGGCTTTTTTGGGCAATGGCAGGATGTGGAGCTCTGGCAGCAGCTAACGGTCTGGTTAGCGCTGGCTGCCAGCCTCTTGGCCCTCATGGCGAGCTTCCGCTCTGGCACATGGCGGCAGCTCGCCGATCAAGGCGGCAAGGCAGCGCTGCCCTTGCTCATGATCATAGGAGCCGTCAGCGTGCTCCAATATGTGCAGGCGGTGGATCCGTTTTTTGCACCGCTGTTAAGATCATTCGTTCTGGCAATCGGCTATGCTCAGCTGGCCATTTGGCTCGGCAGACCGCTTATCTATATGAGCCTATGGTTGTTCTTGCTTACATCCGTCATAGCGGTATGGTATCTCGGCTTCGCCTCGATGCTGCTTGGCGGCTTCGGCGGACTAAGCATGATTGCTGTGGCTTGGCTGATCCGCAGTTGGAACCAAAGCCCCAAAACCCGGGAGGTAACTCAATGAGAATGAGCCAAGCTGGAATACGAGCTGCTGCTGCCATGCTGCTTATTGCGGCAATAGCTGGATGTGGCAGTGTTGACAAGACCGCCGAGCAGCCGTTCGGAGGAGCAAAGAATAGTATGGCGAGCGGTCAAGCCGAGGCCTTCACAGGAGCTTCTGAACAGGTACAATCCGTGTATAAGCAAAGCTGCCTATCCTGCCATGGCAATAGCTTGGAAGGAAGAGTAGGGCCTAAGACCAATCTTCAGAAGGCCGGAGGCCATCTGACTAAGGAACAAATCACCAAACAGATTACTGGCGGCGGTAACGGGATGCCAGGCTTCGGAGGCAAGCTGAAGCCTGAGGAAATAGACGCCCTGGCTAGCTGGCTGGCTGAAAAGAAATAAATGGCGGTTGAATAACAAAAGGATTGGACCAATGGTCCAATCCTTTTGTTATAGGCCTTAAATAAGAATCAGAACGCATGACCCTTCGACTCCATTAATTGGAGCCATCCTTCCACCTCATCCTCCATCATCGGCTTGCCATAATAATTCCCCTGCATTCTATGACATCCCAATTCCCTCAAATATTCAATGTGCTCATAATTTTCGACACCCTCAGCAATTACATCCAGCTGTAAACTTTCAGCCATCCTTAAAACCGCGTTGATTATCGCCCGTTTGCTCGGTGTATGCAAATCATGGGTAAACAAACGATCTAGTTTTAGAGCATCAATAGGAATTCTGTCCAGCAAGCCTAGAGAAGAATAGCCGGAACCAAAATCATCCAGAGATACACGCACGCCTAGAGCGCGGATACTCTGAAGTTGACGTATAATATCATTCACATCATGAAGGACCATAGCTTCGGTTATTTCAAGCTCCAAAAAATCGGGCTCTAACCCAACTTTTGATAAGATGTTGTAAACCATTTCGTTCAAAGTGTCACTTTTAAATAAACGAATGGACACATTTATCGATACGGGCTGACAGATCCCCCTCTTTTTCCATTGGACGCATTGAAGGCAAGTCTTTTCCAAAATCCATCTTGTCATGGGGATAATTAGTCCTGTTTCTTCAGCAATCGGAATAAATTCAGCCGGAGATACAATGCCTAACCTGGGATGCTGCCAGCGCATTAGCGCCTCAAAACCAATAGGACTGTTTGTCGCCACGTTCCATTTGGGTTGATAAACAATGAAGAATTCATTCTGCTCGAAGGCTTTATGTAGATCCTTCTCTAGTTCCATTCTTCTGATCGCTTGAATTCCCATTTCCTCGTTGTAAACATAATACTGGTTTTTACCTAAGCTTTTAGCTCTATACATAGCTGTATCTGCTGTTCTTAAGAGTACCGAGAGGTCGGAGTCGTGAATTGAGCCCATGCTGATACCGATGCTTCCTGTAATATACAGCTCATTTCCTTCAAGAAAATAGGGCTCCTTGATTTTCTGTAGAACCTGGTTCGCTCTTTGTTCCGCTGTATCTTGAAGGGCGTCTATGGCAATGATTAAAAATTCATCCCCGCCTATTCGAAAAACCCGTTGTTTGTCTGTTATAAAACTGCTCAATCGGCTCCCCATGGTTTGAACCAACAAATCGCCTATATGATGCCCCAGTGTATCATTAATCGCCTTAAATTGGTCCAAATCTAGGAATAAGAAGGCAAAGTTCTCTTTTCCAACGTGCTTGTCAAAAAACCGTTTCATCTCATTGCGATTAGGCAAGCCGGTAATAGTGTCTGTGTACGCCATTTTTTCAAGCACATGACGGTCGAAAAACATAACTCCCCAAGATACAAACAGAATAATAAATAGGGTTAATGTCACGCAGCAGAACAAGAAGGGGTTCACAGGGTAAAAACCGTCAGCAAGCCGGCTCACATCATGATCAATTATAAACAAAGCTGCTTTCATCCCTGTATCATGCAGCGTGACGATCAAGCTTCCCATACCCAATGAGCCCGCCAATAGCCAAAAGAATTTTGTTTTTTTGCTAGCAACAGATATTTTCGATGTAATATTCAAAGCTAGGCATGAGCCTGAAATTGCAATCACAACCGAAAGAACAATGAGATAATAATTGTAATTTCCTTCAACCGGCAATTACTTTTACAGCTCCTTTCCGTACAAACATGATGTCAGAGTAATTCGGTTCGCCTATAAGGCTTAGATAAGGATGCGTTCAATATGACAAGAGGATTGCTTGCTTAAATCCAGAAAACCTGAACTCATGCTCACAAGGGGATGAAGAGGATCATGGGGATTAGCCATTATAATAGTTCCTTTTCTTCCATCAGTCAGAAGTACTTCATTTCCTATAATAGACTGCATAATTTTATCCATAAATAAACGAATGATTTGGGGGTCTAATACACCGAAAGCATTATCATGCATTTGTTTTAAAGTTTCATAAAAAGGCGCAGCGTTTCGATAGGATCTCTTTGAGGTCATTGCATGAAAAACATCGGCAACCGCAACAATCCGGCTGAAAAATGAAATCTGTTCTCCTTTAATCCCCAACGGATACCCACTTCCATCATGTCTCTCGTGATGCTGATAGGCAACAAGCGCCTCTCTCTCGTTTGTCCCAACTGTATTCTGGATCATTTCATAACCAAAAAGCGTATGCTTTTTCATAATCTCGAATTCCTCAGTTGTTAATTTATCCGGCTTATTGAGTATTTCGAGTGGAATTCTCAGCTTACCAACATCGTGGAGAGTTGCCGCTATCGTTAATTGAGATAACTCATTTTCTTTTAGCTCAAGCCATCTGCCGATAAGGGTAGCAATAACACCCACACCGATGTTATGACGAAACGTATAGTCATCTTTCGATTGTAAACAAGCAAATAGCCCAAACAGGTTAGGCTGCTCTGTAGTATGGTAAATCATTGGAAATATCTGCTTTCGAATAGTTAACAGTGGTATTTGCTTGGTATAGCGTATCTCTTGAAATATTTCTTCAACTAACAAGACGCTTTCGTCAACAAGAACACTATGATCGGTTCTCTCTGTTCCTTCGTTGACATCGTTAGGTTCCAATGAAACTCCATGCTGATTCAAGATCTGCAATTGTTCCAAACTGAGCAGTGTCATGGCCGGTACTACGAGAACACCAAGTTGGTTGAATTTATCCTGCTTCAATTGCTTGCCATAATACATCTCATTACTAGTAATCATTCGCCTCCCCCTCCCATGCTCTTGCCGCAATATAATGACTTTCATACCAGTTTATCGATTATACTTCAACGCTCTGAACAAATAATGAACAATACAAAGTTAGCTGATGAAAAGCACAACAAATAGAGAGATACAGGAACGGCCAGTTCCTGTATCTCTCTATTTGTGTAATACTCCTATTCACCTAAAATAGCTGCATTCAGATCTCTGCTACCGCCTTAAATTGAAGGCGGCAGATTGAATAACAGAACTCTCCGTTCCGCAAAAAATTGTGCTGGGCTCCTAGCAGTTTTGCCGCTACCCGTATACAGAGTTCTCAACTACTGCATACGCCATAGCCATATCTTTCGTATGTGTGATGCTTAAGTGAATCACGATCTCCTTAGGCTTCAGCTGCAGACGCTCCAAAGCCTCCTGGCTCACCTGACAGAGCGGCTTGCCCAGTGATCCGGGAATAACCTCAATGTCCTGCAGCGATACCTGCTTCCCAATACCGCAGCCTAACGCTTTGCTAACCGCCTCTTTGGCGGCAAAACGACCGGCAACGAATTCAACCAGCCGTCCCTGACGTTGGCTAGCTAACTCCCGCTCAGCAGGAGTTAGGACACGCGCTATAAACCTTTCACCTGCGTTGCTTTCTATAATCGCTTTAACTCTCGCGATCTCTAGCAAATCAGTTCCGACCCCGATGATCATAACGTTGGCACAACCTCTTTTCTCTACCGGCAAATATAGTTACATCCTAGCGAATCCAGCTGTTGAACGCAACCCTTCGCGCATCATGCCTAGTTTTGCAAAGCAGAACAACCAAAATAACCAGCCGCGCGCTTATACCACGCAGCTGGTTATTTATTGGATTTATTGTACGTCGTCTACGAGCTTGTTCTTCCAAGTCTCGCTTCCATCTTCATTACGGACGGATTCATGCGAAGAGGTTGCCTCCTGCACATCTCCAAAGCCCCAGTGATTTTCTGTAACATCCGGGAATAATGCTTCTATTCCTTTTACTGGACCGCGATACAGCATCCGGTTAATCATAGTTACTGCTTCAACTCTGCGAATGCTGTCTTGAGGCTTGAACGTTCCATCCGGATAGCCGGACAGGAACTTGCCGCGGTACAGCTCTTCAATTGCGTCGCCAGACCAATGTCCTTGAGTATCTGTGAAATGCAATTCACCAGTCCCGCTCACGTTCAATTTTAAGAAACGAGCCATAACAGATGCCAGCTCACCTCTGGATACCTGAGCCTCAGGACGGAAGCTTCCGTCTTCAAAACCGCTGAAGTAACCATGCTTAGTGGCAATTTTGACGTAGTTTGCCGCCCAATGTCCCTCATTAATATCATTATAGGAAAGAGCATCGCTTACTTTTACATTCTCTGTCAGTCTTGCAACGATTGCAGCAAGCTCAGCGCGAGTCAATGAATTATCCGGTTGGAATTTGCCGTTCGGATAACCAAGAATATAACGCTGATGCTTCAGATTATCGAAACGGTCAGAGAACACTTTGATCTTCACAGTTGAATCAGCTTTCACTGAATCTGCGCTATTACCGTTTACTGCGAACTGCCCTGGAATATCATACTGCGCATCCGCTGCTGCCAGAAGACCCCATTTCACATCAACCTTGAAGCTTCCCGCTTGTCCAGCGGCTAGATCATTAACGTTCCATGAAATCGATCTTCCATCAACTTTGCCACCATTTGCATTCACCAGCTCCGCTCCTGCTGGAAGTGTAATGGAGATTACACCGGCTGCTAGTGGAGAGCTGGATTGATTCTTGTAATCAACCGTGATAGTCGATTGGCCGCCTTCTTTTACAAGGCTTTTATCAACGGAAAGATTCAATGTTACATTCGGTGAACTCGGTACATAGGAGGATCCGCTGGAGTGACCCGATGATCTTCTGATTGGATTAAGCTCTGCATTATATTGGACAAGATCCGTTCCTACACTGATTGTATCACTTGTTTTGGATACGAAGCCCTCTTTGGTTATGACGAGATAATAATCGGTATTCGGGTATACAAAGTAGGCATAAAACCCAGTTGCATCGGTAAGTTGATCAGGGCTCTTATTGTCATTCGGAGCAAAACCCAGAATTACAGGCAGCACAACACCCGTGTTTGGAATCTTACCATTATCTTTGTTTCTTTGTGTGTCTGCATAGTACAGCATAACCTTGGAGCCTGGCAAAACTTCCTTGGTTACTGCATTTGTGATCACTCCGTAAGGATCGACCAGCTCTTGAGAAATATTCATTTCCCCCGAAGCTGTAACTTGTACAGTGCTGCGTTTAATGACGATCTCTTGGCCCGGCTCAATTTCATAGCGGATTTCAAGGCTGTAAGTAGTGCCTTTGGTTAATCCTGAAGCATTGAATACACCTTGACCTTGCAGTTCAAATCCTTTTGGCTTACCACTTCCATCTGAAATATAGTTGCCATGAGCATCTTTCAAATAGACCGTCATTTTATTAACTAGATCTGTATTAAACAGGCTTGGTTTACCATCTGGCTTTTTGAGTAAAACCATACCCGTGACAGTTTCTTCAGAGTCGAAGTTCTCATTTCCATCGCCGTTTACATTTCCGACTGCTGCTTTTTGCGTATAGGTTACCGGAGTTTCAACACCGCCGATATTCACAGTTTGTGTGAATTCGAGCGTGTATTCTCTATCCCCTTCAGGAACCGGTAGAGAGTAGGAACCATCCGCTTTGGTTACTATCGTCTGATCAAAATCGACTCCTGGCTCGATTTTCCCATCATTATTGACATCCAACGTCACTCTGACCGTTGCACCAGGAACAGCCTGATGTGACTCTCCTTTAGTAAGCACACCGCTGATTGTTGGTGGCAAGAAGGTTATTACAATTTGATCGTGACCATAAACCCCTTTTGGTATGTCTAGCACAGTTGCTTTAACCGGAATCTGCTGTTCAGCTACACCGGTAATCTTATCCGATTTGAAGGTTACAACGGCAATGCCTTGACTGTCTGTGAAGACACGATCCGGACCAATAATAGATCCTCCCGCAGTTGCGCTAAACACAACCTCCGAGTTAGCAATTGGGTTGCCCTGTACATCTGTCAGAACGGCAGTTAATTTGGTTGTCGACTTGCCGTCGCCTAGAATTTTCTCTGGATCTGCTTTGAGTTTAAGAACAGCCGGTTCAGCGGCTTGGAATTTGTTATCCGCTAGCTTCGCGCCAGGCTCCGCTGGCAATACAGTATGATCCGCAGCTGCTGCTGTAAAGCTTACTGTATATTCGCCAGGAGTTGTTGCTTCAGGCAGTTTATATGTAGCCGTCCCCCATTTTTTGAAGCCATCGCTTATAGCCGTTGCGGGGTTCAAAAGAGTTAGGACTACCGGTTTTCCATTAACTGTTGCTGTAACCTCAGCTGCTTGTAGCGAGCTTACGGCTGAGAGCTGGAGCAATTGCCCTGGTATTACTTTGACAACATTCGGATCACCCTGATTTTTGTTGCCTGCCCATCCGTCAAGCGATTTGTTTACTTCTATTTTTACAGTGGCCGGTTGGCTTGTTTGACCGTCACTGTCCTTCACCGTGTAAGTGAAGCTGTCTGTTCCAGTAAAGGCTGGATTTGGTGTATAAATCCACTTGTCGCCATCTGGATTATTCACAGTTGCTTTAACAAGTGTACCTTTGGCAGGATTCGACTGAATCCCATATACAAGACCTGTAACCGTCTCTAAATCCGTACCCTTCAATACGATAGTAATCGGTTGAGTTCCCTCTTCCGCGCTGATCTCCAGTGGAGATGCAACCGGTACGCCATTATAAGCGATTTTTACAAGGGCAGGAGAGTCTGCATATACCTTGCCGTCGTTTCCATTCCAGCTGAAAGTAACGGTGCTGCCGTTCGGCAAGCTAGCCGATGGCTGAAACTTCAAGGTGTCCAATTGACTCTTGGGAATAGTTACGGTAGAGCCTTGAGCGATAGCGGTATAGACTGAGCTTGAAACAGGTGTATACCACAGTTTACCTAACGTATCGAAATTACTCGGTATAACTAGCTTCACTTGTGCTAAGTCATCGTGGTCTGTATCTTTGTAGGCAGGAGCAACTGAAAAATCGGCAGCACTGAAATATATTACGGCTCCTGCATGGCCTGTTTTGGTTATATCTGTTACAACTGGAGGATTGTTGATCTGAATAGTGACTGTCTTAGGCACCTGAGCATACTGAATGCCGTCTGAACCATTCCAATCAAAAGTGACAGTTCCAGTGGTTCCTGACTCAGGAATGAATTTTAGTTTGCCTAGATCTACCGCAGGAATTGACTGATATGTAGCAACAGTCACTGGGGTGCCGCTACCGTTATCAAGTACCAGCTTCCCTTTCGACGGATCCGGCAAAGTCACGAATATGACATTATTCAGAGCATCTGGCTCCGGGTCAACAAATTTACTCCCTGTAAAGTCACCCGTAACAAAACTGATTGTATCACCCTTATTAGCTGTCTTGTTAATGCCGTCTACAGTCGGCGCTTTATTAGGTATAATAGTTACATTAGCGTCAAACAAAGCGTATTCTGTGTCAAATCCGTTCCATTTAAAAGTTACGGGCTGAGTGAATTCGCCGATCGGCTTGAATTTCAAATACGGAAGCTGACCTATAGTGATCTCCTGATTGATCGTGGTGACATCCGTTGGAGGATTAGTACCATCATCAATTACCAATTTTCCTTGTGCAGGATCCGGCAAAGTTTTGATTTGAATCTTTGTCAGATTGTCCCCGTTAGGAGAACCGTTTAGCTTATAAAATTTATTTTTAAATTCATCGGCAGTAAACGAGGTTGGCTCGTACTGGGCTCCGCTTTTAATGAAATTAGAGTCAGTTGAGACCGTATATATATGCTGCGCTTTACCTGGATCAATAGGAATTGCTTTACCATTATTGTCTGTCGTAGCACCGCGATCATCGAACAACAGAATGTTAACAAAATATTCCTCATTGGGATTAAGGTTGCTGCCCAATTCAATATCTTCCCATGGTTTCACAACATTATTTGCCGTAGCACCCGTAAAGCGCTTGGTTGCTGTATCCAAATTTTGTTCATCTACGGTTCCGTCAGGATTTACAACTTTTTTGATTAGGCTGACTTCCATAGCAAAATTTCCTGTTATTTTTGGAAGAAATCCTGTATCAACGATCATTTTATATTTTCCGTCCGTACCTTTTACGAGCTCATAGGTTCCTTTAGTTATTTCACCAGTTTCGCGTACTCCTCCATCAATGACTAGTTGGCCCCAGTCGACTTGAACTACCCAATTAGCAAATGCAGTGGTTGCATTAGTATAATGGTGTGTGGAGATACCAACGAAGTAATTCTGCTGACCTGGTGTTATTTTGCTCGGATCAACGCTCAGAACTGTAGTATTCCAGGTTTCGTTATTTCCGGACAGTGCACCCACATAAGCTTCTTTCTTAAATTCTTTTCTGTAGTCCCCAGTGGGAGTACCTGCAGGCCATTTTGTCGTGTAAGAACTGCCTAGTTGGATGTCCATTGGGTCTGAAGAGAAATAGACTCTATCCCATTCCCCTGTACCACTACTACCGTCGTATTCATCTACGTCTAACGCGCGGATAAGAAGGTAGGCGCTTTTTGTCATTTGTTTGTCTACACCTGTAATTTTAAAATCAATTGGATATTTGGAATCTCCATTTTTAATCTTGTTTCCGCCCACATCCATATTGTTTTGACTAGCGGTTGGTACCCCATTGCCAGTGGTATCCCCGTTCCAGTTATCATCATCGGTAAAATAAGTACCCCCTTGGGCACCCCCACCGGCAGCATACGCTGGAGCAACCAGGTTCATTACGATAAATATAGATAATAGCAACGACACAAGACTACTTTTTTTCCACTTTTTCCTCAAGGTTTTCTCTCCTTCTAATCCTGAATTGTAAATTCCTGTCTTATTTTCTTGAACGAGATATATGGTAGCAAATGATTCTGAACAAAATTTGAACAAAAACATGTATAATATGGAAGGGCAAAAAGATAAAACATCCCATTGTTTTCAAAATTGTGAATTATTTAACATCTTTAAAGTCGTTTGTGAACGATAATTTATTTGTCACTTCTTTTACCGCACTCAGCGCACCTCCCCTTCTACATAACAAGGCACAATGGATTTAGGAATGTGGGATCGGGCCTGTGTTTCATAATGCAAGCATACAGAGTCTAGGGTCGATCACCCCATCAGCAGCCTAGAGGTAGGTAAAGAAGCATGGAGCGGTGCATCCGTTATTTGAGCGGATAACTCAATTGACCGTCTCATTGGGACAAGCCACTTCAGTTGTTAATAGACTCGCTCTTATGGAGGTAAAAATAGATGAAAGCCATACTCGTTGATGATGAGTCGCTAGCACTTCGTGATCTGGAAAGGCAGCTAAGAAAAAACGCTCAGGTGGAAATCATAGGAGCTTACCAAGAAGGAAAATCCGCTCTCCAAGCTGCTTTTGACGAAGAACCAGATGTCGTATTTCTTGATATTGATATGCCAGAGCTAAGTGGGATTGAAGTTGCCGAACTGCTGCAAACCCGACTTCCGTTCATAAATATTGTCTTTGTTACTTCCTACGAGGAATTTGCTGTCAAAGCATTCGAGCTTAATGCGGTCGATTATATTCTTAAGCCGATCATACAAGAAAGACTGTCACGCACACTGGAGCGCCTTATAAGCCTGACAGCTGCTACTGCTACCAAAGCCGATGATTCACAAGGCATCATTCGGTGTTTTCAATATCTTCAAATCGATTTCGATCATCCGAAGGCTATTCAATGGCGTACAACGAAAGCTCAAGAGCTGTTCGCTTATCTGGTTCACCGCCGCTCTCATCCTGTGCGCAAGGATGTACTCATCGAGCTGCTATGGCCGGAAACCGATGCTCAGAAAGGCTTTACCCAGTTATATACAGCCATATACCAGATTCGTAAAACACTGCGCGACTTGGGGCTGGGGGCTCGTATTTTAAGTTCAGATAAAGGGTACAGGCTTGAGCTTAACGGCATGAAATTAGACACCGATGAATGGGAATCCAGCCTCCAAGCTGCTCCTTCAGTCACACCCGATGCGATTCCCTATCATCTAGCTTTGCTTGACCAGTACCGTGGAGACTACTTGACCGATTACGATTATCTGTGGGCTGAAGGAGAACGTGAGAGGCTGCGTATCCTCTGGTATCAACATGCCGTTCAAGTAGGTCAAATATTAATAGACGAGGGAATGTTGGGTGAGGCGGTCATCCTGTATAACCGAATCCAATACTTGTTTCCGCATGTGGGGGAAGTCTATTTTGTTCTCATGAAGCTGTATGACCAATGTAAGGATTGGACTTCCGTTGACAGGCAGTATGCCACCTTGAATAAAATGATTAACGAGGAATTTGAAACGGAGCCTCAACCACATATCGTAAATTGGTATTCTAATTGGAAGCTATCGACTGTCAGGTAAACCGTTTATTAAAAGTATGTTCAAAGATGCTAATATCGAGCAGGAAACGAGCTCTTGAAGCATCCCTCTGACCCAAGATCATAAGGAGCTCCTAAAGGGCTCACCGCCGATAAACAAAAAAACGCCTTGCGGCGTCCTTGGGTGTACAATTACGTTATGCGTTTTGCAGGGAGAATGTGGGGTCACGGCCGCTGCTTATCTAGGGATCGCGCCCACACTCTCTCATTCTCTCCACCGTCTCACTCTAACGGAACGTCATTCCGCTATTTGTCTTGCATCCCATCAAATCATGATTGCACGGAACTACGATGCTTTATTCCGTCTCTTGCCAGTCCAAATACTACAATTTGACATAAATAGAGCATCGTACTTCCGTTCCATTTGAATGTTCACGTGTGCATAACAAAATAGCGTATCCACGTTCCTCAAGGCCACTGGCCATTTAAGAGGAACATTGGGAACCGGTTCGCTGTAGGTAAAGAAGGGTAAGCTTCGCTCACCCCAAACCCCAAAACACTTAAATTCTTATAAATGAACAAAAACAGACCGTGCGGCTGCACGGTCTGTTTCCTATTTATATCCCTGGAATCGGCTCACGCTTATGCGCCGTTTTTAAGTATTGCTTCTCCAGCTTCTCTTGTTCCTTAGGGTCAATAGTCTTACCTTCCAAATAAGCACTGTTCGCGCCATAAGTGATACCAAGCTCAGCTTCATCAGTCTGACCTTCCCACAGCCCTGCTGTTGGCGCTTTGTCCAACACGCTCTTCGGTACTCCCAGCTTGGCCGCAAGCTCCCTAACCTGGCGCTTGTTCAAAGTGCTGAGCGGTGTTATATCGACGGCTCCATCGCCATATTTCGTGAAGAATCCTGTTATGGCCTCTGATCCATGGTCAGTTCCGACTACCAGCAAATTAAGCTCGAATGCCAGCGCATATTGCAGCACCATCCGTGTTCTAGCCTTTACGTTGCCTTTGCCGCCTCGGCTCAAATGGCGGGAATCGCCAATTGATTTCAAGCCGAATTCAGCTTCTAACGCAATCTCATTGACTGCTTCTTCAATGTTTGTTTCGATCTTGTATTTCAAGTTAAAAGCTTCAGCTACAGCATAGCTGTCCGCGATATCCACTTGTTCGCCGTAAGGCTGGAATACGCCAACCGTTTTATACTCTTTACCTTTTTCCTCCGTCAGTTCATCGGTCGCTTTGATGCACAGTCCTGTTGCCACTGCACTGTCAATTCCTCCGCTAATGGCGATAAGCAGCCCGTTTACACCTGATTTGAGCACATAATCCTTTAAAAAATCAACTCTTTTGCGAATTTCTTCATCGACATTGATTTCTGGCTTCACGCCAAGCTTAGCAATAATCTCCTGCTGCAGGCTCATCTTAAACGCACCTCTCCCACTCGTTTTCCTTTTAGTATAATCCAGACGAAAAAGATTGCAAAGTGAAGTATGTAAAAACGATTCTCCGCCGTATAGAAAAAAAAACTCCCTGTCTTACCGATACCATCGGCTGAAGACGGGAGTCTTGGTTTCAATAAGCTTAGGGCTTATTTGCAGTAATTTTCGAAAGCGCCAACCAAGTCAGCAGCAATCATGTCCGCAGAGCGGTCTTCGATTTGATGACGTTGAATGAAATGCACCAATTGTCCATCCTTAAACAAAGCAATAGACGGGGAAGACGGCGGATATGGAGCCAAATACTCGCGTGCTTTAGCCGTTGCTTCTTTATCCTGACCAGCAAATACAGTAAACAATTGATCAGGCTTCACTTCATTCTGTAAAGCTTTGGCAACGCCTGGTCTGCATTGGCCTGCAGCGCAACCACAGACGGAATTGACAATAACCAGTGCGGTTCCTTTGGAACCCTCTAGATTTTCAACCACTTCTTCCGGTGTGCGCAGCTCGGTAACCCCAATACGAGTTAAATCATCACGCATCGGTTGAACCATATCTTTCATGTATGACTCAAATGACATAGACATTATACTTTCACTCCTTTACCTACATATGGATTTACTAATTATCATATGTTCTTATTATACAACGGTAGGAGATGAAAGCAAAGCAACCTTTTCCTTATTGAGCACCTTTTAATCTTTTCCAGCCTTATTAGTTTTAACTGCAGCCTTGGCTGGGGCTTCATCACCTGCGCTGCCATCTACCTCACTATTGTAGGCTGGGTAGGCTACGTCTTTATCAGGGTGCATAAAAATACCGCTTTGAGGAGGAATGCCTTCTTCAAAAATATCGCGATTCTCCGCTGTATGGAATCCCACATCCTTAAAAGGATGCACCCACTCATCACCCGCCATAACTACAGGGTCAGTTTCTTTGCTCCATTGTTCTAAGGGTGAGTTCTCCGATTGATATATATGATCTCCAATAACTACGCCCTGCGAGTTAACAAATGGTTCACGCGGCCCCCTGCCCTCCAAAAACTGCGGCAAAAAATTAATTTCAAACGGATCCAGCTCGCTCTGATCCCCATTAATGGCTTTGTTGTCCTGTGTGGATTTTCCCTTCTCATTGCGATCCATCCAGCTTCACTCCTTTATTTCACCTGAGTCCCTGCTTTTTAACACAAAGGGTTACTTATACAGAGGGACGGTTAGGACCATCCAATTTTTTATCCGTGATAGTACTTGTCTCAGCCGAAGCAGCTTGTTTATTTTTTCGCGCCTGCTGCTCCTGCTCTTTGGAATTTGATGCTTGATTGCTTCCCATGGTCTTTGTCTCCCTTCGCTTAGAGGTAGTTTAAAAAGTCCAATGTTAGTATGTGTACCCTAGAAAAATTCAATCAAGGCTTCAAAAATTGGTAGGTAAATGAGTTTTTCCTCAATACCTCGAACCTGTATCCTTGACTTTTTAGATGAGCAATGACTGCAGGCAGCGCTGCTACGGTTGTAGTTTTCAAATCCATGTCATGCATGAGCACGATAATTTTCGATTTACCTGCGCTGTTGCTTATTACGGAGTCTATGATGGATTGTTTGTCCTGCACAGGCGCAGCCGCATCTGTAGAGCTCACATTCCAGTCAAAGTATGAAATCCCAAGTTTCGACATTTCCCGGGTAATAGTTTTCATCACGTTTCGACCTCCGGCACGCCAGCTAAGCTGATTATTCGACCCTCCAGGGTATCGTAGAACCTCAGGCTTCACGCCTACAGTTTCCTCCAAAAAGCGGTCCAGCCTATCAACATCTGCTTTGAATGCTTCTGCGGATTTATAAATTTGATTGTAATTATGAGTAAAGGTATGGTTACCTAGTGCATGGCCTTGGTTGACTATATTTTTGAGCTGTCGCTTGCTTTCTTCCGAAGTTTTGCCTATTACGAAAAAAGTCGCTTTGACCTCATACTCGTTTAAAATTTGTAAAATCCGTGGTGTGCTTAATGAGGGACCATCGTCAAACGTCAGGTAAGCCACTTTCCCCTCAACGGGCTTGTTAGAATTGGGGGTTATACTTTTTTCGGTATCCAGCTCCAGCTCCCGTGTATCGGGTCGTTGTGGACCTAGAATTGCTGTATCCTCAGGAACAGGTTCAAGCTCAGGCTGAGATGGAACTGTTGCAAGATTGGGGGCAAAATCAGAACCATCAGAGCCTGCCGCAGATATGGGGTGCTCGATATTTTTTATTTCATAACGCTCGAATCCCGAGCTTCGTTCGCGTAATGCGGCAGATGAATCGGCAGCTCGCTTCTCCGGTTTATTACCTGGTATGAGCAACGGAATCAGCCCCGCACAAACGACGGCAAGTGCCCACAGCAACGGTTTTTTCATGGCAGTCCTCCCAAGACCGGAATAGTACCATTATTATGGCTCTAGGACCCGCTCCGCCATCTGTAGGAATACTGGTTGCACTGGGATAAATATGAAGATTAGCCGGCAAATTGCCTAAGGCTTATAAAAACGATAAAATGTACAGTACAATCAATCGGCGAACGCACAGGTAACCAAGGAACCTCTTTCATTACCTTTTGTTTTCTGTAAAGGAGCTTTTCAATGTACGATATTATTATAATTGGCGGCGGTTCTGCAGGACTAATGGCAAGCATAGCTGCAAGCGAATACGGGGCTAAGGTTTTATTGCTGGACAAAGGGGATAAGCTGGGTCGTAAGCTCGGCATTTCCGGTGGAGGGCGCTGTAATGTTACGAACAATAAGGATCTGGATGAATTAATAAAGCATATTCCGGGGAATGGGCGTTTCCTGTACAGTTCATTCGCTAATTTTAGCAATAAGGACATTATCGCTTTTTTTGAAGATATGGGAATCAAGCTAAAAGAAGAAGACCGCGGCAGAATGTTTCCTGTGACGGACAAAGCAAAGACTGTTGTAGACGCATTAATAAACAAAGTTCGAAGCCAAGGCGTTCACATAAGAGGAAATAGCCCTGTTCAAGAGGTGCTGTATAGGGATGAGAGGACTGCCGGAGTCCGATTAAAATCGGGAGAAACCATCAGCAGCAAATCGGTAATTGTTGCAACGGGGGGTAAATCCGTCCCTCATACGGGTTCAACCGGAGACGGCTACGCATGGGCTGAAAAAGCTGGTCATTCCATATCCGAGCTCTATCCGACCGAAGTCCCCCTGACCTCCAATGAGCCATTTATTAGAAGCAAAGAGCTCCAAGGACTATCTCTAAGAGACATTACATTGTCCGTCTGGAACCCCAAAGGTAAAAAGCTTATCGAGCATGAGGGAGATATGATCTTCACACACTTTGGCATTTCAGGACCGGCAACCCTGCGCTGCAGTCAATTTGTTGTAAAAGCTCTCAAACAGTTTAATGTGCCCACTATTGCTGTAACGTTGGACATCCTCCCGGACAAGAGCCTTCAGGAGGTGTTCGATTACACATTGCAGCTGGCCAAAGAAAATCCCAAGAAGGCAATCAAAAATTTACTTAAGACCATCCTGCCCGATCGGATGATACCGCTCCTATTGCATAAAGCCCAGCTGAAGGAAGACATCACCTACGACAACATCCCCAAACAGCAATGGATGGAGCTGTGCAAGCTTATCAAAGCATTTCCTATAGCTGCTAATGGCTCCCTTTCCATCGAAGAAGCCTTTGTAACAGGCGGGGGCGTAAATCTTAAGGAAGTAGATCCAACTACAATGGAATCCAAGTTAACCGGCGGCTTGTATTTCTGCGGAGAAATACTGGATATACACGGTTATACAGGCGGCTACAATATATCCGCGGCTTTCTCAACCGGGTATACGGCGGGAAAAAGCGCAGCGCAGTCATTACATGGATAATTATGCGAAACACTGCATTTACTCGAATGAATACATAGCTGCTTCCTTTTTTACTGTATTGTTATCGGTATCTTTAATATTTAATGATACCTTCTCATGTAAACGAAAACGAAGGGGAGAAACAATCTCCCATTGTTCTTGTCCCACTTGAATATGATAATGAAACTCTTTTCCCTGAAATTGAATGTTAACCACTTCACCTTGAATTCCCGGGAGGGTTATCGGGTTCAATTCAAATTGATCCGGTCTAAGCGGATACAGGCCGCTTGCTTTAAAATCCTCGGCCACTTGCTGGCCCTGCCATACCCAAGTACCGTCAGATCCATGAGGTACGAAAACATCATGATTCCATCGACCACGGATAAGGTTAGCCTTCGAGACGAATTTGGCGACAAATTCGGTTTGCGGCCGCAGGTAGATTTCCTCAGGTGTTCCGACTTGCTCAACATATCCGTTCTTCATTACAACGATCCTATCTGCCATAGCCAGCGCCTCACCCTGATCATGCGTCACATAGACGATTGCCGATCCGGTTTGCCTGTGAATGGACTGAATTTCCCGCCGCATATCCATTCGCAGCATAGCATCCAGACTGCTTAACGGCTCATCCATCAATAGAATAGATGGTTCAGCTGCGATGGCTCTGGCAAGTGCAACCCTCTGCTTTTGTCCCCCCGATAATTCATGAGGCATACGTTTCCCCAATTCAGACAGCCCCACCATATCCAGCACCTTGGAGATTCGCTCTTTTTCATGGGTACGAATGGCATTCGGGGTTTCATTATGATGTCGAATAGGAAAACGAACATGCTCCATGACATTCATATGAGGCCACAAGGCGAATGCTTGAAATACCATTCCGATTCTTCTCTTTTCCGGTGGCAGTACGAACCCAGGCTTAGCTACAGATACCTTGTTCATATGAATCTCGCCGGATGTAGGCTGCTCAAATCCAGCCAGCAGCCTCAGCAAGGTCGTTTTCCCACAGCCCGAAGGACCCAGAATAGCCACAAATTCTCCGTCCTCTATAGTGAGATTTACCGAAGATAATGCTTCAAAGCTTCCGAACTTTTTGCTCACCTGAATCAATTCAATGCTCATAATTGAACTCCTTTTTTCATTTGGACTTTTTGCACGACATGCAAAACTCCCATTCCAGCAGCAATCAAAACAACAATCAAAGAGGATAATGCAGTGGAATAAACCGAATCTCCTGCCTGTTCAAAGTTAAATATGGTAACGCCTATCGTTTGAGATCCCGATGACCATAGAAGAGCTGACACAGTTAACTCCGTGAGTGCCGTCAAGAATACAAGGAAAGCCCCGCTCAGCAATCCTGGCAGCAGCAACGGCAGCAGGACAAACACCCATTTTCTCCACCCGTTAGCTCCAAAAATATGGGCAGCTTCTTCCATGGAAACATCAATCTGCATGAAAGCAGTAATGCTCGCCCGAACCTGCAAAATGAGGAACCGACAAACATAGGCGATAAATAAAATACGTATAGAGCCATAAATGCCAGGGTTCCAGCCGGGTATAGGCTCCATCCAGGTAAAGATCATCGACAAACCGAAAACAATCCCGGGAAGCGCGAAGGGAATGCCAATGATGATTTCAGCTGTTTTGGTAAACCAAGAGGGTCGGCGAACCCGTAAATAGGCGAGCAGCGTACCTATTACTAAACAGACCACAAGTGTCGTTACTGATAGCGTAAAGCTATTTTGAATCGATTTCCACACTTTGGGATTCTCCAGCAGGATGTATCTATAGTGAGAAAACGTTAAATTACTGAGCTCAAAGGGCAATCCATAAGCTTTCTTCAGAGAGGTTACGACCATCGACAACAAAGGTACGACCGTAACCAACGTCAATAAAGACCACAAGAGGATACTCACCCATTTACGAAATGGACCTAAATAATAGCGGGGATGTTCATCGACCTGTACGGTGTCCGTTACTTTTATTTTTCTGATCGAAAGCCACTGAAGAAGTGTGCCCATCACGGCAAATACACCTAAAATTACAGATAAGGAAGCACCCCTCGCAAACGCCGTTGGACCGAATCCGATAATTTCCTCATAAATTAGAGTGCTTAGCACAGAAATATTAGCGGGAATACCCAAAAATGCAGGGATCCCGAAATTGTCCAGTCCAGCCAGGAATGCAAGCAACCCCCCGCTCGCCAAACCTGGTAATGCCATCGGAAGAGTGATTAATGCGAAAGTTTTGATCCTACCCGCTCCACTCGCTTTGGAAGCCCACTCCAAATCCCTCGGGATTTTCTTCAACACATCAACCGTCAGCATATAGACAAGCGGGAAATGATGGAGTCCCATAACAAAAATGATGCCGCCGTAGCTGTACATACTCCAAGGCTTGGCAGCCGGATCAAATAGATGAAGCGCATACGCCATTAATCCTTGAGTCCCCATAAAGGAGGACCATGAAAGGGTTAATACATAGGAAGGCAGAATAAAGGGAATCAGCATCGCCAAGTGCAGCACTTTTTTGTGTAAAAGATCCGTATAGGCCATCAGCCAAGCAGCGACAACACCTAAGAAAACGGACAAAAGCGTGGACCCTAGCACAATAATAAAAGTATCCTTTAACGACTTCCAGGTTCGGGCTTGTTGAAGAATCTCCATATAGTTTCCTAAGGAAAATCCTGTTTTAACCTGAATGCTTAAATAGAGTAATTTAACTATAGGCACAAGGAAGAAAATAATAAGGAATAGGACACCTATCAAGCTCCAGAGCTTCTTGCCGACAAAAAAAGAAGAAAACAGAAGATCGAATCGGATCTCCCGTCTGCTTCCCTTCGTCTGATTGTTAGGTAAGTTAGAATTAGTCATTGAGTTTCGCTCCACTTCTTACTGTCCGAACAACTGAATGAATTCCTTTTTATCCGCTTCGCGAGCTTCCGTCAGCTTGGAAATATCTGAGGACAGCACTTTGAATTCGGAGCTCGATTTTAATCCTTTTGGCGCCGTGATTCCTTCCCGTATCGGGGTATAGCCGATGTCTGAAGCCACTTTTTGCCCTTCGTCAGACAGTACGAAATCCACAAATGATTTGGCCGCCTTATCGTTAGCAGCCTTTTTCATAATACCGATCGGCTCAGTGATAACCGGCACACCTTCAGAAGGATACACCAGCTCGACCGGCGAGCCTTTGGCTTTCTCACGTGCAACCAGGTAGTCGACCACCATGGCATAGGATTTCTCGCCCTTTGCTACAGCCTGCAGCACAGCTCCATTTCCTTTCACGACGGATATATTATTGGCCTTCAGCCCTTTTAAGTAATCCCATCCAAAACCATCGGTACGTGTAAAAACGCCCACGTTATAAGCAGCCGCACCGGAATAAAGCGGACTCGGCATGATGCTGTTATCTTTGCTTTCTGCAGAACTCAGCACTTTCCAGCTAGTTGGAACCGTTTTGACCTTCGTTGTGTTAATAGCCAAAGCCGTTGCTATAATTTTTGTTCCGGCATACATGCCGTCCGGGTCTACTAATGACTTGGGAATCTTATTCAATTCAGGCGATTTGTAAGCAAGCAGCAGGTCTTGCTTTTTCAGTCCTTCAAAGGTTACAGCGTCAGCCACCAACAGGACATCCGCTTGAATTTTGCCCGCTTGATTTTCCGCCTGAACCTTGGCTACAACTTCCTCCGTACCGGAACGGAAAGTTTCAACCTTCACATCGGGAAATTTCTTGTTGTAGGCAGCCAGCAATTTGGTTACATCCTCTTCCGGCTGAGATGTATAAAACGATAGGGACCCCGCGACTGTATTGGTTGCAGGTTTATTCATGTTTGTCTGTTCTGACCCTTGTGTAGATGCAGGTACGGATTGGTCTTTGGTACCGCATCCGCTAATTATCATTAATACAGCTAACCCCGTCATTATTCCGCTTTTTTTAAACAAATGGTTTCTCTCCCTTAAATGGTTTAATCTCTCTTTCTTCTATTATGAGTCTCATTTGTTAACAGATTATCAACTGGAGATTTTCGGTTTGTAAGAATATTCGTTTAATAGTGCAATAAGGAGCTGCCCCAAGATCCTACCAGACCCCTGGAGACAGTTAAAAAACCTAGCGGCAGGATCACCGCTAGGTTCTATTAAAATCTTTGAGCAACCCCACACCTCTCTGCTAGGGAGAGAATCGAGTGCCAGTAAGATTAATTGGTTGTAGTTGCTCCGGTAGTTGTTTTGGTAGCTTTTTCGCCGGACTTCCCGCCTCCGAAGCCGGGGCCTCTGTTGCCTTTTTCACCGCGGTTTTTCTCCATCTCCGCTTTCAGCTCATCTACAGTGATACCCTTCTCGGCTGCCAGCTTCTCCAGCTTCGCTTGACGCTCCTGCCCCAGTTGAGCTTTCAGCTCATCTACGGTGATACCTTTCTCTGCAGCTAGCGCTTCTAGGTTCTTACCGCCTCCGAAGCCGGGACCTCTGTCGCCTTTTTCAACGCGGTTTTTCTCCATCTCCGCTTTCAGCTCATCTACCGTGATTCCCTTCTCGGCTGCCAGCTTCTCCAGCTTCGCTTGACGCTCCTGCTCCAGTTGAGCTTTCAGCTCATCTACGGTGATACCTTTCTCTGCAGCTAGCGCTTCTAGGTTCTTACCGCCCCCGAAGCCGTTACCTCTGTCGCCTTTTTCACCGCGGTTTTTCTCCATCTCCGCTTTCAGCTCATTTACAGTGATGCCCTTCTCGGCTGCCAGCTTCTCCAGCTTCGCTTGACGCTCCTGCTCCAGTTGAGCCTTCAATTCATCTACTGTGATACCTTTCTCAGCGGCCTGCGCTTCTAGGTTCTTACCGCCTCCGAAGCCGTTACCTCTGTCGCCTTTTTCAACGCGGTTTTTCTCCATCACCGCTTTCAGTTCATCTACCGTGATTCCCTTCTCGGCTGCCAGCTTCTCCAGCTTCGCTTGACGCTCCTGCTCCAGTTGAGCTTTCAGCGCTTCTACCGTGATACCTTTCTCAGCGGCCTGCGCTTCTAGGTTCTTACCGCCTCCGAAGCCGAATCCCCCTTTATTGCCACGCTCTTGTTTCTCAGTAAAATATTTAGTCGATCCTTGATTTTGTGTGGATTGAGCAGCGTCAGCGGCGAATGCATATCCAAAAGAATTTAGCGCTAGTACGGCTCCCAAAGCTGTTACGACCAATTTCTTGTTCATTTTTTTCATAGTATGATTCCTCCAAGATTTTATTTTTTTGTTTGCTGCTTACAAATACATCTTAGCCCACCTGCCTGAAAATACCCTGAGCGCCAACTTTAAACTTCCTGAATTTTCATAACTCTGGATTTTCACATGAACATTCAAGAAAAACAGCCCTTAACGCATAAAAAAAGCCGCAGCCAGGTGATGACACCTGCTGCAGCTTTTGTGGACCGCTTAAGTAGACTTTTCGGCGAGCCTGTCTGATGCCTTACTTCGAATAAGGCTCAATATGCACATGAACATTTTCGATTCTATGCTGTTTATGCATCCGTTCTTCAATGTCATCGCTGATGTAATGGCTCTGTTCTACGCTAAGCTCTGCGCTCACCTCAATTACAACATCCAGTAACACGTTACTGCCATGAACGCGCGCGCGAATATCCCGGATCCGCTTAACCCCCGGAGTTCCACTCACTGTCTCTTTGAACACCCGCAGCTTCTGGTCGTCGAAACCGTCCGTCAGCGCATGTGTAGCATCAGAGAATATATCCCACGCTGTCTTGCAAATGATAATACCTACGAGAAAAGCGGCAATCACATCGAGTATAGGGAAGCCGAGGCTTGCCCCAATGATCCCTACTGCTGCGCCTATGCTGACGAATGCATCGGAACGGTTATCCTTAGCAGCCGCCATCAACGATTGGTTGTTAATGCGGCGAGCCAGCTTGCTGTTGTATTTGTAGACAAACCACATACATACAGCCGAAAACAGCGCAATCCATGCTGCCAGCAGGTTGGGTGCCTTTATATCACCCGCCAAAAAACTTTGAGCCGACTGAATAATAACTTGAATACCGGCTGCAAACATAATAAAGGAGGCTACCAACGATGCAATCGTCTCAGCCCTCATGTGACCATATGGATGGTCATGGTCCGGTGGCTTGCGGGATATACGCAGCCCAATTAGTACTGCAACCGAAACGATAATATCCGTAGTATTATTAATACCGTCCGCCGTTAATGCTTCAGAGCCCGTGATGTAGCCCATGATGATCTTGAATGCAGACAAAAGAATATAGGCCGTTATACTTACCCATGCACCCTTCTCGCCCTGCTTCAGGTTGTCGTATGTGTCCACGTGTGGCTCTCCTCCAGCTCCATGTCGAACATGCTCGATTTATTTTCGACCTCATCATATCAAATGAAACTTGTGTGGGTCTAGAGAAACAGTTTTCTCCTTGCAACGAAAAATAGGGGTGACGCAACTTTGTTTTCCATGGCAAATCTTTTTTTCCTAAGGGAAAAAGAAGCAGCGCCCCGCCTCCCGCGGATACGCTGCTATTATTCCGCTCTAAACGTGCTGACTTTACAGATGTATCCCTGCATCAAAATAGTCATAATCATCCCCTGAAGGATCGAAAGCTTCATTGCCAGAGCCGGACTCCCCTGCACGACCTGCTGCCGGATTATTTACATTTGCGGCAGTTGCGTACTCATCCGTCCAATCCTCGTTCACAGTATGTGCAGGAATAGAAATGAGGTCTTCAGTATTATAGGCTTGTGTATAAGCATCTATCTCCCTAGCTCCTTCTCCATGCTCTATCAGACGGCCTCCATGGGCTTGGGCGATTTCGAGTGCCGATGTTAATTCGGTATGGTCGATTTGGATATGCAGCGTTGGGTTATTTAGCTCAGAGTGAACGCCTGATTGATATCCAAGCTCCTCCAAAGTACTCTGGGCCAGCTCAGCAGAGGCTACGCTATCAAATTCAAAAAAAATGGCTTCAGCATTCATACGGACAGCTCCCTTTCTTATCGCAAAATAGTCTGATTTAGCGTTTCCATGAGCAGGCCAGCTTATTCCTGTGATACTGGCTTTTTTCCATTGGAACTATTGTTATTACATAGACATACAGTAAGCTGGCAGCGCATAGGATGGATACAAAGCCGTATTATCGTTACCTACATTACATACATACCATTATGATGAAAGAGGTGGATACCTTGTCTTCATTTCAAGAAGATCAACACAATTCAGGTTCGTCCAGCAGCACTCTGACAGCTGATCCCGCCGATGTGAATGCTAACAAGTGGATCGGAGTATTAGCGTACATCCTGTTTTTCCTGCCGTTGATTGCTGCTAAGGATTCCCGCTTCGCCATGTATCATGCCAATCAAGGACTCGTGCTGCTCATTCTTGGAATTGTCTGCAACATCGTGCTAGGGTTAATCCCGGTAATTGGCTGGATCCTGCTCCCGCTCGCTAATTTGGCTTCATTAGTACTCGCTATACTCGGCATCATCCAAGCCGCTAATGGTCAGTTGAAGCCACTCCCCCTTATTGGAAGCATAACCATCATCAAAACTCCTTGAGTAAAGCTACAACCATGATGTCATCCCCAAACAGTCGGCTCTCAACTTGAGCGGCTGTTTTTTTTATTATTTAAATGGAAACACTACAATTGTCATGCAGATAAGAAAGCTTCTATGTACAAAATGTACCCCCTATTCGACAGCCTCTGACAAAAACCATTTATTTTCGTTGACAAAACCATGGGTGGTATGTGATTATAAGTTAAGCGAAAATGATTTACCGCATAAAAGCACAGAAGCGTAGAAGCGCAAAAGCCGAGAAGCTTTAAAGCGCATTACATATTGGGTAAAGGCCGACAATGGCGGACGAATGCCGTATAGCTGGAAGGGAGCTAATTCAAATGACAAAAGATTACAACCACAAAATCGTAGATTGCACAATTCGTGACGGGGGACTCGTTAATAACTGGGACTTTAGCGTGAAAATGGTTCAGGATATGTACGCGGGCTTGAGCGAAGCTGGCGTTGAATATATGGAAATCGGTTATAAAAACTCTGCAAAATTATTAAAGGGTGCAGAAGCTGGTCCATGGCGCTTTTTGAATGAGGATTTCTTGAAGGAAGTTATTAAAACTAAGACTGACACTAAGCTGTCTGCCCTAGTTGATATCGGCCGTGTTGATGAGAATGATATTTTGCCGCGTGAGCAAAGCCATTTGGATTTAATTCGTGTAGCTACTTACATTAAAGATGTGCCTAAGGCGTTAGAGCTAGTAGAGAAATTCAACGGGTATGGATACGAGACAAGCATTAACATTATGGCTCTATCCCACGTTATGGAGAACGAGCTTACTGAAGCACTTGAAGAAATTAGCAAAAGCCCTGTAGATGTTGTATATGTTGTCGATTCTTACGGCAGCATGGATCACAAAGATGTCGATTATATGGTATCTAAATTCCAACGCTTGCTTCCTAACAAACAGCTGGGAGTGCACATGCATAACAATATGCAGCTTGCCTTCTCGAACACAATTCTTGGAGCAGGCAAAGGAGTTCAATTCTTGGATTCTTCCGTATACGGCATGGGCCGCGCTGCGGGTAACTGCCCTACTGAACTGTTGGTCAGCTACTTGAAAAATACAAGATACGAATTGCGTCCGGTGCTTGACCTGGTCGAAAGACATCTAGTGCCTATCCGTCAAAAAGTTGAATGGGGCTACGTCATTCCTTACATGATCGCAGGAGTGCTTAACGAGCATCCACGTTCAGGTATGGCGCTGCGTGCCAGCGATGACAGAGATAAATTTGTTGAATTCTACGACAAACTGACTTCTCCTGAAGTTATGCCAACTAACCATCATTCTGACTAATCATACAGTTTGGGGGAGAACCCCGAAATAACACCAAAAAAGTGTAATGCGATGCTCAGCATCTGCGTTACACTTTTTTTAATGTTTTAGCACCTGGGCCGATTACAGAAACAGGATGTAGACCATACTCCTTATTAGAGGAGGTGATACTTATGTCAGAAGTTAAAGTTACAACCGATGTAAAAGTAACCGTTGCAGATGATGGTCCTCTCATTGTTAACGGGGGAATTCATCTGCTGGACGGTGAAGGGAATGAACTACCAACCAAAGATACTACATACCTGTGCCGCTGTGGTCTCTCCAGTAATAAGCCGTTCTGTACCGGCGCCCACAAGGGCAAATTCGAAAGCGTAGTCAGAGCTTAGACCATAATACGCTCAAGAAAACAAAGCCTGAAAAGCAGAGCCTCAACAGGTTCTGCTTTTCATTCCATTCTTAGCCCTACCCTGACTGCAAACCCACCTGGTTACACCATAATTTTTTGACATCTCACTTGAACTAGTTCTTTACCTCTTGTAATTAACCTCTCTGCCCCATCGAATACAAAGCCTAAACGTTCGTAGAAGATTATTGCATTCCTATTTTCTTTGAGCACCCATAAGGAAGTGTTGGAATACCCCAATTCTTTTAATCTATCTATGCCCCAGTTGAGAAACATCTTCCCTAATCCATTCCCCCTATGTTCTACTAACAAATAAATGGCTTCTATTTCACCGTATGTGTCGTCTAAATCATCATCTCTGCTTTTTCCGACTATCATACAACCAACAGCCTTGCTATCAACAATTAGAAGCGCTATTTTTTCTGTACCTTCAGTTAATGCTTTTTGATAATAGATCTCCCTTTTGGCAGCTGTAAATTCGTCTAGATAGTCATCAGGAATAATGCCTCTATATGCACTGCGATACGACTCTGAATGAACCAAGGCCAATGCTTTCCAATCCTTATAATGAGCACACCGAATTTCAACTTCACTCATACCATCATTCTCCTTTGAACCAACTGAATACGGAATAGAGGACAACTACCTGAGAAATTAGATATACTATAAAATATATAGTATATACGTCGACGAAAAAATCGACAAAATTTTGAATTACCGCACCCGATAATAGAGATGTTAAGAAAAGAGGCAGAAAGATGAAAATCAAAGTCCAATTGTCAATTGGCGGTCAAATAGTAAAGGAAGAGGACCTCTCGATCTTGGAAACTAAACTTGGGGAGCTCACGGACGAAGAGATCGAGCAAGCCATCGAAATTAATATCCGCAGCTGGGCGGACAAAATGATTAGCATTCAATGGGAAGTAGCTGAGGAAGACTAATCATAATTATATAAAGAAGCTTTTGTATGCTTAAAATATAGGTTTGACAACTCAGCTCACCTATATTATCTTTAAATTAGTTAAGCACTTAACTAAATGGATAGCTGGTGATATTATGAGCGATTTGCAAAAATATGTTCTCAACCCACCCTTACATACACAGGCATTTTTTTCTCTTGTTGATGCAACAGCGAATTTAGTTGGCGTTTCGGAGAAATATTGGCAATCAAAGGGACTAAATGGCGCTAGAATTCGCATCTTAGTAGAAATTGCAAAGGAAGGCGGATCCATTCTCCCCTCTGTACTTGCCCAGAAAATTGGAGTTACGAAACCAAATATTAGTCTTTTGTTAATCCCTTTAGAAAATGAAGGATTAATTCGTCGGGCAACCCACCCGAAGGATGGTAGAAAAACCATAATTTCTATTACAAATGAAGGTCAGAGCCTTCTGCTCAACCACCTACCCGGAAATCGCCAAGGCATTGCCGAGCAAATGAAAGGCTTAGAAGCACAAGAGCTGGATCAGTTGATTGCCTTGTTAACCAAACTAAACAGATCCATTAACAAGTAGCGATCAATTTTTTTAAATATATAGTTAAGCACTTAACTACATCTCGGTAAATAGAAAGGAAGCAATCCTATGTCGATCATCATTACAGGCGCCAACGGTAAATTAGGCACCTTAATCATTAAGCACCTTTTGGAGAAAGTCCCTGCCAACCAAATCATTGCTTGTGTCCGTCACCCAGAGAAAGCATTTGAATATCTCGCGCGAGGTATCGAAGTGCGTTATTGTGATTATGATCAGCCTGAATCCCTTGCTGAAGCCTTTGTCGGAGCCTCCAAGCTGTTACTCATTTCAAGTTCTAACAACAATGATACGATTCGCGTCCGTCAGCACGCTCATGTAATAGAGGCAGCGAAGAAAGCAAAGGTTGAACATATCCTTTTCACTAGTTTTGCTTTTTTGGGGATGGGCAATATATCGCCTTCTCATCTATATTTGGCTACAGAGCATGCCATTCTTACGTCCGGTATTCCTTATACTTTTCTTCGTAACGCTTTATATACCGACTTTGTCGGAGTTCTTGGTTTGAATGAGGCTATAACCAAAGGCGAACTGGTCACGTATCCAGGAAATTGGTTGTTTAATACGGTAACGCGAAATGATCTCGCCTCAGGTATCGCAGCAGTACTTTCCTCACCAGATCATACCAACAAAACATACGAGCTTACCGCGCCGCGTTCATGGAGCTTTGAGGAACTAGCAATGATTCTGTCAGAGCTCGCAGGTAAGCCCGTTTCTTACCGTCAGGATCCACAAGTCCAAAACTGGATCTATGGGTTTCTAAACAAGATTGATACTTCCTCCACCGCCCTGGATTTGGAAATACTAATTGGCGGACCTGTTGCTACGCTGAAGGAAAGTATCCGACCATTTATCACACCTTAAATCATTAGCATTGGTATCATTGCTATATTTAGATTACCGTGATTAGACCTGACCGAGCTGTATGAGGTTACCGCATGTGTCATTAAATACTGCGACGGTCACAGGTCCCATTTTTGTTGGCTCCATAGTAAACACGACCCCCAACTTTTTCATTCTTTCGTATTCAAATTGAATATCCTCAACAGCAAAGGACGCTGCAGCTATTCCTTGCTCAAAAATAGCCTTTTGGAATGTCTTGGAGGCTGGATTGTTGTTCGGCTCAAGAAGTAACTGAATATCGCTAGGCCCTTCAGGAGAGACAACGGTCAACCATTTGAATTCCCCTACCGGCATGTCCATTTTTTTCACAAAGCCCAAAACCTCTGTATAAAATTTAAGGGCTTTGTCTTGATCCTCTACAAATACACTGGTTAGATTAATCTTCATACTAATCCTCCGTCTAGATTAATTTTCATATACTTAAGAAATATCATTTGACAATGTTTAAAGTTTAATCCGCTGAAGTCTTAGGGCATTTACTACCACAGACACGGAGCTAAGAGCCATGGCCGCACCTGCGAGCCAAGGAGCCAGAAAGCCAAGGGCTGCAATAGGAATACCAATCACATTATAAGCAAGAGCCCAAAACAGATTCTGCTTAATATTAGCCATTGTCTTTTTACTCATAAATATAGCATCAGGAATACTATTCAGATCCCCCCGCATTAAGGTTACATCCGCTGCCTCCATGGCTACATCTGTGCCAGTTCCCACGGCCATCCCGATATCTGCAGTTGCCAGTGCAGGAGCATCGTTAATACCATCCCCTACCATGGCCACTCTTTTCCCGATTGCCTGAAGCTTTTTAACCTCATCAGCTTTGCCTTCCGGCAATACCTCGGCGAATACATGGTCAATACCCGCCTGAGCGGCGATCGCTTTGGCTGTTCGCTCATTATCCCCTGTGATCATAATGACTTCAATTCCGAGATTTTTCAGACGCGCCACCGCTTCTTTGGAAGTATCCTTGATCGTATCGGCAACAGCAACCATTCCTGCATATACTCCATCGACCGCGACCAGCATAGATGTTTTGCCGGATTCCTCCAAGCGGTTCATTGTGTCAAAAGCACCCTCTGCATTTACTTCATATTTGGCCATTAACTTTCTTGTACCAACCAGCAGTTCCTTGCCTTCAACTACTGCACGTATACCAAAGCCTGGAATAGCCTCAAACTGTTCCGTTTCCGGAAGGTCGATTCCTCTTTGTTTAATCCCATTAACAATAGCCTCAGCTAATGGATGTTCCGAATTTTTCTCAGCCGCACCAACTAAGCGAAGGAAGCTATTTTCACTTATTCCTCCAGCTGCCATAATGTCTGTAAGCTCAGGCTTTCCGTTGGTGACCGTACCTGTTTTATCTAAAATAATAGCATTTATACGATGGGTAGCCTCCAGATGCTCTCCACCTTTAAACAGAATACCTAGTTCAGCAGCACGCCCCGATCCCGCCATAATGGACGTAGGAGTGGCAAGCCCTAGCGCACAAGGACAAGCAATAACCAGAACCGCAATCGCCTTTTCTAATGCACTTGAAAAGCTGCCGGGCTCCACACCAAAATACCAGACAAGGAAGGTCAATATAGCAATCCCGACCACTATAGGAACAAAAATACCAGAAATGGCATCCGCTACTCTCTGAATCGGGGCTTTCGAGCCTTGAGCTTCCTCTACCACTTTAATGATTTGGGCAAGAGCTGTTTCTTTGCCTACTTTCGTAGCTTCTATTTTAAGCATCCCATTTTTGTTGATGGTAGCTCCAATAACTGGATCACCAGCTCGCTTATCCACCGGGATACTTTCTCCAGTAAGCATCGATTCATCAACCGACGAAGCTCCTTGAATAACTGTACCATCCACCGGGATTTTCTCTCCGGGTTTAACTACAACCACATCTTTTACTCCTACTTCTTCTATGGATACACTGATCTCATTGCCATCGCGAATAACTGTGGCTGTTTTCGCCTGAAGTCCCATAAGTGTTTTAATAGCCTCTGAGGTTCTGCCTTTGGCCAGTATCTCAAACAGCTTTCCAAGTAGAATCAGTGTAATCAGAACGGCACTTGTTTCATAATATAAAGCCACTTCATGATGCCCATGACTGTTAAGTGATTGTAGCGTTTGGTACAAGCTATAGAAGTAAGCTGCGGAGGTTCCCAAGGCAACCAAGACATCCATATTCGCGCTGCCGTTCCGAAGTGCTTTATAAGCACCTACATAGAACTGACTTCCAATTATGAATTGGACAGGGGTAGCTAGAGCTAATTGGAACCACGGGTTCATGAACAAATCAGGCAACCATATAAACGAAGTAAACGAAAAGTGGCTCACCATAGCCCAGAGCAGAGGCAACGATAGGATCGCTGAAGTAATCAGTTTGATTTTATGGTTTCTAAGCTCTTTTTCCTTATGATTGCCGGTCTCTTGTTGTTCCTGTTGCACGGTTCCATATCCCAAGGCCTCGATCTTTTTCTTCATCTGCTCCAGGTTCGCTTTAGTTGGATCGAATGAAACAGAAGCTTGCTCCAAAGCAAAATTGACGTTAGCGCCAGACACGCCTTCCATCTTATTCAATCCTTTTTCAATACGGTTGGCACACGCGGCGCATGTCATTCCGGTAATTTGCAGTGTCGTTTGTTGTTGTTCTAATACTTGCTGCTTCTCCATCGTTCATCCTCCTAATACCTACGGGGGGTATATTTTTCTTAAAAAAATATAGCTAGCACAACGATTCGGTGGAACGCTGTGCTCTTTTATCTTAAACTACATCGTAGCCTTGTTCCTCGATCGTCTCTTTGATAGCCTCTAATGTAAGCTTGCCTTCATCGAATTGAACCTGTACGGTTTTAGTTGAAAGCTCCACTTGTCCCTTAGCTCCAATGTTCTTGAGCGCACTTTCAACAGAATTTACGCAATGTCCGCAGGACATTCCTTCTACATGTAAAGTTACATTTTGCATATTAATTCCTCCATTATTTATATTTATTATTTCATTAATTTGTTAACGGTAATCAGCAGCTCATCAATAACTTCATGCTCCCCAGCCTGGATTCGTTCGATCACACAGCTTTTCATATGACCTTCCAGCAATAGCTTACCCACACCGTTCAATGCTGCTTGAATTGCAGAAATTTGGTTTAATACATCGTCACAGTAGGTGTCCTTCTCAATTAATCCTTTGACACCACGAATCTGACCTTCTATGCGGTTAAGTCGTGTAACTAAGTTCTTTTTTGTTTTGTCGGAATGATGGCTTTGTCTGCCTGAATAGCTGCAATGAGTCTCTGTGAGGCCCGGAGCAGCTTTTTTAAGATTACCCATTCAATCAGCCTCCTATCCTTTGTAAACACATCATACCATACCCCCCATGGGTAATCAAGTCTCATTTTTGTCGTGATTTTCTTATCCATAATTATGATAACGACTGCACAATTGTTCCAACGACGCGGATCTGACAGAGCTGCGGCTCGGCATGAGTTGACATGAATCAACAGACCCCTGTTATAATTAATGAGAGTGGCTACTGAACGGTTCCTTTCTCAGCCTGTTGAAGTGTGTTTCCGCGCTCTCTGCTGACCTCTTACATGATACCAACGGCAATCCCAGCAATGCACAGATCCCACCTACAATTATATACCTGTATCAAAAGTAGTCGTCCCTAGTGAATCAAGTGTATTAAGTAAAATAAGTTTAGCTCACATCCCCGATCTAAAAGGAGAAATAGCCGCCATGCAGCCAATCGTATCCCGCAAAACACCTAAGCAGTTGCTTAACCCTGCCAGCGGTTACTTGACTGGCTATAGCCACACGCTTAACCCTTACACTGGATGCTCGTTTTCCTGCTCCTACTGCTATGTTAGGGAGATGCCAGTAGCTAAATTCCGCCGTGAGGCATGGGGAACTTGGGTCGATGTGAAGGAAGGAGCCTCCGATCTACTGATTAAAGAGCTGGTCAAGGCGAAGAAGAAAGGCCCTGTTACAATCTTCATGTCATCGGCCACCGATCCTTATCAACCGTTGGAATATCGCGAGAGGCTGACACGTTCCCTGCTAGAGACTATGGCTCAGGAGCAGCCAGACTTCCTGCTTGTGCAGACCCGCAGCCCGCTCGTTACACGGGATATGGATCTGCTGCTGCAGCTGAAGGACCGTGTTCGCATCAGCGTCACAGTGGAAACGGACATGGAGTCAGTGCGCAAGGCTTTCACCCCGGCTGCTCCGCCGATTGCGGCAAGGCTGCGTGCGATGGAGATGCTCAGCTCCGCAGGGCTTGACGTACAAGCTGCAGTCTCTCCGCTGCTGCCGTGTTCCGAGCAATTTGCTGCACGCCTGGCGACAGTAGTCAATCGAGTATGCCTCGATGATTTTTTCATGGGCGACGGAAGTCAAGGCAAGCGAACAGCGCGGCTTGGCATACACCGAATTTATGAGGACATCGGCATGACCACGTGGTATGACCGTAATACTTATCTGCATGTGCACGAGCAGATGAAGGAGCATTTCCCGGAAGACCGGATTTTTATTAGCCAAGCGGGATTTTTACCGTAAATTTTTCAAATAAACCTTAGTGCTTAAAGAACCCATTTGCTTCAGCTGCCCAATCCTGATCCCCAGAAATTCCGCTGCGCTTGGCGTCCATATCTGACCGCAGCCTTCCCCTCTACTGCTCAATACGAAGAAAGTAGACCGGGTCCACCTTTTTACCCAATCTATACTCATTCGGTGTCGCTCCGACAAAGCTCCGAAACACTTTAATAAAATAATTCGCATATTCAAAACCCGTTTCCTTAGCGACTGCTTCGACCGTTTTCTCGGTATGTCTTAACAGCCAGGCCGCCTGTTCAACGCGGATTTTACGTAAATATTGATTAGGCTTCAGCCCTGTTTTCTTCAAAAACTGCCGACAAAAATGATACTTCGTCAATCCGGCCGCATCTGCCATATCATCAATGGATAAATCCTGCGCATAATGTGATTTCAACAGTTTAATAGCCGCACGAATCGAAGCCGGCATGTCCTCCGTTGCACGTACGATGTCGCGTCCCTCCGCAAGCTGATGCAGGCTCATCAGAAGCTCATACAATACAGCGGACACAGCGAACTTATCCAACTGAGGATTATGGAAAACATCCGCATACAGTTTACTAACTACCATTAATGGCTCCGGATGATCCCTGAACGAAATGACCGACCCCAGCTTTTTCTGAATTTCTGTAAAATGATTTACAGCATCAGCGCCGTTAACCACCACATAAAGAAACTCCCATTCATCGGAATCCTCCGGCAAGTAATACTCGGTATCACTCGGCACAACAGTAATAAATGCGCTATCCTTCGACAGTGAATACAAGGTTGTTCCGTCACGTAAAACCCCTTTCCCCGATAGCGTATATTGAAATATTACAAAACCTCCCCCGCGCTTCAAACCATTCCATCGGTAGTCCGCTGAGGTAACCCGATCCCACCCTATATTAATGAGGCGAATGGGCAACCCAGCCGGACTCAAATATTTAAACCCAAAGCTGGATCTCTCACAGTCCTCATGAGGTAACAGCAATATAGTCTCATCCTTTCGAAAATATGTTATCATTGTAAGCCCTGTCTTTTTGTTTTATCATGAAACTGTTCAATTGGGAAGTCAATGGATTCATATAAAATATTACAATTATAATGGAGCAGGAGGGCTGTTTCCCATGTTAAAAATCGCAATGATCGGGGCGGGAAGTATTGGCTTCACACGTCGTCTCGTGATGGATATCTTATCTGTTCAGGAATTTCAAGATGCGCAATTTCGTTTCATGGATATTAATGAAGAAAGTCTGAATATGGCGGCTGATCTATGCCGGAATATGATTCAAAAGAATGGCCTATCCGCCACCATACAGGCTACTGTGAATCAGCGAGAAGCTATAGCTGATGCTGATTATGTATTCTGTACCGCCCGCGTTGGCGGCTTGGAAGCATTCCGCCATGACATCGAAATCCCACTTCGCTATGGTGTAGATCAATGCGTAGGCGATACGTTGGGTCCGGGCGGCGTATTCTTCGCGTTGCGTACGATTCCGGTTCTCCTCGATATCGCCCGCGATATGCGGGAGCTCGCACCGAATGCGCTATTGCTCAACTATTCCAATCCTATGGCGATGAATACTTGGGCGGTACGCCGCGCTGGCGGTGTTCGTGTTGTTGGTCTGTGCCATGGTGTTCAGCACAGCCACTCCCTAATCTCGCAAGCGCTCGGCCTTCCTAAGGCTGAGGTTGATTTCACCGCAGCCGGCATTAACCATCAGACCTGGTTTGTGCAGGTTGCCCATCAAGGCAAAAACATGCTTCCCCATATTCTCGAAAGCATGGAGAAGCATCCCGAAATCTCACGTAAGGAGCCTTGCCGGATTGATGTGCTGCGCCGTTTCGGGTATTTTTCAACAGAATCAAACGGTCATCTAAGTGAGTATTTGCCTTGGTACCGCAAACGGAAGGGTGAAACAGATCCATGGATTTATCCGGACACCTGGATTGGCGGAGAAACCGGCGGCTACTTGAAGCATTGCTTAAACCGCGGAGATGAGTACAAGGGAAACTACCCGAAATGGATGAGCGGCGAGCTGGAATTCATTAAGCTGGGCGAGCGCTCCGAGGAGCACGGCTCGTACATTCTAGAGGCGTTGGAAACCGGCCGAGTATATCGCGGACATTTCAACATCGAGAACCAAGGCTTGATCACCAATCTTCCTGATAAATCAACCATTGAAATTCCTTGTTATGTAGACCGTAATGGCATACAGCCGACATTCATCGGCCAGCTGCCACTGGCTTGCGCCGCAACGTGCAAGGTTAGCATTAACGTGCAGGAAATGGCTGTAGAAGCTGCGCTCACCGGCAACCGCGAGCTTGTGAAGCAAGCCGTACTGCACGATCCGTTGACTGCTGCTGTCTGCACAACTGACGAAGTATGGCGGATGTGCGACGAGATGTTCGAGGCGCTCAGCCCTTGGCTGCCACAGTTTAACGGTGAGAAACGTACGTGGAATGATATGCCTCAGGCGAATAACGGTAAGTTGTCGTTCATTCGTTAGTAATTAGTAAAAACCCGCTAAATTCCCAATTCCGGGTTTTTAGCGGGTTTATTTTAACGGAAATCCGGTGGAATTCTCCTTGCTACTCCCGTACGGATTGCGGCTTCGATAACAGCGTGACGAACATTGTTAACGACATGCTCATTAAAGATACTTGGAATGATATACAATTCATTCAACTCAGAATCGCTTACAACAGAGGCAATAGCCCGTGCTACCGCAAGCTTCATTTCCTCATTAATATGGTTGGCTCGGCAATCCAGTGCCCCGCGGAAAATTCCGGGGAAGCAGAGTACATTATTAATCTGGTTCGGGTAATCGCTCCGTCCGGTTGCCAACACTCTTACATACGGTGCGGCAAGATCAGGATCTATCTCAGGCTGCGGATTAGCCAATGCGAATACAATGGGATCCTTCGCCATCGACTTCAAATGCTCAACCTTCAACAAACCAGCTCTGGAAACACCTATAAATACATCCGCACCTGCAATCACCTGATCCAAGCCTCCTGCTACGGCTTCCACTTGCGACTGCTGAGCAAGCCACTGCCACATTGGCTGTTCATAAGACTCACCACGAACGATTGCTCCGTCACGGTCCACTGGAACCAGACGCTTAACTCCCGCAGCTAGCAGCATCTTGCATACAGAGACTCCAGCTGCTCCGACCCCATTTACAACTACACGGATCGATTCGATTGGTTTCCCGACGACCTTCAGCGCATTCAAGATCCCAGCCAGCATGACTACAGCTGTTCCATGCTGATCATCGTGGAACACAGGGATATCGAGCTCCTCTGCCAGCCTCGACTCAATCTCAAAGCAGCGTGGCGAGCTAATATCCTCCAAGTTGATGCCGCCAAATATGGGACTGATCGCCTTGACTGTGCGAATAATTTCTTCTGTATCCGTCGTATCCAAGCAGATAGGAAAAGCATCTACGCCTGCGAGCTGTTTAAACAGCATCGCCTTTCCTTCCATCACCGGCGCAGCAGCCTTAGGTCCAATGTCACCCAATCCAAGTACTGCGGTACCATCTGTAATTACGGCTACCGTATTTCTTTTTATAGTTAACGAATAAGCTTTCTGAGGGTCCTCATGAATAGCGGTGCATACACGCGCCACTCCTGGTGTATAAACTCGTGATAAATCATCGCGGTTTTTGATTGGCATACTCGGCTGCATGGAAATTTTCCCACCCAGATGCGCCAAAAACGTACGGTCAGAGACATTGATTAAGTTTATGCCTTTAAGCTGCTTTATGGCCGTTACTACTTCAGCCTCTAAGGAATCCTGAATATCCACCGTAATATCACGTACAGAGGATTCCTTACCTACACGAATAACGTCTATCGATGATACGTCACCACCTGCTCGGCTTATCACAGATGCAACATCCCCGAAAGTAACTTGATCATGAGCCAGCTCCACACGCAAAATGATACTTGTATTAGCCACAATAATCCCTCCTATAATTAGTTTCGTATAATTTGATGACTATGCCATTTCTTATGCTTTCAATAATAATGCGCTTACAGGCATTCATCATCCGCATTGTTATTTGAGAAACCAGTAGGTTATCGTACTGCCCTTTTCAGCGAATCTTCGTTCATAGGACCTTGTACTTTTTTTCGAATGATTCCTTGCTCGTCCACCAGATAGGTGGCAGGATAAGCCAAAACTTTATAAGTTTTCCCTACATCACCTACCGCATCCAGCACAATTGGAAACGTTAGGCCCCCATGATTAACGAAGGCGTTAATTACAAACCTACTTGCTTCCGTCTGCGTCGCGTTAACTGATAAAATAACAACATTCTGATCCTTATATTCACTGTAAAACCGCTGCATATGCGGCATCTCTACCCTGCAGGGAGGACACCAGGTTGCCCAAAAGTTAACTAGCACCTTTTTGCCGCGATAATCCGACAGCTTGATCTGACCACCTCCTAAAGCTTCTAGTTCAAAGTCAGGAGCCCTCTCACCTACACGGGTTCCAGTTGCAATTCCTGTTCCCTCATGTGCCAAATCGCCACTTAACAACGCTTTTTCCCAAGTATTCGTGGCCAACACACTTATTAGTGCATGTCCCAGCACAAAAGCAAGGAACAGCTGCTGCATTTTTTTGCGTCCTTCCGGAATTCTCCCCTTCCATCCTATAGCCGCCACCACGGCTCCTACCACCAGGAGCAGACCATTTGTGGCAACATTTCCCTCTTCAAATATCAGTTTAAAAACCCGATAAACCATATACCCCCAAAAAAGGGAGACGAGCCACGAATCTATATATTGGCCCCACATAGGCGATTTGTGGTCCCTCAACCATACATAACCACCTGCAGTTGCTGCTCCAATCCACGCCCCTTGTTCTCCGCCGCTGAAATACAGCAGGGATAACGGGCTTTCTATCACACTTTGTGGATCCGATAACAGCAAACTGAGCTTCCAGGTAAGCAGCCAGATTAGTAATGCTTCAAATGCACGGTCGTAGCTTTTATTATCTGAATCAAGCTTGTGGCGTAAACGCAGCTTCATAACTGCGAAGCCCGCCAATATCGCAATCGCTATGAGCAACACACTTTTTTGCAAAACTAGTGGTCCAAGCACCCATGCGTCCAATTGTTGTCTCCTTCCAAGATTTTTCCAGAGTTTTAATCGTAAGCACTTACGTAACCTGCTGTGGAAAAGCTTGCATCTCTTGGTTTCATTTTGGCTTGAGGACAGCGACATGTCAAATTAACGTTTTTAATAACCATACTATGTATTTTTTATGGACCCTTACCTGCAAGCCTTTGCTTAACGTCCTTTGGACTGAGAGCAATTACATATAAAAGGTTTGAACACACATCTTAGAACAACAGGAGGAACTACCATTTATGAAGAAATTTCTTGCTACATTACTGATTGCCTCAACCGTCACTACAGGCGCAAGTCTTATTGCCCCTACCCAAGCACATGCCGCCCCGGAAGCAACTATTGTAAGCAGTGTTAACTTCAGAAGTGCTCCTAACACCAGCGCATCGTCCCTACGTTTTCTGAAAGCCGGAGAAAAAATCCAGATTATTTCTAAAGTAAATGACTATTGGTACTATGTCCAAACTACCCAAGGCCAGCTAGGTTATATTTCTACTAGCAGCAAATATGTAAAATACGCAGGCGCAGGTTCATCAACCGGCAGCAGCGGTGGCAGCAGCAGTTCATCCAGCAGCACCGTCAATAAAATCATCAGTGCTGGCAAAAAATATATGGGAACTCCATACGAATATGCTTCTGATCGCTCCAATACCCGTACCTTCGACTGCTCAGACTTTGTCCGTCAAGCCTTCAAGGATGGAGCAGGTATTACTTTACCAAGCGACTCCAGAGGACAAGGCAGCTATGTCAAAAGCCTTGGCCATTCCACAACGAATTGGCGCAACCTTAAGGCGGGCGATCTCATGTTCTTCATGGATTACAAAGGGACAAGCAAGTCCTCCTATCCTAGCAACACCTCCAATCAACGCATCACTCACGTAGGTATCTATCTTGGAAACGGACAGATCCTGCATACCTATTCCAAGGATTCCGGTGGTGTAAGAATAGATAACATCGCAGGTAAACATTGGGAATACCGCTTTATGTACGGCGGTAGTGCTTTGAAATAACAATCCGAGGAACCCGAGTCCACTGGTGGAACAACGCCAGGGATTCGGGTTTTTATTTGTCAGCTGGGTCGTAGGTATTGCATGTGTTATAATCAGTATAAATAATCATCCACACCATCGGAGGCTACCATGCTGACTTTCCAAGAAAAGCTGTCTATTATCGAATCATTTACCGAACTGCAGCGCCATAATGTCTCATTAGGACGCGTTAATTTTCATTATGAAAATAGCTGCTATGATAAAAAGAATGTAGTGTATCACCTGCACCCTAACGGTAATGGCTTTGTTTATGCAGGGTATCTTAAAGGCTATCAGAAGGATGATAAGGATATGGTTAATATCTGGGAGTACTCAGCCGAGGATCTCCAGAAGCTAATTCAAGCATCCATCGACTCGCTTACCGGAGAGCCTGCTGCAGAAAAGGTGAATATCCCTAAGCCTAGCCCTGAGAAACAAACATCCCAGCGTTGGATGAGCAGCGATAACCAAATCCTAACCCTAATTCTTGAAGAAGATCTTTGGAATCTATATTTTGGCCTTAATCTGGAATCCGCTTTTGAAACCTACGAGGAAGCCGAGGAATATTTACAGGAAGAGGGCTTTACTCGTATGTAGTAGTACGTACGGGTTGCCTTCTAAAGCTCTTTCAATGAAGATTTATTTTGTAATAGCGATAGCTTTTCCTGCACGGCAAAAAAGACGAACCTTAGCCCATATGGACAGTTCGTCTTCTTTGTGTGATGGGAATTTTGCTCACAGAACCACCTTAGTAGAATGCTCAATGAATAGATCGATTATTTCTTCTTGGTTTTCTCGTATGTTTCTTTATATTCTTGAGCCATCATATCGCCGCCAGCTTTTCTCCACTTTTCGATTTCAGCTTTCCAGCCAGCTTCATCCAACTTGCCCATGATGAATTTGGTTTCAGCATCGTTTATCAGCTGCTCCAGCTCTTTACCCCGTTCGGAGAAGGTTGCGGATTCAAGCGTAAGCGTCGGATTGGTTATAACATATTTCTCATTTTCTCTACCGATTTGTTGGTTTTTACGGAACAGATCCGTTTGCTTCATAGGCTTGGCAATGTTGTAATATTCATTGCGTTGAGGCAATGTATCACGGTACGGCTTGACTTCCTTGGTATCTCCTTCCCGATTTAACGGTAAAGTGCTGTCTCCTCCTTTGTCCTCCCAATGCTTACCTTCAATACCTTTTACCAAAAGCGTCGCCATTTTGGGATCCATCAGCTTGTCCATAAATGTCAGTACCTTTTTCATTTCTTCTACCGACTTCACAGACCCCTTGGGAATCGCCAAGAAGCCATTGTTCCCACTTTCCCCTGGCACTCTTCGGCCGTTCGGTCCCTCCAATGGAGCATTGTCAACAACGGCGTTAGGAACGGCTTTGGAGAGCTTATCCTGCCAGCTCTGGGCATTGCCTCCGGAGATTCGGATCGCGGCGCGTCCGGATTCATAGGCCTTATCGATTTCGGTGATATCGACCACAGCAAAATCTTGGTTGATCAGCTTTTCTTCATATAGCCGTTTGAAGAATTTCATCGTTTCGAAGAAGGGCTCCGTCATGAATTCAGGAGTAAACGTTCCATTCTCCAGCTTCCACTTGTTGGGCCCCCCCTGTGCCACTGAGAACCGGGTTAGCGTCGAGTCTGCGTTCTGATTATACTTTTTCTCCATCATGAATCCGTATGTGTCGTTCTTGCCGTTCTTATCCGGATCGCCTGTGGTCATTGTTTTGATCACATTGTACCAATCATCCAGCGACTTCGGTACCTTGGAGCCTGTGGTATCAAACCAATCCTTCCGGTAATGGATGACGGACCGGCCTAGATCACGAAACAAAGGAACTCCATAAAGCTTTCCATTAACCGAAATATTATCGTAGAAGACCTGATTTTGTGCCGACAAGTTTTTATAATCTTTCAAATAAGGACCGATTTCCCAGAAAACATCCGATTTCATTGCGCCAATGATCGTCGGATTGTATTTAAGCTGTACCAGCCTAGGAAGCTCGTTGGCAGCGATCATAATATTGATCTTTTCATCATAGCTTGAACCTGGGATCCATTGGATCTGCAAGTCTGTATTCGTATATTCCTTAATCGCCTTCTCCATATCATTGTCTTTCGCTGGAATCTCGCCTACTTGATTAACGACCAGCGTTAACGGAAATGGCTTGTCATCTTCTTTAGAAGCTCCTTGAGTGCCTCCGTCAGCAGGTTTGCCCCCACCGCACGCCGCTAGTACCGTTGACAGCAGCAAGACAGTTCCCATCGTTAGAGCCGTTTGTTTCTTTTTCATTTGCTAAACCCCTCCTATTTTTGATTATTTTCCAGTTCACTTTTGCAGATGCGATACAACCATATAAGTGAACGAAAGCAGATCATGTAGTTTATTATATATGTTAGCGCTTCCAGTACTTTAATGTTGCTCCGTCTGCCTAATTATGTTTCACTGGGTTATATCATGCAATCCACTGGATTTAACTTCATGCAGATTGCACTATAATCTGATCGTTTAGGGGGGTAGCTCTTATATAACTTCTTGATATGCTTCATTTACTCATGCTTTAAATTAACCGTTTGGCATAGCAATGCCGAGGATGACCCTCATACATCGGACGTGTGAATTGAACTGTGAAGCCTGCGGCTTCAAGATTTCGCCTACTCACATGATTGTCTGGATGGACGGTTGAGAAGAGATGCAGGCAGCCATAAGCCCGTGCGCGATCTTCCCGCAGCTCATGGAACTGCCGCTGCAGCCCCTGGCCTCGCGCAGATTCGTGGACTACTGTCGCATCAAGAATCGCAACACGCAGCAGTTCCGACTCCGGTACACCGAACTCACGCCCCAAATTGCTCGATCCGACACCTGGAAATGCAAGAACCGTATAAGCAACAAGTCCTCCCCTTAGGTAAGCGCCATAAATCTCACCTAGGTCTTGAACACGAGTATTCAGAGAGTCTACACTGTCCATTGAGAAAAGCGCGAAGGATGGGAGCCGCGATACTACATCAACCATCAGCTTATGAACCTCCGGGACTTCCTCATGCCAAATTCGGCGAATTTCCAAACCTATAACCTCCCAGCAGTGAACTTACTCGGTCTATCAGAATCTTTAGCCTTGCCCCACCCAGTCTTTTCCTGTCTCAACTTCATTCCAGCGCGCCCTTATAGCTTGCATCTCCTGATCCGATAAGGCTCCCTTGTTAGCAAGTACAGCATTCTGCACCCAACGGTCTGGATTGGCTGTCCCTACAATGGCAGTGCATACTCCCGGTTGACTAAGCGTAAACCGCAGTGCCGTCTCTACCGCCTTTGACGTATCACCCTTCAAGAAATCATACCCCAACTGGCGCAGCCGCTCCCAATAGGTATGATGGTAGGCTGATGCCGGCTTCTCGGCACCAGAACGCCACGCTACGTTAGCAATTGGACGTTTGGCAATAACGCCTACATGTCTAACCACTGCTTCTGGCAGTGTCAGCTGTACCGCTTGCTGATCCGCAATATTGATAGAGGTTTGCAATGAATCAAATGCCCCGCATTGGATCGCATACAAAGCTGCATTGCCATCTCCACTGTATCCGATATAACGAGTCTTCCCAGCCTCCTGTGCTCGTTTCAGTACCTCAATAACCTCTCCATCCCGCAGAAGCTGTTCCTTACAGCTATGCAAATGGATTAGATCCACATAATCGGTTTTCAATCGCTTTAGGCTGCGATCTATGCTGTCAGCAAGCATCTTGGGATCCCAGTCTGGAGCATTGAACCCCGATGCATGACCACATTTCGTAAACAAATAATAGTCGCTTCTTCGATGTCCTACCGCTTGACCTATTAATTCTTCACTCGTTTTATAGCACTCGGCTGTATCGATTACATTAAGGCCCGCATCCAACGCGCTTCCAAGAAGTCTCTCCACTTCTGATAAAGATGCGTTCTCGTAGCCAATCTCAGATCCACCAAAGCCCAGAACGCTAACCAGCAAATCCGTTTTACCCAATCTTCTCTTTTCCATTCCTGCCAGCTCCTTTGTCATAGTGTTTTACTTGTGTTTCAGCTACCAAGCTTATCCTTTTGCCATATTCTCAGCAGGTTTGATTTGAATCAAACGGTAGGCCAGCCATGCAGATACGCAACCCAATAATCCAACAATGACAAAGCCCTGCTGAAGTGTCAGCAAATCGCCTGCAATACCCATAAACAGCGGACCCATAAACATCCCTAGCCCATAGATAGCCTGGTAAAAACCCATGGCCGTTGCGCGCTTACCAGAATCCATATGTTTAATGCTGAGCGACATAAGGATCGGCGTTGATAAGCCCCTCCCGAATCCGGCTATGGCTTGTGTCAATATTAACACCCCCAAATGAGAGGTCATAGGGATAATTGCTGTAAAAATTCCACTTAGAATGAATCCCCCAATAATTACATTCTTCTCACCAAGCTTGGCGGACAGATGCCTTCCCCCCACCCATGCAGCTACTGCGGTCGGAAAGGTTGAAAAAAAGGTGAGCAGTCCCATATCCAGCTTGGTCGCACCCAATGCCTGTGCATATACTGGCGTAAAACCAAACACAGTCGCAAAGGTCAACAGCTGAAACAAAATGGCTAAGAATGAAACAACAAGCAGCATCCGGTCTCGAGCTACCTCGACTACGCCGTTCATCGTAATTTTTTGGGCGTTATTATCAAACTTCTCTACCAGGAAGAAAGATCCCGCAAAACCAATCGTCCCTACAACAGCTCCTATCAGAAAGGATGACTCCCACCCATACATATCAGCAAACCATCCACCGGTCAGTATACCGAGCATTTGTCCTAGAGAGTTGTAAACCGTAATCGTCCCAATTGCTTTCGTTGTTTCTTCCTTGCGATAATAGCTTGTAAAAAGAATCGTAAAATCAACCCAAGTAGCTGCGGCGGCCCCTGCCAAAGCACGGAGAATAAGTATCCAGGTCACACTCTGTGAAACCAGTATCCCAGCCCCTGCCAATGTCGTGAACAGCATACCAAACACAATAAACATTCTCCGTTTGTGAAAACGGTCTGACATAATACCCACAGGAATACGCAGCAGCATCTGGCTAAACCCATACATGCCGACAATTAATCCAGCCATTTTATGGGATGCACCTAATGATTCAACATATGCGGTTAGAATGGGCACACAGGTGTACATAGAAAACCAAAATAATAGCGTTACTACGCAAAACAAAGGAATGCGGTACTGTGTTGAAGCCGCTTTTGATGTCATAAAATCTCCTTCCAGCTGGCAGATATTCATAAAACGTTTTTCCATTCATGTATGAAATCGTTTACTATACTATTTCGAATGATACAGCTTTCATAAAGATATTGTAAGGGCTGAAGTTAACAACAGTAAGTATCTTTTCTGTGGTAAGTTACATTCGAGTAAGTATACCTTATCAAACCATCCTGAGCTCCAAATAATTCACAGGGTATATAAAAAAGCCACATCCATTGCTGTCCCTCACTTTAACAGGACCTGCAACAAATGTGACTCAAGTAAGCTATAGGATCAAAACTCTATATTCCCAATATGGCATTTATCATCGGTTTCGTTTCGCCGCCTGGATACATCAGATACAGGAGCACGTATACAACAACACCCGTTGGAGCTGTAAGAAGCCAGACAACCGCCGTTATACGGCCTATCTTCTTATGCTTAGCGAAACGCTTGTTGAAGGCGTGCAGCAGAGTAACGATACCGAATACAGCAGCTATAGTCGCCAGAGTGATGTGGAAGAATAGAAATAGGTGGTACGGCAGCTTCAATTCTTCCGGCCCTCCGAAGCTTGTATTTCCGACAAAGATCGTCCGTGATGCGTAGACCAGAAAGAAGGCTAAGGCAAATCCTGCCCCCCATAGCATCAGCTTTTGATGCGTTTCACGGTGTCCTTTTACAATATGATACCAACCAAAGGCTACAAAAATAGCACTTATAACAATAAATAGGGTGCTAACCGTAGGCAATATTTGCATTCGAATTCCCACCTAATTAAATAAATAATTTAAGCCTGGTTCATGTTGGGATGCGGCTGAACATATCCTTCAAGCGCCAATTCTTCCTCTTCCTCCTGCTTGCGTTCCTTACGGTACCAACGGAAGAAGGTATAGCCTAATGCAATGGCGTAAACAATCTCTTGAATAATTTTCATTACAACTCCGCCTAGCTGCTGATCATTCAATACGGACATAAATAAGAACTGCTCAGATATTCCTTTGTAGGAAGCATAGATCGGTTCTTCCGCAAAAATAATCAGTGCGCATGCAGGTGTCAAGAGAATTCCATTGACAAAGATATAAGCCATTCTTCGAAGTTCATTCATCCGGTTGTACTCGGGCAGTGGACAGAATACAGGAAACCACATTTGAAATGCAGCAAGCATGAAGATTATGCTATACAACGTATGCATCAGAGGGTTCGCCATTAAATAATCCATGATAACCGGAATATGATACAGGGAGAAAATCAGGTTAAACAGGAATAACGAAATCACTGGAGACGCGAACCCTTTCATGAGTAAATGAATCGCTTTTATACGAAGCGCCGGTCTGAGTAGCCATCCTGGTAAGCCCAATAGGAGCAGCGGCGGCATTACCAAATACGATATGGATTGCTGCAGCATATGTGCGCTAAAGCTGTAATGATGCCCGTAATAATACAGCGGACTTCCCTCAGCTACGTAAAACAACAGCAAACCTATATAAAAATAGAGCTGCTTACCTATCCCAACAGGTGATGACTCTTCAAATTGCTGCCTCCAACGACCAACCGCCATAGCATATAACCAACCCACAATGATAACAACGAGGATCCAACCGGGACTCCATAAGGCAGCAAATTCTGAAAAAGCGCCACTTCCTGTGTGTCCCATATGCCCCATTTGACTTGCATCCATGTCAACCTCTCCTTCCTTGTAGCAATCTTCCCTCTACTTGTTACTAATTTGTGAAAAATAGTGCAAAGTTTTGTAAAAAAAAGAGGGGCTTCATTGCTACAAGCCACCTCTTATTTTTTTTACCACCAAACCCAGTATACAGCCATTACTACGCCTGTTAAAGCAATGAAAAATCCGAACAATAATCCAACGATTGGAAGAAGATGTCCCTTATCTTTCATATGCATCCAAAAGGCTAATTGGAAGACAGCTTGCACTAAACCCAAGCCTACCAGAAATATGATCAGAAACGAATGGTCCAAGCCTCCGTACAAGACTGCAGCGAAAGCCAGCATAGTTAAAACAATCGAAACAATGTAGGACACGTAGTGATTTCTAGGGCCTTCTAACTTATGCCGCTTTCCAGCGTCTGATGTATGCTGATGGCTGCTCATTTATGGTCCCACCTTCCCTAACAAGTACACTACAGTGAAGATAAACACCCAAACTACGTCGATAAAGTGCCAATACAGACCGGCAACATAATACTTCGGCGCCGTTACGACTGTAAGACCCTTTTTAAAGGAAGAAATGATCAACAGTGAAATCCACAATATCCCGAACGCTACGTGCGCACCATGGAAGCCTACAAGTGTATAGAACGAAGTAGCAAATGCACTCTTCGAGAATACGTGGCCTTCATGCACATAGTGAACAAATTCGTAAATTTCTAAGCCCAAGAAGCCTAAGCCAAGCAACACGGTAATGATCATCCAGAAATTCAGCATTTTCAAATTACCGCGGTGCAATGCCATAGTTCCAAACACACTGGTCAAAGAGCTTGTTAACAATATGAATGTCGATAAAGCTACAATACTTAATTGGAAAATTTCTTGGCCAGTCGGTCCATCCGGTACTTGATTGCGCAATGCGATGAAAGAAGCAAACAGCATACCGAACAATACGCATTCTCCGCCAAGGAAGAGCCAGAAGCCCATTACTTTATTCTTGCCTTCCAAAGTTGCGGTTTCCGCATGAGGTGGCAGAGCACCACCTACTTCATGATGTACACTCATGCTTTAACCCCCTTATCTTCCAGCTCTTCAGGTTCAATATGGAATCCTTTGTCATCATAAACGGACCTCAGGAACATACTTCCCAGCATGATAACAGCCCCAACAGCAACTACTACATAATTATGGTACATAAATCCAAAGCCTAGAATAAAGAATCCAATTGAGAACGTTAGTGGCAGTATAGATGGTGAAGGCATATGAATCGATCCGATCGGCTCCGCCGGTGTCATCTCTTTGTTGCCTGCCATTTTCTCTTTCCAGAAAGCATCCAATCCGCGTACAAGCGGAGTTTGTTTGAAATTGTACTCCGGTGGCGGTGATGGAATTGACCATTCCAAGGAACGTCCATCCCACGGATCCGCAGGAGCATTAATTGGTGAACGAAGCGATGCGAATGCATTGATCAAGAATACGATCGTTCCGATTCCCATCAGGAAAGCACCTACAGTACTAATCATGTTACCTTCTTCCAAGCCAACGCCCGGCTGGTATGTAAATACGCGGCGCGGCATTCCCATCAAGCCCAAGAAATGCTGCGGGAAGAACGTCAGGTGAAAGCCGATGAAGAACGTCCAGAAATGTAGTTTTCCTAATTTCTCGTTAAGCATACGTCCGAACATTTTTGGCCACCAGTAATATAAACCAGCGAACAAGCCCAATACAAGACCACCAACGATAACATAGTGGAAATGCGCTACTACGAAATAAGTATCGTGGTATTGGTAGTCAGCTGGAGGAACTGCAAGCATAACCCCTGTTGTACCACCCATAACGAACGTCGGGATAAAAGCTGTTGCAAAAATATTAGCTGTCGAGAACGTGATTTGTCCTCCCCACAACGTAAATAGCCAGTTGAAGATCTTAACCCCCGTAGGAACCGCGATCGCCATTGTTGCAATAGCGAAGATAGCATTACCTATAGGACCAATCCCTGTTGTAAACATGTGATGGACCCAAACCATAAAGCCCAAAAATCCGATCAACGCTGAAGCAAATACCATGGAGCTGTATCCGAACAGACGCTTTCTGGAGAAAGTACTTACGATATCTGAAATAATACCAAATGCCGGAAGAATCAGAATGTATACTTCTGGGTGACCGAAGATCCAGAATATATGCTCCCAAAGCACTGGACTACCGCCTCGACTGACTTCGAAGAAGGCCCCGTCGAACAAACGGTCAAACATCAACTGAACCAAGCCTACTGTAATCGCAGGGAAAGCAAACAGGATCAGTGCAGAAGTAATGAACGCCGTCCAAGTAAACAACGGCATTCTCATGTAGGTCATACCCGGCGCACGCATGTTGATGATCGTTACAAGGAAGTTAATACCCCCGATCAGCGTACCTAACCCAGCTATCTGGAGACCTACAACATAGAAGTCAACCCCATGATACGCTGACGTTGTGTCAACGATGCTTGATAGTGGCGCATAAGCTGTCCAACCAGCAGCAGGTGCGCCACCTAGGAACCAGCTTACGTTCAACATAATACCACCAAAGACGAACAGCCATAAACCAAGTGCATTCACGAAAGGGAACGCAACGTCGCGTGCACCGATCTGTAGAGGCACAATTGCATTCATAAATGCAAAGATTATAGGCATGGCGGCAAAGAAAATCATTGTTGTACCATGCATAGTAGTTAACGCGTTGAATGTATCGCCGATAAAGATTTTATTATCAGGAAACATCAATTGAATCCGGATCAAGACAGCTTCGAGACCGCCGAGCAAGAAAAAGAATCCGCCAAAAATCAAGTAAAGAATACCGATTTTCTTATGGTCAACGGTAGTGAGCCAATCCATCAATCCGGTGTACTGCTTTCTAGTGTGAGAGTGAGCCAACGTATTTACCTCCTTTTTACCAAGATGTTCATTATTTCAATGCATTTAAGTATTTAATCAAATCATTAATCTGTTGTTCTTTCAGTGGTTGTGCGCCAGTAGGGCCAAATGCAGGCATTTTATTACCAGGCTTCACCTCTTGTGGATTACTGATCCAATCATGCAAGTTCTTATCATTATTAGTACCTTTATCTAGAACACCTGCAATCATTTCACGCGTCGCAAACCCATTCAAGTTAGGACCAAAACCAAGTCCTTGCGCGTTAACCGCGTGACAGGACAAGCAGTTATCTTTAAATACTTGTTCGCCGGCTTTGGCCTCTGCAGGAATTGCTGCAGGCGTCTTCATTTTATCTACCCATTTAGTGAAATCTGTATCGCTCTTAGACACTACTTTGAAATCCATCAATGCATGCGAAGCTCCACACAATTCCGCACATTTACCTAAAAATACAGCAGCGTCATCAGCTTCGAAATACATAACATTGGTCATCCCAACGTTAGTATCCTGTTTACCGGCAAGTGACGGCACCCAGAAGGAGTGAAGCACGTCAGCAGAGGTAACTTCCAATGCAATCTTCTTACCTGCTGGAATAACTAGATCCTGAGCTGTTGCAATTCCAAGCTCCGGATAATCAAACTGCCACCAGAATTGATGCGCCGTTACCTTAACATGAACTGCATCTTTGTTCTGAATATGGTTCTCGGACAGCTTAATTGTATAACTGACTGTAGGCACAGCCAAAATGAGCAATAGAATAATCGGAACAACGGTCCAAATGATTTCCAGTGTGTGACTACCTTCAACCTGCTTTGGAATGATGTCTTTATCGCCCTTTTTCTTACGAAAGCGCACTAATACATAAATGTAAATCGCGAAAACAACCAGAACAACCACGATCATGATACCCAAGCTCAGCTTCATTAAGAATAGCTGGTCTCTGGCCACAGGTCCTCTAGGTCTCAAGGCTGAAATCGTATCGCTTCCACACCCCGTTAAAAGCAACATCATCAACCCGAAAAGAGGGATGAAACGCCACAGATTTTGCCATCGATTCATCTTATCAATCCCACCTCTAAAGCTAATATTTTTCGAACAAAAGGTCATATATTGTCAATGAACCTATTCACCATTATTAACTATAAATACGTACCCCTTTTTTGTCAATGAATCTGGAGAAGTTCACAAATTGTTCTCAATCCTGCGCCCCCATTGGTTTTTTCAATTATGTCTCTCGTATTTTATTTCCATAATCAAAGAGTTTTATGCAAGAAAATGTGATTTAGTCTCTATGTATAATTACCTTGATTTGATGAATCCTACATATAGAATTCAATGCCCGCAAAAGCAGTTTTTAAAGGAATATATTGTATATGGAGTCCATTCGAAGAAAGAGGTAAGGAGGCCCTTTTATGCGGTTTAACCGGATTATTCTAGGAATTGTTTGTACAAGCTCAATATTCGGCTTATGCGGCTGTTTCAGTACGTATGATTACAACAGCGCCAGTAATTACGGAAGTCAGCGGGATGAACACCGCCAGGATACCTCGAGAGCTTATCAGACAGCGCAGCAATATACTATAGTTTCACATAAGCATACCCGACTCGAATTGAATCAGTTTTTGTCGGATCAAGTCGCTGCCATGAATGGGGTTAACAGCGCTATTGTTATGATGGCGGATAATACGGCTTACGTTGCCATTATCATTGATAATACGGCATCTGGCACAAAGAGCAGCACCCGAGAAACGAATAATGGGGGAACGGTTCGTGGATTATACAACCCCGCTGCTCCTTTTAACGATTATGCAGATCCCAACAAGCTGGCAACCGGTACAAATTCATACGAAACCGTACAGCATCATGAGCAAATCACACATCTGTTCAAGCAGAAAATTGCTGAAAAAGTTCGTTCTCTTCAGCCGACGGTGACTGATGTATATATATCTGCTCATCGAGACTATATCAACGAGCTAAATAAACTCGCCCAAGAAGCATGGAAAGGCCGTGATTTAACCCCTTATGTTAGTGAATTTGATGCCATGTCGGAGTATATTTTTGGCACACAGCCTACTATTCCTACAAAATCGGAAGGCTAGTTAAAGACAGTTTACAAGCATGGCTAATAAGGACATGGCCTCGGCACAATGAAAGACAACTATATTCTCGGAGGTCACTTTGTGAGGCGTTGGAGTAGTAGCCTCTTGAGTGAATAGGTATTAACAAATTGTTTTCGTCTGTCAGATTTCGAGGCCGGTCAAGCCACCGTTCTAAAACATACGAAGTAGCTATAGAATGGGACTTCCACTCTCCCTCTGTTTTCCTTCATATATAATATGAAGAAACGCAGAGGGTTTTGCTGCGGATCGACTGGTTTCTTTTTCCCCCGGGTTCCTGTAGAATGCAGGGTAGAACCTGAATATTCTTAAGTGAGTATGATGGGAAATGAACGTGAGTTTTATTCATGCTTTGTATGGAATGGAATGAACGGTAAATAAGGAGATTAAAATAATGAAAAATGTATTTGCCTCACTCGGCATTAGCAGTGAATTGACGGAGGCGTTAAGCCAGCAAGGGTATACAGAGCCTACTCCGATTCAAAAAGAAGCTATCCCAGTAGTGTTATCTGGAGATGATGTCATTGCTCAAGCGCAAACAGGCACGGGTAAGACCTTAGCTTTTGTGCTGCCTATCTTGGAGAAGCTGGATCCTAAAAAAAGCTACACCCAAGCGCTCATTCTTACACCTACACGCGAACTGGCTATACAAATAACTAGCGAGGTTCAAAGATGGGCACCACTTAAAGGAATAAGTGTACTGGCTGCATACGGCGGACAGGATGTAGAACGCCAGCTTAAAAAACTCGAGGGAAGCATCCACTTGATTATCGCTACGCCTGGACGCTTGCTTGACCATTTACGTAGAGGCACCGTTCAACTTCAGCGTATATCTACACTTGTGCTGGATGAAGCGGACCAAATGCTGCATATGGGTTTCTTGAAGGATGTTGAGGAAATTATTATTCAAACCTCCCCTAAAAGACAAACCCTGTTGTTCTCAGCAACAATGCCAGGACCCATTCGCAACTTAGCAAAAGGCTACATGAAAACGCCGCAGGAAATTAAAGTGAAAACCAAACAGGTCACTTTGACCGAGATCGAACAAATTGCCATCAAAACAACGGATCGCGGTAAGCAAGAAGCTCTGGTTCGTTTGATTGACGAATACAACCCTTATCTAGCTATGATCTTCTGCCGTACTAAGCTGAGAGCGGCCAAGCTTAACGAGGCTTTGCGTGAAATGGGCTACTCGTCCGATGAGCTCCACGGCGATTTGACTCAAGCCAAGCGTGAGCAAGTAATGAAACGATTTCGGGACGCCAAAATCCAACTCCTGGTAGCCACTGAAATTGCGGCTCGCGGACTGGATATTGAGGGGATTACCCATGTATTCAATTATGACATGCCTCATGATGTAGAAAGCTATATCCATCGTATTGGAAGGACAGGACGAGCTGGACAACGCGGTATGGCTGTCACAATGGTAACCCAGCATGATCTAGGTACACTTGAAGCCATTGAGCAAGGAATCAATGCAGAGCTGCCTCGACGGACTGTCAAAGCTGATGGTGAGCTGAGTGAAGCTCGGACCAGCGGTCGCGGGAACATTGTAGGTCGCAGAGCTTCGGACAAAGACGACAGGGTAGATATGAGCACACGGGGTGATCGTGATTCCGCTCAACGCGGAAGACGCGGCGCTGCTCGCGGCGGGGACTCTGCTCGACGTGAGGGCGGACGTGGACGTGGCACATCAAGCACTGGGCGCGGCACTAGTTTTGGACGTGGAGCAAGTGCGGGTCCTGGACGCGGAGGCGAGCGTGGAGCCGCTGGGACACGTAGCGAAGTTCCAACGTCACCTTGGGCAAAGGCTAGAGCCGATCGAAGCGCGGCTGCTGAGCGCGAGGGCGGCAGCGACTTCGGCGGGGCTGGTGCTGGTGGGCGCGGGGCGGCAGGCGCTCGCGGCGCAGCTGGAGCAACGCCTTGGCGCACTGCCGGCGGCGAGCGCGAGGGCGCAAGCGACTTCGGCGGCGCTAATGCTGGACGCGGACGCGGAGCTAGTGCTGGCGGGCGCGGGGCGGCGGGTGCTCGCGGCGCAGCTGGAGCAACGCCTTGGCGCACTGCCGGCGGCGAGCGCGAGGGCGGCAGCGACTTCGGCGGCGCTAACGCTGGCCGCGGACGCGGAGCTAGTGCTGGCGGGCGCGGGGCGGCGGGTGCTCGCGGCGCAGCTGGTGCAACGCCTTGGCGCACTGCCGGCGGCGAGCGCGAGGGCGGCAGCGACTTCGGCGGCGCTAACGCTGGCCGCGGACGCGGAGCTGGAGCGGCATCACGCGGCCCTGCTAATGCGGGACGTGGGCGCGATGCAGGTGCATGGACTACGAAGCATGAAGCACAGCGTAACGCTAAAGCAGCGACGGGCAACGGACGTGGGCGCGGTGACAGTCCTACATCTGGCGGCGGAGCAGCCGGACGCGGACGAGACAGTCAGCGAGGCCAAGGCCCAAGCGGTGGCAAGCCTCGGACCGGAGGCAGCAATTCCGGTCCACGCGGAACTAGAAAACGTTAAGCTGCTGCTGATTCCTAAATAGAACAGCTTAAGTTTCTGTTTAAGCTGTTCTATAGTTTTCACAGTATGATGCACATATTTTACCTATATCTTTGGAAATACTCAGTGTGGTAATCCTGTAAATGTCCTTTACCTATCCAATCAAAACAGGTAAAATGAAGTACACACCACTTTTGTATCAAACTTCCAAGGAGGGGTATCCATGTACGAGTTAAAAGAAGAAGATGTTATTTTTATTTTTACCGGACCCAATGGCGCAGGCCGCAAGACAGTAGCCCAGATGTCAGGCGACACATTAGGCATGAAACAGGTAATTTCGTACACGACAAGAACTCCCCGATCGGCGGAAGTAAATGGACAGGACTATCATTTTGTATCCCATGAGGTTTTTTCCAAAGACCAAAAGAACAACGAGTTTATCGAGGTAATTGAGATTGACGGTAATTTATACGGTGTTAAAGGGCAAGATATTGTAAACACTCTGCAAAAACATGGAGCTGTTTACTTAATCCTCAACCGTTTTGGTGCAGACGCCGTAAAAAAGCTGTATGATACGAAAGCAGTCCGAGTCTTTATTTACGCCGACAAGCAGACCATCCTCAAACGCGAAGAAGATCGTGGAGACTCACCGGAGTTAATTGAGCGCTACATGTCTCATTTCGAAGATGAAATGGCATATAAGGATCAATGCGAGCATATTTTTGAAAACCTGGACTTAGCGCACACCGTATTTGATCTTACCAAAACCCTTGATGATAATTATCTACACCGTAATCTGATCGACAAAGACTAAGATTTTCAACATAGTTTACGAAAAAGAAGACCGAAACCGGCATCGCCGAGCTAAACGGTCTTTTTTTTCATAGGAAAGGAATGATCCTTTATGCAAATTGTATCCATAGAACCCACCCCCAGTCCCAATACAATGAAAGTACAGCTGAGCGAACGGCTGGCTGACGGGGTCAGAATAACTTATACGCTCGAACAAGCAGCTTCAGCCAAGACGCCTGTTTTCATTCAGAAGCTGCTAAACATTGAAGGCGTAAAAAGCATCTATCATGCAGCTGATTTTATAGCGGTCGATCGTACGGCCAAAGCCGATTGGCAGTACATTCTCGCTCAGGTGCGCGAAGTACTTGGCGGAGAAGCTGCTGGTGTGGATGCTGCTCTAGCTGGTGCATCTGCTGATAGCGATTCAGCCTTCGGCGAGGTGCAGGTGCTGCTGCAGCATTTTCGTGGCATTCCGCTGCAGGTGCGCGTACAGAGCGGAGCCGAGCAGCAGCGCACCGCTCTGCCCGATCGCTTCAGCCAGGCCGCCGTCCAGGCGGCAGCGGCATCCCCCAATCTCATCAAGGAGCGTTCGCTCGAGGATTGGGGGATTCGCTACGGCGAGCTGAAGGAAGTGCTCGATGAGGTGGCGCAGGAAATTGACGCCACCTACGATGAAGCCCGCCTGCTGCACCTTATAGAGCAGGCGCAGCAGCAGTTGAACGGCGGCTCCGTCGAGGGAGCCGCCGCTGTAAGGTCTGCAGGGCGTGCAGCGCTAAGCCCTGGGGAGCTGCAGCGGCAGCTGGCTGACCCTGACTGGAAGCAGCGCTATGCGGCGCTTCAGCAGGTAAAGCCGTCCGCCGAGACGCTGTCGCTGTTGATTCATGCACTCGATGACGAGAAATCATCGATTCGAAGGCTGGCCACCGTATACCTCGGTGACCTGAAGGAGCCAGAAGTGCTGCCCTATTTATACCGTGCGCTGAAGGATTCATCTGCATCTGTTCGGAGAACCGCAGGCGATACGCTATCCGACATCGGTGATCCCGCTGCTGCTTCAGCGATGATACAAGCGTTGAAGGACCCGAACAAGCTGGTTCGCTGGCGTGCTGCCCGGTTTCTCTATGAGGTCGGCGATGATCAGGCCCTTGCTGCGCTTCATGAAGTCGAGAATGATGCTGAGTTTGAAATACGCATGCAAATCAAAATGGCAATAGAGAGAATTGAGGGCGGTCATGCCGCTGAAGGCTCCGTCTGGCAGCAGATGACACGCAGATCACAATAAAATGAGTTCCAACGCTGTGGCATTCTCAAAGGACTAGCATGTTATCTCAACGTTGATCGAAGCTTGAATAAAAAATCAAATCAAATAAACCTCCGAAGTCCACTTTAAATGGCACTTTGGAGGTTTTGTTGTGTTGTGTTGTGTTTTGTTGTGTTGTTTGATACATCATCTGACATTGTTACTATTCACAGGATCAACGTTTCCCCCAGCAACAGAATTTTTAGTTCTGCTTCATCTAACTTCTGTCTCTTCCATTCTGCTTTAAGCCTTAACAAAGCTTCCTCCGGCGTATCATCAGCCAGCTTAAAGGTACCATAATGCATAGGGATAAATGATGCTGCCTTTAAGTCAATAAAGGACTTCACCGCTTCCTCCGGTGACATATGAGCTATTTTCATGATAGAAACGGGCTCATAAGCACCTATTGGCAAAAGCGCATAATCAATTGAAAATCTTTTTCCAATCAATTCAAACCCTTTAAAATATCCACTATCACCTGCAAAATAAACCGTTTCACCGCTTGCTCCATTCTTAATAATCCACCCTCCCCAATGAGAGGTATTAGTATCGAAAAGTGTCCTTCTTGTCCAATGCTGCGCGGGAACAAACGTAAATTCAATTCCGTTCAATCGCTTGCTGTCCCACCATGCCAACTCTGTAGAATGATGGTATTGTTTGCGTTCAAACAGAGCTTTGAGTCCTATAGGAAGTAAATACTGAGCATTCTGCCCAATTCTTTTTATGGTTGGGAAATTCAAGTGATCATAATGAGCATGAGAAATAAGTACAATGTCAATTGGAGGCAGCTCTGCGAAAGGTATACCCGGCTTAGTCAGCCTTTTGCGGATGCCCATAGAATTAGCATATACGGGATCCGTAATAATATTCGTCTTTCCCATCTGGATAAGAAACGTGGAATGACCTATCCAGGTAATCGTCGTCTTTGAATTATTTTGACGCAAAAAATGTTTGTCAATAGCCGAATGATGTTGGATATAATAAGATCTCGACATCTTTTTCTTCTTTTTCATCCATTTGTATACTTGCATGATCGACTGTTTATTAGTAACGTTATCTAAATTCTTATATCTTATCTTCATTTTCCCCTCCGCTTAGCCTTATCCCTTAATAGAGCTCTTCTCTAAGTTTGCCCTTCAACCCTCCCTAATATCTATTTCCCCTTTATTCAAAAAATCAAACAATGTAGTAAGGACAGAAAAGACCATTCACTCCACAATTTATACGGAATGAAAGGTCTCCTGTTCCTATGCTTTTCATTAATCGTATCCACTTGAAGCTCAATTGGGTTCGGCATGAACCGCCCCAACTCACACCAAGCGCTCTACAAGCTCGTTCTCCCCGCCCTTTTGCAGCTGGTACATTTGGTAATAACGTCCTTGCAGCTGCATCAGCTGATCATGAGAGCCCCGCTCTACAATCTCGCCACGATTCAGAACAAGAATTAAATCGGCATCACGGATCGTCGACAAACGGTGGGCTATGATGAAGGTCGTTCTTCCTTTGCTAACTACCTTAAGTGCTTGCTGGATCAAGCCCTCTGTCTCGCTGTCGATACTGGCTGTTGCTTCATCGAGGATCAAGATAGCCGGATCAAAAGCCAAGGCCCGTGCAAAAGAGATCAGCTGTCTTTGTCCGGCCGATAGAGTGCTCCCGCGTTCTACCACCGGTTCATCGTATCCGCCTGGCAGCTTCTCAATAAATGAAGATGCGCCGACATCAGTCAGTGCTTGCTTGATCTTATGTTCGTCGATGTCTTTATTATACAAACTCACATTAAACTTAATATCTCCCGCAAATAAGAAAGGGTCCTGCAATACTATGCCCATATGCTTGCGCAATGCTTGCTTCGATTTCCCTGCTATACTGCGTCCGTCAATTCTTATCTCGCCATCAGAAGGCTCATAAAAGCCTAGCAGCAGGTTCATAATCGAGCTTTTACCCGAACCGGTATGCCCAACCAAGGCTACAGTCTCTCCCTTATTCGCCTCGAACGAAATACCACGCAGTACCGGCTCACCTTCTTTATAAGCGAAGGTCACATTATCAAAGGCCACATGCCCTTCAGGTCTTGCAACACCAACAGCATCTTCGAGCTCCTGACCTTCCAAGTCGAGCAAATAAAACACCTTTTCCGCTGAAACCACGGCTCGCTGTGCATTCATTAGCTGATCAAAAATGCCAATTATAGGCTGGAAGAATCGGCCGGAATAATCGATGAAAGCATAGAACACACCGAAAGATATTGACGTCTGCAATGACTGTCCGCCAAAATACCAGATCGTTCCTGCGGTAAATAACGCCCCTACGAGGCCTGAGAAATTACGGGATGAAAGCGAAAAAACTCGGAACTGCTTCACATTGCTGCGATACCTATCATTGTTAAGCACCTCGAATTCAGAAAGCCTTGCTTTTTCCTGACGGAATGCTTGAAGTATCGGCATAACAGCAATCGACTCGCTGATCATTGCGTTCATTTCGCTGAGTCGTGCCCGCATTATGGTTATATATTTTTTGGAGAATTTAAGATGAACCCACATTACCACTGTAAACAACGGAATGAATACTAAGGTAACTAAAGCAAGTCTCACATCCAACAAAAACAAGGCTACATAAATACCCAAAATATTGATCGAGCTAACAACGAATGTCGCCATAAAGCTCATAAATAAATCACGAATAGCCTCTGTATCATTAGCAATTCGGGTGACAACTTGACCTATCGGCGTATTGTCAAAAAAGCGGACTGGAATTCGTTGAATGTGCCGCATCAGATCCATCCGCATCCGTTGAATAATCCGCAGCGCCGTAGATTGAAGCGTATATGCCTGTATATAGTGCAACATACTGGCAGTTAAGAGCAGAGTTATGAACAGCCCCAACCATCGAATAATAGCTCCTACCTCATATTGGTACAACGCCCCTACTTCTGTAACACTAAGCCGTTTTGCTGGAAAGGACTCGGTCGTTGTAGCGTTTCTTTTCACCACAACGGTTGCTTGATCTTCTCCTACCATTCTCTCTGAGGACAACGACCAATTTCCATCGAATTGTTCCGTGGCGTCAATTAAGTACATGCCGCCCTCCAGCTGCATAAATCGTACTTCCTTCCACGCTCCCACAAGAGTTGCCTTGTCCTCAGCCGATTGCGAGGAGAGCCAGTCGCTTCTCACATAGGTTTTGCCGGCAATCCCTACCGATTTCATGCCCATCGGAGGCTGCTTGCCAGCACTCGCCTCATACCAAGGCAATTGTACGCTGCTAATATGTTTATCGATAATAGTTTTGGCGATGAAAGGCCCCGCAAGCTCCGCGCCTACAGCACAGCATAGCACCAATAATGCTGCTGCAATTCGAAACTTATACAACATGGCATAAGCCGCTAAGCGCCTAGCTACTGTTTGTTTAGCCTTCATAATTCACTTCCTTTCAAGCTGCGTTTGGCAAGCTACTCTTTACACTCCGTTCAAGCTGGCCTCCATCTGCTGGCGGTCAAACTGTTCCTTATACCAGCCGCCCAGAAGCATCAACTGTTCATGTGTGCCTTCCTCTACGATTGTTCCTTCATCCAGCACTAGAATCCAATCCGCATGTACTACAGCCGAGAGTCGGTGCGTTGCAATGAAGGTTGTTTTTCCCAATCGCTCTCTACGCAGATTAGCTAATATAGCGCTCTCCGTCCGGGCATCAACCGCCGATAGCGAGTCGTCGAGGATCAAAATCTCAGGATCCGTCATCAGGGCACGTGCAATGCTTACCCGCTGCTTTTGCCCCCCTGACAGCATGACTCCGTTCTCGCCTACAATAGTCTCCAAGCCATCTGGCAAATGATCGATATCCTTAGTGAAGGATGCCATTTCAATGGCCTTCCACACGGCTTCCTCCGATGCTTCCGGTAATCCTAGCGCGATGTTGTCTCGGATGGATTTCGACAGTAACAGATGCTCCTGAGGTACGTAGCCGATCCAGCCTCTCACCTGCGAGAGCCCTATCTGCTCCACAGGTACCTGAGAAATAAACAAGCGATTCGGTTCAACCGGATACTGCCGCAGCAGCTGCTTAAGCAGCGTGCTTTTGCCGCTGCCTGTACGGCCTACAATGCCCAGCGTCTGTCCGCGCCCCAACTGGAGCGATATGTCCCTTAGACTGTCATGCACAGCCCCAGGATATCGGAAGCTTAAGCGATCCATTGTGATCTGCCCTGGCACCTCTACGGTTATAGTCATCTCAGCATCCTGCACATCAGCTTGCTGTTGGAAGCCTTTTGTCAGTCGATCAACCGAGGCGTTTCCGCGCTGCAAAATATTAATAAATTCACCGAACGCAATCATCGGCCAAATCAACATACCGAGGTAAATATTGAACGAAATGAGCTGCCCCAACGAAATTTGGTTATGAAATACCATGTAAGCACCATATCCTATGCCAATCGCATAGCTTAACCCAACTATAAGTGCAATAGAAGGATGGAATAGCGCGTTGACAGCCGCCACTTTCCTGTTCTTGTTCATAACGTCCTTCGTCACTTGATCGAATGCGGCTATATCCTGTTCCTCCTGGACATAAGAGCGGATAACCCGCATTCCCGAGATCGACTCCAACGCTTGATCATTCATTTTACCAAAAGCCGTTTGCGCGGCGATAAAATGCTTACGTGTCTTTTTGCCAAGCACACTGATTACTAGTGCGAGAAACGGCATAGGGATGAGCGCAGCAAGCATCAGCTTGTAGCTGATCAATGAGACCATCGTAATAAGGACTACCGCTGTACCTACTAACGTATTAACAAGCGTCATTACTCCGTAGCCGGCCGTCTGACTGACCGCCAGTACATCATTCGTCGCCAGTGCCATCAATTCACCTGTGCTGTTTCTCTGGAAAAAAGACGGCGACATTCGCGTCAAATGCTGCAGCAGACGTCCTCTCAGCAGCTTTTCGAGCAAAATCGAATTTCCAAATAATGTTGTTACCCATATATAAACCATGATATAAATCAATACGGCCAAGCCAACAAGCAGCAGGACATTATTCCGAAGCGTTTCCGCTGATAGCCCGCCGATACGAATCTGGTCAATTACGTTACCAATCATCTTCGGCGGTATAATGCCTAATATGTTTACGGTTGCCATCAGTATAATAGCCAAAGCGTATTTTCCCCACTGCTGCTGAAAAAACCACGACAATCTTCCAATAAAAGACACAGTCAAGCCCTCCTGAAAGCTTCCTTACGGAAAGCTGATTTTGTAAACATAACTAATATTTCCAAATAATTGATATGATGTTCGGTTCAATGTTGGCTCCTATTGAAAGATACCATATTCTGGGTTGCCTAGCACAGGAATTTATGATTAAAATGAATCTCTCATGCTGACTATTTGGGAAAAACAACCAATTAACAAATCAATTATAGCACATGCGTTCCCTTATTTCCATAAAAAAAGCCGTTTTCAGCTCCTCACTAAAAGTGACGATTGTTCACGGCTCCCTCATTCCTCCATCGAGGGCTTCCTGTTCTTAAACCTTTTCAATGAATCCTTTATGTATACTCCCGTTCACCACGTTGCCACCCAATGGACGAAAGGCACGGCCAATGCGGCCACTAAAAGGGAAGGCAGGAGGTTTGCCACATTAATTTTGCGTATTTCTAGCAGATTAAGGCCTAGCCCCATAATTAATATTCCTCCGACCGCTGTCAGTTGAGTTATGATTTCGTTAAGCAAAGTCTGCTCGATAAGCTCTGTAATCCCGGATGCCGCAAGCGCAATCATACCTTGATACAGGAAAACAGGAATAGCGGAGAACAAGACGCCGACCCCCAACGTCGAGGCAAAAATAATAGATAAAAATCCGTCTAGCATCGCCTTCGTGTACAAAATATCATGCTGACCGCGAAGCCCGCCGTCGAGTGCGCCCAGAATAGTCATAGCGCCTACGCAATAAATCAGCGTTGTATTGACAAACCCTACGGCAATTCGTCCCTGCACCTTTTTCTCCTGCTTGCTAGCGATCTCCGAGCTTGACGGCGGCGTGTCCACTTTCTTTGGCCAAAGTCCCGAAAGCATATGAACACCCCGTTCTAATTGACCACCAAGCCGCTCTAACCCCCGCTCCACCTGCATCAGTTCCCCTGCTATTCCGCCAACCACAAGACTAGCTACAACAAGCAAGAAGTCCGTCGATTTCAATGCCATGGATACCCCTAACACTAATAGTGCCAAGCCTATCCCTTGTAAAACGGTCGTCCGTATACCTTCACTCATCCGATGAAGCACCAGCCCTAGCAGCCCCCCGACAATGATCGCAGCCGCATTAACTATTGTTCCCCACAATGCCATTTTGTTATTTTTCTCCCATCTGCACCAACACATTCCTTCTGTAATTTCCTATTTAGTATACTCTTTTTGAACGTTAAGGAAAGCGCAGATTTACCTCCAAGCCTCTTCTTCCCTCATAACTCCATAGAAGTCGGGCATACTATTTCTTGATATAAATATAAGGAGGTTTAGTTCATCATATGGCAGACAATAAAAGCATGCAGCCGGTTTCGGGTGAAGAAGTTGAAACGACCGGCATCTATGAGAATGAATGGGGCCGTGAGGAGACATTAAAACGAGGTGACGAATTCCCTTTTGACCCAACAAACGGGCAAACAGAATGGACGCTTGTCAGTCTTCCTTTGGAAAGCCAAGAGCAAGAGATTTACAAAGACACAACATCCAACACGGAGCCTCGTCTACATATCGACCGCCACGATAAATAATTATTGCGCCATCGGCACAAGTAACAGCTACGCCATTCCTCAAAGGACGAGTGCGTTTGTCCAGATTGAGCGATGCCTAGTATAACCTTATACTTTTAATTGAAAAAAAGGCGGCCTCTCGTCCCAGCTATGGGTTTCGGGGCTGCCTTTTTTAATATCAGAATAAATCAAGTTGCCTATCTTTCTCGAAGGATTTCGATAAATCCTTTTGTATGCACATTACATTTGCTATGTCTAGTGCGAAGAAGAACCGGAAAGACCGACCTGATCCATAATGCGTTGGCTCTCTTGATTCAGACCTGTAATCGTGACCGTTTTTTCTAGTCCGGCATACTTCTGAGTCACTTTAGAAATAGCGGTTATAGCGGAGTGATCCCACACATGTGATGCGCTAAGATCTATCACGATATGATCCGGATCTGCATGGTGATCGAACAGTTCAATAAAATGCATCATCGTCCCAAAAAAGAGCTGGCCTGAGATGCGGTAAACTTTACGTCCTTGCTCATCCATCTGATCCTGACAGCGCAAGCTTCCCATCTTCCAGCCGAAATTTAGCGCGCTTAAGATAACTCCGGACACAACACCAATTGCCAAATCAGAGGTCACAACGACAATTACAACGGTCAATACCATAACAACAGCATCACCGCGCGGAATCGTACCCAGCGTTCGAATGGAGCCCCAATCAAAGGTACCGATACATACCATGAACATTACTCCTACCAATGCGGCCATCGGAATCTGCTTCACGATATCTCCCAGCACAAGGATCAAGAATAAGAGGAATAGACCGGCAACTAAGGTGGACAGCCGGGTTCTGCCGCCCGATTTAACATTGATAACCGTCTGTCCTATCATCGCACAGCCTGCCATACCGCCGAAGAATCCGGTGATCATATTAGCGATCCCTTGTCCGCGCACCTCACGGTTTTTATTGCTTTTCGTCTCTGTCATCTCATCCACGATAGTTGCCGTCAGCAGCGATTCCGTCAAGCCCACAACAGCCAGCGCTAAACAATAAGGAAGCAGGATAAACAGCGTCTCCCATGTCCAGGCAATTTGCGGAATATGAAAAAACGGCAGTGCCTGCTTAATCTCTCCCATATCCCCCACGGTGCGGACATCAGAGCCTGTGGCAATTGCAATAACCGTAATTACAATGATGGCTGTCAATGCAGACGGTATCACCTTGGTTACTAAAGGAAGCAGATAAATAATCGCAAGCGTTCCTGCTACCATAAGGTACATAGGCCAAGACTCTCCGATAAAATTAGGAAGCTGAGCCATAAAAATAATAATAGCAAGAGCATTCACAAACCCGATAATGACGGAATGAGGGACAAATGTAATAAAGCGCCCCACTTTACAAATCCCAAGTATCCATTGCAGCAATCCGGTCAATATCGTTGCGGCGAACAAATAATCTAACCCATACTTGGCTATAATAGGGCCCATCAAGGAGGCCATCGCTCCTGTCGCTGCCGAGATCATGCCCGGCCTGCCGCCAACAATAGAAATAGTTACAGCGATTGTAAATGAAGCGTACAGCCCTACCATAGGGTCAACGCCCGCCATAATAGAAAATGCGATAGCTTCAGGAATGAGTGCTAAAGCAACTGTAATACCTGATAAAACATCGTTTCGGACATTGCCAAAGAAACCTCGTTTAATGTACTGCAAATACAAGAAAAACCCTCTCCTATTCTGTTGTCTGTTTAGCGCTCCGCTCTCAGGATTGCCGGGTCCGATGCTCACTGTCATCGATTATAAACGAGTTACCACTATTTTTCATGCCATATACGGCTATTCTAAGCACGAGAGGGCTGTATTAGCCAAGAAATGCTCCCGATTTCGCCAAAATACTCTTTCTTTCTTCGAGCACTATAGTAAAATGTGGTTAACCGTTTAAAGGGGGGGATTGTATATGCAATTACTTTTTAAATACAATTGGCAAATAAGGCAAGAATGGTTTAATTGGTGCGAATCTTTTTCTACGGAGGAATTGCTTCAAGTGCGTAATGGAGGCTTGGGAATTCCTTTAAAAACTTTATTTCATATCATTGATGTGGAATATAGTTGGATTCGTGCATTAAAAGGAGCTCCCGATCTGCTGCCTGACTTCGAAGATTATAAGACCTTGGGCCTTTTGAAGGAATTGTCCGGGTTATATCACTCTGAGGTCTCAGATTACTTAAGTGAATGGACATCTGATATGGAAACTAAAATTGTGAAGTCCGCCGGGGGCAACGATTATACTTTCGGGGAAGTATTACGCCATCTGATTGCACATGAAATCCACCACGTCGGTCAACTATCCATATGGGCAAAAGAGCTTGGCAAGCAGGCTGTATCAGCAAATTATATTGGAAGAGGTCTGATTTAGAGACTACCGTTAAGAAAACCGAAATGCGCGGCTAGATTCAATAAAAGTGGGCGGTTAACATGCTGGTTCAGAGTGCAGCTAAGGAAAATATCGCTTCTTGGTCAGATCTAGCTTCAGAAATAGAATTTCTATTCGATCAGATAGTGAACAATCCTCGGTTTCATCAAGCTTTGGAGAAGAACATTATGCGTACGAGAGCCGTTTGTGTTCGTGAACTGGATGGACCAGCAGGAGCGAACCTTTCATCGATTGAGTTATTTCTTTGGGATTGCTCCAACTCACACTTAAACGGAACGTCATTCCCTTTTTTTGTCCTATAACACTGTGAATTCATGAAGTCACGGAACTACGATGCGTTAATTCCTCTACAATAGGCTGAAATTGCCACATTACAAGGAAATAAGTGATCGTACTTCCGTTTCATCTGAATGTTTACGTGTGCACAGCAAAATAGCGCATTTCAGTTCCTCAACCTGTCATTTGGTTGGAGACTAGGAGAAGCTGTTTGGAGAAAGTTGATAGCCACACACACATTTCCCTATTCTTCAGTTAATCCCACTGGATTTATTTCCTGCCATAGTCGGCTTTGATCTCGCCCCATGCCTTCGTGTCCCATTTGATAATTTTGTTGCTGTAGGTATTATTGTGCAACCAAGCTAAAGCGCGGTCGACTAGCGTCCATATCTCTTGCGTCGATGCATCCCGCGGCAGATTGGTTGATACCTCTTTCTTGCGAATCCAACTCATTGCTGTTACCGAATCACTATAGATGGTCATCGAGCTGCCCTTCTGCTTCAGGTAGGCCAAAGCATGAACAACTGCCAGAAACTCGCCCAAGTTGTTCGTTCCCTTCGAGATCGGAGGATGCTGAAATATAATCTCTCCGGTCCGCGTATCCACACCCTTATATTCAACGATGCCGGGATTGCCCTTACTACCCACATCGACAGAAATACTGTCGAGCACGACCTCAGGCGGAAGCACCCCATTGGGAGCAGCAGCGGATTTCCCTTTCCCTGCGGCTGCTCCGCTTTTGGCAGAGCCGCTCCCGCTGGATGAAGCAGTCGCTTTGGCTGCTCCAGCGAAGGAGGCTTTCCAGCCGCGGGACAATGCGGCTTTGGCTTCCGCCTCGCTCTCATAAGCTTTAAACCGCGCCTGCGGGTAGCCATTCGTCTGCGCTTGGCATTCTGCCCATGAGGTGTAAATTCCGGGTACTTTCCCTTCCCATACCACGTAATATTTCTGCTTCGCCACAGTCTATCACACCTCTACCCGTTATAGTTTTTGAAAAACTCGATGAAGTACGCTCCATACTTGAAAAACTTCGCTTCCCCAACACCCTTGATCTTGAGCATCGCCGCCGGATTGGTCGGCTTAATCCCGCACATATCCCGCAGCGTGCTATCCGGGAATACAATGTATGGCGGGATGCCCTCGCGCTTCGCGATTTCCGTGCGCAGCCTGCGAAGCTCGTCGAACAACTCCGCTTCGACTTCGCGGGCCGCCGGCTCCGGCTTGATGCGCAGCTTCTGCACCACACGCTCGCTGCCTGCGAGTACCGCCTGGGCTTTAGCCTGCAGCCGCAGCACCGGATACTTGCCGTCGGTGATCAGGAGGTAGCCCTCGGCAACCAGCAATTGAATCAGGTCGACGATCTCCTTCTCCGTACGGTCCTTAAGCAGACCGTAGGTTGTCAGTTCATCGAAGCCCATCTCCAGCACCTTCTTGTTGCGGGAGCCCTTCAGTACTGACGCTACTGTCGTTGCTCCGAATCTCTCCCGCATCCGCCGCACGCATGAGAATATCTTCTGCGCCTCCAGCGTGATGTCCGTCAGCTGCCGTTCGGTGCTGCAGCTGCTGCAGCGAGTGCAATCCTCCACGTCGTCGCCGAAATAGCGCACAATATAGCGCTGCAGGCACTGCGACGTATGGCAGTAGTCCGCCATCTGCTGCAGGCGGCGATACTCCTGCGCTTGGCGCTCGTTATCTCCAATGGACTGCTCAATCAGAAACTTCTGAATATGAATATCCTGCGGGCTGAACAACAGCATACATTCACTAGGCTCTCCATCCCGCCCTGCGCGGCCCGCCTCTTGATAATAGGCTTCCATATTTTTGGGCATATTGTAATGGATGACATACCGCACATTGGACTTATCGATACCCATGCCAAAAGCGTTGCTTGCTACCATGACGCGAATCTCGTCATATAGAAACTTCTCCTGCGCCTCAGCTCGTTCTTTATCGGTCATGCCCGCGTGGTACTTGCCTACAGGTACCTTCTGCTTGCGCAAAAGCTCATACAGGTTGTCCACTTCCTTACGGGTGGCTGCGTACACGATGCCCACCTCATCTTGATGCCCGCGGATGTAATCAAGCATCACATCCCGCTTATTCTCGCCTTTGATTACCGAGAAGGCGAGATTCTCACGTGCGAAGCCCGTCACGAACATCTGCGGCTCTCTCAGCTGCAGATGCTTGACGATATCCTCTCGCACCTGATCCGTCGCAGTTGCTGTGAACGCCGCCACGATAGGCCGAGTCGGCAAGCTATCCACAAGCCGGCTGATAGCCAGGTAGCTTGGGCGGAAATCATGGCCCCACTGCGATACGCAGTGGGCCTCATCCACCGCTACCATAGGCACAGCCAGATTAGTGAGCAGGTCTACAAAGCGCTCCGACTCCAGCCGCTCTGGCGCAACGTATAGCAGCTTGTATTCGCCCTGACTCGCCTTGCGGATGCGTTGCTCCACCTGCGCATAGGACAGTGAGCTGTTAATGTATGTTGCTGGCACTCCGATACTATCGAGGCCATCCACTTGGTCCTTCATCAGCGAGATGAGCGGCGAAACGACAATTGTCGTACCGTTCAGCAGCATCGCTGGCACCTGATAGCAAATCGATTTACCCCCGCCAGTTGGCATAATACCAAGCGTATCCTGCTGATCCAACACACTGGCGATTACCTTCTTTTGCCCATCCCGAAATTTTCCGTAGCCATAGTACTTCTTCAGCAAAGCTTCCGCTTGCTCTATCGTGCCAACCAAAATAATACGTCCCCCTTAACAGCCAAGTTCTAAACCCTATCTATCCGCTCAATCCGCGTCCTCTATTCCACTTGTGCCAGCTTATTCGCAAGCCTCGATACAATCGGCTCTCCATCCCACACGATTTCTGTGACCGCTTTGCGGCTTCTGACCTCAGGCTCCTCTAGCAGCACGAAGAAATTTTTCGTGGGCAATTCACCAAGTCCATGCTTAGCAGACAGCTTGTCCAAATAAGGTCTCATATCCTCATGCTGTCCCGACATATTACCACCTTGCTGGGAAAAAGCATACAGAGCACTGGCTACAGGAACCCTCTTCACCCTGTAAAGTTCAACCGATCTAAGGAAAAAATCCCAATCCCAGTAATGGTACATCTCCGTATCGAACGGTCCCAGCCGATCGTGCAAGGCCCTCCTATACAAGCACCCCGAAGATACGAAAGTCGAAAATCGCCTCATCGCTTTCTCATCATGCTCATAGGCAAAGACGAAACGCTCCGTCGCCCTCCGCGTATTACCTTGTAGAATGTAGTCGAATATTTCGACATCTGAATAAACCAGGTCTGCGTCCGCAATTTCCTGCAGCATCCGTTCGATATGGGTTGGAATTAGCAGATCATCGTCATCGCACAGCATAATGTAATCGCCCTTCACAAGCTCCAACCCTCGGTTCCTTGCGTGGACATGCTTTAAATTTTGATTCATATTAACAATTGTTATGTCCAGCTCGGGGTAAAGCTCTTTTATCACATCAACTGGTTCACCGGCATCATTGACTACAATGATCTGCAAATGGCGATAGGTCTGCCTCCATAATGATTCAATCAACTCAGAGATATAACCGAGCCTGTTATACGTAGGAATGATGATCGATATTAAAGACTCTGCCATCCTTGATGCCCCTTCCGCTTACTTTATTTGCTTTTTGCATGACCGTGCAAGTGCAAGCTGCTATTGACAAGATACCAAAAAAACAGCAAAAGGGAAACCGTCAACAATTCCCGATGATGCATGACATGGTATATTTTGTAAGGTTTTAATAAAAGGATTTCGTGATCTTCTGTTGAATTGCTTACTTTGGCCTTTATTCGCATTACATGGAGGAATTCTGCCGATGACTTGGATTACGATGTACGAAAGCGATGCTCTTACGCTCGTTGTGGATGACGAGAAACAGACAGCTATGCTCGAAGTGAGCAGTGGAGGCTACCGCTCCCGGTATATCACTCTTCATTGGAATAAGCAGGAGCTTGCGGAGGTAATAAAAGCGTTACAGTTGGCCCATCAAACTTTAACTTAAAAGCAAAGTTCTCAGGAGGAATGGCTTACATGCGTGGAATAAAAAAAATTCGTTTAGCCTCATTTGCTCTTGTTTTATCTATGTTGATAGCGATCATTCCTGCTCCAGTCAGCGCTCAGGAATCTTCAAAGATTCATATATATATTCAGCAGGAACTGCAGCAGTGGGATCAATCTCCATTTATTAGGGAAGGCAGCACTATGGTTCCTATGCGGGCCTTATTTGAGAAATTGGGCTTTCTGGTGACGTGGGATGCGGGAAAGCAAACAGCAACAGCGATCAAAGGCGGTTTAAGTATTTCTTTATCTATCAATCGCGGAACGGCAATGGTGAATGACACCGTTTATTATCTGGATGTAACGCCTTTACTAGAGAATGAAAGCACCTTTATCCCTCTTCGATTTGTAAGTGAAGCAGCCGGTGCCGATCTTGTTTGGAACGAATCGGATAGGTCGATCCAGGTACAATTCGAGACAGACCCGCAAAAACGAATTCATCGCCTTATCGACAATGTCACCCACAGTGGCAGCTTTATTCAAGCAGCCATGTCCATCACAAGTGGTGACGGAATCAAAAATAACGGAATCATAATAAACGAAATCACCATGAATGCCTCTGGAGCAGCAGCCAAGGTCAAGTTTACTGCTGATATTACGGTTTCCAAAGCTGTTAAAAACGACCGTGGCATCACAATTTCACCTGTGGAATCCGTCGTTTATGAAATCACATGCGATGTCTACAAAGACGCGTTCGATCAGTGGCTACTCCAAACAGAGCCCTCGAAGATGACTTATACCCTTAAAGAGAAAAAACCTTTTATGAATGCCCCATAGAGGAAATTTCAACAAAAGGCAACCGGCCATGTTTATTGACATGACGGTTGCCTTTTTTATTGGGTAATCAAACTCCTACAAAGGCAGCAACCGAACGGGGTCGCTCACCTTCAGCTTCTCTATCATCCGGTACCATTGCTCAGGCTTATTGGGCAGAACCTCATAGTATCTCTCCAGGAAGTTGGTAATAGTTCCCGCGACAATACTTTCCACATCATAAGCACCCTCGCCAAACGGCATGAAGCACAAATCAAGCTCTTGCACAGCAGCGCCGTCATTATGCCAGGAAGGATGAACATACGGAAAATCGAGTTTGCGATAGCCTAGATGAGCAAGCACTTCACGCCGCACGAACGGGTCCATCGCCTTTACTCCCCCAAAGCTATAGTCTTGTGCTAAATAGGGATTATAGATCTCAGCAAACATGCCAAGCAGCTCTCCGCTTCCCGCTTTTACTAAGAGCATAATGTCATCGGTTCGATTTTTCACTAAAAAGGGTCCAATTCCAAGCCCCTCGCGGCCAATTATGGTGAAGTCGGTCATCGCTACTTTCATATCCTCATAGTAGCGGTATTCTGTAGCACCGACGACCTCTCCTTCATGAACGGCGACAAATACACGAATACCCGGATCATTCAATGGCTCTGCCCAAAGGTTGTATTCCAGCACTTCCTCCGATGGGAAAACCGATTTCATCAGATCATGCATTTGTCGAAAGTACGGATCATTGATTCCTGTAATACGAATATAGTCCATTTTAATTCCCCCATTCCAGTGTTCTAGCCCAACCTCAAGTATACCAAGTGCTGGCGGTCATTTCCAAGCTTGCTTTCCTGACTATTTTTACCCGGACCGTATTGTAATGAACCTTATTGACATAAGCTTAGCTGCATGCTATATTTAGCTCACGAAATTAAGTTGTGCGCAATTGAATTTTACACAATATTTATTTTACTTGAATTTAATTAGGAGGTTCTACCATGTCCGTTTACGATTACTCTGTTACAACTATTACTTCAGAAGAAAAAGCTCTTTCCGATTACAAAGGAGACATTCTCCTCATAGTTAATACCGCCAGCGGTTGTGGACTTACTCCACAATATACAGGTTTGCAGCACATCTACGATACTTATAAAAATTCCGGGGTTACGGTGTTAGGTTTTCCAAGCAATCAGTTTAAGAATCAAGAGCCTGGAACTAATGAAGAGATTAAGAGCTTCTGTGAATTGAACTATAAGGTTACCTTCCCTCTTTTTGCTAAAGTTGATGTAAAGGGAGAAAATGCTCACCCGCTGTTTGATTATTTGGTTAATAATGTACCCGCTCCGCATCATACAGGTGATATTGAATGGAACTTTGTCAAATTCCTGGTTAATCAGGAAGGTCAAGTAGTCAAACAGTATCCTGCAAGAATGGAACCCGAAGCTATTGAGCAAGATATTAAAAAATTGGTGAATGGTGAACCTTTAGAATGAACCAAGACGAGTTGCTTAAGCTAGAGAATCAGCTTTGTTTTTCAATTTATGCTTGCTCACGGGAAATAACCAATCTATACCGTCCCTTACTTAATGAATTGGGAATAACGTATCCGCAGTATCTGGTTCTTATGGTTTTATGGGAGAAACAAACATGCACGATCAAGGAAATTGGAGAAATCTTATATTTGGATTCGGGGACATTGACGCCTATGTTAAAAAGGATGGAGGATTCCGGTTTAGTTAACCGGCAACGCTCCAAATCTGATGAACGCATGGTGTTTGTTGAACTGACAGAGGCAGGCCAAGAACTCAAAAAAAAGGCTATCTGTATTCCTGAGACATGTATTCCGCATTTTAGTCTTTCAAACGAACAATATACGCAATTACTGCTGCAAATGAATCAATTAACTCAGAACCTCCAAATGAAAACGAAGTCGTTAAAATGAATATCCGAGACAAAAAAGCAGGCCCTATAGCCTGCTTTTTCACGTATCCTAGCATGGAATACAACAAGAGCTTCACGCGAAAATCTTCTCGTAAATCTATTATAATAGGCTTCCAACGCGCGCGTTGCGGTGGTGTATGGCGGCCGGTCGAACCCCTCGCGCTTTTCTTCGGATAAATCAGCCTATGATTTCAAATCTTGCTGGGAAGCTCCCGCTCTAGCCTGATCCTTGCGGAATTCCGATGGCGTACAACCATTCCACTTTTTAAACGTATTGCTGAAATACGCGACATCCGCATAACCTACCCGATCAGCAACTTCATTGATCCGCAGAGAGGTGCAGCACAGCAGCCTTTTGGCAGCCTCCATCCGTACTTCGACGATATAATCAACGAAATTACGATTTAATTGCTGCTTAAACAATTGGCTTAAATAGCTTGGATTTAGATGAACCCGTGCTGCCGCCTCGGTCAAAGTAATGTCTCCGGCCAGGTGAGCCTGGATGTACTCCTTTACTTGCTCTATAGATGATTTGTGTAGCTTATCTTCATTCGTTGCCTTGATGGCCATGGTTCGATCGAGCTGTTGAGCTTGTTTATGCTCCATCCATTTGACCAGACATCGACGCATGTCTTCCATTTCAACCGGCTTAAGTAAATAATCAATGACCCCTAGCCTAAGCGCTTGCTGTACATATTGAAAATCATCATAACCGCTGACTAGGATAACTTGCTGCCCGCTGTCTTGCTTCCGCACCTCTTGAACAAAAGCCAATCCTTCCATAACTGGCATCCGTACATCCGTCAGAATGAGATCCGCCTCATGATCCTCCAGCCAATCCAACGCCTCAAGACCGTTCGAAGCTTCCTTCGCTACGGAAAAGGGCAGCTCTGTTTTCTCAAGCACCCGCTTCAGCGAGGTACGTACCCACCGTTCGTCATCCACCAATAACACTTGATACATTTCATTGCCCGCCTCCTTTAGTCCGTTATAAGCTAACGCCTGACTGATTCATTGGAAATTTAGGATAGGGCATGAATACTTCCTTCCGAAGTTATGGGAACCGTCTTACCGCTCTCCTCCACAAAAGGAATTCGAATACGTACCGCCGTTCCTTTTCCTGTAATGCTGTTTAAGGTCACCCCGTAGTCTTTACCATACAAATAAGCAATACGTCTATGAACATTAACGATTCCGATGTGATCGCCTCCTGACAGAACATCCTTGCCTTCCAAATCTTGATGGATATGGCTAAGCTGCTCTTCGGACATGCCAACGCCAGTATCTCTTACAGCAACGAAAAATGTTCCCTCCGTATCTCTTACCGCAGATATACGGATATGCATGAGACCAATGCCCGGCTCGATGCCATGAATCATACTGTTCTCCACGATTGGTTGCAGCGAGAATTTAACAATGCTCTGGTCCAGCGCCCACTCCGGTACATCCAGCTCATATTCCAATCTCTCCTCAAACCGGAACTTCTGAATCTTCAAATAGACTTCACAAAAACGGAGTTCTTCCCGCAGGCTGACCGTCGGAGAGTCATTCTTCAAATTATAGCGCAGCAGCTTGGCTAACGAAGCCGACATTTCGGCAATGTCATCCATATCTTTATCCAGCGCCATACCTCGAAGTGTTTCCAGCGAATTATATAAGAAATGAGGATTCATCTGCGACTGTAGAACCTTGAGCTCTGTTTCTTTTTGACGTAAGGAAGCCTCTGTTTCTCGTAAATGAGTAAAGTAGATTTCCTCAAGCAGACCCTCAAGCTTCTCAACCATTTTATTAAAGCCATGCGTCAACAGCCCCAGCTCATCCTTGGAGGTCACCTCCAGCTTACCTGAAAAGTCCCCGACTTCAACCTTTTTCATAAAATGATGCAGCCTTCGAATCGGCTGAAGCAAGCTGGTCGCAAACCCGATCCCCAGCAAATAGGCTACAATCAATGTCACCAATAGCGTCCAAAAGATGGTATGACCAATATAATTCACCCCATTGGTTAGCTCCTTATAAGGAATTGAGGTCACTAGGCGCCAACCTAAATAAGGAGATAAGCTGTAAGTGAGAAAATTATTCGGCTTTCCCATCGTAATCATCGAGCCGCTATCATGTTGCAGCATGTAGCCGATATTGATATCACTGGCACGCTTGCCAACTTGCTGCATGTCAGGATGGTACACATAATGGTTCTGTGCATCAAGAATATATAGGAACCCCGTCCGTCCAATGCTCACCATCTCGGTAATTTCCTGAATTCGTTTAAAATTGACGTCCATAATCATGACACCGATCGGATCGAGCGTATGGGGGCTTATTAAGCGACGCACGATAGAAATAACCTGTTCCTGACGATCTGGCCATTTGATAACTCGACTGATCAGTCTTGGAGATCCATCGAGTGGAATATTGGGATACCAATACTCCTTTTCGAGTTCATCTACAGGAGTAGGGCTATTAAATTCCGTTGCATCCACAACCTGCACATCATTCAAAATGACCGTAATATTCGATATATCCGATCTTGAATAAGTCGCATTTTTCAGCACCTGCTCAATCTCATCCCGTATCCCGCTCTGCTGTACCTCTTCTAACGTTCTCATTCTCAGGAATCTCACCATATCGGGATGGTTAATAATACGCAGCGTATTGATCTCAAAGTCACGCACATAGTACTCGACATGCGTCTTCACCTGCTCGATAATTTGCCAGCTGTACTGTCCTGCTTCCTGCTCCAATACCTCAGATGAGCGTTCGTAGGATATCAGTCCGACCAGCAGCATCGGAAATACGACAATCAGCGCGGAGTAGAAAAACATTTTGCTGGTGAGCGGCAGATTTCGAAGTAAAATATAGCGTTGGAACCAGTCCGACGCTCGTTTCCATGCTTGCATGATTGTCGCCTCCGGAGGGGGCGTGATGTGAAAACCAATAGGGTATCGACTTTAATCGACTACAGGCTTCAGCAAATTTTTCCGATCACTGTTGTTATTTTGTTGTTTCGAATAGTAATTTCATAGGGTGACAACAAAATAACAAAGGCGAACACTGGCGTTTCTCCAAAACTTGCTGAGCCCTCCGTCTCCACCGTCGACAACAACCCTTTAATTTTCAATCACGCTTGAAAATAAATAGAAAGAAAATATTGATTATAGGCTTACAGATCAATATCAAATCGAACGTACAAAACCCGATAAAAATCGCCAACAGAACACTTATACAAACATAGTAACAGAAGTAAAATAGCGTGTCCCCTGAAAATAACAGGGAGCACGCTAGGGGGAGCGAAAAATTATTTTTTGCGAGCGGCGTCGATTTGTTCCAGCACTTCTTTGTATTCAGCGCGGTACTTATCGATTACCGGTTTAACCGCATCCTGCCAAGGCTTAACATCCTTTACTTCGGTGATCTTTACGCCGGCAGCACGCACTTTATCTTCGGCTTCCTTCTCGTATTTATCCCATGATTCACGTTGGGTTTTGACGGAATCCAATGCCGCTTGCTTAATAATTTTACGATCATCTTCAGACAGCTTATTCCAAGCAGCTTGGCTGATCAGAAGCACTTCCGGAACACGCTGATGACCATCCAGAATCAAATTCTTGGCCACTTCAAAATGGTTGGAGGATTGATAGCTCGGGTAATTGTTCTCAGCAGCGTCGATAACGCCAGTCTGCAGCGAACTAAATACTTCTCCGTAAGCCATAGGCGTAGCATTAGCACCAAGCGCGCTCATCAAATCGATGTTGATTTTATTCTGAATGACACGGATTTTCTGCCCTTTTACATCGGCCAAGCTAGTTAGTGGCTTGCGGGAGTAGAAATTACGTGCCCCAGAGCTGTAATAAGCCAAGCCTTTCATCTTGGAGCTTTCCAAGCTGTCCAGCAATTTATTAGCGGGCTCGCTTTCAAGGAATTTCCATAAGTGCTGATCATTATCGAATACATAAGGCAAGCTGAATACACCATAGTTTTTATTGAATTCAGCCAGAGGCCCGCTGCTTACGCGAGTAAACTCAATAGCTCCAAGCTGCACCTGCTCCAGAACAGCTTTCTCTTCTCCCAGCTGGGAAGCCGGGAATACATCGATTTTAATCCGTCCCTTAGTCCGTTCATTAACAAGATCAGCAAACTTCTTATCCCCAATTACTGTCGGATAATCAGCAGGATGCGTATCAGCCAACCGAAAGGTATACTTCTTCCCTTCGTCCTTCTTTTCTCCTCCAGCAGCATTTGTAGGTGTTTCTTTACTCCCGCAGCCTGCAAGTAAACCTCCTGCTATGACCAAGCTGGAAATAATGCTTACCGTTCTAGTTAACGTTTTCATTTTTAATTACCCCTTTACTTTGTAGTTTATTTTCCTACATAGGGGGTCAAGAGTCCTCTTAACCCCGGCCTTGCATACTGGATCGTTCGTCAATGCTTCATCATATTAGGCAGCCACATGACTAAATCAGGTATATACGTTAACACTAACAAGACCACGCACATCACATAGAAAAATGGCATCATTGCTTTCGTGCCCTGGCTGATCGAGATTTTGCCTATTGCACAGCCTACGAACAGCACCGTTCCTACCGGAGGTGTTAACAACCCGATCCCCAAATTCAGCATCATAATAATACCGAAGTGTACAGGATCCATACCCAAATGAGTGACCACTGGCAGTAAAATCGGCGTCATGATCAGGATCAGCGGCGCCATATCCATAGGTGCCCCCAAAATTAGAAGCAATATATTAATAATAAGCAAAATGATAATCGGACTGTCGGAAATGCCCAGCATCAGATCGGTTACCATGCCTGGGATTTTCAAGTAAGCTAATAACCAACTGAATGCATCAGAAGCGGCAATCAAGAATAACACCATCGACACTGTGCGAAATGTTTTCTTTAGAATTAACCACATCCGACTAATCGGAATATCACGGTACACAATAAACGTTAGAATGAATGCATACAAGCAGGCAAGCGCTCCGGATTCCGTTGCAGTAAACCAACCTGTAAAAATACCTCCCAATATGATGGCAGCCGTTAATAGAGACATCACACCATCAAGAACTATTTTGGGAACATCCTTGCGCTGTATAGGGTCTCCCTTAGCATATCCACGCTTAATTGCGTAAACATAGCTTGTTGCCATCAAAGACACACAAAGAATGAGCCCAGGTACAATCCCCGCTAAGAACAGGCTTGCAATCGACACTCCGCCACCAGCAGCCAAGGAATACAGCACAAGATTGTGACTTGGCGGTACGACAACACCTTGAATGGCTGAGGAAACGGTTACACCGACTGCATAATCGGTATCATACCCTTTTTTCTTCATCATTGGTATCATAACTGAACCGATGGAGGATACGTCTGCGACGGCAGATCCGGAAATATTTCCAAAAAACATGCACGCCACCGAGTTAACCATTGCCAACCCACCGCGAACCCTTCCAACGATCAACTGCGCGAAGTTGACGAGCCGCAAGGCCAGCTTTCCTTCACTCATCATATGACCTGCCAAAATAAAGAAGGGGATCGTCAACAGCGAGTAGGAGCTTATACCTTGAACCATCCGTTGTCCGACTACCGCTAGCGGTATTTCCAAATACATTACCGTTAGCAGCGTGGATAAAGCCAAGGTTAGAGAAATCGGAAACCTCAGGACCATAAACAGCACGAAGCTAATACTCAGAATCAATACGGCAATTGTTGTTTCTTCCACTAGTGCTCACCCTCTTCTATACCGTAATGCCTTTTGGTTTCAATACCGATAAACTGCAGAAATGAATATATGCATACCAATACGCCTGTGATTGGCATAATCACATAAATAACGCTATTGGGCAGCTTGGTGGCTGCGAGTGTGCTTTCATTCATCAGCACCGTAAACTCGGCTCCGGATATGACCAAGTACACACCGAAGGCAAATGTACTCGCATAGATAAACCGGTCCAGAACCCAGTTCCATCTTGGCGGTAATTTGCTCGTAAACGTGTCGATTGCCATGTGCAGCTTCTCTCGGAATCCGATAGCAATACCGAGAAAAGAAAACCACACTAACAGCAAAAGCGTCACCTCTTCTGACCAGTACAACACAAAATTAAACAACTTGCGCGTCATTACCTGAACGGTTACGATCAAAATCATGGCCAGCAGCGCCACCATCGAAAAGTTTTCAAAAAAGCTGTCGATGGAAAGCGCAATTCGTTTCATTGCTTTCAATTCTTTATCCTCCCTCTTGCTATATCCTGATGTAAGTGTTTTCATTTGACTGACAAAACTAATTGTAAAGAATTTGTTTGAAGAACGTAACACGATTGGTTTTAGAATTATTTGTAATTTTTTTAGGATTTTTATAAAGCTTTGATTTTTTTATACAAAAAAAGCCTCCCCCCACTTTCACAGTGGTCTTGGGAAGCTTGTAGTTTTTACTTATAGGTTCTAGCAAGAGCCCGTTAACGAATTGGCAAATATAAGGTGAAGGTACTGCCCTTCCCTGCTGTGCTGCTTAATTTCAACCGTCCACCGAGCAAGCCGGTTAATGCGCGGCTAATCGACAGCCCAAGCCCGGTCCCCCCATACTGGCGGCTAATCGAGCCGTCAGCCTGCTGGAATGCCTCAAATATAGGCTCCTGCATCTTCTCTGGTATTCCAATTCCCGTATCACTTACGGAAAAGGCCACCCACTCCCCAGACAACCCCTCATCCCTCGGCTCAGGCTTCCACACCCTGAGTATTACGCTTCCATGTGCCGTAAATTTGAAGGCATTGGAAAGCAAATTCCGCAAAATTTGCTGTAATCGTAGCGCATCCGTATGAATAAGAGAGGGCAGCTCTGGCTCCTCTTGAATCGCAAATTCGAGCCCCTTCTGCTCCGCTATATGGCGAAAGCTATATTCCATTACATAAGTGATTTCACTAATAATGACTTCTTCATTCAAAATTTCCATCCGTCCTGCCTCAACCTTCGATAGATCCAAAATATCATCGATCAGCCTCAGCAGCTCCTGCCCTGAAGAATGAATAATGGCCGCATACTCGGCTGTCTCCGATCCGTCCTCCTGTTTATCTGCATCGCTAATAAATTGGGAGAGGGCAATAATACTGTTTAAAGGGGTTCTCAGCTCATGCGACATATTAGCTAGAAATTCTGATTTGTATTGAGAGGAAAGCATCAGCTGATGTGCCTTCTCCTCTAATATTTTGCGCGTTGCAATCAGTTGTTCGGTTTGCCTCTGCAGAGAGTCATGCGCAATCTGAACATCAGCCACTCTACGTCGTTCCAAATGAAAATCACTGAGCATAAACATATAAAAAAAGCTCAGAAGGATGCTTGCCGGAAGGATCGCCGGAACAATTTGGCTTACATACATTTCTATTTGAATGGTTCCAAGTAACGCTACATTCACACAATTGGCTAAATTAACCGCAAGAATTACAACTGTAATTTTGGCCCAAAAGCTCCAATCTACTTTCTTTAATAAGATATTTAAAATTACACAAAGTACACCCAGAAGCACCATATTTAAGCAGCCTGCCCAAGCCGCGCTCTGTAAACCAAATGTAAGACGGGCCACTCCTATTCCAACACCAATAACAAGCAGAGTAATTGGATTCGAATAGACCAATGTACAAATGATTAAGGGCAGAAACCGCAAATCGAATTTAATATCGGGGCCAACATCAAAGCTATACACCATCGTCAACCATCCTGCGCCGATAGCGAGCAAGACAGAAAGAGCATACTTCAATACTCCTGAAGCCTGTGAAAGCAAATATTTATGTACTAACATCGCTGTATAAGTCAATGTAGTCAGAATACTTATATTTATAATAAACACTTTAGCATACTCCACTAACCCCACACCCCTCCAAAACTAATCCATAGTGAATGCCTACATTATACCATAAGGACTCTTTACCCCTGTAAAGCCCATTTAATGAACCATTATGGACAGATGTCCCGTCTGCAAAGAGCCTCTCAAACAATTCGTCAAATAAATAAGGATAGGGTGAATATGCAAAAAAAAATCATTAGCAATTATAATCGCTAATGATTTTTTTCATTTATAATTTCAACTTCCCAGAACCTAATTCCACCTGAGTTTAAAGTTTATTGTCCGCTGTTTACCGGCTTTTGACTAACAATTCCACTGCTTGTCTCACCATTTTACTAGTATCTCGGCCGGCTTCCTTTTCTTCAACAATGCATTGCTCCAAATTTACCGCCACGATATAAGCAATGGCCTTATCCGCTGCGTTTCTGACGGCTGACAGCTGGCTCACAACGTCCTTGCAGTTCTGCTCTTCCTCCATCATTCTCAATACACCGCGGATTTGGCCTTCTACACGCTTTAATCTCTTCTTTACATCCTCATCGTATTTCATTTTACGCCTCCCCATTATTACATACCGGTATAGGTATATTATTACCGATATTCTTTATAAAAACAACGTATGGAGGACATGCTGTTTAAATAAACAAATTCACTTTAGCATCTGCTGCATCACCCAGATATGCAGCAACCCCAGCATACTCAATGCCATCGATTAATTCTTCCTTTTGTAAACCAAGTAAGTCCATAGTCATCGTACAAGCTACTAATTTTATATTTTGTTCTTGGGCCAGTTCAATTAATTGCGGTAAGGATAAAGCATTATGTTTGTTCATTACATGCTTGATCATTTTAGGCCCCATTCCACCAAAATTCATTTTGGATAATCCAAGCTTATTCGCGCCACGAGGCATCATCTTCGCAAACATATTCTCAAGCCAACCCTTTTTCAACCTAATCTTTTCATCCTTACGCAGAGCGTTAAGCCCCCAAAAGGTAAAGAAAATAGTTACTTCGTGATCATAAGCGGCAGCGCCGTTTGCAATAATAAATGCAGCAATAGCTTTATCTAATTCTCCGCTAAAAAGTATGATAGTTGATTTTTCTTTTGTTTCCATTATTTCATCCCCCATTGTCATCTTAACAACCCATGAACTTGCTCCTCTTATGTTTTTTTGACTATAAACGTAAACACTCCATTATCTTCTTTGGCTTCAATAAGCTCATGATTGGTTCGATTCACCCAAGCCTGAAAATCCTTCATTGAGCCTTTATCTGTCGTTTGCAGCTCCATAATTTGCCCTGATTCCAAAGAATCGATTCCTTTTTTGGCTTTCACAATCGGCAACGGGCAAGCAAGCCCTTTTGCATCTACTATTAAATTTCCCATATACGTTTCCTCCTCCAAATTCGTTTTCTCTTATTGGTCCTTTTCAATATCATGAGCCCACTCAGACATACCGGGTGCTACATTAATAATGCTTGTGAACCCTTGTTCAGTAAGCATTTGACAGGCCATATCACTCCGATTTCCAGTACGGCAAACGACATAATATTCGTTGCTTCTATTAAGCTGAGCTATCTTCTCTTCCAGTTCTCCAAGCGGAATGGATATCGCTCCAGGAATATGTCCGAATGCGTATTCTGCCGGTTCACGAACATCGAGAATATGGACCTTCTCTCCCACAGCTACTTTTGCTTGGAGATCATCATTCGATACCGTATGCGGATATTTCAACTCGGCTTTTGTTAGGGATGCATCCGATTTGCGAATAAAGTGACGGAATACACCGTTGTCCTCTTTTAACCCAACATATTGATGTCCTGTGCGACTTGACCAGCTTTTAAGATCTGCAACAGAGCCTTTATCCGTCGCCCTTACCTCCAGTACTTCTCCAGCTTTCATTTCATCCATCGCCTTTTTGGTTCGAACCACTGGGAGTGGGCAGGCAAGCCCTTCGCATTCCAAGGTTCGATTCACCTGTAGTGTTGTCATAAGTAGATGACCTCCATTTATATAAATTATTTATTTCCCGAATTCCATATCCCCGGACCACTTCGACATGCCGCCTAGCATATTTATAACGTTATAGCCCATAGAAGATAGAAATTCGCAGGCTTGACTACTTCGATTGCCGCTGCGGCATACTATTACGGCTTCTTGTTTTCTATCCACTTCGTTAAGTGCCCTTGCTATCTGCCCCAATGGGATATGTTTAGCTCCTGGGATATGACCCGTTTCCCATTCATCCGGTTCTCGTACGTCGATAATGGTTACATTTTCTTTGCGGTTGATACGATCCAGAACATCTTGCGGCTGTTGCTCTTTGTAGGTTTTAGAGTTCATTGTTTTGCCTCCTCAAAATAAAATTATTAATCATGAACCGCACAACGATTGGGTCCAATCTCCATTTCCCGTTGTTCCTCATTCGTTGGGCTTAACTTACCCATATTCGTTTGCCGTATTTCCTGATAAGCATTAGGCTGAGGCGGCAAATTTGCAGAAACGGTGCGTCTGAATTCGGATTCGTCTTGAATATTTAGACCTGGATTTTCACTATACAAGTCACCAAGACGCGCAGACACTTGACCGCCATCACCTAACTCCGTGAACTTGCCAAAATGTGCTGGAAGCACAATCAAATCGGTCGGCAGCTCTTTATAACGCTCGTATAAGGTTGTTCTCAGGTCTTTAACCCAATCCTCCGCTTTGCCAGCCAAATCTGGACGACCAATTGACTTCACGAATAAGATATCCCCAGAAAGCAAGTATCGGTTGTCGACAAGTAGTGAAGTGCTCCCAATCGTATGGCCCGGAGAATAAATCGGCTGAATGCTGATTTTCGTATTCCCTACCACGAGGTGTTTGCCTTCCTCAAGCTTTTCATAATCGAATACAACCTCTGCTGCATCTTTGGGAGGAAGCCAGTAGGAGCCCTTCGTTTTTTCAGCTAATTGTTTGCCCCCCGAGATATGGTCTGCGTGAAGATGAGTATCTATAGTATGTTTGATCGTTATATTCTTTTCCTTGGCAAACTCCTCGAACACCTCGGTCATCCGAACTGCATCAATTACAGCAGCCTCTCCATTGGAGATAACCATGTAAGACAAGCATCCTTTGCCGATACGAACAAATTGATAAATCGCCCCTCCGTCCTTCAAATCTCCTATTAGGACAGGCTCCAGATGCTCACTCCAAGATTTCATGCCGCCAATCAGATAAGAAACGTTCGGTTTCCCCTGTTCAACCAATAGTTCCCCTACAAATTTTGAAGAGCCTTCCTTGGCGCATACAACTAGAATTTCTTGATCATCTGGAATTTTATCAAGAATGGAATCTACCCCCTCGAGCAGTTCAAAATAGGGAGTATTCATTACCTCAACATTTTTGCCTTCGATCTTCCAATCATTAAAGTCGTTTTCATTACGAACATCTAATATAAAAATCTGTTCATTGTTCAAAACCTTTTTTGCCAAAGATTCCGCACTCATTCCTTGCAATTTCATCTATTGTCCCCCTAAAAATATATTGGCGCCAATTGGAAAAGCTACCCGACTCGCAATCACCTAATCCTGTTTACGAAGTTATTAAGTTCAAATCCCATGCACCCCCACATACCTGTATGGGTATGTTTTAAGCCAAAAAAAAGAGATGAGATTAGTATTCATGAATCAAATCTTTTACATATACCCGTACGGGTATGTAATCACTATATTAAATAATGTGATTTTCGTCAAGTGTCTAAACATGTAAAAGCAATCTCCTAACAAAAATACTGCTTGCAGTATCCTTCGGGTGAGGTAGTGGTTGCTCATTGAATAGAAGGCCTGCAGCCGCGGGAACACAAGTTCATACAAGATGCACAATCGCTTTTTCTAATTTTTTTTGTAGAAATTGGCTTATTGCCCGATATACATCCCATATCTGGTACCATCCGTATGATCTTGGAAAAAGTAAAGTAACACAACTACATCAGCGGCCAAAATTCCACATCTACACCTCCAAGTGACACAATTGGAAGCTATATCCTAGGAAACATAGAGAACATCTGTAATGGTGTAAACAAACGCAGTGCTGCATCTACAGAAGTGGAGGAGAATAGCGGAAGTCTTGTTCCTTTATCTCATGTAAAGCACAACAAACAGAGAGATACCGGAACCATTAGTTCCTTTATCTCTCTGTTTATGTGCATAGTGCTCCTATTCGCCCCAAATAGCGACATTCTGGCTTCCGCTATCGCCGTAAATTGGAGGCGGCTGGCTGAATAACGGAACTTTCAGTTCCGTGCAAAACCTCAAGGCTTTGCAGCTTCGCAAGCCTAAATAAATCTATCTTTTAATGCTCTTGCACTTGTTTTCTTGCAAAGAAAACGGCAAAATCCATATACTTGTACATACAATCGGCGTCTACGAAACCCGCTTCCTGCAGCCATTCAATTTGCTCACTAACCGTTGCGTTAATATCTAGCTTCCGTCTCTCCTTAGCAGCTGCTATCGACTCTGCGGAGAGCCCACTAAGCTGTATTCCAGCCTCCCACTGCTGCTTATAGTAGGCATCAGCATAGGGCGTGTTCCCCTTAGCCTGATCTGCATTGACGAAAATCCCGCCATCCGCTAATTGATCATAAATAGTATGAAATAGCTTTCTTTTGCCGGGATGCGGCAGATGATGAATGGAGAGTGACGAAATTACAATGTCATACGGTTTAGAAAAGTCATAATGGGTATAGTCGGCAACGATGTACTCAACATTAGTCGCAGGACCGAAACGTTCACGTGCCGTCTGTATCATTTTCTCGCTTAGATCGATCAATGTGAACTCCGCATCGGGATACTTATGCCTTACGAAGGCGCTAAACAGACCCGTCCCTGCACCCAGATCCAAGATCCGGATCCCCGAAGTACGGGGATTCTGCACAACTGCTAAAGAAGCGGCCACTCCGTAGAAGTCATCGAAGCAAGGGATCAATTGCCTTCTTTGCTGATCGTATTGTTTAGCAATGGCATCAAACTGTTCTTTTACCGAGCTTCCCATTCTAACCCTTCCTCTCGCCGTTTTCTTCAAGTATACAAGAAGCTGGTAATTTACATAAATATATAAAACAAATCATCTCAATAGGTACAGTCTATAACGGTCACTTCAATCCGCGACGAATACCCAGTATAATGGAGGTAACTACAACGGTATGCAATTTATTGCATGGGATCAGGGAGGCTGAGCGTAGATGGAGCATTTTGAGGCACGACTGGAGAAATACGCAGAGCTTGCTTTAAAGGTCGGCTTGAATATTCACGAAGGGCAGACGCTTGTTGTTTCGGCACCTATTGCTGCGGTTGATTTTGTGCGTAAAATCGCGCAAAAGGCTTATGAGTCCGGGGTTTTACAGGTGCTGGTAGAATGGGATGACGAAGCGATCCGGCGAATTCGGTTTTTGCATGCACGCGATGAAGCCTTCGAACAGTTTCCCGAATGGAAAGCTGCCGGTTATGCAGAGATGGCACGCCAAGACGCCGCTTTTCTAACGGTACACGCCCCAAATCCAGAGCTGCTGCAGGGCATCGATCCGGTTAAGATCGGCTTAGCCAGTAAAACTCAAATGAATGCAATGAAAGAGCATCGCGCTTATTTACAAGCAGGCAAAGTTAGCTGGTCTATCGTGTCTGTACCTACACCGTCTTGGGCGAGCAAGGTTTTTCCTGATTTGCCGGTAGCTGAAGCCATAGATAAGCTCTGGGGATATATTTTTCAAGCAACGCGCCTGGACCGTGCTGATCCCATCGGTGCTTGGGAAGAGCATATTAAGGAATTGCAGGAACGGGTTGCCTTCCTCAACAACAAAAATTACCGCAAGCTGTACTACACGGCTCCGGGAACCGATCTGTCTATACAATTGCCCCCGGAGCACTTGTGGGTTGCAGGTGGGGTCTATAATGACCGTGGCCACTTCTTTGTACCGAATCTTCCTACGGAAGAAGTTTTCACCCTGCCGACGAAAGACGGCGTCAACGGCAAGGTCAGCAGTACCATGCCGCTCAATTATAACGGCAATCTTATTGACCGCTTTTCCATTACTTTTGAAAAGGGACGCATAGTCGACTTTACCGCTGAGCAGGGCTACGAAACACTCAAACAGCTGATCGAAACAGACGACGGCTCACACTATCTAGGCGAAGTCGCCTTAGTGCCGCATGGTTCCCCCATCTCTGCGATGAAAGTCATCTTCTTCAATACAGGCTTTGATGAGAATGCTTCCTCACATCTTGCCATTGGCAGCGCTTATCCATTGTGCATCAAGGATGGTACCACGATGACTAAAGAGGAGTTGGCTGCCCGCGGCGCCAACAGTAGTCTGACTCATGTCGATTTCATGATCGGCTCAGCGGAACTGAACATTGACGGAGAAACCGCAGACGGAGTACGGGAACCACTTCTGCGCAACGGCACGTGGGTGTAATTCCTCTGTTTAGAATAAACAGAAAATCCGTATTGCCGGAATTTGTCCGGCAATACGGATGGGGCAATAACTGCTTTGATTTGAATCGCTCTATACTAAAATCAGTTCTAATTTCATCGTAAAAACCGATCCTTGTTTCATCTTCGGCTTTCGAACTGAATAGATTTAATTAAGTTTTTCCTGTTCAATGCTGATTTAGGCCGCTCACTACAGCTTCCATCGTGGTTCCTATGGTGGCATCAGATGACAGTAGATTCAAGCTTTGGCAAGCTATAAACTCACCTTAGACTCATTCTACCTTGGATAACACATAGGCTAATTACCCTGTTTTTTCACATACCCCATTAATCCATGCAGTGTCGTTATAAACTCACTCCCGGATAAATGTCCTAAGCCACCGTATGCGCAATCTAATTCGTTGTATTGCTGGACTCTATCTCTTCGGATACTTGGTCCATAGATGAGAACCGGAACGGGTTCACCCGTATGCTCTCCTACTTCACAAGGTGTAGAATGATCGGCAGCCAAGGCCAAGTACACATTATCGGGCAGCTGCTGGACTATAAGACCTACCATACGATCGAACAGCTCAATCGCTCTTGCTTTCTCGAACGGTTCATTATCGTGGCCTTTAATATCCGGTGCCTTTAAATGAACATAAACCAAGTCATTGTTAGCAATTTCCTCAATAGCCAATCTCGCTTTTAATTCGATATCCGTATCAATATTGCCTGTCATTCTATTATCCGTCACAGTCCTAAACCCTGCTAATTGGGCAACACCTAATACAGTACTTTCGCCTGCGATGCAGCTTCCCTTAAAATTTAGCTGCTGCACAATGGGCTCAAGCTGAGTCACCTGACCGGCTCCCCTTGTCAGAATAAAGTTAGCCGGCAGCTTCCCCTGTTCAGAACGCTCTACATTAACAGGATGGAACGACAAGATGGAGTGGGCCTTCTTAAGAAATAAATTTAGAAGATGAGCCGTTCTCTTGGCTTCCTCAGAGGAGTCCAGAGCCTCTACTTGATGATAAGGCTTCCCATCGTTCGGGGCCTTGGGATCGGAATCGCTGATTTTATCGCTCAATCCGCCTCCACGCATGATTAGCACAGCCCGATGTTCCGTAGCCGGCTTAACATATACCTGTACCCCATCTTCAAGCTCCATACCATCAATCGCTTGAGCAATTTCATCCGTTTTCTCACGAATCCGTCCGGCCCGGCGATCAACAACGACTCCATTCTCATCCACCGTAGCAAAATTACACCGAAGCACAATATCCCCGGGCTTTACGTCCATACCGATTCCTAACGCTTCAATAGGTCCTCGTCCTGGATAATGATGGGGTTGATACCCGAATAAAATTAAATGCCCCATATCCGTCCCCACGGGAATACCTGAACTAATCAAATCCATCATGCCTGTAATTCCTTTTGAAGCCAGACGATCCAGGTTCGGCGTTTTTGCGTATTCCAAGGGGGTTCTATTATCTAATAATGGATGAGGGCGGTCCCCCAATCCGTCGGCAATTGCCACTATAGCTTTTCTGTACAGCATGGTTTCCTCCTATAAGTTCGTGTTCAGAATACTCTCTATAATTACAATCCCAATACTTTAAACCAAGTGAATAAGGCCAAGCTAATAACGCTAGCGCCGACAAAGCATGTAACAATCGAATATTTGACTTGATCCAGGACTGAGAAATAGCCTGTTCCGAAATAGATCGTATTGACTTTCGAATGCGGTGGAAGCGTAATCGTGTAAGTCATGGTCATCGCGGCAGCTAATCCAAGAGCTACGGGATCCATACCTAATGACTTAGCCAAAGCAATGAACGCCGGAATCAAGATCGTGACTCTCACGGTTTTACTCGTAAATATGAGATGGCTGTACATGCTGAGGAAAATAACAACCACATAAACCATGGCATGGTTCATCTGTTCCAAACCCAGGCCGCTAACCACATTTTTAATGATCCATTCGGCGCCCTTGGATTTATCTAGCGCGTTGCCAACGGAATATGCGCCTGCCGCGAATATCATGAGCTCCCATTTGATGTTCGCTTCTTTCCATGTCAGCATTCCAATTCTAGGAAGCAGACATAGGAGCGCGGCAATAACGGCCGTCTGCTCGGTGCTGATTTCAAAACCAAACCAGCCCTTTTGATAATCCCCTGTTGCCCACAGGATTACGGTTATGATAAAGATGATTGATGCCTTCTTCTCATCCACAGAGAATGAACCTAATTTCTTCAGCTCGTCTTTGAGCGTACCCATCGCATTTTCAAAATTAGCCTCCCCTTTAGTCGAGAAGAGCTTAAACCCGATGAGGAAGGTTATCAGCATGGTGACGATAGCAGTCGGCATCGAAGCCAACAGCCAATCCATATAACCAATGTGACCGCCTGCTTGTTCGTTGATGAAACCAACGGCAATAATGTTACCCGCAGTAGCTGTCATAACCCCCGATGTAGCAATGGCATCCGCTTGGACTCCTTGAAGCATCATTACTTTCCCAAAGTTGCTTTCACCTGGAATGGCTTTATAGACTTCTAATAAAATCATGCAAATGGGTACCATCAACGTAGCTCTGGCCGTTGTCGATGGAACGAAAAACGCCAAAATAAAGTTGATAATAATCAATACGAGCAGGGTCGTTTTCGGTGTTTTGCCGAATTTCGTTACCATCCACAGCGCGAACCTTCTGCCTAAATTCGACTTCATCATGGCGGAAGTAAGGACAAATGCGGATACCATCAGCCATATGACACCAAAACCTAACGATTCAAATGCAACATCCTGATCTTTAACGGCTCCAATCAAAGGAAGCATCAGAATCGCAGCAATCGATGTCAAATAAATGGGGATGGGTGTCGTTATCCAAAGAATCAGAGCCCCCGTAAATACAGCTATGGATCTTTGGGCTACCGGTGTCATTCCTTCAGGTGTAGGCATAAAGAAAAGAATTAAAAATACAGCAAGTGCAATGGGAATTCCCCATTTTTTCATAACTTCCTCAATTCGGCTTTTTTTCTTGATCGGTGGTTCCTTGCCATCCGTTTTTACGGTCGTTAAGACCTCAGCCATCTTGTGTAGCCTCCTCACAATTAGTAATGTTTCCGCTTTCATTATATCCAGCCAAAAACCATAAAACAATTTGATTTAATTCTAATTATCATAATAAAATCTTATCGTTGTTTGTCTTCTTTCCCTTTTCTTTGTTCTCGACAAACATCCCGTTTACAGTCGGTATAAAATACTGTGACTTTTTCAGTATCTACTGTTGCGATTTCACTTCCGCAGTAATTGCACAAAATAACTCCCAACACTATTGGTGAAGCCTTATAATTATCCATATTAATTAAACACTTCCTGTTTTTTTGTTAATAACCATACTTAAAATATCCATCACCCTGCTGACATATCCCCATTCATTGTCATACCAAGCGAGAAGTTTAATTTGGTCATCTCGAACAGCTAGAGACAGGCCATCGATGACAGCCGATTTCTCACAACCTATAAAATCTATCGAAACTAGAGGGTCTTCGGTATAAGCCACATACCTTTTAAGCTCCCCTGTAGCCGCTGACAGCAGCATAGTTCTTACATCTTCATGTGATACCTGTCGGTTTACACCTACCGTCAAATCTACTAGTGACACATCCGGTGTAGGTACCCTTATGGACAACCCGTGGACTAAGGGAGCAAGACGGGGCATAATATCCCTAATAGCGTTCCCTACCCCGGTACTTGTTGGAACAATCGATTGAGTGCAGGCGCGCGCGCGGCGTAAGTCCTGGTGAGGATTGTCGAGATGTCTTTGGTCATTCGTATAAGAATGAATGGTAGTAACCCATGCATGGTTCACATGAAATGACCGATCCAATATACTTAATATCGGGACCAAACAATTGGTGGTGCAGGAAGCCGCTGAGAGTAAAATATGCTTCATAGGATCATAATCTTGTTGATTTACGCCCATAACTATAGTTAGATCTACCTGTTCACCAGGTGCGGTTAACAATACGGTGGATGCACCGCCCAAAAGGTGTTTTTGCGCCCCATTACGATCATTGAACTTACCGGTTGCATCAACCGCCAGGTCGACCCCCAAGTCTTTCCACGGAATAAGTTCCGGATTTCTCTCGCATGTGACTTCTACCCTCTGACCGTTAATAAGTAAATAATTGTCTCCTGCCTCAATGTCAGCTTCCCATGTCCTATGCACGGAATCATATTTCAATAAATGCGCGATTATGTGAGTAGGATATGACGTATTAATTGCCCTCAAATGAATAGGATGGGTATTGTCCGAACATATTTTTCTAATTAATAAACGCCCGATTCTCCCCGTCCCGCTTATACCAACCCCACAATGCAAACAGCTCATCTCCAAACTGAATATTATTTGCTAAATTTATTTAACAACTGGTCCATTCTTTCGGCGATTTCTGACAACGACCTAGCGGAAACGGATATTTCCCTTACAGATGAGACTTGTTGATTAATCCGTTTATCGTTATCCAGACTGGACTGGGTATTATCATTGACAACTTTACTCACCTCCTCTGTCGCCTTCAAAATGTTACCGCTTTCACTTTTCATGTGTTCTAAGCTTTCATACATGCCATTCACTTTTTCAGTTACATGGGTCGCCTTTGTCTGAATCATCTCTAATACAACTATCACTTGTTCGGACTTTACAAGTCCCAGGTGCACTTTCTCAGTGGCTAGCTTCATGGCTTGTACCGCATGTTGAGTATGATGGCGAATATCGGTAATAACATCTGCAACGATTGTCGTAGAATCCCCTGATCTCTCCGCTAGCTTTTTCACTTCTTCCGCCACGACGGCAAAGCCTTTGCCGTGTTCTCCAGCTCTGGCAGCCTCAATAGCAGCATTGAGCGCCAATAATTTCGTCTGAGTGGCTATCTCGTTTATAGTATGGATAACCTTACTGATCTCCTCTGATCGCTCTCCTAGCTGAAGAATGATAGACGATGTCTCCTTTACCGCATCATTAGTTTCTTTCATTTGATTGACAACATTTTGCGCCGATGCATAGCCATCCTGTGAAGCCTTAAGGGCTTCTTCCGAAGAACGGGCAACGATATGACTATTACTTTCTATGGCAGCCATACCTTCGGACATATATTTAATAGCTTCAAAAGTATGGGTAACCATTTCATTCTGCCGCTTGCTCCCCTCTGAAACCATTTTGGAGCCTTCCCGGATTTTGTCCGCCGTGAACTCCCCCTCTTCAACAGCGGCAAGCAGCTGTTCCGACGAAGCGGCAACCATTTCCGCGGTCTCGCTAGCATTATGGATCAGCTGACGAAGGTTATCTGTCATCGTGTTGACGGATTGAGCCAGCATACCAATTTCATCATTGTTCTTGACCTCGATATGCTCCACTGCCAACCTCCCTTTGGAAACCAGGTCGGATACGTGAACAATTTGATTAATGGATCTGACCATATAACGAATCACGTACCACCCCAGTAAGAAGACTGTAAGAAAGAGGATCAGTGCAATAAGGAGAACCGTAATTCGTGCTTCTCTGGTTATTTGGTGGGCGTTGTCCACTTCTTCTTTAGCTATCGAATCCATGAGGTAACGAATTTCTTTGAGTGTATTCCTAGCTTCCTCAAATTGAACATCGTACGTAACGATTTCATTCAAAATCTTTTGCCGGTCCTTTATAGGTACTGTAGGCACCTTTTCCACCAATCTTGTCGTCTGATTCTCCCAATGATCAAACTGCCGAAAAAAATCTTCCAAATTATCGAAAACGTTCTTCCGCGTCTTTTCCGTAAGAATGCCTTCATATTTCGGGCGGCTCTTCTCGAATATTTCCTTTCCCTCCAGCATGCGATTGCGAATATTGATCAGGTTGCTTTTATAATGCTGCATTTGCTTGTTATATTCTTCTTCAGGCATTTCCGTAAGAACGATGGTTCTTTGGTTTAACAACTGTTGATACAAATCTTTATCTGCACGAAGGATAAGGGAACTTATTTGGTAACTTTCCACATATAAAATTTGAATCAATTGCCCGGACACATTACCCATCGTCACTAGAGCCAATCCGGTTGACAAGGTTAACGCCAGGAATGCGATGACATACAAAGCAAACAACTTGGTACCAAGCTTCCAGTTTGTAAACATACTTTCTCCCTTTCAGCATCCCTTATTTTGATTGCATTTTCATTATATCTTCGGTAATATTATTAAACAATTTGATTTAAATTTGATTATAATAAGTAAACGTTATAGTTCAATTTTTATGAAAAGGATGTCGGATATGAACTTAACCAAGCTGCAAACCTTTATTACGCTGTCGGAGTGCTTAAACTTTACCGAAGCAGCAGAACAGCTTTATTGCTCGCAACCGGCTGTCAGCATGCAAATTCAGAGTCTGGAGGAGGAACTGGGGGTTCCGCTTTTTGACCGAATAGGAAAAAAACTATACTTAACCAATCAAGGAAAGCATTTCAAGCCATATGCAGAGCAAATTATTAACCTCGTTCATTCATCTAAAGAGCATATCAAACAACTGGAAAGCTTAGCTTACGGAACGTTGTCCTTCGGAGCGAGTAATTTTGTTGGGGTATATCTACTTCCTGCAATCCTCAGTGACTTTAACAAAAAACATCCTGGCATTAAAATCAACATGAATATTACATCCTCAAATCACTTGATCCACATGCTGGAGTCCAACAAAGTGGAGTTTCTGGTTGTCTCTGATAGAGTAGCGATTGATCAAACTCGTTTTCAAGCTACAACTTTTTACCAAGATGAGCTTGTTCTAATCGTAAATCCCCAGCATCGACTTGCCCAAAAAAACGAGTGTACCTTAGAGGAATTGGCTAATGAAACCTTGATTTTAAAACCGAATAAATCGGCTACTCGGACTTTTTTGGAGGCAAAATTTGCAGAATTCGGCTTTGCTCCCCCCAACTATATGGAGATCAGCAATCTCGAAGCTATTAAGCAGGGTGTCATTCATGGACTCGGTGTATCAATTGTTTCCAACTTTGCAATCAAACAGGAAACCAAAACTGGACTACTGGTTGAGATTCCAATAAAAGGAGTAACCTTTCAAAGGGGAATCAGTTACTTTTATCACAGGAATAAGCATCTCTCACCAGCAGCCAAGGAATTTATTACGCTTCTAGATCAGAAATCAACTTAAAAGCAGCATTTTCTAAAACAACAACAAAAGGAGCTTACTCAACCTGAGTAGGCTCCTTTTGTTGTTGTTTTACTTATCTTCACCTGGAACGTAGTCAAACAGCTTATCCTCACTGACTTGCAGTTGATCTTCAATCAGCTTCTCGTTAGCTGCATTGAACTGCGCCCGGCTCATACCAACTTCGGCTTGCTGGTTATTAATGTCATTAGCCTTTTTGGGGTCTTCTTGATTTCCTTTTTGATCCACGCCGCATGCTCCTTTACCTGTCGCATTAACAGTAATATGAGCAGCCGTCCTGATTTTTATGCTATAAGCTTAGAAGCTTTCTTGGATAACTTGGTGATTAATCGGCAGACGATCCGTAGCGCGACCTTCGACTTGAGCCTTCCCGATTGGAAGGACCATCACAGGGATATAACGCTCTGGAATGTTCAATTCTTTGATGAGCGCCTCTGCATTATAACCGCCCATAGGCACACTGTCATACCCTTTGGCTTTGGCTGCCAGCATCAGCTGCATAGCCGCTAACGAAGCATTACGAATGGCTTCATCGCGTGCAATTTGAGGATTATTCTCGTATGCCCCATTGATTTGACCAATCATCATATCACGAATTTCAGGCTTAGCCTGCCCATATACGTCCGGAGCTACCAGATTGGCTTGAAGATCTCCTAGCACAATAACAACAACCGAAGCATCAGATGTTTGCTGCTGATTATACGTTATAGGCAGCAGTTTATCTTTATTGGCTTGCTCTTTAACTACAAGAAACCGCCAATGCTGCAGATTCCATGAGGATGGTGCACTAAAGGCTAGCTCCAATATTTCATTCCACTCCGCATCCGGTATCGTAACATCACGTTGATATTTACGTACAGAATGCCGCGAAAGGATAACTTCCTCAGCCGTTAGTTCAAGTTTGGTTGTATTCATTATTAGTCCACTCCTTTTTTAGATAAAACTTATAGCACTTATCTTAACACACTTACTTACTTTTGTTAACTAACTTAATATTATTGTAATATTTGTTATTTTTTGGGATGAGAATCTGTTAGATTATTAAAAGGTTATGATAATATCGTTTCCCGAGATGCATCTTAAAAAGCTAGTGAATTGATGGTTCAGCTCCCGCTGTTTGGAACAGGCAAATGCAAAGGATATAACGTTGGAAGAAGCATGTATAAAGAGTGCTTTTTTATCACAAATTAATAAAGTTGGCATGAAACAGGTTTTTTTGAATCACACTTACATAACATCCATCAGGAGGTTTTTCAGTCATGTCTTCCACCTATCCATCTTATCAACAGTTCCAACAGGACCAACAACAGCTGCAATTTCAGCAGGCTCAACAAGCCCAGCAAGCATTGAACGCTTCAGGTCTAAGCACATTTACCCAAAATGTACGGCAAGCCCAGCAGCAATTGATGCAAGTACAACAAGATCTCCAACAAGCACAATCTCAAATTGATATTCAGCTGGATGCCCAAAAACGCCGCCTACTCGAGACGCAACAGCATGTAGAGCAAGTGATCCAGCAGATGAACACTTTCGTTCAGGCTTCACAAATACAACCTCAGACACAGTCATCAACTTATTTCCGGCAAAACTAGCATAGGCTTAGGAGCCCGATTGGGCACAGCAAAAAGAGACACCTTTGAGGTATAAAGCCTCGTGAGATGTCTCTTTACTATATTTATTAGATTAGCTAGACCGAATAATGAAACTTATACCCCTCGCTGTTGTACCACATGCGTCAGTTCATGGGCCAGAAGCTCTTGTCCTTGAGCGCTAGATGGATCATACTTCCCGTTGGAGAAAAACACATCATTCCCCTTTGTGAAAGCTTGTGCCCCAATCGCTTCATTGAGCTTACCCGATTCGGCGTCGTTGTGAATGGACACTTTACTAAAATCAGCCCCCATGGCTTGCTCCATACCGAGTCTGGTCTTAGCATCCATCTGCGAGCCCGCACCGCTTTTGGCCTGAATACGCTGCTCTATTGAAGGTGTAACATCGAACCCGCCTGCCGCAGGCTTCATCTGCAATTCTTCCGACTCTTCCTCCAACCCTTTCATTCGTTGGATCGAATCGGTCGCTGGTTTCATCTGCAACTCTTCCGACTCTTCCTCCGAACCTTCCATTCGTTGGATCGAGTCCGTCGCTGGCTTCATTTGCAGCTCTTCCGACTCTTCCTCCGAACCTTCCATTCGCTGGATCGAGTCTGTCGCTGGTTTCATCTGCAATTCTTCCGACTCTTCCTCCGAACCTTCCATTCGTTGAATCGAATCCGTCGCTGGTTTCATCTGCAACTCTTCCGACTCTTCCTCCAACCCTTCCATTCGCTGGATGGAGTCTGTCGCCGGTTTCATCTGCAACTCTTCCGACTCTTCCTCTGACCCTTCCATTCGTTGGATCGAGTCTGTCGCCGGTTTCTTTTGCAGCTGCTGTACGACCTGGCCAGCAACCTTATCCGCTTCCTGCTCATACGAATCGCCTACTGGGCCGACGGACATCTTGGCCTGAATCGGCAATCGATTGCCAATGCCCTGTTCAGGCAAGCTGGAGATCATTCTTTGTACGCCACGATTGCCAATAGTTCCTTGCAAGCTCATCATATCAGCGGCCGTTAGTTGTTGGCCGTTATGTGGTAGCTGAGTAGCATTCGAAGCAGACTTCGCTGCCCCCGACTTTCTCTGTATACTGGCCATAGCGGATGATTTGCCATTTTGACGTGATTGATGGATGGGCATACCGCACCTCCTAGGTAAATTACCTCACATAATACCTTCGCGTCTCGTAATCTAGTATTTCTAATATATCATATCGGAGATAGGTAGAATATCCCAAAACAAAGAAAATCACTTTCTCTTTTTCGTACTTTCTATTCGATCCGGTTATGCTCTATTAATAACATAGCGATATCATCCGATTGCAGTGCTCCATCCGTAAACCGATCGACATCGCTCAGTATTCGCTCCATTAGCTCCTGCACAGAAAGCCTCGGTTCCCCTTCATTTACAACCTTAGCGTCCAGTACTTCGTAGAGTCGCGTATTTCCATACTGACGTAGCTGCGAATCCTCCGCTTCGGTGATTCCGTCCGTATAGAGTACAAGCCTCTCACCTGCATCAAGCATGACCGTATTATCGACATATAACATATCGTCCATAACACCGAGCGGCACGCCCTTGATCCCTCTGAGCGGTTCGACAGCTCCGTTGCTTCGGATTATATAAGGCGTGCAGTGTCCGCCGTCGCTGTACGTCAGCTTCCCGGTGTGCATATCCAACACCCCGCAAAAAATCGTCGCAAACATCGACGACTCATCCTTATACAGCTCATTATTAACCTCAGTGAGCAGCTGCCCTGGCGTCATATCCGGCGTCATTTTACCTTTAATGAGCGTCATCGTCACAGCCATGAAGAGCGCCGCCGGAATCCCTTTATCCGACACGTCGCCTAATGTGAAGAAGAGCTTCGACTCGTCGAGTGTAAAGTAATCATAGAAATCACCGCCAACCTCACGGGCAGGACGAATAACAGAGCGGACTTTAGCCGGAATTCCTTGCTGCGCCTCAGTCCGAATCGAAGCTTCATAATCGCCTGCCCTCGACCACGCTTCTGAATCCTGCCCTTCCGCCGGAAGCACCTCTAAGCCTCCCATATGGATAGGAGCGGCTCTTCTCGTTGACACCCTGCGAGGCAAGAAGCCCATCTGGATATCGCGTGCAATCCTCAGCTCGCTTTCCATACGCTCCTTAGCCGCTACCGTATCGCTTAAAGCCCTGAGCGACTTCTCCAACGCATCGTACAACATGGCATTCTCCAAGGAAACCGCAGTTGGTGAAGCAATCGACTGCAGCAGCCTTAAGTCCTTGTCACTGAAATGCTTGCCATTACGCTTGTTCAACACCTGAAGTACGCCGATGATAGCTCCCTTGCTTGTTATCGGAACGCACATCAAGCTTCGCGTGGGATAGTCCACACGCTTAGCTACCTTCGAAGACCAACGCGGATCACGGGCGGCGTCATCTATCTTGACCGATTCTCCCGTTTGAGCCACCCATCCAGCAATACCTTCCCCCATGGTTAGGCGAATTTCGCGAATTTCATCGCCTTTTTCCCCAAGTGCGACCTCAAAGAATAAATCTCCCGTTTCAGGGTCGACCAATATAACTGAGGATGCCTCCGCATCGGTTACCGAGGAGGCTGTATCCATAATCTTTTTCAGCAGATCCTGCTTAAGAATTGTCGAGTTGATTTCCAAGCTGACTTCAAATAATTGATGTGTCCCCCGAAGCTCCTTCGTCGCCTCACGCCGCTTCCATTCCACCGCAGCCACAACAAGCAGCAAGAGAACAACCGTCAACAACCACCCCAATGGAATATCGCCCATCTTCCCTCACCTGCCTCCCGGCTCCCATTCTTCCTTACTACCCAATCTCGCCAAGCGCTTCAGCCTCTGTTTCATAAATGGTGAAAATGGTGCTGAATCCCGATATATCAAACACTTCTTTCACATTATCCGTCATTTGTACAAGGGCTAAGCTGCCTTTCAATGCTTTCAATTTCTTAGCTGCAACAAGCAGAATACGTAGTCCCGCGCTGCTCACATAGTCAAGCTGAGCCAATCCAAAAACAAACCGGGTATGCCCCTGCTCCATCATTTTCAGAAAACAAGCCTCCAAGATTCCCGAAGTATTGGCATCCAGCCTCCCTTGAATATCCAGTACCACCACACCGCCAACCGTCCGTTCCGTTACATTCATGCCGTTCCCTCCGATTCTGCGGGCTTCTGCCCGATTTTTTTCAAACGAATCGTATTTCTTTCTCCGATCCGCTCATAAGCAACCTCATCCATTACTTCTCTCACAAAATGAATCCCCAAACCACCAATCGACCGCTCATCCATGCCCAGTGTGGTATCAGCTGCTGTAAGGGACAATGGGTCAAAAGCAACACCGTCATCTATGATAAGCAGCTCAATATCATTCCCCTCCACAATCAAGTGAACTTCTATCTTATGCTCCCTAGGCTCTCCTATGGCTTGATACCCATACAAAATGGTATTCGTAATTAATTCGTCGCAAACAAGATTCAAATGAAACAGCGTTTTCGAATCGATGGACAACGGCCCGGACCATTCGCTAAACCAATCATGCAGACGAACAAGCTCTGCCAGATCATTTTTCAGTTCCATAATAACTTGCTTGTTCACAGCGATCCCTCCTCGCTTCACTTTACCGTTACCCCATCTTAGTCAGCATCGATTCCAGCAAACGCACCCGGGCGCTTGAAGCATGCAAAAGACCAATGCCAATCTCCGGATACAAACGAACCAGCCTCTCTAAATTATCCCCTCGCAATGAAAGCACCCGAACTTCATCGAATATCACTTGCGCGGTAATAGATGATTTAGCCTGATCTAATGCCGTTGTCTCGCCAATTGACTGCTTAGGTCCCAGAACCCCCAGCGTACTCTCCAAGCCATTTGAAGAAACGCTGCTCAGCTCCACATTGCCTTCTATTATTAAATGCATACTTGAGTTGGTTTCCCCTTGCCGCAGCAAAAAGGTTTGATCGGGAAACACTTCCTCATGAGTAATGCCTGCAATAAGTCCAAGCTCATCAACCGATACGTCAGAAAATAACGATACCTGCTTAAGAAAAATAACTTTATCCAGCATCGACAACAGCTTTTGATCATTCGCCATTTCGCCCTGCACCTCTCCGTTTAAAGCATGTGCCGCAATACTGCGCAGCCAATCGTCCGACCAATGGCAGGCCTGCTCCAGAACGACCTTGGGATCTTCTAATGCTTCTCCCTCGGCCTCACTGCCGTTGTCCTTCAGCATATCCAAGAGCGCATAAGCAAGCCTCCGGTCGCCGAGTCCTTCAGCCAACACCTCCAGACCGTTCTCGCGAATCTCTTCATTCTCATCCTGCACCGTTTCACGCACAGTCGCTACTACACGCTCATCCGCAAGCTTCGACAGGACGGACCAGGCCGCATCGCACAACGCGATTCGGATTTCCTTATAGCGCTGCTCGGCCAAATCGGCCAGCCCCGCCAGTCCCAGCGTACCGATCGCAGAGGACAGTGCCTTCTCTTTGCTTGAATCCTGCAGCCGCTGCACGCAAGACTCCACCAGCGTCTGTCGGATCTGCGATTCAGGAAGCAAATCCGATAGGGCAGCGACGCAAGCGTCCCATATGAGCGGATGAGGGTTTTGAAGGCCCTCCATCAGAGCCGCAATTCCTTTGTTGCCCATATCGATCAAGCCCTGAACGATCGTTTTGCGCAGCTCCTGATCTGCTCTAGGATACATTAATAAAAGAAATCCGATGGATTCATCATACTGGAGCTTCCCTAAGCAATGCACGGCAGCCACCTTGACCGCAGGCCGATGGTCCTCCAACAGCGATATGATCCAATCCGTGTACGTATGGAGCTTCAAATCAGCTATAATACCACAACCGTATACTGCCCACTCACCGCCCGTATCCAGCAGCTTAATAACGGCTTCATCGCAGGCCGGATAGCTCTCCTCACTTTGCAGCGCGTAAATAGCCCTAATTCCTTCTGCGACCACCTGAGGGTGAGTATCCAACAGCTTCATACGAATAAAATAATGCGATTGGCTTTTTAGATGCTCCGCCTTCGCAATGAGTTTCACACATTCCACACGCACGCCTGGCTCCTCATCTTCGAGGAAGGAAGCCACCTGAACGAGCTCCTGTAGTGTAGCTCCCTGCAGGTTCATCGCGCGCAAAGCCGCAATACGGATGCGCGGATTTTTATCGTGGATTAATTCGACCAGGCGGGGAAGAAACGAAGAATCCTTCGCCTTACCGATCATCTCCAACGCTAGTTCGCGAACATGATCATTAGGGTCATTAAGATACTCCAGCACTCCCTGAAGCACCTTCGTATTGCGCATTCCCCCAAGAAAGGATGCCGCCGTATCCGACAAATCAGTATGGAAGGACTGAACACTTTTGACCAGCTCTTTAATGTACAGATTGCGACCAAACCAAGCGACGGCTACCAACAGAGCAGCAATGGCTACACCGATAATCGCCTGTATCTTAATCTCCAGCAGGCCCTCCGAATGGAGCAAGGACAGCAGCGCCCCAAGCAAAATACCTCCAGAAGCGGCTATTCCCTGCGCCACATAACGGACGCCGTCTCTTTGCGAAATCGGCAGCATTTTGAAAAACAATTGATAGCAAGGCTCCGCCGTATAGTACAGCAAAATATAAAAGATAGCGTAAGCCCCCGATACAGCAACAAGCCCGAGCGGGGTATCTATGAACAGTGCTGAAATTCCGAATCCACCAATAAACACTATGGCAATCCCAAGCAGCATATTACTTGCGCCCAGCCAGCTCATCAGCCTTCCAGCGAAGGTTTGCAGCACGAGCGCGACCGTGAATTGAATCGTAATAATCATACCGTAATAAGCTGTTAAGTCCCGTTCATTGGGATAGGCTTGCTGTGTAGTGGTGAAATATTGGTACTCCATCAGGAAGTACAAGGCAGGCATCAAGGTCATGAGTGCCACGGCACAGATCAGAAACGGATTCCGCAGCATCTGCCTAATATAAGCTCCTGACGTCGCACTGGGGTCCACTGCCGAAGCCGTTTCCAAGACACCCGATCTAGCTTCATTCTTAATGGTAAGCGGGGCCAGATATTGCGCGATTGCTTTGCGAAAATTCCACAATCCCAATAACAAAAAGCAAGGGGACAGTAAGTATACGGCTTCCGTTCCCCAATAGTGAGTGACCTGCTGAGCGATAAAGCCAGCTGTAATGCCACCCACCATCGCAGCGCCCACAAAGATAGGCATCACACGTTTGGCTTGCTGTGTCGGACATAAGTCAAACGCCGTGCTCCACAGCAGCAAGGTCAGCTGGCGTACAACGAAGTTGGAACAAATAAATAAAATCGGATAATAATACCGATAGTCAATATCCCCCAGCTTGAATCCCAACAGAATCAATCCATTAATCAGCAGCAAGCCTGTCATCATCAAATACAGTGTCCGCATCAGCTTGGCTTTGGGCAGCTTCTCTGCCAGCTTGGCTAATAACCAGCCTTCCAAAGGCATAATTAGCGCTTCCACAATATAGACGAACGGTAAAAACTGTACCCCAAAGCGTTGATTAAACAGAGCCATAAACGCTGTATAATTGAGCAGTTCAGCAATACCGCCGCAATAGAACACCGGAAGCATAACCCACAGTTTACGTGAGTCTTCAGCACGCAGCCCAAGCAATCGAAATAGGGTACTCATAATAACCATCAAGTCCTGTCTATGTATAATATCCCGCCGAGGATAAACGGCTGCTCCGTCCCTTTAGGGACTAGCGCGTTTGTCTGGGTTGATGCCAACTAAAGCTTTTTCAAGAAGGCCATCCGGCCCTCACCCTCATAATAATAATCAGGGTAACTGCCTATATGCTCGAAGCCCCGCTCCTGAAAAATCCGCCGAATTGTGCTGTATTCCTGCAGATCGCAGGTGTAGGTAAGGATATACCGCCCATTCTGCGACTTCACAAAATTCAACAGCGTTTCATAGAGCCGATTTGCTATTCCGCGCTTCCGATAATCTTTACGCACGACAATATAGTCCCACAAGTATCCCCCAGTTTTATGCTCATTCTCGGTGACACTTATAGCACCTACAATATCCCCCTCTTCGTTCTCCACATACCAATGCTGATGCGTTGGCAATCCCAGGCTCTCCAAAGGCTTGTTGCGAAAGTGCTCGATCTCTCCAGGTGTATGATGTTGGTCGTCAAACGATTGCTCCGAGAGGAAAAACTCACTGACCCGCCTCGCCTCTCTTTCCGTTTTCATAGTTACAATGTTAATTTCATTCATGACTTACTCCCCCGTTTTACCTCGAGCTTAGGACACGAACAATGTGCCGTTCCATTCTTCAGTGGTACCGTTCTGGAAATATTCATCACATAAATAGAAATATAGCTTTGCGGCTTTGTCTTGACGATTGATTTTGATAACCTGCACAAAGGCTTCTCTTGCGTCATAAAAACGACCAACCTGATACAGCACCACCGCTTGCTCAAACAATGTTTTTGTTTTTTCCTTCAGGGCTCTGGCCGTATCCGACTCCCCATGGTACACATCGAATACTTGCAGCGGCTCCTCCTTACCCTCTACCCGAATCAATCCAAGGCAGCGGTACTGGAAGATACTGCGGTCACTAAGGGACTGAATAATAAAATCAGAAACGAGAATAGACGCTCCAAGCGGTTCCGTTAATCTCTCCAGTTCATTGGCCAGATTCACATCATCGGAAATAACATTTCCCTCCAACCGCTGTTCCTCCCCAATAATTCCGAGCCGGAGCGGACCCTTGTGCAGACCGATACCGATATCGATAGGCTTGTAGCCGGAATTAGCACGATGTACATTGTACAGATCCAATTCCTTTCTCATTCCGATACAAGAAAGCAGGGCTTGCTCAACAACGTTGGGAAACAGCGCCATAAAGCCAGCTCCCGCATATTTATTGATCAATCCGTCATGATTGCGGACATAAGGGCCAAAACGATTTAAAAACGAGTTAATAAAATTGAAATTTTCCTCCGGTGTCAACCGTTTCGACAATAAATAGAAAGACCGTATATTAACAATTAATATGCTCATCTCCTGTTCAACTTGATCACCAAGCTGAACCTCCAGAATGCTGTCCTTATCTAAATATTTCAGAAACTGCTGCGGTACAAACCGGTAATAAGCCTCGCTCACCCGAGTCACCTTGGCAATGTAACCACGGATATGCTCTGCCATCATATTGAAGCTGTCTCCCAGATCAGAAACCTCGTCACGGGTCCGTATATTAACAACGGTATCCCAATTCCCTTTGGAAATAGCGATTGCGCTGCTCCGCAGCTTGCGAATCGATGAAAGCATCAGATAGGTCATCAGCATAAAAATACTTAGTAAAACGAGCGTAATCACCGTGATATTCTGAATGATGTTACGAAGCAGCTCGCGTCTGTGCTGAAGAATACCCTCCATGTTTTTACTTGTTTCAAAGAGACCGACAATTTTACCTGAGCTGTTATAAATCGGACCTAGCGCATAAATCCAGAAGCCTGTTTCGTCCTGCCATCGGTCGGTAGTAATCTTACCCTGTTTGACTACCTCCTGGTTTTTCTCCGTCTCCGGGAACGGGTTGAACATGTTGACATCATCAGCATCCTCAATGATCCGATAGATGACGCCATTCTCATATTTATAGAGCGCTTTGTAAAAGCCTCTGTTGTCGCTTTCTTCGCTTCCATCGAAGACGGAGTCCATTTTTTCACGAAACATTTTATAATCATTACTTCTATATTCCAGCGGAGAATTCATCTTCTCCAGCTTATCGCCGTCGATCAAATTCCGGCCATTACGCGCAAGCAAAGAAAGTTCGTGAATCGACTCATCCTCGAGCTTTTGGGAAAAATTCATGTAAATAAAATAGGAGAGCAATACCATTGAAATCGCGATGACCGGTACAAAAACAATGATTTGCTTCAGCATTAGCGATATTCTTCGGTTCATAATGTTGAAATAGAGCAGTTTAACCGCAAAAGCCAACAGCAGCAGCCCAACCAGAGCTAACCCCCAAACAAACCACTTATGCCCCATCGTCTCCGCAGAATATATACCTCCGGTTACCTTGGCCCTAATAGTCCCATCTTCGTTTTGGCGTAAAATCATACCCTCATGTACCACAATCAAGCTGTCATCCGCCCCAATGGCAATCGTCGGCATAACGTCTGAGGAAATTTCCATGTCCTGCTGCTTAGCTGTTTCTTTCGTTAGCAGCGCCTCCACGATGTAAGGATTCGCAGGATCTATTCGGCTAATTGTCTCGCCATAGTAGTCTATATAGACCAAACGACCTTTCCCGTCCAAGCTAAGCTTTTCCGGAAAATTTCTATACGAGCGGTCGATGCCGGGTAAAGGATAAATAAGCTCGTAGCGTCCGCCTTCCATCATGCGATAAATTTCACCGCTTCGGACAGAAACGTAGATCTGGCCCACATTTGTTCCCGCAACTCCAGCCAGGTACTTCCCTTCGGGAAGTTTGGCCGTAAACATAGCTTTAGGGTCTGTGCTGCCAACACCCGTGTGAAAAAGTGTAGTTTCATTAAAATCGTCCACAAAAAAGGACAATACATCCCCTTGAACCTTTAATGATTTCAAGCTGCCTATACGATACCTTTTGCGCTCGGATTTATCTTTATAGTCTTTGCGGAAAAAGGCCTGATCTTGTTCCCCTTCCGGGGTAAAACGAATAATCTGCTCTGATTTGACGGTCAGGCCGTAAGAATCAAGCGTCGTTTTGACCGTATACAGGTTGCCCTGTTTATCGGCTGCAAGCTCATTAAAATGGTAGATCTCCCCGCCGGTATCGTTCGTGCTTACCGTATATACGACATTTCCTGATGAGTTAAGCTTAACAATCGTTTTCTTGGAGTTGTCGATCACATATAGATTGTTCTGCTCGTCAGCAAGCGCATTGGATACACTTCCGAACGGCAAATCCTTATGGAAGGGAGAGCTGGTAACCGCATCCCGGTTTACATACACATAGTATCCTGCCCCCGCAGCAAGCATCAGCACGAGCAGCAAAGCCGCTATATATTTCTTCATCGTTCTCTCATCGCCTCATTTTCACAAGCTCGTAAAGTCCGGTTACAAACAACCCACCGCTTAGCACGGTGTTCATTTTTCTAAGTTATTAGGAAGAAACCATGATGGTTCGGGTTCCCTCGTCCCATTCCACATCAAGTCCTATTGTCTCAGCAATAAAGCGAAGTGGAACATACGTCCTTCCCGCAATTAAAGCAGGGGCTGTATCCAGGGATACGGCCTCACCATCGACATAGGCAGTAGTGCTGTCTATCTTGCATACTATCGTTGCACCCTCATGGCTTATCGTAACAGTCCGATCATCCTCATCATAAATTACCACAGCTCCAAACGCTTCTGAAACCGGTCTTATCGGCAGGAATGCCTTTCCATTTATCATAGCAGGAGGGGCTTCAAAGAGTATCAATAAATCAGGAGAAATTACATTTTCTACTGGAAAAATTTGCATAGAATCACTGTAGGCTTGCTTCATCTCCGCAGCGACTTTACTTAACAGCAACAGCTGCTCCGGCGAGTATTTCTCAAGCTCCTTGCCCTTAATTTGCTCCAAAATTTGCTGGCTTTCTTGGGCTAACGCGCTTTGCACAGCTTCAGGAAGCATTGCGCTATCCTGCTGCCCCTCATCAAGCAATTGGGATGGCAGCTGCATAATCGCATCCAGCTGCATGAACAACGCTTCCTTCTGCGCGGACAGCACCGCATCATCGAGTGAAGCTATCGAGTGCAGAAGCTGCTCGGCCCGCTCAGCGTCCTTCTGCTTCTGCGCTTCCGCCCATGCTGCCTGCAGCTTGACTTTCGCCTCCTGCAGCGCAGCTACGCTCTCGGCGCTGCCGCTCTCCAACAGCGCCAACTGCTTGGCCGCTTCGGCCAGCTGAGCGGCCTGGGCCGCTGCTGCAGCTGCGTCGCCCGCAGCGAGCGCTTGGCGCAGCAGCGCCTGCTGGCGCTGCTCGTACACGGCAGCGCTCACGCTGCCCGTGGCGCCCTCGCTTGCGCCACTGCCTGCTCCGCCTGCGGCGCTTCCACTCGCGCCACTGCCTGCTCCGCCTGCGGCGCCTCCGCTTGCGCCACTGCCCGCTCCGCCTGCCGTGCTTCCCGCATCCGGCTTGGCCTCCGTTGCCGCATCAGCCTCCAGCTGCTTCAGCAGCGCTTCCGGGTTGTGCACCAGCGCAATCTGCTTAAGCGCTGCCTGCTGGTCGCCGCTTTGCAGCGCCTGCATTAGTGCCAGCTGTGCCTCCGCATCCTTCTGCTCAATGGATAAGCGGGCAATGTCCACACCTTTATTAGCTGCCACAGCCGCTTCTTTGGCCAGCTTCAAACGCTCGGCTTCCTTCTTCAGAGCCTCAACCTCTTGAGCTATCTGCTCTGCGGTGAGCAGCGGTGCTATTTGGCTAGTCTCATTTATCTCAACGGTCAGCTTAAGTGCAGCTATCTTCTCAGGAGCCACGGCTGCTGACCCCTTCGGATCCTCCATTGTTTTCAAGTCCATAGCGCTGCCGTTAGAAACCCAAGCTCCCCCCGACAATTCCGATTTATAAAACACACCCTGCCCTGATCCTGTCATAGTAGCTTTGGCTGCATTGTACAATTCAGGTGTCATGGCTTCCATAGATATACGATAGGTTCCAATGATCAGGGTTCCATCCGGCATTTCCCCCGTCGCACCCCCTGCTTCAGGGCTAACCGAGGCTTGCGCAGCTTCCTTCACAGCAGGAAGTGCTGTAAGCTCGCCCGGCTTATCAAACGTTATCGTACCGGACGTCCCATTACCTGATAGCATACCTTCGGCGACAACCTCTTTTTTCTTGAACAGCACCACCCTCAAGCTCTCAGGCTGACTGAACATGACGCTTAAATGCCTCACCGGCTTCTTCAACGGCTTCTTCTTGCCAATTGGCTTCCCTTCAACTGTAAAAAGTGCAAAGTCGGTTGCTTCCAGCTTTTTATCTACTTGGATCGTGAAATTACTCAACAGCTCACCAACGGATGGCTTTGACTCCCACTTGCCTACAGGGCCTTTCTTTTCCGACTGCGGCGGTTTGATTTTAGCCAAACCATCATCGATCTCGCGATACGGCAAAACCCCTGCTTTATACGTCCGCTCCACCTCTCCGCCTGAATCGACATTCAGCTTGCCCAAAGCCAGCTTATAGCTGATCCAGCTTGAGGTAACCGCTTGCTCCGCCTGGTCTTTCGCTTCTCTAAGCTTCTGCAGCTCATCTGCTCTTAGAAGCCCTAGCTTCAGCTTTTTATTAGCTTCCTCAACCCCATCGGCTGCTTTATCTCTCGCCCGTAATGACTGGGCATACGCTTCCTCTGCGCCCTTCGCATCCAGATACGACTGCTTTATTGCTAGAATCACGTTTTTCCGGCTTTCTTTTTCCTTCAAAACGGCTTTATTCTGATCCATCATCGAGATCGGCAGCGACTGCCTGATATCGTCGAAGTATCTTAGTCCGTCATATTCCCCCTGTAACAGCACCTTCGGAAGCGGAATAATCCCAAGCCATATCCACCCTTCCCAATCCGTGCCTATTTTCTCCAATGTCACATCGTAGTTGGCCATAAACAGGTCGTAATCCATGTCCTTCATTTGGTACATACTTTCGATGACCTTCATTCGGGCTTCACCGAACTTAGCGCTATACAGCATCCGGTTCGTATTAAACTTCTCCTCGGCCAGCTTGCGATCCTCACGGTCCTGAAGCAGCGCTAGGTTCGTCTTTTCCGCACCTACCGTATATTTCTCCAGCATCGCTTGATTCAAATCGGCATAATCCTGAATGTAGGAAAGCGTCACGCCCACCTCCAAATCCAGGTCTACCCTCTCTCCCAACGCGAGTCGGGTTGATTTATAGGAAAGCTGTGCTTGCTTCAGCTCTGAAGCTGCTTGCTCCAAAGCTTTTTCCGCCTGCTCTCGGGCCGCTTGATCCGCCAATCCTAGCTTCTGCATCGTCCTAACGCCATCCAACGTTCTTTTGGCTGCATCCAGCTTCATCTGCGACACCTCTTCGGCAAGCATGCCTTGTACCCCATTCCAATACAGCTTCTCCATATCATTCTGAACCGATCTCGCCTTACTCTTGAGCGTCTCTTCGGCAATCAGAAGCTGTTTGCGCGCCTCTGGAATTTTCAAACGAAGCTGCAGATCTTTACTCAAATTTCTTGGCTTGGCAAAAAGGCTTGAATCCTTAGCTTCCTCGCTCTTTATTGCATACTGCGCTTGGATGAGCTCCAATTTTTTCTTGGTCACTTCCGACTTCGCATCACGAATGTCTTGGCTGTTCTTGATACCCAGCTGTACGGCATCTTTAAGCGGAAGCTCCTTTACCTTATCGCCAGTGGCAGCCGATACCGAACCAACCAACATTTGATTCATTAATAGGAGCAGTACCAGACAGCGTCCGACACCTCTTGCGACATCCAAAGTGATCCCTCCGAGTCCCATTTTCATAGTTTAATAGTACAATACTTATAGGCATATCGCACCCTCTTTTTGGAAAATAGGCACGAAAAAGGACGAATTAGGTCCTAAAAAGGATTTTATTGCCGCATAGTGTATTTTTTAGTACTATTAAATTAATCGTTTCTACTATATGTCCGTATTTACATAGAACCGGTTCTGAAGCCGGAAAGTTGGTTATGCCATACATTATTTGGGGCCAAAAGGAGATTCATTCGATGGGAATTCTTGTTTGTGGAGGAGCTATGATCCAGTGTACCTTCGGTGCTGCCCCTGGTACCTTGAACGTACTTCCAATGAATCGCGTCCTGACCTCCATGCCGATTGCTAATATTATGGATAACAAACCGATTATGAACATTACGCCGTTTGGCATGTGCAACTCTCCTTCAAATCCTACCGTAGCCGCTGCAACAGCCGCAGCCTTCGGTGTGCTCACTCCCATGCCCTGCGTTCCTGTCACGGCTGCTCCATGGGCGCCCGGCTCACCTACCGTCCTAGTCGCCAATATGCCTGCCCTTAACAACAGCTCCAAATGCATGTGCAACTGGGGTGGCGTCATCCAAGTCGTGAATCCGGGTCAAGCCACTATCCAAGTGCCGTAAGCTACTGCTTCAGCTTTCTGTTTGTCAGATGCCTATGTCCTGCGGCAAGCAGGCGATTTTGTAAGCGGGAGTGAGAATGTTGGTCAATGGATTTGTTAAAAATATGGAGGCTGTATTTAGGCCTGTTCTAATGCCCTTAATAACCAAGCTGCTTAAACCGCTGAGAGACGCGCAAAAGCTGCCCGGGATCATCATCAAGAAATTTCAGGATATATTGAAAGGCATGCTTGGGGCCAAAGAAAACTCTCTCCGTAACTATGTGCTTATTGGCCAATATTATGTTTCCAAGAGACTGCTGCTGTTCATTGCGATAGTTATTCTGGTGCTAGCTTATTTCCTATTTATCAAGCCCCCTGCCATGGTTAACAAATTTTTTAATCGAATCCCTGTCCTTCAGGAAAATACCCCAAAAAGCTTGGCTTACTCAGGAGCTGCAAAGGTTATCGACGAGCAGCGCGCCTCCAAATATGAGGGTGATTTGGTAGAGGGGTTATTTACAGGAAAAGGAAAGCTATATGGCCAGCAAGGGATTGTATTGTATGAAGGGGAGCTGGATAAGGGTCAAAAGAACGGAGCAGGCACCTTGAATGATGACCAAGGCCGACTGCTGTATAAAGGCCAGTTTATCGCGGATGCGTACAACGGTCAGGGAACTCTATATGCTGCTGATAAAAAGGTAAGCTACATCGGCGAGTTTCAAAACGGCCAATTCGGCGGAGCAGGCAAGCTTTATTACCCTAATGGGACGCTACAATATGACGGGTCTTTCAACGCAGGCCGCTACAGTGGCGCAGGAAAGCTGTTTGATGCAACAGGAACGCTGCTGTACGAGGGGGAATTTGCCGCCAATGAGTATAACGGGGCCGGCAAGCTGTTCACCAGCAAAGGCGTGCTGCTCTATGACGGCCAATTCAAAAATGGCAGGTTCTCAGGAGAAGGCTCTGAATTTTACGACACGGGCTTATTGAAATATAAAGGGCTTTTCGCAGCAGGCCTATACAATGGTGAAGGCACCGCTTTTAGCGACAAAGGAACAGCCGTCTATAAAGGCGCGTTCTTGAACGGAGCTTTCCAAGGTGTAGGAGAGGCCATGGATGCGACTGGCAAGCTAGTCTACAAAGGCGAGTTCAAAAACGGCGTCTATGAGGGCATCGGTACTTTATTCGATGGCGATGGCGCCCCGCTGCTGAAATCGTTCTTCACAGGCGGCGTAGTCAACCTGCAGAGCTTCATTGGGCTGTCCAGCAAGAAGCTCGAGGACCTGCTAGGCAAGCCTGGCGAGGTCACCATGCTGGGCCAGCCTGATCCGCTGGCGCAGCTGGCCGCACCTGATGCTGCCGCAGGTACGACGGCGGCTGGCTCAGCGGCTACGGCTGCAGGCCCCGCGGGGGCCGCCGCCAACGGGCAGCCTCCGGCAGCTAGTGCGGGCGCAGCTGCCACTTTGGCTGCCTCGGACATCGCCAAGCTGCAGCTCAGCTACCCCAACTACCAGATGTCGTTTAACGTAGAAACGACTACTATGAATCCAAAGGAAGCCACGGTTTCGATGGTGACTTTATGGGGGAGTAAGCCGCTTGCTTTTATCCAACCGGTTGTTGAAACCTTCGCAGATCCAGCCAAGCCGAATGCACAGGGCTACCGCGTCCTTGAGCTGAAGCAGCCGGCTATTACTGGGGGCTACACCAACAGCTACTATAAAGATGATTTCCTGCTGATCCTCACACACCGCAGTGTCGGTGATGCCGTGACTCAGCTGGAAATCATTGCGACGAAGCCTTAGCATAAGCCTTAGCATGAGTGCAGGCTTCACTAACAGCTACTCATGCAATACCGCAGCGCATGCAAAAAATCCCCATACCTGGTGGCCCTGGGCCTAAGTATGGGGATTCAGTATTTTTGCTTAATCAAGAAGCCTTTATTTAATAAACACTCCGCCAAACGGAATGATTTCTTTGAGTACGCGGCGCATAAAGCTATCGTTCTGCATTTGCTCGTTTAATAGCTTGTCGGGCTTGCACGGCTGAAGCAGCACGGTACCGGAGCCTTTGATCTCCCAATGGTAATTCATATTCTGACTAGCTAGCGTATTGCCGTACACACAAGGGGTTAAGCTAACATGCTGCGGATAAGCAACAAGACAGCTGATATCGACATAAAGCGGCTGCTCGGGGTCAAGCTCGACTGGGTATAAGGGGCCTGACGTAAGCAGCCCTAGCGTTCCTGGACCTTGAAACCGCATTTTGACCAAATCACGTGTCATCAGCGCATTACGTACCGTCTGTACATGAGTCCGAAAGCTCATCCCTTCTGTATAGAACAGCACATGACGGAATTCAAACAACAGGTCGTCATCCTCCTTGATCTCAACAGTCCCCAAAGAGTAGCCATCCGGTAATCCCAGCATAAATCGGGCTGGCCCGTGGATTCGCGATTGCACCATTCTTTTCTTTCGGTACATCCCTGACAGCTTCATGAACGAGTCTTCGCGCAGAGAAGGCGCGCCTTGAAAAGCAACGATCTGATTCGGGTGAAGCACATGCACGGATTCGCCCGAGTCCAATGTCAATGCAGCCAACCGCGTCATTTGACCGGCCTGCTCGCAAGAAATATCCATCAGCCTGCATCCTCCCATCTCAGCCATCGCCGACTTCTCGCTGCCTTACTGCCTTACTGCCTTACTGCCTTAGCTTGCTGTTTTTCCGTCTCCAGACTGTTATCCGAAGCACTCGCCCTAACACAAAATAACCTATAACAAGAAAAACTGCCGTTATAGCTATCGTTGTAATTTTCCGTGTAAGAGCATTCTTATCCTGTGCGGTTTGTTCCATAGTTTGGATGCGTTTCTGGAGAGCTTCATTCTGCTCTTGGAGCTGTTTATTTTGAGCGATCAGCCGCTCTTCCGCTTGCGCGGACTGCCGCATCGTCTCGGCTAGCTTGTCCTTCTGCTCCTCAAGCTGCTGCTTGGTCGCATCATAGCCCTTTTGAATGCTCTCTATCTGCTCCGGCAGCTGGTATATATCTTTGACCCGATCCAATAGTCCGGCTTCTACAGCGGAAAACGGCTGAAGCAGCGCCGCTGCAATAATTATTGTGATTAATGCTTGTCCATACCGCATTCTTCGAATTCGCTTCCGACAACGTACTCTCGGTTCCATCCGCCCTCCACCTCCACCATTCGACATCTATCTTTATTTTACCTCGTATTTCACCTATAAGCCAATGAGTCCGCAATACCACATTATTCCGTCAAAAATATTAGGAACACCTTACCTAATGAGGTATCATTGTAATGATTATCTTATTAAACTGGGGTGAATAGGTTAGTGATAAAAATCAGAACAGAAGCCAGAGAAGATTATAGCGAAGTTTATGAATTGAATTATCAAGCGTTCGGGAATAGAGACGATGAATCAAAACTAGTTGAACGGATTAGAAATTCCGAGCATTTTGTACCTGAATTATCTATTGTGGCAGAGCTAAATAATGAAATTGTTGGACATCTTCTTTTAAGTAAGGCCAGTGTCGTAAATAGTGAGAACCATCAGAACGTAATTGTACTTGCTCCAATAGCGATTAAACCCCCTTATCAAAAACAAGGTATTGGAAGCCAATTAATACATGAAGGAAAGAAAAGATGCAAAGAGCAAGGGTACGGTATTATTTTGTTAATAGGACACCCATCCTACTATCCTAAATTCGGATTTATGCCTGCCGGAGATTATGGAATTGAATTAAAACAATTTAAAGTACCCAATGAGGTATTTATGGTATGTGAAGTAATAGAGGGAGAACTGCAGAAGTGCAAGGGGGAACTCATCTACCCGCCCACCTTTTTTAACTGATCGAAAAGGCAATTTGGCAGAGTCTTACTGCGTCACAAACTATCCAGCACCCTTGGTTCAACTTGCATCGAACCTTCAGCTCACGAATAACAAACCGCCAAGAAAATTCTTGACGGTTTACTGGGTTGGGTCACGAAAGACACCCGAACCTATCTAAGGCTTTATGGCCATTTTTATAATACTGCCTTTATCCTCTGTAAATCTCCGCATCGCCTTATCGATATCGTTAAGCTCCATAGTATGGGAGAGTATTTTATCGCCTGGAATCGTTCCGTTCTTAAGCAGCTTTAACACAATAGGATAATAAATGGCGGGAGTCGCGTGACTGGCACGAAGCTGCAGTTTACGGAAATGGAACTCATTGGCATCGAATTGGATAACTCCGCTTCCCGTCCCAATCCCAATATAGGTTACACGGCCACCGAATGCGAGGTAAGGAAAAACTTCAGGCAGGAAGCGAACCGGAGCTGTCATTAGCACATGATCAAACTGCCGATACAATTCTTCTTGTTCCAGAAAGCCTGAATTGAGCAAAAGAGGCTCCGCTCCCAATTGACCGGCTAATTCCAGTCTATTCTCATTCCCTGGCCTTCCAATGCAAACCACCTTCTCAGCACCGCTGCGCAGGGCAAGTGGAATGGCCATTAACCCGATAGGGCCTGGACCTATAATACAAACCCGATCTCCCATCTGTATATCTGCCGTTTTCACCATATCCCATGCTACCCCAGCCGGCTCTGCCAAGCATGCAACTTCCGGAGTAAGTCCCTCATAAGGGACAACGCAGCAAGCAGGTGCCATCATATAATCGCTAAAGCCCATAGCCGGCTCTTTCCAAAAATTTGGCGCTTTGTTGCACAGATCCACACGGCCGTTTCTGCAAAGTTCACACTTACCGCAAAAGCTGGATGATTCCAGAACTACTTTTTCACCTATATGTAGCCCTTCACATCCTTCGCCGATCTTTTCAATCACCCCTGCAACTTCATGTCCGAACGCTTTCCAATCTTTAGCCTTTTCCTCAGCTGCAGTTAAATCCGTGCCACAAATACCACACGCTTCAACTTTAATAAGCACAGTTCCATAAGGAGGTTCATCAGGTAATTCAACTTGCCTAATTTCAAACTGCCATGGAGCTTTCAAATAAGCACTTCTCGTTAACATAATGATAAGCCTCCTCAGCTTCGACCCAACTCCTACAAGTTCAGTCAACACGATATGTGTACTACTAATTAATATAATTTTTAAAAGATATAAATACAAGGACACTTTGGAGATACACGCTAGATGTATAACTTAATAGTTTACATCTCCCAAAAATATAATAAAATGGGATTACCCGGAGGAGTCTTTATAATGCCGCTGCTTACGAACCGTAATCGGCTTCCTCGGATTATGGTACTAATCATTAAGGTAAGCTATTTTATTTTCGGTTCAACCTCAAAATCAGTGCTTGACCCTCATTCGATCATCAGCCTGCACAATCCTGCAAACATGCAGTTATTATTTACCGAGATATGCTTATGAGTGGAAAAACCTGCAAAAAGTACAGCAATTAAATGCAAAACGATACGGTTCCAGCTAAGAATGAAAAAAGAGCTGCACATTTGCATGAATTCACCAAGACTGCCGATAAACCGGCCATAAGGCTGTATAAATGCAGGATTTGAGAGTAGACAATAGCTTCGAATAATGTCTTGTCTTGTTCGCTGTCGTCATACCGTTCGTAAGGTCTTGTCGTCAAACGCTGAGTTGGTAAGGGGCCGAAATCGATTGATTTCGTCAAGCGCTAATTTCGGTTCTGAGCCTTATAACTTTTTAAAAAAACCAATACAGGAGGTTACTATAAATGTCATCAAATACAGCATTACTAATAATCGATGTGCAGAACGCAATGTTTATTGAATCTGATCCCGTATTTCAAGGCGAGGCATTACTAAACAAAATACAAAACCTTATATCTAAGGCTAGAGTAAGGAACATCCCGATCTTTTATGTACAACATCATGAAGGACAAGGTCAACCATTAGAGCAGGGAAAGCCGGGTTGGTTAATCCATCCTTCGATTGAACCTCATCCCATTGATTCAATAATTCAGAAGAATACTCCAGATTCCTTTTATCAAACTACACTTCAACAAGAACTTACTAACAAGGAAATAAATGAAGTTATTATAGCCGGAATTCAGTCTGAGATATGTGTAGATACGACTTGTAGGAGAGCATTTAGTCTTGGATATAAAGTAACACTTGTGCAAGATGCACATAGTACGTGGAATACGCAGTATCTTACTGCATCTCAGATCATCCAACACCACAATAGTGTTTTGCGATGGTTCTCTACTGTTAAAAACACAGAAGACATTATATTTTAACAGCCAAAATATTAACAAATGGATGTGAAACGCGCATGGGAGAAGCAAGATTTTATTATAAAAATATGGACGCACCGACACCCAATCAACCGATGAGTGTAGGCGTGGTGGCCTTAATCGAAAAAGACAATAAATTATTAATGGAAAGAAGAACCGATAGTAGAAGATGGGCAATAATTGGCGGTGCAATCAAGAAGGATGAATCATTAATAGACGGGCTTTATAGAGAAGTAAATGAAGAAACCGGGCTGAAGATCAGTAAATATGAGTTGTTTGGTACCTTTTCCGATCCATCCCGAATTATTCAATTTCCAGATGGAAACGTGAAACGAATAATTACAATTGCATATAAGGTAGAAGTTGAGCCCTATGAGAAGCTAGTTTGTAGTGACGAATCATTAGAACTCAAATACATAAATAGAGCCGAATTAGAATTAATAACAGTTGCTGAAACTCATATATCCATATTAGAACATTATATGAAGAACCATAACCTCATTTTAGAATAACCTTTTGTAGGAAAGCTTCGAGACTATAAGTCACTACCGTGTATCACCAAATTCAAGACTATATTTGAGAGGGCAGAAGCATGGACGAAAAAATCCAAGAGCTTTTATTAGAAATCAAGCACAAGGTTGATTTTGACCGAGCTGAGCTACTCAATAAAGGCCATTCCACCGCAAAGAAATATACCCTGTATCAGGCTGATAAACCTGTATATTTATTGCGTGTTTACGAATTAACCTCTTATGCTCGTCGCCTTGAAGAATATAAGTATCTGAGACAACATTTTAATAATGGTGTGAGTTGCCAGAGTCCAATTTATATAGATGCCAGCGATAGTCTAGAGCTTTGTTATTTATTACTTACGTACATAGACGGAGACAGTGGTGAAGAAGTACTACCCTGTCTTTCAATTCAATCTCAATATCAGCAAGGCCTTGCAGCAGGAAAAGAACTAAGAATGATCCATAAAGTTGTACCTGACTTACCCTTTAATTGGGCTGAAAAAAGATACAATAAGTACATTCAAAAAAAGATAAAGGTAAAAATAAATAATACTACTTTTTATAGACAGCCTTATATGGAAAGCTTTATTGAAAATAATATTAACCTACTAAATGAAAGCTCAATCTGTTTTCAACACGATGATTTCCATCCATCAAACCTAATTTTTAAAGATAACAAGCTTAATGGAATTATTGACTTTAGTAGATTTGACTGGGGAGACCCTTGGGAGGAGTTTTTCAAGCTGCCCAAGTATACCTGTAATATAAGTAAAAGCTTCGCTAATGGACAAATACAAGGGTACTTTAAAGGAAAAATACCTAACGATTTTTGGATGAAATATAATCTGTTTGTAGCATTAAATCAACATGCCACTCTAATTGGTGGATATGAGAATAACAAAATAGCAGAAGCATTGAATAAGATAGAGCTGACAATAACTACCCATGATTTCTCCAATGGAGGACCTCCCAAGTGGTTCCTGGAAAGCGAGAACATAAGCCCATAACCTTTACCCAGAACGAAAGGTGGAACTTATTATGAGTATCGAATTAGTTAAATTAGAATCCAAGGAAGCATTCACGGTAATTGGAATACAGTGCCCTCTCTCCCCAATTGAGGCTCCAAAAGTATGGCATTCGTTCATTCAAAACATACATCTCATCGAGAATAGAGTGCAGTCAACTGTCTCTTTGGGAGTATGCGATGATCTTAACCAGCGGTATATCGCTTCTGTGGAAGTGGATAAAGTGGACGTTGTTCCAGAGGGAATGGTTAGTTTAGAGATACCTGCTAACGAATATGCTGTTTTTAAACATAAGGGTTCTATCCAAGGGATTAACGAGTCCTTCCAAGAAATTGGAAGATGGCTACACCAAAATAATTACAAAGGAACCCACAAGCCTCCCTTCTTTGAATTATATGATGAACGTTATCAAGGTGAAAGTGAAGAAAGCGAGTTTACTATTTATATGTCATTGGTAAAGATTTGATTGGAGGTTCCCTCTATGAGGTATGTTTTTTTCGATCTTGATGAGACACTTACCGACCACAGATATGCTTGCCAAAAAGGGATTGAAGCCATATCGAAGCTCTATCCAGCGCTTCAAGTGAAGACAGTCGAACAGATGAATAAAAAAAGAAGGTGAGACATTTGCATTTTGAATTAATGACAGCCATCGTTCAACTTATATCTTTCGGACTTCTTATCTCATTGATAGTAATAATAATTAAACTAGTTAATAATTCAAAGCGGAAGAAATAAGTGGAGACTGCACATACATGGAGTTGATTATGATTTTATTAATTATTCTATTCATAGTAGTCATTTTAGGATTAGGCAGTATAGACCATAGATTAAAGAAAAAACTAGCAAATGATGAAAGAATCATTGAAAGAATCATTGAAAGACTCGATTTATTAATAAACGACAAGAGAAAGAGCACTAAAGATTAAGGTGGTGATATGGATGCACACATACTCAGAACATTTAAAAATTAATAAAAATAGCTGGGACGCAGCGTCTGAACGATTTTTTGGAAGGACCGCCCTCCCCGATTATGGACCCTACGCTCCAAGCGAAAATCAGCTGCAGCTTTTTGGGGAAATTGCAGGAAAAAGAGCTTTAGAAATCGGTTGTGGAAGTGGACATTCCATACAATATATGCTCAATAACGGAGCCGCTGAGGTTTGGGGACTGGACTTATCGAGCAAACAAATTGAAGCAGCTAAACGAGTGACTGGATCTAACAGCCAAGTCCGATTATTTGAATCACCTATGGAAGAAAACCCTGGACTACCTGACAACTATTTCGATGTTGCTTATTCCATTTATGCAATTGGGTGGACATTAGATCTGAGCCAAACCCTTGCAAACATTCATCGTTATTTAAAAAAAGGCGGAACCTTCATTTTCAGCTGGGAGCATCCTATTCATAGTCGAGTTATTTTTGATAACGGATCAGCTCAGTTCAATGAATGCTATTATGAAGAGATACCTGCGTTACATAAGGCTTGGAAGCCACAACCCGCGATTTTCCATCATCGAAAATTAAGTACATATATTAATGAATTAGTCAGTAGCGGGTTTATGGTAGAGAAAGTAATTGAAGAGGTAGAGTGGCCTGCTGCAGCCAGAGGAAACGAAACTACTTGGTATTCTGATCTGAAAGCCAATTATTTCCCAGCAACTATGATAATAAAAAGCAAGAAATTATGAAGCTTTAAGATAAAGGAGCCATTATGGTAAGAAAAACCGTAATAGAACCATGGACAGAGGAATGGATCCAGAGGTATCAATCTGAGTCTGAATTACTGGAAGCCATATTTAGAGAAGATGTCGTTGAAATCTATCATATAGGCAGCACATCGGTCCCCCAAATAGGGTTTGCCAAACCGATTGTAGATATTTTAATTTCAGCTGTTAATATAGAACAAATAGATTTTTACAATGAAATTATGACAAGTCATGGATATCAGCCTAGAGGAGAGAATGGAATAGCTGGGCGAAGATATTTTATCAAAGGAGACCCAAGAATCGTTCATCTCCATATTTATCAAAAGGATGACCCCCATATACAAGCCCATTTGGATTTCAAACACTATATGATAGCCCATCCGGAAGATGCCGCTAAATATGGAAAACTGAAATTTTCGCTAGCCAGAGAGTACCCGGATAATACGCATTTGTATCAGAAAAATAAGGAAACCTTCGTAAGTAAGATGGTCGATAAAGCACAGAAATGGGCAAGCAAACCCTTAGAAAACAAACAAAATAATGAATTGAGAAAGGAAAGCCCCATGAAAAGAGTAAATGTAGCTTATTCCTTGATTTATGACGAAGATACCAAGCAAATACTAATGGTTTATAACAAGGATTCAGGCTTCTGGTCCCTGCCCGGCGGAGCCGTAGAAGAAGGAGAAACATTAGAGCAAGCGGCAATACGAGAAGCCTATGAGGAAACTGGATTAACGGTTAAGGTTGGGGATATAGCTGGAGTTAGAGAATGCTTTTTCACCCCAAAACAGCATCATGTCCTATTTATTATTTTTCATGCGTCTATTGCTGGCGGCTCTATTCAAATTCAGAATCCTGATGAAATATCTGAGGTCTGTTGGATGGATCTAGAAGCAGCCTCGAACTTAATGCCTTATTATAAAAATGGCCTGCAAGACATGCTGAAATCTTCTTGTAAATATCAATTTGAAGGCGTGAGATAAGCACATGCGAATATCTATCGAGCTTGTTCCAAGAGGAGTCGAGCATTTACAAGCTGAGCTTCAATTAATGAAGTCCAAATTTCCATCCATTAATACGGTTAATATTCCAGACCTGATGAGATTAGATATTCGCAGCTGGGAAGGCACGGCTATCTCCAAAACATTTTATGATAACTGCATCCCTCATATACGAGCAATCGACTTTGATTTGAGTAAAACCATTCCCATCACCGAATATTTAAATCTGCATCATATTTCCGAAATTCTTGTTGTAACTGGAGATCACCCGCAAGATGTTAACAGGAAGGTTTATCCCGTAACCAGTACTGATTTCATAAAAAAGATAAAGGCAGAATGCCCGAACATCAAGGTATATGCGGCTATTGACCCCTATCGAAATAGCGTGAAACAAGAATACGAATATGTCCAAAGAAAGCTGGATGCGGGTACGGATGGATTTTTCACGCAGCCTTTCTTTGATATTAGACTAATGGAAGTTTATATGGAATTACTAGAAGGCTCTGATATTTTCTGGGGAGTCTCTCCTGTAACCTCGTTGAGGTCCAGAAACTATTGGGAAGTAAAGAACAACGCCATATTCCCCAAAAGCTTCGAACCCACCTTACAATGGAACATTGATTTTGCTAGAAAAGCTTTGGATTTCTCCCACGGTACTAACAGTAACATTTATTTCATGCCAATAAAGATTGATTTGGAGACCTATTTGGAAGGGATTTTTAGGTGATTGAAAATATTGCAAAGGACTGATTAAAATGATCAGTAAGCATAATGCTGAGCACTACACTTGGGGAGATAACTGTGATGGATGGCGACTTGTCAACAATGAAGAAAAAAGCATTATCCATGAAAAAATGCCCCCCGGTGCAAGCGAAGCCAGACATTACCATAATAAATCCAGTCAATTCTTCTTTATTTTATCCGGAGTTATGAATATTGAAATAAACGGCGCTGAGTTTACGATTGGACAGCATGAAGGAATTGAGGTTCTACCTTTACAAGCCCATCAAGTGTTTAATAAAACGGAGCACGATATTGAATTTCTAGTCATTTCACAACCAACTACCCAAAATGATAGAGTTCCCTTATGAAGAATCCGTTAGACAATTATCAGAATGATGTCATTGTATAAATGGGTGTATGTTGTAAATTTATACTATACAAAAATGATAAGAGGTGTATTAGAAAATGCCGCTTCCGATGATTCATTTAAGTGTCGCTGTAAATTATATGGAGAACGAGGACATCCCAGCTGCTTTTTTATTAGGAAATATTGCACCTGATTCCATACATATGAGGAAGGGTACCAATAGAGATGATAAACGGCGCACCCATCTAAATGTTGAAAATGGTGCTAACAAAATGGACTTTATTCATGCTCAATACCAACACCATATTATACAGAACAATGATGAGGCATGGAAATGGTTTGTGCGGGGGTATTTTGCCCATCTGCTAACCGACTATTTCTGGGTTCACAGTGTATATGCGCAGTTTAAAGAACAGACTTCAAATGATCAATTGCCTCCCGATGACGTGAAAAGAGCCTACTATACAGACACAGACCAAATTGACTTTCATATTTATAAAACCAAACCATGGACTCCTGAAGTATGGACCAAATTAATCGCCACCCCGATATTTCCCTTTGCCCCTTATCTTTCAGCCGATGAAATTAATTTCTGGCGGTTACGAACGATTCATTGGTTCGATCTACTATGCGAGGAGCCTCGTATCACTCCGAAATATATAACCTCAAGCATGGCAGAGAAATTCATTAGTGAGACTACTTGTAAAATCAAAGATTTGATCACCGGATGGGATCACAAGCTAATTGAGCAGCAAATAGGCTAAATTAGAAAAGCTTCTATCAGCGAAAAGCGGCCTCCTCCGTGTGAGAGGGGCCGCTTTTCGGGTTTAAAAAGCCTGTGCTACAGGCTCTGTGGCTTACTCTTCCCTGCCGCTCGCAGCCTCGCGTACTGAGTTCTCAACAGCTGAGCTCGCTTCGCGCGCTACAGATGGCTTGTTATATGCCCACCAACGGATGCGAATATTCGTCGCTTCGGTTGGCTGCTGCAATCGCACGCCGATGCGGAAGGTGCCTTTGCGCGGATACACGAGTGTACCGATCTTCACTTCCGGCCCGCTTGGCTCAAACTCGCTGCCTTTAAACACATCGGAAGCACCGTAGTAAACTTGCTCGCTATTGCTAAGGATGTCCGATATATAGTCATTGGATACTTCCTCAAGACCGGTTACTATGTACGTATCCCCAGCTCCAAAGCCATGCTCGATTTCATCGGATACATAGCTTTTTCCACCCTTCCCGAAAGGGGATGCGGTAAATTTATTTAACGAGGCAACTGGAATCTCAACTACACCGGTCCGCATGTCATCATTCGACTGGATGCTGGGTAAGCCGAGATTGAACGAAAGCTCGTTGTTTTCTCGGTTATAGGCAACCTTCAATTCCGGCTCTTTATCGGACCCTAGACGGGTTACCGCCGACTTCGTTACGATGGGACTATCAGTCGGAGAAGATACTCCGTCATTTTGACCCAGCTTGTGAAGCGCAGAAGCGTTGTACACATACTCACCGAAGGGCACGGGCTCAACCTTCTCAATAATGTAAGTGGGTCCCATTTGCAGCAAATTAATTTTAGCCAAATAAATACATGGCTCTGATGAAGACTCCAAGGAATCCTCCAAGGAACGATTCACATAATCCTCCAGCCACTGATCCTTAACGGCATTATTGATAATGTTCAGTTCATTCATGCTGCTGGCTGCGATAGGTACCTGCTTGTCGCCAATTCGCAGCACAGCTGTATCGCGCTTAACTCCAACCCTGCTCTTACCTTTGGAGGATCGCCCAGCTCTTAGTAATACCTTAATCTCATATTCAGTTTCCTGACGATCCAGCGGTTCATTGAACGTCAACATCCCATAGCTTTCCGCATCTACCTGATCTCCAACAACCTCATATTGAAAAAACACCTTGGCCGCTTGCAGCGTTTTCTCCACTCTCAGTGTCATTTCGAATAGCTGTCCAGGATTGACATAACGCGGTGTGTTTTGCAAGATACGAACCTGTGAATCCTGATACAGCACACTCGTCTGCTCCATCACATTATTTAACGGAAATGAGGCCGGATCTGGTGCATCCTCGCGAATAAACAAGCGGTAGCTCTCCAGCACACGGTTGTATTCACTGATCTCATCCGAGCGGATAGCGGCATTAGCGACGGAATGAACCGGCTCCTTGCCTTTTTCATCATAGGCAATACAGAGGTATACGTTCTTTGCGTATTCATTATTTGTGAAACCATCCATCATGGACAGCTTCAAGGTGACAGGAGAGGAAATAATAATTTCCCGACCCAGCGCATCAATGGCAGCCCCCATCTCTACAGAAACCGACTTATCATCCACTGCAATAACCTGCAGTCCTGTAATAACACCCGCTCCATGCAGCAACCGGTTCATCATACGGCGCTTGTCGTTAAAATATTTTTGTTCCGATTCAAAATCACGAACAGTCAGCAGCTTTCCATAAAAATAGCGATTTCGTTCAAACGGATAATAGCGTGTTTTTTTCATCGAAATTCCCTCGCCTTCCCCTATATTCATTCATATTCCCATGGATCGTTATTATTCTAGCTCCGAATCCAGTCCAAGACGCGTATGGATATCCATCCGCTTGTCCCGTTCCAGATCTATCAGCACGGTATTGTAAGGCATCGAAGAGCGTTGATCGAGTGTAAGCAGAGTAGGCTCCGACAAAAATGTATTGATCCCCATATAAGTATGCATATCTATGTACATCCACGGCTGCAGCAGCGTCAGCTTGCCCTCGGTGAAAGCGGGCTTTTGATCGTTAATTATCGATTCAACGATTAAACGCTGCTTATCGGTCTGCACACATTCCTGCGGCAGCATGACACAGAACACGTAAGGATTATCGCCATACAATCGGGACAACAACTCTCTGAGCTCGGACCTCTCCTGCATTTGCTTCATTTGGAAGTATTCAATAATATAGGGCTCCGATCCGGTGTAGATCTGCAGCATTCGGGATAAGCCTTGCCGTGTGCCTCGCAGCTTGTACAGCTCAGGGGCTTGCTTAATCAGTTGACGAAGCTTATCCTCTCCCCAGGATTCATCCTCGGAGACAGCAAGCCAAGTTCCGAGCCATTCCAGATAATGCCCATGCACTGCGTCTGGATCGAAGTATTTAGAGATACGGTCGATTTTCTCCTCCATATCCTGAAAGAAAGTCCCGAACATAGATAGGAATCGTTCCAAAAACCGACTATCGTCCTGCATCTCCTGATAGATCGGAGGCAAGTAGGAAATCAATGATTTTCTTGGAAAATAAACCCTCAGCTTATGCAAAAGAGGTGATTGCCGCTCGCTGCCCATTACTTCCAGCTTAAACCAGAGATAACGCCCTTGCGCATTCATCAGTAACGCATCGCGAGGATTAACAATCGGTTCAGACCATAAATCTCTTGTCGATCTTAGCTTATCCTTAAGTGCAATACTGGAATTGTTGAGGTAACTGCTGAGATCGACAAAATCTCCATCAATCATCAGCTCCTTGCGGTCTGAAGCCAAATACGAGATGCGAACCTGTGTCTCCTCAGGAATGACCGCCTCCAGCTGGAACCTGTGCCACTGCGTCTCTGAAACAGTTGTATCCAGCGCAGACGATAAATAGATTCCCTCCGGAAGAGAGCTTTCTTCAAGCTCTAGCGTACGCTTTTGGAGCTCTAGCAGAGTAATTTCTGCTGTCTCTCCATTCAACACGTACATCTGGTTTCTCGAATTGGTCAACAGCTTGTTAGTACGGCCGCGGAAGCCCGAAACTCTCGCCTGAAAATCACCTTGCGCACCAAACTTTAGAATGAAACGCTCATCCTCTTCATCCTCACCGACAAATCTGCTGTCCCCGATATACATATTATTATTCGTATCAATGGAAAGCCCCGCATAGGAACCCGCAAGAGCCAGAGAGAACTGGGCATGTAGGGCTCCATCATCTTCAAAAGCTGTAAGCAGCCTACGGTGAGCGTCAAACAAATGCACTTTACCCACCTCAGATACAGCTGCATAATATCTTCTTTGCAACTGCTCGGCCTCAGTCCGTTCGTTGAGTCTGAGCGAGTCATGTTGGTACACGCCGACAACTTCACCCGCGGCATCCCACTGCAAAATCCCGATTCTCCCTCCCTCCGGCACCTCTTCTTTTCCATTCAATCCAATAATCATATCCAATGGAACGACCGTATACAGTCGTTTTTGCAGATCGGCAGCAACGGCAAGCGGATAAATCGGGCTATTCTTCCAGTTTTCAACCGCCCATAGCAATTGACTGTTCGATATGGAATAGGCCGCTACACGGCGTTCACTTACCGGATCAGCCACAAATAAGGTATCGCCTCGCGATGCAAGCAGCGCATGTCCGGTGAATAGCTGATGATTCCGTCCAAACAGCAGCTCCGTATGGTGGTTCTCCGCATCGTATGACCATATGGCGGCTTCTTCATCCAATACGAAAAGCTTGCCGCCTTGTCCTACTGTAAAGTCCATCATCACATCAGGTCCATTAATCTGGGCGCTTCGGATTACTTTATGTACCGCATATTTCTCAGTCTGGTGAATAGCTAGAGCTCCATTTACCATCCGCAGATTGTAATAGCTGCCTTTATCCCAATCCAAACGTTTATTAAAAGAGAAAAACTGATACGGATCCTGCACCGTCCTCACCCCCTAGTTCCTGTAGGTACTATCTGTCTCTTAATCCGCTGTCCTGTCCTACACATCGTTTTTACTAAGCAGTTCAATTTCATGTTCACCTGATGTCACCAGCCCATAAGGCGGAATGATAATATCCCCACTGGCATCCTTTCGTGCTCCAGCTCCTTCATAATCAATCCATAGGTCCTGCACATAGACGACACCCTTTACCCGACTAATTGCACCATAAATATCACCTTTATACACAGCACGACCAAATGGCCAGCCTCGCGACTCGCTTCCTTGGTCCAACGGGTGAAGCAGTCGCTGCAGCTCGCGAATAATCCGTCTGGCTTCCCCCTTCATATGGGGTTCCATGACTACAACAGCGTGGATAGTGATCTTAATGTATTCCGCTGGAATAACATGAAGCTCCGTGGTCAGAAGCCTATGAAGATCGAGGTGCTCGCGGACTGTTTGCAGAAACCCCCTACCTGCTTTTGGTTCAGCTGCTTCGCTGTAAGGGACGACAACGACCGTCATTTGAGCGGGAGCCTTGTCCTGCTGCTCAACCTTCATCCCCGGCTTATAGAGAGGAATGGCCTTCACTCGCGCCACACGAACACCAGGTGTGGAACGTGCAATTGCCTCGTAGTCGTCGCCTGTTACAGCACGATATGGCGTATGCAGCTCCTGTCTCACGCGCATCTTTGCATCGGCAAGCGTCTCATTCTCCGTCCCCCCTGCAGCAGGAAATGGATTCGTTACCCGAATGCCCAGTAGCTCGGGCTCATCGGTCACGATCTCTGAAATGAGTCCGTCTTTGACGTTGCCTCTGTGACCTCCGCCGGTTTGCAGCGATAGGATTCGTACATTGTTGATATCTGCCTTGTGTGGAATGAGTCCCTCTTCGTTATTGCCGAACCTAATCATCCCATTAGCGGTATCCAATACGTAATGCCGATCCTCCGAGCCAGAGTGGTCGAAGTCTTCGACAGCCGACCAGTCCTCCCACACGAGTTCCTCGGCTCCTGGCATTACCCAACCTATTTGGAGTTGAAAGCTATCCCTCAAACAGTTCAGTAAACGATCATATTCAAACTCCTGATTGGGTAGTCCGCTGCTTCGACCAAGCCAACGTTCTAATTCAAAATCAGGAGCATAGGAGATAAGCCGAATGCTATGGTCACCTGCTGGAGGAATAAGAGCATGGACCCCATTTCCAAACACAAGCCTGACCGATTGACTGTCCTTGTCTCTATGCAGTTCGTAACATTGATCCTGTGGTCCGCAATCTGCTATATCTATGACTGAATGCCAGTCACGCCAACTGCCCTCGGCATCCCGAACCTGCACCATATTCAACCCATAGAAAGGAAGATGGCCTACTATTGTAAATTGCATATCCGCTACGCCAGAGCTGGTGAAGGAGGCGGTCTCGCTCCAAGTTTCTCTCTGTGCAGCTATACCGGCATTAGCGTGTATTTGTTCAAGCTTGGGCGACAGCTCATAGCCCTCCCGCTCCAGGGTGCAGCAAATCCAGAAACGCCGCTTATCATTCGCGGGGTGCACAAGCATTGGCTTCATAGGAGTGGGTAGACGGAACACAAGATGTCCTGTTTGTGATAAATGTACTGTCGAGTCTCGAACCAACTCTACCGGAAGCCAACCTTCTCCCTCTTCTGCCCCAAAATATTTCCAGGATACATCTGCAGATGAAATTAACCGAGCGGACCCGTCAGCCAATTTGCCAACAGACACCGGATAATCTTCAAATAACTTAAGTCCGATGGAAATATCCATTTGCTCTGGCAGCGCTTGATCAAAACCCAGGTACAGCTTGCTGCCACTTCTCGCTTCAGGACCAAATGCATAATAGGAAATTCCTGCATGATGATTGGAAGAGGTGTAATCACTTGCTGCTACATCGGTTCGCACGATAATTCTATCCAACTCAGCCGGTACCAGCTGCAAGGTCTCTACCGTTTCAAAAGGCTGGTCCATCGCCTTTAGCCTCGTCCCCCTCGGCAGTACCTTATGCTGTGCGCTGCCCGAAAAAGTGACATAAGCTAAAGCAGACTCTGCTTCGAGCAGCTTTATGCCCAACAGCTTCAGAAATTTCCGTTCATTTTTCTCCGTAATCCGATTAAGGTAATACTGTTGAACCTCCGTCATCCAAGACATCAGCTCAACCAATGTAATACCAGGGTCATGCGCGTTTTCATCGGTCCACTCCGGCAGCAGCTTCGGTATCGCTTTGCGTGCTTCCTGCACAATCTGGTCGAAAAAGCGATCGTCTAAATTCGGTATCGGCAGCAATTGATTTACACCTCCTTTTCTTTGACCCTCCCAAACCCTCCCTAGAAGGGAGGGCCCCAAGGGCTCCGCCCTCTGGACACCCGAAAGTGTTGGGGAGGGCTCAGCGGTAGTTCTCCTTGGTTACTTATCTGCTTACATCGCTTTCGTCCCTACGGGACACGCTTTACTTGTGTGCTCCCATGAATAATATTCAATCAAATTTCATGATAAAGCCTGTTTTCAAGCCTTGAACAAATCCATTTTTCTCATAAAATTGATGTATTTCTTCTCTTTTAGATCCGGTCAATAGCATCAGCTTATAACATTCATGTTCTTTAGCTAACTCTATCGCTTTATTTAAAGCCATTCGAGCAAAGCCTTTTTTTCTAAATTCTTTATGAGTAACAACATTCTCTATTAATCCATAGGGTCTTGCATTTCTAGTCAAATTCTTAACTATTGTCAATACGCATGAAGATAGTATCGTTCCTTCTTTCTCTACAACGACGATCTTCATGTACCTATCATTCATTATTTCATCCCATAATTGTTCAAGTTTATCGTCGAAAATTAAATCAGGATCATGCTCATGCATATGCTTATATAAATTAAGAAGTCCATTTAATTCATTCTGATGAATGAATCGAACCGATACGTCTGACATAGGGACACCTTCCTGTATATTAATAGGTTAAGCTCACTTCCTATATCGCATTAACAACTACTTTATGCTTGCCGCTGATCACGATACCGTGAAGCAGAGGCTCAAGACGATTCACGTCCAGCTCGGTTCGGATGCCATCCTCCAACTTTTCAACGGTCATGTAGAGCTTCTCCACGTGGTTAATGGAACGTATCGATTTCAACAAGGAGTAGAACATCGATAGATGGATCTCCTGCCCAATCTGCCAGCCGGTTCCATCGTAGTTGCCATCCAATGGATCAAGAAACCGTTGCAGCTTCGCTATCGCTTCCAGCTCAGTAGGTACCACGGCTTCTATTCCCTGCACAGCAACGACTGCAGTAACGGATACTTCAATAAAAGCCGGTTGGATAACTTGAATCCGTTCTGGCAAAGCAACAAGATTGGAAGCGCGCTTTAATATGTACTTTTCTACCTGTTTTTTCAGCTCTGGAAAAGCAGCCAAGCCCCCCACACCCTCCTGCGGGAGAATGACTAGTGTAATGCAGCCTATATCTGGCTTAACCATGGCATTGTAGTTGGCTAGACATTTTACCCTGGCAATGTTCGGGTATGCATCCCGCGCTAACCACTCGAAATCCTCAGCGGTTACAGCGCGTCCTCGGTGCTTCAACTGCTGTGGGCCGCGGCGCAAGGCCGCCTCCTGCTTTTCCGCATCACAGCCACCTGCGGCCGCTTCCGGATTAGCTACGCCTCCAACAAAGGCGATTGAATTTTGCAGGTTCACGATCTCTTTTGCAGCTACATTGCCCGTTTTCCCGCCCGTAACCTTATAATGAACCTTGATCTGCTCCAGTCCGCCTTTTGGGGGAGCCATGCCATGAATCCCGTTACCGAACCGAATGCGTCCGTATGCTCGGTCTATCGTATAATGCCGGTCCTTATCCCCAGAGTCAGCCATGTGTCCTACTGGAAGCCAACGTATCCATAACCGTTGAATATGTCCATCTGAATCCCGAATTATATCCATCTCCAGCGTTTCGTGCTCCAGGTGTCGGAGAACTTCTTCCTCTGTCATTGATCCCGTTTCATCGACCCATACCGTTTCTGTTACTACTGGCGTACGGCTCAATTGGTATTCTGAAGAGATTTCCCCTGCCCTTTGATCAGGATATTCATTATGGATCGTTTCTTGTTGAACGGCAGCAACCGTGTTTAAGTACATTCCATTAACTACAGGCATCGCATAGACTCCTGAACGGTCATCATACTTGCTGTCACGATTTACTACCCTAATCCAATAGCCTTCTGTACCAAAAAGCAGCTCATTAGCAAAATCAACGGGTCCCGCAAACTGTACCGTACCACTTCGAGTCAAACCATTCGTATCATCCATAACCTTCATAGTCGACCATGCCGAGCCATCCCCATTGTTACTCGCTTTCCGATACTGCCATTCCATGAGGGGAATATCCAGCTCTGTAATCCTTTGCTGCTGAACAGATATGTAAATGGAAATAGGCCCCTTAACAGGCGGAACATGAAATCCTAAATACAAAGACGGATAATCTCCCTCCAAGTGGTAAAAAGGGGCAAATGTACCTGAGTGTCCCCGACTCTGAGCCGTCCTGTCGACAAAGTTTGTATTGTTTAATGTAAAGCAGCGCCGCAGCGGGTAGTTCCGATCCACAAACTGGTAGGTCAGCTTCACTTCCTCAATCCAAGGTGAGAGGTACACGGGCTCTGCCGAATATAAATTTTCGAGATGCAGAATACGAACCCGAATCCAATAGCTCAACTGTGAATTAACGAATGCTTCTTGTAAATCCTGTGGGCAGCGAAAAGTTACTTCCTTACGCTGTATTTCGTCCCCTGGATGGTAGAACAACCGCTCCGCTTCTTTGCCAACATTTAACCGCACCCATGCGCTGCCGTTCCAATATTCCCATAACACCTCTGCAATAGAAACGGTTGGGACATTGCGTTTTTCAAATTTGGACTTTTTCATAACCAGCTTCCAGTCCACCGGTTGTTCAAGCTCTGCTTGGAAACGGTTCGCAACAGCCTTAAGTCCAAATGATAATGTAATCAGCCCATCCAGCTTACTAAGCGCTTCACGACTCGATATATAGAAGGTTCCGTATGGAGCAAACATGTCGCCAAAAGGATAAAATCCATTAGGATCAGCCTGAACATCATTATAGAACATTACGTCAGGAGCGATGCCGCCTCTATTTAAATAGTCCTCATAATCGGTTTTCACGGAAATTCGGTCCAGCTCCACATGCTCATCAGCCAAAGTAGGAACACTGCTCTGAGAAGAGCGTTTCATTCGACACTGGATCCAGCGACCCGAAATACCCGACAGCTCACTTTCCACAAGCTCGCCCAATTGTGATTTATAAAGAACTATACGATTCCCCTGGGCCTCTACGCGGTCAAACAAGGTCCAGCCGCTTTCCGAGGCATACCGCCACTCGGTTTGCACCGGATTAGCTAACTGCTCACAGAGGGCGTTATCATCGAATCTTCTAAGAGAATGTCCAACCTCAAGCTCAATACGTGCTGTCTCATTCAAAAGAAACAATTCACCATGCTCCATATACAGTACGTGTTCCTGCAAATTATCGGCTTCCCGCAGTTCGAACAGAGCAGTCGGGGAGGCTATGCCTTCATTGGATGCTGCAGTGAAGGATTCGGGAATACGCACGATCATATCGTGCTTCTTGCTCGACAAAAAGACGGCTGTCAGCATAGCTGGTGTCAAAAGCACCGCACGTTCCGTTTCGAACAGCACTTCACCTTCAGTACCTGCTGCCATTGCTTGCGTACCCGCTGGAATGAGTACCGGCTCAACTACACCCGCATTCAACCGAAACGTTAAAAATGCGCTAGCCGGTCGCGCCGGAAGCAGTGAAACGTCCAGAAAATTCATAAAGGCAATAAAGTTTTTCATCGGAACCCGGTTGAGCCTCTTAATGTTTTCCTGAAACATCTCAGCAAACAATAAGAACAGCGCGGTACCTGGATCAGGATCTTCCGGAGTGAAACGCCATTCCGGCGTATAATAGGGCGCCATTTCCTTCATACGGGCAATCAAATCCTGAATATCGCTTGTATCAATTTTGGGAGGCTGCATGCATCCACCCCCTCTCTGTCCGCTTTTTCATGTTCTATGCTTCATCCTCTTACCAGTAAAATGGAATACTTACTAAAATACGAATGCTAACCAGAGAACCTCATTTAATTGGAGCCTTCATGGATGTAGAAAGGATATACCTGATTGAACAAGTTATTCGTAGTACGCACCAAATATCGGATTTCGATATTAACCCTGCCATGCTCGTTTGGATCCAGAACCGCGTTAACTTCCACCTCATGTACACGAGGCTCCCACGTTCTTAGCGCTCCTTTGATACTACTCTCCAAAAGCCGCAGAGTGGTATCATCCGTCTGTCCGAACACAAACTCATTCACTTCACAGCCAAAATCTGGACGCATAACCCGCTCCCCTTGTGAAGTGCCAAGAATGATCCGGATGGCTTCCGCTATATCCTCTTCGTATTCCGACAAACGGACGCGCCCTGTAGCTTTGTCCACTTGTATGGGGAATTTCCAGCCTCGCCCGAGAAAAACCTCCGTCATTGGTTTGACCCTCCTAAGAGTATTGCTATGCAAAACTTGCTTCGTATGCATTTGCTAGACCTTCGCCGGGAATATAGACCCCCTAAATATGAGCTGCGTTGGCCCGTTTTAATTTATTTTGACCATACTGCCTTTGATGTTAATTATCCCATCGGATTTTATATCAAGGGAAGCTCCTGCCTTCAACGCCATGGTAGCCGAAGCCTCGATATTGACCTGCGTAGATTTGATCTTAATTTCCTTTGTGCTTTCAATGCTCACATCGCCCTTGGCATTCAGCTTGATGGTAGAGCTGCTGCTTTTTATCGTAATCTCATTGGCAGAGCCGCCTTTGATTTGTATGGAATTGTTGCCGCTTTGTTCTTTAATGTCGATGATATCCTGCTTATCTGAAAAAACAATCGTCTGACCCTTCTTCGTCTTGATCGTTACTTTGCCATCCGAGTCATTATCATCAAACTCCAGCTCATGCCCTGCCCGCGACTTAAACTTACGAAGGTCGTTCTTATCATTCCCTGTGGGAGAAGGCTGCTTCGTGCTCCAAAGCGTACCGATTACAAAAGGCTGGCGAATTTCGCCCAAATGGAACGCAACCAGCACCTCATCCCCAACCTCTGGAACAAACAAGCTGCCCCGGTCATTACCTGCCATTAAGGTAGCGATTCGAACCCAATCTGTCTCGGTCTCCGCCTCTCGTAAAGGCAGCTTAAGCTTGACTCTGGCAAGCCCGTCAGGATCTTTATTATCAGTTACTACCGCTACCATGACCCCATTAATTTTAGGAAAAACAGGCTCAGACATACCGCGGAACATAAACTCTGGATAATTCATCATACCGCATTTCCTCCCAGCTGGAATCGGGTTACATAGCCGCTCTCATCCACAATATGTGTAGTCGCAATGATGTAGTAAGGTTGATTAAGCTTGGTTCCGACCCCTCCGAGCTTCATGTAGCGTCCGGCGCGTATTTCAGGAATACCGACGCATTCTCCAAGGCCGCTTACAAGCTGCATAGAACGCTTATTCAAAATGGCTTCGGCATGCGTTTTGGCTTCACTTGCTGAATCAATGTTCGTATATACATGTTCGATATAACTGCCCTGAGCTTTCATAATATCTTTACCGGTTTTGGAATTCGAGCCCAGCTTGGTGACTGAAGTAGCCTTCGATTCAACTACCTCTAGCTTTTTGTTATCCCATCCACGCACGCATACTTCCGTAATCTGATCGGCAATGTTCATGTCAATGGAGAGGGCTCGGATAAAGGTCCCCCATTCCAGAGTGACAACAGGTGTCATCTCAGTTAGCGGCTTGCGAAAATAAAGTGTTTTGCCGACTACAAAAAAATCGTAATTGACCAGATCAGCCAAATATTGAATAAAATGATAATCGTCAATCTGATTCTGTGAAACCGTAATGTATTCGGTGGTAGTATCGTCTACCTGCGGCTTGGCGCCGTGAGCTTGCGCGATCTCCTTAACAATGTCACTGTATTTTTTCTTCGCCCATGATTTGGACTTGGAGCCCTTCATCATTAAGTAGGAAAGATCCATCCCTCTAATAATCAGGCTTGGCGTATCATCCTCAGAGAAATCAGCAACCACGGAGGTTATATAGCCTTGAAAAACTAAAGTAAGCTTATCCAGATAGCCTAGCTTAATATCCACCGCCTTGCCTAACACAAACACTTTATCCAGCCACAAAAAATCACGTTTTACTAAATCAAAAGCATTCGTCACACGAAAGGAAAAAGAATCTGCCGTCCCTTGAATACTGTTGTCTACCTTTAGGCTGGACACGGCGATTTCATCCGAAATTTTAGTGCCATTCACCGAAATTTCAAAAGCAGGGGCGAAAAAGTCATTGTACTTCTTTGCCAAGCTATCCGTCGTATAAGTAGAGGAATCCAGTTTAAGATCTGCCATATGATCACTCCAACCTCGGTACAGTTACTCTACGTCCCGACTGCAATTTGAGCGGGTTATCTATCCCATTGGCACTAGCGATCTCGCGCCACAGACCCGGGTTCTCATACTCTTGGGCAGCAACCATCCACAGCTGCTCTCCTTGCTTCAGAGTCTTCTGCTTGGTACGGTCGGCGGATTCACGGGGAATATCCTGCAGCTGTTCCTTTTTGCTATGCCATGATTTGAAGGAAACCTTTAATGTCGCACGAACCGGAATCCCAGAATCCAGAAACATCGTGAAGCGTTGATTTACTTTTTCCACGACGCCTTTGAAATCAAGGGACCCCCAAACAAACCGGCACACCGGCGGAGCGTGAAGGCCTTTCTCGACATCCAACAGTCCGGAAATTTTCTTCGTATATTCTCGAACATCCGTACCTTTTTCATAAGTATCAAAAAATATATCCATCGTTAAGGAGGTTGTACCGCCACTGACAAATTGCCCAATCGGCATCGAAAGGCCGGGAACCGGATCCCATGAGTAGCTGTTGCTCGTATCGAGCGAGTATTCATTGGGGTTGAACAGTACCTCGACTGTCTCCTTGCTGGTTCCTTTGTCAACGATGATCATTGCTTTTTTAAGCGCCATTGGCGATTCAACTCTCCTTTCGATCATATCCGAATTGATAAGTTTTCAGCCGAGCTGAACCGCGATGAACCTACTACATACCGCGCTTTTGACGCTCAAACCTCATGCGTCGTTCCAGCTCTCGAGCGACCTTATCGGCGATCTTATTAACGTCGAGCTGCGGAATTTGTTTGATCAGCTCTTTGATCTGCTCCTTGCTCAGCTCGCTTTGATGGATCGGCTGTTCTACGGCAGGCTGCTCCTCGGCTGGCTCCGCCGATCTTTGCGGTCGCAGTACATCCATGCTCGGTGACTCCGCAATATCCTCCCGACTGTCTCTGCCTTCTGACAGCTTGTGCTCAAGCGTTGGAGACAATTGTGACTGCAGCATCGACAGCGGCTGCTGCTGTAGGTGCGGCAATGGCTCTGCGCTTGCAGCAGCTGAGGCCATCGGCTTCGTCATGATGACCGGATTGGCACTGACCACCGGCATGCTTCTGCTGCCGGTGACAGCCGCAGGCATTGATGGCAGGCGAGCCGGTCGAGCGGCCTGCCGTTGGAGCAAGCCGCGACCGGGCACTAGCGTTGCTCGGGCAGGCTGTGCCTGCCTCGGCGCAAGCGGCCCGGGGGCTTGCTGCCGCGACGACGCGCTGCGCGTCGCGGTAGGGCTCGCAGCGCTGGAGCGCGCTGCGGCATCGGTTGCGCGACCCGCCGTGCGGGTTGCGATTGCTCGGCTTGGCGAGCCGATGGGGCTCGCCGTGGCGTGCTGCTGCGGGGCGCCAGGGGCGTTCCGCACGCGCAGCGGTGAAGGAGCCGATGCATCCACTCGGCGATGCGTAGCAGCCGTAGCGGCTGCTACGCTGCCCAACGCCTCGGGCTGCTGCCTATTCACCATACGCGCCGCTTCCGCTTTCCTGCTTCGCACCCTGTCCGTAATTTCTTCAGCTGTCCGCTCCTCCGCTTGCCAATGCACCGGAATCTGTGAACGAGCTTGTCCACTTCTATTAAGTGCTTTACTCGGCTCTGCAGCACTCTCTACCAACGGCTTACGCCGTAATAGCATTGAGGCACTGTTGCTTATTGTAGCCATCGGAACTATGGCCGATGATGTTACGCTTGATGCTAAAGGTTCATTATGACGATGCAGCAAACCCCTTGTTCGAATATATCGTTCACTTTGCACAGGGGCAGGAGCAGGAGCAGTGCCGTTGCTGCCGTTGTTCGCTAAGCTCTCCTTCTGCTGTGCAAAACTTTCATTTTCTGCTTTTATTGATACATATTTCATGCTCATGCCTGCTAATTCCTGATGTGTTACTGTATGTTGTGTGGCGGTCTCATGTTTGTGTTGCTTAGCTGTACGTTGTATGTCCGTCTGATCATTCTGCCGTGTAACTGTAAACCGTTTGTCAGTCTGAGCGTTCTGCCATGTTGCTGTAAACCGTTTGTCAGACTCTTGTTTCTTCCGTTTGGCCGTAAGCTGTCCATCATCAACTCGTTGTAACTGCCTCAAGGCTGTACGCTGTATCCCAATCTGCCGCTGATTCTGCAGTACTGCCGGAAGCTGTGCACGGTTCCTTACTACTCTCTGCGCAGCTGCAAGCTGTTCACTTGATTGCTGTTTCAAGCCTTGAGTCAAGCGCCTCGGTAAGAACGCAGTAGCTGTCCCCAAAGCATGAGTAGCGTCAGTTATATCTTTCTGAAAACTAGACGATCTTGAACTGTTCACTGTGCCATACAGCACGGCATGACTTGAAGTCCTAGTTAAAGCGCCCAGTGTTTGCTGCATCGTAGTCAACTTAGTCGCTGGTGACCCCATATTATGCGCTTCGGATCTGCGAGCTTGGACATCTGCCAACAGAGCTCCTGCCCTGTTTACGAATCCTGCAACCTGCCCACCAGCAGGTATTCCTGGGACCACCGATCTATCGTTAGGACGATCTTCACTATGTAGGTTTCTACCTATTGCTTCTTTAAAATCTCCCGCTTCATGCCTGCTGCTGGGTAATAAAGAAAAGTAGGAAAGCCTCGAATCATTAAGATAGGATTGTTTGGAATGGCCCAATCCTTGGAAAGGCCTCCTCTGAATAGCAACCTTCCTTGTTGGGTTTGATAAATAGTTTTCATTAAACCCTTCATCCTGTTTGTTCACCGAAATAATAGGAGAAACTCCTACTCCCATTCTAGCCGGTTGCCATGCGGTGCCTGTTACGTCTGCTGGGCTTTGCTGTCTTTTTACTATACCAACATGTCCGGGCAGGGAAGCTGCTCCCTTGTCTGTGCGTTTAAATCGAGGCAGATCAGCACTTGCCTGAAAAGCACTTCTCATCATAAGCACAGGCGCTTGCTTCACTACATAGCGCTGCAGCACCTCTGCCGCTTGTTGTAATTGAGATTCCGCTGTTGGCCGGACTCCATCCTTGACTGCACGACTTGCTGTAAGAATTCGCCCTTCCGTTTGCGATAGCTGATATCCGTTCCTCCGTGCTCGCCTTCCGGTTGATACCGTAGCCGCAACTCCCTCGACCAACTGCTTAGTGTCGGCCACCGCACTGGGTTCGCGCAACGTTCTATCTGGTAGGTTTGCGCCTCTCGACTCTACATATTTCTGCTCTCTATTCTGCCAAACAGGGGAACCAACGTATCCTCCACGGTCATGCGTCCTATCTGCTGCAATGGAAAGAAGCGATGAAGCCATCGAATGGTCCCCAAACGATACTTCCTTCGTCCTCAAGCTTCTCCTAGCAGCCGCTATTGGAAGCTGTTCACTCCTCCGCCGAACCATTGCTCTGCCCTGTGAGGATGATCCTACGATATAATCGGCCTGCTTCGGCACTATGCTAGCGTTAGCTAGGACCCGCTCTGACGCAAAACGCGAGCGATTCATCGCCTGCTGTCCTACTGGCAGTAGCCATGCTTCTGTCATGTTAGCCTGTGACCGTCTCTGTAGTAGCTGAGCTGCTTGAGCAGGCGGACGTCCTAGCAGCTGTGCCGCCTCGGGCAAAATCAACGATTCCGCGGTCGCATGCCACCTTACAGACGCGGATTTTGCCGCATCCTCTCCAGCTCGCGTCTTACGTGAGGTGCTCCCCTCCACTGTTTCGTAAGCGGAGACCTCTCTTCTCACGGTATTCGGCGCCGTCCGTGCAACCTTCCTGGCGAGCATAAGTGGATTGCCGCGCTCATCACGCCGCTCCTGACTCAGCGGTGTCCTCTCTTGCTCTGCGGTTTGCTGCTGCCATGTCTTTAGCAGCATTAACGCCAGCTGAGAAGCCCCAGAGATCATCCCTTCATCCACAAGCAGGTTAAGAAGTGCTGCCCCTTGTCGATGCTCACGGCTTTTTCGCATCCAATTCAATCCTGCTTCACCTGAAGCCATTAGCTGCCCCATAGCTCCACCAGTTTTCATAGCTTTGCGATTAAGTTCATTTGTTCCACTTAATTGCTCTTTGGAATTATTCCCTGCCGAATTATACCCTACGGACCTACTAATTTTTGATCCAGTTCTAAATAAGGACGATTCAGCCTTGAGTTGATGTTCTCCTAAATTGTTACTATAAGAGTTCCTTCTTTGAATGGATGTACCGCCATCTTGGCCTGTCGGCTTCCCAATCCACGCTCCATGCATTCTCCTAGATTGAAGCATGCCTGATGAGCTTGAAAAAAGGGATGCTTCAATCTTTCCTTCCTGTTCCTTCTGAGCCGACTCATTACGGCCAATCAGCAGCTCGCGATAAGTTCCGGGGGTACGCAAGCCGTTACTCTTCGCTGCTTGCTTAAATTCAGCGCTGTAGTGCTGTGAAACAAGCCCACCCTTCAGCTTATTTCGCATCATCAAACCGCCAAGATTACCTTCAGAGGATTCCTTTTGTCGGTTCATCTTGCTTTCCAACCCGATGTCAGAGCTACTCCTATGTGACGGCACATTAATAATGCCTTTATACATATCCGATAAACGCTTAATCCAATGTATGTTATATTCAAGCCGACTCGACGACACCGGTGTTTGCTGCATTCCAGGCAAGTCATCAACATCCGATGTACGCTGCTTCTGCTCTGGCTGCCGGTTTATTTCCGTCGTTCCTGCATTATGCTCATGTTTTATAGGTACTTGCTCAACAACTGGCTTATCCCAGTCTATTTCGCGTCTCTCAGGTACTACAATTACTTGTTCATTGTTTTTCTTTCCATTAATACCTTGCTCACTTACCCGACTTTTCGATGCCTCGTTGATAACAGAAGCCCGTTTGGCCTGCAGTTGTATGACCTCGTTATGTAATGATGCCCCCCTACGAAAAGGTAAAAGATGAGCGTATTGGCGCTGAACAATCAAATTCTGGGAACTTCGTGAATCCCTAGTATTTCTAATAACTCCCCTAGACTCTGCTGTTCCCTTACTTTCGCCAAATTCCAAGGTTTGAAGCCTATATGTACTATTACTATCCTCTTTCCTTAAACCAATATCCCACTTCTGGTCATTATGCCAGCTTAGTTTGGACACACCACTCATCACTTTATATGACTTACCTTGCTTCCAGTAAATCTGGCCACGTGATGTTTTCCCAATCCGTTCGGGTTGTTTCGCAGCTATAATGCTTCTATTCCGGTCTCGTTCCAGAAGTGATTTTTCAGCTGTTCCTTGTCCTATTTGGGCATTTCGACGGAACGATAACATCATACGTTTAGTGTGATGCTGATCAGAAGGCCACAGTAGTAAGCCCTTTGCTGCTACACCGCGCAGACTAATATCTGTTAAAGAAGGCTCTGTTTGCTTGCTTTCAGTAGCCTTGACCAAACTAGGACTTTGATTATTTCCATTTGTCGTTACAGTTCCTTGATTAGCAGCATCCTGTAAAAGCTTCGGCTCACTTTGCTCTTGCCCCTGCTTTTTCACTTGCTTTTGCTTCTGCCCTTGCCCTTGCCCTTGCCCTTGCCCTTGCCCTTGCCCTTGCCCTTGCCCTTGCCCTTGCCCTTGCCCTTGCCCTTGCCCTTGCCCTTGCCCTTGCCCTCGCTCTTGCTCTTGCCCTCGCTCTTGCCCTTGCTCTTGCTCTTGCGTAAGCTTCCCTGCATGGTCCTTCGTTACCTCTTGCTGCACTACCTGACCAGGCTTGCTCTTCGTCAAAGCCTGCTCAACCTTCAACGCTAATTGCTCGTTTGCTCTATTCACTGATTGAACCGTCATGGAATCAGCTAACCTACGCTGAACATACGATGAGGATCGTAAACCTCCGCGTCCTCCTGCTGCTATACCAGTAGCTTCAATCCCGTTGTTGCGCTCCGAGCCCTTCCGCTCCTCCACAACTCCACCGTACTGACGAATCCACTTCTCCAAACGATATATCGTTTCATTATGCGTTACTGCATGCTTCGTACCTGCACGCCGCAGTTGGTCAAGCTGGACTTGTAGCTGGGTTACCTTTTTCCGCCACTCCGTATCCCTATTGCTATGATCTTCTCCTGACAACGCATCAAGCTCACGGAAAATCAACGAAATACGTCCCAAATAATCATCACGCCAAAACCCGTACTTACCTATAATGCCTTCTGCGAACTGCCTGTTATGCAGCGCAGTATTGTTCATGTTCTGCCTAACCGTATGGGGGATATGCTTTTGTCTTTTCATGCTAGTCCCCCTGCGGATTATTTTTTGAAAATGGTTTTCAAACCTTTATGTACGATTTCAATAGCTTCTATTGCAATGCCCGTGCTGGATGCATTCATCTGAGGGCCTATCCACTTCACAGGGTAGGATTCGAAAAAATTCCATCGGCAAATTTCTTTGCCAGCAGGGTTATTCAATATAATCGACCCGCTCTTTCGCTTGATTTTACCGCCGATTACCCCTTCATACCAATCCCATAACTCACTAGCCTGGGTAATTCCCCGCTTCAGCACAATGCGTTCATATTTGGTTTGTTTCGGCAGATAATGAACATAGTCGTTCACGCCGCCTTCATTATAAGGCATCACTTCTGTTTCCGCTTGTAGCCCGGTTACCTCCGAAAAGCCGCCGACAATCAATCCGTCCAATTCGACTATAAAACGGAATGCCGGACTGACTGCGTATTTTTTAGACGGTATACTCATCTGCTTGCTCACCTCTTATTAAATACGTCAAACGGGTTATCGCTAGGCTTATCTTCATTCATACTGCGGTTAATCCTTGAAATTTCCTCACACCACTTCCGGCGCTCCCGATGCTCCATCAACATGATTTCATCATGAGGCCAGTGAAAGTAATAAGCGATGAACCCAGCCTCCTCGTAAATCTTATCAATGGGATAACCTGCTACGCCTCCTCCATCCCTGCGATAAAAGACACATCCACATCGAATTCATGCTCGCATTTAGGGCAAGACGTGTGAACCTTCGGCACTTCCATTTCATTGATTTCACGATAAAAATTTTGCATGAAGGCTAGATCAGCTGTAAACATTTTTTCTATAACCCGAGTATCAATAGCACGCAGATCCCCTAGCTTCGTAATAACGCGCGTTAACAAAATAATTGTCAAATAGCCTGGGTTTTGCTGCACACGTTGATCACGCATAGGTAAAATTTCATCTGCCGCTGTTGCCAAACGCATTATGCCTCTTTTATGCAATGTACCATTATCATCTACATATCCTCTAGGAAGCTCGAATTCATATTCCGTTTTGAAAGCCATAAGGGTATCCTCCTATTTATCGCATAAGCAGGAAAACAAGAGACAAAAAGGGCTTTACTCGCCTCATTCTTCCTCTTGTTTCCCCGATGCAATTGTTACTTCGTGCGGGTCATGCCTTCATGCGCAAGCTCCAAAAACTCAATAGCTACTTCAGAGCCTGTACCATTGAAATTAGGAGCCGTGTACTTGGAAGGCCACGCTTCAATAACTTGCCATGTTGCTACATCTGCGCCTTCTTCGTCAATGGCAATAATCGTGACTGTCTTACGTGCAATTTTGCCTTCAATCGATTCCTGCATCCAGTTGTACATATCCATCGAATCGGTAACGCCCCATTTCAGGGTGATGTTACCATATTTCGCCAACCCCGGCAGCTTGCGAGGTGTAATTGTCTCATTACCTTCACGATATTCAATGATAGCTAACGTTGCATCGAAGCCCGATACCTCGCTGAAGCCAGCCTGTTGAATACCTTCTACCTCAACCCTAAATCTAAAATTTCTGTATGGATCGTTACGTTCGCCCGGCATAATTTACCGCGTCCCCTTTCGTTCTGATTGTTGCCCGTCTCTTACTCAATGACTAGCGAGAACCTATTCTTCTCTCGTTTTCTGAGTAATCCGGAAGATGACGAATTCCGCCGGTTTCACAGGCGCAACCCCAATAATACATATCAAACGACCGTTATCGATATCATCCTGTGTCATCGTGCTGCGGCCGATATTAACGTAGAATGCCTCGCTTGGGCTGCCGCCCATCAGAGCGCCATCTCTCCATACACGGGTAAGAAACGCTTCAATGGTACGCTGTACACGAGCCCATAGCTGCTCATCATTCGGTTCGAACACAACCCAGTTGGTACCATTCTTAATTGATTCCTCAATAAAGATGAACAACCTTCTAACGTTGACATATTTCCACAGACCATTCGAAGAGCATGTACGAGCCCCCCAAACACGAATACCTTGACCGGCGAAATGACGGATTAGGTTAACACCCTGAGGGTTCAAAATATCCTGTTCGCCTTTATTGTACTGGCAATCAAGACCTACAGCACCACGAACAACTTCGTTTGCAGGAGCTTTTTGGACACCGCGGGTTTGGTCAGAGCGTGAATAAATACCTGCCATTGAACCGGACGGTGGAATGTAAATATTGCGTTTATCTAACGGATCAAACACTTGAAGCCAAGGATTGTACATCGCTGCATAGTTACTGTCAAAAATATTGCGGTGAGTCATCACATCGGCCACTTTAGTTTTCTCACGCGGGACATCAAGAATCGCGAAGCGGCTTCCGAGGTTTTCACAATGCGCGACCAAGGACAGCTGTACATTCGGATCGGTTACACCGGGAATGGACATAATGCTCACGACATCGTTATCGATAAACGATTGAATCCCTGTTCGTTTACCTGGGCCGCGATCTACCCCCATGAAATCAGAAGCTGCTAAATTCGCTATAGAACCGTCGCTGCCTCCAAATAGAGAGATCTGGAACTTGCCCGCTTCTTCCGTTTCACCGGATAGTGATTCAAATGGAGCAACAGCACCAAGATCCGTACCCAAACTAATGTCTTTAACAATAATGATATTAGAGCGGGACAAAATTTTCTCTACATGATTGGCAGCGGATACGTTAAGCGACACCTTCTCGAATGATTCCGCTTCATCTCCATAAAATACATGCACAGTAAATTCACTAGTCGTAAGAACCTTCGCAGGCAGTAAATTGGTGTCAATGACATCCTCTTCGCCTTCAAGCACGGATTCTAATTCGATGATATTGTCAAGTGAAGAGACGATGCGGTTGTACTGCTTGCTGCCGCCATTTTGGAAAGCTACGATATCGCCTACATTGAAACCAGCGTTATTCTTCACGCGATATTGCACCGATTCGCCTGGAGTCCCGATAATGTCAATAATTTGCGTCTTCGCTTTGCTCGCAGGGACAACTACGATACGCACTTGGTTACCCCATGTACCCGGGTTCTTGGAAGTGATTCGAAGCACCTTCGCCTCTTTATTGGCACTTCCTTGGTTCGTAGCAGGCTTGGAATCCGATGGTGCCACACGCATTACATAACCGCGAGAGCCGCCATTCAAGAAGAAGTGCTCAACTGCATAAGACAAGAAACGGTAATCCCCGAAAGCATTCTCAGATAAATAGCTGCCGAAATTACGATGAAAATCAGCTACGCTGGTAATCAGTAGGGGGACACCTTCTATCTCCCCCCTTTGTGCCAGACCAATAAAGCCCGCCGTGCTCGTACTTGCACCTTCGAGCGGCTGCGCGCCGCTATCGAATTCTTCTACGTAGACTCCAGGTGATAAATACTCAGCCATTGTTCCCCAGTTTCATCCATCTGCATCGATCCATTGCAAAATATGAAACCAGTTCTCTCCTTTCTGCTTGTGGTTTATAGAAGATGGAAGAATCCGATCTACTAACAAAGTTATGTACAGCATGCCTAGCCAAAAATCTATTCTTTCAAACTAATACCGCTTTAGTGACTGCTCCTTGAAGTTAGAATTTCCATTTGCCTGCAAGCGTCGTTCCGCCTTCTGTGAGGTTCACCTCCTTCGAAAGCGAACGGCCACTATGCGCAACATCCAGCTTGATATCAAAACGATTAGCCCTGCAGTTGGCAAAAGCGACTACCACCTCGCCCCGCTCGTCAGACTGCGTCTTAACAACCGGGAGCAGCAAGGATCCTCTGGCGTAGCTACCAATTAGCGGCCGTTCCAGCCGAAGCCTGCGCTGGTACTCCAGCACCTCCTCAACTAGACACAGCTCCTCCCCGACCTCGGAACTATTCCTACTGCGAATAAGATACCGATCTCCCACAGAGATTTTACCGGTAACTGAACCAATAGTCAGTTGGTCCGTGCCTTGTCCTGCTTTATCCTGAGCTAATCTCGCCCTCGCTCCATTCTCCGATTGCATTACTGCAAGTAAAATAGCCTTGGAATACGGCTGGCCATGTTCATTGCTAACGCTCGCACGCAAGAGTGTATCCTTTTCTCTAAACGGATACGACGGACGGGGTGACAGTGTAACATGAACCAGTGTGTTCTCAAGGCCCACTTCGATATCACGGCACTCTTCAAAATAATACGGCACGTTCACGCGCAGTCGATATCCACCTGCTTGTAAATCATTAAATATGAAGGTTCCTTTGGATGTAATGATAGGTTTGGATAGTGTTCCTTCAAGTAGAATAGATGCGTTCAATCCAAGAGGAGAACTCGAGGTATAGGAATCCAGAAGACAAACTACTAACGAAACCTTCGTACTTAGCTTAGCTACTCTGACACTTTCCAAGTCGAATCCTCCTATCCTTGAATTCGAAAATCGCGTTCTAAAACCCGTTTTGTAGTTTTTATCCGAGTGGAATCAATATTGACTGGTCCCACTACATAGCCGACTGAAAGCCGGTAAGGAACATCTCCGAAATTCCACATACGAGTCAACGTATCTCCAGAGAGCGTATCCATTACGATTCGCACTTCCTCACCCTGATCCGCCAATGTTCCAACAAGTGCTGATCCACGTAGAATGGAGTTGTCGTACAACACTTGTATAGCTCTGCCTAGAATTCTATGCTCGTCTAAGACGCGCGATTGCAGTTCAGCTGTCGAATAAGCGGTTAAAAGGTAATAAAGATCAACAGTCTCGGGCGGGAATTGAATTTCTCCCGTCCCTCTTGATATCATTCGAGTCTGGCGGTTGTCACCGCTCTCTTTGATGTTATACAAATATAAGGAAAGGTAGAGATCACCCTTATCAGCAGGGGAAGCTATCCCTATCAACTCAGGCTGTGGGATAGGCTCTGGCGTCATTTGCTCTTGCAATAACTTCAGCAGGGATGCGCCAACATCAGCAATAACCGTATAATCGCCTATTGGAAATCACTCCTACCATTCTACTTGTCGATATGCTGACGAATCATGTTGGCAGCATGTTATGTTTTGTCATATTAAGGCATCTTTTACTATTATAATTGTAATTATATAGGATGACTATATATATATCTGTGCCATATGTCCTATTTTTCCATAAAAATGCGCATTTGTGTTTTATATCACAAATTTCATGATTCACTCATTGCGATTCTATTATATTAAAGGGCAAGCATCGCTCACCCCAAACCCAAAAGCATATAAATTCAATATAAAAACCATCCTCTTGGTCGACAGCTCACTGAATTACTTATTCCTCTATCGTGTGAAAAGCACAAAAAAACAGAGAGATAACGGAACAACTAGTTCCTTTAATCTCTCTGTTTGTAAGCTCAGCGCTTCTATCGCCCCAAATAACGGCATTCCGACTTCTATTATCGCCTTAACTTGGAGGCGGCAAACTGAATAACGGAGCTTTCAGCGCCGCTCAAAGCCTTCATTGCCTCTGTTAGCTTCACTGCCACTCGTTTTAACAAACCCCTAAACACGAAACTTAACAATCAGCTTTTGCAGATCCAGGGAAACATCAGACAGCATTCCGGCGGAAGCCGTTATCTCCTGCGTAGACGCCAACTGCTCCTCTGTGGTTGCAGCTACGGTCTGGGCTAACCCGGCACTTTGCTGCGCAATCTGTCCCATACTTGTTACCGTTGCAGCTACCTCCTCGGAGCTTGCTGACATCTGCTGCGCTGCAGCAGCAGCCTCCTGGATTTTGCGAGATACCTCTTCCGATGATTTAACTATCCACCCAAAGGTTTCCTCTGCTTGCCCTACTGCATGCAACCCTCCGCTGACTTCCGATTGCCCTTCGTTCATTGTCTCTACTGCTTGGGCTGTATGAAGTTGAATACCACTTATGACCCCATTGATTTCTTGAATGGAATCAGCCGTTTGTGTCGCCAGCTTACGTATTTCATCAGCTACCACCGCAAACCCTCTGCCATTCTCGCCAGCTCTCGCAGCTTCAATAGCTGCGTTAAGAGACAATAGATTTGTCTGGTTGGCAATCTCCCCGATTAATTGGGATATCCGTCCTATATCTTGAGAGTGGCCTTCCAGTTTCTTAATAATTTCGCTTGCCTTCTCCACAGTGGAACTGACTGCTTGAATCTTTGACGAAGCCATCTTCATGACTGTTGTTCCTTTCTCTGCATGACGAGAAGCTTCATCCGACAGCTCAGACACTTCCGAGGTTGTTTCCGCAATCCGCTGTATGCCTATAGCCATCTCATCCATGGCTCTACCGCATTCCATTGCACTTGAGGCTTGATTCTCTGACCCCGAGGCTACCTCTTGAACGGATTCAGCTACATGCTGGGCAGCCGTTGAGTTTTGTTCTGAGCTTGCTGTAAGCTGCTGTGCGGAGGCTGCTACCTGACTGGAAGCCTCCTGCATTTGCAGCACAGATTCCTTCAGTGAGCTCGAAACCCTGTTCACAGCACTGACTAATATACCAATTTCATCATTGGATTTAATATGTATGGATTCAGCCGTTAGATTACCATGAGAAATCATCTCTAAAGATTGGGCAACCTTCAGAATCGGACGGGAAATGATTCGTATCGCTGCATAGGCAATGAGTGCAACAAACAAGATAACAAACACAAGCATAACGCTAATCTGTATGATGCTGCTACGATAGGCCGCTTCACCTTCCTCCTCTGCTTTCGATGCCCCCTGATGGTTGAAATTAACGATGACTGCAACGCTTTCCCTCACCTCTTGGAACGTCTGAGACACCTTCTCCGATGCCTTTCCATTTCCCTGGCTGCTGGACTGCGCGTTAGCTTCTCTGAACGCCTTCCATTTTTCAGATAATTTAGCTGCATTTCGTTCATCCTGCCCATCGGCCAAGGATTCCTTGTATTGGTCCAGCTTTTTATCAATCGAGCTGAGGGTTTCTTCCATCTGCTTATTTAGGTCCACTTTTTTGGCAGGGTCCGGTTCGATTAGCATTTGATAGTAAAGAACCAATACATGCTCCAATGAAAAATTAACCTGATTAGCAATCTCAATACCTGTTAACCAGACTTGAGAAATTTCTTTCGTGTTTTTTTGCATTTGACTCATACTTTTTAAATTCATCCAACTCACTAACCCCATAATTACCAGGATGATTACATAAGACATAATCAGCTTTCTGCCTACGGTCCATTTCATTATTCATTTCCCCTTTGTAGCTATTCGCATGTACTTATGTTCTAAGAGCCTCTTTTGTCTTCAATGATACTAAGAAAACATTAAAAGTTTTCCGATATATATATTTAGTTTTATTGAACTTCTCTAACAATCAGTAAACAATTGTCCTTATAAGACTTGGAGGATACAATGGCAAACTCCTTACGTATTAAATGGGTATTACTGCTCGTAGTCATTACTACGATCTGTTTAAGTATTGTGGGCGCGGTGAATTATTCATTAGCCAAAGAAAAGATGATCTCCTACATTCAACAACTGAGCTTGACGGCGGTACAAGACACTTCCAAGCACCTAAACGACTGGTTGAATATCCGCTACGCTGAAGCCAAAGTCATCAGTCGCACCAATATGATGAAAAAAGGTACGCTCGAAGAGAAGCTCAACTATTTGCGTCAAGAGGTTATTTACTCCGATAATGTCTATTATTCAGCAGGTATTTCCGACTTGGAAGGCAATCTGAGCTTAACGAACGGAGATACCCTTAACATATCCGCCAATACCACCTTTAAACTGGCTAGAAAGGGGCAGGGACTTATTTCCGACCCCTTCTTTGGGCAAGCGGGGGAATATATCATTACCATTATTTTGCCTGTATGGGATGACTCAGGCAGAATGATTTGCTTGCTTCAGATCGCTTTGGATGCCAATAAGGTGTTTAGCGAGCAGTTGAAAGGCATCGATCCTAACCATGCAGGTGGAATCACCTTGATTCATAGGGATGCAACTATACTGTACAGTGGACATAAGGAGCTTATATTGAAGAATAATTTTCCCAAAGACTTTCCTGACCTTGAACCGGTGCATAGAGAAATTATCGATAAGGGAACAGGCTACCAGCTGTTTAATTTCCAAGGAAAATCCCTTCTGTTATTTTATTCCAAGGTAGGCAGCACCCCCTGGTATCTTTTGTTCAATGTCTCTGAAGCTACCTTGAACAAACCTCTCGAATCTCTGTTCTTTTCGACGGTTGGGTTGATTGCCTTGATGGAGCTCGTACTGGCAAGCTTAATCTATTTTGTGTTTAACACCATGATCATCCGGAGAATTCACGATCTGCTGATTGTAACCGAAGCCGTAGCCGGAGGTAATCTCTCCGTGGCAGCCATAGAAACTAAGAGCAGGGATGAACTCGGCCTATTATCCCTATCCGTTAATGAAATGACACAAAATTTACGCGATTTGTTTGAGCCGTTCGAATCTTTCGTAGGGACTAATCAATTAGCTATGATTGTTTTGGACAAGGAATTCCGGATTGTTTCATTAAATCATACAGCGGAAAACATGCTCGGCTACCGAGCGCGCGATGTAGTCCAACTGGAGACCCCTCTGCTCTGGCATGATCCGGTTCAATTAAGAGAACGAGCCAGCGCTTATTCCGTTGATTTAGGTATACCCGTCGAACCGGATTGCTCAGTTCTCGCAGTAAAGCCGATGCGTAAAATGGAAATGGATCAGGACTGGACCTACATTCGTTCTAACGGCTCCCGTCTCGCTGTCTCTTTAAATGTAAGTCTCATGACTCATCCCGACGGATCGCTCAAAGGCTTTGTTATGCTTGCCCGGGATATGAGCTCATTTCTGCAAGCGACGGAAACGAGCAACCGACTTTTGCATATTTTGGATGCAGCCCAAGATTTTATCGCTTCCTTTGACCTTAAGGGCAACATGTTCTACATCAATGCAGCTGGTAAACAACTTCTTGAAATCGATGTTCTGGATGAGGATTCTCGCTTAATAGGCAATTATTTGCAGACGGAAATGTCGATGCAGCTCGCAGAGGGTTTGGTTATTGCTCAGCAGCACGGACACTGGGAAGGCGAAACAGAGTTTGTGACTCGAAAAGGCGGCTGCATCGTAACCTCACAGGTTATTGTTGCGCACAAGCCTTCGGACGGCGGGGATGTATTCTTTTCAACTATCGTCCGGGATATTATGGATCAAAAACAGATCCAATCGGAATTGGTCCAAGCCAAAGAAGCTGCGGATAGCGCCAATCAAGCTAAAAGCATGTTTCTTGCAAGTATGAGTCACGAAATTCGAACTCCGCTCAATGGTATAATGGGCCTTTCTTATTTGATGCAGCAAACGAAGCTTACGGATATACAGCGGGATTATCTGAGTAAAATTTCCAGCTCTGCACAAACGCTGCTACAAGTAATCAATGACATCTTAGATTTCTCTAAGATTGAAGCCAACAAGCTTACACTAGAAAAAGCCAGCTTCCAGCTGGATGAAACCCTTCGCAAGCTCAACAGCACGTTAAGCGTCCTACTCGGTCACAAGCCAATAGATATGATTATCCGATTGGAAGGTGAGATTCCGGCCGTTTTAATCGGGGACACGCTGCGGCTGGAGCAAATTTTATTAAATCTGATAAGCAATGCAATCAAATTTACGGACAGCGGATCCGTTACCCTGCTAATAAGAGTCGTCGATCATAAGGACGAAGAGGCGGCAGTCCGTTTCTCGATTACAGACACCGGAATCGGTATGACTCCCGAGCAAATGAATTTACTGCTTCAACCCTTCATGCAAGCAGACCAATCCATAAGCCGTAAATTCGGCGGAACGGGACTTGGATTGATTATTTCCAAAAATATGATCGAAATGATGGGGGGCAGCTTATCCATTGAGAGTGAACTGGGTGCTGGAAGTACCTTCTCCTTCACCATTCGATTTGTTAGCCCAAATCCGACACGCAAGCTTACGTTCCCGCTTTCGAAATATCATGACGATTTTCGCATTCACATTGTAGAGGACTCACTAGAGCTTAGAACGAGCCTTTCCATGATGATTAACAGTCTTTCGTTGCAAACAGAATCATCGGATAGCTGGACCCACGCTCTAAACCGTTTGGAATGGGAGCCTTCGCCCGTCCATGTCTTACTGTTAGATATGGAAGCTCAAGATATGTATGGGGAGGAGACATGGCTGCAGATGAAACAAGCAGCTAATCGGCGCGAAGCGCTCACTATCATCTACACGACACTCGCAGGTCGTGATGCTCTGCAGCGTTTGCCCGATAATCAAAGACCTGACGCAATTCTCGTCAAACCTATAAGCCGCTTGGAGCTGTATCATTCAATCGCAGCTCTTCAGGCCTGCTATCAAGTAGAAGCTCCTGCACATTTAGACTTGTCCGGGCAATCAAGACCCTTAGCCGGCCATGTTCTGCTCATTGAGGACCAAGCTATTAACCAGACGGTGGCTACAGCCATGCTGGAAGCACTGGGAGTCTCCGTAACGGTAGCCAGTCACGGCTTGGAAGCTCTCGAGTTGCTGCCAGTACATCATTTTGATCTTATTCTGACGGATATCCATATGCCTGAGCTGGACGGCTTGGCAACAACAGAAAGAATTCGCCTTAATAGTCGGTATGCCCATACACCTATTATTGCGATAACAGCCGATGTTACCAAGGCGCTGCATGATCAATGCCTCCGAGTGGGAATGAACGGCATTCTAACCAAACCTCTGGAGCCTGATTTATTAGCAGCCACTTTGTCGAAATGGTTGCCCTTACAGCCTTATCCTGCCATGACTACGGAGACAGGCACTGTAAATTACGAGCACCTGCCAGAATTGAAGGGCATTGATATTCAAGATGCCGTCCAGAGATTAGACGGCAAGATTGAGATCTACGTGAAGCTGCTTGCTCTCTTTCGCAAGGAGCATGACCGAACCGCTGCTAAATTGTTGAACTATATTAACGATGGGCAATTAACTGAGGCCAAGCGTCTATCCCACTCCCTACGGGGAGCTGCCGGTAATCTCGGCATGAAAGATGTTTTTACCGCCGCAGGCACCTTAGAATTATCAATAGATGAGGCTGATACCATGCATTATGTTCCTTTGTGCAAGGAATTAGAAACTCGATTGCACGAAGTGTTCACCAGCATTGACAGGAAAACATCCATCGAGGCCCTTCAAGGATGGGTAACCACAGAGAAATTGTAGTAAGTTAGCTTTCGACAAATTGCTAATACTTTACAAATATTCTCATAAATTGGCTTATAGACGTACACAAATGTAGACTATATAATAAAAATAGGTACATAGACATAGTAAATATTAGCAAAATATTAGCGTTTCAGACCAAATTATAGAAAATACCCAAATCCGTACTCAATGAGGTGTCTGAACATGCAAAAAGTGTTGATTATAGAAGATGATACAATTATTGGGGAAATGCTGAAGCTTTATCTGTGCGAAGAGAATTTTACCGTGCAGCGGGTAGAGACGGGGCAGGACAGCTTTGATGCTTTGAATACGTTTACTCCGGATGTGATTCTGCTAGATCTCATCCTTCCAGATATGGATGGTGCTGATCTATGCAAGCTGCTTCGCCATCATACCCAAGTTCCAATCCTGGTTATCTCTATGAAAAATAAGGTCACGGACCGTATACAAGCTTTGTCCTGTGGAGCTGATGACTACTTGTGCAAGCCATTTAGCATGCAGGAGCTAAAGGCCAGAATCAACGCTCAGCTCAGGCGTTCATCGCCACAACCTACATATGCACCTAATTTCGCAGCAGCTTCATCAAGTCCAGTCGCTACATTAAGCGCTCCCACACAGTGGCTTCAGCTTGACTTGGAGCGACGGACACTGATCGTCAAAGATCAGGTTGTCGAAATTACTTTCTCCGAATTTGAAATTATGAAATTATTTTACAGCTTCCCTGGAAAAGTATTTAGCCGCGACGAATTAATTAATGCAATCCGCGGGATTGATTCCTACGTGAACGAACGCTCCATTGACGTCCATGTCACCAACCTCCGAAAGAAAATAGAGTATAATCCCAAGCAGCCCCAGCATATTAAAACAGTTTGGGGAGTTGGCTACAAATTCGAATTGCTAGTACCTTAAACTTCAATGATCCATTCACAGCCTTGTCTGCTCTCTTCATATGAGAGCAGACAAGGCTGTTCTCATTTCCAACTCCATCTCTGGAAATTATTTGAAAGATTAATATCAGATAAATGGAAACCACTTAACTTTACTCATACTTTCAATCCATAATTTAAAGAAGAAGATACGGTACGATAATGTTCATGTATGGATAGTATTGGGGGGCTAGAACCAAATGTATGGGCTGCAGATCATTACAAGCTTAGCGCGAAATTTTGCGGATATTGCCTTTTTCATCATAGTAATTAACCGTTTGCATCCACATGTTATGCAGCTTTCTAAAAAGCTTCAACATGTTATCCTGGGTGCACTATTTGGGATATCCAGTATTATTTCCATGCAAATTTCCGCTGCTGTTACAGACGGTGTTTTTTTGGATATGGAGACCATTGTGGTGGCAATGGCCGGAATTTACGGGGGCTACCGCGCCGGGTTAATGGCAGCAGTAATCGCAGGGGGATATCGATATTTACTAGGAGGAATTGGTTGGGAGCCCGCTGTCTGGACCCTTATTATCTGCGCGATGGTGGGTGTTATATGGAGAGAATTAGAGCAGCACAAAAAAATCTCATCCCTACTAATAAATCATTTATTATTCGGTGCCCTTATTGCCATCGTAACCTTGGCTTGCAGCTTAGCACTTCCCACACCCATTGCTGTGTCCATTTTAACCTACTACTCTTTACCGCTAATGATCATCACTCCGATTGCTTCGGCAAGCTTTCGTTATTTCATCATAGAATGGCACAAGCCGACCTTGCTTAATCCGGAACTGGCTGCATCTAAGTCCAGTACCAACGCCTCGGCTGAACGGCTTCAGAACTACATGGATCAATCCGGGAAAACTGTGATTTGTATCATTCATATCATGAATTTCCAGCATAGCTATCCATTCGGTGAAGATCTGATAAAAGGAATGTGCAAACGAATCACAGCCCTGATTCCTCAAAGTTTTGTCACCCATATACGTGAAAATGAAATTATATGCAGCCTTTCGACATCTGAAGACTCGGAGCGTGTCCTTGCAGAGGCTGCAAAGATCCAGAATAAACTGTGCCAACCCTTAGTGATTCGAAATCGCACGATGCATCTCACCGTGAATTTAGGTATTGCGATACAGAAGCACACAGAGACAGCCGAAGTACTAATACATCATGCGGATATAGCTCTCCGCTGCACCAAAGAACAGGGACAGCCATCAATCATGATCTATGATGTAAATCTATTGAAGAATCAGATACACCGCCTGAAGCTAGAAGAGGGACTACTGCAAGCCCTATCCAATGATGAGCTTGAGCTCCACTTCCAACCCCAATTTAATATACATTCGGGCAAAGTCCGCGGATTTGAAGCGCTTGTCCGCTGGCAGCATCCGAAGCTGGGTGCGGTTTCTCCTGGGGAATTCATCCCTATTGCTGAAGAAAATGGAACCATCTTGCCCATCGGCTTATGGGTGCTGCGACGCGCTTGTGAGCTGTATCAAGAAATGCTGATGGTCCCTTTTCCTGAAGCCGTAATAAGTGTCAACATATCCGCATTGCAGCTTAATGACAGCTACTTTCCTAAGCATGTTTCGCAAATCTTATCAGAAACCGGCTTGCCACCCCATCTACTTGAGCTTGAAATTACAGAAAGCATGCTTATCGCTTCCATTGATGCCGCTAACATCCGGCTGAAGGAGCTAACACAACTCGGAGTCCGTATCGCTTTGGACGATTTCGGCACCGGCTATTCTTCACTTCATTATTTGAACCGGCTGCCGCTCCATTTGGTGAAGCTCGACAAATCATTTATCCGTGATATTTGTAAAAATAACGAAGGCAGGATCACAGAATCGATCATCCGACTTGTTCAAGATCTTGATATTCAAGCCGTTGCAGAGGGGGTAGAATCTTACGACCAATTGTACCTGCTTAAAACATGGAAATGCGATATTGTTCAGGGCTTCCTTCTAAGCAAACCGCTTCGGGAACAAGAAATCGCTGCCTTTATTACCAAGCAGACATCTGTAGCTGAGAACGTTATTACCGCCTCATCCCACCCCTAGCTTGATCTCAGCTTCAGAATGCTCCAAATAGATTTAGAAAAAATCCAGTTCATCTTTGGTCAGAAGCTTGCCTGTTTTCAGAAGCTCATGCTTTACAGCTTGAAGAAGATGCTTCATAAGAATAGGTGTTCCTGCATCAGCCGCCAAGAAAGCAGCTGAAACCGCAATATTTTTAATACCGCCACCCGCTATGGGGAATTTACTGGCTATCAGCTTGAAATCAACATCCTCCCCGATAGGTGCTTCCGCCGGAAACATAGAGCGCCATATCTTCTCCCGATAATCTGCATCTGGAAATGGGAACTTAATGATGTAATTAATACGTCGAATAAAAGCATCATCAATATTTCCAAGCAGGTTGGTGGCAAGTACCGAAATGCCATCGTATTCCTCCATCTTTTGAAGCAAATACGCCGTTTCTATATTTGCATATTTATCATGGGAATCCTTTACCTCTGAACGCTTACCAAATAACGCATCCGTCTCATCGAAGAACAAAATCGCATTACTAAGGCGGGCTTCATGAAATATTTCATGGAGATTTTTTTCCGTTTCCCCGATATATTTGCTTATCACCTGCGACAAGTCGATTTTGTAAAGCTCCAGCTGCAGCTCCTTCGCAACCACCTGCGCCGTCATCGTCTTCCCTGTTCCAGGGGGTCCAGCAAATAACATGCTCAACCCTTTGCCATAAGCCAGCTTACGCTCAAAGCCCCACTGTCCATAAACGATACTGCGGTATTTCATTTGGTTACATGCATTACGAAGCTGTTCCTTCTGCTCGCCTGGCAAAATAACGTCCTCCCAAGAATACTTGGAATGGATGCGAGAAGCTTTCTTCTCCAAGCGGTGCTGCACCTGCATGAAACACGCTTCATACAAGGCTTGCTCGTCTATGGCACCATAAGCCGCGATGCTCCTTACAGCTGGCATTCCAGCACCCGTCCATTCTGTAAAGCCTTGTGCTAGCGAGAAGGCTCGCCTAATTTGCCCCGCAGTGAATCGAAATTTATCGCCGATTATCCGCCAATCCACAGACATAGAAACGCCGAATTCAGCTGCGAGGCTTTTCCATAGCGCTTCACGATCCTCGCTTGCTGGCACCTTCAGCTCCATATCGATCACCCATCGTTCCTTTATGTCTGCGGACAGCTTAAGCTGCTTATTCGCAAGCAGGAAAAGCAGCCCGCCGTAGCCATTCAAGCTGTGGACAAATGAGCGCAGCTTGTGTTGAGCCGCCGCATCCGGCTCTTCTGGAAACAGCGCTTCCACATGCGTGAAGCAGAGCACTGCCTGCTGCAAAATAGCTTCTCGCAGCACCTCATCGAGCACCTCCGCAAACGGCCGCTCCGCAAGTGACATGGCTGCCATATCGGCTATTAGCGCCGATTTGCCAAAGGCATGGCAGCAGTGCTTCGCATGCAGCGTCTTCCCGGCGCCCGACGGGCCCCAGATATGGAACGCTAGCCGCTTGCGCATGCTCCTCTCCGGGTCGTACATGCCTCGCACGAACGCCTGCATCTGCTGCTGAAGCGCCTGATCAACGCGCAGAGGCTCTGGCGGACTGTCGCTGTTGAAGCGCTGTGTCATTCGCTTAACAACCTCCGATGGATCGGAGCCGCTCCCGTCGAGCAGATAGCGCACCATCCGCCGATCAAGCACAATCGGCTGGGAGAGAAGCGATTTCGCTGCAGAAGTCTCATCCCTATGGAGAAAATACTTCGCCAAAGGGCCTGATGACGCAAGCGCCTCCCTTGCCTCCATCATATCTGCGGCATTTCTGCAGTTCAATTGAATCAGCAAACTGGCATTTGGATGCTTGCTGGTCAAATCATCCTGCAGGAATCCGAAAACCCGCTCATATTTACGATCCATCTCCACTGCCAATGCAGCCACTACGAAGTCACGCTCCCGACCACGCAGTCCGAATGTGTTCACAGCCGCCAGAAGAGGCATATGAACGCCTGCCTGAACGCTCACAGCTAACCTGTGAGCAATCGCCCTTTCCAGGTTTTCCAACTGCTCCAACACTGCCGCTGCCTCGGGATCATCCGCCCAATCATCCGCATGCCCAATTATTAGATCCAGGAACTCTTCTTCCGATACGAACAGTCCCTGATAGGGGTCATCCCTCCAGACATCCATGCGCTTTTTTCTGCTGAAATATAACCGTTGGAGCCTATAATCAAACAATCGCAATTCATCCGCATAATGCTCCCAGCCATTGGCATAACCTTGTCCGTCCCACCGTTTTTCATCCTCAATCGTAATGATTCCGTTCAATCTATCGCTATTCATATAACCCCTCGAAATAGTTAGAATGTGGGTAAAATTGGTTAATAACGTATAATTTCATTCCCTTCATCTTATCAGACATTCATGGAACATAGAAGACCAGGCTTCGCAATCCATGTGTCCGCATGCCCCCAAAATTAATCCACCAGCTTCGAATTGTATCTTCTACTTCTTATAAGGAAACTATAAAAGTACTGACAGGAGGATATCGGTTATGGAACTTTCAGAAAGCTCAGAAGCAATTCCAAAAGGATCAGAAACGAAGCGTGGACTGTTGATCACAGGTTTAATAATTGCCATGCTTTTTGCAGCATTAGATGGGACTATCGTAGGTACAGCAATGCCACGAATCGTGGGCGAATTGGGTGGATTAAGCGTAATGGCTTGGCTGACAACTGCTTATATGCTAAGCTCAACCACTGTCGTTCCCATTGCCGGAAAGCTTGCTGATTTATTAGGACGAAGAGTGGTCTACTTGACCGGGATTATCATATTCATGGCAGCATCCGCACTTTGTGGTATGTCTCAATCCATGACACAATTAATTTGGTACCGTACCCTTCAAGGCGTGGGGGGCGGAATTATGATGCCAATGGCCATGATTATCATAGGTGATTTATTCACTGGTAAGCAGCGTGCGAAATGGCAAGGGGTGTTTGGGGCCATATACGGCTTAGCATCCGTCATTGGACCGCAGGTAGGGGGCTGGATTGTGGACTCACTAAATTGGCGGTGGGTATTCTATATCAATCTTCCGGTAGGACTTCTCGCTGTTGTTTTTATTGCCTTAGGCTTAAAAAGCGTTCGAGCATCGGGTCCAATTCAGTTCGATTTCGGCGGAATGATCACCATGATAATAGGTGTAGTTCCATTGCTGCTGGCATTAACCTTCGGAGGCAAGCAGTACGCTTGGGGCTCCTGGCAAATCCTTGGTATGATAGGAGTTTCCATAATCTCTATCATCGCTTTTATCCGCATTGAATCCAAAGCGAGCGAAGCGATCTTACCCATGCGTTTATTCAAAAGCCGAACTTTCTCCGTCATCAACGGCATTGGCTTTCTAATGTCTGTCGGGATGTTCGGAGCTATCATGTTTGTCCCACTGTTTATGCAAGGGATTGTCGGTATTAGCGCATCAGCTTCTGGTACCGTTATGACGCCAATGATGATTACCATGATTGTTGCTAGCATAATAGGTGGGCAGATTGTGCAGAAGATAGGTGTTCGCTTCCAGATGACAATAGGTATGATCATCATGGCGGTGGGATTTATACTTCTGGGTACATTAAGCATGACCACAACTAAGCTGATTGCATCATCCTATATGATGGTAATAGGGTTAGGCATAGGTCTAGTAATGCCAATTCTTACTTTAGCGCTTCAAGAGAGCTTTCCCAAGTCTGAGCTGGGCGTAGTAACCTCTTCCAGCCAGTTCTTTCGGCAAATTGGCGGCACGTTCGGCATGACTATACTCGGTACCGTTATGAATTATCGATCCGATAACGAGCTGAGTAACAAGCTTATTCCGGTATTGCAGCAATTGCCTGCCGAAGCAAGCGGCTTTGCCAACAAAATGACAGCAATGATTCACACAGATCCGCAAGGACTTTACTCGATGCTGCTCGACCCGGCCTCACTCTCTCAGATACCGCAGGCCATTGTTGAGAAAATTGTTCCCATTTTAAAAATCTCATTAGTTGATTCTCTCCACAGCGTCTTTCAGATCGCCTTGGTCTTCGTCATATTAGGCGCTCTGCTAACCCCATTTCTAGGACGCATTCAACTAACTGATCATAAAAAGACAGAGAAAGCCGTAGAATAAGACGGTGATCAGCTTCTCTATTATTCCAAGGGCGGCCGCAAGGCCGTCCTTTTCCATTCTCTTTTCACAGAATATCTCAATCAGCCCTCAGCTTACACCTTTAGCTGCCAACCGTTCGCTAATTCTTTTCAGCTTGCTGTGATAGATGAGCAGATCCTGCTTAGCTGCCTCTGACTCCGAGCGGCTTGGCTGCAGCTTTTCAATCGCCCAAAATTGAATTAAATAATCAAAAACTTGGTTAAAATAAGATACTGGCCCATAATTAGCCTCTTTAGATATCATTTCCATCCGCTCTTTGAACTGAGGCATCTCTCTGCCTGGCATAGCAAAGCTCGTCATCGCCTTATGGATATAATAAATGAAGTTATGATCTACCCCAAGGTAGCCCTTAACTGCGTCACGATAAAAAGCAAAATGCAGCGTTTCATCCTTCGCAATTCTGCGCAGAAGCTTGGCAAGCCGTGGATCGTAAGGTGTAGCTGCTTTTGCCACATTGTTATAAAACACCATCGTAGCCAGCTCTTGGATAGCCGTATATACCATCGTTTCCATTGCTGTATCAAAATCAGGTACAAACCCTGCTTCCACTACTCCCTTACGGAGACGATGAAGCTCATGAGGATCTGCGTTGCGCGTAATGATTAAATAGGTTTCAAGTAAGGATGAATGCTGGTCTTCTTCCGCAACCCACGTATGAACAAAATCCTGCAAAACCTGCAAAGATCCTTTGAAGGTAACAGCTAAATGATGATAAAAGAAAGGAAGATTGACTTCTGTTAAAAGGGAGGTTTCTACCGCTGTATAAATCGGCAGGGGAAGATTTCGCTGCTCAGGAGCCCATGGCTCTTCTATAAAACTGCGCCCCAATTCCCAAGGAATAAATTCGTGATAGCTCCAATCGATACTTGCAGCACGTTCACGATGCTGTCTATATAATTCCGTTAAAAAAGGCTCTAATTTGGGATCAAATACGTTCAATTTGTAGTTTTCTGTCGGCATTAGCGGCCTCCTTTAATCGCTTAACATTACAGGTAAAATTAAGCCAAGTCAAATGTTAATTTGTTGTGATAACTTGTAAAATGTGGTATCATTGCCTTATACACATTCGGATTTGAATTCACATATTAGAAAGGGTTATCAATTCGATTTTTGGGGTAATCTTTCTAATGTGTGAATTTTTCGTTCATGCATATAAAAATGAGTAAAAGCTATTGGAGGTTTTTAAGAAGATGGAAACAGGTACAGTGAAATGGTTTAACGCAGAAAAGGGTTTCGGTTTTATTGAAGTAGAAGGCGGCAAGGATGTATTCGTACACTTTAGCGCAATTACAGGGGATGGCTACAAATCTCTTGAAGAAGGACAACGCGTACAATTTAACGTTGTTCAAGGCAATCGCGGACCACAAGCTGAAAACGTTGTGAAACTGTAAGGTTTCATCAGAGGGAGAGAACTGCTCGTCCGGGCAGTTCTTTTTCAGTGACAAGCAACGTATATATAAAGGGCTCCGCTTACCTCGATAAACGAGAACGTCCTTTCTAAGGAACGGAACGTTTCCTCCGCTATCTTGCTCTTGGCCATCGCTACAAATCCTTACAATGGAATTCGCACCGCACAAACCGAAGGAGGGTTCATCTTGTATTTTTCTAAGAAAACCATGGAACCGGTTCAGGAAGAACAGACATCCGTTTGGATGTGCAGTAAAGAAGGATGCTCATGCTGGATGCGTGAGAACTTTTCACTAGAGAAAAGTCCACTATGTCCTATATGTCATTCCGAGATGGTCAAGGATACAAAGATGCTTCCCTTACTTTTCAATCACCACAAAACACACTAAATGCCGCAGCCTACGAGCTGCGACCATACAAGGATAACCGGCTGCGCTCATCCTTCAAGGACGAGCGCAGTTGTCAAAAGTTGAGCGTAGCGAAGTATACAACTATACTTCCAATTCACCAGAAAGGCACTAACCGCAAGCGGCTAGTGCCTTTTTTCGTGCGTACCCCGTAAGTATACTTCCGGACAATTCTGTCAATGCTTATTAGTAGATTGATAGATTCGAAGCCGGGGGATACATACTATGAAGCGGATGATAGAATACAGTGTAATCATCTTACTTGCAATAGGAATAGCAGTAAGCTTATGGACTGTACATGCAGACGCAGATGCAGCTAATCCAGATTTGGAATACCTGATTCCTTTATCCAAGCAAATTATAACCTCCGACAAAAAGGTGATCATTAAGCATACGAGCAGTTACCGATCATTCACTAGTAAAGAAAGCTTTGCCCAAATTGGCAGAGAGGTTAGCGAACAACTAAACTTACCAAGCAGCAGCGCGATCATTGAAGGACAGGATCATCTACTCTACCAAGCTGAAGCTGTCGATTCAGAAGGAATCGAAACAAAGCTTCTATGGATCGGATTCCCCAACGGGAGCTCTGAGCTAATAATAAGTGCAGAAGCGAACCACCTACAAAATGCTGATTCTATCGTGAAGGTTCAGAAGCAATTAGCGGGCAACCTTAAAGCTATGGGCGTAAAGCCAAGCTGGAATATAATGATTCAAGGCTCCGCAGCCCTAAGCTCCTCATTAAAAGAACAAGATGCATCGCTGCTGCCCTTATTCACCAAACAATTGCAAGCTCATGAGATCAATCGTTATGAAGATGCCGGAAGCCTCAGCATTTCTTACTACTCCCCACAGATTAGCAATACCACAGCAATAGGAGAAAAAGAAAAGATGAACCTCCAATTGGCGGTTCACCGAAATTCGATTACGCAGCAGCAACGGATTACCATTGGCTCTCCTGCGATTTCAATAGAATATTAATACTCTTCAAGCCTTATAAGTGCTGCTTAATTTTGTTAATAACTTCTTCATATTCTCCATCGGTAAGCTGCTTATTATCGGCAGGACTCATTTCAAACATCTTGCCCCATGCTGCTCCATCCTTATATTTAGGCACAATATGGAAATGTACATGCGGCATTGTATCACCGAACGCACCATAATTGATTTTATCCGGCGAGAATGCCTGTTCAATGGCTTTCGCTACTTGTGCAACATCGCGCATATAAGCGTCCTGCTTGTCCTGTGACAGATGGAAAAACTCAGTTTGATGATCATTTAATGCTACGATACAGCGACCTCTGTAGGTTTGCTCCCGAAATAAAAACAATGTAGAAACTCTTAGCTTACCGATTTCAATCATTATCTTTTCTTGTCTCTCATCTTGAGCGCAATAAATACAATCTTGGGACATTGATTATCTCTCCTCAAATAAGTTTATTGGTACCTACTATTTCCCCGTATAATGGATCTCATACTCCATACTAGTCAACTACTGCCATTTTGTCTATAACATACTTTCGAATAAATAGATTTAATTTTCTGAATTATTGAACTATAATAGAATTAGAACTACCAGAGTTACTCTTCACACTTTAAACTAGGAGGGGTTCTCATGAACGGCAATATTGAAAGCGGTACCATTATCGTTTTTGTAGGCACTAGCGGTTCGGGTAGAAAAACAATTGCCCATCAACTCGGCAAAGAACTTGGCTTCCAATACGTGATATCTCACACTACAAGACCTTCACGCCCTAAAGAAACAGAGGGGAAAGATTATTACTTTACTTCCAGGCAGGCATTTATTGAGGCTGATATTCGCGGGGAATTCATACAGACAGTCGAGCTCGACAACCATTTTTATGGTATTAATAAAGCAGATGTCACAGCAGCGTTGCAAGTGAGCCCGGTTATCTATGTAATTGTTAATCGATCTGGAGCGAATAAATTAAAGTATGAATTTGGGGATAAGGCCATTCGGATATTCATTTATGTTAATAAACAATTGATTCTGGAAAGACTTCAAGCCAGAGCGGTATCCGAAGAAATCATTCGTCATTATATGGACCACTACATTGAAGAGGTTTCCTACCGTAAGGACTGTGAGCATGTGTTCGAAAACCTCGACTTGGATGAAACCAAAGCTCGTATCAAAGAATCCATCCTCACCCATTTACCCGCAACAATGAGTTAAGTAGCATTATTGGAGCTCACCCCTCCACACTCTCAGGGGTAGCTCCTTTTTTACGTACAAAAAAACCGCTTTCCGTCTAATGCGGTACAAGCGGTTGATCAGGTCAGCGGCTACAGAATCTGCACGCCTTTCTTAACCGATTTCAAATCGCGGTTTGTGTTAACAAGAAGCGGAAGCATCTTCATGCTGCTCTCCATCAAGGAATTACATTGATGACAAGTCGGCACGTACTCGAATGCAAAGTTGTCCCGCATCCAGCCATTGCAACCTTCTTTCGAGCATGACCAAATGGCAGTATTCTCCTCCGGAAGATCCTCTAACGATTTTCTTCGATAGTACATGGTTAGCCTCCCTTTTGATTGCACAACCAAAAAAGAAAACTGCCCTCAACGCATGTTAAGGGCAGTCGGTTTCTACTGTAATATTACAGTTTTACAACGTTCTCAGCTTGAGGTCCGCGGTTGCCTTGAACCACGTTGAATTGAACGCGTTGACCTTCGTCCAAAGATTTGAAGCCTTCGCCAGTGATAGCTGAGAAATGTACGAATACGTCATTTCCGCCTTCAACTTCGATAAAACCAAATCCTTTTTCTGCGTTAAACCATTTCACTGTTCCTGTTTGCATTGTAAATACCTCCAAAATTAAATTAACATGATCCTTTTATTTTCAAAATAAAAATTCACACATTGCAAAAGGTTCCATCGTTCTAATGATAACCCTTAACAATATGTGAATTCAGGTCTCACGTTTTTGATTAATTACATCTTACCATGACCCGGATTAAAAAGCAAATGAATCAACCCATAATTAGTTGGCAACATTTTGATAATAATGAAGAAAAAGGGCTGTCTTTTGGACAGCCCCTTTTCTTATTTTGCTTCATTTGGATTAGGTGCACCAAGGTTAGCTGGCAGACTGCCTTTTACATACTTTTGCAGTAAGCGTACTGCGATTTGCCCTGCTTCTGCTCTCGTCATATTGTCTAATGGATTAAAGTTTATTAGCGGTTTGTTTTTAGTCGGAATTGCGGAAATAACCGGGCTTCCAACCATAACCTTAGCAGAGCTTAGTGCATCTACTGCTGCACGCGCATAAATACTAACTTTATCACCATCAGCAAATGCTTTCTCAACCTTCGCCTTAAGCTTGTCATCATTCATAGCCAGCTTCAAGTTCATCGCGCGCGAGATCATCACTGCTGCATCTTGCCGCGTTATTTCTTTATCATAATCAAAAATTTCATTGTCATAGCCCTGTATGATACCTGCCCGAGCCGCTGTTTCAATCTCTTCATAGGTCCAGGTTACGGCGCTACTATTCCTATCGATGTCTCTAAAGGTTTCATTATCATCATAATTCAATTTCAGTCCTAATGCTCGAACGATCAAACCAGCAAACTCGCCTCGTCTGATATATTCTGCTGCACCAAATTCATTCGTGTATAGAGCCGGCATGTATCCTTTTGATAAAAGAGCTTGCAAAATGTCTCTAGCCCAATCGTGATTGGAAATATCATTATAACCATTCTTTAATTTCCCAACCATATAATACCCAAAGTTATCAAATGGAACCGTAATGGTTTTGGCTTTTGCATCTACAGCACCGCCAATGTTCTTCCAGTCCCCTTCATCATTCAGATAGAAGACCGTGACTTCAGCCGCAGCAAGGTCAACCACACTATCGCTGTACTTCAGAACGAGTGTACCGCGCTCGGTTGGTACCACTTTTCTTTCATCATCATAATTAGTGTAATAGACCGTTTCAACGCCTGTTGTCGAATAAGGGGTCAATCCGCCCGTTGCTGGCTTGTAACCTGCATCTCCAACTTTTCCTTTTTCCCCTATACCGCCGGAAATCCAGAAATAATCGGAAACTCTTGTAAAGTGATCTCTTCCTAATTGCTCAGAAAATTGGCTTCCTAAGTTTGAGTTAATATCGATTCTCGATCTTCCATCATTGGTTCTTCCATCCAAATCTTTTCCTACGATTTGATTATAATCATTTACTAATTCCGTGTTTCCATTCTCCGTGTCGCCAATACCGAATAATAAATTAGTTTGCGGCTGTATCTTTCCATCCGAAACACGTCGTAAGATGGTGTTTTTCGGGAAAGAGAGTTGAAGATCTTTATTAAACACACTGTGTTTGGAACCCATCGCTTCCATATACATAGAGCCTGGTGCTGGGTCAGATACATAACGTACGTTAACCGTTTCTTTCAAATCACCACTGTCACGCTTTACGGTTATAGAAATTTTATTATCCGTATCTGCTTTCAACCCCATATAGGTGTACATAAACCGATCAGACTTCGTGTCTGTACGAGGGGTTGCTGCTACTCCATTGATCTGTACTTCTTTTGCACCATCAGCCTCAACATCGAACAATACAAAGTTTTTGTTAACAATAATTTTGTCACCCGTATTTGCTGTAGGAGCCAGTATACGGTAAGGGAAGTTTTGTCTTATCACTGTCAAGGTTTGGGAAACCTTACCACCATTACTGTTAGTCAACTCTATTGTGTATACATGTGTGCCTATTTTCATCGCAACATTATTAAGACGAAGCTTGAAGCCATTTCTATCTCCTGAAACCTCAGCCGAGCTATATTTGGTCGAGGTTCCTCCAGGAAGACCTGTGGCCATTGTCATATAAAAAATTCGCTCTCCTGCATCTTTAATTTCGATAACATCGGCCCCGGAGCCGCGAACGAATAAATCGAAATTCTCAAGTGATGTGGTGTAAGCCGCATTATTGAATTGAAGCTCCGGTGAAGGAGGCAAAGGTATGCTATCATCCCATAGCGATAAAGCATCGCGCGTTGTAGAAGCTGAAGCTGGTGGTGTTATAGGACGAATCTTTCTGATGTCCGGAATATTTGTATCCAGAATATAAAATTTAATTTCTTTAACATACGTGCGCAGAGCACTGCCACCATCCCTGTAGGTAACAATGATCTTCAATACATTCTCCCCGTTGTAAAGCGGGCCCGCGGCATCAACCTTCAGTCCGCCTACTACTGAAATGGGATTGTTACCACTAGCATTTGTAGCACCGACAGTTAATAAAGGAGTTCTGTCCACATTATTAAGAAGCATCTGTACTCCACCGGAAAGGATATTGCCTCCAAATCCAATAAAAGCTCCCTCAAGCGGTACTAGATCGGGTCCATTTGTCGCATTATCCGATGAATTCACTTCAATTACTTGATTCTCGTAAATATTCTGAATTTCAACATAGAGCTTGGCAGCATAAGAAACCTTAGCCGAATAAGAAACCGGACCTGTTAAAGGTACTGGGTTTATATTATCCAAAGAGAAATCAAGCGTCTGAGTTCCTTCCGGCAGCCCTGAAATTTTGTAAAGCTGACCTTTGTTTCTCGTGTTTGCTCCCACTATTGCATCGGTTGCTGGTACGGCTGTAACCGTCAGTGCTGGTGCCGCGACCGTTTGCAGGTTTACACGCAGAGTCTCATTGAGTGGGTCCAATGCTCCTGAGGCTTCAACCAATACATAGAATTCGCTGCTTCTAATGTTCGACCCCGACAAGGGATAACTTGGAGTTGCATCTGTAACAGTAACAGGTGCAGGCGGTGTAGCCGTCACCGCAGGAATGAAGTCAGGCAGGAACAATACATTATTAATAACTTTCAATCCTGAAGCAAGTTTAAATTTATAGCTTCCGGTTATGGTAAACGGCGTTCCGCCTACAACCGAGTAGTCGATAGTAAGATCCAGCTGTTGACTCGTTGAAGTACCGTTCGGCATAGGAACTGGATTGGTCTTAAATTTCAACAATCTGAACTCTGGCGTTCCATAGGTATCGTTGATAACCGTTGATGTAGCCGAGCCTGCTGCAATAGTAACCAGATTGGAGCCCAGAGTGGAACCCGTATGAATGGTCGCGTTGCTAGGAAAATCAATATTTTGGTCGTAAGGCGCCAAAATCTCAATCTCTAATGATATTTTATCATCTTGTCCGGTAAAGGTCGGTACCCCACCCAACAAGCTTTGAGTTTCAGCTGTAGTCGGATCGGATCCATTCAAATCCTTAAATTGTGTAGCCTTAACTTCAATAAACGGCGGGGTTTTGTCATAGAAATAAAACCGGCGGCTCACCGTCACAGAATCGGTGTCATTGGTTAAAGTAATCTTATATTCGTTTAGCCCTGGCTCCAGAATTAATGTAGGGGAAAAGAACAATCCGTTACTCAATTTCGTTGCCTGCAGACCATTAATCGTAATGGTATTGGCATTTTCCGCGCTACCTTGAATAACTGCCGTATTTTTCTGCAGAACAAGTGTACCGTTGGGTGTTGTTGGCTCGTTCAAATCATGTTTCACGCTGTTGGAAACCACTTGCATCGATTTGATAATCGGTGCCGTATCAAAGAGTACATAGAATACGGTTTTCGCTCCATTAGCTGCTTCAAATGTCAGTTTATTGTAACCTTGGAATAATTGAGCATTCGTCGCTTTAAAGCGATTATTAGTAACAGAAACAGGTGTTACTGCTGTTTTTCCGGGTTGAATCCCCCAAATTTTGGTATTCTTATTTTGAGAAATCGCATCCACTGTTAGAGTTAAAGTTCCCGTAACCTTCTGAATTGTACCCGTAACTTCTATGGTCGGGGTATTAGATATTTTAGCACTCTCACGGTTTAAGGAATCCGGTAAGTTTTCAATATCCAATGCAGAAGTTGAAGCCAGCTTACCGTCATCAAGAATAAAGAAGTTGCCGCTATCCGCCGCTTTAACCGGCGCAACAGGTATGAATGAGAACAATATTGCAACTAGCAACATATAGTTAATTATTTTTTTCATTGATGTCAATTGTATCTCTCCTTAATTGGATAAATTTCTAACCCTTCAAGCCTTGTACAAAACCATTCCTTACAATAAAATCACCATCCTATTCATGCTTTACCAGAAATGATTGTGTCAACGTTTAGCTATAAAGTTTATATCGGTTTTACTGACAAAAAATTTTAACTTTGCTGGGAAAAAAATCAGATCTGCCCGATATTTGCGGCTTTTTGACTAGTAATATAGAAAATCCCGCACAATAATTCCTTATTATTACATCGTTATCGAATTTTGTATATTGCTGGATTACAATGAATTTTCAACCCAAATGTTAACAATTGCTCTAAGTTAGCCGATATAAGGATAGAGATTGGAGGGTAATGAAAATGAAAACAATTCAAGGCAAAATAAGCAAATGGTGTACATGTATACTTACAGCTGCGCTGATTCTTCCCGGACCTTCAGCTGCTTCTGCCGTTACTTTCAGCGATATTAACTCCCAGCAAAACGGTTGGGCTCTAAGCTCAATCAGCATAATGGCCGAAAACCAAATTTTAACAGGCTACCCAGATGGAACCTTCCAACCGAATGAAACCGTCAGTAAAGCGGAATGGACGGTGATGATGCATCGTTTGTTCGATACGTACAGACCTAACCTCTATGCCTCTGGCGCAAATAAAATCGAGCAGTTCGCCGATGTGACACCTGAGCATTGGGCTTACAAAGAAATCTCTGAAATTTACGACAACTCCTTTCAATGGGGTGTGTTTGGTCTGAGCCAGTACGGACAGCTTTCCTTCCGGCCCGATACTCAGTTAAACCGCCTGCAACTGGCCAACATGCTATATTCATTTTTTGACACTCGGATGATTAACCGCCAGATGACACCGAATGATGTGTGTTCAATCGTATCGAATTTCAAAGACGTTCCCTCCAAAATATTGAAAAATCAAGACGATTACGACAAAGCCGTACAAGCAGACGGACGCTTAGACTCAGCGAATGCTCAAATTTCGACAAGCAGCGGAGTACTGCCATCACTGTTTATAGGTACTGGAGTAGGTGATTGCCAATTTGGTACGGACGGTTTCTCCAATGCACAGGCTAGTATTCTGGCAAGCCTTCAGTCCTCTGGCATCATGACTGCGAATAATAGTTGGTATTTCCGCCCCTTAGACAAAGTAACTAGAGCAGAAGCAGTAACCATCCTAAACCGAATTTATAATTATCTTAAGAAGAGTTATTGGCTTGTCGATTACTCTACAATTGATTTGAAGCAACCAGGTACTGCAATCGGAGGTACAACAAACGGAGGGAATGGTAATGGTAGCGGCACTGGTTCGGGGTCATCGGGAGTTTCTGATCCTTGGAATGGTTCTAAGGGTAGCCCTTCCAACCAAACTGCTGCCAATGTTCGCGATTACTTTAAAACACAAGCTAATGGCGAATCGGGCACGATTACGAAAAACATCCGAAAAACAGGTGAAATTGAAACTGCCGTTTTTCCATCAGGGTATAATTTCTTAACTATTGATCTAATTAGTCAAGACAAAACGGAGTTCGTGGATATGTATGTAATATCTGACGGCAAGAGCACCTTAGTAAAGCAAGAATCGTTTCCTATGACCATTTCCGTAAATGGTGTAAGTGAGGTAGGATTACGAACGGTGCTGCGCGACACAAATCCTTTGAAGAAGGGCGGCAACGTCGTCCTTTCCGTCAGGCTGAGCAAGGAGAATCCCACTCCCGACGCTAAATAAACCTTTAGAAGCCTCTAACACCACTGCTAAGTGGGTTGGAGGCTTCTATTATTTCATATGATGCATCCCCTGCAGTTCACTCGGGAGGATAACATAACACGACCTTCAGCTTGTCAGCGCCATTGCTGTTCCATGATAATGTATTCAGACCTGCTGGCATAAAAATTTCGTCAGACTGGTTAATCTGCATCTCTCCGTCTGCCCAGCTCACGGTTCCCGATCCTGAAATCACAATGGCGATTCCGAATACGCCGCTACCTTCCGTTACAAAGCTTCCCGTGACTTCAATTGTATGCATCCGGAAGCGGTCTGTGCTCTCTTTTCCGATTAAAACTAGCTCCTTACCGCCTTCATTTTCACTAAGCAATACAGGGTCTTTCTTCCATTTGCTTCTGGCATCCTCGTAGGAATGGGACTCATAGTGAAAGCAGTCTAGCATGCGATCGAACCCAATCCCTTGGTGACAAGCCAAATCAGGGACCGGATTCCCTTTTGGAGTCGTTCTTTCTACACGCAAAGTAAGGTCCGTCGGTTCTTGTATCTCAATTAAGAAGCATCCACTCCCAATAGCATGAGGAATGCCGCCCTCAACTAGAAACACATCGCCTTCCTGCACAGGGATACGATGGAGCGCATGGATCATGCCGTCTATATCCTGCTGTTCAAAAAGTTCGCGCCAGCTCTCTTTCGTCACTCCTGGCTTAAATCCGAACAGAACATACGGCTCCTCACCCTCTATGGTCCTTCCACCCATAACATACCATGCTTCTGTTTTGCCGAACTGAGATTCGAACACATCCATTGCAAATGTTCTATCCGGGTGCACCTGAATCGTCAGTCTTTCAGAAGCATCCAACACTTTGACCAGTACCGCCGTTTGTGTGCCGTACTTAGCAACATGTGATTTCCCAAGAAAGCCTTCAGGCTCCATTAATATCAGATCAAGCAGCGGCAAGGTTTCTCTATTTCCCAAGCTTACTAAGCTCAAGCCCTCCCTGATATGCTCTCTGCCCACATTCTTGGCTACTACAGTGGATGCCACCCACTCCTCCGGAAAGCTCGTATCCTCTGCTTGCTGTGTACCCTGCCACTCTTCCAGAAATTTACCGCCGGAGTAGGTTCTCCACACCCTGTTCTTGAGTAATTTGAAAGGTGCTTCACTTAAAGGATGATTGCTGCTACTCATAGAATAATTCACCACTTTCTTTTGTAATACAATCTGACGGTCCTGATAAGCGGTTAACATCCATACCGATATGTAAGATTGCGCTATTTCCTTAAGAGCACCTTTAAGAAACGTTGGCATCATCGACAGCTGCTGGTCGCGAATAGTTGCTTTTGTTATCACTAATCACATGCAGCGGATAACGGTACACTTGCGGATCGCGGTCGCATATCCGTTTCCAAGCATCTACACAGGCAGCATCAAAATGCGTATTTCTATGTTCATTAAGGAATTCGATGGCTTCCGTATGTGACCAAGCTTTACGGTACGACCGAGTAGATGTAAGGGCATCATATACGTCAGATACCGCTACGATTCTTGCTAATAAGGGGATTTGCTCCCCTTTTAAACGATCAGGATAGCCCGTGCCGTCCCATTTCTCATGATGTGAACGAATAATATCAAGTTCCTCTTTCATAAATCCAAGCGTCCTGCACATTTCATAGCCCTTGCGCGGGTGCTGCTCTATAATGCCTCGTTCTTCCGGCGTAAGCCGTCCCGGTTTATTCAGAATCGCGTCTGGGATATTGATTTTGCCGACATCATGCACGATGGTACCTTGTGACAGTGCGCGAAGCTGCTCGGGAGGCAGCTGCATTTCTTCTCCCAATCTCAAGGCATACAGAGTGACTCTTAGATTATGACCGGCGGTGTAGGTATCTTTCTCCTCAGTCGCTAAGACTAAAGCTCTCACGCTTGGTGATAAGCAGCTGCTAATCCGCTCCAACGGATCATTGGTAAAAAGAGCCCTGATCGACATCGTTAAGGAGCCACTCACCCCATACTGCTTCCATAATCCAGTCAGCATTACAATCATAGATGCCAGTAAGAGCAGGTGGTAAAGCCACCAGCTGAGCCGCCAGGTTTCACCCAAGACAATGATGAACTGAGCAACAATAAGCCATCCGCAGCTATAAATAATAGCAGTTTGAAGTGGGAAGCGAGAGAAGCGATAGGATTGGTAATACCGATACATCGTCATCAAATTGAGCACGACAATAGCTCCAGTAGCCATCCATCTTAAGGGATTACGATCCAGAGGAATTAAATCGAGCATATGAGGGAATAAAAGTCCAGTGAGACCAATAAGGCCCAGAGCAACCGTCCAAACGGGTATTAAACCGCTCTTCCAACGCGATACCCACAAGATTAACAACGAATCCGATGATAAAGAAGACATCCATAACCAGAAGGTGGCCAGTAAGAGACTTACTTGCGAGGCAACGCCTGGCAAATGGGATGCATGTATTAGAAAGTTTGGAGTGGATAACCCATGAACAGAGAACACCTCTGCCAACGAAATGAATGCCAACGATAAAAAGCATACCTTGATGTTCCGCACCCTATTTCCTGATATTCCAACAGCAATGGCAATTATTGTAGAAAGAACGGCAACCAAGCTAACAATGTAAAAATGCCCACTGGGTAACGACAACAGAATATCCAGTTTTGGATGCGCTCTCATATATTCAAATAAAAAATAAGGCGCTACAATCGCTGCTACTGGACCTATCACATCACCAATTCTCATGAGTACACCGCGCCTCCTAATTTACGAACGAGCCTTCTCTAGGTTTTGGCTTACTTAGAATCAGCTTTATAAGCTGGGTTCTAAAGAAGAATGGGCCATTAGCCCCGTATCGATTTCAGTGTACCACAAAATATAGCTACAGAATATGACAGTATTTCAATTACTCTAAAAGTTTGTCGTATGTCATAAATGAACAGACTTAGCCGCCTTAACCGGAATCTCCCGACCTCGAGGTTTCAATGTCCCTATCACAATTCCCACTGTAGTGAGGGTAAAGGCCACGACATGAATCCAGCCTATTCTCTCATTCAAAAAAACAACGCCTCCGACCATACTTGCAAAAGGCATAGCATTGATAAACATAGCGGTACGGTTAGCACCGAGACGCTTGATACCATGATTCCAGCCCAATGTACCGAGCGATGAAGCCCCCCAGGCAGAGAGAAGCATGACCAACCACGCCATCCCCGTAAAATGCACATTCACATACGATGCAGGTCCCATGACTACTAAGGTACCAACATTCAGCATGACTCCCCCAATGATAGTCGAATAAGCCGTGACAACCAAGGTTGGGATCGTGGAAGAGGAAATTTTCTTGATGAGCAGACCTCCAATTACATAGGCCAGCATCGAAAGCAGCATGATCATATCGCCCCAGCCCGACACAGCGAGCGAATCTCCTGAAGATTTGGAGGTAACGACCAATAATACTCCTGAAAAACCGAACAATATGCCGATACCTAATTTATAATTGAACTTCTCCCCAATAAAAATAGCTGCTAGAAGTGCTGTGGTAAGCGGGTTTAGTCCAAGTATGAGGGAAGCATTAGTTGCCGTAGTCGTTGTAACGCCATATGCCAAAAAAAGCTGATGAAAGAAAATAGATGTGATGCCTATCAAAGAAAGCAATAGCCATTCCTTGGCATTCGGCTTATAGAAGCCGTACTTTTTCCAAACAAATGGAAGCAGTACAAGACCCGCAAGGGGCATCCTAATAGCAGCGACCATCATAGGAGAAATGGTTGCTGTAAGGTACTTGACCATCACAATATTCAAACCCCACGAGATAACAACCAGAGCTAAAATCACATAAATAATTTTTTCTGACTTGATCAACTTCACGCACTCCCATATCACTTGTTGTCTATGACCAAAGCCATATCATACCACGCTGCTGACAATTTAGGTAGGCATTTAGAAAGCGTGTAAATAAAGCCCCATCCCTAAAAATGCAGGAATAAGGCTTGCTTTCGCTTATCATCTAATTGTTAATATAACGTTCAAACACAAAACCGAAGTCCTTTACATGATATTGCTTCCGAGTATCCGTAAGCCAAGAGAATGTAGCTTGATTCAATTCCTTGAACTGCTCCGCTATATTGCCTTGATATTTAGCAATTTGGCTTAATACTCCGGATGCGGTATCCAGGCTTTCCTTAGCGTGGGCTAAGGCGACTTCATTCTCGCGGGATATTTCGGCAATCTTGACGAGTGCTTTGTACAGGTCCTTAATTTCTTCCAAATGTTTTTTATGCACATCGATGGAGTATGAAATAGAGCCCAAAGTAAATTTAATCTCCACATCCAGATCGATCGTCCCCGCAGTCTCAAGACTCACATCCGAAATATGATAGGAGCTATAGCTGTAACGACGAAGTGTACGTTTCTTACTCATGGCACTCGTGCCGTCGAGATGAATCAGTGATTGGTTGGTGAAGCAGTATTCGTCTGATTTAGACTTGATGAGAAAGAAAATCTTCTCTCCATCTTCATGCATGACATAGTCGTCCGAATCGACCTTATCGTAATTTTCCGGCTTGATCACGCTGCCTAAATCACTTAATCCAAGAATGTCAGCCGCCACTTTACCAAACATGGTATCATCCCTCTCATGACATTTATTTCTTCCTATATTCTACCATGTTTGGTGTGTCGCACAACCGCTAATTTAACGTACTATAAGCTTTTCTTCAGCTTCTTTAAGTTACTTCGGCATCCGATTGGCAGCTGCGAAATATTCCGGCTCTGACCCGTCCGTAAAGCGAACAGCCTTCTTAGCCTTTGAGAAATCATTTCCGACTACAAACAATTGATCCGGATTCACCCGCTCCAACGATAGGAAAGCTCCTGTCCCCGCTTCCGCTTTACAGCCTTCCACAGACAGCTCTCTAACGTCTTTTAATTCGACCGCCGAGCTGCCCGCTTGTGCAGGTCCTCCGCGGAAGCCCTTAAGTGATAAGCGTTCGATGCTTTCTCCAGAAAAAGCATGAGACCAATGCCGATTCGGCTCACCAGCCCAGACAACCTCGATATCATCGAACGATACGTTCTTTGCATGCCTACAAAACACAGCCGGTACGTCGTGCTGGAATACGCCACGGATCGACGGCTGCGTATCGAACAAGCCTCCTGGATAACCGCTTTTACGACGCATGATCAGCTTGAGGCCGCGTATAGAGATGCCTTCAATAACGCTGTCCTCCGAACCCTCTAAATAGACACCGCCTTCGCTCTCCACACTCAGATGATCCACCCGGATGTTGCGAATGATTCCCGGGGCAGCATGCTTTTCACTGCGCCGCTCAGCCGTAATGAAGATCGGTTCGCTCTTGCCCCACCATCTTAGCGGCCTTGCAATCTCAGCTTCATCGCTGAACAGCCTCGTTTCGATCACAATGTTAGAGAATAGAATATTCTCAATAGTCGCTCCATCCCTGACCCATACTCCTAGCCCTCGGTTGGAATCGCGAATGACGCAATTTTGCACCACAATATTGCGGATATCTGCATGGGTTTCGGTACCGATTTTCACAGCGGAATCATGCGTGGTCATCGTACAATTGGTTACTGTAATATTCTCGCATGCCCCGTAACGCTCAGCCCCATACTGGGTCGTTTTCACCACAATGCAGTCGTCCCCAGTCTCGATGTGGCAATCCGAAATATGTACGTCCTTGCAGCAGTCGGGATCAATACCGTCATTATTGGGCGCACGCAGCTGACCCATAATCTTAATCCCATGAATCGTAACACGTTGGCACCCTGTCATATGCAGTCCCCATGAGGAAGCTCTGTGAAGAGTAACATCCCGGAACAGGACGTCGGTACAGCCCTCGAAATCAATCATTTTGGGGCGAAAAGCCGATATCGGCAGCAGAACATAATCCCCATCCTGCTTCTCCGGCTCCAAAAACAACTCACCTCGTCCGTCAATCGTCCCCATCCCCGTAACGGAAATCCGTTCGGCATGCCGGGCACATAGCAGCGCGCTGCTTCCTTGACCATCACTAAGTGCTTGTCCGTCGGAATCGGCAGATGTGAAGTCCTGCTCCTCCAGACTGCTCACGATTCTAGCCGCGGCATCCAGATGAAGATTCACATTGGATTTCAACATCAAGGTGCCGGACAAGAAATGGCCCTGCGGTACAAGCACGGTGCCTCCGCCTTGCTTTTCACAGTGATCGATTGCAGCTTGAATGCTTTTTGTATCCTTGGTAACTGCATCCCCTACAGCTCCAAAATCACGAATATTTATAAACAACGCTGGACATCTCCTTTTACATGGCATCTCCACAATAAATCGTGAACACCTCATCAATCGGCTTGAAATACAAATGTCCGTCCTCCCAAGGCTGGAAATGCAGATCCATGCGGGAATCGTTCCAATTCACCGGAGTACCGGAGGTGCTCAGCTTCTTGGGAAGAATCGGCTCTTCAATAACTTTGGGAAACTCTTGATAACCGAACATCAGATTCTCATGCATCGCTATGATTTCATACTTATCCCCGAGGAATGCCCTCTCCTCCTGCAGCTGGTAATGATAATAAATGTAGCTGCTGATCATTTCAGGCTTCAGATGAGCCACCCGACCCACTCGCCGCTCAACCGGTTCCTTACGAAGCCAGTGTTCATAACCCGCCGGTTCATTAAAATGAAACACATCCGTCATGAGAATCCATTTCCTCATCTGCTGTGTACCCGGCCAATCCTCCAAGTGTTCCTGCAGTTCACCAAACATATCCTCAGGGGCAATATCCCGCCCTATACATTCAACATATAGAAACAGATTTCTCATCCATTTATAACAGCCGATGGTCATGATTTCTCCATCACGAACCAGCTGTCGAGCAACCTCTTGTAATTCAGCTAGCTGTAATAGACCTGCTTCTTCCTGCCCACTTTTCAGCTGGGCCCGGAACATGAATCGTTTCATAATTCGCTCTCCCCTTTTATTGGGTCAAAGGTAAAATTTCAGGACATCGCTAGTCCATTGAAAGGAATTGCCCACCCTCATTCGAACACTCAAGTGCTATTGCTCAATTTCCTCAGTCAGTACGCGGAGCTGTCCAGAGGGCTTCATAGGAAGCGGCACAATAATGGGCGCGTCTTCCCCTGCTTCGAGCATACGTGAGATTAGGCGCTCTCTAAGATGTATTCTTACCGCTTCGTGCGATTCCGAATCCACCAAGTTCGACAGCTCGTAAGGGTCCGCCATGAGGTCATATAGAAATTCCTCCACATACTCGGAGGAGCCTGAATCCTTGATCGGATTCCGCTCAGGAGCGGTCACGCCGTATTTCCACCTGCCAGTACGGATGGCACGCGCTACTTGCGATTCGCTGATCTGCACGAATACCTCCCGCGGCCATTCTGAGGCCGCGTCGCCACCCGCACTTCCGCCGCGAAGCAGCGGGAGCAGAGAGCGTCCCTGCATCTGCTGCGGTACCTCAATGCCAGCGGCATCCAATAGCGTAGGCGGAAGGTCGATCAGACTGACCAGCTCACGCACGCTTCCGCCGCCGCTGAACCCTGGGCCGGTAAAAGCCATCGGCACGCGAATAGAGCTTTCATGGCAGGAACGTTTGTACTCGCTGTTGCGAGTTTTAAAGTGACAGCCATGATCGGAGGTAAAAGCGATAATGGTATTATCGGCAAAATCTAGGCTTTTAAGAGCGTCCATCAAACGGCCAAGCGCTTCATCAAGACGTTTGACCATCCCATAGTAGCCGTCCAAATGCTGGTGCGCCGTGCCTCCAAGCGCGGCAAGATCCGGCGGTACATACCGACCTGTATAGTTCCCGCGATACCCGTCCGGCGAGGGATAATCATCTCGATGATTCTGATGGTGAGGCTCCAAATACGAGATAAACAGGAAAAACGGACGCTCTTTCCCTCGCTGATCTCCAACATACCGGATAGCCGCGTCAGTCAATGCGTCAACCCTGTAGCCGGGCAGCTCTACTCGTTCATTCTCCTCGTTAAACAGCACAGTCCGATAAGCATCCGAGGTATGCTCCAAGGAATCTGCCGCCAGCCAACGCTGATAACCTCCCCGCTTCTCAACCGGTACAGGCTCTGTCCGAGTGCTCGCCAAATGCCATTTGCCCATGTAAGCTGTCTCGTATCCCGACTCGTTAAAAGCACGGGCGATCGTATCGGCATCCTCACGCATCGGTATTCCGTTAGTAAAGCAGCCGGATTCGGTCGCATATAATCCGGTTTGCAGACATGAACGTGCCGGACCGCAAACCGGCTGGCAGGTGAATGCGTAAGGAATATGGGTTCCATATGTAGCCATACGATCCAAATTCGGGGTCAAATTCAGTGGATTACCATGGAGCCCCATTGTATCCCACCGCTGCTGGTCTGTAAAAAACACAATCACATTCGGCTGTTTCTTCGTTCCATTACTCATATCCATCACCTACACCTTTTGATAATAATCCAGCACAATAAGCAGCCCTAAGGCTCATCACTCCAATAAGCTTTTCCTTATCCCTTAATACCTGTAGTTGCAATTCCTTCTACAAAATAACGCTGAGAGAAGAAAAACAGCAGTATCGGCGGAAGCACAGCCAGAACGGACATCGCCATAATCTGATTCCACTCCACCGTACCCCCCGTAGAGTCGATAGACATACGTAGAGCAAGCGAGATCGGAAACTTTTTGACACTGTTGATAAAAATTAACGAATTGAAGAAATCATTCCATGTCCAAATAAATTGAAAAATGGCTGCTGACATCAGCGCAGGAAAGCTTAAAGGCAGCAAAATGCGGAACAAAATACCCGGAGGGCTGCACCCGTCCATAACTGCCGACTCGTCAAGCTCCTTAGGCAGCCCACGAAAAAACTGCACAAGCATAAAGATAAAGAAAGGAAAACATCCAAAGGCAGCCGGAACAATAAACGGTAAATAGCTGTCGAGCCAATCCAGATTACGAAAGATCAAATACCTCGGAATAATGATAACCGAATGCGGCAGCATCAGCGTCGATATCATTAGAATAAACATAAAGTTGCGCAGTGGAAATGTAAAGCGCGCGAAGCCATACGCTACAAGCACACTGGATAAGACGGTAAAGAACGCAGTAGGCACCACAAGCAGAAACGTATTTTTGAAAAATGTCGCATACGTATACTGCCCCGTTCCTGCCCATCCCTTTACATAGGAATCCCATACGAACTGCTGCGGTAGAAGCTGCAAGGAGCCGAACAAATCCGCATTGGTTTTAAAGGAGCTTAAGAACAGCCAAATTAAGGGGTACACCATGATCCAGCCCAACAGCAGCAGAAATAGATGAGTCACCCATTTCTTCTTCAGAATAGATGATTTCCGTCTGGCATTTCCCCCGGGGAACGTTGAAGGCACCGGCATACTCATTAGTTTTTCCCCCCATCTTCATAATGCACCCATGACCTGGCCGAACGGAATATCAGTAGGGTCAGCAATAGGATGATTGCAAATAAAAACCAAGACAATGCAGAAGCGTAGCCCATCTTCATGTTCATAAACGCTTCGTCATATATTTTCAATCCGAGCAGGTAAGTCGCCTTCAGCGGACCGCCATTCGTCACAACGAAAGCAGCAGTGAATTCCTGCAGCGCATTGATCGTTTGCATAACCAAGTTAAAGAGAATGATCGGAGTCAGGAGCGGAAGCGTGATCTGTCTGAACATGCGAAGCTTGCTTGCCCCATCGACCATCGCCGCTTCATACAGCTCCCCCGGAATTTGCTTCAAGCCGGCTAGGAACAGCACCATTGAGGAACCGAACTGCCAAACCACAAGCAGAGAGATCGTGCCTAGAGCTACGGTCGGGCTTCCGAGCCAGTTAATTGGCGGAATGTGTAGGTAACCGAGCACATTATTGACTACCCCTTCCTTCATGAACAGAAAGCGCCATAGGATGGATATAGCTACGCTGCCGCCCAAAATTGAAGGTAAATAATACACAGTACGATAGAAATTGATGGCTCTGCTTTTCATATTGAGAAGAACGGCAATGAATAGAGCAAAGGCCAGCTTGGCCGGAACTGCAATAATGGAGTAAATAAGGGTAACATTCAATGAGGGCAGGAAATCCTTATCTGCCGTTAACATTTTGGTGTAGTTGTCCAAGCCGATAAACTTACCAGGCTTCACAACCGTCGCATCGGTAAATGAGTAATAGAAGGAAAGCAAAAGCGGGTACAGCTGAAACCAAATAAAGCCTATAATCCATGGGGACACAAACAACAACCCCCACCACGCGTGTGCACTCGTTATTTTTTTCAAGTCGATGTATCCTTTCCGTATGAAGTTAAACCCCAAAGTGACCCGTCCAGCAACCCCTATTTCCGTGTGCTCTGCGAGGAGGGGAGTATCCGAGATGCTCTTGTAAAAAGAGTGACGCCATCTCTGGCGGCACTCTTACAGTTTCCTGTGTAGCCTATGATTTTAGTTCCTTCAGCTTCGCGTTAAACCCTTTGAGGATTTCATCAGCTGCCTGCTCTGGAGTCGCTTTGTTATAGATCAGCTTCTGAATCGAATCCTTCACAACTTGAGCCAGCTCTGCGTTAGTGCTGATTACGTTAGGCGCAACTGATTTCTTCTTCGCTGCCAAATCCAAGCCCTTGGAAATGTCTGGGTTCAGCTTGCCGGAATCCTCTAGCGCTTTACGTGCAGTAGACGAAGCCGGAATTCCACGTTGTGTAGTAAGAAGCATAGAGGCGTCTTTATCATTGATCAGCCAGTTCAAGAATTTCGCAGCTTCTTCTTTGTTTTTGCTATCCTTGGCAATAGCGAAGCCTGTGCCTGCTACCATAGGATTACCGGATTGCGCAGCATTCGGATTCTCTGGGAATGTGCCTACACCAATCTTGGCATTAGGTATCGCTTGCTTGTATTTATCCAGAGCCTGAACATAATCAAGCAGCATGCCAATCTCACCTTTAACCCATTTGGGGTTCTGCTCCATTTTGCCAACAAATGCTGTGCTGTCGCCGAACGGCTCCATCGTACCGCTGCTGTACAGATTCGACAAATAAGTCAAACCATCTGTCAACTGAGCTTTATCGAAGCCTGGCGTAAAGTCGTCGTTAACCCAGCCCTTGCCCGATTTCTGCATGATATAAGGCTGTAGAATAACTTTATTGATTACGTCAATATCCGCTGTCAGCAGGTACGCGTTTTTATCCTTTTCATGAATCTTTTTGCCTTCCTCGATGATCTTATCCCAGGTCCAGACCGTATCAGCTGGAATACCAAACTTTTGCAGGAAGTCTTGATTCGTTATCGTCGTAGAAGCGAACATGCCTGCAGGAGCCATAATCTGCCGATCCTTATAGGAACCAAAAGCCTTCAGTGTATCAGCGGGAATTGTAGAGGTATCGACAAGATTTTTCACTGTATTCAGATCCAGCAAGAAATCGCTCAAATCCAAGGTCCATTCATAGGTGTATTGGAACAGATCCGGGGCGGTTTTGCCCGCGAATTGCGTAGAAAGCTTTTTGTTAAATCCGTCAAACCCCATATATTCAGCTTCAATCTTCACATTCGGATTCAGCTTCATATAAGCATCAATAGCTGCCAGTGTAGCCTTATGTCGCGGATCATTCCCCCACCAAGCAAAACGGAGTGTGGTTTGCTTAGCTTCCACCTTTGTATCCGTTTTCGTTTCTGTTCCTTTAGAGCCGTTCCCCTCCGTGCCCGAGCCTCCCGAGCAAGCGGTCAGCCATGCCATTGACAGCAGAAGCATTCCTGCTACTAAACGCGGTTTTTTTATCATCTTACATCCCCCAAAACGTTTATTTTTACTGGCGCCTCTAACAAAGTAACACGATTAATCTATAGAGAAAAGGGTTGTTCCTTATGTAAAGCGCTTCCAGACTCCCGTTTGTTTGGGGAAAGGTATCATTTCTTTAGAAAACACCTTTGTTTTCCCTTTTAAAAAGTCCGTTTACTTTTGTTTTTTGGATTCTGTATAATGGTAGAGGGTGATAAATAATGTATAAGCTATTGGTCGTAGATGATGAAGCGGAAACCAGAAGCACCTTGTGCAGCTGTTTTCCATGGGAGCAGCTAGGATTCCGCGTTGAAGCAGAACGGGGCAATGGCATGGAGGCGCTCAAATATATCCTTCAGCAACCTGTTGATGTACTCCTCTGCGATATTAAGATGCCCGTGATGAACGGAATCGAGCTGGCCAAGGAAATTGCGACCCGCAAGCTTCCTATCCGAATCATTCTGCTCAGCGGCCTGCGCGATTTTGAGTATGCACGTCAAGCTATCAACTGCGGCGTCCGTCACTATTTAGTTAAGCCTGCCAAATACAATGATATTTTCACAGTCTTGTCCGAATTGAAAATAGAGCTGGATCAGGAATCCCAGCATCCCAACTCAGAGCTGTCGCTTGAACGCGATGTGTTAATTCTAGAGGGGCAGGACGATCCTGTTATTCAAAAAATCATCAGCTTCATCGAAATGGAGTACCGGACAGTAACCTTGGAGGAGTCAGCGAAGCATGTGCATATGAATCCTACCTATGTTAGCGCCTACTTCAAGAAGATGACAGGCTGTAAATTTTCAGAATATGTCCAATCTGTCAAAATGAACAAAGCAGCCGTTCTGTTAAAGGACCGCCGCTTTAAAGCCTTCGAGGTTAGTGAAATGGTGGGGTATGCGAATGCGAAAAATTTTATCCGGTCTTTCAAGCAGTTTTACGGAAAAACGCCGGGACAATATCGGCATGAAGGGCAATTTCCCGCTTCCCCTCATTGATTCAGCTTTGCGGCGCAAGTTTTTCATCAGTCATTGGATTAGGATTGTAATCCCTTGCTTTATCCCTTTGTTTATATTGGGAACCTTAGCTATTGTCATCACCAATCAATATATCCGTTACAATGTGGAACAGAGCAACGCCAATCAGTTGAACCAATTAAATGAGCTTGCCCAGGTGATATCCTCAGAGCTGGATTCCTTAAGCCTTTCTTTTGATAAGGATCCTAAAATTACATTAAAGCTGAAAAGCCTTTTGTCAGCGCCCTCGTTTTCTTATGAAGATATGGAAGCGCTATTCTACCTGAAAAACGTACTAGACGTCCCTGCCAACTCCAAGCCGTATATTCACTCAATATCTGTCTATTATGAAAATCCGTATAATCGGGTATTAAGCTCGCGCGATGGACTTACCCTTATTAACCGTTCCGATGATACCTCCTGGTTCGAGCGTTACAATGATCTCCGTTCCCGGCAGGAGGAGATGATTACTGAGGTCAGGAAAATTGACGCCTATGGGTTCGACCATCAATCCAATCATCTAGTCACCATTTACAAGCCGTTCTCCTACGGATATCCCGGTTACCATAAAGGGCTGATCATTATGAATGTTCTCCCCTCTTACTTCGAAGCACTGTTCGATTATTTCAACGAATTGCCCGGACGGTACTTCTATATTGCGGACAAAGACGGAGAGCCTATCATGAAATCCAGCGGCTTCTCTCAATATATCCCCCTTCCGTCGAAAGGGGACTCTCAAGACGCGGCTACCTCTGCCTCTCTAAGTCGGTTTGAATATGCTGATAATCTGGTAAATGTGAAGCAGGTTCCCCGTCTGCAATGGAATCTGATTTCCGTCGTGCCCAAGGATTCCCTGTACAGCCTGCCGCGTACGATCGTGTACATGACTGTCATCTTATCGTTATTTTCACTGCTGTTAAGCTCCGTGTATGCGCTTTGGATCACTCGAAGAAATTATCGGCAAATCGCACAAATCGCGGGTATCCTCGAATCTGCCGACAGGCCTGCACAGCCTATACCCGATATTCCATCTAAAATCAATGATGTATACGAATGGATCATCAAATCGATTTTGGAAACATTTCTAGAGCACAAGTATGTGAAAATCCAGCTTTCCGAACGAAAAACGAAGATGGAGCTGCTGGAGCTTAAAGCCTTGCAGTCGCAAATGAACCCGCATTTTCTATATAACACGTTACACTCCATATACTGGAAGACGCTTCAGCTAACAGGCTCCCCTAACGATGCTTGCCGAATGATCGAGCAGCTAAGCGATCTTATGGAATATGCCGTTCGTTCCAAAGATGATCTGGTTCCGCTAAGCATGGAAATAGCCCATGTCCAAAGCTTCATTGACATTCAGCACTCCCGGTTTCCAGGTAGATTCGATGTTCAATGGGATATTCAGCAGCAAGCGGAAGCTTGTCTAGTGATCAAAATCAGTCTGCAGCCGCTTATTGAGAACAGTATCCATTATGGCTTGGAAAGTCGCGATTTTCTTAACATTAAAGTGAAATGCCGGATGAAGGGAACCAACCTGCAAGTAACCATCCTTGACAATGGAACCGGTATACCGAAGGAGCGGCTTGAGCAAATCCGCGCTTCCTTCCACTCAGAGTCGATGCAGTCTGATCATGTCGGCCTCTCTAATACGAGCAAGCGATTATCACTGCAGTACGGCCCCGCTTCATTGCTGCGTATTCTCAGCAAGCCCGGATGCGCTACAGGCATCACTCTTACTTTTCCACAGGCCATAGAGGTTAATGATGCAGCAAATAAATAAACCTGTCCGCGAGCGGTCAGGTTTATTTATTCGAGGATGATGATCTGTCGAGTAGGATTGTCATGGCAGAAATAACCAGCGGCGGGCACATTTCTTCCCTTTGCACTACAGTTCGCCTATCAGCTGCTCGAACTCCAGCTTTAACGATTGTTTCTCATTCGCTTCAAGAAAGGAAGCATCCACACCATTCATTACGAGTGTCACAAGATCAGGTACGGTGAATCCGAATTTCTCGGTAATAATCTTATATTCCTCCGTAATATTGGTGCCCGATACAGTCGGATTATCCGTATTAATAGTCAGTATCAAGCCTTGGTCGAAGTAGTGCTTAATCGGATACATATCCCAATCGGTCACAGCCTTCGTTTGGATATTACTGACCGGGCACATTTCAAGCGGAATTCTTCTTTCTTTAATAATCTCCATAATAGCCGGATTCTCCTGCACCCTTACCCCATGTCCAATTCTCACGGCTCCCAGATGGGTGATCGCTTCATATATATTGGCAGGTCCTGCCGCTTCTCCAGCATGGATCGTAATTGGAATCCCCAGCTTCCTGGCTAGTGCAAAGGTGTCGCGGAAATTGGCTGCAGGATAAGACGCTTCATCTCCTGCCAAATCAACAGCCACAAGGCCCTTACCCATATAATTTGCCGCGGCTTCAATAACCTCCCGGTTAGCCTGCGCTGAATGATTCCTCATGCAGATAGCGATCACACGCACTTTGACACCGAATCTTCTCTCCCCTTGCTTTAAGCCTTCAATGACCCAAAAGATCGCCTCATCCACAGATAGTCCTTTGTCTCTATGCAGCTGGGGCGCAAACCGCACCTCGATATATTTGCAATAATGCCCGGCGGATTGTTCAACTGCCTCATAAGCAACCCGCTGTAAAGCTTCCGCAGTTTGAAGAAATGGAACGGTAAAATCAAATTTACTCAAATATTGCGTAAGACTGCTGCAATTCTCAGCAACCTGCAAGTAAGGAAGGAGCTGCTCCTTATCGGTAACCGGCAACGAAATCCCTTGCTCTTCAGCCAAAATCATAATCGTATCGGGCTTCACGCAGCCATCTAGGTGTAAATGGAGATCGACCTTGGGCATCTTTTGCACAATATCCGTAATTCTGCCAGTTAACATAGTCTTTCCCTCCCATTATTAATATCCAATTTGCCGTTCTATCATCATGACTAAAATATATTTTATCCACTGTACATTTATGTTATGTAAATGTTAATATAAATGACACATAATTAACAGGAATGCTGTTAACAACCATTGGAAACTTCTTTAAGCAGGACTTCACGCGCCTTTTGTTGAAATTTAGTGTATGGTTAATAGACTAAGTGAATAAATAAGTGAGGAGATGTGATCCATGAACCTAAACAAACGATTAAGCTATTATTTGCTGCTGTTTCCTTTAACACTCCTGATTTGGTGCGCCAGCCTTGCACTTCCGGCACAACAAGCAGATGCGTTTTCTTATAGCTATGAGGGAGTACCTAAACAAACTATCGGTGTTACTAAGCCAACCCTTACCTTCTATTTCAAAAGTGATATGAACATAGCGCCGACAACCTATTCCATGTATTTAAACGGCGAAAGAGTGGCTGTTTCCTATGATGCAGCAAATTCGATATTCTCTTATACTCCATCCAAAGATCTCGCGCCCGGCAATTATTCGGTGCGGATCTCGATAAAGTTCGCAGGCTACGAGGCTCTAGAGAAAACTTGGTCCTTCCAAGTCTCAAAAAATGCGATTAAGCAATTTAGCGCGGCTACTCCCGATCAACTGAACGCACTTGCTGTAATTAATGATTATCGAGTCCTTCATGGACTGCCTTCCGTTAAATACAACGAACAGCTAAGTGCCAGCGCCACCGCACATGCCAGTTATTTGGACATTAACAAAATTAAGCAGAGTCAGACAAGCCAAGACAGCCTTCATTCTGAAGACCCCAGTAAAGACGCTTATATCGGCACAACGCCATTGGAGCGCGCTGCTTATTTCGGTTATACGAAGGCTGTAGGTGAAGATGCCGCTTATATATCAGGTACTGATGATGAAGCTATCGACGCTTTATTCGATGCTCCTTATCATCGGAATCCCTTTTTGAACCCTTATATAAGGGAAGTTGGAGTTGGAAAAATAGGCAATTATACAATCATTGAATTCGGGCTTGAGCCGGATGCTGGTCCCCAGCTCGTTGTGTCTCCTACTGAAGGAGATCGTTATGTCCCAACCTCTTTTGATGGCAATGAATCTCCCGATCCGTTGAGCATTCATCCGAATGAAGTTTTCCCTATTGGATATCCGATCATGGCGCAGTATTACGGCTCTTCGGTGGATAAAGTCAAGCTGCTCAGCTCAGAGCTGCTGGATAGTAAGAAGCAGCCTGTTGAGACTCTAGTGAATACGCCTGATAACGACAAAAACCTTACTAACGCCGTTATAATAATGCCGCGCAAACCGCTTCAGGCTGATTCCAGCTATCACGTAAAGCTGAAGCTGCAAGTAACCAAGAAGGACGGCAGCATAGTAACAGAGGATAAAGAATGGGATTTCACAACAGAGCCCGCCAACCAAATCGGCAAAAAGAAACTGCATCAAAATGCGGCAAATTATAAAAAATATTCCGTCTCGGTAGCCCCTATGATGCGCACAGCCAGCTTTGGGCTTGATGGAAGCAGCTATCTAGTGGATGGAATTAGCTTCCCCATGAAAAGGACACCTCAAATTACCGACGGTTCCTCCTATCTGTATATCCGCGATCTCGCCGCGGCTCTCGGGGCCAGCGTGGATTGGGATGAGGCTCAGCGTGCAGCTGTCTATACGAAGGGAAGCTTGAAGGTTACGCTGTATACCACGAAGGATGCTTATATGGTAAATGGGGAGCTTCGGCCAACCACAACTCCTGCCAAGCTGCTTGGTGAAAATACGATGGTGCCCGTTCGTCTGCTAGCCGAAGTGCTGGGAGCCAAAGTGGATTATGTTGAAGCAACGCGCACGGTAAATATTACGTACTAATGAAGAAGTAATTTATGAACGTGAGATGGAGACACTCCTATCTAGAATCTGAAGAACCTAGCGGCAATCTGAACCGCTAGGTTCTTTATTGTGCAAATCCATACGTTAGTATGTGGAGAGGGAGCCGGATGTCGGATGCCGGCAGCTGTTGAAGTAGTGTTCCCTAAACAGTAGGCTTGTAGCGGTTGGAACACGAACTTCAAAGATGGTTCATACCTGAGCAGTCACCGTAGGTGACGACCAGGGCGGACGCTGCCGTCCCTCACCCCACACCTCCAACACGCGCGAATCCTGGGCGCGCGTTGCGGCATTGCATGGCGGTCGGTCGAACCATTGTCTTTTTGTTCCACTCCGTCCTTTGCGTTGCTTTCTCACTTCCTAACCGGTATTCATATATTCCCGAGGAGGGAAAATCATGAACCCTTTCATCGATCGAGGTACTCGTGTGGGATAGTTCTCCCCTTGATTCGGTCTTAAGCGGAACTACGATGCCTTATTTCTCTTACCCACCTCAGAAATCACAAATCCACGGAACTACGATACCTTATTTCCTCTCAGCTGATGGTAGTCTTTTTAGTAGACACATACTAAGGAACAACCTTTATAATAAATACAACAATAAAGGTTAGAGGTGTGACATGGCAGATATAAGGGAAAGTTACGATGAAGAATTTAAACGCAAAACAATCGAACACTTAGAGTCTAGCAATAAGAGACCAACTGACATTGCAAGAGAATTAAGTATTCCTAAAAGTACCTTAAGTCGCTGGATCAAACAATATGGTTCTGGTGCGGTAGTGTCACCCAATCAAGCGTTTGTGGATTATGAACGACTACGGAAATTGGAACAATTAACACGTGATCTGCAAGAGGAAAATGAAATTTTAAAAAAGGCGATGCACTTCTTCACAAAGGACCCGCGCTGATCTACCCGTTTATTCGTAAACACCGCTTCCAGTATCGGACCCAGAAGATGTGCACGATCTTGCAAGTATCAAGAAGCGGATATTACAAGTGGATGAAACGTAAGCCAACCCCCCGAGACAAGCGAAGAAAGCAGCTTAAGAGGCGCATACGGGATGTTTTCATTCGCTCTAAAAAGCGTTATGGCAGTCCGAGAATCACGGCAGTACTTCGCGAAGAAGGCTTTGCCGTATCCTCCAAAACCGTTGCCCGCCTTATGAGGGAAATGGGATTGAAATCGTGCATGGCACGGAAATACAAAGCAACCACCAACTCTAAACACTCCATGCCGGTGCACGACAATACGCTAAACCGCCAGTTTAACGTTCTAGCTCCTAACAAAGTTTGGGTAACAGATATTACCTATATTCGTACCGGCGAAGATTGGTTGTATTTAGCTAGCGTGATGGATTTATTCTCCCGTAAAATTGTAGGTTGGGCTACAGGCCCTCGTATGACACAGGAGCTGGTTTTAGATGCCTTGGACATGGCTTACAAGCGTCAGAGTCCCCAACCAGGCTTGCTACATCACTCCGATCGGGGTTCTCAATACGCCTGCACAGAATACCAAAAACGGCTAGAATCTTACAAAATGGTAGGCAGTATGAGCCGCAAAGGAAATTGCTACGATAATTCATGTATTGAAGCTTTCCACAGTACGCTAAAGAGAGAACTTGTATATGTGATAAAGTTTAAAACCCGAGAATAGGCTAATAAGGAGCTCTACACGTATATTGAGTTCGACTACAACCGAGGTCGGATTCATTCCACTTTGGGTAATAAATCTCCTCATCGATTTGAGCAGCTGTACTATGAAAATCTCTTAGCTTAAATCTAGGGTAGTTCCTTAATTGTGTGTCCGCTTTCTTGACAGAAGAGCAAGCCTGCCGAAATACTCACATTAAAAGCAAATAAGACATCGTACTTCCGTTTCACTTAAATGTTAACGTGTGCAAACCAAAATAGCGGATCCCAGTTCCCCTACCTACCGATTCGGCGGTGACTATGTGAAGTTGTCCAGAATTAACCTCATATGCCCATCGTTTGGCTAACACCCATCGCCCCTTGAGAAACCGCGAAAAATGGTCAGCTTTAAAAAAAAGGGAAAGCTTCGTTCGCCTTAAACCAAATAAATTCTATAAGCAAAAGCTTCTATTCGAAGCCCTGTCGATGAAGATACATTCGTGTAATAGCGGTAACTTTTCTTGCACTATCAGAATGATTCAGCTCCGCTGAAAACTTATAAATTCTGATATTATAAGCAAAGGCAGTCTAAAGCTGTGCAACCCAGCTTTAGACTGCCCATTTTTGACTTTTAATGGCTGAGCATGATTCTAAGAAAGCTTCCGAATCGGCGAACCGGACAGAAACGCTTCTATATCTTCCACAGCGTCCTGAAAATAAGTATGGTAATTGGCTCGTGACACATACCCAAGATGCGGGGTGGTCAGAACATTAGGAAGTCGACGTAATGCATCGTCCTCCGGCAAAGGCTCAATCTCGAATACATCTAGACCCGCACCGGCTATCCACTCGTTTTGAAGAGCTTCTATAAGAGCGTCCTGATCCACAATCGGAGCGCGGGATGTATTGATCAGATAGGCAGATGGACGCATCCTTCTGAGCTCCTTCGCACCAAGCAAACCTCTCGTCCGTTCGCTGAGCACAAGATGGACGGACACAATATCACAGCTTTCCAGCAGCTCCTCTTTAGATGCAGCTAGCTGTACGCCTACTTCTTCGGCCCTCTCTTGGGTTAAATTTTGGCTCCAAGCCATCACTTCCATCCCGAAGGCCTGCCCAATACGCGCCACCCTCCCGCCAAGCTTACCGAGTCCTAGCAATCCGAGCCGTTTGCCCTGGAGGTCCGATCCGATTGTACTTTGCCATGGGCCATTCGTCCGAATCGCATTGTGTTCCTGCACAATGTTCCGGGCAAGCCCCAGGATCAAAGCCCAGGTAAGCTCTGTGGTAGGATCACCGCTGCCTGAAGTGCCGCAAACAACTACTCCACGCGAGGCTGCCGCTGCTAGATCAATCGATGCATTTCGCATGCCCGTCGTGACAAGCAGCTTCAAACGAGGCAGACGTGCTAGAAGCGGTGCCCGAAAAGGCGTTCGTTCGCGCATCATTATGATGATGTCGAAATCAGCGATCACACTAACGAGCTCATCCTCATTATCCAGATGCTGATGAAAAGTCTCAACCTCTACCCTATCAGAGATAGATGTCCAATCTGCCATCGTCCTTGCTGCATGCTGGTAGTCATCAAGAATTGCACAGCGAAGTTTCATATGCTATAACCTCCTTCAGATTCAGTAAATCTTGCATCTTTGCGGAGAAACCTTTAGTTCAGATTACCATACTAAAGGCTCAGATTTGCATATAAAATTTTCGCGGAAGTATTGAATAAGGATATAGATGGTAGACTTACTTAGATCTTCAATCTAGTTAACTGTTTAGGAAATGAAGACAACGTTCTCGCTATAAATCAACTGCTCATACAGTGTTTGCAATTGCTGCACAAATAACCAACCGAGCAGGCTGGTTAGTATCGCCCCTAGAGATATAAAGATAAACAGTTTATGCTTTATTTTCAAATTCTTCATAATATAACCAAATGTATTATAGCATAACCTCGAAGCTTTCTTATGTACCTCCACCTTTAAATTTAAACTTTTACCTTTTTCGTGAAATGGAGAAACTTAATATAGTAGAATGGTAGCAGAGAAGTAGGGAAATGACTTTACTATTAAAAAGGAGGGACGACCATGATCGATTTCGCACAAATCAATTATTTGGCGGTTCTTGCATCTACTGTCGCCGCAATGTTTATCGGCTTCCTCTGGTATTCACCCGTATTATTCGGACATGCTTGGGCCAAACAGCGAGGCATGAAGATGGAGGAAATCTCGGGAGGGGGTCCGATGACGTATGTTCTTACAGCTGTAACCGCTCTGGTCGGGGCCTTCGTGCTGGCACTGCTGCTGACAATGGGGGGCCGAGCAACGGTTGCATCAGGATTGACTGTTGGTTTGCTGATAGGTATCAGTATTTCCGTTAAGATTGGGATGAATTATTTATTTGAAAATAAACCCTTAGGCTTATATCTCATTACCATTGGCTATCATTTGGTATCCTATCTCGTGATGGGTCTTATCATTGGAGCGATAGGTTAAACCCTATAGGGAGATAAGCCCTGTGCCACCTGCAATAAAGCACAGGGCCTCTCCATAAAGCCCATTCCTGGCTTAATCCGGCGCTTGACCGGATGCTATCCGTAGCTGGTTAGCCAACCAGTGCAGATAATCCTTCTGCTCCTGATCATGTGTTTCATACCATGCCGGGGAAATCCACGTGTTGATAATCGTTTGCGCTACACCAGGATCTAGCATCGTATCCTCACTCCCTCCATTATCCGAGCTAAGACTCCACCAGCCTTCATTACCGTAAGACTCATCCAGATCAACATCGATTCCGTTTACGCGGATGTCATTTTGGTATTGATAGATGTTGTTCGCAGCGGAACGCTGGCCGCCGCTCCATGCATACGTTTGCCAGAAGCGCGAACACGCACCGGCGGAGCTCACGGCTTCAACAACCGCATAAGAGCCGTAAACCCCTGTATTATAAGCGGGTGTTGCCTCACTGGCTGCCCGTACGTATTCGATGACCACTGGCATCTGTGCAGAGGTAGCATCAAAATCAACAGCAAAATAAATGGTGCTGCCCTCAGGCTGCCCGATTTGTGCCGCTACCTCTAAAGCAGTTGCTCCATCAGCAAGACCTGCTGCTCGTCCGCCTAGTGCTCGATCTGCCGTTGTTTCAAACACGGAGACGATCTGGAGACCCTCTTGGCTGATTAATATAGCTTCATTCGATGTTAAGCGCTTCGACCCGCTAGGAACCAGGTAACGACAAACGAACTCGTACCCATCAGCACTAAAAGCCGCTGCTGTTTGTGCTGTCAACGGAGTCGCACAATCGAAACCTTTTGCCACAGCAAACCACTCCCTTTTTTGTCTGAATTTATCGATTACGTGCACGACCGAAAGCACGATTGATTACTGATAGAAGCTTTGTTTCTACAGCCTATGCAGATAATTCACATTTGGCTTGGTTTCTTGTCCACCTTTTTCAAAAAATCCGCAGCAGCACACACCTATTTTTTTAAGTGAAGTTCATATTAGATTCATATAAGTAGGTTACAATCTAGCCATAGGTTTGACTACCAATTAACGAGAGCGCGGTCTATTACATATGGAGAACCACTTCCCATTCCCAACACTTACCACAAGCCGATTGTTATTAAGACAAATGACTGTAGCCGATGCGACTGATCTTTATGAAATTTATTCAGACCCTCAGCTCACCCAGTATCTCGACTGGTATGGTCCATCCTCACCCCGTCATGCGCAAGATTTGATTGTTTCATGGAATCAGCAATTTGATAACAAACAGCTGCTCCCTTGGGGGATTACCCAGCATACTAACGATCATTTGATCGGCACTATTATGTACATGCCTATCCGCGGTACTTTTGCTAACAAGCCGCTGCTCCCCGTTAATATCGGATTCGAGCTATCCCGTATGTATTGGAATAAAGGCATCATGACGGAAGCTCTTGAGGTCGTAACCCGGTTCGGCATCGAACAAATTGGAGCTCATAGAATTCAAGCAGAGGTAGCACCGGGAAACACCGCATCACTCAAAATTTTGGAAAAGCTAGGTTTTAAACAAGAAGGCTTATTGAAGCAGTACTTCATGCACGAAGTCACAAAAACGTTTTTCGATGTCATTGTGCTATCCCTCCTGCCCTTATGAACTAATCTTTTCCTAAGTGAAGCGGCCTCAGCCTCCTTCAAGGAAGAGTACGTTTGCATTTGATGAGACTGAAGGAAAGTAACGTATATACCAAACAGGAGCTTCAGCCCTATCAGGACTAAGCTCCTCTGTTATTCCCCTATTGAATGACCTGCTGTTATTCCTCCAAAAACTCAATCTTCCCTGCGGATAAAGACATAATTCGGGCAAGGGAATCGACCCGGTACCCCGCCTCTTTAAGCTTATTTGCTCCATTCTGAAATGATTTCTCAATCACAATTCCAATTCCAGCCACTTCCGCGCCAGCCGATTCAACAATACGCGCCATCCCAACAGCTGCTTCACCATACGCTAGAAAATCATCAATAATTAAGACCTTCTCGTTAGCTGATAAAAATTTCTTTGAAATAGTGATTTCATTCTGCTGCTGTTTAGTGAACGAATACACAGTTTCTACATAGAGATTATCTTTCAACGTCAAGGATTTTTGTTTTCTGGCGAAAATAAGTGGCACTTTTAATATCAATGCCGTCATGATAGCAGGTGCAATACCTGATGATTCGAGCGTGAGCACCTTAGTGACTCCCATATCGGCATACAGTGCTGCGAACGTCTGCCCAATACCCAGCATTAGCTCCGGATCGACCTGATGGTTGAGAAATGAGTCCACCTTCAACACTTGGTCACTTAATACAATTCCCTCTGTAATAATCTTGTTCTGTAATGCTTTCATCATTGCCTCCATTCTTATCGTTCACCCATTAACGTTTTCTTCCGTTGGTCCAGTACTTGCCTTCATCTTAACATGAATGATTTGGACAGAGAAGTTCTTCCTATGGCAAGAGCTGGCCGAAGGCTCCCGGCTTGTCACAGCTCCTATGTTGGTGTATTAGGTGTGGAGCCTCCCTTAAAACCGTGCGGCTTCAGTATCAGCACGAAGCCGCGCGTACCATCAAGCCGAATGTAGTCGCCGTCTTTGATCCGCTCCGTAGCGCCGTCGATCCCAACTACTGCCGGTAGCCCGTACTCGCGGGCAACTACAGCACCGTGGGTCATGAGCCCGCCGACCTCCATCACTAGGCCAATGGCCGAGTGAAACAATGGCGTCCAGCCAGGATCGGAAAACGGTGCGATCAATATTTCGCCCTTATTCAGCTTGGCTTCCTCTGGGCGCAGCACCACGCGGGCGAACCCTTCCACGACACCAACGGATACCGGCGTGCCGAGCAAGGCCCCTTCCGGTGCATCCTTCTGCTTACGGCGGCCCGTAATGATTTCCCCTTCGCTTGTCATGAGACGCGGGGGTGTAAGAGTCCGAAAGCGTTCATATTCCCTCTTTCGCTCAGCTAACCTCTCATCCAAGCGAATAAAAGGCTCCCCTTGCGTTAGCTGCAGCAGTTCATCGAGCGTCAGGTAGTACACATCTTCCTCTTGCCGGAGTACTCCCGCTTCAACAAGCAGCCTTGCCTCATCAAGTAGAGCTCGTCGGATGATTCCAAACATCTGTATCATTAAGTATTTCGGATGCTCTCTAATCGCCATCAGATTACGGAACACTTGGATCAGGCGTGACATTAGCTTCGCTTTGAACCACCCAAATGGCAGATCGCGAAGACGGCCGATTAACTCACGAGTGGCTTCCTCAGCCTCAATTGCCCCTTGTGCGAATCTCTCCCTGTGCTCGCCTTCTTCCATCGTCCGCATGTGACTATGGATCGCTGGAAGCAGCAAGCTCTCATCCTCACTCCACCTCGGCTGAGTGATGTCGATCTCGCCCGGACAGCGCATGCCGTACAGCTGCATAAACCGATCCCACTGCCGTATAAACTCAGCTCCTCCATCGGCATGCTGCAAGCTGCTGCGAAAGCGCGTTCCATCATCTTGTCGAATGATTTCGGCAACCTGAGGGTACCGCCTTGCCGTATCCGCCAAATCCCCTATCATAAGGCCCATCTCACTAGTAACATTGCCTGCAAGTGATTTGTTTAGCACATGCACAGTTTGTATGTCACCGAGCCATTTCTCAGTCAGCAGCATAATCAGCCTTAACGATATAATGCCAGCCAAAGGATAGGCTAACACGTTGCGGAGAAGCGCGCGAAGCATCATTCCAGCCTGCTCCTGCACACGCATGACCCGCTCCGGTCCGACAGCCCCCGCCAATCGGGTTCGGCTCACCTTCAACGAAGCGGTCATCCAATCATTCACCTCTCGAACTCCCTGCGAGGTATCGGCAAACACCAGGTTGCGAATAGCTTTGCTCACAATTGGCCTAGCTGTGCGCAGTATTTCCCGCTTAAGCCCAGCTTGCCGCGGCAGGTTGCGAATGAATGAATCGCGCTGCACGAATTCTGCTACTCCGCTGCCTATCAGCTCGTCAATGCCGCTTAACACCTTCGGCAGTATGCGGCGAGCCGGCTTCAACGTAAGCAGCTTCGTAATATCGAGGAACATCCTGCCTCCAGCGATTCGAGCGATGCTGCTCTCCGAGCGAATCGCAGCCTTGCCGAAAGGAATCATCGTACGCAGCACCGACAGCGCTAGAGGCCGCATGGCATTGGTCATCATCTGCTGATGCCCGAATGACAAAAGAATATGAGGAGATTCACCTTCAGGAACGCTCATCTGCGGAAGAGGATAAAGGGATGTAATCGGACGGCTCTGTACCACATAGATACGCCCTTCAGCGTAACACCACTCTATGTCCTGCTCTGATCCATAATGCTTCTCAATCCTCTCACCTACAGCAGCCAATTCAATGATCTGCAGGTCACTCAACGCCTGCTGCTCCTGCCTATCTTCGGATAATTGTTGCGTAACCGTGCCACCCTCAGGCAAAGGGTAAATAGCGAGCTTCTTCTTCGCAATCTTCTTGGCAATGATCTCTCCTGCACGTACTTGGTACAGGTCGGCTGAAACCAGCCCCGATACAAGCGCTTCCCCCAGCCCGAAACCAGCGTCGATAGAAATAGTGCTTCGATGCCCGCTGATCGGGTCAGCCGTAAACATAATACCGGACACCTCCGGGAATACCATCTGCTGTACAACCACAGATAACAGCACCGCGCGGTGGTCGAAGCCATTCTTCGCCCTGTACGAAATCGCACGATCGGTAAAAAGAGATGCCCAGCATTTGCGGATAGCTTGCAGCAATTGCTCTTCGCCCAGCACATTCAAGTACGTGTCCTGTTGACCTGCAAACGATGCCGTCGGCAGATCTTCAGCGGTTGCGCTGGATCGGACAGCATAGGCCTTGGCCTCCCCAGATCGGCGCCAGCTGGTCATTATTGCTGCAAGCACCTTAGCTGGAGCTGCAACCGTCACCAGATGGTCGCGAATACTGCGTCCCAGTACTGCAATTTCGTCCAGCTGATCAGCCTTTACCTCCTCCAAGCGAAGGAAATATGCCTCCATCTCATCGCTTTGCTCTAGGAAAGCACGAAACGCACCTGTGGTTACACAGAAGCCGGCAGGAATGGGAAAGCCCGCTCGTGTCATCTCCCCTAAGTTGGCTCCTTTACCCCCTACAAGCGGCAAACTGGTTTTATCGATCTGTTGAAAGTCAAGCACATAGCTGTCCATCATGCACCAACACTCCTTATTCGTTATTCTTCGTTTGAAGACCCGTGGTAAACAAAGAAAACAAAGTGTCCGCAACATCTACCAGAGCAACCCCATGCTTCGAGGCGAAATCCGGCCGTACGAAGGTTTGGATGCTTTGCATCATAATAGACGATACCAATTTGGGATTCATGTCACGAATTAACCCGGTTTGCTGAGCTTGGTTGAGAAGACCTTCAATAAATTTCAGCTGGTCTGCTCTAAAGTCTTCAACCCGCTTCCACAATGCTGGCATATATTTCTGAATATCTTCCAAGAAAACAGGATTTAGTTTTATTAATTCTTGTTTGATCGCCGCAAAGACTTCCCCCAAAACTAGAAGTGGATTACCCTGCCGCCCCGTTGTCTCCGTAACCTTGAAGGCAATAACCTGCATCGTCTGCTTCAGTACTTCCTCAGCTATTTCCTCCTTGCCACTGAAATACACATACAGCGTTTTCTTGCTCATGCCGAGTTGCAGAGCCAATTCACTTAGTGTTGTCCTACGGTATCCTTTTGCATTGAAAAGCTCGGCAGCCCCTCGCACAATACGCGAGTGATTCACATCATCCATAACAGTAACCTCCAATCCAAGAAACCTAGGAAACCTAGGAAACCACAAGATAACCTTATAGTTTCCACCTTACAGATTGCTGCTTGTCCCTGTCAATATCCCAATAACACTCACTAACATAATTTTCCCAGACAGCACGAACAGCCATCACAATTCAACTCTGAACTGTAACGGCCGCCTGTATGCGAAGATTGATCTCAATTAACTCCAATACCCTTGATGGACGGCCAGAACCTCATCTTCCAATTCAAGAAATGGCCCTATCACTTCTATCGCTTTCTGTCCCCTATAACGCAGCCATATAACAATGAACAATCCCCTTAATCTTCATAAGATATGGCCCAGACATACTCTGAAACCACTATCCCCAAAAAAACAACTAATTTCATCAAAATCACTTACAAATTAGTTGTATTTGTTGAAAAATTTAACAGAACAACAGCAGAATTTGTTATATAATTAGAGTTAATGGTACTAAAATCCTATTTAAAGAGGAGTATATACATGTTAATAAAGAGAATGGCGGATAGCCTTAAGCCCTATCTGCCTGGCGAGAGCCCGACCCATCGATTAGTGCAATTATCTCTATGCATTTGGTTCTTATTATCCACGCTCATGCTGCTGCCAGGCGGAGTAGCCCTCGCTTATGGGACCAGCGGAAGCAACTCAGGCTTCAAAGCCGTATCCGCAAGCTATTCCCATACGGCAGCCGTGAAATCCGACGGCACAGTATGGACGTGGGGAGCGAACGATCATGGACAGCTCGGATACGAAACCTCAGGCTTGGACCAGAAAACACCCCGGCAAGTTGAAGGACTGCCCTCGAACATAGCTTCGATTGCCGCAGGGGGGAACCCCGATACCGGTACTGCCTTTACTGTTGCCATTGATTCAGAAGGCAACGTGTATGCAACAGGCAGTAATAACTTAGGTCAATTAGGAGACGGAGCTACAGGAAGCCGAGCAAGCTTCAACCCAGTTAAAACGGATATAGCATCCCCCCTCATTGTACCTAACGGTAAGCTGTCAGCCGGATTTGATTTCGCAGGCGTTTTGAACCCAGCTTCTGGGGAAATACGGATTTGGGGCGAAAACCAGTATGGACAGTTAGGTAACCAAAACACGGCGGGAGCTCAACATTATGCAGTCCCTGTCCAAATCAATTCCGAAACGAATCTTAGTGGTGTCACGGAATTATCCTTTGGCGGACAGCACGGCTTAGCGTTGAAGGAAGGAGTTGTTTATTCCTGGGGCCGCAACAATCGCGGACAGTTGGGGACCAATGTTTCACTAGACATAAACAGCATATACGCAGCCGCTATTAGAGGAACTTTTGAAAGTAGAATAGTAGATAAAATTGCTGCTGGTTCCTACCATAACATTGCCTATTCAGCAACAGGAGGCTTTACTAAAATTTGGTCTTGGGGTGAAAATGGCCAATATGAGCTCGGTATTGGCTATGATAGACTCGCCGAAGGAATCCCCTTGTTTACGGAAAATCATTCACCCTTTCCACGGCCCGTTGATCATTACTATGGACTAGGCTACGCTTTCTTCAATGCGCCATCAGCCATAGCTGCAGGCGGCAAACAGATGATTATTTTGGATACCTTGGATGACGATCCTGAGTTGGAGTACTTCGAGGGTGACGGGGGTGTACCGTCTGAGAGGACCAATTTACCTCTTGCCATGGGAGAAGTCATTGCTATAGCTGCAGGTCATCAACAAACCCTCGCCCTCACTGCTGAAGGCAAGCTCTGGGGCAAGGGAGATAATACTCATGGACAGCTTGGCTTAGGCGCTGCTGGGAAATCCTATTATTATGATTTTACCCAACCTTTATTTCCACTCCCTTCTGAGCTGAAATCGTTGACGATAACGGAAGGGACTTTGGAGCCTGCATTCAACCATTATGTGCGTGATTATACATTAAATGTCGGATCCAATACGACAGAAGTCAACCTGTCTGCATTGACGTACTTTTCCAACGCAAAAGGAATCGTAATCGGCGGGACGAGCGGTACCACCGATCAATTAACGGCCACAGTACCGATTAATTACGGATCGAATTTGATATCTGTTGGGGTAACCGGATCTGATGATTCTACGACATCCTATACCGTGCAAATCAACCGTGCTTCGCCTGATTCTAACCAATTGGAGCAAGCTATAACGGAAGCAAGCGATTATTATCACAACTCCACCGAAGGAATAGAACAGGGCCAATACTTTCCTGGGGCACTTACCGCATTAAATGTCGCGCTCCAAAGCGCAATGGCCGTTAAGAACAACGGCAACTCATTGCAATCAGAGCTGGATACAGCTGCGGCTGCCCTTAATATGGCCATAGCTGATTTTTTAACGAAGAAGGTGGCAGATCGTGTCACGATAAACGCACTGCTAATATCCGTTCAGCAGCTGTACGACACTACAACAGAAGGCACTTCAACCGGGCAGTACAGAACCGGAGCCAGGTCTGCTTTACTAACGGCTATTCAAGCAGCGCGGAGCATAAGGGATAACCCGTTATCGTCCCAATCCGATATCAATAATGCGCATGATGCGCTCCTTCTAGCGAACATAGACTTTATGAGCAAATTAACGCCTAATCGCGGACCGATATTAGCTTTGTTAGGTACTGCGGAAGAATTGCGCAATACTTCTGTCGAGGGCGCTGCGCAAGGACAATACGAGCCGGGTTCGATTGCCGTACTGCAATCGGCCATCCTAACAGCCATTACGGCCAGAGACAACGCTGCATTATCGAAGGAGGAGCTGGATTCCTCTGCGGCTGCTCTGCAAGCTGCGATATCCATTTTTGCAGCGAAGGAAGTACCGCCGTTTCCCGTTGCTCTGCTTGATTTTGAAGCAAACAATGGAGGCTTCACCTCCAATGGACTTTGGGAGCATACCCCGTTGACTTTCGGTGATCTTCACGCACATTCCGGCTCGAAAGTATGGGCTCTCAATCTCGCAGGCAGTATATCAGGATATCACACCGATACGCTTATGAGTTCATCCATAGATCTGACATCAAGTAATGCCCAAAGCTTTCGAATTAGCTGGTGGCAGTTCAATTCTCCTGAGCTCGAATATACAAACTCTATTTATGTCAGTAAAGATGGTGGACAAGTCTGGGATCTAATCCCTATCGCATTTGTCCAAGGAGGAGCATGGACCCAGCGATCCATTAAGTTGGATGCTTCTTATGCCGTTAAAAATTTCAAAATCAAAATTCAGACGACTACTGCCAATCTCGTTCCCGCAGCTATGATGATCGATGATGCAAAAATTGAGCGGTTTTCAACGAGCTTCAACCAATCCATTTCAGATGCGCAAGCTCTTCATCAATCTTCCGTAGAGGGAACCGAATCCGGTCTATACGCAAATGGTTCCAAGGCGCAGCTGCAGCAAGCCATTTCTATTGCCATTGCGATTCGTGACAGCAACCCGGGGATGGAAGCAGTAGATGCGGCTGTTGCAGCTTTAAAACAAGCGGTACATGACTTTCACACTTACAAATATTTGCCGGCGCTCCTATATAACAACAGCTTTGAAAGCACTCCATGTGACTTTAATCGAAGCCAAGCTTCCGTAAGCTGGGAATGCGGGACACCAACAATAGGCCCGAACTCGGCACATTCCGGAAATAAGGTATGGGGAACGAGCTTGAGCCATCCCTACACCGATAACCAAGACAGCGATTTGATATCTCCTGTCATTAATTTAAGCAGTGCTGGTAACACCGTGCCGTTATCTTTATCATGGTGGCAATGGATTCAGACCGAAAAGGGCTATGACGGTTTAAAGGTGTTTGTTTCTAAGAACAGTGATCCTGATCCGGTTTGGAGTGAAGTTTTCAACGAATCAGGCGGTGATGCACGCTGGGTTCAAAAGAAAATTATACTAGACTCTTCCTATGCTGTTTCTAACTTCAAGGTCCTATTTAAATTTTATAGTGATTCCTCTGTTACAGAGACTGGTGTCTTTCTGGACGATATCTTGATCAGCTCGTTGGACATGAGCTCATTAACGAACGAAGTTTGGCAAGCCCAACATCTATTAGCCAATAGCCAGGAGGGCAACTCCGTAGGTTACTATGAAGCAGGAGCTAAGACTGCGTTGAACACGGCTTTAATCAGCGCGGAAACAGAAGCAGCTAAATCATTGCAATACCAAAAGCAAGTGGATGATGCTACCGCAGCTATACAACAAGCTATCGCTCAGTTCAAGGCGAAACTAAAGCAACCCTATCTGATATTCAATAATGATTTCGAAATGAACGATGGAGGTTTCACAACAGGCACGCTCGAAATGGACAACGAGGGTTCAGAGGGTTCAGAGGGCTCGTCCAGCTCAAGTTGGGCACATGGAATTCCTAGCTCCGGACCAAATCAAGCGGCATCAGGCAACAAGCTGTGGGCAACGAATCTAGCTGGAAATTTCAATCTCAGAGAGCACAGCTATCTCGTCTCCCCTGCCATTACTGCAACCGGAACCGATGCATGGAAGCTTTCCGTCAATTGGATGCAGTGGGTAGGTATCCAATCCTGCTGCGGTTCAATAATGGTGGAAGCAAGCAAGGACGGCGGAGAGCAATGGCAAACGATATTTTTACACACAAGAAATGAAATCAACGATCCAGCATCTGTACCCATTCTGGACTCCGTGTGGCAGCCTATGCAAGTTGACTTAGATTCATCCTATCTTGTTTCCAATTTAAAAATCCGCTTTCTTTTCGACTGGTACTCCAGCCATACATCACCAGGCTGGTATATCGATGACGTGCAGGTTGCGGCGTATCCCAAAGACCTTGGCTATACGATATCGCAAGCAGAAGATTTGCTCGCACATACAGTAGAAGGGACAGGTAGCGGGAATTATCCTGCCGGCTCAAAAGCCGCACTGCAATTACACACCGATTCAGCTAAAGCTATGCTGCTGAACCCTAGCGCCACACCAGCCCAGATGCTGGCAGCCCAATCCGGCCTTAATGAAGCTATTGCACAGTACCGCAGCCAATACATTAGCGGCTTCCTAAATCAAATTAATAAAGGGTCTTACGTAGAGCTCGGAGGTAAAAAGTGGCTCCTGTGGGAGCCTAGCTCAAACGGACTTTTGTTGGGTATGAATGATGTGTATAACATCCACAATAAGCCCTGGTCCATCGAAAGCGAAGGCCCCGATACCATCAAATACATCCCTAGCAAGGCGGGATCATTGGCGAACTACTTAAATGTAGATTTTTATAACAGCTTATCTTCCCAGAAAGACTGGATTAATACCCATACTTGGGTTGTCCAAGATAATGCTAGTGATACAGTAGAAGCAAAGGTCGGCCTATTGAACAGTCAACAATATAAAGCCCTATCGGATTATCCCGAATATGGAGGGGATAGTACATTACACCATCAAGAGTGGCAAAATCCGCCATCTGAATGGTGGTTACTCACACCGAAGGCTTCTGAACAAAAGATCCTTATAGCTGGCTACGAGGGTAGTATTGTTGACGATGATCCTCAATCCTACTATGCAGTTAGACCGGTCATTCACTTAAACCCATCCATCGGTGTAATTAGCGGAACAGGCTCTTTGAATGATCCATATCAATTGGCTATGCTGTCTAATGTAAAAGAATTAACAAACGTAACAAGCAGCCATGGCGTCATAACATCTGTCGCAGGCGACTATCAGGTTGAAGTCCCTTATTCAGCTAGTTCCATTAAATTAACATGGGCAATTTCTCCATTGGCTCATATTGGAAATGTAACAGGTGCTGTATATGACACGGATGGTTGGGTTGTATCATTACCGAATCCAGGAAGCTACGAGGTTCAGGTGCCTGTATATGCACAGGATAAGACGTTATCTGAACATAAGATAACCATTATTAGAGGGTTGGGCTCTAGCGATACTTCCTTATTAATTGTGCCAAGTACAGGTGTCGTGGAATATACAGGACCAAGCTCGATTCAAATCAAGGTTGCTCATGAAGTAGCTGCTTTTTCCCTTACACCAACAGTTCATGCCGGCTCTACAATTAGTATCATTGGCGGATCTGTGACAGGTGCGGTATATAATAGTGGTATCATCTCTGTACCTGATCTTCTAGCCGGAATTAATACGCTTCAAATAAAAATTACCGCAGAAGACGGGACAGACACCGATTATTCCATCAGCATTATTCGCTTATCCAGCAATGCTAATTTAAGCAGCTTGACCCTTGGTGGCGCTAGCCAGACGCTGGTAGCTAATAAAGCTTTGCAAACCTTTATGGTCAACGTCCCTTACTCGACCAACAGCTTAGATATCGTCGCATCGTTAGCCGATAGCAAGTCAACACTACGAGTCGACGGAGAGATTACCTTTAGTGGCAAGCTGGTGCCTAAAGCCCTGATCGTGGGTGTCAACACGTTCGAGATTACCGTTACTGCTGAAGATGGAACTACGGTGTTTACGTATCATATTGATGTTAACCGAGCCGATCTTTCTAATGCAGTGGAACTAATACTTTCGGTTGACGAGCCCTATACGATAAGTCCAACCAATACGGATGAGTTCACTATTAACCTGCCTCACTCCGTAGACACGTTGAGGTTATATGCAGCCGTATCATCGGATGCTTCCATTGGAACCGTAACTGGAGCCGTGTACTCCAACGGTATCATTGAGATCACTTCGTTAATCGATGGCTTGAACACCGTCACTGTGCCAGTGAAGGCACCAGACCTTACAACTAGAACTTATACCATCAAAATTAATCGTGCAACTGATACCAGTAACGATGCAACCGTTTCGAGCGTTACGTATGGAAGCACTCCGGCATCGAGGTCAGGTAATACTTTCAGCTTTACTATGAGCTCTGTGACACAATCCGTTTATTTCTATATTCAACCGAACGTTTCTTCAGCACAATTAGAATATGTATCAGGCAATGTAACTGGAGTCACTTATGGTCGTAAGGGAGCTGGCTATGAGCTATATGTACCGATGCTTCGCAACGATACTACTGAGCTTAAGTTTAAAGTCAGGTCTGCTAACGGCTCCAATGAAGAGTTTTATCTTATCAAAGCCATTAGTGTAACACCGTTGGGACAACCCAAACCCGTGAATTCCGGCAGTCCAACCGTTACGTTTAGCAATGGAGTCACTGTTGATTTGTCGAATGCTACGCTGGGACCGGATGCCAAACTTACCGTTACTTTATCCGACCAACTCTACGACAGAGAGATTCTTACCCCTGCCGGGGACATTCTGGATTTCACCTTAACAGGTGTGATTATCGATCCGAATAATCCTGTTAGGCTTGAATTCCCTATAAAAGCAGGTTCGGATAAAAATAGATCTGGAGTGTTTTATTTCAACAAGTCCACCAACAAGTGGGAGTACCAACCAACCGTTATTACCCCGGACGGGAAAGCCGTTGCATTCGTAACTCATTTCTCAGTTTATGGTGTATTTGAAGCAAATCGAGTAGCAACTGTTCAACCAACTGAAACTCGACTGCCCAACGGAGAAGCCGAGATCACCTTGACCACCGCAACCGCAGGGTCCGACGTAATCATCTACTACACCCTGAACAACACGCCACCAACCTCGGGCAGTCTGATCTACGATCCAGCTAACAAACCGAAGCTTGCTGCCAATCAGAAGCTCCAAGCTTTTGCAGCTAAGCCCGGAATGCTCGATAGTGTTATTACAATAGTTACAGCTCATGAATACGCGGTGATCGACATTAGCTACGTACTACAGAGCATCCTTTTGAAGAAGGATATGGACGGCAAGCCAGGCTTCACTAAAGATGATGTGCTTCAACTACTCCAGTTGATTCAACCACGAGTAGTTACACCAGCCATACAAGGTGCTCATTAATAAATCAGGCTGAATACCGAGGTCAGCGCTAGACGAAATCATTCGATTTCAGTCCATACCCAACTCAGCGCTTGAAGACTTTACGAACAATAACGGCAATGGCAGCATACAAGACATTATTTGAAGCCATTGCCTACTTCCAAAACCTGCATCTATACAGCCTTTTGGAAGTTTTATCGGTAGTTTTCGTAAATTCATGCAAATGTGCAGCTCTTTTCATTCTTAGCTGAAATCGGAGCCTTTCACATGAAAATTGCTGTATTTACGCAGCTTTTTCCTCTCAACAGTAACTTTCAGCAGAAAAAACTGCATGTTTGCAGGATTTTGTGTTTTGTGCAGGCTGATGATCGCGATCATGAGAGAGTCAGGCACCGCTTTTGATGTTGTGCCATTAATCAAGCAGGATTTCCTCGTGAAATCCTGCTTTTTTTTGTAATCACCACGGAGAAGTTCTCCCAATTAATTTTAAATAAAGTGGAAATGAATAGTACCCCCCCTATCTCCCGCAAAGCAGTCTGAACTATGGTAAAATAAACACTGGCTTTTTTATCGTAATGAATAATGAAACAGGTGATCCTTTTTGAACGAATTGAAATCCCACAATGTTCCTCTTGGAGCTGGCAGTCGGACTATTCCACATGCCTCCATGGCACATATTACAACCAGTATAGATATAGTGACCGATAATGATAACGACGCTTCCTTTTTTCGTGATCTCGAAGAACAGGGAATTTTACTAAACGCCCCGCAGATTGAAGCTGTTCGTCACTTCGATGGGCCACTACTGACTTTAGCAGGAGCAGGTTCAGGGAAAACAACTGTCCTGGTATGCAGGGCAGCTTATTTGGTGACCGTTCACCAGGTTGATCCCCGAAGACTGCTGCTCGTTACCTTTTCCAAAAAAGCGGCTGAAGAGATGCGAGAGCGTATTTCGTTAATGCCTGGTCTAAACAAACAGATTGCAGCTACTATTCAGGCGCGAACCTTTCATTCCTTTTGCTTACAAATCATTCGCACCCACAGCTTCGATCAGGACATTATAACCAACACTCGCTATCAGCAAATCTCGGTTAAACGAATTCTACTTGATATGGGGCTGCAGGATACGTATCAACCAGAGGTCCTGCTGTCTCTACTGTCATCCCACAAAATGCAAATGACTGATATCTCCGAGCTTCCTGAAAGCACCGCAGAAGAGAAGGAACTGAAGCAAATTTTTCTCCGTTACGAGGAGTGGAAAACAACCAATCATCAAATCGATTTTGATGATATTCTGTTAAACTGCTATTACTTACTTAAGCAAAAGCCTGCTGCGCTGCGTTCTCTCCAACAAAGATTTACTTATATCAGCGTCGATGAGTTTCAAGATACGAACCTCGTTCAATATGAAATCATTCGTATGCTTTGCTCTGCACACCAAAATTTGATGATTGTTGGCGACGATGATCAAACGATCTATTCCTTTAACGGGGCGCGCCATGAATTTATCCTGCAATTTGATCAAAGTTATCCAACTGCCAAAATGGTCACTCTCGACATTAATTACCGCTCAGCCCCAAGTATTGTCGGTCTTGGTAATGCAATTATCAAACATAACCAGCAGCGTAAGAAAAAGACGCTTCGCGCCACGAAACAAAGCGAAGCGTCACCTCAATATATAAGACCTACAAACAGTGATGAAGAAGCGGAATGGATCACTCGCCACCTTCAGCTTAACATGAACGAGAGCCTACGATGCTATGGGGATGCTGCCATCTTGTACCGCTCCGCCAGCAACAGTCGGGCCATCATCGAGCAGCTTATACTTCAGAACATTCCCTTTGTCGATTTCGGGGATAAAGAATCCTTCTACGAGCAGTGGATGATCAAGCCGATTATCGATCATCTTCACTTAGCATGGAACCGGCGAAATTTCGACGCCATGGAGGGCATACTTGGTACGCTCTATATCAACCGTGAGCTCGGTATGAAGATCATTCATGATCAAGAAGCCATCCAAGCGAAGAAATGGCCCTTGATTCATCTGCTTCAGCTGCCTCATCTCAAGGATTTTCAAAAGGACAAGGTCAAAGAACGCCTAAAACTGATTAAATCGTCCGCACCCTTGAAGCCTTTGGACGCCATTCAACTAATCCGCCGCGACTTTTATGATGCTTTTCTTGAAACTAACAAGCAGAGCAAATTAACACAGCATAAGGAATTAATTAAAGAAGCCTTGGACGAGCTGGAGTCCTCAGCCAAAAGATTCGATACGTTGGAGTTGTTTCTTCACTTTGTCCAAGAGGTTGCAGAGAAGCGCCGGGAGATGAAATTACAGAGGGAGGATTCAACAGACAACAAGGTCTCTTTGATGACTATCCATAAGTCGAAGGGGTTGGAATTTCCAGTCGTCTATTTGATCGGAGCCTCCGAAGGGAATATGCCACATAGCTCTGCCTTGGATGTTAAGCAGATGAAGGATGTGTTTCCCAAAGAGAACAGCCGCGACAAAGCTGCTGCTGCCTTGGAGGAGGAACGCCGACTTGCTTATGTAGCCATTACGCGTGCCAAGGAAGAATTGATCATCAGTTCTCCGGCCTACTACCGCGGCAAAAAGGCAGATCCATCACGCTTCCTCTTATCTGCCTTTCCTAAACCTAATACAGCAGCTAGCAGCCCGAGCTCTACCAGTCGGACAACTGCCATTCGGAAACCCACAATAGGAGGGCCCATTGTTCATACAAGGGACACCCCCACTGGAGTTATTGAGGCTTGGGTGTGTACGACTGGCAGCTGCAAAGCCTGGCAGAGAATCACGTCATCAGATGACAGGGGACCTTCAACCCGAGCATGTCCGCTGTGCAAATCCCCAATGACCAAGGGGAGCAAGGATCTGTCTGTACGCAAAGAATAACAAAGCTCGAAAGTGAACTTCCCCAAAAAGTCACTTTTCGGGGGTTCTCTCATCACACCTAGCGCATTGAAACCACAAATAAACAAGCTTCCATCCCACTTTGACAGTGGTTTTGGAAGCTTGTTTATTTGTACTTGGGGACTGGCTCATTCCGAACTACCTCTTCGGACAGCCCCATTGCATTTGCAGCGCTGCTTATTTCGTGAATATTTTTTCCGCATCATCCATCGCCATTTTGGCGCCCATTGCGGAGTAATCGAGCCATGGCTGTTCAGGAACAACATAGATATGATTGGCTTTTACCGCTTTTAAGCCTTGCCAGATCGGGCTTGTTTGTAATTGCTGGTACAGCTTCTGCGCTCCATCCTCTTTATTTAGAACAATAAAGATAGCATCTGCATCATAATCAGGAAGCACTTCTTGGGAGATCACTTCAAAAGCTTTATCTTTACTTATTTTATCGACACCTTTAGCTGGTTTTAAGCCCAAGTCTTCATATAGGAAAGGTCCCATTGGACGTCTTGTACTAAAGACGCGCAGCTCCTTGGCTGTAACACGTACGGCCATTACGGTTCCATTACCAATTTTATTGTTAACGAGCGCTTTTACGCGTTCTGTCTGAGCTTGATAAGCTTTGACGAAATCATCCGCCTGTTGTTCGCGACTAACAAGCTTTCCGATTTTCTTCACTTGGTCCCGCCATGTCCCGTCATCCAGGTTAAATACTTCCGTTTTTGCAATTTTTTCATATTTGGCAATATCTTTTCCAGCGTACTGCTGGTCGAGGTAAATCACCTCAGGCTTTAGTGACAGCAGCGTCTCCATATCGGGATCCGTTACTACTCCAAGCGGCTTGGTGTTTTTCAATCGATCAGCCACATGAGGCAGGAATGCTTTTAAATCACCGCCAATAACCGAGCCAACAGGGGCAATCCCAAGGGCAAGCAGGTCATTCGTCAAATGGATGGATACCGAAGCGATTCTTGGTTCCTTGGCTACTGCTTTGTCACCGCTTGAACCAGTAGGCTGGGCAGCTGTGTTTGTCTGAGTAGTCGCTGCTGGCTGAGAGGCTGTGCTCTGCTGAGGTGATGCCGCTGGTTGCGCCTTCTCGCCACATGCCGATACAATAAGAATAGACATCATGGCCATGCAGATTAATAAGTTTTTTTTCATAAGGAGCCCCTTACATTAGTTTTTATTTGGTTTTGCGCAGTAAATAAAGAAAATAAGGTGCGCCAACTGCAGCGACAACGATACCGGCTGGGATCGCGTTGGGTTGAAATATAGATCGGCCTATCGTATCGGCAACCACTAGTATAACCAGGCCTATGAGACCTGAGATCGGCAGAAAATGCTGATGCATCGGCCCAACAAGACGGCGCGCAAGATGTGGGGCAACCAAGCCAATGAAGCCGACTCCTCCAGCCATCGATACACTCGCGCATGATAACGCTACAGCAGCAGCCAATAATTGCAGCCTCCGTCTGCGTACAGAAGTCCCAATACCAATCGCCAATTCGTCGCCAAGCGTGAACGCATTTAATGCTTTGGATTGAAAAAAGGCATAAGGAACGAAAATCGCAATCCACGGGAACAATGCATAAACATGGACCCAATCCCTCCCCCACACATTCCCGACCAGCCATCTTGAGGTAAAGGCGTACGTTTTTTCGTCAAGCCGTAAAGATAAGAACAGCGTAATTGCACTAAAGCCAGCGGCAACAGCAATTCCGATTAAAATTAATCGAACAGGAAGCAGCCCCTTATGACGGTCGTTGGCTAACCAAACAATCAGACAAGCTGTCACCACGCCCCCTGCAAAAGTAAACATCGGAATTAGCAGAGCAGCCGAACCTGTCATGGACTGAAAGTAGGTTACAAACACAATAAGCCCAAACGAAGCCCCTGCATGAATCCCGAGAATGCCCGGGTCCGCCAATGCATTGCGGGATAATCCTTGTAGAATCGCTCCGGAAACACCCAAGCCAATTCCAGCTAACATCGTAATTACAATACGAGGCAGTCGATAGTCGAATAAAACTATCGTATTGTCCGTGCTGCCATAACCGAACAAGGTTTGCAGTACCTCCGTCGGGGGAATCCGAATGGTGCCCGTATTCAAGCTGATTATAATAACGCTGAAGCAGATAAGCAGCAGAATGCCGCCTACTTTAACCGCTCTTTTCCCTCTGACATGCGCGGGATGGTTCATCTACAGGCTCCTCCTTTCTTTATGAGCCAGATAAAGAAAGAAAGGAACACCGACAAGAGCAACCATCACACCAATCGCAAGCTCCCGCGGCGGATTTACCATACGCGCTCCCAAATCGGCCAAAACCAGCAGCACTGCACCTAATAAAGCTGATACCGGAATAATGAATCGATAATCCACACCCACCAGCTTGCGCGAGATATGTGGAATGACGAGGCCTACAAAACCAATCGAACCGACTGCTGATACGGATACTCCAGCCAGAATCAATGCAGCGGTCATTCCAAGAATCCGTATCCGCTTGGTATGGACACCAAGATTGGCTGCCACCTCGTCGTCCAATGAAATTAAGGAAATGGATCGCCCCAGCACCATCGTCCATATGATCGTAACCAATAGGATTGGCACCAGCAGCTCCAAATGGGACCATTTGACACCGGAAACACCACCAGCGTACCAAAACGCCAAATCCTGGCTCAAATCATAATAAATCGCAACCCCAGAGCTGAGTGAATGCAATAGCGCAGCTACTACAGCACCTGCTATCGTTAGCCGCAAAGGCGTTAATCCACCTGCAGAGCTCGATCCGAGCAAGAAAATAAATAAGGTACTGAGCACCGCCCCAGCAAACGAAAGCAGCATTAATGCGGAATAAGGCAGATTGGGCAGGAACGCGAAACTAAGCGCCACGATAAACATAGCGCCCGCATTAATTCCCAATATCCCTGCATCAGCCAATGGATTGCGCGTTACTCCCTGCATCAATGCACCCGAAACCGCAAAGGCTGCTCCTATTACAGCCGCTCCAATCACCCTCGGAAGCCGCAATTCATGAATAATCTGATGGGTTGTGAGTGCCGGATTATAATGAAAGATTGCCGTCCATACCGTCTCAAGCGTCATCTCTTTCGCTCCGAACGATATCGCGATAAACATGGAAATCAACAATCCAACCACAGCCATAACAAATACAAAGCTTAGAAATGAAATATTAGTAGGGGATATTGGATTTTTTCTCTTAAGCTCCATCATTTTCAAGCCTTTGCAGAGGTTAGATGCTGCTCAATCCGAAGCTCTTCCGAAATGGATTTCTTTGGATTAACATCAGGAATGGCGCCAGCCAGCTCATACGGCAAGCATAGCGGAACGCCAGTGCGCGGATCGGGGTAAATATCTGCTTCAATACTGAATACCCTACGAAGCACCTCCTGTGTCATAACCTGCTCAGGCGCTCCTTCACTCACTACTTGACCTTTCTGTATGGCGACCATATGCTGGGCGTAACGACTTGCATGATTCAAATCATGGACTACCATGATGATAGTGCGCCCTTCTTCAGCATTCAATTTCTGAAGCAGTTTCAACACCTCAAGCTGATGGGCCATATCCAGAAAGGTGGTAGGCTCATCGAGAAACAGGATATCGGTCTTCTGAGCCAGAGCCATGGCAATCCAGGCACGTTGACGCTGTCCACCGGAAAGCTGATCAACCGGACGATCATTGAAATCAGTCATCCCCGTAACTTCAATTGCCCATTGGATAACCTCTCTATCCTCCTTGCTAAGAGATCCGAAGCCCTTCTGATGCGGAAACCGCCCGTAGGAAACAAGCTCACTCACCGTCAAACCATCCGGTGCCGTAGGATTTTGCGGCAAAATAGCTAACTGCTTAGCCACCTCTTTGGTCGTCTGTTGATGAATCGATTTGCCGTCTAGGAATACCTGTCCGCCTTTTGGCTTAATGATCCGTGCCATGGATTTAAGAATGGTTGATTTTCCGGAGCCATTGGAACCGACAAGAGCGGTTATTTTGCCGATGGGAATGGATAAATTCAAATCTTTAACAATCAATGTGTCGTCGTAGGCGACATCCAACTTTTTGGTAAATAAGCCGGTCATCAACAAATCCCCCTATAATAGCATGCTATGTATGAGTCCATTATCGTTTAATCGAATTTTCAATCCATATACTTGTAATGAAAATGATAATTATTATCACAATTAGATTTTATATCCCTAATCCATCTATTGTCAATGAAAAACATTCTCAGTTGGGAGGCCCCAAACAGGATATACCTCATCAAAGGAGAATGTATACAAGCAACGTCTCAAAAGCCAAGGAGGCCGCTATGCACAACACTCGCATCCAGCAGATCATTTCCTTATTCCCCTGCTTCTCGTCTCTTTCTGCACATGACTGGCAAGCTTCGGATATTGTTACTGTAGATTCGTCTACTAAACATTCTATAATAGAAGGCCACCTGCTCCAGCATGCCCTCTTTATCCTGCAAGGCAGCGTCCGAATTTATAAAACGAATCCAATGGGCAGAGAGGTTACGCTCTATCGCATTCAGGGTGGAGAGTGCTGCTCGTTGATGATTTGCAGTATCTTGGGAGAAACGGAATACGAAGCATCCGCAGATGTGGAATCGGCTACGGAGCTTCTTGTGGTGCCCGTCCCCCTATTCAAGCAATGGTTGGATCAGCAGCAGCATAAGCCGCTAAAACAATTTATTTTCAAACAAATTACCCGGAAGGTGATAGATGTCACCCAGCTGCTCGATGATATTGCATTCAAAAGCATCCATCACCGGCTTGCTGATTTTCTATTACAAAGATCATCTGACAGATCCAAGCATCTCGCCATTACTCATGAGCAGCTGTCTTCTGAATTGGGAACCGCACGTGAGGTTGTAAGCCGTACCTTGAAGGATTTGGAAAGAAGAGGCGTATTGCGATTAGGCAGAGGCAGAATTGAGCTTATTAATGCTCCATTGCTGGAACAAATTATATCTATTGTAACTAAGTCACGGTAACCCACAGCCCCGCCCTCTATAATCAAAAGTGAACGCAACATTCATTTTCCAGGAGGGAACCCCTATGAGTCCTTATTACGATAAAACTGATCTTCAACGAATTTCTGAGCTCGTAAAGCTTGCTCCACATGCTTCGGCGGCATTTTTTGCCTTCGAGCAAGAGGTGTATCATTCCTCTTCATCCTCCATATTGCCTGTCAAAACAAAAGAGCTGATTGCTATCGTAACCGCCCATATTACCGGTTGCCCTTATTGTATTGATGTGCATGTCGGCAAATATAAAGAGCTCGGGGGGACCATGGAGGAAATTGTCGAAGCCTTACTTGTTGCCGCCTCCACGCGAGCGGGGGCCATTCTAAGTCATGGGGTTCAAGCGATCAAAGCATTCGAAAAGGCACACAAAGAACCGGCCTCAAGCGATCGACAGCAGCCACCCGATTCCTCACCTTCCTGCTATTGTTAAGTCTATAAGAAAAACCAATCATTTAAGAAGAACGCCATGCAGCGTCCTTGGTCTACAATCTACGTTTGTGCGTTTTGATGGCATAGATGTAGGATTCCAGCCGCTGTTGAAGTCATCTTCCTTTGAATTTATGGCTTGGCAACGGTTGGAACATGATTTCCAAAGGTAGGCTGCATTCTCGAGCAGTCACCGGAGGTGACGACCAGGGAGAACACTATCACCCCTCCCCCCACACCCATGGCCTCATTGTTCTACTGTTGCTTCCTTTGTGACAAGCGGAAGTACTTGTACCTTTATATCCTGTGAAGCACCAAAAACAGAGAAGTAACGGAAGTGCTAGTTCCTTTATTTCTCTGTTTTTTCGCATATATCCCCCATTTTACCCATATAAAGGAATTATAACTTCCGCTATCACCTTACATCGGAGGCCGCAAATTGAATAAAGGAACTCTCGGTTCCGCTCAACTATTATGTAAGGAGCTGTTTGCTAACTAAGTGGTTCTTTCGCTTACCCAACCCCAAACATATAAAAAAGGAGCTCACCACCGATTTAGATGGAAGGGCTCCTTCTCTCATTAAAAATTAGTAATTAAGCGTAACGTTGCACCATGAGCGTTGAAGGGTAGGCGACACTAGCTCGATACTGAAGCTTTGTAAATTTTTCTTCGAGTAATCGAAGGAGCCGTCGGCCTTCTTGGCATGAGGCTCATAATGAATCCGGAACTGATCATCTATCCAGATCTTATCCTTCAGAGTCTCGTCCTTCACACTCCATTTAGGAGGATTTTTGTCCTCTGTATCAACGATCACTTTTATTTTCAACAAATCTAGATTGTTTGAGAAGTCCTTCACTTTACTATCGCTGGTATTCTGATATTTGTACCCGAATTGATCCGTCGACTGGATAAAATATCTAAAGAACTGGCTTTCATCCTTTAGATCCTGGCCATTATTATCGCCGAATCTTAGAAAGTCCCACACGTACGGTTTGCTTGCGAGATAATCGGAGCCTTTGATTTTTTCAATCGTACCGTCCATCTTACGAATCTCATACACCGTATTTAAATTAAAGCTAAGCGCAATGTTTTTTAAGGCTACCGCTTTCGTGGACGGTTCGGCATACTCTACGGATAATTGTCGTTTCGGTAATTTTTTGACCCCGCCTGGTGTATAGAAGGCTACGTCTATATCGAATAACTCCGTTGGTTGGACACCATACATTTTATAGACGGGAATATCGGCTACATTCACACCAGGAGCACTAACAACCGTATCCTTTTTATTGGGTGTGATACTTTGAATGATGGAAATAGGCTTATTAGCCTCATCCTTTAACACCTTAGTAATATCAATTCTTCGGTTTTTGTCATCCGTAGCTATGATATTAACTTCTTTTCCGTAATACGAATATTTGGTATTCATTGTGTCGATATCGTTATCGCTGCTCAACAGCTTCTTATCAAACAGATATTTACCTGCTGCAAAATGCGTTCCGTTCACATCTACCTCATAAGTCATCTTCGGATCCAAGTCTTTCCAGTTATAAACCTTTAAATTACTTGCTGCCGAAGCGATCTCTTGATCCGTAGTTTTATTAACCACCGTTGCGGTGATTTTATATTCGGAGCCTTCAGGTCCTACTGGCATATGATTGGTCTTGAACAAAAATTTATTCATATCCCCGCCTTCCTCGATAGGTAGCAGCCAGGTTTGCACATGTTTAGTTGGGTCCGCGGCGTCGGTAGGATCTGACATTTGCTCATCCCAAGGTGTACTAAATACCCCTCCCGCGCTTTGCAGGCTAGGCTGGCCGGAAATCCTCTCCAGCTTGTAATTAATCATATATGGAGTACTGTCCAAGGCAGAAGCCGCATAAAATAACTTCCCATACTGATCCTTCACATTAAATATGAAACTTTGCGGTTGGTCGTTCTCAGCCAGTACAACCATTTCCTTGGAATTGACTTCAACACTTGCAGGAACGCGCATCGCTTTTACTTGAGTCGTATGGGTTACAGCCACATCATTGACATGAGTAAGCTTGGCACTAATTGAAGCCTCTCCTTCAGCCGTTACTTCTTTTATTACAATTTTGCCCAGTCCAACCGAGCTTTGTCCGATGGCTGGGTTATCCAGTACAATGCCTCCCGTAGCCGATACGTCAATGTAACCATTGCTGTATAAGGTTTCGATCTGGCTGATGCTAAATTCATAGTTATTAGGCCCGCCCACCTTTAACGCAATAACCGGCGGCTGCCACACTGTAGATATTCTCCCGTCAGCGTCATAGTATTTATCTCCTACGCTCAGGGTTGAGGTTTTGTCCATATCCAGCTGGATACTTGTAGGCAATACGGTAATACCCGCAGGTAGCGTCGTACTCGCAGCTGTTGCTGCACCGCCAGTCACTGGAGTTGCCGCCGTCTGAACGGCTCGTCTGGCTTCAAAGCTAGCCAATGCCAGAGTTTTGCGGGTCGATGCGACTTTACCGCCGAAGCTTCCTACAGCCACTTGGGTCATGAGCTTGTTCTCAAGAGCAAGCGTGATGTAGCCCTTTGCCCAGTCATCCACAGTGCTGTCAGCACTCGGCTTAACTCCAGCCTCCTTCCACTTGAGTCCGCGAATCAAGAAAGCCGCCAATTCCTGTCTGGTTACGGTACCAGAAGGATTGTACTGCTTGCCTTCCTCGTCGACACCGTTGGTGAGTCCAGCTGCTTTTAAAGCCTCGATAAAAGGAAGCGCATAGCCGTTAGCCGGATCATCCGAGCGCACATCCGTAAACGAGCTTTTCGTGAGTGCCTTATTGATAGGTAATGAAAAAATAATAGCTGCAACCTTGGCAAACTGGGCGCGGTTCATTTTGTCGTCCACACCAAATGTAGTATCGGAGACTCCATCAAAAACGCTATCTCGAAGCAATGCATCGAACTTGTCCTTCTCCTCTTGCGGGAGACTCTTCAAATCCTTGAAATCCTCTGATTTCTTAACCATCGAAGCCTGTTTGGCAGGAACGTCTGTATTTTCAGCAAGAGCAGCAGGGCTTAAAGATACGGCAACAAGAACCACAGATAATAGTGAAGATAACCACTTCATTACACATTCACACTCCTATTCAAAATTTAAACTGTTTTCGATTAAGGTTAAGTCCCTACCAATTAGGTAAGCTTGATCAACGGTAAAGTGTAAGCCAGCCTCCTTCTCCTATATATTTTCTAGCACATTCTTATTCGTACACTCGTACGCCTTACACATTCTGAAAAGTTCACATTAACCATTATACGTTTAAAAACAATAGGTACTATAAGCGCTTTCATTCAAGTTATTAGGTTGATGCTATCTTTATCGCGCCTACTATGGAAAAAACGAAGAGCGCCGATCACGGCGCCCTTGCTGTTACTCCTTATGAAAAGGCTTGAGTTCACTTAATACCGCTAATAAACGATACTTTTGGACAATTTGCTCAATAGCTGCTTTCCCAGAGCTTCTGGCCTAATTGGGCCGAGGCATAGGTTGGATCCCCAATCACACCATCCCCAGAATAATTGACAAAATCCAGATCAGGATCATTCCAATCAGGCATATGCACTAATAGGCCTCTTGTTTGGAGGATACGAGTACTTTTATTTGTCCAACTTGTTGTTTCCATTATCTATGAGCTCCAACAGCCCCTTCGGGAGCGCAAACTGTTGATTATTAATAATGATTCGATTCAAGGCTTCATCGGACATCTCCGCTTGTTCTTCTTTGATCTCCTCTATTTCCTTATGAAGGCGTTCCATTTGCTTGTCCAAAGCAGACGCAGCATTCGCAGCTTCTTTTAATTCTTCTAGAAGCCTTGCGGGTACGGTTTGCTTGCTAAGGTTGTACTTGTAATAAATTTTATGCTCTAGGCTTGCCCAGAAATCCATCGCAATCGTTCGAATCTGAACCTCCATGCATACTCGTTCTTGTCGGTCAGACATAAAGACCGGCACCTCGATCAGCAAATGAAGGCTTTGATAACCATTTGGCTTTGGATTCTTAATATAGTCCTTTTCTTCCAGGACATTAAGGTCGCTCTGATTCTTTAGCAGCTCGCTGATCACGTAAATATCCGAGATAAACGAACAAGTAATTCGTAATCCAGCTATATCCTTAATATGGTTTCTAATGCTGGGGAACGAAATGTCCCCTCCCTTTCTATAAAGCTTGTTCAGAATACTTTCCGGAGACTTTAAGCGAGACTTGGTGTGCTCTATGGGATTGTATTCATGGAGAAATTGGAATTCCTCCACCAGAATCTCAATTCTTGTTTCCATTTCATCCAACGCGAATTTATACATCATCATGAATCGGGTTATTTCATTTTTAAATTGCTTGATTTGATTTATTGGAAGTTGGATCATCATTTGGGTTCCTTCCTGACTGAATTCCATATTTTCTTCAATTAGCAATATTTTTAACACTCGTCTTTAGTTTAAAGTACTTGAGCAGTTTGATGCAAATCCTGCCGATTATAGCCGACTCGATACTGATATGACAAGCCCCTCCTGTAAAAGACAATTCTCTATCTATCGATAGTCATTAAGAAAAGACCATCCTAAGCCTTCGTGGCAAGAATGGTCTTTCTCTTTGTGCTGTGCAATCCCCCTCTATTAAGCACTCTACGTGCGGAGATCTGATGTGGATATCTCTAACTGTGGATATGTTGGCAACCCTCTTGGAACTTATGCACAATAAGGTTTTTGGCGCTGTGCATACTGTGCATAATTCTGTGGATATATTAATGATGTGACACGTTTTTCGCAGTCTTGTAAGCTGTTCCTCAATAGGGACCTTACGTGCTGCAGCCGCGGCAGAATTTATTATTGGAATTAGATTGAATGATAGGACTGTACATAGGATTGTTTAGGGATAAACAAGCTTGCGATGAAATATACAAACACGGTTGTTCCGAAACTGCATAAACCCGCAATAATCATCATCAACCTTACAAGAGTTGGACTAATTCCAAGAAATTCTGCTAGTCCTCCGCATAATCCGGTTAATCTCCTATTTGAAGTAGAACGCTGCAATTTATTCATTTGAACCTGCTCCTTTTTATATATGTTCTATTGAACTAATGTTCAGTTCATTGTTTAAAATGTTTTTCTTGTTTTTATTGTAGTATTTATATGACGCTCGTAAAACAGACCGATGGCGGTTTTGTACCCTAGACCCCAGACGGGGGAGTACACAATCTCAGGTCGAGTTAAGGCTGTTTAAGGCATCTTCGGCTTATTACCCAGTCTTACAGCACAGATTCCGCTCATTTGCGAAGCTCAGCTAATCCATTAGTTGGTAAATATGCGTTACGAATAGGATTCCGACTACAAATAAGGACAATATCCCTATATAAAACAGTAAATTTTCACTAGTGAATTTTGTCGAATATGATATATTAGTAGTATATTTATTCCTATAAGGAGGGCGAATTTGTGTGAATGTCACTATAAATATCTTTTTTTCATTTATAGAATTTCTTGCAGGCATTACTTTTGTTAACGCTTTATTCCGTATTCCCAGATACCTAGATCCCAGAAGAATAAAAGCCTTAAGCATCTCACTTATTAGCGCCTGTATTTCAGGTTATATAAATACCTTCTGGCAGAATCCGCTAGCAAGTATTTTTGTGATTATTCTTCTTTGGATCATAGCCTTTGCTGTCATCTATCAAATTACGATATGGATAAGCATACTGATCGGCATACTTTCAGCAATGGTTGGGGTAGGATTAGAGTTTGCTGCTTTTTTAGTCGGGGACCTGCTTCAAGGATTAACTAATCATTCCATTTCCGATACAGAAAGGAATATTTATCTACTAGGTGTATCAGCCATAATTTTTCTTGTTGCCTACTTCTTAGAAAGCAGGAAATTAGGACTAGTCATACCCAAGATGTTCTCGAAACCTACATATAATAAGCAATTTTTGCTTCTTTCCTTCTTATTACTAACCGGATTGCTTATATTAATCATTACTAGCACTATGTATTCTACAAAAGTTGGAATTCTTCATATAATTATAGCAATAACACTTGTAATTACTTCCTATATTGTTGTATATTTTTCCTATAGCTATAATAGAAAAGTCCTAAATGATAAATATAAACGTTTAGGAGATAACCATGAACATTATTGATAAATTATCGCTCCGAATTGCTGAGTACTCCGTCAAGCACAATCCGAATTCATATTCATTAGAAGTTACCTCTTTCTCTTTTAAAATTTTTTTCAATATGGTTCTTACGATACTCTTTACACTATTAGTCAGCCTTTTTACAGGAGAACTAAGAACGGCAGTTATAGTCATTATCTCTATAATGCTCTTAAGAGTAGTAAGTGGTGGAGTCCACTTAGCATCAGGTCTGGGCTGTAGTATTTTGACTGCTGTCATTTTCTTAGTCCTAACGCATGTACATGTACAAGCTGTCCCAAGTGTCTTTATTGTTCTTCAGGGTCTTTCCGTTATATTCTTATATCTCTACGCACCCAAAAATATTAAGCGTTTCTTCCGTTTACAACCACACAACTTTAGACATCTAAAGTGGGTTGCCATAGCAATGGTTTTACTGAGCTCATTTCTGTACTCATACACCATTGCACTAACATTCTTTTTTCAAGCTCTTTCGATCACCCCTGTATTCGAGAAACTGTTTGCATTCTTTGAGAGGAGGGAAAACTCATGAAAAAACTTATGTTGTCTTCGATTCACTTTGTAACGTTAGCAGTTGTATCTCTTGTTGGCATAGGAGTAAACAGCTGGAGCTATTATTCTCCTGAACTGCCTAAAGAACTTGAAGAGAAGTTTAGCAATTAGTACTTTTCATTAATTTACTCCATGATTCCGCATTCTTGATCTGGAACTTATGTTATACAAAAATAACGCATCAATCCCACGGTGGGACTGATGCGTTATTTGCTATGAAATCTCGATTTCTGAAGTTTGCCGCTCTCTAGCTCTCGGTTTTACGGTTTACAATCAACAATAGTCCTAATGAGATGAGAATTATGGCTCCTGCCCAGTACCAAGCGAGAGTTTGGTTACCGGATTCAACAGCAATGTAGATGGCCGTAGGCAGTGTCTGGGTCTTATGAGGGATATTACCTGCTATCATAAGCGTCGCACCAAATTCGCCCAACCCGCGGGCAAATCCAAGAATGTAAGCTGCAGTAACAGAACGCCACGCCAAGGGCAAGGTTATATATCGCAAAACCTGCCACTCGCTTGCTCCCATGGACCGCCCTGCATCCTCCAAATATTTGTCAACTGAGGAGAGTCCTGTTTTCATCGTTTGGTACACTAGAGGAAACGCCACTACGATCGAAGCGATCACCGCAGCCCCCCATGTAAAAATGATAGACTGATTAAAGAAATTTTCCATTAGCTGCCCGATCCAGCTCTTTTTCCCGAAAATAACTAATAGGATAAATCCTACAACAGTTGGAGGCAATACCAGGGGCAAAAGGAAGGTAGTTTCTAATAGCGTTTTCCCTCTAAAACTCCTCCGTGACATCCCCCAAGCCAATATTCCACCAAACAAAAGGACAAATACGCTGGAAACGACCGCAACCTTTAATGAAAGCAGAATAGGGGAAAAAAACTCATTCCAACTGATCGACTCCATCATTATTTCGGGGTAGAGAAGCCATATTTCACAAACACATCCTGCACTTCTTTGCTTTGTAGATACGTGTAGAAATCAGTGGCTTCCTTATTGTGCTTGGTTGATTTGACAATACCTCCCGGGTATTCAATGGGTGTATACAATTTGGGATCCACACTAAAGGCTACTTTAACCTTTTTGGACGTCAGAGCATCCGTTTTATAAACAAATCCGGCTTCAGCATTCCCCGATTCTACATAAGTAAGCACTTGACGCACATCTTTGCCTTGTACGATTTGGGGTTGAAGAGCATCCCATAGCTTGCTATTGGTCAGCGCCTCTTTGGCATAGCTGCCAGCAGGAACCGTCTGAGGCTCCCCCACTGCCAAATGCTTGATAGAGCCATTCGTTAAATCCTCTATTTTCTGAAGGGCTGATTTGCCATCATCCGGTATAACAACAACCAATTCATTGATTAATAGATTTTTTTGCTGTGAAGCATCAATCAACTGCTTATCGATGAGGGTTTTCATATTTTTCGTAGCTGCCGATAAGAACAAGTCTGCCGGAGCTCCTTGCTCGATTTGCTGTTGCAGAGCACCTGAAGCTCCGAAGTTGAAATTCAGCTTAATTTGTTTGTTTTTACCCTCGTAGTTGGTTTGAATTTCTTTTAATGCATCGGTTAAGCTGGCTGCTGCCGAAATGGTAAGTTCCACTTTTTCAGCAGGTGCTGTTGACGTTGGTTGAGACACTTGCGCTGGTGGCGGGCTTGCTGGGGTCTGTACCTTTTGGCTAGCACATCCTGAAAACATTACGGAAGCAATAGAGAAAATTAACAAAACATAATTAAACCTAACATAACTGAACATATTCACTCCACCATCCCCATAATGTATCTATTTAAATATAATTAGAACTAATTGGTATTTCACTATTATATAAAACTATATTCTTTTAGTAAACAATTTAGGATTGAAAACCATAATTCATCAGCATATGATAGATGATAATGAACCTTAGCCCCTATGGAGGACTACAATGACCGCTGACATATCTTACACGACTGAAGAAATTTCCAAACTTCTAAAAATCTCCAAGCTTACCGTTTATGATCTCATTAAAAAAGGCGATCTACCCGCCTATCGTGTCGGCAAACAAATGCGTGTAGAGGCATCGGATCTCGAAGCCTATAAATCTCGTGCCAAAAGCGGCCAAGTCTATGTGCCCAAGACTGATACAGCTGTACAGCAACAATCGTATGAAAACCTAAATTCTAAACACTCCCTTGTTATTACAGGCCAAGACGTTAGCCTTGATATTCTAGCCAAACACATGGAGAGAAAAGTACCCCAATATAGGCCGCTCCGTTCTTACGTTGGAAGTCTGGATAGCCTAATTTCCATGTATAAGGGTGAAGCCGATATTGTAAGTACTCACTTACTGGACGGTGACACCGGTGAATATAATCTTCCCTATATCCGCAAGCTGTTAATCGGTTCCTCTTATATCGTTGTAAACCTTGTGATAAGAAGAGCTGGCCTATATGTGGAGCAAGGAAATCCTAAGGAGCTATATAGATGGGCTGATCTTAAAAAGCCTGGACTTCGGCTGTCAAACCGCGAAAAGGGTTCCGGCGCACGCGTTCTGCTCGATGAACAGCTCCGCCTTCATGGAATTCCACATCAACTGCTGCAAGGATATGAGCAAGAAGAGTCGAATCACATGGGCGTTGCGGGCAAGGTTGCTTCCGGTGAAGCGGATTTCGGGGTAGGTATTGAAAAAGCAGCTTATATGGTCGGTGGTGTCGACTTTATACCGCTTATTCAAGAGCGCTATGACCTTGTGATGTTAAAAAAACCAGAAAACCTCGAATGGATTGGGAAGGTTAAAGACGTATTACAATCTGCTGCCTTCCATAATGAGCTGCGCCCTATTCAAGGCTATGACTTATCACAGACAGGACAGGTATTGTTCGAGACCTAATGCATGTCCGTAGCAGGCAGGATTTCAAGCAGACGCCAAAAAGCTAACTCGCTGTTAAAAGCAGGTTAGCTTATTCGTCTTTATTTCCAATAGCTCTCCTCCCACTCCCTGCATTCAGTTGAAGGAGTTTCGGAATTGCTCAGGCGTTAAGCCGACCGCTTTTACAAATGCTCTGTAAAATTGACTGACGCTTGAGAATCCAAGGCTGAAGCTGATGTCCGTAATCGACATGCTTGATCTTTGCAGCTTCCGTCTGGCCTCGTCCATCCGCAATCGGAGCACATATTGATACGGAGTCACACCAATTGCCGCTTTAAAGGAGCGGATAAAATGAAACCGACTTTGCAGTGCAATAGAAGCAAGCGTATGGATCTCTATTTCATCTGTGTAATGTGCATGGATATACTCCAGTGCCTTTCCCATATAAGGGTCGGTTCCGGGCAAGGAGGCTCGTTCGTTGGGATCGGTATAGCTATTGCTTTTGTGATTACCGGATAATGCACCATATAAATAAGAAAGAATCTGTGACTCCATCTCTTCTTGGGCCAGCCGATCTGTCGGGTCGTAAGCCAGCAGAGTGCTCATCCACTTACGGAACTTTTCACTCAGGAAGGAAGGGTCGAACTGCTGCCGGAGGGAAAATTCAATCTCTTCACGCCTGGTAAGCTCCTTCAGGCTGTTTTGGTTGACTTTAAAGATCAGAACGCCAGACTGTACCCCGATCTCGAAATAATGCTGGTCCTGAGGATGCTGTACAAGCCCACTCCCGTCAACCAGCCTGTAATTTTTATTTTCCTGCGTCAATAGACATGCGCCATGGATAGGGATGGTAATTTGGTACTCGTTCTCATGGGAATGCGGGAGGTTGATGAACTCCCCTTCAATGCGCCATAGTTCCAGCTGTGGCGTGGATATTTGAACGATCATATGCTTTCTCCCTTTTCCATTATAGCAAAAATTGCGTTTTTTCAGAGCAATAATTGCGAAGACAATTCACCCTCGGCTTCTATAAGATTGGAAGAAAAAGAAAGGGTGAAAGCCATGTCTCAATCCGCAACAGCCGGAACAACCAAACAAGCTGCCAACATGATGCTGATTGGGGTCAGTTTAGCGCATTTGCTGAATGATGCGATGCAGTCCGTTGTTCCCGCCGTGTTCCCGATTTTTCAGAAAACCATGCAGCTCAGCTTCGCACAGATAGGTTGGATCGCGTTTACCCTCAACCTAACCGCATCGGTCCTTCAACCGCTCATCGGGTATTATTCGGATCGCAAGCCAATGCCAAGCTTACTGCCCTTGGGTATGGTGTTCACATTGCTTGGCATGATAGGTCTTGCCCTCGCCCCCGGTTTAATGATGCTGATTATTTCGGCCGCCTTCATCGGTATAGGCTCCTCTGTGCTGCATCCCGAATCCTCACGCGTGGCTCACCTCGCCGCGGGCAAAGGCAAGGGGCTGGCGCAATCCATCTTTCAAGTGGGCGGCAACACCGGTCAGGCACTCGCTCCGCTGATGGTCGCGTTTATCCTTACCTCACAGGGGCAGCTGGGATTTCTGTGGTTTACGCTGCTAGCCGTCATCGGCATCATCATTCAATGGAATGTGAGCAAATGGTACGGCAATCAGATCCGTTTGTTGAACAGGCCGGATCGACGTACTCCTACGAATAGCGACCGTACATTATCCAAAGGCTTCGTATTTTTTGTACTGAGCACCTTGATCGTGCTGCTGTTTTCCAAGTTTGTTTATTTGGCAAGCATGACCGGGTATTATTCGTTTTATTTCATGGAGCAATATCATTTGCCGCTGGAGAAGGCTCAGATTTCCCTGTTTGCTCTGCAATTCGCTGGGATGGTCGGCACTTTGCTGGGAGGTCCGTTAGCTGACCGTTTCGGCAGAAAAAAAATCATCTGGTTTTCGATTCTTGGAACGGCGCCGTTTTCCCTATGGCTGCCTTACGTAGGCCCAGTCGGATCGATCTTATTGTGCTTAGCCATCGGAGCTATTCTAATGTCAGGCTTCTCTGTCATTATCGTGTACGCACAAGAAATGCTCCCTGGCAAGGTGGGGACGATAGCGGGTCTGTTTTTCGGGTTATCCTTCGGCATGGCCGGACTTGGCTCAGTCGTCCTCGGATGGTTGATAGACCAGACCGGAGTTGCCTTTATGATTCAGATTTGCGCTTTTCTGCCTTTGCTCGGCTTATTCGCACTTTTGCTGCCTAAGGATGCCAAGCTTATGCGCCAATAAGTCGATGTATAACTCATTTCCGTGATACGCACCACCGCGGCTGAGCCTCTGTAAGAAAAACGCCTGACGACGTCATTGGTGTACAACAATTTACGTTTGTGCGTCGGGAGGGCATGGTGTGGGATTCCGGCTGCTGTTGTAGTCGTGTTCCTTTGAATTTTATGTTTTACAGCGGTAGGAACTCGAGCTTCAAAGGCGGACGCTATCGCTCCTCCATCCCACACCCATGCCCTCTTTCTGTTCCACTGTACTGCCTCCTGCTTCTTCTTTCTTTACTTCTCCTACCAGATATTTGCTTACCGACAACGGCGGTTTCTTCTGGTCGCTTTCTATACCGTCCTATGTAGCCTAGTTGTCCGGTATGAAGTTGTCCCTGTCATAGGGGCTTCATGCATAATAGAACCCTCCCGACGCAGGATCATATTAACCTGCCAGCCATTCGTAAAATGAGACGAACAGGCATCGAGCTCACCCAGTTGTTCCTTGATCTCTTTGAACGGAACTGAAAGTTCCGTTATTCTCTCCATCGTCCCTCATTCAGGGACTTAGCGCAAGCCAGACTTCCGTTATCCAGGCGAATAAGAGTCCTTTACACAAAAAACAGAGACATAACGGAAAAATTTGTTCCGTTATGTCTCTGTTTTTATGCTTTTTTAGGAGATAGCGGAAATTTTACTTCCGCTATCTCCTTCGCTCCCATGGAAACCAAGCTACAATCGATGCCCCTCGGGCACTACGATCGATATGTAGGTTATCGAATCTAAGCAATACCTCATTTTGCAGGTTCGGGGGTATGGTTGGGGTCGATCTTCGTTTCCTCTGGGTTTGCTCTGGGTTTGTTGAAAAGAAACATTAGATGACACCTGGCATCATTGCGGGGCTACACATGTTCTTTTATGATTCGGATGGCCTCGTCCATGAATTCTTTCAACATTTTTCGAGGCTGCAAAAGACGTTCCACAGTCCTTCATCAATCGTACATACCACATGTCGATGACTTGGAAGACATCTTCCATCAACACGCGACTCCATTCCTCCGTTTCGCCACAGGAGCATGTTGTCCAGAAGCGACCTTTATAACGGTAGGGTACTCTGTCATAACAACCTTTGCAAAACAAGAATCTTAAACCCATTTCATGGATCTCCGCAGCTACGAAATTTTTGTACCTCTTTCACTACGTTAGGTCTAATATGTTCTTTATGCTTTTCTACAAAGGCATCTCCGTGTCGATGCTCATCAAAAAATAGTTATTTCAATACGGTTGAGTCCATACCTCTACCTTACCAAAAATTTAAATAAGGGGTATGCTTCGCTCACCCCAACCCCAATAAGATATACTTTCTTATATACCAACGAAAAGACCTCCAATTCAAAGCTGATTGGAGGTCTTTTTTTCAATTAAAAATCAGCTCTCGCAAGCACCTGTCTTAATCTTAATCAGCTGTCCTTCTCCGATGCTTAATGGCCTGCGCTTTGTGCATGCTTCTGCTTAGTTTGAACTCGTTTAATAAACAGCGCAGCAACCAAACCAATAATAGCGACCGTCATCACAAAAATAAAAACATTTTGGACCCCGGAAGTCAGCGCTTCTGAAATCATAGACGGATCCTTAGGAGCCATCATTTTTCTCATGAAGCTCTCCTGACCCGCCGTCATTACACTAACCGCAACTGCCGTCCCGATAGCTCCAGCTACTTGCTGCATCGTATTCATGATTGCTGTCCCATCCGGGTATAGCTCACGCGGCAGCTGATTCAAGCCATTTGTTTGAGCAGGCATCATAACCATCGATATACCAAGCATCAGGATACAATGCAGAACAATAACGAAAGTAATTGTAGAAGCAGTGGTTAACGTCGAGAAGAACCAGAGAGCAACCGTTATAAGGATAAGCCCAGGAATAACCAACCACTTGGGTCCATATTTATCAAATAGCTTTCCGGTAATAGGCGACATGATTCCATTGATGACACCACCTGGAAGCAATATCAAGCCCGTTGCGAACGTAGATACAGTGATTCCAACCTGTAAATACATAGGTAAAACCAGCATCGAAGCCAGTATGATCATCATAGATGCAAAAACGACGATTACACCGATAGTATACATAGGATACTTAAAAACTCGTAGGTTTAGCATCGGTTGTTTCATGAGCAATTGACGAATTGAAAATAAAATAAGAGCTAGAACTCCAACAATTATAGATGAGATAACCTCTGGGTGTCCCCAGCCGCCTGAGCCTTCGCCCGCTCTACTAAAGCCAAAAACAACACAACCGAAACCTACAGTGGAGAGAAAAATCGACAACCAATCCACTTTGGGCTTGGTGGTTGCAGACATGTTCTGCATATACACGATTCCAGTAAATAGAGCAATAGCTAAGAAAACTAATGAAATCCAGAAAATCCAGTGCCAGCTTAGTGCCTGCATTAGAAAACCAGCAGCAGTAGGGCCGACGGCAGGCGCAAACATAATGACAAGACCAATCATTCCCATAGCTGCCCCCCGCTTTTCAGGAGGAAAAATAACTAATATCGTATTGAACATTAACGGTAACAATATCCCTGTCCCGATTGCTTGAATCACTCGAGCTGTCAATAACACCTCAAAATTGGGAGCTAATGCAGCAACCAAACTACCGATTATCGAGAAGGACAGAGAAGTAATAAACAGTTGTCTAGTCGTAAATCTCTGAATAAGAAACGCTGAGATAGGAACAAGAATACCCAAGGTCAGTAAGTAACCCGTCGTAAGCCATTGTATGGATGCTGAAGTAACATTAAAAATTTTCATAAGATCCGATAATGCAATGTTTAAGGCTGTTTCACTGAATAATCCAATAAATCCACTAATAAGAAAAGAAATTAATATGGGCAAAACTCTAAGCTTTTTTTCTGATTCTTGCTTTTGGAAATCCATAAACAAAACTCCACTCCTACATCTCTCTATTTATCTTGGATAACAAATTATGCCTTTAATAATATGGGGATATGCTCCGCGACCTGCAGCAGTGGTTCGTTGTTTTGCCGCGTAATAGTTAATATGGCAGCCCCCTCCATCATACTGATAAGGAGCATACCTAAACTTTGAGCTTTTTCCTCTGAAAATCCATCTTCCATCAATTTCGCAGCAATGGCATCATTCCATTCTGCAAAAGCGAGCTGACATTCATTTCTCAATGCATTACTCACCATAGATGTCTCAGCAGCAACCCAAAACCCTAATGGAAGGAAGTTTGTATAACCCTCTTTATGAACTTCCGTTGCCAAATTTCTGATAAAATTCTGAATTCCTAATGTAGGTGCTTCATAGTCTGAAAAGTTCTCCATAAGGTTGCCCATAAGAAGATTGCGGATATGTTTGATACATTGAAGAGCTAATTCTTCCTTCCCCTCAGGAAAATAATAATACAAAGAACCCTTGGGAGCTCCGCTTTCTTTAATGATCTGATTCAAGCCAGTACCATGATAGCCTTGAGTTGCAAAAAGTCGAGAGGCGGTAGCTAAAATAGTATCTCTCGAACTTTGCTTTTGGCTTGCCATTTTTATATTTACACATCCTTTCATTATACCAACTGGTCTATATAATGGTAGTGCGTTTTTAGGATGAAAGTCAACAAAAAATATCGTGCGTGGGCACGGTAGAAATAGAAAAACCCGCTCAGATAGCGGGTTTTCAGTATCAGATTAAATCAGGCGTTGTAGACCCTCTGTTGGTTTCCATATGGATTCTGATAATATTTGAGAAAATCATCCTGTGTACACTTCTTATTGAGCCGTATAGCCACCATCTACGAGAAGGCTGGTGCCTGTTATGAAAGAAGCGTCATTACTGGCAAGAAAAAGAACAGCTTTAGCAACTTCCTCTGGCCTTCCAAGTCGACCAATCGGATGCAGGCTGATGAGGTGTTGGTTAATAGCCTCATTCCTCCCTGCAATCAGTGGGGTATCTATATATCCTGGACAAATAGCATTGACGCGGATCCCCTCTTTCGCATACGTGATTCCTAAGCTTTGCGTTAGCAGCTTAACTCCACCTTTGGCGGAAGCATATGCGGTTACACCGCTTTTGCCCACATGGCTGTGAATCGATCCGCAATTCACAACCGCGCCACCTGTGCCTTGCGCCAGCATTTGCTCGATTGCATATTTGTCACAAAGAAAAACCCCAGATAAATTAATATCAATTGTTTTTTGCCACTGCTCATATGACAGCTCGTGAGCTGGAGCATCGTTTGCGATACCTGCATTGGCAAATAGGATATCTAGCTTGCCATACTTTTGGACGGTTTCCTTAACCATGGCTTGAACATCCACTTCTTTAGTAACATCTGTTTTTACAAATAAGGTATCATGACCCTGGGCGTTCAGCTCTTGGGAAACTGCTGTGCCACGATCGGAGAAATCAGCAATGACCACTTTAGCGCCCTCAGCTGCGAATAATCGGACCGTCTCCTCCCCAATTCCGCTCGCGCCACCGGTAACAATAGCTACTTTATTTTCAAATCGCATACGAATACCTACCTTTTATCATGATGAATGAAGGTTCCATAATTACCCTGCCGTACACCGCCTTGGCTGCTTTGCCTAAGTGATTGTAGATTGTACAGAACCTTCCTTTATAGTTAGTAATTGTTTAAATAAACATTCATGCTGACGTCAATCTGCATTTGCATCCTTAAAGCTACAATCCTGGAGGTCCACCAGTCGGGTCCTATTTTTCCATTTATACAAGGTAAACACTACCAGAAACAAAGGAAGTCCAATATAAGCTGCAATTAGCCCATACCAATCAATTCCGCCTTCTTGAAATGCTGTGAAGCCTTGACCAATGATGACAATTAAACATATTACAAAAGCCACGATTGGACCAAAGGGAAACCATTTGGCGCGGTAAGGCAGCTCATCCATGCTGTGACCCTGAATAAGAAACGCCTTGCGGAAGCGATAATGACTAACGGCTATGCCAAGCCAAGCTAAAAACCCGCACATCCCGGAAGCGTTAAGCAGCCATGTGTATACAATTCCTGATCCAAATAATGAGGCAAAAAAAGCGAACATCCCAATAGCCGCCGTAACTGCCAGGGAAGCCAACGGAACTCCTCGTTTGTTGAGGTATATCAACCATCTTGGCGCTTTACCATCCTTGGCTAGCGACCACAGCATGCGGGTCGAAGCATACATACCGGAGCTCCCGGCCGATAATACGGATGTTAGAATAATGGCGTTCATAACTGAAGCCGCAATAGCAAGCCCTGCTTTTTCAAACACAATTGTAAAGGGGCTAACGGTTATGTTGTTTACACCCGAGTTCAACAGTGCCGGATCTTGATACGATATAAGCACGCCAATGATAAAGATAGCAAACACATAGAATAATAGAATCCGCCAAAAAATTTGTTTGACTGCTTTAGGCACACTTGTAGCTGCGTCTTCACTTTCTCCTGCCGTAATACCAATTAGCTCGGTACCCTGAAACGAGAATCCAGCAGCCATGAATACGCCCAATAATCCCATAAATCCCCCATGAAAGGATGAACCGCCTTCCACAAAATACCCCAGTCCCTGTGGGCGTTCACCACCAATAATTCCAACAATCATCAAGATACCCGTCGCAATAAAAGCAATAACCGTGACGACTTTGATCGATGAAAACCAAAATTCAGACTCTCCGTAAGCCCGTACTGAAAGGTAATTAATAAACACTATAATACCTAGAAACAATGCGCTCCACAGTAAGGGAGATGAATCCGGCACCCAATAATTCACTATGATGCTGGCGGCAGAAATTTCCGCAGCAATAGTGATCGCCCAATTAAACCAATAGTTCCAACCAAGAGCGAAGCCAAGTGCAGGATCGACGAACCGTCCCGCATAAGTGCTAAATGAACCTGCTACTGGCATATAAGCTGCCATTTCTCCGAGACTCGTCATCAAAAAATAAACCATAAATCCAATCGCAGCATAGGCTAACAAAGCACCGCCAGGCCCTGCTGAATGGATAGCTCCACCGCTTGCCAGAAACAGGCCGGTTCCAATTGAACCGCCTAACGATATCATCGTCATATGGCGTGCTTTCAAGCCGCGAACTAAATTTGTATGCTTATCCGTATTCATAATAGCCACCATTCCTTTTTATCACAGAAACAACAGGCCTCCTCACATTTGCAGGAAAATTTATCGTTTCGATACTCATAGCTTTCCAAATTATCCGTACAATACTCATAATAAATGGAAATATTAGCAGTAAAGAAACCATTTCCCCAAAAACAGCCATGCCCAACGTGACGCAAAAAAGAGCCTGCCACCCTATTTCAGAGTGACAAAGCTCCCTTAATCGGAAAACAAAATGGCCAGCTATAAGCTCAATTTCAACCCCTCGTTCATTAAGCTCAACCCTGCGAAAAGCAGGAACATCCAGACTGGCGGCAGTCTGAATATAATGTCAACCATCTTTTTGAACGATTGAATTCATATGATTATGGCCGCAGAAGTAGAATCCGTGACCTTCCTTCCTATTTAGAACGTCCAACATATCAATTTGCGGATCAATCGACATTTTCTCCATGGTTGAATGCGTAGTCGTATCGTATACCGGATGGTGAGCGAAAATAAAGACAGGCTTATTTCCTGACTTGTCGAGTTGGGCTTTCAGCCATTCCAGCCGTTCCGCATCCATCTCCCCACCCCAATCAGACCGGTTCATTTCTTTACTCGTATCGAGAAAGATCAGCATGGCCTCTTCATTTTCAATGGCATGATATCGCTGCTGGCCGGTAAGCGCCATAATCTCGGCTTTTGGAAGCAAATAGGCATCGTGGTTGCCTAACACTTGGATAAAGTTGAGTTCACTGCCACCAACCTGATTTATGATTAGGTTATCGCCGACGGTTTACCCAGAACTGAAACACATCATTACGGAAATAGTCATACGAAAATAATACGGGCATATTCTGCTGATCAAAATGGACTTGCTTCATCATGAGCACCGTCGTGTCCCGTTTCACTTGAAGCTTACGGCATACGGGATCGGTGTGATGAGGAACGACCAGCTCCGTATTGGTACCCGTCAACCTAATGTCGCATTCAGCTTCAAGAAATCGGAGCAAAGAGCCAGTAAGTGCCTTTTTTTGAAAAGCCTGTTCGACTAAGGCTAGCGGCATAATATTAATATTATGGGCAACCGGCTCCTCATTGGCGGTTCGGGTTCGCTCATTAATGATCACAGGACTACCCAATGGAATTTTCAAAGCTTGAGCCCACTCCTCTTGGCAAGGCTCCGTCCGGATATACTGCTCCAGCTGGCCTTCCACCAACCCCGCTGAACGGATAAGCTCTTCGGTCGAAGAGAAGCGGTCCATGCTGCTAGGAAGTAAGCTTAAGGGCTGTCTCACAAAGCGCCCTACTCCCTTTCTCACGTCCAGCTTTCCTTCCAGCTCCAGCTGTTTCAGCGCAGCGCGCACCGTTTCCCGGCTCACTTGAAATTGATGGGCCAGCTCTATTTCCGCAGGCAAACGATCACCTGTCTTAAGCTCCCCACTTTTAATCAACTCATCGAAATATTCCTTGATTTTTATATAATGACTGACTCTCACCTTATTTGCCATGGCTGTTTCATCCTATCCTTTGCAAATGGATTAGCTCTCTTCTTGCATTCTTGCTATTATCCTATCAGACTCCTTGTTAACTGTAAAAGAGTAGATTGACAAACTTAAAAACCTTGAAAATTTAATATTGCAAGGATTACCCGCATATCCTATGATAAAAATAGATGATGTCTAGACATCTTAATAAAAACACTTCACAGTCTTATGTTGACCACTACCCTTGCTTCTGTCGTTATAGGATCGCTTTTCGTTTCCAGCTTATCCTATGCCAATACAGACGCTGACCAAGACGGAATCGACGATAGTGTGGAACAGACACTCCTTTTGAAATATGCCCCCAAGCTATATCTTCATCCGGATGAGGACAACAAACCTTCAAGTATTGATTGGTATCTGCAGCGTGTAGCCATGCGGTTTCATCATGACGGTGGCTGCAGTGACGATCAAATTCTGGCTCTCGGCTCCGTTACACAAGCGAATCTGTCTCAACAAGCTCACCAAACAAAAAAAATGGCTTTGCTCGCACACAGGCAGTAACATCCTTTCCAGCCAAGCACGTAATACCCGTGCTGACGAAGGGTTCTTCCTGCAGCCGCCGAACGATAACGCAATGGATAAAACCGTTCATTTAGGATCATCGAACAGTGCTGACTGGAAAGTATATGCACATGTAAAAGCTAGCAGTGTGCAGTCCGGTGGCTACGATGTGCAATATTGGTACTTCTACCCTTATAATGACTCTCCATCCGTTGCCGGATTGGACTTTAATCATGAGGGCGACTGGGAGCATATCACAGTGACCGCGAGCAGCACTCAGCAGTTCGTTTCTGCTTATTACGCAGCCCATAATGGTGAAGGCAAGGATTACTCATCGGCTCAACTTCAGTTCGCCACTAAGGATGGTGTACTAGCAAGCGATAGCCAGAAATTAACCAATGATTACACACATCCTGTTGTATATTCAGCTCTCGGTACACATGCCAGCTATCCTACTGCTGGTCAACAATCCCGCGGTGTGCTTCCAAGTGATTATACAGGTGTCGGCAGCAGCTCCGATGCCTATTACAATGTAGTCAATGTTGGGGAATTAACACATCCTCTCAACGGACAGTCGTTCATTAATTATGCGGGCTTATGGGGAGAGATTGGAGAAACGGATATATCCACGGGGCCTGTAGGGCCTGCATTTCAAGGCGCCTGGAGTACCAAATAGCCATTATAAGACTCGATTTATGCCCATACAAAACAAAAAGGAGCTTTACCACTATATTTCAGTGGCAATACTCCTTTTGTTTTGCTGTATTGGACGAGCCGTGACGCAACAATGCGGTGGCAACGCTCCTAGTGATAAGCCGTTAGTGATAAATTCACAACTCGTGCCGCACTATTGCTCATTGGATCATCGTTCTTGAGACGATGTGTCTTTCACACCTAAAGCATTCAAGAGGAATTGGTAGAGGTCACGATCGGGGATTTTTCCTGATTCTGGCGCTAGGACATTTTGGATCTGCAATCCGTTCTTGAAAACGGCGAACATCCTGGCCGCATTCTCCTCATTAATGTACTCGGGGATCGCCTTGTGCTGCTTTCCGACCTCAATCCACCTTTTGGTCATCTGGATGGAGGCTTCATAGTAACGGTTCAAAATATCGGTAACGGCAGGACTATCCTTCTGACTTAGCAAATAAATAAAAATCAGATTGGCGGCATTTTCCCTACCTGCTAAGTTGTGCAGACTCCGAGACAGAGACTCGAAGGGGCCCAATGGTCCTGTTTTCTGTGAGGCTGTATCGGATACCGAGTCGATAAAGCGCTGATTTGCCTGCTGCTGTCCAGCCTCCAAAATGAGGGCAAACAATTCATCTTTGCTCTTTACATAATGGTAAATCGCGCCTTTCGTCAAACCGCCTTGAACTGCAATTTCTTGTAACGTCGTATTTCGGCAGCCTTTCTCCAGGATCAGCTTCTCAGCAATATCGAGAATGAGCTGAAGACTCGGATTCATAGATTTCTCTTTCATGGGATCACCTCACCTCAGTATATAATTAAATAATCACAGACTTCTTCTTTACCTGTCTAACATAATGAACATTCCACCAGATGGTCAGACCAATAATTCCATAAGCAACGATTGGGGAAACAATCAAAAATTCGGATATCGATAACGAGTAAACGAGCAATACCTTTACACCCGACTCGAAAAGCAAGCTTATTCCCCAAACGAGTGTGATTAAGCGAAATGTTTTTCGGACTCCCGGGAATTTGGACCATTTGTCATTCAAGGCAGAATCACGACCCATAAACCTTTCTGCAAAATAATAAATGAGAGGTCTGGAAAAGAAAAGAGAAACTAAAAACAGGATGCCCATTATGCCGGTAATATAAGACTCCCGTAATAGAATGAACCTCTCATCCCCTCCAATGAAGACGGCAATGATCCCCAGTACAATACCTAGAAAAATAAAACTGGAGAAAGCACTTATCTTCTTCGTTCGGATCAAACTAACTAGCGAATCACATAACGGTATCAAGGCGGCTACCGAGAGAGCTGTAAGACCGCTGGTATAGGGGATCAGCAGCTGGTAGGCCAAATAGGGCATAGCAATATTCAACAAAACCGTAAAGATAATCTCATTTCTCGTCTTATTCATATCTTTTATTTCCTTTCTCCTATGAAAAGTTCGTTCGTGTAAGCTGTGATTAAATCACGGGAAAACGATATACCCGTCATCACCAACCTACCGTCGGTATGTATTTATTATTGTACATACCGGCGGTAGGTATGTCAATATTCAAGTTTCCTATTTTTTCAAAAATTCTTATTAGGAACCAGTGAGAACCTTCATAGTATCTTCATGAAACTTGTTGTTGTCTGCTCTATACTGAAAGAAGATTGAATTTATTAACAAATCGATATACGAGGTGATTCTATTATGACTATTAATAAGAACAAGCTTACGACGAGTTGGGGGGCGCCCGTTGGCGATAACCAGAACTCCATGACAGCTGGATCACGAGGTCCAACACTTATTCAAGATGTTCATCTTTTAGAAAAGCTGGCGCATTTCAATAGAGAGCGTGTTCCTGAACGTGTAGTTCATGCCAAAGGCGCAGGAGCACATGGTTATTTTGAGGTTACTCAAGATTTAACGAAATATACCAAAGCCGATTTTTTATCTGAGGTTGGGAAGCGTACGCCTATGTTCATTCGTTTCTCTACGGTAGCTGGAGAGAATGGATCTTCGGATACAGTTCGTGATCCACGCGGCTTCGCCGTGAAATTTTATACCGAGGAAGGCAATTATGACTTGGTAGGGAATAACACCCCTGTGTTTTTCATCCGAGATGCGATCAAATTTCCTGACTTTATTCATACCCAAAAGCGTCATCCCCAAACCCACTTGAAAAATCCGAACGCGGTATGGGATTTCTGGTCCTTATCTCCCGAATCTTTGCATCAAGTAACCATACTAATGTCCGATCGCGGTATTCCGGCAACCCTTCGACATATGCACGGTTTTGGAAGTCACACCTTCAAATGGGTGAATGCCGAAGGTCAAGGCGTATGGGTGAAATATCATTTCAAAACCGAACAAGGTGTTCAAAATTTGGCTCCGGATGTAGCTGCACAGCTCGCAGGGGAGAATCCGGATTATCACACGGAGGATCTTTTCAACGCTATTGATCAAGGTGATTTCCCCGCTTGGAAGCTATGTGTTCAGATTATGCCTTTGGAGGACGCTAACACTTATCGTTTTGATCCGTTTGATGTTACCAAGGTATGGTCGCAAAAAGACTATCCGTTAATTGAAGTAGGCCGAATGGTGTTGGATAGAAATCCGGACAATTATTTTGCCGAAGTGGAGCAAGCGACCTTCTCCCCTGGAACACTCGTGCCTGGCATTGAGGTTTCACCGGATAAAATGCTGCAGGGACGACTTTTCGCTTATGCAGATGCTCATCGTTACCGTGTGGGCGCTAATCACAATAGTCTGCCGATCAACCGTCCCAAGGCTGAAGTAAACAACTACCAACGGGATGGACAAATGCGTTCTGACAATAATGGGGGAAGCTCCGTGTACTACGAGCCTAACAGCTTCAGTGGACCGACAGAAACACCTCATAATAAGCCGGCCTCTTACGAGGTTTCAGGTGCAGCAGATAGCGTTGCTTACGATCATGATGACCATTATACGCAAGCTGGGGACTTATACCGTCTGTTAAGTGTAGAAGAACGTGAGCGTCTGGTTCAAACAATTGTTGGTGCTATGAAGCCTGTGGAGAAAGATGAAATCAAGCTTAGACAAATCGGACACTTTTATAAAGCAGATCCTGAGTATGGAAAAGGTGTGGCAGCAGGTCTTGGTTTATCCATACCGGAATAAAATGAATAGCAGAAGACAGCATCCCTTTTGTAGTCGAGGATAGCTGTCTTTCTTTTTTAGAGCAGATCTCCCCTATCCGAAAAAAACAAAAGAGACACCGAATCGGCTGTCTCTTCTGATATAAGGAGAACTTCATGTTTGTTTACCCTAGCTTCCTCCGCATCAACAAATAAAGAAAGTAAGGAGCGCCGATGAGAGAAGTCATAATTCCGACTGGAATTTCAATTGGCGGCATAATAATCCGTCCTGCAGTGTCAGCAGCGATCACCAGTACCGCACCCAGTACCGCTGAAGTCGGCAGGATATATCGAAAGTTCGATCCTACCAGCAGCCTGGCAAGATGCGGAATGACAAGCCCGATGAATCCTATTGCACCCGCTACTGCAACGACACTTCCTGCAAGACCAACCGCAACTGCTATCAAAAATAGACGCGTGCGGTCAATCCGCATCCCAAGGCCACGCACCGATTCCTCATTCAAAAGAAGCGTATTTAAGTTACGACAGCTGAGCAGCGCCAATAAAGCTCCAGCAATCGTCCAGGGCCACACCATCTCTACATGCTCCCAAGAACGGGCGTAAAGGCTGCCCTTTAGCCAGACGAGAGCTTGGGCGGCAGAAGGTGCGAACTTCACAATAATCAGGGTGATTATCGCATGCAGCCCTCCTGTCACCGCCACTCCGCATAACGTGAGACGTTCCGGCTTCACCCCATTCCGGTAAGCGAGCGCATAAATTAATAGACTCGCGCACACGGCCCCAGCAAAAGCATATACAGGAAGCATAGCAGCCGAATACTGAGGTACCGCCAGAATCATAATAACCGTGACCAAGCCGCCCCCTGCTGTAATTCCCATTAAATCAGGCGCGGCAAGCGGATTTCGTGTCACTCCCTGAAGTATAGCTCCCGAAAGCGACATATTAATGCCTATCAGCATAGCAATAACGAGGCGAGGAAGCCTATAGGTATATATCACTCCGTCCCGCGATGTTAGCTCCTCAATCATTTGGTCAAAGGGAGTTTCCACCGCTCCCAGTCGCAAGCTTAGCACCGAGAAGACGGCCAGCAGCACACTGCCTGCAATTATTACCAAGAGAAAGCGCCTCTTCTGATTTACCATTTAACCTCCCCCCATTTTCCTACGCATCAAATAAAGAAAGAAGGGCGTTCCCAGCAAGGCAGTGAGAATCCCAACCGGTGTATCGGTAGGGTATAGCACCCATTGACTGCCTATATCTGCAAGCAGCAGCAAGCTGGCGCCCATCAGCGCAGAGACAGGGATTACTATTCGATAATCGGTGCCTACACAAGACCTCACAATATGAGGAACAATCAAGCCTACGAATCCAATAGGCCCTGTAAGAGCAACCGAGCCCCCGACAAGGATAATAACAATAAGAAAGGCCATCCGGCGAACCCGTACTACATTTTGCCCAAGCCCTTTAGCAGACTCTTCTCCTAATGAAAAAATGTTGAATTGATTCGCCAGCAGCACGCTGCCTACAGCCGCAGGAACGAAGCTGATCAGACTTAACTGTACATCCGTCCATGTCGCTCCTGATAATTTCCCCGCCATCCAATATAGAATTTCCGATAAGCTATCATCAAAAAGAATAATGAACCCCGTCGTCAAAGAGGCCATAAACATCGAAACAGCGACTCCGGCTAACACCAGACGCATGACCGTATATCCGGCAAGCCGGGATAAGCTGTATACAATACTCCCTCCTGCCGCCGCACCAGTGAAGCCAGCAATAAGAATGGTAGCCGTAACATCCTTCATGCCGAACAAGACCAGCGACAGAACAACAAAGAAGGAAGCACCTTGATTTATGCCCATGATCTCGGGATCAGACAAGGAGTTCCTTGTAATTCCTTGCAGCAAGCACCCGGCTACAGCAAGCCCCGAACCTACTATAATAGCTAGCAGGATACGCGGCAACCGAACATACCATACCTTATACACCAGCAAATTCGATGTATCCAGGCTTAACAATTCCCCCGCCTTACTCCAGCTTAAGCCTTTAACGCCTGCAACAAGTCCAATAAGGGCGGCTGCCAGGAGCACTGCAATCAAGACCCCACTCAAAAGGAGAACAGACCCCGTCTGCCCCTGTCTGCCTGACAGCAGTCGATTCACCGTTCACACTACCTCCCGCGAGCTTATTTTCCGCCTGTCATGATTTTCACTGCCTGCTCCAGAATCAAGTCTGCAGCCAACGGTCCTCTTCCTTTGGACCATAGGTCACGGCTTACCTCTACCGCTTTATTTTCTTTAACTGCCTTTAAGTTTTTATACAACGGGTTATTCAACCATTTGCCGGGCTCGCCATACATAAACACATAATCTGGATTGAACTCACCTAGCCGCTCCAGACTAAGCTTGGCAATATCGGTTTTGCTTTCTGCAGCAGACAAATCCTTTTTGCCTTCAAACAAATAATTAGTACCGATCTCAGTCAACAAGGACCCGATAAAAGAAGATTTCAGCCATACAGTCGAATCATCCTCAAATGCTCCTACGACCAATACGCTCGGCTTGTTCTTCACTTTCTCCTGAGCAGAGGCGATCTTCTCCGCAATTCCTTTCTTTACCTTATCTGCTTGTTCCTTCTTGTCCAGAACATCTGCAAGATTGGTAAAGTTACTTAATATTGCTTGATAGCTGCTGTCATCCAAAGCAATGGTGGGAGCAATTTCTGCCAGCTGGCTCTTGATCATTTCATGGCGATTCGGACTCGCAATTATAAGATCAGGCTTAACCGATTTGAGCACTTCCAGATTTGGCTGTTTGGCTTGCCCGACATTAATTACATTTTTTGCATTGAAGCGATCCTTGAGATATTCGGGAAAACTGGATTCACCAATACCTACTGATGCCACTGGATTGACTTCCAACGCCGTAAGCATGTCGATATAGGCAAAATCCAGCGCTACTATCTTCTGCGGAACCTTCTTTAATTGGGTTGTTCCCCACATGTGCTTAATTGTTTTCCCCTCAGAAGCTGAAGCTGCGGTACCAGTACTTGCAACAGCTGAGCCCTCACCCGGTTTAGCAGAAACCGCAGCCGCTTCACTTGACGGCTTAACAGAACCGCAGCCTGCCAAAAGGGATAGACTCATTAACAAACCAGCCCCCATGACAAGCAGCGGCTTTCTAAATTTAAACATTCAAATTTCCCCCTTCATATATCGTTTCTTCTTAATTAACAATGAATATCATTCTCATTTAAGATTATATTTCAACAGTATATACGAAAGAGCGCTTTTTAAGCTATGAAGATTTTTGTTCAATTGTTTGAAGATTTTTGACTTTTTTGTTCCTCAGGCGCAAATATACGTACGACCTCATCGATCACCAGCTCATGGCTTGACGCTGAATAATCGATCCATGGATAAAGCGCTATATCCACGCATTGATGATGTCTAACCGCGGTTAAAGCTTGCCACTGCGGACTTTGGATTAATTTTCGCATCATTTTTTGATCCTTTTTATGGGGTGATCCCATCAACAGCACATAATTGGCATCATAGTCCGGCAGTTCTTCCAATGTGATTGTTTTTCTCCATTTGATACCACGAACGTTCTCCGGAGGCGTCAGCTTCAAATCCTGGTACAGCGTACTGCCAATATTTCTGTCCATGCCGTAAACTCTTAATTTGCCCCCGACAATCCGAAGAACAAATACGGTCTCATCCCCGATATTCGCTTTTATCCGTTGGCTGGCCTGCTCTGCCTTTTGTTCATAATATTGCAGCCATGCCTTCGCTTCCTTCCTTCTCCCCACAAGGTCTGCAATCCGGTATAATCGTTCACGCCACGGTATATCCCAATACGGAATAGTAACTGTAGGTGCTACATGAGTCAGCTCTTTATTCAGCTTCGCCCATTCATCGTCACACAAGATTAGCGTAGGCTTTAACCGGACCAAATCATCCATTGAAGATTTGCCGTCTACGAGAATTGGCAGTGGCATTCCTTCGTACTGATTGTAAATTGGGGATACTTCCGATCCTCTCGCCATAACCGCAGCATGCGGTGAAATACCTAGCGCCAGAAAATCGCCATGAAAGGAATGCCTCATTGCAACAACAATTGTGCGGCTCATTTTGACATATTCAGTAGGTGAATAACCGGTTTCCTTCTTGAACATACGACTAAAATATGATTCTTCTTTATATCCCAGATACTGAGCTATTTCATAATACGAGCCTTGAGAATAAACGAGCAATTCCTTCGCCCGATTCATACGAAGCTTCGTCATATAAGAGTTGGGGCTGAGTCCTTTCAGCTTTTTAAACAAACGTGAATAGTAGCTCGGACTAAACCCCGCCAACCGGGACAACTCCTCAAGAGGCAGATTTTTCGTGTAATGCTGATGTATATATTCAACTGTCCGTTCCACACCATTCCGCTGCTGATTGATTCCATCCTCAAGTTCTACAGCGACCAGATACAACAGCTCATGTAGCAAGCCTTTCAGACGATATTGCCCGCGTCCTCCATCATTCCCTTTCCTGCAGCCATATAACTGTTCAAATAAATAATGCACCTGCGGCTGATGATTATGTATAGGCACCTCCCCATTCAGAGGAAATGCCTCTCCTTCGGCACGATAGACGTAGTCCTTGTCTGTTTTTCTCAGTAGGGTTCGATAGGTAAAAGATACCGTGTAAAAGATCAAAGGAACTGCAGAATCCGATGCGGCTTCAAACTTCTGCCCCTTCGATAGAAATAACAAATGTCCCGCTCCAATCCGACAGGTTTCCCCATTCAGCTCCAATTTCGCTGTCCCCTTATGAACGAACCATATTTGGCAGGACGACACAATCTGGGGCTGGCTTCTCCAATGAGGTGAGCACTCGGTTAGCTCCACATCTGTCACATCGATGATCAGTTCATTAAGCCGGGTATATATATCGCTTGGTATCATCATTGTTTTATTTGTTCCCCTTGTATAATCGCATAAGATGGATAACCCCGAAAAAGCAAACTTCTCGCAAATATAGCTTGGTTCCATTTTAGCATGTATAGCACCCATTCGTAGCCTTACATTAAATAACAAATAAATTCCTTGCCACAGATGTAATCACAGAAATGATTGTATTGTTGTCCGCTTCCTTAAAAATAAGACAAGCCCCCCTTCCGATCTCTATAACGCAAAAAGCAACGACCTAAGGGTCGATGCTTTTGCTTATAATGGAGACGGGCCTCGGCTGATATATCATAAAATCTAACCCAATGATTCCGTCATTAATTACAGTATTTCCGGCAAAATAATATTCTCGATCCGACCGGATTCATTGGAAACCCCTGCATAATGGATTAGAGTTTGGGTTTTCAAATAATCCCTGCCGCTAGTCTCTCCCTGACGCCCTTCACGCAGCGAATCCAGAAATTCGTTCAGGCAGCTTGGAGCGTGGACACCGCTAAAATCCGATAATCGCACCGTTTCCCCATCCCTAGTATGAATAATCTCCTGATCCCGAAGCTCAAGCATCCCTTCCGTACCTTCCAAGCGCCAATTGCCGCACCAAGGTGTAGCTGGACCACGCGAAGAGATGGAACCGGAATAAGTAACTCGAATATCTCGGTCCAGCTCCACAAAAACCTGGGCATTGATGACAGCTTTCTTCTCGACCCACCCGTTAACCGGGTTATAAAAGTTGGCTTGTATTCGACGTCCCTCTGCCCCCGTTAAATAGCGGACCATATCCAAATGATGAACGCCAATGTCGTCGAGCAAATGCACCGTATAATTGCGTTCTACATGATGGTGTCTGAAAAATTGAACATCGATGGAAGAAATATCACCAATTGCTCCGTCATCGATCATTCGTTTCATTTGGCGGACGAATGGAAGACAACGATAATTTTCCGCAATCATAAAAGGAATGTTCTCCCGCTCCGCACGCTGCACAATTTCGACTGATTCCGCGTAATCAAACGAAATCGGCTTTTCGCAAAAAACAGGCAGCCTTTTGTCAAAAGCAGCATGATTCACTTGAGTATGGATCATCGGTGGGGTCGCATTAACGAGAAAATCCGCTGCTTCCTGCTCCAACGCCTCGCTCAACGACGTATAAAATGGAGTCTCTTCACCTTCAATTTTACTTTGTGTATGAGTATTGCTTTCCACCACAGCCACATCGATACCCAGTTTTCGCAAATTTTTATACATCGACATGCCAGCGAATCCCAAACCCACAACGATTGCTTTCATCGTGCACTTCCTTCCCTCTATTTGAACGATATTTAAGGCATTCAGTTTTTTTTCTAACTAGGTTTTCTCGGTTCATTCAACTGCATTTTACCTTAAATCCGTTTACATTTGTACTAAATATATGAATCATAAGAAACATATTCCAGTTAAACTCGTTTAAAGTAATAAATGGTAATCAACGAAAGGTGAATGAAGGATGAAATGGAAAACCATTATGGTTATAAGTGCTTGTAGCTTGGCATTCGGGGCTACCTGCTATGCTGCCGGAGGTGTGGAGCGAATTCAGGCCTACTTAAACCACGATTTCAAATTTACACTCGATAGCACAGCTTGGACGCCTACAGATAGTGATGGCGCTGTACTCGCTCCGGTCATCCTTAATGGCACAGCGTATCTGCCCGCCAAAGCAATCGTTGAGGCAGCTGGCGGAAAAGTCCAGTGGAACGAAGCTACAAAAACTATCGCGATAACATCTGCTAGTGGCAGTGAGGCCGCCGTTAGCGAAAGAGATCAATTGATCCATAATAAAATGAATGAAATAAAGAAGAAATTAAAGTTGGGATTAACTAAAGAAGAGGCACAAGCATTATTTGAAGAAAAATTCGAGATAGCACACGATAATGGTGATTCAGAGGATGGAAGCGACTCCTATTGGAAATATAATTTTTTCAAAGAGTCTGGCTATAATCGTGGGGATATACCTGATCATGTTATTGATGAAATCGGTCTGAAGGACAAAAAAATTGGAGCTTATTTATTTATCGAATGGAAAAACAATCAATTATTTTTGTATTCAATTGCTTATGTTAATCCTAAAGATAATCGAGTCTACTTATTTGTTATGAGCCCTGACGGAACCATTTCTGATAGCCCAGCTAGCCGGTAGATTCGGGGAACAGGGCGGGGAAGCGCAACTCGAAGGGGCAAACACCTGTTTGCAGCATGAAGTTTAAGTCATTATGGATGAATTAACTTTAAAAGCATCCATAATGACTTAACACCGAACCATTATTTCTTTGCAATTATCATAAAACGCCTCGAGTTGGTCTGTATCCCCTGCTTAGTTTGATTTTCTTCAATAAATTTTTGAAGGATATCAAAATCATTATCAGATTGTCCAAAGTCAGGAATGATCGGGGTGTGTTTTAAAAGAAAAACCAGATCTTCATACGTTTCGTAATATTCGTTTGCGTCATATTCAAAATAGTCTGCATGGGTAAAACCAGCTTTATTTAACTCTGAAAGGTATTTATTTTTCAAAATCCCTTCATCAAGTCCGAATTGCTGCCCTCTTCCGAAAGCTCGTTTTAGGTTTAGTTTGTCGTTATCGTTGATTTGCTGAGTGAGAAACATACCATCTTTCACTAATACCTTGGCTACCTCTTTTGCACAGAAGTGAGAATGCCTGCAAGACACCACATTAAAAAAACCGGGTGGAAACTCCAGGTTTTCAGCATCCATCTGAAAAAAGCGTATATTAGGTTTCTTTGACTTTTCCAAATTAGCATTAGCCGTCTGCATCATGCCACTCGAATGATCAATCCCCACTAGTAATAAAGCAGAATCAGAAATTGATAATAATCTTTCTCCTCCACCCGTTCCTATATCAAGCAGTAAATCAGACCCTTTGCATCTTTGAGTTACCTCCTTGTAAAAATCCCACTGTACGCCTTCGGATACAACCTTTAGCTTGCTAAAGTCCCAACCGTTTAATCTTCCAACCTTATCGTAAAAGTTTTTGTACTCTGATTTGTTCATCCTATGTTCTCCACCTTTTAAATGAGATTATAAAAAGCCAAAGATATTAAGGAATTCTGAAAAGGAGCCAATGAAAAAATTCATCAGTTCCATAATTCAGACAACCCTAGTGTCCTTGGCTTTACTATTGATAACAGCCCGACACCATTCAAAGCTCTAGTTCATTAGGCCAAAAGGACAGACAGTCCCCTTAGCAGCTGGCACGCGTTTTTCTCCAGCCCGATAACTAGTTACTTCGAACGATACGGAATGACATCCATTTCACCTCATTTAAAATATATCCCAATTTTAATCAATAATGTGATAGATAAGCAAGCCTTTGTTTTTGATTGCAGACCGTTAGTCGAGGGATAAAACACTGCGCTCCTTTCACAGCTTCGTTATCCCATTCCACGTGGGTGTTGGATCCCATATAAAACCCATAATACGGAAAACACCCTCTCTGCACCGTCCTCAAGTTGTACCATTTCGTTATTTGTGACTATAAGAACAGCCCCATAGTAACGTAAGTAAACCTAACATAAAATAATTGAACAACTATCAAAATTGGATAAAAAAACTAGTTATAAACCCTAAATATTTTTAAAAATACCATTATAAGTTTTATCCACATCTCGTCGTATCAGCGATCTATAGTAAGATATGCTTAAATATAAGGTGATGGTAGCGTTTTATCGAGCTAAACATGATTTGATAAATAATATAACATGAAATATTATACAACCAGAGATATTGCAGATATTTTTAAAAAAACCAGGATTGGAGTGATATTACATAACGTGTAAGTGACATTCGTTTGTTTCTTACTTCAATGCTTAATCTGATCAAAATATTGACCATCGTTAAAAAAACAAAATGGGGGCGAAACCATGAAAAACCTACTATCCAGACCTTTATTTTCCCTTTTTATTTCCGGAGCACTTTTTGCAGGTATTTTACCCATAAGCTCTGCTAGCGCTGCTAGTAGTACCAGCACCGGTGAGTCAGCTCCAGTTAAGGCATTATCGGTAACAGAGAGTGTCTACCGTTCCACTCCAAACCTTGTTGTTCTGGAAGCAGGCTCGGCTTCTGTGGTCGTCACTGGGCCCTCCACTACGATAGACGGTGCTTCATTCCAGGTAGACATCGCGTTAAGTGGTATTACCGATAAAGTCACCGCTGAAAAGTTTTTTATAGAGTATAATACGGCGCGCCTTGATTTTGTTGATGCCCAAGCCGTAGACGCTTCGACTAGCATTGTCGGGCAATATTCTGAGCTTGGAAAAACAACCATTGTGACAACAAACCTCAGCGGAAAAATTATTAACAAGCAAACGTTAATCAGGTTAACGTTCCATACAAAAGCAAACGGAAGCGTTCAGGATATTAAGGTAAGCGCGGAGTTAGGACTGGCAGACACAGGTGCCATTCAAGCAGCGAACCAAGGTCTGCTAAGCCTGAAGACGAATCTGGTCAGCGGGGATTTGAACGGTAATGGGACTCTGGATATCGGTGATCTGGCGATTCTCTCCCCTTATTATGGAATCTCATCCAAGCAAGAAGGCTGGGCGCTTGTAGCCAACGCCGATTTTAATCAGAATGGCACCATTGATCTAACGGATCTTGGTACACTTGGCAAGAAGGTTCTCTATGCTGAGACGGCTTTTCAATTTATGGATGCTACAGTAATGGATATTCAAAATGCCATGAATGCAGGCAAACTTACGACTGTTGAGCTCGTGACTAAATATTTGGCACGGATCAAAAGCTACGATCAGCAAGGTCCAGCAATCAAATCCATTATTACTATTAATCCAAACGCGCTTGCAGAAGCGGCGGCACTGGATGAAGAACGTAAAACAAAGGGAGCAAGAGGCCCGCTGCACGGAATTCCAGTTATCGTCAAAGATAACTACAATACGATTGGCATGCCAACAACAGCAGGATGTATTTGCTTGAAGAACAACAATACATCCACAGATGCATTCATGGTCAAGAAGCTCAAGGATGCTGGCGCTATTATTTTGGCTAAAGCTAATCTACATGAATTTGCTTTTGGTACAACAACAGAGAGCTCTCTTGGAGGACAAACAAAAAACCCTTACGAGCTCACTACTAACCCTGGCGGTTCAAGTGGTGGCACGGGAGCTGCACTGGCGGCTAACTTCGGAGTTATTGGACTGGGCACAGATACTGGCGGTTCGATTCGAATCCCATCATCACGCAACTCTCTTGTCGGCATTCGCCCAACCATTGGATTAACAAGTCGTGAAGGAATTATTCCCCTTTCTCTGTCTCAAGACGTCGGCGGTCCTATGGCTCGCACAGTATCCGATGCAGCCATCGCTTTAGATGCAGTAAGCGGTTATGACTCCAATGATTTGACCACTGCTCTGTCTTCCGGAAGAACACCAAAGAGCTATACCGATTATTTAGATAAAGATGGATTGAAAGGTGCGAGAATCGGTGTCGTACGCACTCTGTCGACGGGCAACAACGCAGCCTTGGCTGCATCCATTGAGAAAATGACAGCTCAGGGCGCTACGGTAATCGATGTGGTTGTGCCGAATCAAACAGATATTCTAAAGTACGCAAGCTTGAGCGGAACCGAATTTAAGTTCAACCTGAATGATTATTTAAAAACACTAGGCCAAAATGCACCTTACAAAACGTTAACTGAAATCATTGCTTCCAATGATATTTTGCAAAATCAAAAAAGTTCCATGATCCAGCGCGATAACATTACAACGTTGGAAACTCTAACCTACTATAAAGATTTACTAGAACGGACTCGCTTGACACAGCAATCGCTTCTTAAAGTCATGAATGAGAACAAGCTTGATGCCGTGCTGTACGCAACAACATCTGGGAGTGCAAATCGCCTTAGTCCATATTCCGGCTTCCCGGCTCTAAGCTTCCCCGCAGGCTATACAGGAAATGTTCCATTCGGCTTGGAATTATTGGGTAGACCATTTGATGAGGGTACTTTAATCAAGCTGGCTTATGCCTTCGAGCAGGCTACACATTATCGTACATTACCCGCTTCGGTCCCTGCTTTGACAGCCGAGCAAGAACAAGCCGTTAATTCAGTCGTCACCCCATAAGCTGATCTTCAATTCGGGAACGAGCAGCCTGATGACCTGGGGGTATGATACCCCTGGGCTTCCGGTTGAGAAGACCATCATACATCACATTGCAAAGCAACTTTAAGGGAAGGGACGAAACATAAATGACTCATAAATGGCTCCGATACACAATGTCCGTGTGCCTCGGGATGGCACTCTTGCTTCCTCAAACCACTTGGGCGGCCGCAGAACCTACATTTTCACTTTCCACCGGATCTACGAGCACAGTGATGGTGCAAGACTCCTTCCAAGTCCAAATCAATGCGGATCAATTGGACGATGTTTTTTCATATGAACTTAATGTATACTATGATACCTCCCTACTCGAGGTAGATACTACTCAGAAGTTTACCGATCTCACTGGATATGCGTTACCTATTAAAATCATAGAAGACGGCGGTAGTCACGTTCAACTTGTCTATACGAAAACCGGATCCTTAACCGGAATTAACGGCTCCGCTACGCTTGGGAACTTAACCTTCAAAGCCAAGAGTGCCGGTATAGCAGAGCTTATGCTTAAAGAAGCCAAAACAAGCACAAGCTCGCTAAAGGAAGAAACACTCCTCAAACCCAATACTAAGCTAAACGTAACAGTTGCAAAACACAATAACAACAACGGAAGCAAGCCTAGCGTGAGTACAGGTGGGAGTACTGGCGGAGATGCAGCCCAAGGAAACACAGACAGCAGCAATGCCGTTACCATTAAATCAGAACAAATTGTCACCAACGGAAGCGGTTCAGTCGTTATTTCAATCCCTTCAGCTGCCAAGCAGCTAAGACTTCCACTTAATACAGCTGATTTACTGGCTGGCCATAAGCTTGAAGTTCAATCAAACCAAATTAAACTAGCAATTCCAGCAGAGGTATTCCAACAACTGACCCGTCTGGTCGATGAGCAAGGTAGAAACACCAGCACAATTGTGTTAAACATCGAGCCACGTGATACGGGAATCGAAGCTAAAGTACTTAATCAGAGCCAGCTTCAGCTTGGTGCTGATGTGAAGCTTGGAGGAGCCATTTACGATGTTACACTTTCCATCACAACCAATGAGGGCCGTACATTCGTTCTAAGTCAGTTCGATAAGCCCATTTCACTGCACATGAAGGTCGCCCCATCCATTAACGCAAAATTAAGCAGCATCTACTATATTCCCGATAACGGACAATTAGAAAGAGTCGGCGGAGAGTACCGTGACGGAGAAATTGTGGCTGACATCGAGCATTTCAGCAATTATGTCGTATTGGAAGTATCCAAGACATTCAGTGATGTTCCAGCAACTCACTGGGCAGCCGAGGTAATTAGGGAGTTAGCATCGAAGCAAATCGTTAGCGGTACGGGAGAGAACGTATTCGCTCCCGAACGAAATGTAAGCCGTGCCGAATTTACTGCACTCATCACGAGAGCACTGAATCTGAAAGATGCAACCCCCAGCACATTCGAAGACGTTCAATCATCGGATTGGTTCGCTTCAGAGGTGTCCAAAGCGGTTAAAGCGGGGCTCATAAACGGCAGAAGCGAAGGACGCTTTGATCCGACTGCTTCCGTAACTCGCGAAGAAATGACTTCAATCGTCATGCGTGCTTATGCTCAACATGCAGGAAATCCTGCTTCAACCGAAGCACCAACCTTTTCAGATGAAGCCTCGATTGCAGATTGGGCTGCGGGGGATGTCAAACAAGCGGCAGCTCTCGGGTTGATTCAGGGCCGTTCGACGGACACCTTTGCACCTCAAGGATTAACTACACGTGCGGAAGCCGCACAGGTACTATACCGTTTGCTTTCAAAATAGTTAGTAATGGCTGCTGAGTTATCTCAGCAGCCTTTCCTAGTTTAATATGTTGAGAAACAAAAAAAACAGTTAAAACAGAGGATACTCTGCATTAACTGCTTTAATTAAGGAGGCTTGCTCCGCTATGCACTTTAAAAGCATTTTGCAATAGAACTGTTCGAAGCTATTTTCCGCGTTGTAAAACGTCCCAAGGGTCTCACTCTAGAGTAGTCAACCCGACATCACTTTATTTCCTCTTGCTTGAATTTAGTTCATATTTAGTTCGATGAAATTCTTTCACCATACCTTTGAAAAAAATACTTTCTTGTTCACTCAACCCATACTGATTATCTTTATGAATCATATTCCCCATATGGCGTTTCAAAATCTCACTCCGGCGTCCTAATAATTGCGTATAAGTCAAATCAGTCATCTCCCTGTTTGTTTTCATATGTTTGCTGTCCTATTAAGTATAACAAACAGCCTTTTCTATGAAAAACCAGCTAAGGATACCTTAGCCTAGATAAACCTTCCTAACCATACATGAGACACGCTGGATGCCACATAATCGAAAACATCCTACTCTATCCTCCCAATAAAGCTTATTAACTACGATAATGCCACGACACCCAGTTCTCTCCCCACACACTTTGCCATTATCGGATTGTATTTTTCGGACGTTAACAAAGTTAGACGAAGGACGCCCGTCAGGACGTCCTTCGTCTACATTTCACCGCAGCATAGCTGTTGTACTTCATTACCTCCAACGCCAACTGATCTATGAATCTGATAAAATCAGACATGTACATAATAGGAAATATGACTATCCCTGATGTCATTGGTCAGAGGCATCAAGTTATGTCCGTCTTATCTAGACTATACGCTCTTTAGTTCAACTGGCTCATGCCAAAGTTAAGCTCCAACCTTCTGTCCTATGGTGACATTATCACAGCATAACAACAAACAATGATGATTAAAACAGTTGACAAATATTATCACGTTGGAGTAAGATATTAAACTGTGTGTAATAATGATAATCATTATCATTATTAAGATCGATGAATGATTATTGGGGAGGGCAACTTAAAGATGAAACAACCTATTTTGAAATATCAGATGAGGTCAGCTGCTCTGTTGGCTATTATTATGATGCTGTCAGTTTGGCTCGTCGCTTGCGGCGAGAAGCAGGCGGAGCCACAAAAAAGCGGAGAAGCGGCCAAGGCGGAAAGTCCGCGCAAAATCAAGCACGCAATGGGTGAAACGGAAGTGCCCGCACATCCACAGCGCGTCGTCATATTGACGAACGAAGGAACAGAAACATTGCTGGCTCTCGGCGTTAAACCTGTCGGTGCGGTTGATTCGCCTTACGGCAACCCGTGGTTTGATCACATTAAAGCGGAATTAGATGGAGTAAAGCCACTTGGCGGTGAGTCGCAGCCGAACCTGGAAGTGATTGCGGCGCTGAAGCCCGACCTTATTCTCGGTAACAAAATGCGCCAGGAGAAAGTTTACGCGCAGTTGTCCGCTATCGCTCCAACTGTATTCGCGGAAACGCTGCGCGGTGAATGGAAATCGAATTTCGCCCTATTTGCAGATGCACTTAACAAGAAAGCGGAAGGCGACAAAATCGTAGCCGCGTACGACAAGCGGATCGAAGATTTCAAGAAGAAAGCCGGAGATCAACTTAAGGATAAAGTAGCGGTAGTACGGTTCATGGGTGGAAAAACGAGATTTTATTATGGAGATATGTTCACCGGAGCTGTATTCAAGCAGATCGGTATGCCCCGTTCGGATCCGAAGAGCGACGAGAAGGCGTTCGAGGATATTACGAAGGAGCGTCTTCCGGAGCTGGAAGCAGCCGACAGGGTGTTCTACTTCACCTTTGAAAATGGCGAAGGCAAGGCAACGAAGCAAGAGCAGGAATGGCTGAATGACCCACTATGGAAGAACTTGAAAGTAGTGAAGAACAATAAGGTCTTTCAGGTTAGCGATGCCACTTGGAATACGGGCGGTGGTGTAAAGTCAGCCAACCTAATGCTTGACGATATGTACAAAATTTACGGTATAACACCGTAAACAAATAACATAAGAAGCTGTCTCGAAAGCAGAATCGTACTGCTGCGTAGACAGCTTCTTTTTGTCTGTAATGTGGTAGCAGCTTATATATAGATTCCGTGAAGTACCCAGCATAGTTGAATACAAAAAAATAGAGCACTCTAAGTGCCCTCTCATACTATCCATTGAAACGGTTCTTGAACCGACGGCAATACGTCTCTAGTTCACGAAACGAAATCTGATAACAAACCAAATTGTTCACGGTGAAGCGATTCGAGCCAGGTAAACTATTAAACTTGGAAAAAAGGCCCTCCAGCTCCATCTGACCATCAGATGCCCAAAACTGAACCGTCTCTACATCCGGGTTGCCAGCTTTCATTTCAGCTATGAGTACCTTCAGACCTTTAATAAATAAGGGCTTACATCGATATTCTCGCTGGAGAAAGGCAACTTCCACTTGACAGATATGCCGATCCTCATAGTTGTTAGGACCCGTTCCATAGACGAAACCACTCGCCCCAACAATCTGGTAGGGATCTTCCGAAAAAATCAGCATAGCTTTGCCAAAAATCAATGGACTACTGATAAAACTAAGCTTTACGGCAAATGGATAAAGCAAATTCAGTTCATCGTGATGCTCTAGCAGAAATTTGATATAGCCTTCGTAGTCCATTTCAAAATTACAAAGTCGAAATTGGTAGGACATTATTTAGGTTGTACTCTTAAGGAATCGTTGAGAATAATAAATCTGCCTAAATTGCTGCCTTTTTTGTTCCCTTTCAAGCTCGGCGGTATTATAATCATGTGTTTATCCTCCTTTTTCGTATTGAGATAAATGTATATTTATTTCCAATTATACCTTGTAGAAGCTGTTTAAGGTAGTCCTTAAATGGTGAATTTTTACACAATAGACTGTCTCTTCTCCAAGTTCTCCATCACGGGTGTAGCTGGCATTGGAGAATTTTGAATACAGTTTACACAAATATGTATTTTCCGATAGAGCAATGAACCTCAATTCCCTTACTTCCGGATGTGCCTCGATAATCTGCTCAACCATGTAATGAAGCCCTTTAAGAAAGAGGCGTGTCCCCCGATATGCTTTATCACAAATAGCTATATCTGCGAAGGCAATTTCCTTATTCTTGAACTCTTCTTCCGGCGTTCCATGGTAATAAGCCAATATCCCAATCACCCGATTATCCGCATCCGCGATGTACAGCAAATGGCCTTGTGTCATATATGCACATAGCAGAGAGACCATGTCCAGGGTCCCAAAAGAAAGATGCAGTTCGCGTTTGTTCGCAAGAGCGAATAAACTGACTTTCGCGAAATCCTCATCATTGTCGCAGCGTCTGCAAAATGTCGTCATACTGATTCTCCTTACTCAAATCTTCAAATGAGATTCATCAACATTTATTCTTCAGTTGCCTGAGTCTGAACTCCCCCATGAAGCTGCCTCAAGAAACTTTTTAAGATTCAAATGACCTTTCAATACCCATAGATTACCGTAATTTGTCGATACTGTAAACAATTCCAATGACTAAACTTACAGATATCAGGAATTGGATGGGCAGTCGTATCAAATGCGGATCACAACAAGGCAAATCCACAATTCATCGACATGTGATGCTTAACCTTTTGAACAGTCATTCTCCAATTATTGCAGCGTTTAACATGGATGAAGAAGACTTTTCATAATGGAATCTTAATGGATTACCAAACCTGCAAATCGATTCAATTGACCACGATGATTCAACTTTACTAATCTTAAACGCCACACGTGATACAAAATGCCAATAAACGAGCAGCATTCGCAGCAGTCGCCATTTTTCTGAAATACAATGATTATGTATTCACAATGGAGACGATGAAAGCGGCAGATTTTACCGTAGATATTGTGAATCATAACCATTTACCGAACTTGTAGAGACCATTAAAGAAGCGCGTTCATAAAAGTGCATAAAAAAACACCATCTCGTCGGTCGTCGGATGGTGTTTTTTGCCTTTATGGAGACGAGTCGTGGCTGTATACATCCACAATTCGCCGCAGTAGTCGAATCTTGATTTCACCAAAGCTGCAGTTCAATGACCGTATCCATCTCGTCCGGCAGCTTGGCACCTGATAATGTAATGAACGCACCGCCTTCAATGTCGGAGTATTCTTGGGCCATCCATGGAGCTTCCACCTTCAGCTCGGTTCCGTCCCGCAACAGTCTGGCTTTCATGATCTTGCCCTTCAGCCCCTCGAAATAAATAGGTCCAATTCCACGATCATATACGTGTGCGTACAATTTGTTGCCATTCTGCGTAAACCGGCCCCACTCTGGCTTCGGTAATGTCGCGCCACCACAGCCGTAGATGCTGTCACTGTTCAACCGCAGCCATTCGCCTACGTCACGCAGCACGTCCAGCGATTCCCGGTTGATTTCACCTTTGGCATCGGGGGCAACATTTAACAGTAAATTGCCGTTTTTACTGACACACTCAACCAGTGTGCGAATGACTTGCTTAGCGGACTTATAATTTTTATCTGTGGAATGATAGCCCCAGTTGTCGTTTAGCGTGATACAAGCTTCCCAGGGAATCGGTGCGCCTTTTACATCCAGAATACCGCCAGGCGGTATAATTTGCTCCGGTGAGAAGAAATCGCCTGCGTATTCTTCCGGCTCTGCTGCACGGATATTCCCACCGAGACGATTGTCGATGATAATGTCCGGCTGAATAGAACGAATCATTCGGATGAGCTCCGTTGCTTTCCACTTCTCGCCCGTCATATCGTCATAGGAGAAATCAAACCACATGATGTCGATCTTCCCGTAGTTCGTCAGAAGCTCCTTAACTTGACCATGCATATAGGTCAAATACCGGTCAAAATCAATGGGCTTGTCCTTAGCCGATTCGTTGTCACGATCTGGATGAGCCTTATCCCCATAACCAGGATAATCATCATGATGCCAGTCGATGATGGAGTAGTACAAGCCTAAGCTAATCCCTTCCTCACGGAACGCATCCACGTATTCCCGGACAAGATCGCGGCCAGCTGGTGTGTTGGTTGCCTTAAAGTCTGTCAGCTTGCTGTCGAACAAGCAGAAACCGTCATGATGCTTAGTCGTCAATACAGCGTACTTCTGCCCGGCAGCCTTGGCCGCTTTAGCCCATTCTCTAGGTTGATAACGAGATGCATCGAATTCATCAAAATAAGTTTTATAGTGCTCGTAGCTCATTCTCTCATTACCACGAATCCATTCCCCGCGTGCGGGAATCGAATACAACCCCCAATGAATGAACATACCAAACCGATCCTGCAAAAACCAACGAGTTCTTTCCTCTCGCGTACTCATTCGGCAATTCCCCAATCTCTATATGAATTACGGCCTTCGCACTTGTACTCCGTACAACTAGAGCCGACTCGTTATCCTATTCAGAAAGTGTGAAACAGCGCGGCAGCGCCGATCAAACCAACATCGTCCTTTAATTCAGCAGATACAATGTCGAAGGTACTCCGGTATGGCTTCATCACGAGCTTCTCCGTCCGGGCTCGCAGAGCATCGAAGAGTTCGTTACCGACTTTACTCACGCCCCCTCCGATCACAATCCGGTCCGGATTGAAGGTATGAACCGCGTTCGCAATACCTAATGCCATGTAATGAATGGTTCTGTCAATAACCTCAACAGCTACAGGATCTCCTTGCTTTGCCGCTTCGAACACATGTTTAGCAGATATGGCTTCTGTATCTGATTCGATCAGATCTGAAATCATGGAAGGTCGGTTCTGCATGAATTGTAGTGCCGTGTCCCTTATAGCAGTCCCCGAAGCGAACATTTCCCAACAGCCGCGGTTGCCGCAGCTGCATTCCGGTCCATTAGGATCGATAATATTGTGTCCAAGCTCGCCGGCGAATGAGGAGGTGCCGAGCAGCAGCTTCCCATCCAACACAATGCCGGCTCCGATACCTGTACTGAAAGTGACATAGACCATATTCTCCGAGCCTTTGCCGGCTCCTCTAACATACTCGCCCCATGCCGCCGCGTTCGCATCGTTAACTACTTGAACCTCCACTCCGAGATCCTCTTCCATCCATTTCTTCAAGGGGACATTCTCCCACTCGGGGAGGTTAGTCCCATGAAGAACGATCCCGTCCCGGCTGTTAACCGCACCAGGGGAAGCAAGCCCTACACCGGATAGCGGGTAACCCTCGGAGACGGTGTGAATCATAGCGAGCATACGCTGCACAACCTCTTTCGCAGTGTGCGCTCCAGCGGTTTCCATGCGTTCGCGGTTCAATAACGTTCCCATCGAATCGAAGAGCGCTGCTGCGATCTTCGTTCCTCCTAGATCCATTCCAACAACATATTTTTCAAGATTTTGCAACATCATTCACCTTTTTTTCAAATCTATAATCAGCCTTTAATAAAGACTGTCAGCTAAAGCCCGAAGCTGCTTGGGATCAATTGGCGCAAGGCCTGACCTGCCGAAACGAACTGCGGAGCCAAAGTGCACTTCCTTCACCCCGGTCTGTTCAATGAAGGGCTTAATGACTTCCGGTGTCAGACCGTTACCGGCAAGAATTTGCAGCGAGCTGCCATATGATTCCTCGACCAGCCTCCGAATGGTTGGTATAGCTTCAGGCGCCGGCTGTAGTCCGCCAGAAGTCAGTACGCGGGATATTTGCGAATAACGAGTGAGAATCCGCAGTCCAGCAATCTGATCCTCCAGTTCATCGAAAGCCCGATGAAAGGTTACGTTCAGTCCGCCAGCCCAAGCTAGCATGGACTCCAACGCTTTCTCGTCAATCATTCCTTCCTCCGTCAAAGCGCCGACTACGATGCCAGCTGCTCCTGTGGAGGTTATAGCCTTAATCTCAGCCGTCATCGTCTCCAAATCATGCTTATCGTAGACAAAAGACCGACTGTGCGGCCTGACCATCACATGAACCGGTATTTTCACGGATCTCACTACCTGCTCAATCATACCAATGCCAGGCGTTAATCCGCCTTCTGTAATGGCCGTTATCAATTCGAGTCGGTCGGCCCCGTTCTCTTCAGCTCTTAGTGCATCATCCATACATGTAGCGATGACCTCTAAAATCATAACGAAACCTCCCGCTCTCCACTTTCATGCTTCCGTGCATATTGTACCGCATAGTCTGCAAGCAGCCGTGCCCCGTAACCTGTGGCACCAGCTTCTGAGTAACCGGCATCCTGTTTGTATTGCACGGTCCCTGCCATATCAATGTGTACCCAGCCCATCGGCTCAGCTACGAAACGCCGTATAAAGAGCGCTGCAGTAATCGCGCCCGCTAGTGTAGAGGTACCCACGTTTCGCAGATCAGCATACTCGCTTCTCAGCTCCGCTTCATACTCCTCCATCAGAGGCATCGGCCACAGCCGCTCCCCATTCCGTTCGCCGATTTCGACCAAGCTGCGCGTCATATCCTCATCGCCCCATATCCCTGCGATGCCTAGACCAAGCGCAGCTCCAACATTGCCGGTTAGCGTGGCAATGTCAATCGCTTGAACAGCACCCAGCTTCGCCGCATGGATTAACGCATCAGCTAATAGAAGTCGACCTTCCCCATCCGTATTCGCGACTTGAACGGTCAGACCGTTCGGATAACGAATAACAGAGGATGGCAGCATAGCCCGGGCATCCGGTAAATTATCAGCTACAGCTATCAACGCAGTTACACGAACTTGGGCGCGCTGCCGGACCAATATATCCAGACCGCCAATGACTGCCGCCGCGCCGCCCATATCCATACGTGCATCGCTGATGTCCCTGCCTGTCTTGACATTCATACCGCCCATGTCGAAGGTGACCGCTTTACCAACCAAGGCTAGCAGCGGCAGATCTGTATTGCCTTCGTACCGGAGCTCTACGAGTGCGGGGGCATGCTTGCTGCCTGCTCCCACTGCAATCAAGCCGTTCATACCGCGGTCTACCAATTCTTGCCCGCGATACACATGAACGCCTACAGGCTTGTCCTTGAAATGGTCAATGAGCCAATCTACAAAAGCACCCGGATTCAATGTTTCGGGAGACTCATTGACCCAATCCCTCGCTAACATAGTTCCTTCCGCGCGATTGCGTGCGGAGTCGATCACCGCTTCCAGCTCAGCCTGTGACAGCCCCATCCAATCTTCCAGACGCAAGTTTAAATTCACTTCACCATTGGTTTTAGTGGCACTTCTGTATTTATCGAAGCGGTACAAACCGAGCAGCCAGCCTTCCACCCAGGCCTGCAGCCATTCGGCTGCTGCCACCCTACTCTCGGCTCCTGCAGCTCCTGCATGAAGCATGAGCGTTCCACTGCTGCGATTTTCCCGCAGCAGAGCACGGGCGGAGGCCCCGCCTGCCCGACGTACCTTCTCAAGCGTCAGCTTCTTACGCTCGCCAAGTCCTGCCGCCAATACATCGGCTTCACCTTCAGACCTGCCGTACAGCCATGTCACGGTACCGGCCTGCTTGTGGCCTTCGCTCAAGCGATGTGGAAAGGACTCGCTGTGATACACCGGGTAAATGAGAACCTGTACCGGTTTGACGGTATCGATTGTAATTCGCATAGGGATCCCCTCTTTGACAAATAGTATTGTATACTCTTCATGTTTCAAGCGACTTTTATCTGGCCAATTTCATCATTTCTTCGTCATATAAATGGCATGCAACCTGATGCCCCGGCTCGACTTCCCGGAATACCGGTTCATGTTGCTTGCATATTTCCATACAGGAAGGACAGCGTGTATGGAACCGGCATCCCGTTGGAGGATCTACAGGACTGGGCAGATCTCCCTTCAGAATAATTCGCTCCTTCTTCTGACTCGGATCCGGAACAGGCACGGATGATAGCAGTGCCTGAGTATAAGGATGAAGCGGAGAGTCATAAAGTGTGTCTTTATCCGCAGTTTCCACTAGTGTACCTAAATACATAACGCCAATACGATCGCTTATGTGTTCCACAACGCTTAGATCGTGAGATATAAAGAGGTAGGTCAGATCGTACTGCTCTTGAAGATCCTGCAGCAGATTGAGCACCTGTGACTGAATGGATACGTCCAGTGCGGAAACTGGCTCATCCGCCACGATCAAGCTCGGCCGAACAGACAGAGCCCGTGCAATTCCGATACGCTGCCGCTGTCCACCGCTGAACTCATGGGCAAAACGTTCCGCGTGTAAGCTGCTTAAACCCACTGTCTCCAGCAGTTCATGAGCCAGCTTGTCGCGTTCCTTCGTACTCATCTTCGAATGAATAAGCAGCGGCTCGGCAACAAGATCCTTTACTTTCATCCTAGGATTAAGCGAAGCATACGGGTCCTGGAACACCATCTGCATATCTTTACGAATCGGTCGCATCTGATCACTAGTCAGTGAACTAATATTTTGTCCGTTAAACCATACTTCTCCAGCATTGGGCTTCAGCAGTCGAGTCACCAAGCGCCCTGTCGTCGACTTGCCGCAGCCACTTTCTCCAACAAGGCTGAACGTTTCACCTTTATGAATAGCAAATGAGATGCCATCGACCGCTTTCAAATATTTAGTGGCGCCGAACCAGCCTTTTTGGATGGAAAAAGATTTTTGCAACTTTTTTACTTCTACCAGTGGAGTCTGAATCTCCTTCATGCATTTTCCCCTCCTTATAGCTTTCCGAAAGGAAAGCTGGCATCGTAAGCATAACTTACGGCTTCTCTGGCTGCGTTAACCAACAGCGGCTTTTACGCTCGGTTTGCCCTTCTATCGGAAGAAGCTCCGGTTCTTGTGTCAGGCATCGTTCCATAACATCTCTGCAGCGGGGCGCAAACTTACAGCCTTGCGGCATCGCGGTCAAATCAGGCACGTTACCTGGAATCGAATCCAGACGCCGTACCTTCTGACGCAGCTTCGGAACCGATTGAATTAGCCCCTTTGTATACGGGTGCTGGGGCGTCGCGAACAAATCTTTTACGGATGCCTCTTCTACAACCCGTCCTGCATACATCACAACAACCCGATCACACATCTCCGCTACGACACCAAGATCATGTGTAATGAGCAGCATGCCCATCCCTTGCTCGTCTTTCAATCGCTTCATCAAGTCGAGAATTTGCGCTTGGATCGTCACATCGAGTGCAGTCGTCGGTTCATCGGCTATCAGAAGCTTCGGATTGCACGCCATCGCCATAGCGATCATAACCCGCTGCCTCATGCCGCCGGATAGCTGGTGAGGATAATCGTTCACTAATTCATCTGCCCGTGGAATACCTACAAGGGTCAACGTATGAATCGCATGCTCTCTCGCACGCTTACGTCCATAACCCATATGCAGCATAATCGGCTCTTCCAACTGCCTTCCGATTCGCAGCACCGGGTTGAGTGACGTCATCGGCTCTTGAAAAATCATAGCCAATTCATTTCCACGAAACCGACGCATTTCCTTCTCCTCGATCTTCGTTAGGTCGGTACCTTCGAAGCGAACTTCTCCGTCAGCAATCCGTCCCGGCGTGTCCTTGAGCAGCCTCATAATCGATAGGGAAGTAACACTTTTGCCACATCCTGATTCGCCAACCAGACCCAGCACTTCACCTTTATTTATATAAAAGTCAACGCCAGCAACCGCCATTACGTTACCGCCTTCGCGTTTAAACTCCGTTTTCAATCCTTGTACTTCAAGCAATCTTGACGTCACTATCTATCCCCCCTTTAGTTTTTCGTCTTGGGATCAAGGGCATCACGCAGTCCGTCCCCAACAAGGTTAAAAGCAAGTACAGTCAAAAAGATAGCCGCACCAGGAAAATACACAATATGGGGTGCAATGCTCAAATAATCGCGTCCCATGCTCAGCATGGCTCCCCAGTCGGGATCGGTTGGCGTAGCACCCATACCGAGAAAGCTTAATGATGCAGCGGCCAGGATCGCGCCGCCAATTTTCATAGTCACGTTCACGATCACGCTTGGCACCGTTTCTGGAAAGATATGCTTCCAGATAATTCGTCTGTTCTTCGCACCCATCGAGTGGGCTGCTTCGACGAATAACGTCTCCTTTGCAGACAACGTCACGCTTCGGATAATCCTGGCGAACGATGGAGTGCCGAATACGGCTACCGCGATCACCACATTCATCAAACCAGGACCTAGAATTGCAACGATTGCAATCGCAAGCAAGAGATCAGGAAATGAAAACAGTACGTCGCTGCTCCGCATAATAAGGCGATCCAGCCATCCGCCGTAAAAACCGCTCAACAAGCCTAGAATGGTTCCAAGAAAAGCTGCAATCCCAACTGCGCTTAGGCTTACTGCCAAGGTCAGTCTTGTCCCCTCGATAAGGCGGCTTAGAATATCTCTGCCATATTCATCTGTCCCCGCCCAATGGGCCATGGAAGGACCAGACATCAACACATCATAATCGGGCTCGTTCGAATCATACGGAGTTAGATAAGGACCAAATAGCGCAATGATGATTAGTATTACAATGAATATACCAGCGGCAAGTGACATTCTCTGTTTACAAAACTTGCTGAAAAAACCAGCTGTGGGGCTTTTTTTTCTATTAGAAGCAAGCGTCTCTCCAGGAACGGCAGAACCACTCCCAGTTTTCGCCGATTTGTCGTTCATAATATCTCCTCCTAAGAGATTTGCTTTAGCAAAACTTGCATCGCAAGCGTAATCTGAGCTTTCCGCAGGAAAGCTATCTTCGTAAGCATTGGCTACTTCGACGCATACCGGATTTTCGGATTAAGTACACCGTACAGCATATCGACGATTAAATTAATGAGTATAAATTGAGTGGCAAACATCAGCAGCAGCGCCTGAATGACTGTATAGTCCCGGAATGCAATGGAATCGACTAGCAATCTTCCTAGGCCCGGTATACTGAATACCGTTTCCACCATAACAGATCCGCCCAACAGAAATCCGAACTGCAAGCCCGCAACGGTTACGACTTGGATGAGAGAATTCCTTAGTGCGTGACGACCGACAACAACGAATTCGCGAAGTCCCTTAGCTCGTCCAGTACGGATGTAATCTTCCCGCATCGTCTCCAGCATGGATGAGCGGGAGTACCTGGCAAGCATAGACATGATACCGGCTCCAAGTGTAATAGAAGGAAGCACGTAGGAGCTCCAAGAATCCACCCCACCAGTTGGAAACCAACCCAGCTCGACGGAAAATATTTGGATCAGCACCAAACCTAGCCAAAACCCGGGAACGGAAATACCTGATATAGCAGTTAGCATGCCTGCACGATCCTGCCATTTGTTTCTATTCACCGCAGAGATGATGCCAACCAGTAGGCCCATAACAAGCGCCCACCCCATACTTACAAAGGTTAATATGATAGTAGGCATAAATCTGCTTTTCAGCATATCAGATACCGGTAGACCAGACCTTAGTGAATGACCCAGATTACCTTGCAACAGATTGCCCATATAGTGGATATATTGCTGCCACAGCGGCAGGTTGAGTCCGAGCTGCTCGCGAATGCCGTTAATCTCTTCAAGTGTAGCGTCTTTGCCGGCGACAAGCCGAGCCGGATCGCCTGGAATTAAGTGGATGAACATGAAGACCAGCACCGATACGACGAACAACAACGGAATAACCCCGAGGAGTCTTTGTAAAAAGTATTTTCCCAACTCGTGAGCCTCCCTTCAGTTTCAACTCCATAAATAGTAGAGGCCGTTTCTCAGCAAAATATAGAAACGGCCTCGTTTGCTTTATTACTTCACTTCTGCGTCACGGACGGTAATGGAACCATCAGGCATTACTTTAATGCCGCTAATATATGATCTTTTACCTGAAATAACTTGATCGACACCCAGGAATGCCCATGGAGCATCCGCCCATATTGCTTTCTGAATATCTGCGTAGACCGTTTTAGCTTGTGCCGGATCGGTTGCCTTGTTCGCTTCAGCAATCCATTTGTCTACATTGGTGTTCTTGTAATAAGCTGTATTCGCTCCAGCAGGAGGGAACATTTCACTGCTGAACAGACCTCTTGTCGCACCATCTGCATCTCCTGAAGATGGGGACCAGCTCACATACCACATTTGAATCTTAGCTTCTTCCGGTTTTTTTGCGGAGTTAATCTGTTCAGACAACGTACCGCCTTCCATCGATTTCACGTCCAGCTTGATTCCAACAAGTGCTAACTGTTGTTGGATAAACTGCATGCCTTTCATGGTTTCCGAGTCGTTCTCACCCCAGATTTCAGCAGTGAAACCTGTTGGCAAGCCTGCTTCAGCAAGCAGCTTCTTTGCTTTTTCCGGATCATAATCATAACCCGTTTGCTTGGAATAATACTGAGTTTTTGAAGACATCGAAGAGTCAAGCTTCGAACCCAAACCAGATTTTACAACTTTAATATAAGCCTCTTTATTGATTGCATAGTTGATTGCTTGACGTACTTTAACATCATCGTACGGTTTTTTCATTGTGTTCAAAGTAATATAGCGCACGATTGTAGAATCGATCTTTTCGATAACAATATCCTTCTGTCCTTCAACCTCGGCTACTTGCTCGGTAGGCATCGGATAAATAAAGTCAGCCTCGCCTGTCTTCAGCATAGCAATCCGTGAACCGTTCTCAGGCACAGGCTTAAATGTAATGCTGTCTACTTTCGGAATCCCTTGCTGCCAGTAATCCGGGTTCTTTACGACAGCCAGACGGTCACCTTGCACCCATTCTTTGAACTTGTATGGGCCTGTTCCTACTGGGTTCTTGGAAATATTAGCACCTTGTTCCTGCAACGCTTTAGGGCTGATTATAAGAGCCATAGCCATTTTGTTCAAGAAAGCGTTATAGGGTTCGCTAAGTGTAATTACGACCGTCTTGGCATCAGGCGCTGTTACGTTAGTAACTTTTGCAAAACTTTTGCGCAATCTCAGATTGTTTTTCTCATCGCGGAGGCGGTCTAGATTAATTTTTACCGCTTCAGCGTTAAAGTCCGAACCATCGTGAAATTTGATGTTTTCATGCAGAGTAAATGTGTAAACAAGTCCATCTTCGCTGATTTTATGGGAAGCCGCGAGAACCGGCACTACCTTCATGTTCTCATCAAAGCCCATCAGACCTTCATACATGGTTCTTGCACCAGTAATTGAATGGGTGTCGCTCGAGTTATGAGGGTCAAGCGTAATAAAGTTGGCATTGATTGCAACAACGACGTCCTTATTCTTCTTAGAGACCGCCTTGGTTTCCTCGCCTTTCCCTTCATTCGTGTTACCTGCATTTCCTCCGCAGCCCGCAGTTACAACTGCAACAATCAGCAGCAGCATGAGCATCGACCATGTTTTCTTTTTTGCTTTCATGTTTGTTCACTCCTCCTAAATAATGTTAAATATAATCTCTCATCATCCTGTATGTCTTAATCAGGCTTGGAGGTTATTCTTGTTCTTAAGCTTTAAGTTCAAATACTGCGCGTCGTTCTCCCACTTCCGTTCCGCCGTCATTGACGATGGTATTCGGAGCCAAAGCTAATAGCCTGTCTATCGTTTCTCGATTGCTATACCCAATGCTCTCTAATATGGAAGCAATAATACAAGGCCATACTTGCTCAGAACCGTCGGATACTTTAAGTGAAATAGCGATTCTTTCTTTTCTCAATCCAATTCCGTATACGCCTTTCGCCCCGCCCTTCGCTACCAGATTGGCATCCTTAAGCAGCGCCGAGCACACGAATTTCGTATCGGCTATCATATCAGGAAACTCATTCATCAGTACGGCTATTCGGGTTGCTGCATCCCGAGTATCTGTGTCTTCGATGAGATCAGGACATGCCAGCTTCAAAAAGGAATAAGCAATTTTATTTAAAGGAAGTGCGAAGATTGGCAAGCCGCAGCCATCTACTCCTAGTGGAATAGAGTTTGCGGAAACTTCGGCCATGTAAGCCAGTGTCTCCACAATTTCTTGCTGCACAGGATGTTCAGGATCATAGTAACTATGCTCATCCCACCCCATATGTTTGCTAAGCGCGATTAATCCAGAGTGCTTGCCTGAACAGTTGTGGAATATTCTTCGCTTGGATTCATGTGCCCGATGGCGCTCCGCCTTGGCGTCTTCATTAAGCGGGTAAGTGGCGCAGCAGTGAAGCCCTTCCTCCTGGATTCCTGTTTTGTGCAAAATAGATTCCAGTGCATCAATGTGGAAAGCCTCTCCACGGTGAGAAGCCGCAAACAGCGCCGTTTCTTGGCCAGTCAGCCCGTAGATCTTGTCAATCTTTCTTTTCATGACCGGAATGGCTTGGAATGGCTTCGCGGCTGACCGCAGGAACGTCATATGCTCCGGATCCCCCGCTGAGTAAAGTATAGTCCCCTTTTCATCTACCACACTGATGGCTCCGTAATGTACATTTTCTAAAACGCCACCACGATATTCATTAACCAATGTTGTGAATCCCATCATTATTGCCTCCCCTATGCGAACCTTACATTACGTCTAATCCGCAAACAAAATTTCTTGTTCTACTAATTGATTGCTTAGCTGTCTGCCCTACAATTCTTCCAAACAGCAGCATTGGATTAGGCATCCCTTACTCTAATTCGAATAACTTGATTTGAGATAACAGTCCCGAACCAATCATGACACCTTGTTCCTGCAGCTCCGAACGAAAAATGCTAAACGACTCACGCAGAGGCTCCCAAACAAATCGCGACATACAGAGTTCTTCAATCTCCTCGTAAACTTCCGGGTACTTGTCTGCCAACTCCACGCTCAATATCACACTATCAGGGTTGTACATGCAAACTACGTTATTGACTGTAATGGCGATGTACATCAAAGCGCGTTCGATCAAATAACACGCCCAACGTTCTCCTGCACGCCTTGCTTCAAATAGCTCCTCAATGGTGCGCATCGGCCGTATTTTGTTCGCTTCCGACAATAGAGAGCTGATATTAATGTAGGTTTGCAGACAACCTGCTTTACCGCAATCACACATCATCCCGTTAGGATCTACCGTTGTATGGCCGATTTCACCTGCGCTATTCGTTTTACCTCGGTAAATTTCGCCTTCAAAGATGAATGCAGAACCTACCCCATTACCAAAGCCGAGCAACGCAGTCCGACTAGATCCCTTAGTAGCGCCCTTCAGATGCTCAGCAAGCGCTTTCACTTTGAGTTCATTATCAACAACCACTTCATAACCAGTAATTTCCTTCAATCGTTCAGCTAGACGTACGTTCTTCCAGCCAAGTTGAACTGAGAAGACAACAACTCCCGCATCATTGTCTACAATCCCGGGTAGTCCCACACCGATTCCGATTACTCGATTACCATCGATTTCATGCAAAAGCGTTAACTGATTGATCTTTTCCCCAATTAGCTTTAGTGTAGCATCCGGGCTTTCTTCCGCAGACCTTGGATACTTGCCACTGCATACTACATTACCCTGAATATCAACAATGCCGACAATCATCTGGTGGCGATCCAACTCGACTCCAACTGACAATACAGAAGCATCAACCATCTCGAGCAGCGTAGACCTTCTTCCAAGTCCAACGGACACTTGTTCGGATTCCAACAAATATCCTCGTTCCGCCAGTTCTCCGACAATGCGACTTACCGTAGTAGGACTCATTCCAGTTTGCTTGGCTATAGAAGCACGAGAAATAGGTTGATTGTGCTTAATGATTTCAAAAACAGTTAACCTATTTTGTTGCTTCATAAAGTCTTGATCATGCTTTTTCATTACATTAATCACCATTTTTTCTTCAATGAATTAAATGCAGGAAATTTTCATGGAATATCAACGAAATTCATTTAAATTCCATCTGGAATTGTTATTGATCACATTATATTCTCCAGTGGTGTTAATAATAATAATATAGGACACACTATAAGTATGTCAACATAAATAACATGAGAATTTTTCGCATTTTAATTCTAATGAAAGCGATTAATGGTCCAAGGTAAACGGCGAGAAAGAACGCCTGGCAAAGAACCTTGAGGGCATCAAACGTCAGATCGCAAACATCGTCAACATCGTCGAGAGTGGCACTTCCAATGCTTCGCTGCTAGGCATGATGGAGAAGTTGGAGGGGCAAAACCTAATACTTGAGCAGAAACTGCTAGAGGTCGCGGCCATAACAGACAAAGCAGCCATAACAGAGGATACTCTGCGACAACTGCTTTCTCAGTTCGGAGCCCGCCTCGCAAACCGCGCTCTTCCTGACTTCATCTTTTTGTACTATTGAAGCCGTACATTAGAAGTATCGGTCGTTGCAGTCGGCTGCATGCGTATTAAATCGCTGGACAAATCCGAAGCCGAGCACTTTGTCCATACAGCTCTGGAAGAAGGTGCAAATTTCTTCGACCATGCCGGATATTTATGGCGGTGGAACATGCGAGGAAATATTTGCGGATGCCATCCATATGAACGATGATATTCGTGAGAAGATCATCCTGCAATCCAAGTGCGACATTCGAAAGGGGATGTTCGACTTTTCCAAAGATCATATTTTGGAATCAGTGGACGGCATCCTGAAGCGGCTGAAAACCGATTATCTCGACATTCTGCTTCTGCATCGTCCGGATGCGTTGGTAGAGCCTAAAAAGGTAGCAGAGGCTTTCGATCTTCTTGAAAGTTCGGGAAAAGTGCGGCATTTCGGCGTTTCCAATCAGAATCCGATGCAAATCCAGTTGCTGAAGAAGTCGGTGAAGCAGCCGCTTTTGGCAAACCAACTGCAATTAAACATCACCAACACCACCATGATCACCAGTGGGATTAATGTAAATATGGAGAATGCCTCCGCGGTTAACCGGGACGGCAGTGTGCTTGATTATTGCAGACTGAACGATATCACCATTCAGCCCTGGTCTCCTTCCCAATACGGATTCTTTGAAGGTGTTTTCCTCGGAAGCGACAAATTCACGGAATTAAATCAGAAGATCGATAAAATTGCCGAGAAATACGAAGTTAGCAACACGACCATCGCCATCGCATGGCTTTTGCGCCACCCCGCGCACATGCAACCGATCATCGGTACGATGAATACAGACCGGTTCAAGGACTGCTGTAAGGCAAGCGATGTTAATCTGACGCGCGAAGAGTGGTATGATATCTACCGTTCGGCAGGCAATGCGCTTCCGTAAACACACTTATCATTCTGCATGTCCTCCTGGATTCTGTGTACATAAAGATTTAATATAAAGCAGACCTGCCACGGCCACGTGATAAAGCAACCTCCTGTCTACATTGACCGGAGGTTGCTTTGTTTTGATAAACCGCGGTAGTATCAGGCAATTCATCCCTATTGTTGCCGCCAAAACATAATACCAAAAGTTGACGTGATTGCCTGTCCGAAATTTGATGAATATATTTATAATAGTTTGAACCTGATAACATTCTTGTTACCCGACTGATACATCTAATCCTAACCTTACGTACTGTTCCCGAGGCGCATCGTTTTGCTGCATCAAGCCTATTAGCATTCGTTCCATAGCTGCTTCAATCTCAGTGTCGCGAATCGGCTTCTCTTGGAGTGGGTCCTGCTCCATATCAAACAACATCGTTCCGAATGGATGGGTGGACTGCGCCTTTCGGGCCGGAATTCGAAGTGTCGCGACGCCCTTAGTGAACGTAAACGGCTCCGCCAGCTCTATTTGCTGCAACTCATCTGGAGCAAATAGACTTCGCATGTGCGTCGGCATCAGAGTGTACTCATATAATGGCTGATTGTCTGTGCTAATCGGGGCCCGCATGTACACGTATCTACCGTCCGTGCAGTTTACATGCCCACCGTGAATGCCGAATAAAGCGGCTTCCCTTACCGGCACATCCGAAGCGATCGTGTCCCGAAGCGGCTTCCCTTGCATATCTTCAGGGATTTTCAATCCGAAAAAGTCAAGCAGTGTCGGCGCCATGTCGATCATCTGAACCAGACTTTTGCGCCGCTCTCCACGCACGCCACTTCTTGGATCCCAAATAAATAGCGGTGTATTGGCTATCTCGTTGTAATATGGCATATGCGATTTAGCCCACCAGTCATGTTCGCCCAGCAAAAAGCCGTGGTCGGTATTCACGATCAGCATAGTATCCTTCCATAAGTCCAGCTCATCCATCAGATCCAATACTTGTCCCAAGTAGTGGTCGCACATACTGACCAGTGCAGCATATTCGAAACGAACATGCTGCACTTCCTCGCGAGTTTCCCTCACAGGAGCGTAAGGCGGCCAATCGAAGTGCTTCCCTTTGTAATCATGCGGGTACAAATCGCGGAATCGCTGCGGTGCATAAAATGGCTCATGTGGGTCGAACGTCTCCAACTGCAAATACCAGTTTTCCTGAGTGGCATTTGCACGGATAAACTCTATTCCTGAGGCAAACGTCCGGGCCTGCGGAAAATCTTTCTCTTCCCTCATGAACTTGCGGTTGATCCAATCCTGCCGAACGAGATTGGGCATAAATTCATGCCCGCCCAGACTCTCCGGGATCTCGGGATCTTGAACCTCACCCTTCCACGGATCTCCCTCCTGCCCTCGTGTCAATTCATAAGAGCTATAGCGAGTATGATATGTGGCACCTCCATCCTCCCAGTAATGCTGGTGATCGGTGGCCAAATGCGTATAAATGCCATTCTGCTTTAACAGTTCCGGCATCGAATCGTCGAAAGGCTCCATAGGTCCCCAGCTGCGGTGCAGGAAATTGTGACGACCGGTTTGCAGCTCCCGCCGGGCTGGCATGCAGGGCATGCTCCCGATATAACTTCTCTCGAACACGGCTGTTCGCTCGGCAAGCCGTACAAAATTCGGAGCTTTGACCCAGTCACAACCATAAGGTGGCAGCATATGCCGATTCAGCGTGTCAAACATCACCATTATCACTTTCAAGTTGTTCACCTAACCTTTCACGCCTGACGATACAATGCTTCCAACGAATTGCTTCTGGAACACGAAGAAAGCAATAATCATCGGCAACGAGATTAACACCGTAGCAGCCATCAGCAAATTGTACTGAATCGTAAATTCTCCTTTAAACACCGACAAGGCCAGTTGGATCGTACGCATATTCTCTTTACTGGTAAAAATCAGAGGACCGAAGAAGTCGTTCCATACGGATACGATTTTTAAAATTCCAAGCGAGGCGATCAAAGGTCCGCTAAGCGGCAAATAAATTCGTAAATACATGCCCAAATACCCGTTACCGTCCATAAAGCCCGCTTCATCTAGATCTTTGGGAAAGCCGACAAAAAATTGCCGAGCCATAAAAATGCCGATCGAGCCTGATAGCGCCGGTACAATTAGAGCCCAATACGTATTCAACCACCCAGTACCGCCATGCCCAAACATATCGTTATGTCCGAAGAAAGGAATATTTTTCAAAATAATAAATTGCGGTACAACAATCGCCTGTGCGGGTACCATCATCCCTACTAGAAGGCAGATGAAGATGATTGAGCTTCCGGCGAACCGGATTCTGGCAAATGTATATCCCGCCAGCGTATTAAAGAATAGACTGCCTGCGGTAGCAACCAAAGTGACGATAAAAGAATTTTTAAAATACAGCCCCCAGTCTCCCTTTTGCATTGCTTTTACATAGTTATCAAGATGCCATTCTTGCGGAAAAAGAGTAAGCTTGCCTGAAACGAGCTCGGCATTACCTTTAAAAGAAGTAAAGATCATAATAAATAAAGGGACTAAATTAATTAAAGTAATTATAATCAAAACGATATACAACCAAGCTTTGGACACATGGTTTTGCTTCACGATGCTTCTCCTCCTTTTCTGTGGTTACTCGAGTGTCCTTGTCCCAACCCTGTAGTTAATCAAAGTGACAGCCAAGGTAATAACCAGCAAAAAAATGGAAAGAGCCGATGCATAGCCCATTTCGTACTGTCCGAAAGATGTATCGACAATTTGATTAACAATCGTATTGGTCGAATTCAGAGGACCGCCTTTGGTCATAATATACACGTAATCAAATACCTGGAAAGAACGGATTGTTGCGGTGACAAAGATAAAGAATGTCATCGGGTTTAAAAGCGGTACTGTAATGCGAAGAAAGCTGCGCAGCCCAGTCGCTCCGTCGATGCTGGCCGCTTCGTAAAGTTGAGCGTCAATCGATTGCAAACCGGCCAAATAAATGATCATCGCATACCCGGTTCCTACCCATATGCCAAGAATGCTGATGGACATGAGCGAATAATGAGTGTCCCCGAGCCAATTAATACCGCTAAAGTGAAGCCACTTTAGTATCGCGTTAAACGGACCGTTCTGATTATCGTACAAATATAGCCAAGTCATAGAAACAGCCACTCCCGAAATGACGCTGGGTAAATAAATACCCGCTCGGAATACAGCCATACCCCGAATTTTTGAATTGAGAAGCACTGCCAACACTAAACCGATCAGCATTTGCGGAATGACCGTAACGAGCCAAAATACAATGGTGTTTACTACAGCCCCCATAAAAATACTATCATTAAACATCCTTACATAATTAGAAAAACCAATCCACTTTCCTGGCGATAACATGCTATAGCTGGTAAAGCTTAAATAAACCACACATAGAAGGGGAACAAATATAAAAATAAAATAAATGAGTACATTCGGTAATATCAACAGATAAGGTGTGAGCCTTCGACTCCATCCGGCATTCAATTCGTTCTTCCCCCTTTCCAAATAATCAAGCCCCCTCGGCCGCAAAATGCTTATGCGCAAGGGGGCCACTTTCCACGATGATTCCTTTACTTTTTGGACACTTCTTGACGGGCCTTGTTAGCGTTATCCTTCATGGCTTGCTCTGGTGTTTTTTTGCCGTAGTAAGCCTCTTCCAAACCGATCCGGAGATATTTCGTAATGATGCTCCAATTGGAAGAAGGCAAGAAGCCACCAGCATCCTTCATCGAAGCAAAAATGACTTTATTGGCATCCCCAAGCCCTTCAAATTTAGCTTGCTGCGATTGCAGCGGAGGAACGTAACCTGTCGCTTTCGCAAATTGGAAAAATTCGTCCGGAGAGAACATGAATTTCATGAACTCCCAAGCTTCCTGCGGGTGCGCCGACTTCTTGGCAATTGTCATAAAAGTTCCAAGCATGAGCGACGTTTGCTTTCCTGTCGGCCCTTTCGGCGGGAGTGCAAAACCGATCTTATCATTGCCGATCGATTGAGTCAGCTGACCTAGACTGTATGAGCTCTGGAAGCCCATTGCGGCCAAACTGTTCTGGAACAGCGTACCCGTTACATTTGAATCCGCTTGGAACATAACGTCCTTATCTTTGACCAAATCCGTCAATTGGTTAGTCACCTTAACCGATTCAGGCGAATCAAAGGTCGGATTGCCCTTATCATCATAAAAATTCAGACCATTCAGCAACAGCATGCTCAGGTAGGGCTGTTCAGAATTAGCGTTATTGACTGTGCTGGTGGTGATGTCCAAACCGGACCGCGTGACTTTGCCGCTGCTATCTTTCTTGGATAGCTTCTTCGCATATGCAAACAGTTCATCGTACGTCTGTGGCGGCTTGTTCGGATCAAGCCCAGCTTCCTGGAAGTAATCCTTTCTCCATACCAGTGGGCGCGTTTCCGGAATAAGCAGGCCATATGTGCCGCCGTTCCATTGTCCGGCCTTCAGAATGTCAGGGAAGAAGTCGCTTTTTCCAGACCAATTGTCTTTTTCAATCAAAGGGTTCATATCCATATAGTTCCCTTGATCCACCGTCGAAATGAGCTGGCCAAAGCCAAGTCCGTGCACATCTGGTTGAATGCCGCCGGCATATGCCACCGACAACTTCTGGAAGTAATCGGCAAACGGAATGGTCGTAATTTCGACCTTAATATTGGGGTGTGTCTTCTCAAAGTTCGTACCGATCTGTTTGATGGCCGGGTCCAGCTCCGGGATATTAACCGGCATCCACACTTGCAGTGTTACTGGAGTTGAAGATTTTGCCGCAGCTTGGGAATTGTTGGCTCCCGCACTTGAACTGGCCGATCCCGCCGTGGTGTTTCCATCTGTTGAGCATGCGGAAAGCATAAGCATGGAACTAGCTATAGCTCCCGCGATCAAACCTTTAGTTTTCTTTTGAAACATGAATGTTCCTCCCTTTTCATTTACAGCATTTTAAGTAGGTCAGTCGCCGCGACCTATTGGCTTTGATCTTAGCAGTACACGGCAATCGAAGTAAATTGGCTATTTTTGATTCGATCTTCGTTATTTGCAAGCGAATTCGACAATGCAAATGTGCAGACGATAGGACTTTTTTGAACCATGGACTATTTTTGCAGGCCCGTCCTGTCCGAAAACGATCTGTGATAAAAGCATGATCGCAGGCACCCGTTAATTATGGACGCCGATTTCTACCTTGGTTTCAATAACTAGTTATTCAGCGTTGTACCGACGAACCCAGCCTGAATGAGCATCCGTTTCACGATTACAGCCGTTTCCGCACGCGTCATGCTGCGCCCGGGCTGTAGAGTGTCGGCCTCCCCCTGAATCAGACCGCTTTTAACCAATAAGGCCACATTCTTCTTCGCCCACTCACTTACAAGAGCTTTATCGGCGAACGAGGAAAGCAGCACATCCTGTTCAGAACCATCCATACTAGCAGCAGGATTAATTACTTTCATCCCTCTAGCAATCATGGACATCGCTTCTTCCCGGGTCACCGACGCCGTAGGGCCGAAAGAGCCGTCTGGGTAACCTGAGACGATTCCGTACTGATAAGCCTGATTCACAGAATCCTTGAACCAGTCCGACGATGATACGTCAGAGAATGTAGAAACGGATAACGAACCGTTTAGTCCAAGCGCTCTAACGATGATCGCTGCAAATTCGGAGCGCGCGATAGGTCGATCAGGTTTGAATTCTGCTTTATCAATACCGTTTACAATCAGACGTGACGCTAAATCGTTAACTTCATTTTTGGCCCAGTGAGACTCCATGTCAGCAAACTGTACCGGATGGGAAACGATCACATAAGTACTGTTAGTAAGGCTATACAGTCTAGCATAAAGTTTCCCGTCTCTCCGGATGATATTCGTAGGCACCTGGCGAACTGCTTGATCTGCATCAACAGCCACACCGGTGGAGATTTGAGCAGGGTCTATACCTTCCGGCAAAACAATTTCACGCAAAACATACGAGTTAAAAGTGTCTACCAGCACTGTTTTTCCGTTGTAAGTAGCTGCAATGTTAAAGTCAACTGGAGTCGTCAGTAGACGGAACTTTTCTTTGGCGCTTATTCCATCCAAGACTTTTGCAGTTTCGCCCGGGCTTTTCGCAACGGTAATGTGCAAGCTGATATTTGTCAACGTCGCTGCTGAGTTGAACTGATGAGAAAGCCGTTCAAGATTGATTTGAGCTGCAGTCAAGGTATAATTAGCGTCTTTGGTCGAAACTATAAACACGGCCTGTTTGTTCTGGAGGCTTTTCCAACTGCTAGCATTCATTTCTACAGTTACTTGATCCGCACTTTGAGCTGCCACGTTAAGACTCGGTTTTTCGCCTGCGTTCTTGATAAAAGAATCGATTTGAGCATCATTCATCTTGACTTTGACGGAAGCTCGCCCGTTGTCCATTGAGTTAATAGCGGTGCCTAACGATTCCTGTTGTTTACCGTCGATCGAGAACACGATCCCCGGGTCCGTACTCGTTGTTGTGCTTGGCTCAGGTCCAGTTGTCCCGCCGGAGCTGGAAGGACTTCTGCTACTGCCGGAGCTACTCGAGCTTGCTCGTTGTATCGTAACATTGTACTCGCTTTTCGTTCCATCCCTGGCTTCAATTTGAATTTGAAGTGTGTTGGTTCCAATGTTAAGGACAACTTGGCTATTATTGATGATAGGCGTACCGTTGAAGGTCATCGTCGCAACCGCTCCACCGTCTCCATACGTAGCAGAAATGACCGTAGACGAAGCATATTGGGGCACGCTGGCATGGTAGCTGTAGACATCGCCGCTAATCGTCTGATTCAACGAAATCCCGCTCAAAGTAAGCCCTTTCAAAGCTGCGTCACCGGACCAGACAACCAGCGTGTTCGAACCTGGCAGTATATTCTGGAACGGGCCTACTGCTACCGTGTTTCCGGTTCTAACGTTGCCGTAAAAATCTGTTGTCACATCCTCTATATAATTGTCAATCGGAGAAGGTCCGTTATGAGTTACCCCATCCGGCTTGTTTCCGTCAGGTAATTTGAAGATCGAATCCGGCATAGTCGCCAATACATGATTTTTGCCGAGATAAGCTCCGGTAATTTTCTGTGCACCGAGATTGGTAGGGGTATTTCCCGCATCTACACTAAAGGATATTGTACACTTGTTCTCATCGCAGGATGCAGATGCCGGATTTCCGCTAATTTCGGCGCTATGAGTATCAGGCGTATAGGAATGCAACGTATAATCGGCTATTTTTACAGCGCCGTTGTAGTTCACGTTATAATCCACTTCATTGCCCCAAAGATTTGTAGTGGCCTCGTCCAAAGTTACGGGCTCGAGGAATGGCCTGCCATCGATAAATGACGGAGATGTGCTCATCCCTTTATTGTAAAAAATATTATTAAACACCTTGTTGTACTTCGTTCGAGTTGCCACCGTTCCCAGCGGATCCAGCGTACCTGGGCGATACAGCATCATATGCCGGTAGCCGTCGATATCTGCACCTTGAACCTGAAGGCCCGGGAATCCTGGGAAATGTGTGGCATTAAACGAAACATTCGAGTCTATGAACATATTGTGGACCAACGACGTACCTTGTGATTCCAAAATGCTGACCCCGCTACCAATAAAAACGTTGTCATCGATCACATTACTTCCATAGTTTGCTTCATCAAAAAATACGCTATCCTTGTTGGTAGTGACGATGACGTTCCGACTGAACTTATAGTTCTGAACTTCCGAATCCAACCATACAGGATAAGACATCCAAGACTGGTTACTATAGAAATAGTTATCGTGAATGTTGGCGCCAGTTCCGTTGTCGATGATTTTTAAATAAGCTTCTGACAACAATCCTGTATTCAAGGCGTTATTGTTGATAAATTTGTTGTGGTAGACTTCCGTAAAAGGCCCTTTATATGCAAATGCCCCGTTCGTATTGTTATCCTTAATGATATTATTGCGAATAATATGGTAGCCGTATTTCGCCGGGGTCCCATATTTGGCCTCATTCATAGCAGAACCCAGGCCGAAATCCAATGCAACTCCACCGTTATGCTTCAAAACACTATTCTGAATAATCCAGTTATACCCACCGTTTGTACTGAGCGCTCCTTCCATCGGAATGGCAGCAGGCCGCCAGTAATCAATATCTTTTGTTCCGGCACCGTGCATAATAGTGAGTCCGTCAACTGTAATGTATCCGGTATTCCATGAAGCGGTGAACACTTGCTTCCGTTTGGTCAGCTCTACGGTGTTTGCGTTTGGATCCACTCCAAAATTTGCATAAACCGTTGTAGTGACAGAGTCTACTTTGGCTATCCATGTGTGGGGAGTATTCTGCACTTCGCTTAAACTGGCTCGCTCCGTCAGTAAACTATCGTTCAAATACACCGATCCAGCTGTACGCAATTGCGTGCTCCCCGGCAAGTTCCCCTTAGCCCAATGTGTGCCGAATGGATTAAACGAGCCAAAATATGAATTCGGCAAAGTCTTCATCCATGTTTGGCTAGCATTGTCAAAGCTCCAGCTTGGAGCCAAATCAGAGCCCTTTATGATAACTTGTTGCCCGGGTGCAGCCTTATAGGTAATTCTCGTGTTTTCGTTGCTGCCTCCCCTCGGGGCCACTACCGTTTCCCTATACGTGCCGCCATAAATCAATACTGTATCTCCGGGCTGAGCCGCTTGCGCTGCATCGTTGATGAACTTGAAATCACCTGTACCGTCTTGCTTAACGGTAATGACCCTTGCATCTGCGAACGCTTTCTGCTCCGTGGCGCTCACGTTGATGCTGGACAAGATCATCGCGAGTACAAGTACCATTGAGACTAATTTAATGTGCTTCAAACATGATAAAAACTTCATTCCTTCGTAACTTTTCAGTCTTGACATTCGGAATCCTCCCTTTTGATTGTGTAACCGATTTCAGTATTCGGTCGGACTTGATCATATCATCGGTATCCGCTTTTGGAATATTGCTTATTTTTGATTTCATTAACTTTAATTGTCCAATAAAAATAAAAAAGCCTAATCGTTTGGGATAGGCTTTTTTTAACAATGAACCTTTTTTGATGCTTTTAAGGCTTAGTACAACTTGCTTGCATCCAGTCTTTTCTCTTGTTCCACAGACTGCATCTCCCGGTATTGACCTGGCGTGACTCCAACATGCTTTTTAAATATACGGATAAAGCTTTGTGAATTAACATAACCCACATTTTCGGCGATTTGCTGGACCGTCCCCGATAAACTAAGCAGCATTTGTTTGGCTCGCTCAATGCGAAGATTGATTAGGTAATCCATAAAGTTTTTGCCGGTGCCCTTCTTGAACTGGCGGCTCAAATATGCGATGTCCAATCCGAGTTCGTCGGAAATCCCACCTAGCGAGATTTCACGGTTATAGTTCGCGTGGATATACTCTAGAATATGAGGGATTAAATTCGTTCCCTCGGTTCGTTGCTTATCGGTTCCTTCTATCCATCGGTCCAGACGTTCTCTAAACCAGTCTATTGCATCGCGAATGCTTTCTCTTCGCTGCATCTCAAGATGCATTTCTGTGAAAACGCTGTCAATCTGCAGCTTCACTCCCATCTCCAAAAGGGTAAAAATGACAGACATAAATAAATCATTTAGTATTTGTTGAATGACCATCATAGGATAACCTTCCAAAGACTCCAGAAAAGACTGCATCGTATCCATCTCAATATGAATCAATTGCAAATCGCCACTTTTTACAGCCAGTAGAAGCTGTGCCCTCCTTTTGCGTGCCGACTCCAAAAAACCGAACATGACCGGAGTCTCCCCAGTCATCTCCCAGTCCTTCAACACATGAGTGCCGCCATTGTACCATTTTCGTTCAATACAGCCAGTTACCAAGTTCCAAGCGTCCGGAATATGCTTTATATTTAAAACGGGTCTGCTTATTGCAGCGGTAACAGTAATTTTCAGATACTGATGAACGTGTACAAGAATAGTATCTGTTACAGATTCGAGCTTCGCTTTAAACTCTTCCTCAGTAATAGGCGTTTTTGAATTGCAGAGCATGACGATATCCTGGCTCTCGGAGTTCCATAGTAGAACTTTAAACGATTGCTCACCCAACTCCTCCGCCATCTTGTAGATGAAAAACCTGAACAAGCTCTGGTCAGATCTGCTATAATTTTGCAGAAAATCAAAATACCTGTCGATACGAAACAACATAATCGCGAACATCGGTGTGGGGAATTTAATACCGATTTGAACCATTTGCTCTCGGATTTCCGGCCACTCCCCCTGGTCTTGATGAAGTAACCGATAACACAGTGCTTGCTTCAAAATCGGGATGTTTTTGCGGTACATTGTTTCGATGTTTTCACGATGCTCCTTTAAGGCTGCGATACTGTTGACTAGAACATTCAAAGAAGCATTCGAGCCGTTTCTACCCTCTTCTTCCCCATCGGCTCCGACTACCTCCTGTATCGTATGCAGCTTACTGAATATATTTCGAATCATCAAGAACATGTAAATGATCAGCAGTAGAAACATCAGAGCAAATGCAGTGATTATCGCCAATCTAACATAGAGGCTACCCGATAAAGCTGCACTATCAACGGCATTTAGATAGCTCCATCCTGGAATACCCGAAGGAGAATAATAAAAAAAGTAGCTTTTATCATCTAGTAACCCTTGGAAAAACGTGTTCTTCAACTTTGGCACAAGCTTGTCTGCAATAGGGACTGTATCGGGAGTCCCCGTTTTCAAATTGAACAACTGTTTATTTGGTGATACTACCCACATCCGTTCGCTCCCTTTTATGTGGTATGGATTAATAAATAGCGACTGGCTGTTAAGCATCACCTTGATAACACCAAGCGGTTGTACTGCAATATTGGGTATCCCGCGGAGCAGAATAATGCTCGGTATTGATCCGTCAACGGTTGTACGGGCAACCTCCCAGTTGCTGCTCCCTTTTATCTTGTCAGTTTCAGACTGCCATTCAGCATCGCTTAATAGGGGAATATCTCTAATTTCACCATGAGTATACCTTATCGCTCCATTCCTGGTATATATTTCTAAATACTGGATGCAACAAAAATCAGTGCTCTCGTGAAGAATGTTTTGAAGTGCTCCGGCACTTTCCGGATCAATACTGTTTATGGCGCGGATGAGTTTAGTATTGTTTGATAACTGAACGGTTCGATTATCGATATCTTGAAATAGGCTATCATAGTAAGTTCTAAAAAGCGATTCTGTACGCGCGTTGAGCTTTTCCAATTGTGTTTTTTGTAGAAGGCTGTTGTAGCCATTACTAAATAAGTATATAGCAACAACAATCAGCAACATGAGCAGAATTAGAGCTGCAGAGAGTCGATAAAAAAGGGAACGGAATTTATCGTTGAATAAAACTTGTACAAAAGCTTTCACTAGTCCGGCCCCTTTGCCTAATATGTTATATTGCTATCCAAATTAACCTTACCATACACTAAAATAAATACCAAAGACAATACCACTTAATGCAAGGTCAAAAAACAGCTATTCAGCAAAAAAAGCCAACAGAAAATAATTTTCCGCGGCTTTTAATCTAATGTTATGCGTGTTCCTTTGAATTCCAAGAACTCCAACACTTCGTTTCTTGTGAGGGGATCAAGATTTTATTTTTTGCCTTTATGGAGACGAACCTTTGTATGTCAAATCACCAATCCACCGCCACGTGATGCTGAGTCGTTTGAGGAAGTAGCTTAAGCGACCTCTAACATTAATAACTTGCCTAACCTTGATAGTTCTTCGTTAGAAATTAACAGTTACACTCATTTAGAATGATTGTTAATTTACTATACATTTAACGCTCTCAATATTCTACGAAAAATTGAATAAACTTCTATATTTATTACAATAATGATGAAGGAAAATCAAAAGTATAAGAAGAAAATATTATAAAACACTTAAGCAAAATGAGGAGGAAAACATGGGCAGATTAGTTCATTTCGAAATTCATGTAGACGACATGGAGCGTGCCAAGAAGTTTTATGGAGAGGTATTTGGATGGACATTTGAAGATTGGAGCGATTATGCTGGAATGCCTTACTTTGGGGCTGTTACTGGCGATGCAAATGAGCTTGGAATTAACGGAGCTTTGATGCAACGACAAGGTGCTTCCCCGGAACCAGGCCATGCCTTGAATGGTTTTGCATGTACAATGGGAGTAGAAAATTACGATTCTACCGAAGCAAAAATTATTAATTATGGAGGCAAGGTTGCATTGCCCAAATATGCTCTGCCTGGCATGGCGTGGCAGGGATATTATATGGATACCGAAGGAAATACTTTTGGTATTCATCAGCCAGATAAGAACGCAAAATAAAATATTTTATCGATGTAGAGTATTACTGCTGTAAAAAGATAGCTATCAACAATTAGGTACTTTCAGATGGTCAAGGTTAGACGGCTACATAGCTATTTCGCTTCAACTGCAATACCTTGTGTAAACACTAAAGGAGCCTGCCACATCAAGTGGCAAAGCTCCTTTTCAGTTTTTAAACCGATAGGTTACTTCAAGCAGTTCAAAGCATTTACTGCTGAAGGGATTTCTTCCATGGTAGCTAGTTGTTCCTCTGATGCTGCGGCCACACTCTCTGTATTGGAAAATGCAGCATAGGCTATGCTCTTCATATTATGCAGCGATGCGGTTACCTGCTGCGAACTAGCCGACATCTCTTCAGAGGCCGCAGACACCTCTTGAATGCGCTTGGCCGCATCTTGGATAGCGTATATTATTTTTCGGAAAGCATCCCCGGCCCTTCTTATCAGTCCGTGTACGAAAATCTGCAAATTATATCCATCATAGCGTCTGAACTCAAATGCTGACCATCATAATACCAGATCTGCAAAAAACACTGCAACCATTGGCTGCAGTGTTGGGAAACGAAGAGATATTATTCTATTTCAAAAGTTCGTTAATTATTGTATCTGTCTTCAACGATCGGATGATAAGCGTTAATGCCTCTGCACGAGTAGCATTATGATCAGGTGCAAACGTATCCGTGCTTACACCTTGAATAATACCTGCGCCTATCGCTTTCTCAATGGTTTCTTTCGCCCAGTACCCGCTATTAACATCCGCAAATAAACTCACAGATCCATTCTTGCTCAATTCTTTAAGATTCAGAATGCGAGAAATAATCGTCAGCATCTCAGCACGCGAAATATTTTTGTTCGGTTGAAAGGTCCCGTCTTCGTAGCCATTAACAATCCCGCTGGAAGTTAAAATCTCGATATACGATTTTGCCCAGTTATCTTTATCGATGTCACGGAACGACGTTTTGTTCGAGTCAGAAGCAGCCGTCAAACCAAACGCTCTTGTAATCATGACACTAAATTCCGCACGAGTTACGGAAGCATTCGGCTTGAAGCTTCCATCAAGATATCCTTCAATAATGTGAAGGCGCGATGCCATCGCAATATCTTTTGCGCCCCAGTGAGATGAAGTATCGGTAAACGTAACTTTTGCATCCTTGTTGGCTTCCAATGTTTCTTTGATCTTGGATATTAGCTTTTCAACACTGGTTACCACGGAGGACACAAACGGACTAGGTTCTGGCTTTGTTAGTGGTGCAGGTGTCGGATTATCCGGTGTTGTTGTGGTCGTAGGAGTCGTTCCAGTTGTAGGACTGCTCCCTCTTCCACGGGATGACGAGCGATAGGTTACTACTGTAATATTCAGCTGTGCTGTTTGATTACCATAAGTTGCGGTAGCAACCGTAGTTCCCACGCCCATTGCGCTAACCACACCCTTGCTGATGGATGCCACACCGGAAGTGCTGAAGGTCCAAATCAGTTCATCCGTAACCTCACGCGTGCTGTTATCCGAATAGGTTGCTGTGGCTGCCATTGTTGCGGATGATCCTGCTTGCAGATAGAACGTCGGTGGTGTTAAGGCCAAACTAGTCAGGCTTGGGGCTGTGACCGGAGCCTTCATAGGAGTTCCACTGACTTCTGCTGCATAGGGACTATCTCCTGATTCGTTGCTTGCCCTCACCGTGAAATAATAAGTAGTGCCATTGGTTAACCCTGTTACGTTGGAAGAAGTGCCTTTGCTTACAATCGCTACAGGTGCAGCATCGTAAATACCTGTTGCTGTTCCTTTATACACCTTATAGCTTGTTGCTTCTGAAACACCGTTCCAGTTTAAGAGTGCTTGTCCATCCCCTGCCACAACAGTGAGTCCGGTTGGAGCTATTGGAACTATTGGAATTGCAGGGGCAGACCGTGTAACAGTTACCGTATACGTTTTAGTTGTAGTTCCATCCTGTGCAGTAACAACAACGCTAATCATATTCGAGCCTACATTCAGACTAATAGGGTTTTTCACCGGAGATCCATTTAGCAGCAATGCAACCGTAGCATGGCTATCGACTGCTGCATAAGCAGCTGTGGTAACAGAAACTTCGTTGGGTACAGTCGCCGTATAGGCATATACGTTACTGCTCACTGCCGGGCTTAAGGTAATGCCGCTTAGACTCAGTGTACTTAAGGATGCATTAGGAGATGCTCCTACCGTTACGTTGATGGTATAGGTTACTTTAGTTGCATTGTCTTCTGCGGTTACTACTACTTTCCAGGTTTTACCTCCATCGCTTGTCGTGGCAGTGCCTACAGTTGTATTAACATCAGTGGTAGTTACAACGATATCAGAGGCTGTAAGGTTCGCTAATACTTTATCGTACGGAAGTACTCCGTTGTAGACAGTATTATCGCTACCAGAAACGGTGGCCGTTACTCCAGCGACAGTTACATTTGTAACACTGGCATCAGAGGCTGGCCCCGATAAAAATGAGTGTGTTACGCTCGGCCCGTGCCCGGTCCATTTTCCAAAGGTCACCTGGTTCCGAGGAAGATCGGTATTTTTTGTACCGGTAAAGCCTGTGGAGCCGCCAAGTCCGCCTGCGCCGGACGCGTATTTCAGAATCTCGCTTCCCGCTTCCACCGAGATTGTATAAGGAACATTGGGAAGAAGTCCGGCAGTGGAAAGCACATAAGTATTTTGACCCGGTTTAACGGTTGGTTTCGCGTTTGCTTGAGTCGCTCCACCGTCCACAGGCACGCCGTTAATCAAAATGCGGTAGCCGGCAAATCGTGCGGTATCACCATTGGAATAATCAGTTACGTCTTTTTCGTTCCATGTGATGATCATATCTTCCCCAATCCACCTGCTTCCGCTAACGGTAAGCTTGCTGCCGGGAGCCCACGTCGGAATCTGCATTAAGGTGCCGGGAACGGTAGTGATTATAACCGGACCCCACTGAGTCCCTTTCTGTCCAATCCAGTTGACGGCTTTCATCGTGACATCATAGGTCACGCCATCATCCAGCCCCCACAGCGAGTAACCTTGACGGCTGGAGCTTTCAAAATAGGCTTTGTATATTTTGGTAGCATATTTTGGATTTTTCGGCGTTGCCGTTAACTCGTAATAATGCACGCCGTAGACAGCATCGGTAACGGCATTCCAAGCGAAATCCTGCCAGGAAATGCCCGTAATGTTTGCAGCTTTAACTTTAAAATCCGGCGATGCAGTCGAGATCGTAGATGCACCAAGCGTTGCAGCACCCGTAGTTACCGTCGTCTCCAGCAGTTTGCCATAGGAAGCGTTTGCACCTACCGTCTCCGGTCGGACCGCAACTTTGTAAGAAGTGCTCGGGCGCAACGCGATTTCCGTGGATTCCGAACCCGCCCCCGTACTCATTACAATCTTTTTTTGCTGATAGCCATGGCCATCCAGCATATCAACCAACACGACGTACTGCGTCGCATTATTGATGGCAGACCAATTTAAAGTGACATTATAAGTATTGGCCGTCACGCTGAGTGCGCCACTCCCATTCAGCACATCCGGCTTCCGGTTTGTGGTCCCAACGGAATTCTCGATCGTGACGTTTTTGCTGTTAGTGGTGGTAATGGCTTTTTGAAGACCTGTAATGTTGCGGAAGGTAACATCCGACAAGCCATTTATCGCAATCGTACCACCACTTGCTCCTGAATAAGATAGGATCTTGATATCCTCGAACGTGAAATTGCGCAGCACCGGGCTTTTAGCATAGGCGGAGCTGCCGTATGTGGTTGTGTTGTTAATCAGCGGTACGATAGAGTTCGACACCGTCATGTTGCGCACCTGAACGTTTTCGAAAGTCAGCGGCTGCTCGCTTTCCGGGCCGAAGGCTGTGCTGGAGTTGGCGTCGCTGTAGGATGTGTCAATCACAATCGTACTGTTTCCACCGAGCATATAATTAGCCGCATTGTCACGCACGACAATATTGCGTATACCGCCGCCGGTGGTAGCACCGGATTTCATACGCAAGACGCCATTACTTCCTGCTTCGCTCGTATTATAGACGTTTTCTTCCGCGACCAGATCACCGATCCAGCCTCCAGTATGGCTGCCCATCGCCAACAGGCCGCCATGGCCGTTGCGCACAAAGTTATTGAAAACGCGTCCCTCTCCGCTTGCCACTTTGTCAGTCAAATTGCGTACGACCGTGCCCTGACCAGCTGCAAAGTTGATGGCGTCGTCGCCGGTATCCCAAAAGCTGTTCATGACCGTAAGATCAAGGCAGTCGCCAAACTCGACACCGTCGCCGTTGTTGGCGTCGAACATCATCGTAACAACGCCGTTCACAGCAATCTGCTCGGACTGATAGTTGACGATTCCGTGGAATGCTGGATTATAGAAGGTCAGCCCCTCGTAATACAGGCCATGCACGCCGCGCGCTACCGTCAGGTTGGGGCGGGCATTGTAGAATTGCGAGGCACCGGCATTCGGTGTTTGATCCTGACGCGACTGCCACATCGCATCAGCCGCGAGGATACCTCTTACCGCGGCGGAATCAGATGCGCTATTATTATCAACAGTGGTGTTGCTACCTCCCTGGTAGTTCGGCAAACTCCAACCATTTCCGGTAGGATCATCGAAGCCTGGAGATGGATCCACCGCCGTTTTATTCTGTAAGCCGCTTCCAGTGGTTTTCTTCCATCCGTTGCCGTCAATTGCACCCTTGCCGACGATGCGGATGTTCTCCAAGGAGCCATTGTCCCAGGATACAGCATTCAGCAGGCCATATGTCCGGATATCCTGTGAATAAGGGTAGACCAAAAGGCTGCGCGGATAATGGTCAAAAACAGGAGAGCCGAGCAGCACAGCCCCTTCTTCAATTTCGAAGGTCATATTGCTGTGCAGAAACAATGATCCGCTTGTATAATACCGCGGCGCCGCATTGTTTCCGCTTCCCTTCAATACAACCTTGCCCCCCACAGGGGTAGCGTCGATCGCAGCCTGAATCGTAGCCGTGTTGTCTGCGATTTCTTTTATAACCGTTGCATTATTGTTTGCGCGCCGAGTGGTATAGCTGCCGGACTGATCGGTAATATAGGTTGCGCCATGGCCGGCGGCATCTATTACGATAGGTGTAGAAGCGGTTGAAAAGATACGCGGCGCACTAAAAGCAGACGTCGAATGGTCGGCGTATACGGCCCGCACCTTAAATTCATAATTCGTCTTGGGTGCTAGACCGGTCGCCGTAAAGGAAAGGATACTGATCTGATGATGCTGCGTGCTCAATTTACCGTAAAATGCGTCCTTATACGCATTAACATATGAATAATTCTCTTTAAAATTATCGCTTGCAAGACCGAGCCTGCTTCCATCCCGGAATACCTCATAGTCCACGATTTTTACTGTACTTTCATAATAGTCGTCCGGCTTTTCCCAGGTAAGTACAATTTTTGATTCGTCAAATGCTAATGGAGGTACGGATAAGTTTTGCGGCGCCCCGGAATAGCTACCCGCCGCATGAACAGGCATTGCCGGAAATAAACCAACCAGCAGAGCCAGTGAGAGCATGAAGCTGCAAATAATATTAGCCTTCTTCTTCATTTTCATTTCCTCCTGCTGTTAAAATTGTTCGCTTTATGCATTTGCCTTACCTCTTTCCTGTACTGCGGGAAAGATTGTATCATTTCCCCATATCCCCTCTCTTAATTCCCCTCTCATATTTATTTGGATGCTATACGGTTACTATTAAAGCGCTTTCATAGTATAAAAGATATAATCATTAGCTCACAACTTTGTAATACAGCCTGTATAACGGGGCAATTTGTTCGAAATACACTATAAGGACACCTTTGGTTACAACTAAAAGAGCATCCGCCAAAATCGGGTCCCGTCGAAAATTCAGCGGGCGCAGCAAACTAAAGTATGTCACGTACCGCTGCGGAAACCGGGATCGAACGAAGGAATGCAAGAATCCGGAGCTGCGCCGGTGAGTACATCGAAAGCTACGTCTTGTCCCAGCTGCAGGAGAAAATCTTCAATGACGAGGCAATTCCCTTGCTCGCAAAGCAGCTAAATGATTTTCATCGGTCCAAGGAAACGGGCATCAAAGAAGCGAAGGAGCGGCTGGAAAAGAGCTTGGAGGGCATTGAACGGCAAACCATAAACATCGTCAACACCATCGCCACACTGATCGATAAGCTGGAGGAATTGGAAAAGCAGAAGTTCGGCCTTGAGCAGAAGCTGATGGAGGTCCGATCGCAAAACGAAAAAGCAGCCATCACAGAGGAATCTCTGAAACAACTGCTTTCTCAATTCGGGACCCATCTCGCAAACCGTGATCTTCCTGAAATCAAGAAGTTCCTCGGCAGCTATGTTGGAAAAGGTCATCATCTACGAAAAGCATGTAGAAGTTTTCTTTAAGCTCCATATTGTTTAACATATGGAGACGAGCCGTGGTGTGGCAAATCCACAATTCGTCGCCGCGTGATGTTGAGGTTGTTTGGGGAGGTTGCGTAAATTTTGCACGAGTCGCATGTTATCTAAGGTATGTTCTGAGCTTATCTTTATCTCGTTAATAAGCATCGCATCGGAGTCAGAAACTCTCACAAAAGAAGTAGTACTGAAGCCTTGGTGTCTGGTAATTTTCTCCCCAACTTGCCCCCGAGCTTTCAGTATCTCGAAGACATGACAAGCCAAATGAACTGTTCACCACTTCTGAATAGTATGCGTCGTACTGATGCCAGTGACAGACCGACTCACTGTGAGGCAACTTAATGCATGGATAAGCTAAACTCATTTATTACTAAAAATCCGTCTTCATCCCATCATGATAAATGATTATTTGTCAATTTGCTGTCTGCAGGAATTCAGAACAAATGAGCAGTCTGGAAATTGGAGATGAATACGCACACTTTGAACCTCATTGAAAACGATTGCAGAACTGTTCATAATCATGAACCGATGTCGAATAGATGGTAATTTTGCCGTAACCTGATTCGTAAGAATGTAGCTTGGCCGCGAACTTTTGATACAGGCGATTTGTGTATGCATTTTCCGCCGACGTTGGAATTCTTACTTCTTTCACATCGGGATTCGCATCACGGATTTGCTCAGCTAACACCTGCAATCCACGTATAAACATCCGCGTATTCCGATACTCTACCTCAAAGCAGCTGTTACCGAGCACCGCAATGTCCTTTTGCTGAAATTCGTCTTCCGCCAATCCGAGCACAAAGCTTCCTATGCCAACCACCTCGTCCCGTTCATTCACGATGATGGCGCCTCTGCCTTGTTTCATATAATTGATGACGTCTCTAAGCACAAGGCTCACCGGATAACGTGGGAAGATGGAAGCCCGGTGTTCGATATAAAAATCTGTAAATCGGCTCCATTGCCGCGTATTAGAGCATAGTTCGATGCGGAACAAGGTATTCACCTCAATTTGTAAATTAATTAACATTATCAAATAATAGGGTTGATTTCTTACTATTCCATGAAGTATCTTATCATTAAATGTATACAGGAGGTGAACAACATGGGAGATCCGGGAGTCCAAAACGGTGAGATCAAAAACCCTCGTGGACCAGCTAACCCAAGACAGTAAGTAAACAAGGCCGGCAGCCGATGCCGGTTTTTTCAGCGGAGATGAGCCGAGTTTTCCTGCTTATTCCGTGAGGTGTACCGGATGACATACTGACTCAGCCTCTCGGGTGTCGTGACGTATAGGCTTAGCATGCCGCACGGATACATCTCCGTACTGCAGAGTGTTGCAAATTTGCCCAACAGCCTGCGATGGCCGTCAGTCGGCGTGCAATAAATCTCAATCTTGCCGATCAAATCAAACAGTTCGAGTTCACGCTCAACCAAGGCCGCTATAGCTTCTAATAATGCCTTCCCGCCACGAAAACCAGCCTCGAGGTAAATAAGCTGCACTTCGATTCGGGTTCGATCTTCGCTACCGTCTTCCCCGTAGCCGTACGTGTATGCGAGCCCCCCCCGTACCTGACCGGAGCGATCCAAGCCAACCATGAAGCCTTTATCGTAAATGGCCGTATAGATCGATTGCAGGACGGTACTCCATTTGTAGGGAACGCCAAGATCTTCAGCGTATCGGCACAAGAATCGGACTCCGTCCTCTGCCGCTTTTTCCGATTCGGCGACAATCCATTGCAGCATTAATCCTCTCTCCTTTACATTCTCGTTTTTAATGTGGCTTCGAGCGCTTCCCGAATGGATGAATAATTCATCATAAGCGGGTGGAAGTGGTCGTACGATAGCGACAGCAGCAAGCATGGCGTTAATGTAACGACGCTGGCCGTTCTCGGAATATGCTGCATAAGCGCAATTTCGCCAAAATGATCGCCATCTTCCAGTACTGCTACCCTGCTGCGTTCTCCCGAATCTGAGGATTTGACAATCTCAACCCTCCCTCTTGCAATCAAATAAAATGTGTCCCCTTGATCCCCTTGCTCGAAAACGGTCGTTCCCGCTTCGAATTTTTCGGCAACAAAAAGCCGGGATATTTGATCCAGCGCCCCTTGTTCGATCCCTTGGAAAAAGGGGAGCCCACTCAAACGTTCCGCTTGCACCTGCGCACTGCCTCCTCCCCTGGACAACACAAAGCCCTTCTGCTTTTCCCACATTCGGCGATATAATCCATTATGTTCCAGCAATTGCTCGTGCGGTCCTGATTCGGTTACCTTCCCTTTATCGAGGACGATGATACGATCGGACATCGCCGCATAAGCCAAGCGATGCGTCACAGAAATAATCGTTTTGCTGCGGCTGAGTGACAGAATCGTTTCGTTGACGGATTGCTCGGTATCCGGATCAAGCGCCGAAGTCGCCTCGTCCAGGAACAAAATATTGGGTTTCCGCAGAAGCGCGCGGGCAAGCGCTATCCTTTGCCGTTGGCCGCCGGACAAATTATCGCCATGATTACGGACAATGGTATGATAGCCATCCTGAAATGTAGCGATAGTTTCGTGAATCCCAGCCGCCCGAGCGGCTTCCTCGATCTCTTCATCCGTGGCATCCAGCTTACCTATCGAAATATTGTCACGGATCGAACCGTGGAATAAAATCGAATCCTGAAACACGATGCCCACCTGCCCTAGCAGTGAAGCATACCGGGCTTCTCGAATATCTTGACCATCATACTTAACCGCTCCGCTTTCCGGATCGGCGAATCGCAGCATCAGCTGCAGCACCGTGCTTTTTCCCGAGCCGCTTGTACCAACGATAGATGTATAGCCACTTAAGGGAATGCTCAGATCAAAATGCTGTAGTATCGGCTCGCCAGGCACATAGGCAAAGGTGACATCGCGCAGTTCGATATGGGAATGGACCGTGGGCAGTTCCTTGTCTCCCCGCTCCGTCACTTCGGGCTTCCACTCCATCACCTGATGCAAGCGCTGAAGACTTGTTTTCGCCGCCAAGAAATAGGGCAGTATAGTAGCAATACCATACATGGACTGGCCTACGGTAGCAAAAACTGAGTTATAGGCGATAAATTCTCCAACCGTCAGCCTTCCGTCGAATGTCAAATAGCTGCCGTACGCAAGAATGATTGCCGTCAAAATCGAAACACCAAGCAATGGCAGACGGTTCAAATTAGCATCGACAAAATTTCTTTTGACGCCGACAGATGCCATCGTTCGAAGAATGCCTTCTACTTTCGCAAGCATGCTTTGGCGCAAATCGAACACCCGGATAACCCGATACGCCTTCATATTCTCGTCAACTGATCCATTGAACTTCCCAAGATGCACATAGTACGTATCAGCCAAAGCAAGCGAACGGGACTTCAACATCCGGTAAGGGACGAATAGTAGGATTGAACCGCCGAACGCTAACAGAGTAAGCTTCCACTCCATCGTAAACAGGATGCCTAGACCAATAGCGACACTAGAGACGGATAGCAATCCCGCGCCGAGCGCCTGAAGCACGGCCGCCTGGATCTCCGGGATATCGTCGGAATATCTGGCCAGAAGGTCTCCGACTTGGAAGCGCTCATAAAATCGGTGAGACTGGGCCTGCATGTGCCGAAACAGTGCAATCCGATAGTCGAACAACAACTTGGCACCTAGTCGAGCTTTGGCGTAATCACTGGAAATTCCGGTAATTACATTCAGCAGTCCTATGGCAACCAATATCCCGACAATTATCGCCAGAGCCTCTATATCACGGGGCAGCAGTGCTTTATCAATTAAATATTTATAGCTTAGAGAGGAAAGGTAGCGGAATAAAAGGTCGATTAACACTCCAAATACGATAACGGATATAAAAAAAGGGGACGAACGAACGGAAGCAACTATAGTTTTCCATAACATTTCAGCTATTCTCCTTTAAATATCAGCAAACCTAGCAGATGAAATTAAGACTATGAATAATCATACCATATTTGGAAGAATATCTGGGGCCGATTAGGAGGCATTCTCATAAAAGTGCATAAAAAACCACCATCCCATTGGATGGTGGTTCTTGTCTTTATGGAGACGAGCCGTGGCTTGGTAAATCCACAATTCACAGGAGTGGAAAGCCCATCTCAAAACCATAGTCCATGCTCCCGATCTCGACACAGTAACCGCTTAGTTGCTTTTTTGTACCCTCATTTTCAGCAATACCGTTGCAGCTTCTGCCCTTAATGTCTTCCCATTCGGATCGAATCGGTTAGAGTCTTTACCTTCTATAATGCTCGGCTTCTTAATTGCAGCCACTGCGCCTCTCGCCCACATCGGAATGTCCTTTTCGTCGGCAAAGCCGCCTTCAGTAATCGATTCCGCCTTTAGATTGAGTGCTTTCGCGATCATCACGGCCATTTCGGCACGTGTAACTTCTGCATCTGGCCGGAACGCATTGTCTTCATACCCTTGAATAATACCTGCTTGTACGGCTTGCGCGACTGCTTTCTGTGCCCAAGCTCCAATCTTCGCAGTATCTGTGAAGGTCAGCGTCTTTCCTTCCCCTTGCGGCTTCAACGTGTTCATCAGCATCACAGCAAATTCCGCACGTGTCACAGTGTGATTCGGCTTAAACGATCCATCCGTATAACCACTGACGATTCCTCCACTTGCTGCTTGCTTGATGTTCGTTTCTGCCCAATGTCCAGCAATATCGGTAAAGCTGATCGTCGCTTGCGTGCCTATCGATGAAGCTTCACTCACAACGAATACCGCAAATTTCGTAAAGTGATCAACCTCTACGGTTATGGTTGATCCGTTAACCTTACCGCCCCTGACTTCCACCCATGCCTTCTTCACTTCATCATAGTAGAATACAGCTACCATTTGGTTGCTCTTCAAGCTTGCCGGATCGAAAGCAAGGGTCAGCGTGACTGGTTTGCTGAAGTTCTCCGGAAAATTCTTCAAAATCTCGTATACCTGGCTGGCTAAAACGTCTGTATTCGTTAGCAGATTTTGAGTTTCCAGCACTTTGTCTATCGTTATTTTCAATTCTTTGTCTGTAGCATCTGCCGGAATAACGACCACAACCGCATCTCCCAAACTAACATTACCTGTCTTACCTGAGGGAAGTGTTAATTTACCATCCCCGGTGGTAACGGTGTTGTCGCTTAAGGGTGTTGAACCTCTAGTGCTGGACCCCACACGATTCACAGTAATCACATAGGTCTTCGTTGTGCCATTCTGTGCCGTCACTACGATGGTGATGGGGTTACTACCTATATTAAGGCTAATGGCCCCGCTCGCTTGACCGCTTGCTGTCGAAATCCCGTTTACGGTCATTGTGGCATGACTGTCATACATACTTGCCGTTACAACAAGACTTGACACGCCACTTGCCACACTGGACGAGTACGCCGTGATCCCGGATGCGAATGCCGGACTTAGCGTACCGCTCGATAGTGTCAACCCGCTCAAGTCTGCGTTGCCGCTTGCTTCTGCTGCGCGATTCACGTTAACTGCATAGACCTTCGTTGTGCCATTCTGTGCCGTCACTACGATGGTGATAGGGTTACTACCCACGTTCAAGCTAATGGCTCCACTCGCTTGACCGCTTGCTGTCGAAATTCCGTTAACGGTCATCGTAGCATGACTGTCATATACACTTGCCATTATAGCAAGACTTGACACGCCACTTGCCACACTGGACGTGTACGTGGTGGTCCCCGATGCGAATGCCGGACTTAGCGTACCGCTTGATAGTGTCAACCCGCTCAAGTCTGCGTTGCCGCTTGCTTCTGCTGCGCGATTCACTGTGAGATCATACAGATTAATCGTACCATCCTCCGCAGTTACCATAATCTGAATCGGGTTAGTCCCTACAATTAAGTTTGCTGCGCTATAGGTATACACATTGTTGGTTACAGAACTGTATACGGCACCCGTAACCGTGAGTGTTGCTTTTGGATCGTTTTTGATTAAGGAAAGATTGATACTTGACACGGCATTAGCCACGTCTACCGTGTAAATCATATTCGATGAAGTAAATGTTGGCGATAACATTCCTTGGTCAACTGTCAAGCTGGACAGCAGCACGTTGTTGCTCAGCCACTTCGCATACAGAGTGACACCTGTGGAAGGTACTCTATCCATATCAAACTTCCATGCATTCGTTAAGCTCTCTTCTTTGTACCATCCTGCGAAGCTATAACCTGCCTTCGTCGGTGCTGTCGGTGCTGTTATCAAAACTCCTGCGTTTGCTTGGAACGGCGCTATCCCGCTGCCTCCTTGACTCTCGAAGGTTACCGCAATTGTTACCGATTGAGTTGTCGATTGGACAAGTCCAATATCGATTGTCTTCCCGTCGACACAATCAAATTCTATCGTCGTTGTAGTCGAAGTAACACTTTTCACCCTGGCCTCCGTGCTCGGTTTTTTTAATTCCCATGCGCCCTGTAGCTTTAAAGTCACTTTATTCATTACGCTAGGCGTTATGATATCATCAGCATTTATTTTAGAACTGTCAGTATATTGTGGAAGCCTAAGATCAGGGTCAGACATACTTAATGCTAACTCCGAGCTGCTGACATCCTGTATCATGACCATCGCGGGAGCAGTACTGTTTTGCAAAATTCCTTGTGTTATCGGTACGTTGCTATTAAATATGGCGTATCCGGTGATATTCTGTCCGGGAACTGTGTTTTGTACGATATGGGCGTTGCTATTCTTCTGCAATACAGTATACCGTGGGTGTGCTGCAAAGTCAGCCGTTCCTTGAGCCCCTGCGCCTGCTTTGATCGCATATTCATATCCAACTGATGACGGTGCAGATCCATGGTTGATATATGCAGTTGAGTATGAACCGGAAGTGTCCTCACTGCCTCCACTATTCTTTGAAATTTGCACTCCTCTGCTAATCACTGTCCCCGATGGATTCGGCAGTACGTATCCGTTACCATATGGATCTACTATCCAAGCCGGAGTAGTACCGTTTAGAACGTTATTGTAGCTGGCACTAGTTATTGCATTGGTGGAATTTAAATACAATGGCATTGTACTGGTAGGCATGTAGGTCTGAAATAATACCGTTTCCGTTTGATGGCCGGTATCTGTATTAACGATGTCCGAACCTAGAGAAATAATTTTATCACCAAAGAAAAATACCGATTTTTTGGCTCTAAAGCTGGTGTCAAATACAGTATCATGCAGATCCATGGCAAAGACGCCATGTTTATTCTGCAGTGATGCTCCTCCTACAAATGTGCTATCGTTAAAGGATCGATGCTGTGAAGTTTCAGTAAACTGAAGTTCATCCAATGTCAAGTGCTTCACCGTTGTTCCAGGCCAGCGACTCCAATCCCAGCCTGCGCCAGTATTGATTCCGCTTTCAAGAATGCCATTGCTTGTGATGATTTGCATATTTCCGTAACTTTGATATCTTCCATAAACATTTTCTGACAATGTTTCCGTTGATTCCGGATTAAATTTTTTGGATGCTTCATAATCCCATGAATAACGGCTCCATCCTTTAATACCTATCATAATATCATTGATTCTGTTAACCGCTAAGGCTGCATAGGGCTTTACCCAAAATCCCTGCGGGTTTGCTTTTGGGCTATACCCCATATTTGCAAAATTAACAGCCAGCTGAAGTCCTCCCATGGTATCCTTATAGGCTACCCCATAACTATCTGCGAAAGAGAACAACTGAGTATTCAGTAGGCTCGATTGCGAGTCCCATAATCTCATAAACGTAGCAGCCAATTCACTATCAACTGGATTGTTGGCAAGAGCCAGATAGGCATATGCGGGTAGAATACTCACAATTCCATTAGATTTGTCGGGAATTCTTCCCGTCGCGCCAATAGCCATATCATATTTGTTGGATATGATTTCTTCGGTTAGCAATGCTTTCTTAATGTTATTATATGAAGCGTCAGATAACGAGAAAGATGTCCCTCCAAGTAAATAGGCAACGAGGGATGCAAAATGGATTGCGTCAGGTCCATAGGCATTCATATAGGCAGCTCTATGATGGAACAATGTACCGTCGGGCTTAATAACATCTGCATATCCGGGAGCGATGGTGCCGAGGGCTTGCTCGTACATGCCAAGTAGTCCCTTCATGTACTGTACCTTAGTTGGCGTATTATCCATTCCAAGTACATATAACAAGTTGTACATGAATAAAGTGCGATATTCGTCGGCTGTAGTTTCGACGTAAGTAGAATTGTCAAATGTTTTGCCAAAGTTATCGTACCAAAAGCATGTTCTCATTTCTCTATCAAAAATTCCGGCTGCTTTGAGTTCGTCTCTCATCAGAAATATCGTATGAAAATAGCCATTATTCTTATTAGTTTCATGATCTTGAGTTCCTAAAGCACTCCCGAATGCCCATCCCTGGTCATTCATATAATCCAGTACATCGATAACCTTTTGCTTACTTGCGATATTCCCATTTATTTTATAGTCAAAAACAAGCGATAGCAGCACTGTCTTACTTACATCTTCACCGAATTTCAACAAATGGGGATCTCTACTTGCGTAGAGTGCACTTCCTGTGATCGTTCCGTCAAAATGTCTTGTTATGTTCAGATTGTTATAAGCTTCCAGCCCTTCGGAGATGAAGGTCTGCACAGCATCATATCTTGTCTTGAGCGGACCTGCGGTCAAGCCTGCATAATTGAGAGCATCACCAAATACCCACTTATTATATTTATCCGCTATGGTGTTGAAGGAATCTATCTGAGTTTGGGTTATGGTTGGCTCAAGAGGTATTGTCGGCTGTTGCAGACTGTAATAATATAAATTATCCCAAGTACTCACTCCTACATCGATGCCCGGCTTTGGCATCTGATAGTCGGCTGTTCTTGCTTTTATCAATTGGGGTGAAAACTCTATGTTATCAAAATATAGGGTTCCCGAAGGGGTAGAACTTGGAGGAACAATTTGCATAACTTCCAAAACATTACTTAAACTTTTCGTGTAAGCAGGATTTTTTCCTTCCTCTCTGAACTTGATCCAAAGAGCCCTCCAGCCCTTAAAGTTCAAATTCGCTTTGAAAGTGTGATGATATACACCGCTATTGATTTCGGAAATGGTTCCAAAATTGAAAGTAACTTGATCGTTAATCGGCGTTTCATTGTATATCCATATTTTCATTCCACCATTTTTTATATTGGATTCGGCAAGATTAATTGGCTTTACATCTCTCAGTTTGGAATTGTTATTCCATGTCCAAGCTAAGGACTTTTGACCATGTTTATAATGTCTGCTAGACAATGCGATAGATCCGCCACTCTCAGTCGCCCACGACGACGGAATAGAAGCAGCTTCGAAAGATTCGATTTGTGAATAATCGTCCGCTGCTAACACCGTATTGTTATTTATTGGATCATATATCGAACACATGGCCACTATGTTGGTTATAACAAGTAATCTTGCTATTTGTTTCCACAAAAACATTTTCCTCATAACCTCAACTCCTTTTCGTTATCATTTGTTGTGAATCACTTTTTGCCCCTGCTTCGATGCCCGAAGATTGAATTTTGTAGTAAGTGAACCTGAAAACAAGATAACATTTGTAGCACCTCCCTCACATCCAGATCAAAATCCAGCACTCATCAAAAGTGCCTGCGGCAGCCGCCGTAGACTGTATGCCAACGATTGTTTCAAGGTCTGGACCACACCAAGTCCGCATGAGACCCAGACCGGAAATACAAACAACAGTGTAGACACGTATAATGTGCTGAGAAACAGGGACCAAGCGAACAGAGCGGTATACAGCCATGTATTCGCCGCAACGTTGTATGCAAACAAGAAATTGGAGGCAACAATCAGCAGCAAAAAAAGCATCACGATTCCAAGGCAAGTGGCGGGAAAGAGCTGCTTCACAAATGATCTCCAGAAGAAGGGGAGAAGACCTTCCCTGTCCTTCTCCTTCCGGTACATTTGGATGGTCTGGATCAAGCTTCCGCTTGAGGCAAATACCGTCACCAAGGGTAAACTGAACATAATCCAAACGAAGTTTAATAAGGCTAAATTCATCACCCATTCAAAAAAACGAATCACTTTTTTCGCTTTCACACCGGATGCCCCCAATTAGCTTTCCAATTATTTTTGCAACAGCTTATTCGCTTCCTGCGCTGCCTCGTCCAAAGCTTGCTGCGGCGTTACGTTACCGTACAAGCCTTCACGATCGCCTTGGAAATCGTCGTTCCGACCTTGGAATAGTTTTCTGTCGGAGGTGGTGCGATGGAGCTACCTTATGCTTCTGTACCAGGTCGACCCACAGCTGCAAAGCTTCTACACCCTTGGGTGAGTTGAACATCGCTTGCTTCATATCCGGAGTGAAGTACTCCCCGCCGTTTTTCCATAAGAATGCAGACCACCGGTTACTAGAAAGCGTTTACAAAATATTGTAGCCCCTCTTATTAAAGAGTGTACGTACCTGATGCCTAATGTTACTCACCTCCATCCATCCATCCATCCATAGGCCATTTAATTTCACATTAAATATATATAGGGGCAATTAAGAGGAATTAAGCAAATATTACCTATAATTCCCTTGTTTGAGTATAGCATTCACTTTATATATATTCAATATGACATTATATGAGATAAAACCAGGTGAGTCTATATAATCTCATTTGAAAAATGTTGGAGCAATTGATGTGATTGAACGCAAGAAGGTCATCTATAGGAACCAGCAAATTTATGGGGACTCTATGCGGTTTGCATCCAAGCATCCTTTAATTCAGTTGCACACTCCCAATAATTTAGAAAACAGATACTCGTCATTGATTAAAACAACGCTTAGATCGATTACAAGTGCTGAATATGAAGTATCCTTAGTTGTTCGAGAGGACAATGCTGAAAATGCGGTGAGTTATACATTAATGGTCGAGAACTAAAGGCAATTGAGCAAATAGAAAAGGTCTTGAATAATCTTTATCCAGATGGTTTGACTCCGAAAGGATGATATGTTATTCGAAGTAGATTCATCCATCTCTAACAATTCAAGTATCCATTATCGAAAAAATCCGATGATCGTTTGGAGGAACTAAAGCAAATACTCCATAATCAAAATGAAGTGACTGTATACTGTGACTGTTCTGTTTTTCTTGGACACCCTCTTATCGGATTATCAGCCCGTTAGTTGGTTGTGGCAAGACCATAATTGAGTCCAAGAAAATATACACACAGTATATAAACAAGACAATGTGTGCAGAGTTTTTAGCAGTAAAATATGCTGTAGAAACTTTGCCAATGATATTAATGGAATACACGAAATTCGCAAGTAGTCCTACGTCAATAATCATACTCTCAGATAGTCAGGTTATTGAAGATTTCATTTATGCGGGAGCGGGGAAAAAGGCTTATATGCGAGAAGTGATTACTGAAATAATTGGTTTATTGGAGTCATTACCAGATGACCTTAACGTTAAAATCCGATACATTGGCGATCAGAAGAACCAAAATATCTTTCACAAAGCATCACATAATTCAGCACGGAAAATTATTGGTAAAAAGTAGACAATTAAGGAATAGGAAGGTTTGCATAGCATGGACAATAAAAATGAGAATCCAGTCATGGCTTCAATGATTTCAATAAATAAATGCTTGAAGAAAACCTTTATGACATGGAGTTTGCTATTCCTTGAAGTCGGATTGTTATTCCTCTCTTGTTGTAGGTAGATCATGTACTTTCTAACTGTATTTAAAGTTACATCTGTAACATTCAATACCTCTTGCAATGCACAAAAGCTTTGAAATTCCTTCATGACCGAGCCATAGGTTTGGATCGTCCTTTCAGATAAATTCTTCATAATCCTGTCCTCTTTGAACTCCTGAATAGCAGATTTTAAC
>NZ_WHOD01000050.1 GCF_013141765.1 Paenibacillus foliorum
CCAACGATCCGTCACTCATTAAAACTATTGGCAGCACGAGGTGAAGTAGCTGCAAATGTATACCCACATCGGTTTCGGCATACCTATGCTTGTCAACTGTTAGATAATGGTGCTCCATTGGAGTTTATACAAGGGATGCTTGGGCATGAAAAAGCATCAACCACTCAGATATATGCTCAGTTGCGGGGTGAACGACGGAGAGAATTGTATCGACGTTATTTTTAGGATACATGTGAGGATAACGGAAAAGTAGTAATTTTACGAATAAATTCCTTGTGTTGATTGCAAAAGATGACAGGTATCGGTCATGTACTATTGTAAATAATGCGGACTCATTTTTATTGTCCCAAAGATATAGAAAAAAGGATGGAACATCAAAAGTCCTTAACTCTCAAGGGATTTTTCATTTTGGAAGCATAAGTTTGCCATGTTAAATTGGAAGCATAAGCATTCCAAAGCGGCAAAGTTATGGGTTAAGTCACACATGTTCCCATAAAATTATGAATTCATTAAGGTGGTCCATCACGGCAGCAAAACAATTTACGTTGCTTCGTGTTCACAACGTCAAGAGGCTATGTACAATTGCCAAAAAGTTAATCAGAAGATAATTAAAAATTTATATCACGTTAAGTTGACCCAATAATTCGAAAAGAGGTTATCCCACAAATTAGGGATAACCTTATGCAAGCTTATTTACTTCTATAAAACTCAGATAAAATAAATTTTGCCCTCTTTATCTCCTCATTTGATTGACGCATGAGTAAATTAAGAACTTCTTGAAGATCTCTTTGTTTGCTTGTTTGCCCTAAGTCAAGCCCAGCATATCTAAACAGTTCCTGAACTTCAGTATTTAATGCTTCAGCCATTTTTTCAAGATTAAGTAAAGTGATGTTCTTTTCACCACGTTCTACTGCCCCTACGTAAGTAAAATGGAATCCAGACACCTCGGCTAATTGTTCCTGAGTTAAACCACGATCTTTACGAATATCTCTAACTCTAGCACCAACAATTTTTAAAATGTCGCCCATATATTTTACACCTCAATAAAAGTGTAGACAACGGGTAGCAATTGAAACACGATCGTATAAGTATTATAAAACAAAATACTATTTATAAGTATAAAAATGCGTTTGTAAGGGTATTACTATTACTAGATTCATAGAATGTTAATCCAATTTAATGAGGTGATAGGAATGAGCAAAGGTATTCAAATTTGCATTTATTAAATCGAGGGGAATAATAGTTAATAATTTGTTTTACTATGCAATTAGGGAACAGTAATTAGTTTTAACAGGTGAAAACAAATGGACCATGGTTGTTTTCGCTTTGCTGAAAAGTCCTAATCTTCTTTTACTAGATTAATAGAAACCTAAATTCATATAATGAGGTGATTTTGAGATGAAGAAAATATTTACATTTGCATTGGTCACTCCAATGGGTATTTATATCAATGAGCTGTTTTACACATGCCCTAAAGCAATTGAAGGACAGTGGTTCTATCGAGCAGCACTATATGGAACTTGGTTACTACCAGTTATTTACTCAAAGGAGGCTGAAGAAAGCATCAAGGTTATATATGATGGGGAAATATTTGTTGCAAATGTTGTACCGGATACATCAAAGATTTCAATATTTATTATTCGTTCTATTGAGAAAGGGATCTCTCTAATTGGAAAGTGAAACCAACAATGAACTTTTTCCCTAACCTTTATCCAGATGAATTACTATATAGCGTTCTCGCAAGATATCATCATTTAAGAGGATTTATTCACATCCATTTCTTGAGTTGTTGAGATGCGATAATAATATTCCGGCATGGTGAAAAGGATGTATCCATGCTGAACATGCAATACATCCATTAAAGCACTTGCTACTAACGAGACTTTATATGGTTTACTTAATAAATTGAGTTCATTTGCAAATCACAAAATTAAGAGGAGGCCATCAATGTTGGTGGAAATGCTGAATGTCGTCCTCGATAATATAAAGAAAATAAAATTAACTTTGCAAGGGAAAAGATACTTTGATGATCCGTTTACGAGAAATTGTGTTCATTATTATAAACTGATTCTCTTACACAGTCAGGCTAAAAGGCGCACATGAATAAAATTATTTTTACTGGAAAAATTATTCAATATGCACGTATAACAACTGGAGGGTTGACTGCAATGGCAAAATTCAAGTATGCAGTTGATGAAAATACCATAGCGAAGCGATTAAAAGAAGGTAGAGGTAGCGGGACAGGCTCAGCTTATCTCCCATGGATTCGTGTTCATGAAGTACCATCTATAGGGAAATCAAGTATTCGTAGCAGTTGGAAAACGGAACGGGAGCATCACTTCTTATCAAATTTAGAAGCGATGTATTTTTATTTATTGGAATGGGACGATAGTGTCGTCGATATGAGAGAGCAGTTCCCACTTCTACCTAGAGAAGAAACGCAAGCTATTGCAGCTGAACTTGGTATCAAACACCCCGCAGATCCGAAAACCAAGGTCGATATTGTTATGACAACAGACAATGTAATAACCAACTTATCTGAATACGGTCAAGTAATTAAAGCGAGGTCTATTAAATATGAAAATGCACTTAATAAGCGTCGGACTGCAGAAAAGCAATTGATTGAAAAGATTTATTGGTCAAGAAGAGGCGTGGAGTGGAATGTTGTGACGGAAAATTCTATTCACATACCCTTGGTTCAAAATATTCAAATGTTGCATAAATCCAAGAGCAAATTTGGCTTGTTTCCTAATATAGATGAAGTTACTTTGAAATCAATGGAGGAGAAACTAATGAAGCTTTTGCCAGGAAGTAATAAAATTATAGCAAATTTAACAGATGTTATGGACAAATATTATAATGTTCCAGCTAGTACTAGTCTTACACTTTTGAAGCATTTAATTGTTAACAAAAAATTAAATATTGATATGCTTCAATTGTTTAATCCCTGCAAACAAGTCAAAATAACAATTCCGTGCTAAGGGGAATATTAGATGCAATCATTAATTACGAACCAAGTACTGCAATGGGCACCATTTGAAGATAATAACTCTACGTTTGAGCGAATTATATATTTATCTCATATATCAGATCTACTTTATGTAATCGATTTAAATAAGGATGACTTTCCGTTCAAACGATCAATCGAAGATGTAACCACTGCTTTAGTGTCTGATGAAGCTCGAATTGTGAATTACATATCTGAAGCAGAAAAAATGACGTACGAGCTTTTGCCGATTAAACGGAAAAAAGAGTTAGATGAAGCATGGAATTTCCTTAAGGAATATGTAGAAAATGAGCCCTATATTTTCATGAGTGACTATCGTGGTCCTATGGTGAACGAATGTGTTGAAAAATCGTCTTATTCCATGCCTAAGGTGCACAGACTTTTAAAAAAGTATTGGAGGTCAGGGAAGCTAAAGATAGGAATGCTTAATCGATACGATAAAAGTGGGGGGCCTGGAAGTAATAAATTAGCGACTCAAGATACGAAAAAAAGGGGCCGGAAACGAAAAATCACAAAACTCGAACCCGAGAAAGTCGGAGTTAATACGGATGCCACCATTCATAAGCATATGATGGTGGCATATAGGAAATTTCATCTTAGAGAAAAACTTTCATTGCGTGAATCCTTTAAAAAGATGTTACGTACTTTTTTTATAAGCCATTATGAAGAAGAGAACGGGAAATCTAAACCGATTCTCTTGCCAAGGGAACAAAGACCAGAGTTCAAAACTTATTGTTACCATGTAGATAAAGCTAAAAAGTCTAACTTTATCGGTTCTTCATTAGCACTGATTGGTGAACGAAGATTTAACTTGGATAAAAGGGCGAAAATTGGTAATCAGACCAAACAAGCGTTGGTTCCAGGTTCTATATTCCATATTGATTCCACAATTGCTGATTTATATTTAGCAAGTAGCTATCGCGAATTCTTACCAATTGGACGGCCGGTAATTTACAGTGTTATTGATTTGTTCAGTCACTATATTGCTGGACTCTATATTGGATTTGAAAGGTCATACATAGGGGCTGCAATGGCAATATATAACACAGGTTCTTCGAAGGTTGATCTCTGTCAGAGGATTGGAATGACAATTACACCAGAAGAATGGCCCTTGGCTTGCTTACCGAGACAATTTACTGCAGACCGAGGAGAATTGTTAAATACGAAAACAACCGGACTTCGAACTTTACTAGGTATTGATATTGAGTATATGGCGCCATATCGTGCTGATTGGAAGGCGTTGGTTGAAAGTTTTTTTAATGTCTACAATGTCAGTGCAATTTCTCGTTTACCAGGCGAAGTTTCAATTGAAATGCGGCGGAGGGGAGATCCGGATCCAAGATTGAAAGCTGTTTTAACACTAAATGAGTTTTCACAGATCATCTATGACTTAGCCATTTGGCATAACAACTATCACTGGATGGAGGGGTATGCACTAGATGAAGATATGATTGCTGAAGGAGTAAAGCCAATTCCGTGTGATTTATTAGAGTGGGGAATGAAACGAAAGGGGCACTGCTTCAGAAGTTTCGATGAAGAAATTTTAAAGAATAATTTATTACCAACTGAAACAGGCAGAATTACGAATCTAGGTATTAAGTTTAAAGGTATTCACTACAAATGCGAACAAGCAGTTCGAGAAGGATGGTTTGTAGACGGAAATCCTCGTATGGGAAAAAAACTTAATATAGCATTTGATCCGAGGTTTACAGATAAGGTCATTTTAAAGGGGGATAACGGTATTGGTTATCTTCCACTCGATATGGTTGATTCTAATCATCATGCTAAGCAAAAGACTTGGGATGAATTCGAACATATTGAAGAAGTAATTAGTCTAGAAAAAGAGCTGTATAAAGAAGTCGAAGAACAAGCTGAAGCGGAGCGGGGCTATCGCAGGGACAATGTTGTTGAAATGGCTAAAGCGCTTAAACAGGAAAGTGGTTTGAGTAATGCAAAACTAATAGATGGTATTGCAGAGCGTACAGCATTTGAAAAAGAAATGCTACGAAGAACAGAAAACTTTTTACATGTTGAAACGAATAATGAATTACCTGAACAACAAGTTCAAGTTGACAGTACTTCAATTGAACAAGCCGAAGTGATTGCTGAAAATCCAAAAAGGCAATCTTCAGGAAATTCACGACTTCAAGCTTTGTTAGCAGCACAAAACTAAAAATTAGGTGGTGGTAATTATGGAGTCTATTAAAGAAAGGATTTCTTATCTTAGAGGAGCAGATGTTGTAGCCTCCTATAGAAAGGCAGAAATTGCTAAATACCGTGAAAACCCTTTAATCGAAGCGCTACAACCGATACACGATGTTCCTGTGGTTATTAAGAAACTTACCAAGAAAGTTGCATTCCACGATCGTGATAGATCTAGAAATCCAACATTAAGGCTTCATTGTATTTATGATCTTCCGAGGCTCGTACAACCACTTGAAAATCATCTCCGAATAGAGCAAAGCATATCTATATTGATTCGAGATGGTTATGTTGATCGAAATCCTCTCACTGTAAATGGTGTGAGAATTCGAAATGAAGCGGCAGAGAATGTCTCCAAAGCGATGGAAGCCTTTAAAGAAGCAAGGTTAACTTCTCAATCAATATCGTTTGATAAGAAATCTTACAAAACTTCTGGAGGGGGGCTGTCAATAATTGGAGTTTCGGGAATGGGGAAAACAACAGCTATCAATAACATCCTTATGACAATGTATCCCGCACAGGTTATTAGACATGGTCAATATAAGGGACAAAGCATTACCTCCACACAGATCGTTTGGTTAAAACTAGAATGTCCACCAAAAGGTTCGATTAGGGGTCTATGCCTGAATTTCTTTCAAATTCTTAAGGACCTCGTAGGGGATGATCATTATGATATATTCGTAAAAAGAGGTACTGTTGACCAAATGATTCCTACAATGGCCCAATTATGCGCGACATATATGATTGGTGTTCTAATTATTGATGAGATTCAGCACTTAAGTGGAAATACGGATGAAGAAGAACACATGCTAAACTTTTTTGTTACTCTAAAAAATATGCTTGGTGTACCTATTGTCCTTATTGGAACTAACAAAGCATGGGAAATGTTATCGAAAGAATTTAGACAACTCCGGAGGGCTTGTGAGCATTTTGGAGTACTCTTTTGGGAGCGTATGGATTATGGATCATTAGATGCGCCTGTTGATTCAGAAGTAGGTCTTGAATGGAAACTCTTTTTAGGGGCATTGTGGAAGTATCAATGGACTCGTCAGCCAGTTGAATTGAATGAAGTATTAAATCAAGTTATGTACGAATATTCCCAAGGCGTAACGGACATCGCCATTAAGTTATTTATGATTGCTCAGTGGAGGGCAATTAACTCACATGTGGAATCACTTACCCCTCAGATTATCCGAGATGTATTTGAGAATGAACTAAGTGCTTTAAAACCAGTATTGTTAGCGCTTAAGCTTAATGAATATGCAAAGCTTGAAGCCTTAAAAGACATTTATATTAAAGATTTCAAAATTGATAAATTTTTCAATTCGGCTCTCGCTGAATTAGCTAAAAAGGAACTAAAGGCTGGCAAAGCTGCAAAAGAGATTAATTCAAAAATGGATTCTGTAGATATATCATATGAAGCAACTAAATGGTTGATGGAAGCACAAGTTCCTGCAAATCATGCTGAGATAATTGTACGTTCGCTCATTGAGGAAAACAAAAATATTATATTGCCTGAATTAAAGAGTTTAGCTCTTCAAGCTTACGCTAAGATTAAAGTTAAGGTTGAGAAGAGGCAAAGAGTTGAAGTTAAAAATATTGATAAGAAGAAAGTTAGTCAACTGAACTTTGATATCAAAGAAGATGTTTTAGCAGCTGGTAGCTTATAAGATGTAAGAGCGAATGAAAAGCTGGATTGGCCATATTCAATGTCTTCGAGAAGCTGGGTAACATACATCAAACGTAGATGGGCCACCAATAAATGAGTGGTCTCTTTTAATTTATCGTTCTCAAGGCATGGCATGTATCTCAAGCCGGTGCAAGTTACAAACCGGGGATAATCTCCTGGAAAATGGAAATAATATGAAGGGAGTTTATTGCTAAAGGAGATATTAAGTTAAGATGAATTTTTTTGTAACGACTTACAATGATGAAGATATTAGAAGTATAGTTATAAGAATGCATATGCTTTCAGCAAAAACTCAATTTAGTGATACCATTAGGTCATTATTTAATCGGAGCTCTGGTAAAACTACTGTGTTTCCAGAGAACTTAGATTATTTTGTGAATAACATTTTTGAAAACAATAATTCTAAATATACTTTAGAATATTTTATAAACCGGCATACTTATGTTCCTATAATAAGAACTTTCAAGGATAAAGAAGTATATATAAAAATTTTGAGTTATTTTCAAGGTAAAAGATCATCTACTATCTTTTTTAGTTTATTGTTTTCTTTCCTTAAAGATGAAATTTCATTTTGCCCGCAATGCCTTATTGAAGATTATCATAATGGGGATATATATATACATCGGATGCATCAGTTTAAAAATATAAACAAGTGTGCTATCCATGGAATTGATTTAAAATCGAGATGCCCCGGATGTAATAGGATGCTAGCCACAGAGACTTCACAAATATATAAGTTAGAATGTCAGTGTGGATTTGATTTTGAGAATTCCAGTCAAGTTAAAATGTGTACACTGAGTGAGTATGAAAAAATACTATTAGATAAAGTGGATTACTTGTTGAATAATGAGAAATTATTGTTTTCGGAAGATATTTCTGACCGATATCGCGCATTTGCATTTGAGAGAGGTTTCATAAATAGTTCAGGCAAATTTCTTAATAAGTTGATACTTCAAGAAGTGAATTATATATTAAGTAAATTGAATATGGATCTACTAGATATTTCGAATAAAACGCAATATTTAACTCATATCTCAGGAGATTTAATTGTACATTTGTGCATAATGGAAGTTTTATTCGGAGAAGCTGCTGGTTTTTTTGAAAATAATCTTCCCGAAATTGCAATGGAAATTCCGTATGGTAGTGGACCATGGAATTGTCAAAATAAATATTGCGATTTTTTTGAGGAACCAATTATTAAAAAATGCAAACGTAGTAAAACTAAATCGAAAGATATAAATACAATATTGGAATGTCCAATTTGTAAATTTACATATTCAATTCTAAATATTCCAAAAAGCCCAATAAAAATACTTTTTTATGGACCTAAATGGAAAAAAGAACAAAGTAAATTGAAAAATTCAAAAGCTAAAAATAAATATTATAGAAAAACTTTGACTAAGGTTGAACAGAATGTAGGTGTTAAGAAAACATATACATTTGAATGGTTCCTAAAATTAATTGTAATTTTTGAAAGAACAAAATCTATTAATCAAACAGCAAAAGAACTTGGAGTTCGCCATGAGACGATAAAAAGATATGTAAATTTATATCAGAAGCATGGGGATGCCGAAATTTTCAAAAGTTTACCCGTGTATTCTGGTTATGTTAAAGAGAAATTGAATACGATTAAAATCCAAATATTACTAATAATGGATAACAATGAATCTATAAACAGGTACAGCATTAGCGAGATCATAGGCTACAACTCATACTATTACTTACTAAAAAATGATTCAAGCTGGGCTGAACATAATCTTCCTCAAAAGCGGGCAATCAAGAAAAAAAAAGATTGGCAAGAAGAAGATAATGTATTGTCTTTGAAGGTTTTGAATATTATCGATCAATTAAAGCTAAATCCTCCGAAAGGACGTGTTGGTCGGAATACTATTTTTAAACGATTAGGAGTAAACGATCGTGTTAATCTAGGTAAATATTGGGATGGAATGCCAAATTGTACTAAACTTATTGATGAATTTGTTTCTTGGTATAAAGAGTATAAAAGATTAATAAATGTGTAAATTCCCATCCACTTAATTATTTAAGAAATACATACTTCCGACCAATAAAACATTTTTTCACTAGGACACTCCACGACGAATAAACACTTCGCATAAAATGACCAAGACATATATATAGTCTTGGTCATTTTTATGTTGTCATTAATATTTGTTATGAAGGATGGCTTTACAAAAAGTAAACAGTAATAACAAACTTTATTTTCCATTTTTCTGAACTCATTATTGAAAAAGACATTTAATTAACGAACTTATTTATCTGCTTTAATTTTTTAAAAACCGCGGAACTATTGGATTTGACTAACAAACTTTATTTTCTTGCATCATTAACGTACAAACGGGTACCATTGGTACGGATGCAAATTCAATCAGTCCATAGAGAATGGAGAAGTATCGTGGTTGTTCGGTTGCCATGTTGCAGAATGAAGCCGTGGCTTAAAGATACCCAAGGAAGCTTTACAATCGAAGCGAGCTTTGTTCTTCCGCTTATCTTATTGAGTACAATCTCGCTGTTGTTTTTAGCGATGTTTGTATTCCAAACGTCATCTGCTTATCAAACGGCAGGAATTGCGGCAGATCGTGCTGCGTTCGTCTGGGATAACAGCAAAAAGAATCCTATCACAGGTGCTTTCACTCTTGGAGAGAACGATGGTTTGTATTGGCGTCTTCGTAGTGATAGTGTATCCGATCTATTTTCATTTTTGATCCCCAACCCAGCGGCACAAATAAAGCTGCCTGTCTCGGGAAAACAGAATGCGGACGCTGGACCAGTGGAGAAGCTGCGGCGGGTGGGTTCTGTTGTTTCATCGGATTGGACTGGCTGGATGCAATATAGAAATAATGGGATTAGTCGGGAAGTAAGCGTTCAACTGGCCAAACCTTTTCATTCACCTGACTATGTAGAGCATCGACTTGCTAGCGATGTGCAATCTACAGCTGCTGCCCAAGTGGTAGATCCTGTAGAAACAATCCGTGTTATTGATCTCACTCGTACCTTTATTCAAGAAATTAAGGGCCGAATCAAGCCGAGTGCCGCGCTTTTAACGTTAGTTGAGCCCAAATCAACACCTTCGAAACCGGTGGTTATTAACAGCCATAAAACAGCGGTTGCCTATTTGCAAACACTTGTTAATGGCAGTGAGCGAACTATTAAAGTAAATGCAACTACGCAGCGTGTAGTGGATGCTATGGATGCTAATCAGGTTGCGCATCAGGCCATCTATACGTTTAGTGAAAGCCAGCTTCGCAATGAACAAATACCGAAGGATGCTCAATTACTACAAGATGGAACTGCAGTTAAAGGAGTTGTCTGGCACTTTTTTAAGCAGACCAAAAATAGTGAGGTGAAGCTATCAGCAGGCTTGAGGCAGGACCTGGAGAGGAAAGGGATTGTGATTGTCATTCATGAATAATTGACGGAATTGCCCGTGAATTGACTTTTCTAATGAGAGGAGTGAGATTACGTGATTCGTTGGAGGGAGCTGGTCCGGGAGCAGCACGGAGCGGTTTCGTTGTATTTGATAATGATTTTGGTTCCGGTCTTTTTGTTGTGCGCCCTCTTGATCGATTTTTCACGTCTTAAGGTGGCGGAGAAGGAAGCGGAAAATGCGGTGAAAACCGGAGTTCGCTCAACCCTCTCTGCTTTTTCCCCACAGCTGCACAATTATGGTCTGTACGCGCTGGAACAGGAAAAGGAGAAATCCGAGGCATTGTTCATGAAAACCGTCTCAGCCAATATGTCCGATTCTGTTACAAAGGGTGGCTTCAGCTTCATAGATCAAAGGCTGGAAACGAATGGGTCGAGCATAACCTCGATGTATACACTTGCGAATCACACTCTTTTTAAAAAGCAAATTTTGGAGGAAATGAAATACCGTGCGCCAATGATTTATTCTTTGGAGATCGCAGATAAATTTAAGAAAACAGGCTTGGCCGCTACTATGGGACAGGCCTCCCAATTTGCGAATAATGCGGTAAAAATTGAAGCTTTGATCGAAGAACGTGACGAGCAGCTCGATCGAGCATGGGATGTATGGATTTTAATCCATCAGAAGGCATCATCGTTACATCCTTACTATGAGACCCAATTAGCCAGATTGAACGAGCTCAGCGGTAAAGTTGGAATTAATACAGTTAATGAGGTTAAGCAATCACTTCAGAATGCTAGAAAGGATCTGACTGAACTAAAGGATCAGGTAAAAAGGATTGACAGAAGAATAAAATCATTAATGGAAGCAGGGGCGGGCGCAGCAGCTGCGATTGATAGTTTGTACGACACCAAATCCGAATTGAAATCTCAAATCGCAGATCTCAATGATAAAATTAAGGATTTAGATCAATTACTAGAGGATGTAATTAAGTACACAGAGCTGTTAGTTCTACTGAAAATAAAATCGACCCAAGATTTTTCTGATCTTAAAGCTTCATTGAAATTATTTGAAGAAGCACTGGCAAAAGCAAAAGCTGCTAACGATCAGTTGAACGAACAATTACGTTCGGTAGATACTCAGCAGACAGCTGCCTCTTCTGTATATCTGGCTAATCAAGCATTTCAAGGGATACATACTATTCAAAGGCAGGAGCTGGATGAATACGGGAGTCAAGCAGCGGGAGCCGTTGCGGTCTTTTCAGGACTGGAGGCTCAGCTTGGCAGCGTTTTGCTGTTTGACGCAGACAATTATAGGAATGCAGACAGCGCGAACCAATTGTTTTGGAAGCAGGCAAACCAGTTGTATGTGAAACAAGGGGCAGAGGAAACAAAACGAAATAAGAATAAGTCCGCTATAGCTACTTCCAAACGTGAACAGCGCAGTAAAGCACAGCCTTACTTGGATCAAGTTACCAAGGCGATGGGTAGCTGCAGTCTTGTTAGTGTAACGGATCCGTTTAAAGATCACTACGTTACTTTACAAGGAGATCCTGCCAAAGGTAGTTCAGGCTTCTACCAAAGCTACATGAGAGCAAACCGAGAAAACGATTTGGCGCAGCCTTTGCCAGAGCTTAATCTTGATAACGCAGATAAAGCTGGAATGAGTGCAATGAACCTGATTTCTTCTATTGAGTCTGTTCTAACAGATGTTAGAGATGAATTTTATTTGGATGAATTTGCTATCAGTAAATTCAACTATAGAACACTGGGCTTGGAAAAGGATATTTCCGGTCAACTCAAAATCTCCAAAGAATTGTCGCAGCCTGATAGCCACATCTTAGTGAATCAAGAGCTGGAATATCTGTTATACGGAGCAAATTCCTGCCTAGGTAATTATTCTGCCGCGTATGCGGAAATGTTTGTTTTTCGTCTGGCTGTCGGTACTGCTGAAGCCCTCACAGAACCGCATATTCAATCCTTGAATGTGGGCTCTCCATTGCTTGTGTTTCTGGCTGCTGTTGCTGAAGGTGCGGTAAAAGCTCAAATGGATATGATCAAACTGGTGCAGGGAGAGCAGGTACCGTTGTCTAAAAAATTAGGCAGTATGTTTAGCTTGTCGTACAAGGATTACTTGCGTATATTTCTTTTGCTGCATAGCCGCGACAAGGTACTGCTTTCACGTATGCAATCATTGATTGAATTAAATACTGGAGTACCATTAGAGCAAAGTGCTACTTATTTGTCAGGAACAGCGACTACTTCAGTAAAACTATGGTTTTTACCAAGTCTAATGAAAATTTTAGGGGCTGCAGGTTTATATTCATGTGAGGTGATTGGGGGGCGATGTCACATCACTAAAACGGGTGTAATGGCTTACTAACTTCCCAAAGTGTGAGCATACGAAGCAAGTTTCGCGAAAGCGAAACTTTTAGGAGGTGGGAAATGAGGCTTATCCGAAATCAGGAGGGCGGAATCGTACTGGAGGCTGCCCTAGTGTTACCTTTGTTTTTATCTTTTGTTCTTATGCTTATAGCCTTTATCCAGATATCGTTGACTGAAATGGCATTACAGTCGGCTGTGTCGGAGACGACTAAGGTTTTGGCAGTCAATATGTATCCGGTTGATTTGCTGTATGCTGATGCCAAAAGCAAATGGAATCAAAGCTCCGCAAGTGGTTGGATCGATCAAGCTTTGGGGAAAATTCAATCGGTGAAACAAACTGCGGTTGATACAGAGCAATTTGTCGATGAGTACGAAAGATGGATTCCAGAACCGGTGATGATACTGATGAGTTGGGAGAAAACGCAAAGGGAGCATCTTGAAGAGCTTGCACAAGCGGGTACAGATGAAACTAAACAGAAAATAGAGGCCATCTATAAACCCTTATTGAACAATGCTTTTGTTCCTATTGTTGCGCTGTACGCTAATCCTACACGGCTAAAGAAGGAAAGACTCAAGGTCATTAATCTTACATTGCCTGACTTTAGCAATAAAGAAAATGTATTTATTGGGATCGAAGCAGAGTATGAGCTATTGCTGAATGTCCCCTTTTTCAGAAAGAAGATTTTTATTCGTAAAAAGGCTTTTGAGCGTGCATGGGTAGGGGGAGGCTGATGATAGCTGCTGTATTGAGTGGAGGGCTGATTGTAATTGCTTTTGCAACGGACATTATTAAACAAAAAATTCCAAATCGTATAACTGCTGCAGGGTTAATAATAGGAATTTTGCTGCATATAGCGGCTGAAGGTTATTCAGGAGCAAGTTTTGCGTTGATGGGAGCGGTATTAGGATTTATCCCTCTATGGCTATTGTATTGGATACATGCGGTAGGAGCGGGTGACGTTAAGCTATTTGCCGCACTTGGAGCATTAACAGGCGCGGAATTTGTACTGCAGAGTATTATGTACTCGATTGTATATGCCGCTTGCATCAGTTGTCTGATACTACTGTGGAGATGGGAATGGAAGAGTAGGGGTATTTTAATTGCTAGAATGCTGCTGCTTTTCTTTATTTGGAAAGATACGAAACAATTGAAGGACTTCGGAAAATCAGCACAAAATCTACGTTTTCCTTTTATGTGGGCAGTGCTCCCTGCGGCTGCTACCGCCGCTTACCTACAAATTTCATAATGTAAGGAGGTGTAAACGATGAATTCTCAACTGTATGGTTTGAAAGTGGACTTTGTTACACGTAATGGACATTTTATGGTGTTATCTTCACATGAAGGAATACGCAGGGATGAACTATCCGAGTTCCAGGTTAACATGCTGCAGGTCAACAAAATTCCCCAACTGCTTGAATTGCAAATAGAGGAAATCAATCAGCATATCAAGCTTTATTACAACATTACAGGCAAAAGAATGCTGACACATTGGCTGAGGCTTGAAAGCTTAAATTTCAAACAGTTTTTTACCTTACTATATCGGATTGTTGATACTGTTGCTTCGAGCAACATTTACATGCTGCAGGAGGGAAGGTATGTATTAAAGGAGGATTATATTTACTGCAGCGATGATTGGAATGAACTGTTTCTTACTTATATTCCCAAAGAATTGTTAATTGAAAAAAACGCCGTATCTGCGGATTTACAGCATTTGGCCTCAAGATTGATCCATAAAGTTTCTGAGTTGTCCGGTAACGGATATCAAGAGTTGATGAATTATTTGATGGATGAATCCTTTAATTTGCCTGTGTTAAAGCAATTACTCCAAAAACATATGAATCAGCATTATAGTAGTTCTAATAACAATGTATTAGAGAATGGAGTGACTGCCAAGCGGTTGGAATCTTCATTACAAGCACCCGAAAAAGAAAAAAAGCAGATGACTATGGAGCAATCTGTTAGTTATGTTGGAAATTATGCAAATAGTCCTGCTCCTACCGAGCAGGAGAAGGATGCCCAAGCAAAGTTATCTGCACCGCCTAGTGGAGCCACCGTAGAAGCGAAGCACTCAAGTGCTCCATCTTCAACTTTTTTATCGGATAAAGGAGAAGAAGTATTGCCGCAGGCAGAACCTCGAAGAAAACTTTTTATCCCAGTTATGCTGGTTGGCTTTCTTGGTCTATGCCTAATATGGAAGCTGTATTTGGATCATTCGGGCGAAGCATGGTTAATGATATGTTCCGGCTTATCGTTGTTTGCTGTTGACACAGTTTATTGGATTTTGTGGGTGCGGAAGCCGTCATTGAAGGACGATGAAGATATAGAATTAGATTTCTGGAAATCTGGACGGGTTCAGGATAATGAAGAGGAACAATGGGGAAATACCGCGGATGGAGGCAGTTTGGTACCTTTTTTTGTGCCAACGCGAGAACCGACTACAAATCCAAGCTTTCCCCCAGTAGATGCATTTTTCCCTCCCGTATCAAGACTGGAATCAAAATTAGTTGCCAGTAAGCCAACAGAGAGTTCGGCTCCGATATCAAGTACATATTACAGAAGTCTTGAACAGCGAACAACGTTTCTGGCGCCTTCTGGTGCAACTGTACTTTTAAAACATAAAACACATGAGCAAAAATCTCAAGGTTTAGCTCCTTATTTGGAATGGATTAGTGAAGGGGTTCCTAGGAAAGCTTTAATCAACAAATCAGCTTTTGTAATTGGTAGACCTGGAGGTCAGGTAGACCTTGAACAAGATGAAGAAGGTATTTCACGACTTCATGCGGAAATTGTTCGCGAGAATGAAGGGTTCTGGGTGAAGGATCTTGGTTCACGGAATGGAACCTGTTTAAATGGAGAAATTTTGGTGCCGTACCGGATGTATTCTTTGCAAGAAGGTGATATAGTAAAAATAATAAATTCAGATTATACGTTTAAAATGGGGTTGTAGGGTTGAAAACAACATTTGCCATTAACTGGCAGTATGGAGTCGCTACCCATTCAGGTTGGTTTCGGATGGTCAATGAGGACCGCTCATTGTTACGCATCGGCTCCACTGATAAAGGGGAACCGTATGCTGTAGCCGTTATTGCTGACGGTATGGGTGGTAGCGGTGATGGAGGCCAAGCCAGCGAGACAGCGCTCGAGACGGTTAAGCAATGGTTGGACGAGCAGCTTCCTGCTTTGCTTCGTTCAAAAAATATTTGGTTAGCTCTTGCTCCTTCCACGGATCGTTTATTTCATGATATAAATAATCAGCTTATCGAATTGGGTAAGCTCTTCGGAAGTCGGATAGGGACTACTCTGACCTTCGTTTTCTTGTTTAGTGAGACCTACTTTATTTGTCATATAGGTGATTGTCGAATTTACAAGATAAGTCGTAAGAACAGGATCTCACAGATAACAAAAGATCAGTCATGGGCTGCTGAACAAGTTCGTAAAGGCAGACTGACTCGACTGCAAGCGCTCAAGCATCCGAAACGTCATGTGCTACTGCAATGCCTTGGCATGCAAAAGGAACTGAAGCTTATCAAACGAACCGGCTTCTATACAAAGCACAACACATTTCTTCTTTGCAGCGATGGCTTTTACAATCGTGTGTCTGATATGAGCATTGAGCGTTTATTACGTGAAGGCGAGCAAATGCAACCCGATTTGCAAAATATTTGCGATTTGCTGATCGACAAAGCGTTGGACAAGCGGTCAAATGATAATATAAGCATACTTTTGCTTCGTTCGGCAGCATCGACACTTACGCCATGGAAGCGATTGTATCATCGATGTAAAAATTTTAACATTCTATTCCCTGTCGAATGGAGAAAGTGATATAATAAAATGTCTTGTTATTATTTCAATTTCTACGAAAAATACATTTATTTACAATAGACAGGAGATAATCGAAAAGCAATGAGTTTGTTGACAGTAGAAGATTTAAGTCATACGTTTGGTGACAGAGTTTTGTTTAAGCAGGTTTCTTTTCGATTGCTTGCTGGTGAGCATGTTGGTTTAGTAGGTGCTAATGGTGTTGGGAAATCCACGCTAATGAATATTTTGACAGGTCAATTGTTAAAGGACGAAGGCAAGGTGGAATGGACTCCTAGGGTTCAATACAGCTATTTGGATCAACATACCAAGCTGACTCCCGGAAAAACCATTCGTGATGTTTTAAATGATGCTTTTCTTCCGCTTTTTGAACAAGAAGCAGAGATGATGCGCATAACCGAGCAAATGGGGGATGCAGATTCAGAGAAGCTGGAGAAGCTTCTAGAGCAAATGGGCGAAATTCAGGATCGATTGGAGAACAGCGGATTTTACCTGCTTGATGTTAAAATAGAAGAGATGGCTAATGGACTTGGGTTGGATGCTATCGGCTTGGACCGAGATGTAGCACAGCTAAGCGGTGGTCAGAGGACCAAGGTTCTCTTGGCGAAGCTGCTGCTGGAACAACCTACTGCACTGCTCCTGGATGAGCCGACCAACTATTTGGATGTTGAGCATATCGATTGGTTGACTAACTATTTGCAAAATTATCCGTATGCTTTCATCTTGATTTCCCATGATACTGAGTTCATGAACAAGGTGGTAAGCATTGTTTATCATTTGGAGTTTACTAAGCTAACTCGTTATACAGCTAACTACGAGAAATTTCTGCAAATGGCAGATATGAACAAACAGCAGCACATTGATGCGTATGAAAAACAGCAAGAATATATTAAAAAGCAAGAGGATTTTATCCAGAAGAACAAAGCTAGAGCTTCCACCTCAGGCCGCGCAAAAAGCCGTGAGAAGCAGTTGGATAAAGTAGACAGGATAGACCGTCCTGAATCTGCTGTTAAACCTACGTTCCAATTTAAAGAAGCTCGCGCAAGCGGCAAAACGGTTTTTGAGGGCCAGGATTTGGTGATCGGGTACAATTCTCCGCTGCTGCCCAAGATGAACATGACGATTGAACGCGGGGATAAAATCGCTGTTGTCGGCTGTAATGGTGTAGGTAAATCCACCCTGCTGAAGACAATCATGGGTAAGATACCCGCATTTGGCGGTAAAACGTATTTAGGAGATTATTTATTCCCCGCCTACTTTGAGCAGGAAGTAAAAGCTGCAAATTTGACACCAATCGATGATGTCTGGAATGAATTTTCAAGCATGAATCAGCATGAGGTAAGAGCCGCTTTGGCCCGTTGCGGACTGAAGAATGAGCATATCACACGTCAGATGAGCATGCTGAGCGGTGGGGAGCAGGCTAAGGTGCGTCTTTGTAAGCTTTTGATGCTGGAGAGCAACTGGATTCTGTTTGACGAGCCGACGAACCATCTGGATGTCGTTGCTAAGGAAGAGCTTAAGCGTGCATTGAAAGAGTTCAAAGGAACGATTCTTCTCGTATGCCATGAGCCTGACTTTTATGAAGATTGGGTTACTAAAGTATGGGATGTTGAAGAATGGTCTAACCAAGCTGTTACAAACACTTAACATAAGAGAGGACGATTATTTAAATGATAACTCATATCGTATTTTTTAAACTGAAAGACCGCAGCCCGGAAGCCGTTAAAGCGACAGCTCAAGTGCTGACCAATATGGAAGGCAAAATTCCTGTTTTAAAATATATTGAAGTAGGTCTTGATGTGCTTCATTTGGAACGTTCTTATGATATTGCACTGATTACAAAATTCGAATCGCTTGAGGACCTTCAAGCTTATGACGTACATCCACTTCACCTGGGCGTAAAAGAACACATGAAACAAGTGCTTGACGGTACTAGCGTTTGCGTTGACTTTCAATCTTAATATTAGACAAAAAAAACCGGCTCCTGTGAATGCACATTCACCAAAGAGCCGGTTTCATCATCATCATCCATAACATAATTAACAGAATGGACATGTAGTAATATAAAGAGCGTGACAGTTTGTTTACCAATGCTTTTCGGTCATGCTCGGGTTGTCTAAGTCGACGGATCGTGGGCGAAAAGGCGCGGGCCATAAAAAATAATGAAGCAATCAGTACAATGAACGTTCCCGCAATCCAAGGTGTAGTCCATGGCCATCCACCAAGCCAAAGCAGCAGAAGTCCTGAGAATACGAGGACGTGACCTGAATGTTTAGATAAGCGGACAACGAAATGAAATGAATCCAAGTAGGAATGCAGCAGAGCTCCTTCCGCGGTACGAAGCTTGGAAAGCATAGGGATAAGTACAATAAAAGGTCCGATAGAAACTAATGAGCTTACTGCGTGGATAAAGACAAGCCAGGGATACAAATTTAAAGCCTCCAAACTTGAAAAGGTTAATAAAACAGTGTAGCATTCATTTTATTGAAGACTACACTGTTTTTGTTTCGTTGAATAGAAGGTATAAGGTTTATACCTTAATTATACTGCGCGGAATTCGTGTACCCAGACCTTCATGTGCGGAAGCCAAGGCATACCGGCATGCATGGATAAAATGTGATTTTTATAGCTCTCCACATTATCGAAGCCTTCAGTTTGAACAGCCTCGTCTGTCAGTTCACCAAGCGATTGCTGGTAGACCTTATGTACTTCGAACTTTTGGCCTTTTAATTCCATGATTTCACCGATATCGGCATAACGGCCGTTTCGACGAGTGGCTGTTTTTTCGCCGCGGATTACTTTTTCTACATCATCTTCCTTAGTAACTAAACGCTCAATTGTACAGGTTTTTGGTGGTAAGTTTTCAGACATTGGGCAATAAACCTCCTTCATTTTGTCATTTGTAAGCTTACATGAAAAAATTGTCGGAAGCAAATACTTATAGGTTTTCCGAGGTAGCTATTTCGAAGCCTCCATTGGATTTCCTCCGGAAGACTAACTTTGAACGCATATACTAAAGAGGGGGATTCCATTGAAATCCAAGATTAATCAAGCTTATGTGCACCGTATTCTGGAACAATTACTGCAAACTCCGAGTCCGAGCGGTTATTGCCATAATATTATGAAGTTAGTTGCTTCAGAAGCTGAGAAACTAGGTTATTCCTTAAGCTATACTAAAAAAGGCTGTGGAATAATCAGCGTGCCGGGTAAGCAGAAGGAGCGCGTAATCGGATTGTCAGGCCATGTCGATACTTTGGGGGCCATGGTCCGCTCAATCAAATCCAATGGTACCCTTCGGTTTACTTCGGTAGGCGGGTATATGATGGGTGCTGTTGAGAATGAGTACTGCAAGGTACATACTAGGGATGGACGCAGCTATGACGGTACTATATTGACTACGAAGCCTTCCGTACATGTATACAGTGACGCAAGGGAACTGAAGCGGGAAGAAGCTGTAATGGAGATTAGACTGGATGAGGCTGTTAAGACGGTCGAGGATGTTAAGCAGTTAGGTATCGAGGTTGGCGATTTTATCTCATTCGACCCACGAGCAGAATTTAAGCGAAATGGTTATATTAAATCGCGTCATTTGGATGATAAAGCCGGTGTTGCGGCATTATTTGGTTTATTAGAGCTGTTGAAGCGTGAAAGCATTACTCCAGCCTTTACACTTCAATTGTTAATAAGTACCTACGAAGAGGTGGGGCATGGTGCGGCTTTCCTCCCACCGGAAATAGATGAGTTAATTGCTGTTGATATGGGGGCAATGGGAGATGATCTGTCTTGCACGGAATTTGATGTTTCCATTTGTGCGAAAGATTCCTCAGGACCCTATGATTATCAAATGACCAGTAAGCTGGTGGAGTTGGCCAAAAGGGAGCAGTTGTCTTATGCTGTAGATATCTATCCACAATATGGCTCAGATGCATCCGCTGCTTTACGTGGAGGAAGCAACATTAGAGCAGCATTGGTTGGACCAGGAGTGCACGCTTCTCACAGTATGGAGCGTACACATAGCGAAGCGATATGGAACACCATTGCTCTGCTGGCGGCTTATGTAATGGAGCCTTGTTTGACTAACGAATCAAAGGGGATGTAATCATTGAGTTTAGTAGCGATAGAGCATTTTAACAAAAGCTATGGAGAGAAAATACTGTTCGACGATATCTCATTTCATATTAACGAAAGGCAACGAATAGGTCTTGTTGGGGTAAATGGAACAGGCAAGTCATCACTGCTTAAGGCAATTGCGAAATTAGAAAGTGTAGATTCGGGCAAGCTGGTGCATGCCAATCATTTCCGAGTTGAATATCTTCCACAAAATCCTGAATTTGATTCCAGCTCTACCGTTCTGGAGCAGGTGTTCTATGGAGATACACCGCTGATGCAAACATTACGGGATTATGAAGTGGCGTTAACAGCGCTGCAAGAAGCGCCTGAGGACGAAAAGCGGCAATCGCGTTTATTTGCGGTACAGCAGAGGATGGATACACTCAATGCTTGGGAAGCTAGCACAACAGCAAAAACAGTACTGACAAAGCTCGGCATTCAGGACTTCACACAAAAAGTTGGTGTGCTGTCTGGAGGTCAGCGTAAACGTGTAGCCATGGCAAGAGTTCTGATTCAACCTGCTGATCTGCTTATTCTGGATGAGCCAACTAACCATATTGACCATACAACAGTGGAGTGGCTGGAGGAGTTCCTGTCGAAGTGGAAGGGAGCTCTCCTCATCGTGACGCATGATCGTTATTTCCTGGACCGCGTTACTAATAGAATACTTGAGTTGGATCACGGAAAGTTATATAGCTATGAAGGTAATTATGCGATTTTTTTGGAGAAAAAAGCCGAACGCATGGAGCGCGAAGCATCTGAAGAGGACAAGCGTCAGAACTTGCTTCGTCGTGAGCTTGCATGGCTCCGCCGCGGGGCCAAAGCAAGGTCGACTAAACAAAAGGCGCGTATTGACCGGACAGTTGAACTGCGGGATCGCAAGGTCAATGGACCGTCTGAGCAGCTGGATATGGCGCTTGGAGCAAGCCGACTTGGTAAAAAGGTAATGGAGCTGGAGCATGTTTCGAAAGCTTTTGAGGGAAGAAATATGGTTATAGATTTCAGTTATATTGTAATGCCGGATGACCGAATTGGTATCATCGGGCCTAACGGCAGTGGCAAATCCACATTTTTGAACATGCTGGCGGGTCGACTTCAACCGGATGCAGGTACAATAGATACTGGCACAACCGTAAAGCTCGCTTACTACACTCAGGAGAATGTAGAAATGAATGAGAAGCAGCGGGTTATTGAGTACATTAAGGAAGTCGCTGAGGTGATCCGTACGGCTAATGGTGAATCCATCACAGCAGGGCAAATGCTGGAGCGCTTTCTGTTCTCACCTTCGCTGCAATGGACGCCTATTGGTAGGCTGTCAGGTGGAGAGCGTCGTAGATTATATTTGCTGCGGACTCTGATGGGGGAGCCGAATGTTCTGCTGCTCGATGAGCCTACCAATGATTTGGATATTCAGACTTTGACCATTTTAGAGGAATATTTGGATGATTTCCCGGGTGCTGTAATCACAGTTTCGCATGATAGATACTTTTTGGATCGGACTTCTGATCATCTGTTTGCATTTGAGAATGGCAGCATAAGGCGTTTTCAGGGTAATTATTCTGAATATTTGGAGACGGTCCGTTCTGAGGAGCAGACTGAGGCAATCGATCGTAAGCAGCAAGCTTCTGCAGCACAGTCTAAGGATAACGCTGTAACATCCTCAGCACCGATTGATTCAAGTCGCAAGGAAAATACGCGTCCTCGCAAGCTTTCCTTCAAGGAACAAAAGGAATGGGATGAGATTGAAAGCAAGATGGCAACAATCGAGAATCGGTTGGCAGAGGTAAAGCAAGGAATAGAGCGAGCAGGCAGCGATTACGGAAAAGTGCAGGAGCTGTTCGCAGAAGAGCAGCTGCTGACTGGACAGTTGGAGCAGACTATGGACCGTTGGGCTGAATTGTCGGAGCTAGTTGAGCAAATAGAGGCCAATAAATAAGAAAAGCTTCTATTTGCAGCTCTTTCAATGTAAGTACATTAGGGTCTTAGAATAGCTTTTCTTGCAACGTCAGAATGGTTCAGCGCTCCGCTGAAAACGGTTATAAATTCTGATAAATTATAAGAAATTGCTCTTAAACGGTGATTCTGCTGCAGTAAATCTTGTATTTTACTTAAAAACATTCAAAATTTTGCATTTCCATTGGGAATAGACAGGCTTCTTATGCTATAATTTATGTTTGGAAGCAATTAATGCGTCAAAGCAATAATTTAAGAGAGTAGGGAATAATTAATGATTACAGTTTCAAATGTAACTTTACGATACGGCAAAAGAGCGCTATTTGAGGATGTTAATATCAAATTCACTCCAGGAAATTGCTACGGTTTAATCGGAGCCAATGGGGCCGGTAAATCGACTTTCATTAAAATTTTATCCGGTGAAATGGAAGCCAATAAAGGGGAAGTCAGCATCACCCCAGGTGAACGGATGGCAGTTTTAAAACAAAATCATTTCGAATATGATGAAGTAGAAGTATTGCGAACTGTAATGATGGGCCATTCGCGTCTATTTGAAATAATGGAAGAAAAGAACGCTTTATATGCCAAAGAGGATTTTTCTGAAGAAGATGGTATGCGTGCTGCTGATTTAGAGGGCGAATTTCAGGATTTGGATGGCTGGCAAGCGGAGTCGGATGCCGCTGAGCTATTGATCGGACTTGGTATTAACAAGGAAATGCAAGAGCAAAAAATGAAGGAATTAAGCGGTAACGAGAAGGTTCGTGTATTGCTTGCACAAGCCTTGTTCGGAAATCCGAACATTTTGCTGCTGGATGAGCCTACCAACCATTTGGATATTGAATCGATCAATTGGCTGGAAAATTTCCTTGCTCGTTTTGAAGGTACTGTAATTGTAGTATCCCATGACCGCCACTTCTTAAACCAAGTATGTACTCACATTGCCGATATTGATTTTAGCAAAATCCAGCTTTACGTGGGTAACTACGATTTCTGGTATGAGTCCAGTCAATTAGCGCTCAAGCTTACAAGAGAATCCAACAAAAAGACAGACGAGAAACGTAAAGAATTAGAAGCATTTATTCAACGCTTTAGTGCTAATGCTTCCAAATCTAAGCAAGCGACCTCGCGGAAAAAACAGCTGGAAAAGCTTACTTTGGAGGATATCAAGCCGTCTACCCGGAAATATCCGTTTATTAAATTTCAACCTGAACGCGAAGCGGGCAAACAGCTGTTAACTGTCGAGAAGCTGTCCAAATCAATTGATGGAGAGCAAATATTCAACAACATCAGCTTCACGATTAACAAAGGTGATAAAATTGCTTTTGTAGGACCAAATGGGAATACTAAATCTACATTGTTCCAAGTGTTGATGGGTGAAACTCCAGCTGATTCTGGGGAATTCACTTGGGGTGTAACAACCACACAGGCGTATTTCCCGAAGGATAATACTTCTTATTTCAACTCGGATATGAGCCTAGTAGATTGGCTGCGTCAGTATTCGAAGGAGCAGGATGAGTCGTATTTGCGCGGTTTCTTGGGTCGCATGCTCTTCTCTGGTGAAGAAGCACTGAAAAAAGCAAGTGTATTATCAGGGGGCGAAAAGGTTCGCTGCATGCTGTCCAAAATGATGATGAGTGGTGCCAACGTTTTAATTCTTGATGAACCTACCAACCATTTGGATTTGGAATCGATTACGGCTCTTAACAATGGTATGGTTGATTTTGACGGGACGATGCTCTTTGTATCTCATGACCATCAGTTTATCCAAACCGTAGCGAATCGCATCATGGAAATTACGCCGAATGGCCTGATTGACAAAATGATGACGTACGATGAGTACCTGGCAAGTGATGAAATAAAAAAACAACGTGAATTGATGTACACTTAATTGCCTTTAACTATTAAGGATTAACGGCTGCTCCGACCCTTAGGAACGAACGTGAGCGCGTTTCTCAAGGATGAGCTTATACAAGTGAACCTCAGCTTCTATTGAACCAAAGAAAAAAGGATGAGCTTGGGTTACGTAGCTCATCCTTCTTTTTAACTCCCGCCAGTACGGCGGCGCTGATTGTTTGGCTTCTTGTTATTTTGGCTTCTCATTACGGCGCTGTTGCCGCCCCGTTGCTGCGAATTTGCCTTAGCATCAGCTTGTTCTTGCTTCTTTTGGGCAAGCTTGTTCTTAATTGCATCAGCTAAACTGACCTTCTTAGGTTCTTGAGTTTCTACATTCGTTGTTTGGTTCTCATCCGACATGTTGTACACCTTCCTTGCTCTAGATGATATCATTGTACTGATTTGTCCAAGAGGAAGCAAGTTAAATATAGAGTTGACTTTAGAGTGAATTAGGAGAAGCCGAATGTTTGATCCAACTATTTATGATAATTTAAAGGTTGTCTTTGAAGGCGCGATGTATGATATGGATTTAGACGGATCCGTTCAAATTATTCAACGTACGGATCGGGTTGAACTTTCTTCGATGTCTCGATGCTTTGGAATGGAAGCGGTTCGAAGGCAGAAAGGGCTCGTAATTGGCCGTATAATGCTGACTGCGTCACTTGCAGACTTGGCAGCTGAATTGCTGTCACAGCCTGATGAACAACCAGGCTGCGGCCTGGAGCTTACGTTTATATTCCCAATTCGAGAAGTGGAGCCTGATTGTGCATTTGCTGCCAAGCAGATGATTGACATATGGGGAGACAAGGTTAGTGTCGCTCAAAGCATCCATATGGAGTACGGCAAGCAGCCTTTAAAGCTGGAAAATCATCTGACCATTCAATTCTCAAGAAAGCTGGATGAGAGACAGATAGACGATATTCCAAGCTTGTTAGAGCATTTTCTTCTAAGCTTGGAGCGGCTCGATCAACATTTCTTCACCGAATAAAATCGGTTATATCGGAGAAAATGCACTTGATTATTGAGTTAAGGAAATTCAGCAAGTAAAATTAAAAAAAGGAGGGTCAGACCTTGACAGAATGGTCAGAGTCGCAGCTGAAGGAGTGGGCGTTGAAAGGAACTGCAGAGCGTAAGTTCTTCTATTTCTATACCCCGCTTTGCGGTACCTGTAAAATGACAGAACGTATGCTGCAGGTCATTCTGGCCCTTGATCCGCAGCTGCCCATTGTAAAGTGCAATATTAACTTTTGTCCACAGATTTCTAGAGAGTGGCAAATTGAAAGTGTCCCTTGTATTGCGGGTATGGGGGAGGACGGGATCATACGCAAAAGATACCGTATGCAGGCTGTCGATGACTTACACCGTTGGTTTCAAGAATTCGCATAGTCTATGCCTATGCTATGATGCGGCCTTATGCTTACGCAATAACTTAGATAATGCTTACGATGCCAGTTTCTGCTAAGGCAGAAACTCTTAGGAGGAAACCCATGAGCGAACAGTTTGAAATTGGAAGCTTAGTTACAGCGGAATATAAAACAGGTGAGTATGCAGGTGAGGTTGTTGAAGTATCTCCATCCGGAAAAATAGCGGTGAAAATCTTGGCTGTGATTAAGCATCCGACGCAGGGAGATTTGCATAACCCGATGGATCCTAACGTTCCGTTCTTCCATCAGCGCCGTGCATTGGCATTTCAGGAGATTGCTTTAATACCTAGATACTCAATTAAGCCGTTTCATGGTACCGTGCAGGAATATCGTACTTCTTTGGAACGAGCGCTCCATTCAGAGATTCGGCAGCTGAAGCAAACGGTTCATTGGGCTGAGCGCAGCCTACAAGAGCTGGAGCTGCTACAGAAGGATTATTCCATTTAGACGATCAATAAATGACTGGGGCTTCTTAAGCTCAGAAGTATATGTGGTATCAACTTTATTTTTCTTTTGAAACGGATGTGTCGGATAGTTATGCTGTTTGTGCTGATAGGATTATGGACGATCGGGTTGCTGCTGCTGGTGACAGACCCGAGAAGGCCAACCACCCGCTGGATAGCTAGCATTGCCTTTACCGGTGGATCAGGCGGCTTATCGGCTGTGATTCATGATCAGTTAACTCCATACTTGTTCGAACAAGGGTGGTTGACTGAACCAGTTATTCGCATATTGGATAATGCTGAAGTGATTTTCTCACTGACCTGTTATTATGGACTGCCGTATACATTCGTTATGTTTTCAGTCATGTATCACCCGAATGCAGCTTTGTGGCGGTGGAAACGACCGCTAGCTTGGCTGCTTATCCTGCCTGCCGCAGCGTCCTTTGCATTTGATTCTGCGCCGGGAGATCCAATCCCATATCATTATGTTATTTTCTGGACGGCCCCCTACATTGTTTATGGAATCGCTATGCTGCTGCATGGAGCTATTAAGGAGCGAAACACCTTTTTGCGGAAGCTCCGCATGCTGACAATATTGGCGGCCGCTCCGACCTTGTTTTTTGCTTTATTTACAATGTATGTGCTGCCAGCTTTTTTCGGAATCTATGAATGGTGGCGCTACAATGCTGCTGTTATCGGCTTCACATTAGCGGTTATTTTGCTATCAAGCTTTCGTTATGGTTTCATGGGCCTGCAAATCTCAATCCGGAACCAAAAGCTCGACTATACCTTGCGCGCAATTACTTCAGGTACTTCGATTTTAAATCATGCCATAAAAAATGACGTCGGTAAAATTAGATTGTTTAGTGAAAAAATCAAATCAGAAGCGGCACAGCCAGATCCGCAGCAGCTAGTTAAAGATATTGAAGTCATTATGTATGCTTCCCAGCATATTTACGATATGATCTACCGTATTCAGGGTCAGACGCAGGAGGTTGTATTACACCAGGAAGAGCTAAAGCTATCAGTTCTGCTTGACCATTGTTTGATTATGCTGGAGCCCGGCTTCCTCAATATTGAGATTGTCAAAGATTTTCGCTGTGAAGGAGTTACATGGGCGGATCGGGCTCAGCTGATTGAGGTTTTTACTAATGTACTTACGAACGCGGCGGAAGCTATGCCTCAGGGGGGGCTCCTGACAGTAAAGCTTACGGAAACGAAACGCAATCTTGCTGTGGAAATTAAGGATACGGGAACTGGTATGGATAAGAGGCAGCTGAAGCGGATATTTGATCCTTTTTACACAACTAAATCGGGCAAGAAGCTTAATTTCGGGTTAGGATTATCTTATTGCTACAATATCATACAAAAGCATAAAGGCTCGATGGGAGTCGATAGCAAGCCTGGTCTTGGCACCTCAGTATTTATTCATTTTCCTAAAAAGAAAGGCGGGGCTGAAGGATGAACCGGATACGTGTTGTAATTGTGGAGGATGATCTGGATTGGCTTCGAGGATTAATAAGTTATTTGAGTAAAGAAACGGATTTGGATATAGTCGGTCAAGCCTCGTCAGGCCAAGATGCGGTAGAGCTGCTCGAACGTGTGGAAGCGGATGTAGTTTTAATGGATATTATGATGTCTGACAGCCCGGAGGGAATATGGGCCGCTGCAGAAATTGTACAATGTACGGGAGCACGAGTAATTATGCTAACCTCCATGGAAGAAAAAGAGCTCATCTTCGAAGCATTCAAGGTCGGAGCTGTCGATTACATGGTGAAATCCAACTTTACTGAGATCCCACAATCCATCCGCAATGCTTACGCTAACCGCAGCTCCATACACCCAAGTGTAGCAGCCAAAATGCGTGAAGAATTCCGTCGTTTAAAGGATCTTGAGCATGAGGTTCGAGTAAAAGAGCTGCGCAACCTGCTTACGCCAACGGAAATCCAGGTTCTGGATCTAATTGAAAAAGGCCACACTCAAACACAAATCGCCGATAAATTCGTAGTCTCAATTCGCACCATAAAAGTGCATGTCGGCAATATTTTACGTAAGCTCGGTGGAAAGAGCAGTAAAGAAGCGGCTCAAAAAGCGAAGGATATGGGCATTTTATAGCGGTTCATTCGCATTTATGGCGAGATAACCGTTTTTTTGTATTGGCGAGTTTTCGCAGCTTTGTGGTATAGTATTTTCAGTTTATACATAACAGTTAACCTTGGAGGAATTAGTGGGATGCCAGAAAATAAAATAATACAGATTGGCGTTATTGGTGCAGGTAACATTGGAAATGTACATATGAATGAGTTTAAAAAAGTACCTGAAGCTGCCATCGTAGCTGTAACCGATGTATATTTGCCATTAGCAGAGTCTAGGGCCAAAGAGCATGGGATTCCGAAGGTTCATGCATCTTACGAAGAGTTGCTTCAAGACCCCAATCTGGATGCGGTTATCATCGCGGTTCCTAATGAAATGCACGCACCTATAGCCATAAGCGCTTTGGAGGCGGGGAAACATGTTTTATTGGAGAAACCTATGGCGATTAATGCTGCCTCTGCTAAGCAGATTATTAGAGCACACCGCGCATCTGACAAAATACTGATGGTTGCACACCAAATGCGCTGGGAAGCTATTAATCTTCAAGTTAAGGAGCAAATTGACAAGGGTTCATTAGGACAAATTTACAACGTGAAAGCAGGCTGGATGCGTCGTAAAGGGATTCCAGGATGGGGTACTTGGTTTACACAAATGTCTAAATCAGGCGGAGGGCCCTTAATTGATATTGGTGTGCACATGCTTGATCTATCCCTTCATCTGATGGGCAATGCAAGACCGGTTTCTGTTTTTGGCACAACCTATGCAGAGTTTGGTCCAAAGCGTAAAGGCATCGGTACTTGGGGGAAACCTGACTGGAACGGCACTTATGATGTCGAGGATTTGGCGACGGCATTAATTAAGCTGGATAATGGAAGCACCTTGACCTTGGATGTCAGCTGGGCTGCACATACGGATATGTTGGATAATCAACCTTATCTGTATGTTATGGGCTCAGAGGGAGGAGCAACACTGCGTGGTAATAAGGGCAGGCTCTTTACAGAATTGTTTGACCGCACAGCTGAGGTTGAGCTTAGTGTTCCGGATAATGATGAAGGCGCAAGGGTTAGACAAAGCCGCCATTTTGTAGAATGTATCCGAGAAGGAAAGGAACCGATCACATCAGGTCTATCCGGGCTGGCGAACAATTTGGTATTAGAGGCCATTTATGAATCTTCCCGTACAGGCAGTGTAGTTACACTGGATTGGAATATATAAAATTGACATGGAACTGCTTGAATTTAACCTACAATTATTCAGCATTATCGGCACAATAGCCTTTGCAGTCAGCGGTGCGGTTGTGGCGATGGAAGAAGATTATGATATTCTTGGAGTTTTTGTACTTGCACTTGTAACGGCTTTCGGCGGCGGGGTGGTTCGGAACTTGCTCATCGGTGTTCCTGTAACTACATTATGGGAACAAGGGATGTACTTGAAGACTGCGCTCGTCGCTGCGGGGCTAGTGTTTATTGTGCCAGTCAGCTGGATTCGCCGTTGGAAAACGTGGGAATCTCTCTTTGATGCTATAGGACTTGCTGCCTTTTCCATTCAAGGTGCACTTTATGCTGTTAATATGAATCATCCGATTAGTGCAATCATGGTTGCTGCTGTGATGACGGGAATTGGCGGGGGTATTATCCGTGATGTTCTGGCTGGACGGAAGCCTCTTGTGCTTCAAGATGAAATTTATGCGGTTTGGGGAATGTTTGCCGGACTGATGATAGGTCTTGGATGGTTTCAGGGGCCCTATCATCTAATAACCTTATTTACATTGATAGTTGCTTTAAGAATGCTCTCTGTTCTGTTCAAATGGCGTCTGCCGCGCCGTTCCCTAAGGCTGCCAAGCACTAGGGTTATCGGCACGAAAAATGGCGGAAAATCAAAATAAAAGCCGGATAAGGCATGGAGAAAGAGGCTCACGGTTATGGAAATGTCGTTCAAGGAGTTTAAACGAATCCCCTCCGATTGGCTTCAGCAGCGGCTGGAAACAGTCAAGGCGCTTAGCGGCGATGAACTGGAGCTATATGAGGTTGCAAAGGACAAGCTGACTGGAGAGCATTATCTTCATTATGCATACTTGCATAAGCAAGTGTCGGCGATCGGTCCGGAAAGTACAGGGGAAGAGAACTTCCATCATTTATTGCCATTGAATAGTGATGATGTGCTCGGTATTATTTTTAGTGAGCAGTCTTATTTATACCCGGATGCTTGGAATAAAACGTTTTTGCGTAATGGACCTGATGGTGATTATGTGTGGTTCGATCCATCTTACACAGAGGATGAAGCTGAGAATGAAGAGATCGGTCAAAATATAAAAGAGCAATTGCTGCGGTTCAAGCAAGCCGGAGAGCTGTCTCCTGAAGCAGTTCGCAAATTGCTTGAAGAAATAGACCGAACCGGCGAACCGGACAAAGATTAAATTGCGTCGTTACTGGCATCGCACAATTAATAAAGAGTGAGCTTCTATTGAAGCTTGCTCTTTTTTTCAATATTTTTTCAACATCAGTTGGAATCCCAAACCCATACCCATGCCTTCCCAACGCACAAACGTGTAGATTTCCATAAAAAATGACATACCGGAGATCTGCTAGGTATTTCTTAATTCAGGTGAGCGCATATTTTCCTGACTTGGAAACCATCCTAAGAATACATCGATGAGTTGATATAGATCATGCTTACGAAGTAAACTTTCCTGAAAGGAAAGTTCTAGGAGGGGAAACCTTTGAGAATAATTCCATTTCGCTGGACGATATGGAGGTTTGGCATTTTAAGCGGGTTACTGCTAATAACAGCCGCTTGTAGTAATGAGAAGCATAATGCATCCGGAGGTGGTGTGGAGTCCTCAAAGCTACATGCCCAATTTGACCGCGATAGCCGCAATAATGAAAATGACACACTTGGCGTGAAATCGAAGTGGCTGAATGACCAGCAAGGGAAGACAAAAGCTGCCAATCCTGGCTCATTCCAACAGCTCGATATGACGAATAGCCATTTGACTAAAGCATTTCGTTTTTCACCTGAAATGGCTAAACCTTTGGAGAGGAACCAAGGTGTCCAAGCCGTGACTGTAATGCTAACGGAAACGAACGCGTACGTAGCGGTTGTGATGAATGGGCATGATCTTAATGCCGAAAGTCACCCTGATATGATGGCGAATCAAGTGACGTCTAAGGGCGGAATCGGCCTATTCGGAACGGACAAAGGCAATGCGAGAATTAACTGGGGGGATACGGGTGGATTAAGCATGACCATGTCATCTCAAATTAAAAGTCAAGTGTTGGCTATGTCTCCACCCAATATTCAAAGGGTATTCGTGTCTGCGAACCCTAATTTTGTCCAACGTATCCGTTTTTATGAGAAAGAAGAGCTAAGGGGCGTCGATTTATCGGCGTATTTGAACGAATTTAACACAATGGTACAACGCGTATTCCCTAATGATCATAATACAAGAAAATAAGACACAAAAAATCCTGCAAGTGATTATGTGATACCTCACATAATCACTTGCAGGATTTTTTTGATTATATCAGAATTTAATTTCAGCGGAGCTGAACCATTCTGATATTGCAAGAAAAGCTACCGTTATTACAACAATGTCTCTTCATCGAAAGGGCTTCGAATGGAAGCTTTTCATAATTAAAGTTCAAATTTGTAGCCAACGCCCCAAACCGTTTTAATGTGCTTGGGTTCTTTTGGATCGGCCTCTACTTTTTTGCGAAGGTTGGTAATATGTACGTCTACAGAACGCTCGGTCACAAAGGTATCTATACCGCGGATATTGTTCAAGAGCTCTTCTCGTGAAAAAACTTTGCCAGGATGAAGCCAGAAATGACGCATTATCTCAAATTCGGAGAAGGTCGTTTCAACGGCGTGATTTTGTAAATAAATGCAACGCTTTTCCAAGTCTAATTTAATTGTGTGAGCGTATACTTTTTCATTTACTTCGGCAGGAGCCTTCTCCATGGTTGATCTGCGCAGAAGCGCACTAGTTCTAGCCGCAAGCTCCCGCATACTAAACGGTTTGCATAAATAATCATCCGCACCAATTATTAGTGCTTTGACACGTTCAGAAACCTCACTTTTGGCGGAGATCATCATAATGGGAACTGAAGATTCGGTACGAAATTGTCTACACAAATCAATGCCATTCATATCGGGGAGCATAATATCCAAAATTATAACATTCGGTTCTACGGAGTGAAACAACTCGGTGCCTTGTTTTCCATCGGCAGCCCAGTGAACAACATAGTCTTCCTCTGCTAAATATATGGAAATCATATCTGCGATACTTTGATCGTCCTCAATCAGCAATACTTTAGACATGAATTCCCTCCTCTAGTTGTTAGTAAAGTGTTAGAAAACTAAATGACAAACAAATGGCAGCCTGCAACTTTTTTAAAATGATTAATAGATAATAACTATATAAACACATATTAAATAATACTAATTAATGTAACTTAAAATGGAAGATGAGACAAGCCATTAATTGGAAATTCAAGCTGACTCTACTACGAAAAATCAACGCAAGGAGGCAATTACTATGATCACATCTACCCAATTGGAAAGTAGAATTCATTCGTATGTCGGAGAACTTAATAAATTAGTAAATGTCCTAGGTTATGAATTATCAAGCCCCGAGGTTGTGAAAAAGAGCATGGAGCTCGATTTATTAATACTTGAAGCCATGCGTAGCCAAAAGAAGCGTTTTCATCAAAATGAAGCCTCATAAGGTTTTTGCATATATAAATATAGGGACGATTCGATTGGAATCGTCTTTTTGTTGTTGTTAAGGATTATGAACAAAACGAGTCCGGTATCTGTGAAAGGTCCGAAGTGCGTTCAATCATTACTTATGGTTCCGGTTATCAGTAATGCCGAACCCGTCATGTTTATATGTTTCCATTCCTATTCCTTCGCATCTGGGCAGCCCGTATGCATCCAGTTATCGCCCCAATGCTTAACAGCTTCCATAACAGGCTGAAGTGCGCTCCCTTTATTCGACAGCTCGTATTCGATACGCACCGGAGTTTCAGGGTATACATGGCGGAGGATTAGTCCGGCAGCCTCAAGTTCTTTGAAGCGTTCTGCCAACATTCTGTCGCTCATGCCGGGAATCATTTCCGAAATATCTTTGAAGCGTCGCGGCCCATTCAAAAGTGAATGGATGATGAGGCCTGTCCAACGTTTCCCCAAAATCTCGAACGCTGCTTCAAATTTCGGACAAAGTGAATGATCGCCCATAATTATCATCTCCCTCTATATTTATAGTGTATCATAAGTTACTTGATAAAAGTAAGCCTTTAGTTTTAATCTGCACTGTTTATCCATTATTATACATCTAGTGCCATGATTTGGCATACTTTCTCTAAAAAAAAGTAACTCAAACCTAATGATCATTTTTAAAAGGCATAGATGCGAAAATTCAGCAAATAAGCTATAATTTATGGCAATACTTACTATTGAAGCAGCCATAATGACTACACTTTTGATTAAACGCAGCCAATGCTTGCGCTGCCAGCTTTTCAGCGCAAAACCCTTAGGAGGAAAATAATTCATGTATGGTTCACCATTATCAGGCCAAGCCAAGAAAATGATGCTGCTCGGCTCAGGAGAGCTCGGGAAAGAAGTTGTCATCGAAGCCCAAAGACTAGGGGTAGAGACTATTGCAGTGGACCGTTACGCAAATGCGCCGGCTATGCAGGTAGCTCACCGCTCCTATGTGATTAATATGTTGGATGGAGACCAATTGCGTGAGCTGATTAAAAAGGAACAGCCGGATTGGATTGTGCCTGAGATTGAAGCTATTGCGACAGATGTACTCGTGGAGCTGGAGCAGGAGGGCTTCAGGGTTGTACCAACCGCAACTGCAGCCCGTCTAACGATGGACCGAGAAGGAATCCGTCGTTTGGCGTCAGAAACGTTAAAGCTGCCAACGGCTAATTATGCTTTCGCGGACAGCTTGGAGGAGCTTAAGGCTGCTGTTGAGTCTATTGGTACTCCTTGCGTAATTAAACCGATTATGAGTTCTTCTGGTAAAGGACAAAGTGTTTGTCGTACACCGGAGGATGTGGAGACCTCCTGGAATTATGCCATGGAGGGTGGTCGGGCTAAAAAAACACGGGTCATTGTTGAGCAGTTCATTCACTTTGAATCTGAAATTACACTGCTTACCGTTCGTTCCGTTTCCGGTACTGCATTCTGTGCTCCTATTGGTCATGTCCAAAAGGATGGCGACTACATTGAATCCTGGCAGCCGCATAATATGAGCTTGAAGCAAATCGAACAAGCGCAAGCTATTGCCAAAACGATTACCGATGCTCTTGGTGGAGCCGGTATATATGGTGTTGAGCTATTTCTAGGCAAAGATCAAGTGTATTTCAGCGAAGTTTCTCCGCGACCGCATGATACCGGAATGGTAACGATGGTGACTCAGGATTTATCCGAATTTGCGCTTCATGTCAGAGCTATATTAGGTTTTCCGATTCCTACAATCCGCTTGCTGACACCAGGTGCCTCTCATACTCTTAAAGCATGGGATGAACAGCAGCAGTTCCGAATCGAAGGAATAGAACAAGCTCTGGCTCTGCCAAATACACAAGTAAGAGTGTTTGGTAAGCCCGAGACAAAAGTAGGCCGCCGGATGGCTGTTGCCTTAACTTCAGCCGATGACGTGGAAGAGGCTCGCAGGGTAGCGGCGGATGCAGCAGGTTTACTGAAGCTGACATAATGTAAAATTTAGCGAAATAGGCTAAAGATGATATATTTCATGATAAGGAGGGATTCTGAATATGAATGCACATGAAATTGATTATCAAATTGTAGGCTCCGAAATGCAGTATGTCGAAATAGAGCTTGATCCGAATGAAAGCGTCGTTGCAGAAGCAGGAAGTATGATGATGATGAGCGCTAGCATTCAGATGCAGACGATCTTCGGGGATGGCAGTGACCAGAATAAGGGATTTGTAGGCAAGCTGTTTGGTGCAGGAAAAAGGCTTCTAACGGGTGAAAGCTTGTTTATGACCGTGTTTACGAACGATGGTTCCAGCAAAGAGCATGTATCGTTTGCTTCACCGTATCCTGGACGTATCTTACCCATGGATCTATCCGAGCTAGGCGGAAAACTGATCTGTCAAAAGGATTCGTTTCTATGTGCAGCGAAAGGAGTCTCTGTAGGTATTGCTTTTCAGCGCAAGCTGGGTGTTGGTTTCTTTGGCGGTGAAGGCTTTATCATGCAAAAGATCGAAGGAGATGGGTTGGCTTTCGTTCATGCAGGCGGCGCCATATGTGAAAGGGTGTTGAAGCCTGGGGAAATGCTGCGAGTCGACACAGGCTGTTTGGTAGCTATGACGCAGGAAGTCGAATACGATATCGAGATGGTAAAAGGCATTAAAAGTGCGGTATTTGGCGGTGAAGGCTTGTTCTTTGCCACTCTTCGCGGTCCAGGGCGTGTGTGGATTCAATCCTTGCCGTTCAGCCGCTTAGCGGATCGCGTATTATCGGCTTCTAGAGCTGGCGGGCGCAAAGAAGAAGGAGGCATCCTCGGCGGATTGGGCAATTTACTTGACGGCGATAAGTAAAACAAGCTATTATTCAAGAAGAGTACGAGCAATTCGTGGGATTCCAGTTTGATTGCTAAGCGGTATTCATGAGGTAACAAGACATTTACATAAAGAGAGGTGCTGAAAACAATGGCTTATCAACCACAGGTTGTCGACGCCAAGATTGTCAGCAACAACCCGAAAAACGGATTGTTTGAAATTGTAGTAAATTTAAAGGACCGCACATCCTGCCGTCTTATTTATGAGAAGGACGCAGCAACGGGCGCTACTGTAGCGACACATGTTAACCGTTTGTTGAATGAACCGTGTCCTATTTGCAGAAAAGATTTCTTGTGTAACTGCATGACTCGTTTTAAGGATGAAATTTCATCTCAAGCACTACAAATGGCCGGAACGCCATAATGTCGCTTAGAAACCCATGAGCTTCCGGCTCATGGGTTTTTTTCTCTAAATGTCCGTGTTTAACTTATAAAATAAAGCTGTTCCAGGTGGTTATATTCTCATGTTGCGAATGATGCTCTACATTGTTCTGGTTTGTTCAGTTTCTATAGCAGGGTCTGTCGTATTTATCTTTTTCCAATCTTCGAATCAAGCGACGCGTGAAGTTTCCAGCCATGTGCTGCAGCTGCATGAGCAGTCGATACAAAGGCTGCAGCAAACGTTCAATGAGCTTGATCATATGGTGAGTACCGTGATTAATGATTATGCTGTTCAACGGCTGGTAGAGGGGAAGGCTGCTCAGGGTTCAGCGGAGGAACGGGGATTAAGAGAATATATTGACTTTTTGATCCGAGAGCAAACGTCGCACCTGCCTTATTTAGCGGAAATGTGCATAACATTCGATGGGATGAGTTATTCAATCTGTACCAAGTCTCAGAAGGGCGCAGCTCTTCTTGATCTGCCGCGGCCGTCGTTGAAGAAAAATGAACGTTCATTAATACCACTTGCCGACAGAGAGGGACAGCGCAGCGAGTACAATGTTGCGTATACAGTACCCTTATCAGATCAGACCCATGTTATCAAAGGCTCCGTCCAATTAATGATTGAATTGGATAGGGTGATGAAGGATATTTACGGAAATTTACCTTTGCTGGGTAACCAGCTTACCGATTCTTCGGGTGCCCTGGTCTATGCAAGGACAGCAGCTGATCAAAGTATAGAGCCTTTGGGTTACGATGGTGCTGCGATTATCCCTTTGCAATGGAAGGATCGCACCTATATTTTACAAAAAAGACTCGACCTTCCGGGAGCTGTTTGGTTCTCACAAATTACCGTTCCTCAATCGCTTGCGGGTGAGCAAAGCAATGCTTTTTCCCAGATAGTACTGCTTGTGGTCTTGGTACTTCTAACTTTGAGCATATTTAGCGCATTATTGTTCCGACATTATTTTATGAAGCCGCTGCAGATGCTGCGTAAGTTAATGAACCGAGCTGAGCTGGGTGATTTTAAAGCTTATTGGGTTCGCCAAAGCAGCCGTGAATGGAACGAGCTTGGTGAGAGCTACAATCAGATGCTCAATAGACTTGAGGAGCTTATCAAGCAGGTAAAACGTGAGGAGTCACTAAAAAAAGAAGCGGAGATGGAAGCGCTGCAGTACCAGCTTAATCCTCATTTTCTGTATAACACACTAAACACTATTAAATGGGTAGCCAAAATGCACCGTACACCGCAAATTGCTGAGGTTGTTACTTCACTCGTGCGGTTGCTGCAGGCTAGTTTGGGGAAAAAGGGCGACTTTATTACCATCCGCGAGGAAATGGAATTAATTCGTGACTATATGGAAATTCAAGCATTCCGTTACGGAGATAAAATTCGGCTGGAAAGTGAAGTGGATCCACTTGCAAAAGGCTGCTTGGTACCCCGAATGATTTTACAACCGTTGATTGAAAATGCAATTATTCATGGATTAGAGCCTGGTCGCCAAGAAGGTTGGATCCGCATTCGTATATGGCTGGAAATGGAGCGAGAGCTTTTGTATTGTCAGGTTGAGGATAACGGGGTCGGTATGGTTGTAGAAGAATATGGAGAACAAATGGGAAGTGGCAGTATCAGCGGCGGGATGCGAGAGAGGATGAGTGGAATAGGTCTGCGTCACATCCGTGAGAAAATTAATCTTTATTATGGAAACGGATACACAATGCACATCACCGGTAAACCGCAGCAAGGAACCACCATCCGATTGACTATGCCGGTGCATCAAAGTGAGGAAGAGTAAACAATGAACGTATTAGTAGTAGACGACGAGCCGATTATTAGGCAAGTGCTAAGAACGATGATCTCTTGGGAGGATCATGGCTTGAAATGGGCAGGCGAGGCTGTTGATGGAGAAGAAGCATGGGAATCACTGCAGCTGGGCGGAATTGATCTGGTAGTTACGGATATTCTAATGCCTCGGATGGATGGGCTTGAGCTTGTTAAACGGCTGAAACAGACTGAGATGGACGTAAGAGTTGTTGTGCTTAGCTGTCTGGATGACTTTGCCTATGTAAAGGAAGCAATGAAGCAAGGTGCGAGCGATTATATCCTTAAGCCTACGATGGAGCCTGAGCAGCTGGTTGCTACACTAACCGAGGCTAAGCTCGCGCTGCAGAAACAGCGGGATGAGAGGCGTAAGCAAGAGGAGCTGCAGGAGCAGCTTCAGCAATCTAACCAGGCGCAGCGGGGTATAAGACTTCAGAAGACTTGGACCAACCACCGTGCCGATGAGGAGTTGGAGGCTGAGATTTTCACAGGAGGTGCAGTACTCTCCAGTTGGATCATATATGTGACACCAGCGATGCGATTGTCGCTCGCCCATTGGAGTTGGCCTTCAGCAACTGCATTTGTAACGTTGAACGCTCATCAACAGCTGCTTTTGTTTGAAAATAGTGGATCGGATACAGATACGGATGCTTACAAAATGGCTTCTGAAATTACCGCATTTCTGTGTCATGAAGGTGGTTTGACCGCTGGTTCCTTCTGTATCACAGCTGTGTCGCCAATACAACATCCTGAGCGCCTTCGAACCCTTCTTCAAGAGCATGCAGGCTTGCGTCATACGTGCTTTTACAGTGGCCTAAGGAAGGAGATCTGGGCAGCCGATGTGAATGATAGTTCGGAGGCAGTTGGCTTCTTAGCCGAAGGTCAAGTTCCACAGGAGGAAAAGCAAAACTTGCTGCGCGCTATTGCTGGACGAAATGAGGAAGCGGCGGTTTATTGGTCGGAGCAGGTTGTGGATACAATAAAGCAGCAGGAACCTGCGGTTGAGCAGGTTTATAGCTTCATTTATGAGCTGCTGGGTTTAGCGGCTGCTTTCGCTGGACAGCACAGTGTGGGCGCTGGTACGGATGAATTTGAACGTAACTATGTTGCTGTAGCGGCTGTACAAGCCCATTTGCAAATGGATTCACTGGGTCCTTGGTTTATTCAAGCCATTCGTGAGCTAGCAGGGGGGCTGCCGGGATCAGGGGCTGGTGCTGTAGAGTCATACTCACGTAATCCGTTTGTACGTAAAGCGATGCAATATATGCAGCAGAATTATCACTTGCAAATAAGCACTTCGGATATTTCCGAATATGTGAAGCTTAGCCGCAGCTATTTAAGCGATCTGTATGGTAAAGAGAAAGGCGAATCTCTTTCTGAATCTCTTACTAGAATCCGCATTCAAGCTGCCAAACGATTGCTTGAAGCCGGGGATATGAAAGTTTACGAAATTGCAGGGGCTGTAGGCTTCAGCGATGCGAAAGCTTTTGCAAAGACATTTAAGAAGGCAGTCGGCTGCTCACCAAAGGATTACGAGGAGAGACAGAACAAATAGACACCAATTTCTAACAAATTGGTGTCTATTTTTATGTTTTAGAAAAGTTTACATTTAATATAGACAACGCTTTCAATAAGGAGGGCAGAATGATGTCAATTTCTATCGATAAATTTCCGGCAAGAGAACCGATTATCCAAGCGGTTAATGTAACCCGTACGTTTGGAAAAGGCTCCGCTGCCGTTCACGCGCTGCGCGGGGCCAATTTAAGTATAACCTCCGGACGACTTGTTGCGCTTAAAGGGCGCTCCGGATCAGGTAAAACCACCTTATTGAATATGCTTGGTGCATTAGATCAGCCGTCAGAGGGTGCGGTTTATTTCTTAGGCCAAGATGTAACAGTTATTTCTGACAAAAAGCGCAATGAGCTCCGAAGAACGCAGCTTGGTTTGATCTTTCAATCATTTGCATTGGTGCCTTACATGTCTGCATTTGAGAATGTCGAATTTGGACTTAGAATTGCCGGCGTACCCTCAGCCCACTACCGTGATTATTCCGAGCAGGCACTTGATTATGTTGGATTAAAGCCAAGGATGAAGCATAGGCCTTTCGAACTGTCAGGGGGAGAACAGCAGCGTGTGGCCATAGCAAGAGCGATTGCCCATAAGCCTAAGCTGCTGTTGGCGGACGAGCCCACTGCAGAATTAGACAGTCGGATGGGGCTGCAGGTTATGAAAGTATTTAAAGATTTAGTGCAGCATGAAGGAATGACGATTATTTTAACCACACATGATCCGGCAATTATGGAAATAGTGGATCAAGTGTACGCATTGGAGGATGGATACATTGTGGAAGAAAGCTAAACGCTTAGGGCCATTATTAGGGTCTATCGTATTTGGAGCTGCTCTTATTTCAATACTACCGGGCTGTAGTCTGCTGCCTAAGGAGGAGCAAGCGTTAAAGCCACCGCTTGTTAAGCCGGTGAAGGAAAATTTCGAGGTTTATGAGGTGAAGAAGAGTACAGTCACTAAGCAAATCAGCGGAGTGGGGACCTTTGCCTCCGACAAAATGCAGTATTTGTATTATACAGAATCCGGTGGCAGGCTTTCCGAGATGCTTGTCCAGATGGGTACGGTTGTACACAAAGGCGATGTAGTTGCTCTACTGGAGAAAGGTGAGGTTGAAGGGAAAATCCGTCAGCAGGAGATTGTTGTGGAAAAGGCCAAAGTGGCGCTTGAGTTGGCGAAGGATGAACAGCGAGGCAATGCTCTGGCTATTCGCATGAAAGTATTGGATGTGCAGAAAGAAGACATTCAACTGGACATGCTTAGACAGCAGCTCGCCAAGACCAAGCTAGTCTCTGAAGTAGACGGAATTGTTACTTATATCGATCCGCTCAAGCAAGGGGATCCTGTAACCGCTTATAGAACGTTGATCACTGTTTCTGATCCTAAGTCTATGAAGCTTGTCTATGAAACCACATCACCGATCGACCTGACAGGTATTCAAGTGGGAATGGATGCTACCATTAAATACAAGTCAAATAGTTATCCAGGTAAAGTGGCGCAAATTCCAGCAACTGCCCCTCAATCCGATGTGAAGGCAATCCAAGACAAAAATGCCAAATCGATTGTGATCGTAACCGAAGGGCTTCCGGAGGAAGTAGAGATCGGCAATAGCGGGGACATCACTATTGTTACAGAGAAGAGGGAGAATGTGCTGGTCATTCCGAAGCTGGGGCTGAGGTCTTACTTGGGGCGTGAGTATGTACAGGTACTGGAAGGAGAAAGCCGCAAAGAACTCGATGTTGAGAAAGGTATTGTATCCGCTACAGAGGTTGAGATCCGTAAAGGGCTGAAAGAAGGCCAGAAAGTGATATTAAACAATTGAGGTGATGGCAAGTGGCAATTTTTGTGATGATCATTCGTAAAATGGTCAAAAACAAATGGCTCGAATTCAGCCTGCTGCTTGGCTTGATCATTTCAGTGGGTCTTGTCAGCAGTATGCCGATATATACCAATGCTATTTTACAGAGGTTATTAATAAAAGATTTAGAGCAGCTGCAGGATGCTAAACAGCAGTTTCCTGGTATATTTTGGAACTCGGTCTACATAACCGGTGAGCTAACATCGGAGCAGGCGAAACAGGCGGTTCAAGATGCGGATCAGTATATGGGAAATGAAGCTCCACAACGGTTTCAATTACCTATCAAAGAATATGTTATCGAACGAGCGACTGACAGATGGAACATGGTCCCAGTAGACGCCGGTAAAATAGACTCGTCCATCAAGCGGACTGCAGAGGTTGCGGCACTCAGTGGGATGGAGGATCATGTCCGGTTGATTGATGGCAAGCTGCCCTCCTCAGAGCCGGTTGATGGTGTAATTGAGGCGGTTGTGGTCGATCAAGGCTTGACGAATTTGAAAATGGTGGTAGGCCAGGAGTATACCATACAGGATGAAGAGGTAAAAACACCAATCAAGTTTAAAATTGTAGGTGTGATCGATCGAAAGGATTACAATGATGTGTACTGGTACAATTCATTATCAACCTACAGCTCCAGTATGATCGTATCCTACGACTGGTTTGAAAAAGAAATTACACGCAATGAGCTGCTTAAGCTCCGTTCCAGTACTTGGTACTTGGCTGTGGATTACAGTCAAATGAAGCTCGAATCGATAGAACGATTCATTGGGACCTATCAATATACGGAAAGCTTTCTGGCTAATCATTTTCCCAATTACACCCTTAAGGCTCCGGCGCTACCAACTTTGAATGGGTATTTTGTGAAAGAAGAAAAGCTGCGATTGATGCTATGGTCCTTGAACGTTCCAGTAATGATCATGCTGGCTTACTATTTATTCATGGTTTCCAATCTAATCATTGATAGACAGAAAACTGAAATCGCCGTATTGCGAAGCCGTGGCGCAAGCAGGCTGCAAATTGTACTTGGATATGTGGTCGAGGGGATATTGCTCGGTGGAATAGCGCTAGCTTGTGGTCCATTCTTCGGATTGATTGTAACTAAGACGCTAGGTGCATCTAACGGGTTTCTGGAGTTCGTACAACGGGCCGCTCTAGATGTCAAATTGAACCGGACAGCCTTCCAATACGGTGTACTGGCTGTGCTCTGCTCCTTGGTTATGACATTGCTGCCCGTATTGTTTGCTACTAGGGCTACGATTGTTGGACATAAGCAGCAGATGGCGAGGCAAACCAATTTGTCATTTTGGCATAAATACTTCATAGATGTCATCTTGTTGGCCATTTCATTATATGGTCTGTATACATTCCGCACCAAAATGAGAGATATGCAGTCGTTGGGCTTGGACGTAACGGACCTGCAAATGGATCCGATGTTGTTCCTTATTCCTGCTTTGTTCATATTGGGTGCAAGCTTCCTGCTGCTGCGTATTTACCCTTGGCTGGTGCGACTCATTTATCAGGGAGGACGGAGATGGTGGCCGCCATCTTTATATTCCACCCTGCTGCAGGTTGGCCGATCTATTACGCAATATCAGACGATTATGGTATTTTTGAGCGTGACATTGGCTACAGGGCTATTTAGCGCAAGCGCTGCGCGAACCATCAATAAGAACGCCGATGAAAAAATCATGTACGGTAATGGAGCCGATATTACGATGACGGTTAAATGGGAGGATGATGCTCCTCCACCAAGCATGGGAAATGAAGGTGGGGGTGAAGGAGATCCGACCGTATTACTGGAGCCGAAAAAAAAGGTGCAATTTTCGGAGCCGCCGTTTTTTCCATTTACTCAACTGTCAGGAGTGGAGCATGCTGCCAAAGTATTTACAAAGCCAAACGCAATTTTCACATTTGGGAAGGAGCGCGGAACAGCCACTTTAATGGGAATTGACACGGACGATTTTGGAAATACGGCTTGGCTTCGCGAGGGGCTGTTGGATCATCATTTTTATGATTACTTAAATGTGTTGGCTTCGAGTCCTTCTGCAGTAATTATTTCTCGAACATTGGCGGATCAATATAATGTCAAGGTAGGAGACCATCTGTATGCTGGCTGGGATGGTGTACAGAGCACGATGTTTAATGTGTTCGCTATCGTCGATTATTGGCCATCATGGAATCCGAATCCCTTATTCAGCGATAAATCAGCTGTTTCAACATCTTCCGCGGGAAGTGCGGCTAATTCAAAAAATAAAAAGATAAAGGCGCCTATGCTGATTGTCGGTCACCTGTCTTATATTCAAAACAACATGGCTCTAGAGCCTTATGATGTGTGGATGACTTTGAAGCCGAACGCTAAAAGCCAAGAGCTTTACGATGCATTGGAGGAAAAGAAAATTCCGGTGACTAAGCTCAATGATGCGAAGCAAGAGCTTATTCGTTCCAAGAACGATCCTTTCCTGCTAGCGATTAATGGGGTTATGACATTAGGCTTTATTATTTCAATCGTGATCAGCTTTTTTGGATTTTTGCTTTATTGGGTGCTATCACTCTCTGGGCGAGTCTTGCAGTTTGGGATTCTGCGAGCCATGGGAATATCCTTTCGCCAGCTTATTATGATGCTCATCGGCGAGCAGCTGCTTACCTCAGGTGCTGCCGTCGTAATCGGCATGTTGACCGGCAACCTGACCAGCCGCTTCTTTGTGCCCATGTTTCAGCTCTCCATGCAAACATCAAGCCAGGTGCCGCCCTTCCAAGTCACGTTTGATCCGCGCGATCAAATGCAGCTGTACATCATTGTTAGCATCATGCTGACCGTAGGTTTGTTCATTCTAGGAACGATGCTTTCACGGGTAAAAATTCATCAGGCTGTTAAGCTCGGGGAGGACTGATCATGATCCATTGTGACAACCTCGTTAAAATTTATAAGGTGGCCGATCTGGAGGTCGTTGCCCTGCAGGGATTGGATTTACATGTTCAGCCGGGAGAGCTAATGGCTATAATCGGTAACAGCGGAAGCGGCAAGTCAACCCTTCTGAACATGCTGGGTGGGTTGGACCGTCCTTCCGCAGGGCAGCTTCATGTCGACGGTAAGGATTTGCTGAAGTTTAACGAGAAGGATCTCGTTAAGTACAAGCGTGAAACCGTTGGCTTCGTATGGCAAAATAACGGACGGAATCTCATTCCTTATTTAACGGCATTAGAGAATGTAGAGCTGCCGATTTTACTTCAAGGTAAACGCAAGCGTGAACGAGCCCTCGAGCTGCTGGAGGCAGTTGGTCTCGGGCATCGGACCAAAAACCGGCTAAACCAGTTGTCAGGCGGTGAACAGCAGCGTGTAGCCATTGCGATAGCATTGTCTAACAGTCCCAAATTGCTGCTTGCCGATGAGCCTACAGGATCAGTTGATACGAAAATGGCAAATCAAATCTTGGATCTGTTTCGTGACTTGAACCGTCGATTGGGGTTAACCGTTGTCATTGTTACTCATGACCCGTTGCTGGCCAAGAAGGTCGATCGAGTCGTTGCCATCCGTGATGGCAAAACCTCCTCCGAAATTATTAGGCGTAAGTCATACGCGGATGAGCTGGAGGAGCTGGAGCAAGGCTTAAAGCAAGACGATGAAGATTCACATGTGGAGTATGCGGTTCTCGATAAATCAGGACGATTGCAGGTGCCTGAGGAAATGCTGAAATCAATCGGACTCCGATCCTCGAATAAAGTAAGGGTTCAAGTGGAGGACGGACGTATTGTATTATTGCCACCGGAAGAGAAGGGGGAGCAGTGAGTTGAAGAATTACCATTCGATGAGACTATTTTTATGGTTAATTTTATTTTTTACGTTCGTGACTATTTCATTCGTGACTAGCACTACTGCTCATGCAGAAGGTGAAAGCTATTTAAGGGATGAGATCGAGCCAGCTCTACAATTAAACACAGTTGCAATTGGCAATGAAAGCTCGATTGATTTGAAAAGTGCGGTTGTATTACCTGCGGATGGCGGAAGAACGCTTTATTTCACAGTGACTGTAACGAATGGTTCGGGGAACAAATTATCTTTTTTGGATTACTGGGTCAAAATCATAAGTGCTTCAGGAGCTGAGTTTAAAGCTGAATTGATACCTCAAGACAAGCTGAAAAAGGAAATTCCTGCTGGACAGCGAGTTGATTACTCGTTCTACGCACCTGTTAACGACACGACGCTGCTGGAAGAGCTGACTTTTCGAATTACTCAATGGAATTACATGAGCTCAGAGCTTGAAACGAATTTAGGCGATATTCGGTTCCCTGATGCATCATCAGCTCTTATGGCCCCTATTACAAGCAGCAGAACGGTTCTTATAGGCGGTATGCCAGTTGATGCAGAGGTGTCCCGTTGGTCCGTGCAGCAAAACGACAGTACGCTATCCGCTAAGGTATGGCTGAAGCTGACGAACAAGGGTAAAGCCAGCATCCGCATGCCTGTATATCAATATGCTCTGCGCGCCGCTAATGGTGCTATGTACCCGCTTGAGAACTTATCGGATGGAGGTTCAGCTTCTCTGCTGTTACAGCCTGATGTGACTGAGGAATGGCAGCTGAAGGCAGTCCATCTTCCGTTGTCAGCAGCATCACAGGTATGGGATTTATTTATCAATCAGACGATAACTATTAATAATGAGTTAAAGCTTAGTTATCCCGTGGCCACTCTGCGTATACCAACAGATTCAACGGACGCTCCCCGACTGGGTGATAGCGTAGAGTATTTGAATCCACAAGGGACTTATTTGCTGAAGGCTGAGAAGCTAAGCAGGGCTCCCTGGGAGGATCAAGACATACTAACTACGGATGTGGTGATCTCTCATAAACAAGCGGACGCGTTACCATTTCCAATTATGAGAGCCTACTATGAGCTGGATGGTGGCGTTGTAGTGGAAGCGAAGGTGGTTCAGACGGACAGAGCGGTTGGCGTACCGCCAGGTATTCTTGTCCATCTCCAAGTGGTTGCAAAAGTCCCTTATACGTATCCATTTGCCCAAACCAAGCTTGTCATTGAAGAAAAAGTGAATGCAAACGTATCGGAGGAAATGGCAGCATTCAAGCTTCCGCCTACAAGTATTAAGCTTCCATACCTCACCTTTGGCGAGTCGCAGCCTATTACAGGTGCAGGACGTGCAGCCCAATATGCTCCGCGCGAGCTGAATATATATACAGATGGAAGCAGTAATGTGCTGGAAGCGCAGGTCGAAATAGTCAATCTGGAGAAACGTTCCAATGGAATACCGAGGCTGACAGCCTTTTTCAAAACAGAGGAAGACGCCCTGTATCCGACCAAGATTCGCGAGGTTAAACAGAAGCTAAATCCACAAGGAAAGGCACTTTTATCCTTCTCCAGCAAGATTCCTAAGGAATTAAGTACCAAAGGATTGAGGCTTGTTATTGGTGAATCTGTTACAGAGCAAAGACTAAGCGGCGCGGATGATAAGGCTGATGCTTATATTAACGCTGTAGAGATGGATTTGGCTGTACTGAACGATTCCATAAGTCCGTCTCTTAAGGATGTTTCTTTTTATCCTTATACGATTTCTCTTAGCAACATTCAGACTTGGTTAGATAACAAACAGCTGAGAGTTAATTTTACGTATAAATTGAGCAAGGACAGCTATTATGAAACAAGCAACGAAGGCAGCAAGCTGATTATTCAATTCACGGATAGTAACGGCAAGGTAAATATTGATGAAACCTTTTATCTAGAAACGGCTCCCGAGGAGGAGGATAAACGCGTTACTCAGGGTGAGCATGACTACAGGATAGTCCGTCAGGATGAAACTCTACTCTATAAAATTGAGTCACTAAAGCAGTATAAAATGAGCATTTATCACGAGTTTCAAGGCAAGCGCAAGCTTCTGGCTTCACAGACGATGGACTGGTTCGGAATTACGAAGTAAATATTATAGCGTGCTGAAAAGTAAAGCACCCTCGCGGTGCTTTTTTCTTTTCCCTTAGTTATGGTAAAATGAAGCAAGTTGCAGTTTATGCTTCCGAAGCAAGTTTTGCAAATGCAAAACTCTTAGAAAGGAGAGATCTCGGTGCGCATAGGGATTGTATCCGACACGCATATGTTCGGGCGGGCTAAGCAGCTTCCGCAAGCTTTAATTGCAGGGCTGCAAGGAGTAGATCAGATCCTTCATGCCGGCGATTGGGTGGATACAGAGGTTGTAGGTCTGTTTGAGCGGATTGCTCCGATCGATGGTATTGCAGGAAATAATGATGGTACTGACATTATAGAACGGTTTGGACGTTGTAAGGTGCTCCAAATGGGGAACTATCGAATAGGAATGGTCCATGGGGATGGAGGCAGGAAATCAACGCTGGAGCAAGCGCTGGACGTATTTAACGGCATGAGCGTAGACGTGATTATTTTCGGCCACTCCCATACTCCCTACCAAGACATGCACAATGGCATCCTGCTGTTCAATCCGGGTTCTCCTACAGATAAACGGCGTCAATCTCAATACTCGTATGGCATTATTCATTTAGGTAAGACAATAGAAGCTGAGATCTTTTATTACAATGACAAATCTTAAAGATATGGAATACTAAACAAGGGGGGAGATACCCAAAACTTCTTATAAGAACGTACTAACTTAGGTATACCCACCATGTATTGAACATGGGAGCTATATAGGAAATAAGCAATTACAGCAATTCAACCAATGGAGGGAATACAAATGACACAGTGGAAAGAAATTACAAGCCAGAATGAATGGAATGAATTGTTTGAAGGAAGCACACAAAAGCCAGTAGTAGTTCTTAAGCACAGTACTACGTGCCCCGTTAGCTCGAATGCGCTGGATGAATTTGAAAGCTACTTGCAAAAAGAACCAAATACAGGCGTTGAATATGTTTTGGTCAAAGTGATAGAATCTCGTCCCGTATCTAATCAAATTGCTGAGGATACAGGTGTGAAACACGCTTCTCCACAAATATTGTATGTCAAGAACAAAGAAGCTGTCTGGAATACATCTCATTGGTCAGTTACGCGGGCTCATATTACGGCTGTGCTTGACTAGGAGGAGCTTATGAGCGTTCGGCCACATCCATTTTTTTCGGGTGCATTGTTTGCACGTAAATCATGTTTTGTTTACTTACCAGAAGGTTATGAGGAAGATACGGATCTAAGCTATCCGGTCATCTATTTGCTGCACGGAATGTATGGCAGTGAATCTCATTGGCTGCTTAAAGGGAATGCAGAGCAGACCTTGGACCAGATGATAGCCGCTAGTCAGCTCCGCAAAAGTATTGTGGTGATGCCTAATGATGGAGGATATGGTCTGGGTACGTTTTATATGGATTGGTATGATGGCACCGGTAACTTTGAGCAATATTTCATTTATGATCTGATTCCGGAAATCGACAAACACTATCGAACCATCAATGCTCCTCACTCACGTGCTGTATGCGGCCTCTCTATGGGAGGATTCGGAGCCTTCGCTCTTTCTTTACGGAACCCTGGTTTGTTCGGCGCGGCAGCAAGCTTATCCGGTGCATTGACATCGACAGCTTATGTGGCGGAGAAATTTTCTAGGAGTGACATAGCGAGAATGATAGGGCCCCTTCAAGGACCGTACGCACAAGAGCATGATCTGCAAATATGTGCAAGTCAACGAGTGTTGGATGAACAGAGACCAGCTCTTTATTTTGACTGTGGGACTGCTGACTTTCTTTATAAAACTAATGCAGATTATCATGAGCATCTCAATAAGATCGGATATGCACATAAGTATCAGGAATTTCCAGGTGAGCATACCTGGGCGTATTGGACGGAGCATTTGCCGGATGCATTAAGCTTTATCGAGGGTTGTTTTGCTTCACAGAAATAGTGAAAAGGGAACCTGCCGCTGAATTTTGTCCGTATAGGAAAAGCCTTAAAGCCTTGGAAATCAAGGGTTTAAGGCTTTTTTATGTGGAAATTGTATGGTGAATTAGGCAGCTGCATGATCGGATTACTTTTTCATAAAATGAACCGTGAAGGTTGTGCCGGAGCCTTCCACGGAATTGCACTCAATAGAGCCTCCATAATGAAGCAAATAGTTTTGCGCGATATGCAGTCCTAAACCAGAGTTGGTAGTTTCGGGCTTGGTAGAGAAGCCTTTGTCAAATATATGACTACAATGCTGCTCCTCTATAATAGATCCTGAGTTAAACACAGAAAGCTTATAGGTCTGATCATGCTCTTCAATTGTTAGTCTGACCGTTCGCAACAGATCCTCCTGCGGAACAGCTTCAACAGCATTCTTAAGCAGGTTATTCATAATGCTGGAAAAATAGCTGATCGGCAGCGTCAAGCGTTCAAATGAACACTCTAGATGGCCACTGACCTGCAGATCGATTTTGTTGGAAATGCAGGAAAGGCTAATATTGTTCAATACGACGCCAAGAACAGGAAATTTAATGGAGTTTACAACAGACTGTTGAACGATTTCTTTGCACCATACCGAGATATAATCCTTCGCCATGTCGTATTTGTTCATCATTAATAAGGCATGAACGGTTTGCACATTATTGATAAGCTCATGCTGAGACTTGCGAATGTTCAACATAGTCGCCTCGGAAGATTGAACCCACCGTTCCTTCTCATCAAGCTGCAAACGGATATTCTTCTCCTGCTCCTCTAGCAGCTGAAGCTTATAATCCTTGTACTCCAAATTCGAATACAGCTTGGCATTTTCAATAGTTCCGGCAATTTCTGCTGTTAGCAGCTTCACCGTATCTAAGCGCTGCTCTTGAAAAACATGGCTGGCCAGGTTGTTTTCTAAATAGAGCAGACCGATCATTTTACCTAATTTCATGATGGGGAGAATTAATAGTGATTTGGGTCGGCATCGCTGAATATACTCATCTTTGCCAAACATTTCCGAGAGGGCAGCGTCGTGGAGCAGTACGGGTTGCTCCATGCGGATAGCATATTGGATTGTGGTAATAGCCGCTTGATTGTATGCATCCAAGGGAATGGAATGCAAGGCTCTAAATGACTGACCCGGAATTTTCTCGACCTCAATATACAAGCTTTGTTCCCGCATTAAGAGCAAGAGACCCTTTTCTGCGCCTGCATTCTCGATTACTATGCTCATAAAGCTTTCCAATAGCTTAAGGAACACAGCTTCATTAGAAAGTGCATGTGATGCCTTTGCCATAGTAGAAGCATCGATAATAGCTTGGTCAGAAACACTTCTATTAATCAGGTAGGGGTGCTTCTCTTCTAGATGAGTGACTTTTCTTACAGCTCCCCATTGACTGTACAACGTTTTAGCTTCAAGTAAATACGTCTTAGTAATTTTTAATTTACCGGTTTGCATGTAAAACTTCGCAGCACATTCATAAGCAATTGCTTCGTATTGGATAAAATTGTGCTTATTTGCGTAAAAAATAGCCTGCTCATATTGCTCGGCTGCTAATAGATGATTCCCGTAGATTCGGTTTATTTCAGCCTCCATCAGCATTTTTAGATGCAAAAAGTTTTCAGGCGAATGATCGGACCATTTCTTGAAAAATTTCAAATAGCTGTTCAGCTTCTTATCATATAGTCTCTGCTCGGCTTTGCTCGCCGTCGAGTATAGAGCGGTCATAACAAGTGAGCTCATGAAGTAATGAAGATGGACATGAATCAGACCGAATACGGTTTGTAAGTTCTCTTCAGCGGCTTCCATAATTCCCCTGGCTTCCTCAAGGTTGTCCAGCAAAAAACAGGTCATTAGCTGCAGAGCGTAATAAGTATGAATAGGTGATTTGTTGCTAAAGCTTTGCAGCTGCTCCAGCTCTTCTGGATTAATAAATAGACAAGATTTGTTCACCGACAAAGTATTAGGGGAAAGATTGTCCTTATTCATTAAGAAGAGTATAAACCGCTGCATAGCCATTAGAATATATATCGTATCCTTATCCTGTGAGCGTAGGACAAAAGGGTGGTAGGTATTCGTTTCCTCATAAACGGCACTTAAAGGGTCACCTTTAAACAGCCGCAGAAAGAAGCTGAACGCAATAGAATAGCCAGCATATACAAAATCTCCGGCCTCTACCCCGAAGCTATGGGCTTGTTTCAAATAATCGATATGGGTTTTAATATGTTGTTTGATATTGCTTGAGAATGCCCCGTGACCAAAATACACTTTACTTTTTATTGGCAGCCTGTCATTTGCGTCACTTAACCGAAGGCCCACTTCGCCGTATCGTACACCGCCATCTAGATTACCCATAATCGAGCTGGTAATGACTCCGTAAGTTGAATAGGACAAGGCGGAGCCCTCCGAATTCCCATTCCGCAGTGAATAATTAAACATTTTGAGCATTAAGTACACGTACAAATTCGAATTTAAATAATAGGTTGGCGGGATCAGGTTAACCATGAGCTTCATTACGGCACACTGAACAAGATCCGTCATTGGCGGCAAATTGAAGAGCTCCTCTGGTTTCTTAGAACCCATATTCCATTTGGTTTTTGCCATTTCCCACATAATTAAGGCTTTGTTAGCTTTCGGATGGATGGTAATTCCGAATAAACGCAGACCCTCCAAGCCTATGTTCATTGCAAGTTCATGCATGCCCAAATTGGTATAAAGAACTATCATTAAATTATAAACATCAGCCTTCTCCAGCTGGGTGCGTGCTTGGTTGAGGATGCGCTGGAAGGAGCGCTTCGCTGCTTCAAAATGTCCGCATAAATACTCCAGCTCAGCTAGCTCTGCATAGACGGTATATGATGATTCATACTGACAGATCCAACTGTTTTTATCCAACAGCTGAAGGCTGTGGGTTACATATTTCAAGGCAGTTTCATAAGCCGTATTTGCTTTGGCCTTTTTGCTTGCTTGAATATTGAGATCTATTAACAGTTCTTTTTCACGGGTTAAAGTTAGAAGCTCTTTACCTAAATTCAAATGGTTCGTCATGACAAACAACTGATCGGATTGCTCCTCAGAATTAACAGACTGCAGCATTTGTTTGCCAATACGGTAATGGAGCTCTTGCTTCTGCTCCTTCGAAACAAGGGAATAAACGGCTTGATGTACACGGTCATGCAGAAACTTATAGGATGCCGTCTTGTAGTCAGATTCGGTTTTTTCCAATGGTACGACCAAGCCTTCATGAATTGCAGTAGTCAAATAGGCTTCCATTTGCTCAACAGACATGGAAGATATTAATGTCAGCAGCTCGAATGAGAACATCCTTCCTATGCAAGAAGCATGCATAAGCAAAGACTGCGCCGGAGGGGGCAGTCTGCGGATTCTATGGATCATGAGTTCGATTACATTATCTGCTATATGCCCGAATTCTTTCAATTGATGAATATTCCATTGCCACTGACTGTTCTCGTAATTAAATTCAAGCAGCTGTTGATCGTAAAGCGAATGCAAAAATTGTTTGGTAAAGAAAGGATTACCTTTCGTTTTTTGCATCACTAAGGAAGCGAGCTCCTCTAGTCCCTGCTTAGAATTAGGCTGAAGACTATCCTGTAGCATCTGCTTGATCTCGTTAATATTTAATAGCCGAAGATGAAGGTGAGTGACATGGATATTCGGCATACGATCCAGTTTATCAATCGTCCAACGAAGCGGGTGGGCATCGGTAATTTCCTTCTCTCGATAAGCGCCAATAAATAGGAGATAAGGAGAATATGAAAGAGCAGCCAGATCTTGAATCAACTGTAAGGAAGAATTGTCCGACCATTGTAAATCATCGATAAAAATGATAAGGGGCTGTTCCTTTACTGCAAAAACTTCTAAAAAGTGTAGCAAAGTATGTAAGAAACGATTATGTATTTCATCAGGAGGCAGCTTAGGGAGCGGGGGCTGCTTGCCGAGTATTTTCTCCATATCAGGGATCATATCAACAAGTACTTGTCCATTCGGGCTGACAGCATGCTCAAGCTTATTTTTCCAAACTACAAATTCGTCTTCAGGTCTTGTTAGCACATACTGGGTTAGCTGCTGACCAGCTTCATTAATGGCTTGAAAGGGCGTATCTCGGCTGTACTGTTCGAATTTACCAGAAATGAATAGGACATTCTCAAGTTGAATTGATTGTTGAAACTCATGAATAAGGTAGGACTTTCCAATCCCAGACATACCTGAGATAAGTACCATTTGGTTATTGCCTAATAAGGACCGCTTATAAGCTTCCTGTAGCTCCTCCAGTTCTGATTTTCGACCATACAAGGCTTCGGAAATTCGGAATGTATCGGAAACAGCGTAGGAGTCGGCCATATTATCAAAGTCAAGGTGACCTGCTTGAAGTAAACGTTCTTGACAGGTTTCCAGATCGCGTCTTAATTCGAATACGCTTTGGTAACGAGACTCAGGCTGTTTGGCTAAACATTTCATGACTATGTCAGAAATCGGCTTAGGGACGTTGTAAGGGAGATCTGAGGGAGCAGCAGGTTCCTTGGCCATATGATGATGAATAAGCTCGGATACATCTTGTGAAAGAAAAGGGAGTCTGCCGGTCAGCATTTCATAAAATACTATACCAATGGAATATATATCGGTCCGGAAATCAACCTGACGATTCATACGCCCAGTTTGCTCAGGAGCCATATAGGGAAGACGGCTATCTGGATACATCTTGGGTTCGTATACATAGGAATTGTCAGCAGGAATATGAAGCAGATCGTTAAAATCGGTGATTTGAACTTTCAGATTTTCTGAATCTACGATAAATGCATGAGATGTGAGATTCAAATGGATGTTTTTGGAATGATGCAATTTAAGTAAAACAGCCGCGCAAGAAATGGCCAAACGCAAAAAAATCTTAATTTCCAATTGACCGGAAGTTAATAGATGTGAGAGTGGTTTGCCGGCTGAATATTCCATGTAAAGGTGGAAGGTCTCGTTATAAGACTCTAATCGCAGTGGTTTAATCATGTCGTCCAAATGTAACTGTCGACTATTTTCATATTCAGCTGTTATCCATTGTACTTCTTGCTGTGAGGGATATTCGGTATTTAACATTTTGATCCAACAAACTTCTTGGGTGGCCGGATTACTACCTCGATAAATGATAAATGGCTCGTGATCGTACATTATATGTAATTGATATTCATTTAGTATTAATGACAAGCAAGTAGCCTCCGATACATTACGATTGCCTTCATTTTACTTTTTACTGGAATAGTAAGCAATATAAATTTACAGAATGTTACAAAAAACTACAAAAATCGTCACGAGGAGAGGTGCCGGAAAAAGAAGAGCCTATAGATTTCTAAATTGTGATATATTTCACACTATACGAAATATGTAATAAAAAGGATGTACTCTCTATTCGTAGTGTACTATAATGTCGAATGATTGAAAAATTATACATAGAGAGAGGATGGATGAGCTGTGCAGTTGAAAAAAACAATCACTTCCGCACTTATTTGCTGTTTATCGTTCAGCACAAGTTTGTCTGCAGCATGGGGGGCCGAAGCAGCGCCGAACACATTTGCCGACTTAAGCGGCCACTGGTCTAAAGCTGATGTCGAGTATTTGGTAGGTAAAGGCATTATTGATGGGGTGGAGGTAAATGGACAGCGATTAATTATGCCGGATAAGAGCATCACTCGTGCCGAGTATATTAAAATACTGGTAGGTGCATTAGGAAGTAAGAGTACGGATACCCAGACAGATTCTTTTAAAGACGTAAGCGCAGCACACTGGGCTTACAAGTACATTGAGACAGCTAAAAAAGGAGGCTTGGTTGACGGATATGAGGATGGCAGCTTTAAGCCTGACTCCCAAATCTCGCGCGCTGAGCTTGCAACATTGCTTGTACGGGGCTATCAATTAAAAGAACTTAAGGAAAGCGCAGTAGCGTTTGCCGATCTTTCTGCTGATTTTTGGGCGTTTGGCGCGATCAAAACGGCCGCTTCCAACAAATTGATCGAGGGTATATTAGAGAATGGTCAAATATTATTTAAACCTTCAGTAGCAGCTACTCGTGCCGAATCGGTTACAGTTATTGCACGATATTTAAAATCACAGGAAGGCTACGCACTTGTTCCCAAGGAAACACCTGAAATAACACCGGAACCGAATGAAGCAGGTAATACTGGGAATGCATCCGGGGGAACAACGAGTCGTCGCAATGACAATAGAAACTATGGAATAGAAGTTAATTTAAGTGGAGCAGATTTGATTGCTTCAATTGGCAAAGGCAGTCCAATTAAAAATACCGACGGTCAAGGAAACACCCTTGAATTGACAGGGTTGAATCTGGCCGGATTTAAAGGCTCTTCCTCAGACATTAAAATTGAGATGGAGCTTCCGGAAAATACTTTCAAATTGAGCAATACGGTTGTGCCCGGGGTGACTGGCCCTGTAATTGAATTTAGCACTAACGGATACTCATTTACGAATGCAACGCTCTCCTTTGATGTCGGATCCATTGCGAGTAAAGCCAATTTGATTGCAGCTTACTACAATGAAGTTACACATAAGTTTGAGTTCTTAAACTCCACTTATAACGCTGCCGACGACACGCTAAGCTTTAGCACTAATCATAATAGTAAATATGTATTGATCGACAAGCTGGGCTGGGAGCAGGCCTGGAAGAATAGCTTATCGGTAACCTCAGGTGTGTATAAACCGTATATCGACTATGCTTTTATTATCGATAGCTCTGGCAGTATGACGAGTACGGACCCTCAGAACCTTCGGAAAAAGGCGGTAACGGATCTTGTATATAAACTTAATCATAATCCGAGCTCGCCATTAGTACCTGAGAGCATCACTGTAGCTGATGTTGTTTATGGCAATATAGTCCATAACAACCATGTATATAGTGAGTCAGACCGTGCGGCAATCATTGATTTTGACAACTCAGCTCGGTTGGTTTCCACCTTTTCTGCGGATGGAGCTACCGTTGCAAGTGCCGTATACAACATTGACAGCTCTGGCGGAACGCATATTTTCTCTGGGTTGAAGCTTGCGTTCGATGAGTTTAACCGTAATGGGGATGCCGATAATCGCTGGATTGCTGTATTGTTAACCGATGGACAGGATGGCAGCAATGTTCCTCCGGATTGGAATATGATTCAAACTGCCTATGGTAAAGGAGTTACTTTGGTGACCATGGGTTTGAGCGGCTCGGTGGATAAAGTGTATTTGGAAAAAATGGCGCTGCTCGGTGGGGGACAATACTTCCATGTGCAGACATCAGCCGAATTGGAATCGTCCTTTAAAACAGTTGTTGAAACCACGAGACATAATGAGTTCATCGATGCGGATGGTGACGGAATTGATGATTACTATGAAGTCACTGGAATGCTGTTGGAGAACGGAATGCTTGTAAAGACAAGCATTGATCCTGCTTCAGGAAAAGATACAGATAATGACGGGGCTAGCGACGGTGAGGAGATGGGTCAACCAGTGGATGTGATTATTACCGCAGACATGGTGCCTTCAGGCAGTGAGCTCATCGGAAAAACGGTTAAAATGTTTAAAAATATCAAAAGCATGCCGACCGATGCCACAGATAAACCTTAATAAGACCTCTAGAAGCTGAATAAATTGAAAAAATACAAACCGTAAAATCAAGGTACGGTTTGTGTTTTTTTGTTATGTTCTTTTAAGGGGATTTGTTTAGGGAATAATTTGTTATATAATGCTTTTATATAATAGAGATAATCTGAAAGTGAGGAACCAGAGATGAAGATTGCCATAACTGGCGGTTCCGGTTTTGTGGGTCGCCATTTGACTCAATATTTTTTAGAACGCAAACATTCCCTAATCATAATCTCCCGGAAACGTCAAGCATCGAAACATCCATTAATTCGATATGCTACTTGGTCGGAACTCGAGAAGGATGTTAAAGTGATGGAAGGCACGAATGCCATAGTTAATCTGGCGGGAGAATCGATAAATCAGCGGTGGACGAAGGCGGCGAAGGAAAGAATTCTACAATCAAGGCTTGAAACGGTAGGGCAAGTCGCTGATATTGTGAACCGTATGCAGAACAAGCCATCTGTTGTCGTCAATGCATCAGGGATCTCCATATATGGTACTTCTGAGAAGGCTTCCTTCGTGGAACACAGCGAACCGAATGTTATGGACTTTTTATCAGGGGTAGTCGAACAATGGGAACGGGCAATGGATCAAATTCAACAGACTCGTATAGTTAAACTGCGACTTGGAATCGTGCTGGGCAATGATGGTGGCGCATTTCCCAAAATGATGACACCCTACAAGCTTGGTATCGGAGGTCGAATTGGCAGCGGTAAGCAAGTCATGTCCTGGATACATATAGAAGATTTATGCAGATTGATCGAGTTTTGTATTGAGAATGAAGATATTATCGAGCAGATCAATGCAACCGCTCCACACCCAGTATCCAATGACGAGTTTGGCCGAGCGTTAGCTCAAACGATGAACAAATCACACCGAATACCGGTGCCTGCATTTATGATGAAGCTGATATTTGGTGAGTTATCCACCCTGATCCTTGATGGTCAACGAGTGCTTCCACTGCTGGCTGTAGACTATGAGTTTCAATATAAATATCCGGTTATTGAATTGGCATTAAAGGATTTGGTTAAAAAACAAACTTAACAAACTACCTGATGGAAAAGTTAGGTTAGGAATTGAATGAAAAGAGGTGGCAGTATGATCCAATACGGGTCAGATGATCATTCAGATTTGATATTTCAACGATTACACGCATCAATAGAGCCGCGGGACAGTCAATGGGTTGATGTAGAACTGAGCTTTGAACTGTCGCCGGAGAGTGTTATGCCTACAGATTTATTGGATTTAACCGCGCTGCTTGTTTGCACCCATTCAGGTGAAATTTTCCAGATTGTGCCGCAAGATGAGGGCCGTGATTGTGAGTATCAATTTACTGAAACTGAAAAGGTGCAGCTGCGTCAGTACTATGAGACTCAGGTAAAGCCTAAGCTGCTTCAGGTGGTCAGCGCTGAAGTATAGAAAAGAGGAGCGGGCGAATTTCGCCTCACTCCTCTTTTTGTTTTTGCAGCGCTGCCTTTAAGGCTTCTTCCAAGCTGGATCCAATAGTAGTATTATCGCTAAATTGCTTAATCATCTGAGCAGAGTTTCGCTTGGCGGCTTTTCCGCCCTCCCGCGGCCCATCAGTAAGCATTTCAATCACATTACAGTGGCGGCATTGCGCATATTTGCCTGCTTTTCCTGTGTGTATTTCCATCTTTTTATGACACTGGGCACAACGCTTGTTAGACAGCTGAGGCTCTGAAGCCCGTTTGTAGCTGCATTCACGATCTATACAAACGAGCATTTTTCCCCGCTTGCCTTTGATCTCTTGTAAGTTTTTGCCGCACTCTGGACATTTGGAATGAGTCAGGTTATGCGGTTTGTACTCAATGCTGCTTTGCTTCACAAGACGCACCATGTCAGTAGTTTGACCCCGTATCGCTTGAATAAAATCCTTCATGCTTCCTTTACCTTTGGAAATGCGCTCCAGCTCTTGTTCCCATTTGGCGGTTAGCTCAGGGGAACGCAGCGCGGGTACTACAAGCTCTATTAGCTGTGCCCCTTTACCTGTTGGCTGCAGCGTGTTCATTTTGCGTTCAATGGTATCGGTGGACAGCAGCTTTTCAATGATGTCGGCACGTGTAGCTGGAGTGCCAAGACTATGCTTTTCCATAACGGAGAGCAGTGCAGCTTCTGTATAACGGGAGGGCGGCTTAGTCGCACGCTTATCCAGGCTGCAGCGTGCTTCGCGAAGCACATCTCCTACCTTTAGAACAGGTAGCGCTTGCGTGCCATGTAGTTCATCCTCGGCTTGTCCTTCAGCATCGCTGTCAGCTGAATCAGAGAGGCTAGACGCAGCAGAGCTATCCTGGCCATACACAGCCTTCCAGCCGATATCCTTCGTGACGCGGCCTTTGGCATAGAAGCTTTCCCCAGCCAGCTCAACCGTAACAGATGTTTCATCGTAGCGGAAGGCTGGGTAGAATATAGCTATAAATCTGCGGGCTATCAGATCGTACAGCTTGCGTTCATCGGCGCTTAACGTATGAAGCAGGGGAGCCTGCTCTGTTGGAATGATCGCGTGATGGTCGGATACCTTACTGTCATCGGCAATCCGTTTGGTGACAGCTAAAGGCTTGCGCAGCAGCGGTTTAACAAGAGCGGCGTACGGCTGAACACTGATGCTTTCCAGTCGTCCCTTTAATGTAGGAACCATATCCGAGGTCAGGTATCTGGAATCTGTTCTTGGATAAGTAACTATCTTATGCTGCTCATATAGCTTTTGCAGCACATTGGAGGTCTGCTTAGCAGAAAAGCCGTATTTGCGGTTGGCATCCCGCTGCAGCTCGGTTAAATCATAGGCGAGTGGATGCGGTTCGCTTTTCTCTGTTACCCTCAGCTGTGTAACCTTGGCTTGGGCACCCTGCATCTTGGCCAGAAGTGTATCTGCAGCTGCTTTGTCGAACAATCGTCCGTCCGTCTGCTGCTTGCCTCTCCACATGGCTTGGAAGCCTCCCAGCTGTGCCTTGAGCAGCCAGTAATCCTGAGATTGAAACGATCTGATTTCTTTCTCGCGGTCCATCATCATGGCGAGGGTAGGTGTCTGAACTCTGCCGGCAGCAAGCTGTGCATTGTATTTGCAGGTTAGCGCACGAGTAATATTCAACCCGATTAACCAATCGGCTTCAGCTCTACACACTGCCGCTTGGAATAAGGCATCGTAGTCACGACCAGGCTTCAGCTTAGCAAACCCGTCCAGGATGGCTTTGTCCGTCTGGGAGGAAATCCAGAGGCGTTGGAATGGCTTGCGCCACCGGATTAGCTCCATAATCCACCGGGCAACAAGCTCGCCTTCGCGTCCAGCATCGGTAGCAATTATCAGCTTGTCAAAATCACTTCGTTGGGCAAGCTGTGAAATTGCACGAAATTGAGGGGTTGTTTCTTTGATAACTTTCAGCTTCATCCGTTCTGGAAGCAGGGGGAGATCCTCAAGCTCCCACGTTTTATATTTGGTATCATAATCCTCCGGCTCAGCTAACGTGACTAAATGTCCTAGAGCCCATGTAACGACATATTTAGGTCCTTCTATAAAGTGCTTTGACTTCTGATGGCAGCCAAGCACGCGTGCAATTTCCTTAGCAACACTCGGTTTTTCTGCAAGTACTAGTGATTTCATACATACTCCTTATAAGGGTTTTATTTAATAGTGGACTGATCTCACAATATGTTCAAGATTACTGGAAAAAGAAGCCTTTGTCCATTTTGCAGCAGATAAACTATTAATTCTTCCAGTATAAATCCCTATAATCCGATGGTGTCATACCCTCCTGCTCCAGAAAACGCTTGTTAAAATAGCTCGTGCTAGGGTAGCCCGAATCCAAGGCAATCTGACGGATCGTAACCTCCCGCTTTTCTAATAACCATTGCTTGGCTAATTGTAATCTGCATAATGTAACGAAGGTCATGGGTGTCATTTGAGTTACTTTGCGGAACAGCTTGCAGAAATAATAGGTGCTGACCTCTGCTTGTCCAGCCCAATACTCTAATTCGAAGGGCTTGCAAGCATCCTGCTGAATCTGCGGCAGCAGATGTAGTATTCGATTGGTAGTTTCTTCGTTCTTGTTAGTGGATAACGGCTCTGCTTGATTGACAAACTCAGCGATCACAGAATAAGTCAATGTGGATAGTCGAGTCAGCCTATAAAATGTGTTTTCCTCTGCTTCCAACAATAGCTCATGATAAGCTTGCTCCAAAGGCTTCCACTGACGAACGGTCCATAGATGAGAACGATGTAAGCCTCTCTCCAGTAGATAATCCTTCAGCTTTGAACCATAGAAATGCATCCACCGTACCTCCCAGGGGTCATCCTGACTGGAGTAATAGCGTTGTTTCTGCATGGGGAAGTACAAGAATGCATCTCCGGCTTGCAAGGTGTAGGTTTGGTTCTCTGCGACTAAAAAGCCTTTGCCTTTTACTATCATATGAAGGCTGAAATTGTTCAGGGCATTTTCCTGACGGTCAACAGAATGCCAGGGGGCATCCATATACCAGCCAACGGATTCCGGTAAACAAAAAAAGGCATGGTCAGCCAAGGTTGGGAGTGAGCGCTGGCGCTGCATATCAAAAGAACCTCCTACGTTAATTAAAGACAATATTGTTGTATAGGTGCGCAAAAAGTTTCTATATTCATATTAAATTTTGTTTTCTATAATAGCAATATAGTCTTATTTAATATATTTCATAAGGAGTTGGAGATGTAATGGAACAACGAAAGATACGCTGGGGTATCCTCGGCTGCGCAGGAATCGCGAAACGGGCGGTAATCCCGGGTACCAAGCAGTCGGAGACAGGCGAGGTTGCAGCTATTGCCAGCCGTGATGAGAGTAAAGCCGTACAGACAGCGAAAGAATTAGACATTCCAGTTGCTTATGGGAGCTATGAAGCGCTGCTAAATGATGATAGCATAGATGCCATTTATATACCTTTGCCAAATCACTTACATAAAGAATGGACGATAAAAGCAGCAGAAGCGGGCAAGCATGTGCTCTGCGAAAAACCAATCGGCTTAAATGCCGCAGAGGCCGAAGAGATGAAGGCAGCTTGCGATAAGGCCGGCGTTAAGCTTGCAGAAGCCTTTATGCACCGACATCATCCTCGTTATGCCATGATGAAAGAAGTCATTAAATCGGGCGAGATTGGCCAGATTCGCGGAATCCATGGAGCCTTTACATTTAACAGCTCACAAAATCATGGCAATGTTCGATTTAACGAGTTCATGGGTGGAGGATCGCTCTATGATGTTGGAGTATATCCGATTAGCGCGGCGCGGTTTCTGTTGGAGCAAGAACCGGAAGCAGCTACTGTACACGCCTTTTTTTCACCGGAGCATGATAATGTCGACATGATGGCTTCTGGTCTGCTGGAATTTCCAGGCGGTGTCGCTCTAACTTTCGACTGCGGAATGTGGGCTGCGGGACGAAATGTTCTTGAGGTTCTTGGAACAGAAGGACGTATAGAATTGCCTTGCGCTTATGTAACTCGATTGAACGAAGAGGACCATTTTTTTGTCACCGTTAAAGGAGAGCGCAGAGAAGTGAAGGTGCCATATGTTAACCAATATTCTCTGCAGGCAGACAATTTTGGACGGAGCATTCTAGAAGGTACACCACAGCTATTTGACGGTTCCGATGCTATTCTAAATATGAAGGTCATTGATGCTTGCCTCAAATCCGCCAAAGAACGTATACGCGTTGTCATTTAATTTTCATTCAAGCTGAACAATACCCATTCTTACACCAACTCAAAGGAGTGTTCAAACTATGAAAACCATTCGTGTACAAGGCTTGGAAAAACCTGTAAGCTGCCTGATTCAAGGCTCAGACTTTTTTACTCATGAGGTTTATGACAAAGTATGTACGGTGTTGGATCAATTTTTTGCATTGGGTGGGAATACAATCGATACTGCGTTTAATTACCGCGGCGGCCAGAGTGAAGAAACAATTGGCAGATGGATGCAGGATCGAGGCAATCGTAAGGATGTAATCATTTTGACAAAGGGTGCACATCATGACGCAAACGGACCACGTGTTAATCCAACAGCTATCGCAAGCGATCTTGCAACGAGTCTAGGTCGGCTGCAAACCGATTATGTGGACTTGTACGCGCTGCACCGCGATGATGTCAACATTCCAGTAAGCGTTATTATTGATGCGCTGAATGAGCATATTCGCGCAGGCCGTATTCTCACAATTGGAGCTTCCAATTGGTCGCATACAAGGCTGCAGGAAGCCAATGATTACGCAGCAGCCAACGGATTAATCGGCTTTACCTTCAGCAGCCCTAACTTGAGCTTAGCGAAGCCGAATGAAGCGCGGTGGGCAGGCTGCGTTTCTGCAGATACAGCAACCTGCGAATGGCATGAGAAAACTCAATTGCCGCTGCTTTCATGGTCATCACAGGCAGGAGGCTTCTTTACCGGCAACTTTGCTCCGGATAAGCTCGAGAACGCTGAGATGGTACGTGTATATTACAGTGATGCTAACTGGGAGCGTTTGCGCCGCGCTGAAGAGCTGGCCAAGAAGAAGGGAGTCAGTCCTATTCAAATCGCGCTCGCCTATGTGTTGAATCAATCGTTCCCAAGCGCAGCCTTAATTGGAGCTCAAAACCTGGCTGAGCAGGAGTCCTGCCTTGAGGGATCCCAAATCAAGCTTACGGCTGATGAGGTTCAATGGTTGGAAAACGTACAACTCGTTTAATCTTTATCTCTAAAGTAGCTTGTAGCTAATCGATAGCGTTGTAAGTAACTATCAGCTCTTTCATAATGCAAAACGCCATTCTCAACTATAGACTGCATTTAAGCAGTTTAGAATTGAAAATGGCGTTTTTTTGGTGATAACAATTACCGTCGTTTACGAGCCAACCATAGTATTGTAATAGTGAGCACCACGATGAGCAAAAATGTAACAGGAAATACGTAGGGATTAATGCTGCTGTCCGAATTGTTGAAGAAGATACCCGCGTTTGGTTTTTGAGGTTTAGGGGCTACCGGATCTTCTTTGACAGGAAATTGATGTACATGATTTTGATTGTCAACGATCACAAATTTACCGGTTATTTTGTTGCTTTCGTCCGGGCTTGTAAGAGCATTAGTGATGGATGCTTCATGTTCTGCGGACGAAGCCGACATAAGCAGCAAGCTTTTGGTTGGATTAAGCGGTGAATGAGTTATTTGAATGACCGCAGAGTTGTTTTGAAGTTCACTTAATAATTGCACATCACTCGCAAGAGAAAGGATCTGATCATCCTTGAATTGAACCTGGCTGCCAGAAAATCCATTCATGAAGTCGGGTAAGCTCTTGGATGTGCCTAAATAGATAATGTTAAGGTCTTTTAGTAGCTCTTTTAAACCAGGATTTGAAGTTTTAAACAGTAATAATTCAGTATTGTCTTGCGAGTTTCTGCCAATAATTCCAGCCAGCGTCAACGCCATGCTCAGTTCATTCGTTCCGATTTGATCCGGCAGCAGCAAAGCTGTTTGATTCCAGTGCCCATTCACAACAAATGGATAAGGAAGTGATTCGAGTCTCTGAGTTTGCCGTTGTGCAGGGATATAAGTTAATGTAGAGGCTTTATCAATGACTGCCCAGTTACCGAGATAGCTGGGATTGGAGCAATAATCCTTAAGGTTCTGATTTTGAGTATCCTTATTATTGCTATTGGCATTAATAAATTGAAACGCTACTTCAAATTCTAATGTTCTGCGCGAACCGATTACACTTGGATCCAATACCAGCTCTAGAATCCCAGCATCAGCTGTAGTTTCAGTTAGACGGACACTTTCAACAGGAACGCCGTTTAGTTTAACCGATGCAACGGATTGCTTTAAATTAATGGATTTAGAGTGCTTGAACAGGAGCTTAAGTCCTGCGCCATTATCAAAGTCCCAGTTCCCTGGAATTGGATAATTGATCCGCACACTTCCTTGTTCTACTCCTTCTACCGTAAGGTTGTTATACCCCATCTTTTCTAAGGTAACGGTGTAAGGACTTCCAATTTTCAACTCTGCGGGAGCTTCTTTCTTTTTCAAATTCGCAGGTACGATAGAAATGTTGCCTTGAAGCTGAGAAAATAAAGCTTCGTCCGTTAAGATGGTTGCCGCACTGGATAATTCCGCCTCATTCCCTGCGACGATTAGCTGTGCATTTGCAGGATTCCAAGGAGAAGGCGCCACACCGATAAACGATTGCCATTGGTTAGCCGGAGCGCCAGTAAGCTTTCGTAGTGCTTCTATAGCGGCTTGTCCCCGTTCCTTCCAGCGGTCCGTCCTTCCGAACCATATCACACGATTATCGCGCAAAATGATGTCTGTAAGCTCTGATTCAGCATATACCGGAAACTTAATTCGTTTGTCCGATGCTTGCGTGGAGAAATACTGAGCTAGTTGAGCTACGGATGAGAACTCATTCTGGTCTATATTATCAGGTACTGCAATAATAGACTGAAACGGATTCGTGCTTCCCTTTTCAAAGAAAGGACTGGGGTATGTAGTCAGGTCAGCTTTATCATAGCTTGGTACAAGATTAAGGTTGATTCTGCTGTTTTTATGAATAACCATCCAATTGGCTGTATTTTGAGGATCCACACATACATCACTTGCTATCTCCATGTGAGTCTGTAAAGACAGCTTATGAAAACCCGATTTAAGTCCAAGCTTAGAGAGATCGACCCGCCAAAGTGCTTGTTCTTTATTTGAATCATCTAAGGCAACACTGCCGATTGGAAGATCATTAACAAGTAGTGTTAAAGTAGAGTTCTTTGGAAGTAGTGTTGGTGAGTGACCATAATATAAGTCCAAGTAGGAGCCAACGGCAGCGGCGCGACCTTTTCCAATTTCGAAATACGATTCGTCCCTTGCATTCTCTCCTCTAATGACTCGATCATCACCACCAAATAGGGGGAAGTTTTCCGGTGTGGCTTGTGCTTGTCCGTATACTGTGGGCGAGAGAATAGGAGTGATGAGCATCACACAAGCCACAAGGATACATAAGCGTGCAATTAGCTTTAGCTTCATTAAAGTAGCACTTCCTTTATTGAGGTTGTTCAAAAAGTCCCCTGTTTGAACACTTTCTTACTGCTTGCTGCGTAAAAGGGTTCGGTCTGTGTTCCTGTTATTTTAGTGTTACACGCTTATTATTAAATCAAGCTTAGCCTTATCGTATATCTCTTGAAAGTTCATACCATCCTGCGGACATTCAGAACGTCCATAGCGCAGTCTGGCCTTGACTGAGCCTTCGCGTCGAGGTCTCGACAAAAGTAAGGAATTGAATTTGTCATCCATCCATTCTATGGAGATACTTACGTTCATTTGATCGGATCCGGTTAAGATGACCGCAAACAAACCATCGCCCAAATATCCTTTGCAATCTACATCGCGCATGACATCTCGAATTAATTCAGCAACTCGGTGTACCAGCAGCTGGGTTTGCTCATGGCCGTATTCATTCTTGAACTCTTGAAAGTATTGAACTTCGATGAGCATTAAAGTGAGTGTACGTTTAGCACGTAGTCCGCGAAATACTTCTTCTTGTAGCTTTCCCATAAACCTGGTGGAATCTGCAAAGCCCATCATCGTATCCAGTTCTATAGTTCCATCGGTGGGATAGGGTTCATCCAATTCACTGTCGGTACTGATCCCCATATTTCTCATTCCCCATGTTTTCGCCCGAGCATCATTCCTGTTAATTCCACCAACAAGCGCGTAGAAAGGGAAGACGAGTAACCAAATGATATCGTTCCAACCGATTTGGTAATGGGGATTACCCATATAAAGCATATACAGTGTGTAACATCCGTACAAAATAACTATTATCAGACAAGCGAGCAAAGCCTCATTGACTATACGAATACAGCCCAAAACTCCTAATGATACAGCCAATATAAACCACACGTAGTTGATGGGGTATAAATGGCGTGTGAAGTATACATATAGAGTCAGAAATATAACAGCCAGCAGTTGAACAAAAGTATTAGCATATATCCGCCCCGACAAGTTCATGTTTGTTAATCCTCTCCACTTAAAATCTCTATTTCTCCATAATTATTCCTTATTCGACATAACTATTATTCCCCGTAATCTTATCAATTCCTTTTTATAGAAATCAAGCAATAGTTAAATTTGTTAGTCATTTTTCGTACTTTTTAACATGTTTTATGTATAGGTTCCAATAAATGCCTATGGTATGATATTGAACAAATAATGAAAGCGATTACTATGTGTTAAGGTGGGGCTAAATATGCAAATAAATCCTTTGACCGTCTTGGTTGTTGACGATGAGCTGCCTTTGCGTGAGGAGCTGCGCTTATTTCCTTGGTCAGCTTGTTCGGCAGAACTGGTCGGTGAAGCGGAGAACGGGATGGAAGCATTGGAGCTATGCCGTAAACTATCTCCCGATGTGGTCATTACAGATATAACGATGCCGATTATGGATGGAATGGAGTTATTCAGGACCATTAAGAGTGAATTTCCTCAAACGCAGGTAATATTGCTCACCTGTCACAGCGATTTTGAATATGCAAGAGATGCAATAAAGCTAGGAGCGCTGGAGTATCTCATAAAGATTTCGTTATTGGACAGTGAGCTGGAGCATGCATTGGACAGAGCTAGGCAAGCCATCGATCGTGAGAGGAACCATCGCCGCAGTGAATTGGATAAGCAGCGTTGGCAGCTTTCTATGCTGCTTTCACGGACTGGAGCAGACGCTTCGCTCTTGGATGCTGTAAATCCCATACTTGAAAAGTGGAAGCTAGACTATCCTCTACGTTTTATTCGAATTCATCTCAATGTAAGGGCAGAGAACGAGATGTATGTGCACCACGAGCTGCAGTTTGCTTTTAGTGAGTGGGAGATTGCTTCAAGGGGGGGATATCGCTGGGTTCCATTAGGAAATACCGATTATTTGTTCTTGTTCCATTCACCTATCGATGTGCACATTCAACTTCTACATGAACAAGTGAAAAGCGCTATGGGAAGATTACAGGACGAATTAGACCAACGACTTTCCTTTGTTAGTGAAGCGGTACGTTTGTTTGCAGTAGTTAGTGAGGCGATACAAGAAGGTACGGTATTTTTATCAGAAATCAGCCATGTCCAGATACCCTTTGCGGCATTTTTTTATGACAGTTGTGAGAATGTGTATCTTCACGGGCTGGACAGCCGTGGAGCAACTGCTTCAATGAGTGAGCAGATAAGGAGTATGCTGCTAAGCGAAATGTGTGAAGCAGCAGCCCGCGGAAGAGATGAGCTTATTAACTTTGCTCGAACACGGTTTACCGAATGGGCGAACAGTTATCGTGCTGATCCGGATGAGCTGAAGCAATGGTTGAGGGAGACTTCCAAAGAGCTGTTTAAGACCATGAGAAATGAGAAGGGGACTCTTGATAATATGCTGCAAAGGATTGCCTTGTCGCGAACCTTAACTGAGCTGACAGCGATCTTCATTCGAGAGCTTGAGGCAGCTGACGGTGTGAAGAACAGATGCCGCAAGGAGGTTGCGATGGCCAAACAGATAATTACACAGCGGTTAGGGGAGCCGATAACATTAACTTTAATCTCCGAGGAGGTTGGATTGAGTTCATTTTATTTAAGCCGTTTGTTTCGGGAGGAAGTAGGCGAATCATTCAACGAGTTCATTACTCGATTGAGGATAGACAAAGCTATACACTTATTGCAAACAACTTCCATGAAGGTATATGAGGTTGCAGAGCAGGTTGGAATACCGAGCTACCGTTATTTCTCCGTGTTGTTCCGTAATCGGACCGGTGTCGCTCCGACTGATTTCAAGAAAGGTTGAACGGCATGAAAAAAAATAGGGTTAGCTGGTTTCAAAGTCGAAGTATTGCAATCAAGCACTTTGTGTTTTTATTTGCAGGTTCACTCATATTATTCGGGCTGCTTGCCTGGAATAACTTACAGGATGCTGAGCAGCTATTCCGCAAGCAGGTGCTTACAGACGCAAAGGTCATTATTGATCGTACAAACTTATATTTGGATGCCTATTTGGATAATGTTCAAAATATACTGCTTCTGCTTTCAACGCGTGATGATCTGCTGGATGAAGGGAAGGAGCAGGAAGCGATTGAAGTGTTAAGGAAATATGCAGAGAAAAACAGCGCTTTGTATAGAACCTTATATTTGGTCCGCGCGGATGGAAAAGTGATGTCTAACTCTCAGGTATATTTAGATATCATTGGGAACACTCATTTATCGACACTGTATAAGCAGGCTCAGAGCAATTACGGCATTATGATCAGTGAACCCTATGAATCTTCCCTGTCTGGGAAAACCGTCGCTTTCATTTTACCCATTACTTCTAAATCAGAGGATGAAGTGAAAGGCATGGCTGTAATAGAAATCGATTTGATCCGGCTTACGAATATGCTTGCTCAATTTATGAATACACGGAATCAGACATTTACCATTGTCACCAACAAAAATAATGTGGTCAATACGTTCGATGCAACCTGGCCCCTGTATTATTATGCGCTGCTGCCTTATAATACGGCTGTTTTTCCTCCTGAATTAAAAAGCGCCTTTGTTTCTCAGATAAGCGAACTGCCGGTCGGAATTACCGAGTTGAATGGAGCTAAAGGTAAGCTTGTCGCGGTAAAATCAGGTATGAACAAGCTGGGCTGGTACTTCATAGCTTTTATTGAGGATAGTTACTTCTATCAAAATATCATCAGTCTTTACAACAACTACAAGACAGCTGCGTTTGTGTGGGTGTTAATATTGTTGATCAGCTCCTATATGATGAGCCGTTATGTAACATATCCAGTGCGTATGCTGGTTGCCAAAATGGACCGTGTGCGGGATATGGAGGTGCTCCCAAGTATTTCAGTTCAGCGTGAGGATGAAATTGGTCGACTAGCCAAGAGCTACAACGCCATGATGGAACGTATCCATCATCTGCTGATCGAGACCAAGGAAATGGAGACGCGCAAAAATCAATATGAGCTGAAAATGCTGCAAAGCCAGATTGCCCCGCATTTTTTATATAATACGTTAGCTTGCATCAGTAGTTTGGCAAAACAGCAGAAAACGGATGCAGTTCGTGAGACGATCCGTTCTCTAGTCGGACTACTATCATTCAGCTTTGACAAAAGCAGTGAGTTTGTAACATTGCAGGATGAGCTGGAGGGTCTGAAAATGTACGCGCATATTCAAACGGTACGCTATGGCGCGAAGTTCAGTATTGAAATGGATATTGCCCCGGATACGCTGGATTGCAAGATATTGAAACTTACCTTACAGCCTTTAGTGGAAAATGCAATTTTTCATGGATTGGCGCCTCAGAAGGTGCAAGGCCTTATACGTATCCGTGCTTTCGTACGCCGCGGTAAGCTATTGATAATAATTCGGGACAATGGTCTTGGAATGAGCTCGCTTCAGCTGGAGAGCGTATTTTCCGAACGGAGAAAAGCCCCCAGTAAACACCGGTTTACAGGTATAGGTATTATGAATGTGCACGAGCGTATCCGACTTCATTTTGGCGCTGAATATGGGCTTCGTATAGCCAGTTTGCCAGAGGTTGGGACCCTAATTCGAATTAAATTGCCAGAGCTATCATTTAAAGAATAACGCGTATACAAGAATTGATACACTTTCGCAAGATCACTGTATAGAACGAAAAGAAAGCGCTTGCTAAAATATAGTTATAGTCATTCATGACACACTTTCAGTTTGGCTCCAGCTTTATGATTTTCTTAAGCTGAACTATTCTAAGTTAAAAAGATGTTAATTAACACTATTTTATCCGCTCATATGCTTATGAGTGCTATCCCTATAGCTCAGTGACTTATGGTTATTATCCCTTTGACTCAGAAATATCAGTTCAAATTGAATTGTATCGGAAAACCAAAAGTTAAGTGTGTCCCGAAGGGACGAACACGCTGTACGCACATTACTTGCTAGGCAACGTCTATCGTAACTCCTCCCCAAGCACTTGAAGGGTGTCCAGAGGGCAGAGCCCTTGGAGCCCTCCCTGTAGGGAGGGTTTGGGTGGGTAGAAAAGAATGGGTGGGTAGAAAAGAATGGGTAGGTAGAAAAGAATGGGTGGGTAAAAAAAGGAAGGGGGGCCGTATGATGAGAATGGATCAGCCATTGTCGATGGAAAGTTTATCCGCAGCCAAGCTTAAGGAATCGAAATATAAGCTCCTCGGCAAAAATGTTTGGGCACACCGCGCCTTTTACTTCATGCTGTTGCCCGGTGTTCTGTATTATGTTTTATTTCGTTACCTACCCATGTATGGGGTGATCATAGCTTTTAAAGATTTTAGCATTTTGGATGGCATTATTAGCAGCCCATGGGCAGATCCATGGTATAAGCATTTTGAAACCTTTTTCAACTCCCCGTATTTTGGCCAGCTAATGATCAACACCTGCTTAATCTCCATCTACAAATTGATTTTTGGCATGGTGCCGCCGATTGTTATGGCCTTGCTACTTAATGAATGCCGCAATCGCTGGTTCAAAACTGTGATTCAAACCTTAACCTACATGCCGCATTTCCTTTCTTGGGTCATTATCTATGGAATTTTGATTTCCTTACTGTCTCAAAGCTCTGGGTTATTCAATCGGTGGATTGAAGATAGTGGAGGCAGTTCGATTGGCTTTATGACCTCATTGGACTATTTTCGCGGCATTCTGGTAGGCTCTGAAATTTGGAAGGATCTAGGTTGGGGAGCTATCATATACTTGGCAGCTATGACAGGAATTGACCCGACCCTATATGAAGCAGCAAGAGTGGATGGAGCAAGTCGCGTGAGAATGATTTGGCATATTACTTTGCCTGGGATTCGTAATGTCATTGTGCTGCTGCTAATTTTGAAACTAGGTCACATCATGGATGCAGGCTTCGATCAAATCTATATTTTGTATAATATTCAAGTGTATCAAGTGGCGGATATTTTAGACACATGGGTGTTCCGTACCGGTCTGCAGCAGTTAAATTTCAGTCTGGGCGCGGCCGTAGGTTTGTTCAAGTCGGCGATAGGGTTGTTTTTGGTGCTAGGCTCTAATCATCTGTCTAAGAGATGGGGGGATGAAGGAGTATGGTAAGAGGATTTGAGGATCGGTTAATAAATACGGTTGTGTATGTGGTGCTGGGATTAGCTGGATTGGCTGCGATTTTTCCGCTAATGTATGTTGTATCCGTTTCCATTACGCCTTTTTCTGAGGTTCTTAAAAATGGCGGTTTCATTCTGATCCCACAATCTGTGACATTCACGGCTTATCATAAGCTGTTTACCGAATCGAATATTCCACAGGCGTTCTGGATAACGATTTTCATCACTATCGTTGGAACGGTTCTCAATCTAATCTTGACCGCGCTGATGGCTTATCCGCTTAGTCGTAAGAAGCTGCCTGGGCGCATATGGCTCCTGTTTCTGGTTGTGTTTACGATGCTGTTTAGTGGTGGCATTATACCGACTTATTTAATTGTTAAAGCGTTGGGGTTGATTGATTCAGTCTGGGCAATGATTTTGCCAAATGCGGTGTGGAGCTTTAATGTGCTCATTATGAAAAGCTTTTTTGAAAATCTTCCTGACGAATTGTTCGAATCCGCAAGAATGGACGGTGCGAAGGAATTTCGTATATTGATGCAAATTGTCATTCCTCTGTCTGTACCTTCCTTGCTAACGATAGGCTTGTTCTATTTGGTGGGGCATTGGAATGAATTTTTTCAAGCTGTTATGTATGTGACGGATCGTACGTTATTCCCGCTCCAAGTCGTCATCCGTGAGATCCTAATGCTCACTCAACAGCCTATGGATAATGCAGAAAATATGCTGCCCACCGAAACGATGCAGATGGCTTCGGTTGTTATTGCTAGCTTGCCGGTAATCATAATTTATCCGTTTATTCAAAAGCATTTTACCAAAGGTATGCTGTTAGGCTCTGTGAAGGGTTGATCGTCGGAACCGTTGCTTCGGACTGCAGCTGGAGCTAAGGCACCGCTTCAATATATAAAATGAAATATAGGGAAGGGGATTCCAATGAAACAAAGAAGAGCAATTACGTTTTCTATGGCGTTTCTTATGGTTGGAGGTACACTGCTTGCAGGCTGTGGGGGCCAGAGCACGGGGACAAAGCCTGAACCTGCGGCAGCACCAGCTTCAAAGGAGGCGCCAGTTCCAGCTGCTGCTGCCAAAAGCACAGGGCCCGTGAAATTGAACATTATCGAAACCGGAGGGGGATTACCTTCACCGGATCAGGATATTATTAAGCAAGAGCTGGATAAAGCACTGGGAACTGATTTAAATCTGACCGTGTACGCATCTCAGGATGATTACAAAAACCAATTGAATGTGCGTATGGCATCGGCCAACTTTCCTGATCTATTTGCTGTAGATAGACAACAATTGAAGCAATTTTCGGATCAGGGGTTATTATTAGATCTTACATCCTATATGGATAAGCTGAAGCCTGTTAAGGATTTTATAGGTGAGGATAGTTTGAAGAAAGGGACGATGAACGGTAAAGTGTTCGCGATTGCCAAGTCCCCGCAAATCCCTTACGATACGTACTTTGTCCGCAAGGATTGGCTGGATAAGCTGGGGATGAAAGCACCGACTACAACCGATGAGCTTTTGGAAGTGGCTAAGGCCTTTACTGACAAAGACCCCGACGGAAACGGCAAAAAGGATACGTACGGTATTACCGGCGGCAAGCTGGGAGCATTTTATACTATTTTTGGTGCTTATGGGGTTGGCTTCGATGCAGGATACCCAAGTCTTTATGTGAGGGATAATAAGCTGGTTAATGCTCTTTTCGATCCTGGCATGAAGGATGCACTCGCATTTATTAAGAAGCTGACCGATTCGGGAGCAGTTGATCCTGAACTGTTAGCCAACTCGGGGCTGCAGCATCAGCAAAAAGCGATTAAAGGGCAAGCAGGAATCATTTATATTGACTGGCCCAACGTGACAAAGGAACAATTTGACGAGCAGATTAAAGCTGTTAATCCGAAGGCGGAATGGATTCAAGTCGATGCGGTTAAAGGTCCGGGTGGGCTGAAATTCGCAAGCGCTTGGGATATTGGTAAAACTCCTGCCTTATATGCCATTCCAAAGGCTTTGGAGAAAAATCCGGAAAAGCTGCAAAAAGTGTTCGAGCTGTTGAACTATGTTTCCGGGAAGGATGGCTCTCCATTAGTGCAATACGGTGTAAAGGGCAAGCATTATAACCTGGATGGAAATAAAGTGATTCCTACTGATTTAATGGGTAAAGAGGGCGGATATTTCTGGCTGTATCAATTTACTGGACGTCCGGAAATGGAATATCTGCAAGTAAAGTTCGCGAAACAGACGCCTTTCATCGAATTTGCTAACAAGCAGCCAAGAATTCAGGCTTTAAACGGCTTTGTCGATTATCCGAATGGGTATAACGCAGCCGACGCAACCCGATATATTGATGAAGAATTGGCTAAATTCATTTACGGCAAGCGGCCCTTGACTGAATATGACAGCTTTCTTAAAACCTTGGAGACATCGATGAACTATAAAGCTTATTTGGACGCAGCTCAGAAGCAATTGAAGGATCTTGGTTATTTAAAATAAGATTTGAGCGAAGGAGAGATGATCTAATGACCGAGGACACAAACAGCTTGAACGTGCCCGAATTAATAAAAGAGTTTAATGAACAAGGCTATCTGCTGCTTCGTAATGTGCTGACTCCTGAGAAGGTTGACCGGCTGAATGCAGCTATTGATGAGATTGTAGAACAGGAGCAGGACTCATTGGCGCATAATATTTACAACAGTGTAGAGCGTCACGAGGAAATTGCTTCTTTAATAGATGAACCGACGCTTTTGCCGTTGATGGTGAACTTACTTGGATTCAACATCCAGCTGCATATTTCCCATCTTACCATTCGTAAACCAAATCCGCAGGATGTTGCAACGGAATCACATAGCTTTATAAATTGGCATCAGGACGGGCCGCACCCGCAATTCCCGCAGATTAATGACATAACCTCAACCTATTACATCAAGACCTGCTACATTTTGAGCGATATGTCTGAGCCGAATCGCGGCAATACAAAGATTATTCCAGGCTCCCATAATAAGCCTTTTAAGCCCGACAAGCAGGATGTGCGAGATTCCGTATCAGGCGAGGTACAAGTGTGCGGAAAGCCTGGTGATGTGTTTGTTTTTGCTCAAAATTTATGGCATGCCGGAGCTCCTAATCATTCAAGCTTTACCCGCAGGCAGTTATTTCTCGGCTACAGCCCGATCTGGATGCGGCCGATTGATTACCGGACAGCTTCAGATAGCCTGCTAAAGAATGCTACTCCTATTCGGAAGCAGCTGTTAGGTGTTATAGATGACAATCCGTTTAAATATTATGTTCCGAATGAATCTATGGTGCCATTAAAGCAATTCTTTCAGGGGGATGCGGGTAATGGTGGATATTCGCATTAAAAGGTCAGCTGGAGTTTTCTTCAGTCCCCAGCTGGTCAATTATCTCAGTGCTTCGGCCACAGTATGCGGCTAGAAATTCACCAGCCATCTAATCATTGGCGCCTTCATGCCCCGTGATTGCACAAGTAGACTGCGAGGACATCCTAATTATGCACAAACTCAATCTGCTATTCGAGTCCGGAAGCAACCGATAGGCCACCTCTATGTACTTGCAACTATCAAACCTTCAATCTCACTTAAGTGTGTGGTTGTTAAGGTTTGTTTTTGCGCGATCTGTCCTTTCTCATTTTTTTGATAAGTATACCCAATCCTATTCGAATGAATGGTTTAAATAGATTTTTGATGGTATACTAGCTGCACAAAATAGTTATGATTTGTAAACGGAAAAGAGCTGATAGGTAAGATGGATCCTCGTGAGCTGTTTGGCAATATCGACATTTATTTATTCGATCAACTGCTTAAAGGTCGAATAAGCCCGGGGCAGCGAATCCTTGACGCAGGCTGCGGCACTGGACGAAATCTGGTTTACTTTTTACGCAGCGGGTATCGGGCATATGCTGTAGACCACTCTGAAGATGCCATATTGGAAGTGAGAAAGCTAGCTGCAAGGCTGGCGTCTGAATGGACAGATGAGCAGGCTCGTGTGGAATCTGTTGAGAAGATGAGCTTTGCTAACGACAGCTTTGATGTTGTAATCAGTAATGCTGTATTGCATTTTGCAGAGAGCGAAGCGAACTTTCAGCAAATGGTTCAGGAGTTATGGCGGGTGCTTCGCCCAGGGGGTCTATTGTTCGCTAGGCTGGCTTCCTCTATTGGCATTGAGGATAAAGTGGAGCCGCTTGGAAATCAACGCTTTAAGCTGCCGGATGGGAGCGAACGTTTTCTCGTAGATGAAGAAAGATTGATGAAAATGACGGACAAGCTGCAGGGAATACTGTTGGAGCCGCTTAAGACAGTGAATGTCAGCAACCAAAGGTGTATGACTACTTGGTGCTTGAAAAAACCTCATATTTTATTTTTTGAACCGATTGAAGAACTTCGTACAGATGTACAAAAGGAAACGGGAATGAATCCGGATAAGGTAGACGCAACGGATCATAAGACAGAGGTTGATATAATGGCGGAACAAATATCAAAAGAGCATTATTCATAACAGCTTACTTATAGCAGGAGGTAAACCATGAAATTACGTGTGTCGGCAGTCCAGTATCATTTACATACCATTCACAGCTTTGAAGAATTTGCAGCCCAAGTTACGCATTATGTAAAAACGGCAGAGGAATTCGAAACTGATTTTGTGCTGTTTCCCGAGCTTTTTACAACTCAGCTAATGTCCATTGGCGGTGGGGAAAATCATCCTGCTGCCTTAACCATTGATGAATTACCGGATTTTACGGGCCGATATAAACGATTGTTCACAAACCTGGCTCAAAGCACGGGTATTCACATCATTGGCGGGACACATATTATTAAAGATCAAGGCAGACTGTATAATACGGCCTTCCTATTTTATCCAGATGGTACAATCGCCGAGCAGCGGAAGCTGCATATAACGCCGGCAGAAGTTAAGGGATGGAATATGGCTGCTGGAGCGGATCTTCAAATATTCGATACGGTTAAAGGCCGAATTGCTATTCTCATCTGTTACGATATCGAGTTTCCAGAGATTGTGCGTATGGCGAGGGCTCGTGGTGCAGACGTTATTTTCTGCCCATCCTGTACGGATGATCAACATGGCTTTCATCGTGTTCGTTATACCTGTCATGCACGTACGATTGAAAACCAAGTATATGTGGTGACGACAGGTACTATTGGTTCTTTACCGACGGTTGATTTTATGAGAGGCAACTATGGTCAAGCGGCTGTCATTACGCCAAATGATGTACCCTTTCCTCCAGGCGGTATTCTAGCTGCAGGTGAAATCAATCATGATATGATCATAACAGCGGATTTGGATTTAAGCTTGCTGCATGAGGTGCGGGATAAAGGCTCGGTTACTACCTGGCGTGATCGTCGGACGGACTTATATACGGATTGGAGCTAAGCAGTTCAGTATGTGAAACTCTTGAGGGGGAAATCCTTTGTCAGAGTATTTGTATAGCAAGGAATTGTATGTCTTTGAGCAGGATCAGCCTGTAAAAGCCCTTGTAAGGTCATATACCAAATATGATTTTACGGATTTGATAGCTATTCAGCAGCAAAGCTTTCCACCCCCATTCCCGTCGGAGCTCTGGTGGAACGAAGAACAATTGATGAATCATACTACGCTTTTCCCCGAGGGAGCTCTATGTGTAGAGATCGAAGGTAAACCGGTTGCCTCCATTACGGGACTGCTGGTGAATTTTGAACCTGAACATGCGGATCATACTTGGGAAGAAATTACGGATTGTGGTTATATCCGCAATCACAATCCATCAGGCGATACACTTTATATCGTAGACATTTGTGCAATCCCTGCTTACCGGAAGTTGGGTCTTGGTAAACTGCTGATGCAGTCTATGTATGAAGTGGTGATTGCGCTAAATCTGAAGCGTTTGCTAGGTGGTGGGCGAATTCCAGGTTATAGTAAGTATGCTGACAGGATGACAGCAGAACAATATACAGCTGCCGTAGTTGAAGGAAGATTGAAGGATCCTGTGCTTACTTTCCTTATGCGATGCGGTCGAATGCCGGTTAAGCTGGTTCAAGGTTATCTCGAAGACGAGGAATCCTTGAATTATGCAATGCTTATGGAATGGCGAAATCCTTTTATAGATAGTCTAAGGATGAATTATTAATTCTGATTTGGGTTTAACTCTTCTTCAAAAGGAAACAATGGTAGTTGTTAGTTTGAACCATTTACCTTTTGGAGGGACATCAGATGAACAAATTGATAAGTCAAGGAGCTCTAGGCATCAGCTTCATGCTGCTGTTATCGTCTTGTGAGTGGGGAGCAACTCAGCCAACCGTAGTAACTCGTGGTTCTTCTGCAACAGCACATCCTCAGCATAATGTAAGCGAAAGCCAAGGAAGCCCCGCTCCCGCAGCTTCAGCCGAAGCTGCTTCGAAAGAACCCGCAGCTGTTGTAAAACGGATTGACATTATGGACAGTAAGGGAGCAAAGGTCGGTACAGCAGTATTGTCTGAAGCTGCCGAGGGTGTTAGGCTGCAGGTTGAGGTATCAGGCCTTCCGTCAGGTATTCATGGTATCCACATTCATCAAACGGGAGTTTGTACAGCCCCTGATTTCAAATCAGCTGGTGAACATTTTAACCCGGAAGGGAAAAAGCATGGATTTGAAAATCCGGAAGGTTACCATGCAGGAGATCTTCTAAATCTGGAGATAGGCTCCGACGGCAAGGGGAAAGCAGAATTGATAGACAAGAAGGTAACGCTGGCTAAGGACAAAGCCAACTCACTGTTGAAGCCAGGTGGTACTGCCTTAGTTATTCATGAGGCTGCTGACGACTACAAAACAGATCCATCCGGAAATTCCGGAGCAAGGATTGCTTGCGGTGTGATTTTGTAGGTTAGAGGCGTAAATCTGTTTTTTCCAACAGTGAATGATTGCCGCTTTTTTGAACCTGTGTTACGATAAAAGAGAACCCACCTTGGAGGCTGTTCATAGCCTATGGGGTGGGTTTTTGCTGTCATACTAGTTATCTTCATAAGCATAGGGGAGTTTTATAGAATGAAGTTTGTCGTTGAATACATTTCTTTTTTTGTCATTCAGGTTGATGGGGAGGAAGGTCAGGGAGGCAAGCGCTGCAAGCACTACCAGACCTTAGATGGGGATGATTATACAGAGAGTGAGCTCAGCTCGTTTCTGGGTGGGGAGTTTACTAAGACCGCTAAACGTGCGGCTGAACGCAATCCCAAGGCAGAGCAGGTTCCGACCAAGATCGGACGATTTGCAGTTGAGCCGGGCTATGACTTGGACAGCAATCCTAACTACAATTTATTTGCGCGTTTGCGCACAGCCGAAACAAAGGACTTATACATGGAATATGCCGACTCGTTAGTACAAGCCTATATGGATACTAGCGCGATACGCGGTGGAGCGGTGTTTATCGTTCGGGCTAAGCATGAGAAACTGTTTGATGAACCTTTTATTTTTGTGCTCAAATGCGACTTTGAACAAAAAATTGCCCGCATCACCGATGAGCGAAGTCTTTTAAATAAAGTTGAAATGGCGATTAATGCCAAAAATATGAAATCAATTATGTACCCGCATATGCCCGAAGAAGGGACTTTGGAGCCTTGGGAAATCAAAATCCACCAATCTTCTCATGCCCGTTATTTTGAAGACTTTTTGAAATATGTAGAGTATGAAAAATCGATGCCCGAGATCATGAATGAGCAGGTTCTCGGCTTCGTTCATCAATATATTGAGGAAGTTTATGAGAATAATGCGGAAGGTAAGGAGAAGGAGCTGGAGGAGGTAGAGCTGTGGGCTTGCAGTGAGCAGCGACAGCTTCAAGAAAAGTGGTCTCACGAACAGGTAATGGAAGCTTCATCGGTAATGATTGAGCAAAAGCCGGATATTGAAATGAAGCTCAAGGTGGGGCATATGTCCGTTAAGGCATTATTGGCGGATTTCGGTGACCGGTTGCATATTGCCAAGGTTGGTGATCGCTATGTGGTTGTAATAGAAGGCGAAGATTTGATGTTCGATAAGGGGATATTACCTGTAGAGCTGCTTCAGCCTGAGCCTTTAGAGCAGATTGTAGACAAAATAGTTCGAAAATCCGATGAGGCTTAAAAGGAATTCCTTTAACGCAATTGGAATTTGTTAGTGTCAACCGTATGCCCATTTAATCGATAGTTCGTTGAGAGGGATGATGTGTGTGGGAAGTCTATTTGAAGTAGTAAAAGCGAATTGGGAAGCAAAACTAATCGATATTCAGAGACGGATGATCGAAGCCGTCACCCAGTTAAAGGAGGAGCAGCTAAATTGGCGCCCAAACGAAGAAAGCAACAGCATTGCGAATCTTATCGTGCACATAGAAGGTAACATTCATCAACGTATCGAAGCGACAGTATTGGGTGGCGTGGACCGCCGTGATAGGGATGGGGAGTTTGAAAATGGTGTTCATTTGAGTAGTGAAGAATTGCTTCAACGTTTTAACAATTCCTTTGATCTGCTAATGCGGACCGTTTCAACTCTGAGAGAGGATCGACTGCTGGAGACCGTTCAGGTTCGAGACAGACAAGTGACGGTATTCGATGTGGTGAACGGATGTGCGACTCATTTCTCGGAGCATTTGGGTCAGGTGCTGTATTTGGCGAAAATCCAGCTGGGCGAGCGTTACAAGACGACCTCAATTCCTAAGAAAAAGAGTTAAAGTTTTGATAAGATGAAACCATCTTCTAAGAGTTCGAACAAAAAAACAGGTGCAAATCCCAACGGGCAGATGCACCTGTTTTTCTATCTTTTGCGGAAAACATCAAGCAGCAGCTCGTTTTTGTCTGTATCTTGAGTCTCCCACGTAGCGGCAAAGCGAACCTGATGAGATACGCCAAGGATGTCGTATTGATTGACTAAGTGCCTGCGGGCGCTGCCAATGATAAGCGAGTGCAGGCGCACTTGCTTGCGCGCACCGAGTTCGGCCAATTGCTGCCGAACCGCGGCGCTTATGGTCCCGATGCCATCGGTGACCATTACGAAATCGGCATCCGTGAAACGCGGATGCCCCTCCACGAGCTCGATGCCGCGGCGTATCGGCGCATCGAAGTGAGTGCCGCCGCCGAAGGCGAGCTGCGTGAGCGCGTAGAACGCGGGCCAGTTCGGCTTGCGCCAGTAGAGCGGCTGCTCTACGAGCTCACCGCGCGCGCCGAACAGCAGCAGCACGAAGTCGCGGTGCTCCAGTAAGCTGAAGGCGGCGAAGGTGGCGACAAAGATTTGCGCGACCCGCAGCTTGCTGCCGCGCATGGAGTGAGAGGTATCGAGCATGCAGATGACCGGACCCTTTTGCGGTTCGTCTGTAAAACCCGATATGTTGTAGGTCAGCAGCTTGCGGTCCAGCCATTTAACCGCAAAGTACATTTCATAGTCTTCATCTGCCAGAAGACTGGCTTCACTGGCCAGCATATGCGAGATGTCGCCGGATTGGCGGAGATCGTCGTAAGCTTCCGGGATATGAGGGGAGCGTATTTTCCTCCGCTGCACCTTCAAGTGCTGCAAGTTGCGGCCAACTTCTTGGAGAAAGGCTATTAGCTCCGGATGCCGCTTCAGCTTGTCGATCCACTGTATATAGTTGGCAAATTCCTGTCGATGCAGCCTCCCTAAATCACTGCCCCATTTGCGGTTAGCAATACGCTGGCTAGCCTGCAGCAGCTCATGAACGTTTAAGCTTTCGTGATCCTCACGACTTAAGCTTTCCTTTAAGGAGCGGCTTAACCATTGACCGAGCTGCTCTTCCAGCTGGCGGAAAGCTTCGCGTTCACGTTTCGTATAACGTTCCAGCTGCCGTTCTCGTTGCTCCAGCTCGACCTCCGCTTTCTTAAGCTTCTGCTTCGCCTTATCCCGCTTGAGGAAATCCGTGCGTACCTCCTCTTGGAGAGCTCTGATGCGTTCCTTCAACTGAATGATTTCCGCTTCTACTAGAGGGCGGGAATCCAGTCCTGCCTGCTTTTCTTCGACATTCTGCTTTCCCTGCTGAAGGGTATAGCCAACCAGCTTCAGCTTCTCGATCTGCTTCTCTGTCAGATGCTCGTTAATTTGCGAGCTCTCCTGGCCTTGCATTTGTTTTTTCTCATTCAAGCCAACGGTGAGCAGCTGCTCATCCTGTTTGCGTCGCTTTACTTCCTCGGCATAGCTCGCGGTTAGCCACATTAGCGCCTTTAATGCAGTTTTAAAGGATGCATTAACTTCTCCTATGGTTCTTGGATGAATGGTCAAGTAAAAAAACTGCTTGCGCAGCTGCCCAATCAACCAACGGTGAAAGGGAGCTGCATCCTTGGAACGGTCAATTTCCGGTTGAGGTAAATAGAAGCACATGAAAAAGTCGGCAAACAGCTCAACTGAAAACCAAGCTGTTGAGGCTTGCACCTCACGGATCCATTCCTGCGCGGTACGGGAGGAATGGACATATCCGTCAAAAATATAACGATCGATTCTCGCGCATTGAATGATCATTTATCGCTCACCGCCCGTATTCTGGATGGGGTTCAATCAAAGTGTGTAATCGTACTGTATGCCTGGTATCTCTCGGTCAAACAGTGTACGATACAGTCCTTGAATAGTTTGCAAAATACGTTCGCCTTGGATACGAAGATGAGTGTATTTGACCGCATATTGGTCGGTGTGCATCAATAAGAAGTTTTGATTGCGTATATATCCAGGCAGATCCTTCTCTCGCTGCTGCCACTGTACTAGTTTGCCGCGCAGCTGTTTGGCGGTTTCCTCAAGCTCAGTCCGACATTCCTCAAGACGCTCCTTAGTCTGCTCTTGTGCGTCCTTGCTCAGCTTGGCGCCGACTTCCTTCTTGAATTGGAAGGAATGAAGCTCATCCTCCATATCCAGCCAGCGTTTAGCGGTTTGATCATAGGTGCTTAACGGAAGCTCACGCTCCGATTCCTGCTTTAATGCATCTTGAAACCGTTTCTGAAACATTTCCTGAATTACGGTCAAATCCTCTGGGAAATCCCACAGCATATGAGGGGTGTAAACGGTATCCCACACATTAACCGCCATGCGCCCATTTAGAGCGGCAGAAGTTTTCCATACATGTCCAATCTTACGCCAGCGGCGATCGGAGAGCACAAACTCCTTGGTCTCCATCTCTGTTTTTAGCTGATAGACCATATAAATGAGGGATTCAGGGATGGTTACCAACTCGGCTGCTTGACGTACCGTTAGTACATCCTTTGTTGAGATTAAGGCAGGGAGCGGCTCATTCGGAAGCTGGAACATTCGTTCATAGCTAGACATCTGCTTTAAAAAGCCGACCTCATACCGGATAAGAAAGCGATCATATAGCGCAGTTAGCTGTTCGTTTTCCTCTGGCAGCTCATTCGATGCAGCCATGAGGAATACAAGAGGCACGTTTTCCTTTTCACGGCCATTGAAGAAGATACGCTCATTTAGAATCGATAATAGGGCATTAAGGATGGCGCTGTTAGCTTTGAAAATTTCATCCAAAAATGCAAAATCGGCCGAAGGCAAATAACCGTTTGTTTTCCGAACATACTGATCCTGCTTAAGCTGCTGTAAAGATACGGGGCCGAATAGCTCATCAGGCGTCGTGAAGCGGGTCAGTAAATAGTCGTACCATTGTCCGCCTCCGCATAGCTGAGATACAGCTCTTGCAAGCTGGGATTTTGCCGTACCTGGAGGTCCGATTAACAATACATTCTCATTACTCATCAAGCCAAGCAGCAGAAGCCTAATCAGCTCCTCGCGCTCAAGAAAACGGCTCTCCAGCAGCTTGAAGGCCTGCTCTAATTTATTTTGTATGGTTTGAATTTCATTCATCACATGTAATCGCGTAAGCCGGTTCTAGGATAAACCGATACGCTAACCCCCTAGTTTCAAAATGAGTAATTTTTAAAGCTATTGTATCAAAATTGGTCAGCTTATACGAATCGATGCCGTATTTTTATTCCAAACACTTCCATGGTATGATTAAGGTGCTAAAAATCAGCACATCCTTACAGGTCCTTTTTTCTTCACAAACTCAGTTGGTGGTTACGATGGTAGTTTTATTCCAGCAAAACTCTAAGGAGGTTTTTTGATGTCATCTATTTATGATATTTCCGTGCAAACCGCAGACGGTGGAACCAAAACCTTAAACGACTTTAAAGGGAAAGCTCTCCTGATTGTGAACGTTGCATCCAAATGCGGGTTTACCCCGCAGTATGCAGGACTGGAAAAGCTAAACCAGCAGTATAAGGACCAGGGGCTTGTCATCCTGGGAGTTCCTTGCAATGATTTTGGAGGTCAAGAGCCAGGCACATCAGAAGAAATTCAGGAGTTTTGCAGCTTGAATTATGGCGTAACCTTTGAGGTTCTAGATAAAGTTGATATTTTGGGTGATAACAAGCATCCATTGTACAAGCTATTGACTGAACAGTCAGAGCCGCCAGGCGATGTTAAATGGAACTTTGAGAAATTCCTGATTGCCAAAGATGGTTCAATAGCTGGACGCTTTTCGAGCAAAGTTGCGCCTGAGGATGCAGAATTAACAAATGCTATCGAGAATCTACTATAATTGAATGTTATTATTCATTCTGGGTAAATAAATAAGTTACTAGTCACTTAAAATTAAATGAACCGTCCGAGGGGTAATTTTCGGGCGGTTTTATTCATTTCCATTAGTGTCAAGCGGGTGAATATTACGATATGCCATAATTCGACATTTTACTAAATTTTAATTAAAAATTGTGGTATAATATACCAAAACATTAGTTATTGTAATCATAGCATTGTGTTAATTGGAGTTGTAACCTTGCGAAGCAGTTGGGGAGAGAGCATCATGGATGAATCAGTAATGTTGGCAGCGGTTGCGTCACACCCTTTGTTTATGTTCAGTGGTGATGGTGTCATACTGCTCGACTCACAAGGAAACATACGGCAAATGAATGAAGAATCCTGCAGATTAACAGGAGTGGAGTCTGGTTATTGGTTGAACCATTCGATCAATGAGCTGTTGGATATGCCATATAGGGATTCGTTCTCACGCCATCTTGAGGGAGCTTTACAGGGGAGATCCAGTAATATGGAAGCGGATATCCGCCATCGCGCTGGGCATACCATTCAATTAACTCTCCGGTTTATTCCAGAACAGATGGAACACTTGAATTTAGCTTATGTAGTGTTGAGGGATGTTACTGAACTTAAACGATCTGTACAGCTTATTGAGCACATGGCGTACCACGACACATTAACGGGCTTGCCTAACCGAACTATGTTTCAAATTCAACTAGCTCAAATGCTCGCTGCCGGAAATGCAAACACCGAGTCAGTCTCTTTTGCTATTTTGTTGATAGGCTTGGACCGACTCCATATTGTTAATGACTCGCTTGGACATAACTGGGGTGACCTTCTGCTTAAGCAGGTTGGAGAGCGGCTGCAGCTGATGATGGGTAGAGATCATTTGGTCAGCCGTATAGGGAACCATGAGTTTGCTGTAATATACAAACGATTTGCGGATACATCCGATATTATCGAAAAGACGAGACTGCTTCATCAGAATTTATTGTCACCTTTTATGGTTAGAGAGAGGGAATTTGTTGTGGTAGGGAATATTGGTTTAGCTGTATTTCCAACGGATGGAACGGACATGGACAGCCTCATGAGACATGCGGCTCTTGTTCAAACAGTGGAGAAGGAAAATGGCCAAGGCATTTACCGATTGCAGCAAGATGATGTTACATCGGACTCGCTCCAGCGACTCGAGCTGGAATATGATTTGCGAAAAGCTTTGAAGCGTGATGAGTTCGAGCTCTATTATCAGCCGCAATATAATATTCAGACCAATCAGTTGATAGGCATGGAGGCGCTCATCCGGTGGCATCATCCTGAGCGAGGTATGGTTCCGCCGGGAAAATTTATACCGCTCGCCGAAGAGACGGGACTTATTGTGCCTATCGGGGATTGGGTGATTCGTACAGCCTGCTTGCAAAATAAACAATGGCAGGACGCAGGCATGCCGCCGATCACAGTCTCTGTTAATTTATCCTTGCGTCAGTTTCAAAAGCACAATTTAATCGGTGACATCGTGAAGACGCTTAAGGAAACAGGCTTAGATCCACGTTATTTGGAGCTGGAGATAACTGAGAGCATGGCGATGGATAATATCGAAAGGGTCATTCGTAAGCTGAATGAGCTTAAGGATTTGGGTATTCGCATATCGATGGATGATTTTGGAACAGGTTATAGCTCCTTGCAATACTTAAGAAAAATACCCATCCATAAGCTCAAAATCGACCAATCCTTTATTCGCGATATAACCCAAGACCCCGACAATGCAGCAATCGTAAGCACCATCATTGCAATGGCGAATCATCTGAAGCTTGAGGTAGTGGCAGAAGGAGTGGAAACCTTGGAGGATTTGCGCTTTTTACTCAATAAGGATTGCCGCCATGCACAGGGGTATTATTTCAGCAAACCTTTACCAAAAGATCAATTTGAGCAGCATTTTAGACAACAATGACTGTGAATAGTTACTATTTTAGGATGTTTAGCTAACAGCCTCTTTTTCTATCGGGAAAAAAGGACTATAATAATAACGTCAATGGAGCAGCACTTTATAAGAAAGCTTCAGGAGGGATATATATATGGAAAGTATTGAACAGAAGTATGAAAAGCTAGGAGACATCCTGAAGTCAATGGACCGGGTTGTTGTTGCTTTTTCAGGCGGAGTGGACAGCGCTTTCCTGTTAAAAGCAGCGTTGGAGTTTCTGGGACCTGAGCGAGTATTGGCCATTACAGCCGATTCTGAAACCTACCCTGTAAGGGAAAAGGAAGAAGCTATCGCACTGGCGAAAGAGCTGCAAGCTCCGCATGTAGTCATTCATACCAGCGAGTTGGACATTCCGGGATATGCGGAAAATCCAACGAATCGTTGCTATTTTTGTAAAAATTCATTGTTTGATCATTTGATTCCTATAGCCAAAGAGCGTGGCTTTGAGCATGTGATATTTGGCGCAATTGCAGATGATCTCGGAGAACACCGTCCAGGCTTGCAGGCTGCTCATGAGCAAGGCGTTCGTGCGCCACTGCTGGAGGCTGGTATTAAAAAATCAGAAATCCGTCATTTATCTCGCCAGTTTGGGTTGAGGACATGGGATAAGCCATCCTTTGCTTGTTTATCTTCAAGGATTCCTTATGGAGAAGCAATTACGGCTTTAAAGCTATCTATGATTGATCAAGCCGAAGATTTTCTTATTCAGTTAGGGTTCCGTCAGGTGCGTGTCCGTCAGCATGATAACTTGGCGCGGATTGAGGTTCCGGCGGCGGAATTGGCTGAAGTAATTGCTGTAGCTGAAACCATTCATGCGAAGCTTAAAGAAATTGGATATGCTTACATCACAATGGATTTAAAGGGTTATCGTTCTGGTAGTTTGAATGAGGTTTTAAGTCCGGAGCAGCAAGCGGTTAACGCTGAAGCGGTAAAATAATTATTTATCAGTTGGAGGAATAGACGTGTCAAGTAAACCGAAGGTTCTCATTAACCGAAAATTGCCAGAAGCTATTATTTCTTATTTAAATGAGCATTGCGAATGTACGGTTTGGGATGGAGAAGGATTGCTTCCACGTCCTCAATTGCTGGAAATGATCAAGGATTATGAAGGCTTGTTTGTAAATAATGAGCAGATTAACGCTGAATTGTTGGAGAGAGCTCCTAAGCTGCGCGTAGTAAGCTCATCTTCCGTAGGTTATAACCATTTTCATATTGAAGACATGAAAGCTAGAGGAGTAATCGGTACGCATACCCCCTACGTTTTGGATGATACGGTTGCGGATCTTGTGTTCTCCTTAATACTAAGCTCGGCCAGAAGAGTAGCAGAGCTGGATGCTCAAGTGAAGCAGGGCAATTGGAAGCGTGGCGCCCGTAAGGAAGATGAATGGTTCGGGATGGATGTCCACCATGCTACGATTGGAATCATCGGTATGGGCAGGATCGGTGAAGCTATTGCCAAACGTGCGGTACATGGCTTTGATATGAATCTGGTCTATAACAACCGTAGTCGCAAGCCGGAGGCTGAGGAGCGCTATGGTGCGCAATTCCGTTCGCTAGAGGATGTGCTTAAAGAGTCCGACTTTGTCGTGCTTATGACACCACTTACTCCTGAAACGGAGCACTACATACGCAAGGAACATTTTGAAATGATGAAGCCAACTGCATTCTTCATCAACGCTTCACGCGGCCAAACGGTTGACGAGCAAGCTATGATTGAGGCACTGCAGAATGGAACGATTCGTGGAGCGGGTCTTGATGTTTTCGACCAGGAGCCGGTTTCTCCAGATAATCCATTGCTTAAGCTGTCCAACGTTGTTACGCTTCCGCATATCGGATCGGCTACAACAAAAACCCGCTATGACATGGCGATGCTAGCCGCACAAAACCTGGTTGGTGCATTGACTGGCGATAAAGCGTACGTCGTACAGGAATTGAAGGAATTAGTAAAGTAAGCCCCTCATACGTAAAATCAATTAAAATCCCTTTTCAGCCACAAGATAGCCCAAAACATAGGCTACTGGCAGAAGAGGGATTTTATTATTTGTATCCTCTAAGTTTGTCTTACATTGAAAAGGTAATAATAGGAGTTAAAAACGATAAGGGTGAGACCATGACCAATGATACAAGTCATCCTAGACAACCTATTGGTAACCTATCCTCTCAATTGGAACAAAATCTCATTGAAGTCAAACAGGCTTTAGGTAAGAGCGGGGATTTGATCATTAGAGAATTTACGTTTGATCCAGACTTTCGTTTTTCAGCAGCAGTTGTTTATATCGACGGGTTAACTGATCAAAAATCCATCCAACAGTTTATCCTGGAGCCTTTAATGCTTTATGACTTGTCCCGCTACTGGGCAGCCGGTGAACAAGGAGAGCTTTTGGATATTATCCACAAAGAGATACTGCTTATAGGCGATATCAAAACGGCAGGTTCTTATAAACAATTATACGAATTCATCCTATCAGGAAATGTGCTTTTGTTAGTGGATGGTATCTCATCTGCGCTATCACTGGGATTAAGCAAATCCGAACATCGCAGTATAACTGAGCCCACCAACGAGGTGGTTATACGGGGACCGAAGGAAGCTTTTACAGAAAATATCCGGACTAATACCTCCTTAATTCGTAAGAGGCTTAGAAATCCAAATCTTCGAATTGAGGAAAGAACTATAGGTATAGATACTCAAACTAAGCTGGCGTTGGTATATGTAGAAGGGATTATTCAAGACGAGGTGCTGGAGGAAGTCCGAGCGAGATTGGATGGTATCCATCTGGATAAAGTGCTGGATAGCAGTTATGTGGAAGAGTTCCTTGAGGAAAAGCATTACTCCCCATTTCCGAGAGTATTCAATACGGAACGGCCAGATGTGGTAGCTGCCACTTTACTGGAAGGCAGGTTCGCGATTATCGTAGACGGTACTCCGTTTGTCTTAACCGCTCCATCCTTGTTTATGGAGTATTTCCAATCATCCGATGATTATTATCAGAGATGGAATATCGCTACTTTAATAAGGGTTTTACGATATACCGGTTTATTTATCGCTCTGTTGGGACCCTCCTTATATATAGCTATTACCACCTACCAGCATGAAATGCTACCTGCAGAGCTGTTATTCAGTTTGGCTTCCCAAAGGGAGGGAGTCCCTTTTCCCGCATTTATAGAAGCCTTCTTGATGGAGGTTTCATTTGAAATTCTGCGCGAAGCGGGGCTGCGTATGCCGAGAGGCATTGGTCAGACCGTATCCATAGTTGGCACATTGGTCATTGGACAGTCCGCAGTTGAAGCTGGAATTGTATCTGGTGCTATGGTGGTCGTGGTTGCGATTACAGCAATATCTTCCTTCATTATCCCTTCCTATACATTTTCCTCCAGTGTGAGGATGCTCCGATTCTCTTTTATGTTTCTATCTGCCAGTTTCGGTCTTTATGGGATTATGGTAGGGTTATTTGCCTTAGTTCTGCACTTGAGCAGCTTGAGCTCCTTTGGGGTTCCTTATATGTCCTCCTTTGGACCTATGATTTGGCGAAACCAACAGGACTTGCTTTATCGCGCTCCCATCAGTAGTCAGCAACAAAATACAACAGACAAGAACAAGGTACAAAGATGAGATGGCTTAGGCGGACTCTTAGTATGCTGCTGATCCTGATTACGTCAATGCTCATTTTATCTGGTTGTTGGAACCGTAGAGAATTAAATGAGTTGTCTATAGCGGTCGGGATTGGATTAGATAAAGTGGGGCCAAAATATAGGCTCAGCATACAAGTAGTGGACACGGGTGCAGTAGCTTCCAAAAAAGGTGGGGGTGGGGGGGCTCCCGTTACTTTGTATAATACTGAGGCGGACTCTATTTATGAAGCGGTCCGAAGGATGACAACTCTGTCTGCGCGCAGAATTTACCCCTCCCATCTAAGAATACTTATCATCGGTGAAGAGTTAGCGAGAGATGGAATTGCCCAAGCACTCGATCTGCTGTCAAGGGACTGGGAACTGCGTTCTGATTTCTACATGACTGTTGCCAAGGGGGATAGGGCTGAGAACATATTGAAAGTACTAACCCCTATTGAACAAATTCCCGCTAGTAAGCTCTTCAACTCATTAAAGACGTCTGAGCGACTCTGGGCTCCAACCAAGGCCGTTCACCTTGATGACTTTATTAATGACTTTCTTAGCGATGGCCATCAGCCTGTTCTTAGCGGTATCAGAATCTTAGGGGATGCAGATAAAGGAAGTAATAAGGAAAGCTTGAATTCGGTTGTGCCAGAAGCCCGCTTGCAGTACGCCAACCTTGCTGTATTTAAGGAAGATCGATTGATTGGATGGCTGAATGAAGTGGAGAGCAAAGGATACAATTATATAACGGATAATGTTAAATCAACGGTAGGACCTATTCCCTGTCCTGAAAGTGGTGATGGCATTATTAATATGGAAATCCTAAATTCCTCCACCAAGATAAAAGGATCCGTCAGAAATGGAAAGCCTGAAATTGATATTACAGTAAAAAATCTGGAGAATATTGGTGAAGTGGGATGTAATTACGATATTAGTAAAGATAAGCAAATTCAGAAGCTTCAAGAACTAGCAGCAGAGACAAGTATACAAATTATGGATACATCTATACGAAAAGTCCAGAAAACGTATAAGTCCGATATCTTTGGCTTTGGGGATGCGATTCATCGGGCGGACAAGGAATATTGGAAAAAGAATAAAGATCAATGGGGGCAAATTTTCCCGACCGTTGAAGTGAATTATCATGTTGAAGTAAGAATCCGAGAGATGGGAACCACGAACAATTCCTTTTTACAGGCCAAGAAGAGGGAGGAGTCATGACAATTGACAATAACATCTCTGGTTATGGTAATTCTATTGACCATTCTGTCATTTACAGAGGTTCCATCTTTATGGAAAAAGAAGTATTGGAAAGAGGTGGGATTCCTGATCTTGGCCGTTTTGATAAGCGATGTTATTGGTATTTTACTCGGCTCCAATTATTATGTTCCCAATCCAATGAACGGGCTAATGCTGATCCTTCAACCTGCTAAAGACTGGATGGACAAACTGTTATCCTCATAAAGGAGGGAAGGATATGCAATATAAATTGAACCTGCAAGGGAGACAATTCTTCATATTAATCACTCTCCATATGATTGGTAGTGCGGTGCTTGTGATGCCAACCGTATTAACTGTGGCTGCTAAGCAGGATGCTTGGATTTCAGCCGTAATGGTGGTAGCAGCAGGCTTAGGACTCACCTGGCTTGTCTATAAGATCTATCAACGGTTTCCGGAACAGAATCTGATTGAGATTACTCAAGAGGTATTTGGAAAACGATTAGGAACCGCAATATCCTTCCTTTTCTTCACCACTTATACTTTCGTTATTACCGCACTAGTCTTAAGAAACATGGGAGATTTCGTTATAACAGTAATGCTTCCCGATACTCCGCTTGGTGTGGTCGATCTTCTGTTTCTGTTTGTTGTCATCATGGGAGTCAAACTTGGACTAAGGACAACGGCTTACGCGGCAGAGATCTTCTTCCCTTGGGTGTTCCTGTTATTCTTTGTTTTATGCATCGGATTGCTAAGTGAAGTGAAAATCGATTTCATCCTGCCGATCTTCGATACCGGGATTAAATCCATCATTCAAGGTGCCCTCCCCCAAATCGGGATCCCTTATATGGAGAGCATTATTTTTCTCATGATCACAAGCCATATCAAGCAAGGAGAAAAGGTTGGGAAAATGTGGTATATGGCTGTATTGGCCAGCGGATTATTTCTGCTGACCCTTACTTTGTTATCAACCCTCGTACTTGGACCCGCCCAAACAGCTCTTTCCGTTTTTCCAACCTTTGAATTAGCCAAGCGAATTGATAGCAGTCGTGTAGAGTTTTTTATGACCTTCATTTGGTTTGTAACGGTGTTCTTTAGAATGATTCTCTTTTTCTATATTACGAATGTGGGCCTATCTCTTACTTTAAAATGGAGAGATTATAAGTTTTTCTCCTATCCATTGGCAATGCTCGTTCTGGTAGGTTCTATTCTATTTGTTCCAAATCGGAGCTTTATGAGTGAATTGATTTCCATGTGGTACAACTATGCATTCTTATGGGGAGTCTGTTTTCCAATCCTTCTGCTTGTTATTTCAATGTTGAGGGGGAAAAAACAGGCTTCTTAAGGGGAAATAAGCTAGTAAAATACGAAACCCTTCAGATCACTTTTCGTGAGTCTGAAGGGTTTATGTTGTTAAATTGGCTAATTATTTCCGACTGACGAAGTCGCCTTCAATTGAAGCAATCAATGGAGACGGTGTATTCTCATACCATAGCTGGAGTGAATGCAAGGCACGAGTACAGCCAACGTACAGCAGCTTGGCATCCTGCTCAGTAGCCGCGTAGTTATTCGCGTCAACATCGGCAACGATGACAGCATCGAATTCAAGTCCCTTGGCCATAAAAGATGGCACGATGGAGATTCCGCCTTTATAATGCTGCTGGCCTGCGGCAATGAGGTTGACTTGCATCCCGTGAACACTCAGCTGCTTATAGAGTGCTTCACAACGCGCCTCTGTACGGGCGAGAACGGCAACAGTTGAAGCAACACCAGACTGAAGCTGCTCAATAGCCGCTTTCAGTGAACTGATGAGCTCAGCTTCGTTCATCTGAACAATCTGAACAGGATCACCGCTGCGGAATACAGGGACTGCCAAGGTGGCAGGCTCCTTAATACCATTTTTCAGCACTTCATTAGCGAAGTAAATAATCTCCATCGTTGAACGGTAGCTCCGGTTTAACTGGAAGTAAGCTGTTTTGCCATCCTCGAAAAGGTCGGTAAACTCTTTCCAATTGCGAATTCCTTGATAATCGTGAATCCCTTGGGATAAGTCGCCTAATATTGTAAAGGATTGATTTCTCGTATGCTGGCTTAACAAGGCAATTTGAAAAGGAGAGAAATCCTGGGCTTCGTCAATCACGGTATGATCGAAGGTCAGATCGCCATGAATGCCATGAAACTTGGAACGAATGTAAAGTAGGGGAGCCATATCTTCAGGCTGGACCAACTTTTTCTTCATGTAAGCCTCTGTTGAAGCTATTAGCTCACCCGGAAGCTCTGAATAAAGCTGTTCGGACAGAAAGGAAGGTCGCGAAGCACTTTTGAATAGCTCCTTGTAAAAGCTGAACGGTGTATATCCAGTCCATAGCTTGCTATAGTCACGGAGCTTTGCAGAGCCTTTCTTCTTATAGTCTTTTTTCAGATGCACTTCCCATACTTTGTCCAGTTCCATTTCCATCCAACGTTTGATCCGCGCTATTACTCGCTCTCTGCGTTTCATTAACGGTTCATGCTTGTTTTCCACATCATGCCATTGCTGGATCGTTTGCTTGCTAAGCTTGGCTCCGTCCCAAGGGCTGAAATCCGCTTGTGGGACTGCGGTAGCTTCATATTGCTCAAGAGCCTGGTCCAACCAGTGCATGAATCGGATAGAACCTTTCCAACGCCCGGGAGCATTGTCATCCATATGTGGACGCGAGCTCCCTGTTTGAAACCAGAAGCGGAGCCTTTCAGCCGGGTCGGCCAGCTTCATTTCGTTATCCAGCAGATCCAGCGCCCAATCGGAGAAGGTTGTTTGCTGTATATGACCAACACCAAGCTCAGGTAGAACTCCGGAAATGTAATCAAGGAACATCCGGTTTGGGGCAAAAATAATCATGCGCTCAGCCTTGACCTGATCTCGGTATTGATAAAGCAAGTAGGCGAGTCTATGCAGAGCCACAGTCGTCTTACCGCTTCCTGCTACGCCTTGGATAATGAGGGCGCTGTTTTTGACAGCACGGATAATAGCATCTTGCTCGGACTGTATTGTGGAAACGATATCGCGCAGTTTGTTATCCTTGTTCTCACCTAAGCGATACAGCAGGAATTCATCGGTTACCGCCATGCTGTCGCCTTCTCGGTTAAACGTATCAACGACACGCTGTAATATTTGCTTTCGGATAACCAAATTTCGTTTTAAGTAAACAAGCCCCTCAACTAAGCCGTCGGGGGAGTCATATTCAACAGGGGAAGTTCCACCTGTATAAGAGTAGAATAAGCTGGCTACCGGTGCACGCCAATCGATAACCATAAGTTCAAGGGAGGGATCTTTCTCAACGCCAACCTTACCTATATATAGAGGAGAAGGCTCTTTTTGGCCTGTTTCATGAAAATCCAGTCTGCCGAAGTAAGGTTCAACTTGTGCTACTGCTAGATTGTGGCGTCGGGTCTCACGAATCGAATCAAGCACCTGTTCGGTATGATCGGTTCCTGTGTAAGGCGGAATATCTCTAAGCACGGTAAGCTGTCGGTCAATTTCCGAGAACGTTTCTTCTAATCGTTGCATTTCTTCCTTATATGCGGTTTGCACACTGGTTTCCAAGAATAGTACCTCCGTTCATTTTATAGGCATTAGATTTTGCAGAAGAATAAATATATCATAACAAGTTTGGAAATTGCAACCATAAAGCTGATTTGGAAAACATGACTAGGTATGGGGTGTATATAAATTGTCCTTAAGAGTGTTATTGTATTACTATAAGTGTTAGAGAGATGGATATAAAGGATATGAGGAGTGTTTGTTATCATGAGAACTGAGAACCAGATTAAAAGAAAGCTCAATGAATTGATCATGTCGAAAAAATCGTTGGAATCCAGAATGGCAGCTTTGTTGGAGAAAGAAGAACAGGATAGTTCAGACGCGGTTAAATCGCTTCGTGTACAAACGGAGCAGGTGGAAGAATCCATTACTCTATTGGAATGGGTGCTGGATGAGCCGGTAGGGAAATATCACGCTTAGGACGCTTGGAATGGAGAGGAATTTATGGATAAGAAGAAAATCCTGATCATCGAAGATGAAGAAGCGATTGCGGATCTTCTTGCTTATGGATTGAATAAGGAAGGCTTCCATACGATAACAGCCAACAATGGTGAAGAAGGAATCCGAAGCCTCGAGCGGTTTAAACCAGATCTGCTGCTGCTCGATTGGATGCTTCCCGATTCAAGCGGACTTGATATCTGTAAGAAAGTTACGGCAACAAACAATATTCCAATTATTATGATCACTGCCAAATCGGATATTACAGACAAAATATTAGGGTTAGAGTTCGGAGCAGATGATTATATTACCAAACCTTTCGATTTGCGGGAAGTCATCGCGAGAATTCGAACCATCCTCAGAAGAGTGGCTCTGGCAAACAGCCCCTCAGAGGAACGGATAGACAATACTATCCGATTTCATAATATCGAAATTACGAAGGATGAACGATTAGTCAAGAAAAATGAAGAAATCATCGAGCTTACCCCCAAAGAATTTGATCTCCTAATCACTCTTTACAGTTATAGAGGTAAAATTTTTACCAGAACCGAGCTGCTGGATTTTGTATGGGGGTATGAATATGCAGGAGATACAAGAACAGTAGATATTCATGTCCAAAGATTGCGCAAAAAATTAGATGCTAACGACTTGATCACAACGGTTTTTGGTGTTGGTTATAAATTTGAAAAACAGGTGGATTAACTTACATGATCCCGACAATTAAGGTTAAATTTCTAGTAGGCTTCTTCATCATTTTTTCCGTATCTCTGCTGCTGTTGAACCATTTTGTCGTACAAATCATAGAAACCAGCAACGAGAAAATCATTACACAAGATCTGGTCAGTCTTAAGAAGAATAGCAGTGTGTATGTTAAGCAAACGTTTATGATCAATCATTACAATAATGATGAGATTTATTTTCAGCAGATGGCTAAAGAAATGGTAGAAGACCTGCATCATGTAAGTTCAAGTGAAGTTAGTGCTTACACCGTAAGCGGAGATAGGATCTATACGTCCAATGACCAGAAATTCCCAAACGGGATTGATGATGATTTACAGAATGCTCTGAATGGAAAGACAGCTTATACGATCTATTATACGAATAGCGCGGCGGAAGTGTATTATTCTTACCCTGTTGTGATGGATGGAAAAAAAGTGGGTATTCTGAGGTTTGTCAAAGATTTTTCTCTGCTTCATGAGCAAAGTAAACATATTCTGGATTTTATATACTATGTCACTATAGCGATCTTTGCTGTGGCATTTATTTTTTCCTATATTTTATCAAGAAATATTACAATTCCCATCGTTAAGCTTACCCAGGCCTCAACCGAGGTGACCAATGGAAATCTGGACATCCGGATCGCATTTAAACGAAAAGACGAAATTGGCCAACTCGCAACTAACTTTAGCAAAATGATTGAAAAGATCAAGATGCAAATTAAAAAAATCGAAAAAGATCGGGATCGCTTGGAAGAATTGAACCTTCATCGAAAACAGTTTTATGATAATGTCACTCACGAATTAAAAACACCGCTCACCTCCATATTGGGATATGCAGAAATGATTAAAGACAATGGTCGGAATGATGAGGTTTTTTTCGATAAAGGAATGAATCACATCGTAGATGAGAGTAAAAGGCTTCATGAAATGGTAGTTAATCTATTGGAGCTCTCCAAGGAAACCGCTGCCCAGGAAGTATATGAACTCATCGAGGCGGGTCGGATTTTGCAAGATGTATCAGAGGGGATGGCTTTTAAAGCGGATAGGTATAAAAAGACCATTCAATATAAGGTGGACGAGTCATTGTACGTTTACGGAAACGCTCACAAGCTGAGACAGGTTTTTATCAACGTTATCGATAATGCCATCAAGTATGGTTATCCTCATTCGGATATTATTGTACAAGCCCATCTTGCACTTGACACCGTTCAAATTACAATTATCAACAAAGGGGAAGAAATGAAGCCGGAAGAGCTAATTAACGTTTTTGATCCGTTTTATCGGGGAGATCGACGATTGTCCAAGGAAACGGGAAGCCGCGGCTTAGGTCTTAGCATTTGCAAGGCGATCGTTATGGAGCACGGAGGAAGTATTTATATGAGGAGTGAAAACCAGGAAACAAGCGTCCATATACAATTACCTTATAGGGTGCTAATGAGGGAACCTATATGATCAAAAGGGTGTTCAAGCTTATTGTACCTTGCATTGTGTTCGGCTTAGTAATGTCAGGCTGTTCAGGAGAGCTGAAAACTAAAACCATTATTATTCCTGATACAGCAGAAACTAATCCGATTCAGAGCGTTAACGAAGACTTCGTGGTGAATAAAATATATAAGCTTATGGAAAACGATACTTCAACTGGAGACATACTTGGATGGGCAGATAAGGAACAGGTACTAGGAGTATTTGGGAGGAAAGATAAAGACCGCAGCTTGGAAAGAATAGATTATTCCTATAATTCACACCAGAAGCTGATAAACATTGATGCAAATACGGAAGTTGAAAGTGTATCTCCCAATGGAATGTATGTTGTTTCGTCAGTTGCCAATGAGGACGGCAAGCAAAAGCTGCTGCTATATAATCTCACGGATCACAAAGAGGATCTAATAAGTGAACTTGCAAAAGCTAATATGAGAATGAATCCAGTAACGTGGTCGAGGAATAGCCAATATGTTACCTACGTACAGAGGGATAGAACAAAAGCAGAAGCTAAGCTGGTAGTCTATGATGTGAACAGTCGGAGTCTTAATGAAATTGTGTTTTCTAGTCGGAATGAGAAAGATATCATTTACAATGTTAAACTTTCTGATGATGGTAAAAGCGCATTGATAATGAAATCATCAGATGGGCAGCCTTATGTTGTTTATGGAAAAATAGTCGGGAACGAATTGACAACTCAATATGAACAACCTATAAGCAGTGATGGAAGCTTTGACTTTATCAATGATGATCAAATCATGTTCGTCGGGCAAAAGGGAGCTCTATATTTATACGATGTTCGCAATGCAAATACGACGATTTTACTGGATCAAATTGGCAGCTTTGGGCTCTCTAGCGATAGGAAATATATTGCTTTTTCTAAGGGTAAGGAAAGTATTTATGTGGCCAAACTACAAGGGAATACGGTCATAAATGAAATAGAGATTTATCGAGGTATGATTCCTTTTCAAATGGATTGGAGTAAGGATAATAAGAAGATTTTAATATACGGCTGGAGGTCATATGGAGTTCTTCCATCCGCATCTCGTCCTGTAATAACAGTTACGCCGGAAAGAAATGTGCCCTTCATCATTGAATTTAAATGAACAAGGATAGCGTATAATTTCAACAAATAATTCCATATCGCTTATTACAGCAAGCTGCAGCCCATGCTTAACAGGCTTCAGCTTTTTTTGCTTTGAGATAAGAATGGCTAACAATGAACCGAATTGCTTGTGCAGGAGGTAGTTTAGATACAATTTGTTTACAAGTTGGAGAAGTTATATTAACATCTTGGGTCGAAAATAAAAGATGTTCACAAGCAAAAGAGACTTGGAAGAACAAAGTATAAGGAGAGAGATGAGAAAATGAGAAGAACAGTCATTACATTATTGAGTTTCACATTAGTAGTTACTATGGCCGCTTGCAGCAGTAACACAGCTAACAGTGGCAGTGGGGACAAAGGGAACAAGGGAAGCGGAAGCACGGAGATTACGGAGCAGCAGAAAAGCTCTCAATCAAAAGCAGACGAAAAGACTCCAGTAAGCGGAGATTCCCAAGTAGACAAAGATAATGTCAAAGACAAAGCACTAAACGAAGGTAAATCCTCGCAAGCAGAGGCAGCAGGGACTGAGAGCAAATCGCAATCCTTATTAAAGGCTGAAACTAAACCGGAGGGCACTCAGCAGCAGTCTCAAGCCGGTAGTGTTTCCACCGACAGCAAGCCCAGAGCATCACAACCTGTAGAAGCTGCAACGGAGAACAAGGCTAGACCATTGCCAACTTTAGAACCTGCTACGGAGAGCAGAGCTCGACAAGCGCAAATCGTTGAATCATCCAAAGAAGCCAAGCCGCAGCCATCTCGTATGGAGGGAGTCATTCCGGAAGTTAAGTGACAGCCGTCTCGTATGGAGGGAGTCATTCCAGAAGTTATGCCGCAGCCGTGACGATAAGATACACTCGCCTTTCTGCTGAAAAAAGAGTAATCTAGAAATAAATCAGGAGGGAGTGGTTGGAATTGGATTTAGGGTTAAAAGGCAAGGTTGCTCTTATTACCGGAGGAAGTAAAGGGATTGGGCTCTATACGGCTCTTACATTAGCAAAGGAAGGTGCGAATGTAGCCATTTGCGCCCGCAATGAGGATGACTTGCAACAAGCTGCTGCGTACATAACCGAGAATACCGGTAAGGAGGCATTCTATATTCAGGCGGATATGACCTCACAGGAGGAATGTGAGCGGGCCGTAGCCGAGACTGCGGAAAGGTTTGGCCGACTGGATATTTTGGTTAACAATGCAGGAACTTCAGCTGCTAATACGTTCGAAAAAGTAGATACAGATACATGGACACATGATCTTGACTTGAAATTATTCGGTGCGATCCATTGCTCGCGCGCTGCAATCCCTCACTTTCGTAAGGCAGGTGGAGGAGCCATTGTTAACTTAGCTACTTCTGCAGCCAAAACACCTCCGGCATCCTCATTACCCACTTCCGTAAGCCGTGCTGCTGGTTTGGCGCTTACCAATGCGATGAGTAAGGATTTGGCTGCTGATGGCATTCGAGTTAATGCCGTATGTATAGGCACAATTCGAAGCGATCAAATTGAGAAAATGTGGAAACGTACTGCGCCGGATATGACCTGGGAGCAATTCGCCAAAGATCCGAAGCATGCTATTCCGCTCGGACGGATAGGGGATACAGAGGAAGCTGCCAATGTTATTGCTTTTCTTGTATCAGATGCAGCTTCATACGTAACCGGAACTTCAGTGAATGTTGATGGAGGAAAAGGTGCGGCGCTGTAAAATTGGGAATCACCATCCAACTACAACCACACTTTAATTCTTTGTAAAAGCTCATTTGCAGGCAATAAGTTCTCAACTATTTTATAGTTCTAGGCACTCTACACGCCGCACCGTATGATTATTCCATACGGTGCGGCGTGTTATTTTTTTGAAACAGGAAAACTAGCGTAATTCTTAATAAAACCTCTTCACATTGAACTGTCTTTGCTGTGCTGCTATGATTGAGATAGATCGGACTACCCATTGACATAATGATGGATTAGATTAAGCTATAGCATACATGGTTTGAATTGCAACTAGGAATCACGGTATTTTTTGTATGAGGAGCGAACGTATTATTGAAAACACTAATTATTGCTGAAAAGCCTGACATGGGGCGTAATATTGCGGCGGCTATCGATCCAAAGGCCAAAAATTTCCGGACCTATATAGAAGGGGAGCAATATATTATTACATGGGCAATTGGGCATTTGATCGGCTTGGCGGAGCCGGATGCTTATGCTGAAAAGTATAAAAAATGGAATTTTCAAGATTTGCCGATCATTCCAGATCACTTCAAGCTGGTGCCCAATGCCAAAACAAAGGATCAGTTAAAAGTCATTGCCGATTTGGCAAAGCGCAGCGAAAGATTGGTTAATGCTTGCGATGCGGGGCGTGAGGGGCAGCATATTTTTTCACTTATTCAGAGACATTTGAAATTGGTTCAACCGGTAAAACGGCTCTGGATTTCCGATTTAACCCCTGAAACAATCCGCAAGGGCTTCTCCGAGCTTCGCGAAGGCGCAGAGTACGAGAATTTAACTAAAGCGGCCCGTGCCCGAAGCGAAGCGGATTGGTTGATCGGAATGAATGGCTCAAGGGCTTTTACTACCAAGCATCAGGTGCTGCTGTCAGTAGGTCGCGTGCAAACACCGGTGCTGGCCATTTTGTATGACCGCCAGAAGGAAGTTGAAGCATTTAGCTCGAATAAATTTTATGATGTAGAAGCGATGTTTACGCAAGATGAAACCGAATATAAAGGGATGTGGCAGGGGGATAGATTGACTGACCCCGAGAAGGCCCAGGCGCTTGTGGAGAAATGTAAGAAAAAACCGGGCGCGATTACCAGCTATGAAGTAAAGGATACGAAGGAATACCCTTTTAAGCTGTATGATTTGACGCTTTTGCAGCGGGAAGCGAATGCGAAATTCGGCTTTTCAGCAAAAAAGACATTGGATGTTGCTCAGGCATTGTATGAGAAGCATAAAGTTATTAGTTACCCGCGTACAAATTCAAATTATGTGAATGAACAAAACATTCCGGAGATGCATCGAGCATTGGATCAGCTTCGCGGGACTTCTTATGATGAGCTGGTTGCAGGTGCTGAGAAGCGTTTTGTCCATAAAAATAATAAAGCGGTTTGTAACCCGGCTAAGGTTGAGGATCACCATGCTATCCTGCCTACACATAAAAAGGCTAACGGGCTATCGGCTGATGAGCAGCATATTTATGACTTGGTTGTGAGAAGGTTTTTGTCTCACTTTTATCCACCGGCGGAATATAAGGTGCATACCGTACTAACAACTGTTGAGCAGGAAGCATTCAAAAGTACGATCAAACAGCTGCTCTCCATCGGTTGGAAGGTTATATATGCCGATCAGAAGAAGGATAAGCCAAAAGCTAAGAGCAAGGCAGACAAGAATGAAGATGAGGATCAAGCTGCGGAAGAGGAAATAAGTACGCCGTTTAGCTTAAATGAAGATAAAGGAGTTCATTGCTCTAAAATAGCTGCCAAGGAGAAGGAGACACAGCCCCCTAAATCCTATACAGAAGGTACGCTGCTCAAAGCAATGGAGGGCGCAGGGAAGCAGGTTGAAGATGAGGAGCTTCGTGATGCGATGAAGGATTCCGGCCTGGGTACCCCTGCTACGCGAGCTTCGGTTATAGAGCGTCTCAAGGGTGTAGGTTACATCGTGATGCAGGGCAAGCGAATCGTCATTACGCAGAAGGGACGCATGGCGGTGGAGTTGATCCGCAAGGCAGGCGTCGATCTGTTGACCTCGCCGGAAATGACCGGCCATTGGGAGCGCAGGCTGAATGAAATTGCGCGTGGGTTGGCTTCGGATGACACGTTTATGGCTAACGTGAAGAAGTTCACGAACCTGATCATCGAGAAGGTTCGGGTTCAGTCGAGGGCGGCGAAGCAAGCCTTCGAAAGCGAGGCGCAGCCAGCACCGGCTGCGGCTAAGCGTGCGCCGCGGAAGCGCAGCGATGCGTCGGCGGAGGCCGCCGCAGGCGAGGGCGACGCAGCCGCGCCTGCGAAGCGCACTCGCGCCAAGCGCAGCAGCGACGCCGCGGAGGCTCCGGCCGCAGGCACGCGCCCGCAGCGTG
>NZ_WHOD01000002.1 GCF_013141765.1 Paenibacillus foliorum
CCAAGTAACTCGATCTTTGTAGATCGAAATTATTAGCGGAATGGTTAAGCTAATAAGAGCACACGGAGGATGCCTAGGCACTAGGAGCCGAAGAAGGACGTGGCGAACGACGAAATGCCTCGGGGAGCCGTAAGCAGGCTTTGATCCGGGGATGTCCGAATGGGGGAACCCGCGTGAGGTAATGCTCACGTACCATGCAGTGAATACATAGCTGCATAGGAGGCATACGAGGGGAACTGAAACATCTAAGTACCCTCAGGAGAAGAAAACAAAAGTGATTCCGTCAGTAGCGGCGAGCGAAAGCGGAACAGCCCAAACCAAGGAGCTTGCTCCTTGGGGTTGTGGGACGTCAATATGCGAAAAGTTGGTTAGGCGAAGCAGTCTGGAAAGGCTCATCACAGAGGGTAACAATCCCGTAGCCAAAAGCTAACGTATCGCTAGACGGATCCCGAGTACCGCGAGACACGTGAAACCTCGTGGGAAGCAGGCAGGACCATCTGCCAAGGCTAAATACTCCCTAGTGACCGATAGTGAAGCAGTACCGTGAGGGAAAGGTGAAAAGAACCGCGGGAGCGGAGTGAAATAGAACCTGAAACCGTGTGCTTACAAGAAGTCAGAGCCCGTTAACGGGTGATGGCGTGCCTTTTGTAGAATGAACCGGCGAGTTACGTTCCCGTGCAAGGTTAAGCTGAATAGGCGGAGCCGCAGCGAAAGCGAGTCTGAATAGGGCGCATAGAGTACGTGGACGTAGACCCGAAACCGTGTGATCTACCCCTGTCCAGGGTGAAGGTGCGGTAACACGCACTGGAGGCCCGAACCCACGAATGTTGAAAAATTCGGGGATGAGGTGGGGGTAGCGGAGAAATTCCAATCGAACTCGGAGATAGCTGGTTCTCCCCGAAATAGCTTTAGGGCTAGCCTCGGAATTAGAGTCGTGGAGGTAGAGCACTGATTGGGTGCGGGGCCCGCCAAGGGTTACCAAGTCCAGTCAAACTCCGAATGCCACAGACTTATATCCGGGAGTCAGACAGTGAGTGCTAAGATCCATTGTCAAGAGGGAAACAGCCCAGACCATCAGCTAAGGTCCCCAAGTGTGTGTTAAGTGGGAAAGGATGTGGAGTTGCAAAGACAACCAGGATGTTGGCTTAGAAGCAGCCACCATTGAAAGAGTGCGTAATAGCTCACTGGTCGAGTGACTCTGCGCCGAAAATGTAACGGGGCTAAACACACCACCGAAGCTATGGACAGTGCAAACAAGATTTGCACTTTGGTAGGGGAGCGTTGTATATACCTAGAAGGTGTACCGTAAGGAGCGCTGGAGCGTATACAAGTGAGAATGCCGGTATGAGTAACGAAAAGACAAGTGAGAATCTTGTCCGCCGAAAGCCTAAGGGTTCCTGAGGAAGGCTCGTCCTCTCAGGGTAAGTCGGGACCTAACGCGAGGCCGAAAGGCGTAGTGGATGGACAACAGGTTGAAATTCCTGTACCACCGAAAACCGTTATGAGCAATGGGGTGACGCAGAAGGATAGTGACGCGGACTGATGGATGTCCGTCTAAGCAGAGAGGCTGATGTGTAGGCAAATCCGCACATCGATAAGGCTGGTCTGTGATGGGGAGCGAAAATTACAGTAGCGAAGGTCATGAGTTCAAGCTGCCAAGAAAAGCCTCTAGCCAGGGAGAAGGTGCCCGTACCGTAAACCGACACAGGTAGGCGAGCAGAGCATGCTAAGGCGCGCGGAAGAACTCTCGTTAAGGAACTCGGCAAAATGACCCCGTAACTTCGGGAGAAGGGGTGCCTCGGTAGGGTGAATAGCCCGAGGGGGCCGCAGTGAAAAGGCCCAAGCGACTGTTTAGCAAAAACACAGGTCTGTGCGAAGCCGCAAGGCGAAGTATACGGGCTGACGCCTGCCCGGTGCTGGAAGGTTAAGAGGAGTGGTTAGGGGCAACCCGAAGCTATGAATTGAAGCCCCAGTAAACGGCGGCCGTAACTATAACGGTCCTAAGGTAGCGAAATTCCTTGTCAGGTAAATTCTGACCCGCACGAATGGCGTAACGACTTGGGCGCTGTCTCAACGAGAGATCCGGTGAAATTTTAATACCTGTGAAGATGCAGGTTACCCGCGACAAGACGGAAAGACCCCATGGAGCTTTACTGCAGCTTGATATTGAACTTTGGTACGGTCTGTACAGGATAGGTGGGAGCCTTTGAAGCCTGAGCGCCAGCTTAGGTGGAGGCGACGTTGGGATACCACCCTGACCGTATCGGAGTTCTAACCTAGTACCGTGATCCGGTGCGGGGACAGTGTCAGGCGGGCAGTTTGACTGGGGCGGTCGCCTCCTAAAATGTAACGGAGGCGCCCCAAGGTTCCCTCAGAATGGTTGGAAATCATTCGAAGAGTGCAAAGGCATAAGGGAGCTTGACTGCGAGACGTACAGGTCGAGCAGGGACGAAAGTCGGGCTTAGTGATCCGGTGGTACCGAATGGAAGGGCCATCGCTCAACGGATAAAAGCTACCCTGGGGATAACAGGCTTATCTCCCCCAAGAGTCCACATCGACGGGGAGGTTTGGCACCTCGATGTCGGCTCATCGCATCCTGGGGCTGAAGTAGGTCCCAAGGGTTGGGCTGTTCGCCCATTAAAGCGGTACGCGAGCTGGGTTCAGAACGTCGTGAGACAGTTCGGTCCCTATCTGTCGTGGGCGTAGGAAATTTGAGAGGAGCTGTCCTTAGTACGAGAGGACCGGGATGGACGTACCGCTGGTGTACCAGTTGTTCCGCCAGGAGCACGGCTGGATAGCTACGTACGGAAGGGATAAGCGCTGAAAGCATCTAAGCGTGAAGCCCCCCTCAAGATGAGATTTCCCAGTATGTAAGACCCCTTGTAGACGACGAGGTTGATAGGTTCGGGGTGGAAGTGCCGCAAGGTATGGAGCTGACGAATACT
>NZ_WHOD01000051.1 GCF_013141765.1 Paenibacillus foliorum
CCCCAATTTTTTGGCATAAGTCTATAATACAACATTTATTGGGTTTAGAATTCGTTAAATCTCGTTTCCTCCGCTAAACTGCCCGTTAGTTTAATAAAAAAGGACGATTCCAATTGGGCTTCGTCCTCATAATTATTATAGACACTTAAACTCAATTATCTTTGCAGTCCTCTTTTAAGTGAAGCTATCTCCAACAATTCAGTCTGATCTTAATGGTCTAGTTCATTAAAGACGCATAAAAGTTTTGATTCTAATTCAGATATAGTTCTATCTCTGAATTTTTCTTCTCCAAGAAGAAGTATCTCTAATGAACAATTAAACGATCGATATATTGAGACCACAGTCTCAATAGAAGGGCTGCACTTTCCGGACTCAATATCACTCAAGCTCCCTTGTGATATTCCTATTCTTTTAGCGAACTCGATCTGATTTAGCATATGTAACTTTCTTAACCGTTTAATATTTCCCCCGATGTCATTCACACTAATCACCTCCAAATAAAAAGTCCCGATAAATCAAGGGTTTCTTGAATATCAGGACTTGACAACGCAGTGTAAACATGTGGAATGTCTCAACATTCGTTATAGAAAATTAGCCTTTAAAAAATGAGTAAAAAATCAAATCCTGAAACTTACATTTCTCAGCTTTCTCCCCATAAAGCCTTTATCTATGGGCAGTCTAGGGCTCTTGCTTATCTTATAATTAGTCTCAAATTGAGTTATAATTAGTCTCATTTGATGTTATAACCCACAAATGTGAGTTAAATTTCGGTAGGTTACATCCGCTGCCGCATAGCCTCAAACAACACCACAGTCGCCGCCATCGCCGCATTAAGCGACTCCGCCCTGCCCTGCATCGGGATGCGGATATGCTCCGTCGTTAATGCCGACACCTGCGGCGAGACGCCCTGCCCTTCGTTGCCGATTACGAACCATACAGGCTGCCGGAAGTCGAACGCGTAGCAATCCGATTCGCCCTGCAGGCTGGTCGTTATGACGGCAACTCCTTGTGCAGCTGCTTCAGGAAGAACCAACTGCAAATCGCCTTGCGCGATAGGCAGATGAAACATAGAGCCCATCGTGGAACGCACCGTCTTAGGGTTGTACAAGTCGACGGTACCTTTGCCCAGCAGGATGCCGGTTGCTCCAACCGCATCTGCGCTGCGGATAATCGTGCCCAGATTTCCCGGGTCCTGCATCCCGTCAATGACGACTACAAGTCCTGGAGATGCTGCTGACTCTAGTAAATTTGCCGGTTCCCAATGGAGCTTGCGAAGCACAGCAAATACCGCCTGCGGTGTTAATGTATCCGTACATTTGCTCAGTACCGATTCTGTTACGGCCAAGCATTCGATCCCGAGTGCAGCTGCCTGCTCCAGCATACCGGCAGGCAGCTCATACTGTCGCTCTCCCGCGTAAACCAATGTATCTATAGCAGCTCCAGAAGTTAATGCTTCCTGCACAAGATGTACACCCTCGATGATAAACTGCCCTTGCTTTTCTCTGCCCTTCTTATCCAGCAGCTGTGTCCATCCCTTCACTCGGGGATTTTGGACGGAGGTGATGATTGAAATTTCCTGCTTTGTCATATCTATTAGCTACTCCGTAAATGTGATTTCGAAATTTTTCAAATCTTCGTTTTTACCAACAACAATTAAAATATCATTTTCCTTGATCGAATCTGCTGCATTGGGGGCTATATTAATATGAGTGCCGGTTTTAATCCCCATCACATTGCATCCATATTTGGCGCGAATATCCAATTGACTTAAGTTTTTGCCAACCATCGAGCGCGATGCCCGAATCTCAGCTATACTATGATCCTCTGAAAGCTCAATATAATCAATGATGTTAGAAGAAATTAAATGATGGGCAACCCGCTGCCCCATATCTCGCTCTGGATAAATCACTTTATCCGCACCGATCTTCTTGACTACTTTGCCGTGAAGCTCATTTTGAGCCTTAACCACAACTTTAGGTACGCCCAATTCTTTTAAAATAATGGTTGTTAAAATACTCGACTGGATATCGTCACCTATAGCTACTACAACTACGTCAAAATTACGCAATCCTAATGCGCGTAGCGCTTCCTCGTCAGTTGAGTCTGCTTGCACCACATGTGTAACAATATGGGAGACCTCTTGTGTCCGCTGCTCATTGCTGTCAATAGCAAGCACTTCAAAGCCTAGGCTATACAAAGTCTTCGCAACACTACTCCCGAAACGACCCATCCCAATAACTGCAAACTGCTTTTTCATGAACATCATCCCTTCATTACAAAAGCTTCGTTACGACTATACAACATAATTACTATTATACCACAAAATGAATCCATCATTACGCAGCATGAAGCTCCAACGTTTGGTGCATATTAGATTAAGTAGAATAGCTTCTGATTTCAGCACTTTCAATAACCATAAACCATGAGACGATAAAGCGAGGAAACTTCCATGAATTTAAACCTAAGACAGGCAATCGTTCAGCGTATTTCTGACAAAAACGATGAAGAACTAATTGGAGTAGTCGAGGATTCCATTGGAGGACAGGAGCAGGTTCTACCTGGATTGGGCGTTTTGTTTGAAATGATCTGGCAGCACAGCGGGGAAGAACTGCACACTCAAATGATCTCCTCTTTAAAAGACCATCTGGCAACGATCGAGACACCTGGTTGAGTAAAAAAGTGATGTAACCACTTCAGCCTAATCCCACATTTTTGAGGAAACGCCACAATACTTGCCATTCAAAAAAAGCCACGCAGAGTCCTAGGCAAAATCCAATTTGGATCTTCCTCGGCTTGCTGTGGCTTTTCTTACTTTCGATCAATTCCGATATACAATTATTAGTCCAAAATACCTTTAACTAAATTACCCGGCATCGGCTTCGGTTTCTCGCAGCTGCTTTGCATAATATAATGCTTGCCTTCCTTCGACGCATCATGGAATCCATGCATGGCTTCCAATATATGATACGCCAGGTCACCATTCGCTCTATTCATGCGACCATTACGAATAGCGAAAGCCATATCCAGTACGCCTAAGCCGCGGCTGTTATCCGCATAGCCATGTGTCAAAGGAATTTCGCTGAATTCCTTGGCATCGTGGCGGCGAACGCTTACAGGACCCCCGAATGTATTCGGGTCGGGAACGCTGAGTGTGCCCTCACTGCCGTATATTTCGATACGAGGCAGCTGAGACCCGCCAAAAGCATCGAAGCTTGTAATAATCGTGCCGATTGCTCCGCTATGAAAATCAAGCACACCGGCAATATGTGTTGGAGTTTCCACATTAATTTTGCTTCCGAATTTCGGTTCGCTTGTGATGGTACGTTCAGGGTAAGAAATTTTAGCCGATCCGGTAACACGTTGAATAGGTCCCAACAAAGCAACTAAAGCCGTCAAATAATAAGGTCCCATATCGAACATAGGACCACCACCGAGGGCATAATAAAACTCAGGATCCGGATGCCAGTGCTCATGTCCCTTACCAATCATGAATGCGGAAGCCGCTACCGGAGTTCCAATCCAGCCGTCTTGAATCAGCTTGATGCACGTTTGAATGCCGCCGCCCAAGAAGGTGTCAGGCGCACTTCCTACCAGCAGGCCTTTGCGTTTGGCAGCTGCCAAAATCTCCTGACCTTCCTCTCGAGTAACAGCAAGAGGCTTCTCCACATATACATGCTTGCCGGCTTCCAACGCCTGAATGCAGACACTGGAATGCGCTGCTGGAATCGTCAAATTAATCACCAAATCAATGTCCGGATCAGCCAACAGCTCTTCAACCGAATAGGCCTTGGAAATTCCATGCTCCTCTGCGCTCGCTTGTGCACGAGCCACATTCAAGTCCGCGCAAGCCACAACCTCCAAAGCTGAGGAGAAGGCTTTGCAATTCTTAAAATAAATACTGCTGATTTTACCGCAGCCGATTATACCAATTCTTACTCTCTCCATAACGACTTGTTCCTCCCGTTTATCCTACTGGTGTTATTCCTGTAAGCTCAGTCAACCTAATAAATTAGTTGCTATCACCCATACCCGAATAATTAATGTCTTTGGCGGTGCCACTAGCGACAGTCTTACCTTCAGCTGCCCACAAGAACCCACGGCGCATCATCAGCGTAACCTCTGGCATTTCCACAATGTTAGCTTTATGGCCAAGCGAGCAATAATAGACGCGTCCCGCACCCCAGCGTTTCGTCCATACTACTGGCATATCGACAGCACCATTCGTTGAGTGAGGGCCTTCTACGATAGGAAACCGGGTTGTAGCCAGCACTTCTACCGCCGGATCAATATGTAAATAATACTGCTCGCTTTTTACTGTAAAATCTTTAATTCCTGCAAGAATCGTACTGGATGATTGCTTAATATTCACCACATATTCAACACCGTCATTGCCAGGGTGCGCCACCCATTGACCGCCGGTCATAAACTGCCAATCGACATTATTTCGGAACGAATCGCACATGCCGCCATGGAGACCCGCTATACCAACACCGCTTTGTACAGCAGCGGTTACATTCTTAGCCCACTGCTTATCGATTTCACCCATCGTCCATGAAGGCACAATCAGATCAAGCCCCAATAGCTTATCTGCGTCAGCAAAAGATTCCAAGGTATCGGATACCTCAACTTCAAAGCCTTCTTCAACTAGAATACGTTCAAAAATCTCCGATACTTCCTTTGGCTCATGGCCCTGCCATCCGCCCTGCACGATCAATGCTCTTTTCATGCTGCACGCTCCCTTATACTTCGTCTATTTTGACCCAACGGCGTTCAGCAATCGAACGGTCGACGGCTTCTAATACTTCCTGACACTTAACTCCATCCACAAAATTAGGTACAGGCTGGCGATCTTCCTCCAGAGCTTGCATAAGTTCAACAACTTCATGTACAAAAGTGTGCTCGTACCCTATGGTATGACCGGCCGGCCACCAAGCATCCATGTAAGCATGAGCCGGATCAGTTGCAAGCACTCTACGGAAGCCCTGAACATCCTCAGCATCATCCGTAAAATACACCTGAAGCTCATTCATCCGCTCGAAGTCGAACTTCACACTGCCCCTACTTCCATTAATTTCAAAAGAATTCGTGCAGCGATGCCCTGGAGCGAATCGAGTCGCTTCGAAGCTCCCCAACGCGCCATTCTCAAAACGGCTCATAAACAGCGTCGCGTCATCGACCGTTACAGGCCCTTTGGGCGCATCTGCATCCTTGCTGCCTTTGGCGCTTAATCCTGTCATCGATGTCGGCAATGGACGTTCCTTGATGAACGTTTCACTCATACCGATTACCTCTGTCATGCCGCCGATCAAATAATGCGACAAGTCGATCAAATGTGCGCCCAGATCTCCATGCGAGCCTGAGCCTGCAATTTCCTTTTGAAGCCTCCATACAAGAGGGAAGCTCGGATCTACGATCCAATCCTGCAGAAACCATGCGCGGAAATGATAGATTTGACCGAGGCGCCCCTCGTCAATCAACTTCTTAGCGAGCTGCACCGCTGGTGCAAATCGGTAGTTGAACCCGACCATGTGCTTGACGCCCGCTTCCTCGGCAGCTCTCAGCATCTCCCTCGAATCGGGAAGCGTAAGCGCAAGCGGCTTCTCGCAGAACAGGTGCTTGCCTGCTTTGGCAGCAGCAAGCGCAATCTCCTTGTGCGCATCGCTTGGAGCGTTGATATCAATCAGATCGATATCATCCCGCTTCAGCAGCTCGCGCCAATCGGTTACGTACCCTTCCCAGCCGAACTGCTCAGCGGCTTGGGCCACTCCCGCTTCATCGCGGCCGCATATCAGCTTCATCACAGGACGCACTGATTTAGGGAAAAACATATGTAAATCGCGGTACGCATGGCTGTGAGCCTTACCCATAAACTTATAGCCTACCATCCCAACATTGATCTGCTTCATCCCGTTTCTCCTCCAATCAAATTGAGCTAAATAGATGAACCTTTTCTAGGCTTTGCGACAAGATTGCCGAATGATGAGCTCAGTATCCAGCTTTAGCTGAAATCCCCCCGGCTCGCCGTTTACCTGCTCCAGCAGCCGCTGCGCTGCCAAGCTGCCCATCTCATAGAACGGTACCGCCACACTAGTTAGCGGCGGGTCGGTCACTCGGGCTGCATCTGAATTATCGCAGCCGATTACAGCTACATCGCGACCGGCTTCCCAGCCTAGCTCGCGCAGCCCTTGCATCAGCCCGATCGCCATTCGATCGTTCGCTGCGAACACAGCGTCGATCTCTCTCCGCCGCTCATATACAGCCGCCGCCGCACGATACCCACTAGTGCGGCTATAATTGCCTTCATAGTACAAATGCGCCAGATTTTCCGGCTCCATTCCCGCTTCTCGCATTGCTTGGATATAGCCTTGCCGACGGTCACCACTGTTGGAAAACTGCGAAGAGCCGTTTAAAAAAGCTACCCGGCTATACCCCTTTTCCAACAAATGCTTCACAGCACTGTAGCTGCCAGCCGTATGGTCCGCGTCCACCTCATTGAACCGCTCACCTGTGAAATGCTGGTTAACCAAGCAGAACGGATGCCCGCCCTCCTCCAGCTTCTTCAGCTGCTGCCTCTCACGTGGCGTATCAGCGGCACCCAGAATAATACAAGCGTCCACCTTCTGCGAACGAAAAACATCATTGTAATCGCTCTCTTCATCCTGTGAACGGAACATCAAGAGCAGGTCGTAACCCATTTCCTTTACTTTCGCGCCAATTCCACTTAACACCTCTGAGAAATAGTAGGTCGAAAACAGATGAACCTTTGGAACATAAGGAAGCACAACGCCCAAGTTACCGCTTCTACGGCGGGCAAAGCTCTGAGCAATCGCATTGGGATGATAGTTTAAGGTCTTCGCTGCTTCCAGCACCCGTTGCTTCGTTTCTTCTTTCATCGGACCTAAGCCGTTGAATACCCTCGAAACAGTTGCTTCGGATACTCCCGCTAACTCAGCAACTTCCTTTCTGGTTACAATAGGGATGTCCTCCTTCTAGTTAAAATAACGATTTATGTACACGCGTACATTTTCTCATGGAGTGAGTATGTTGTCAATGCTCTTCTTGTAGTTTCTTAGTCGTTAGTCTCACTTTATTTACAATTCCGAAAGGCCGGCCGTCAGGGGCCAGCCGATAATCCGTTCATTTACATATCGTTCAGAATCGACCATAAGCCTTAGCGTAACGGTGAATTTTTCTAAATATGCTTTTATCCTTCAGCTTGCAAAATATATAGGGATCCGGGCAAGTGTTAACCTCCAGCACCCACGGATGCAGTTTTTCATCCAGCGCAACATCCAAGCCTATTTCTTTAATTCCACGAAATCTGGTATGCAGCTGTTGGGCTGTTTTCAAGCCAAGCGTGTTAAGCCGAGCAATGTATTTACGCTTCTCATCTCCCGACAGATATGGTGATAACAAGGTCTCAATGGGCTTGAGCTTTCCTCCATTATGAACGTTCGTGACGACTTTTTTGGGATCACCGACACGTCCGATTACACCAGTAGCTTCCCATTTTTTTTGCGGCGTTTGCTGCACCATAACACGGATATCAAAACGACGGTTGCGGTATTTGGTCAAATTGATGCCCTTTTGTACTAAGTAGAGTCTATTCTTTGTACGTTTAATAATTGAATTGTACAGCTCCTCAAAATTGGTAAAGCTCCGGATATCCAGCCCATTTTGATAGCGGAAGCTCTCTCCGTCTCCCTCTGAACCTATAGAAGTCATTTCCACTCTCATAACACCATTCCCGTAGGTCCCTTTATCCGGCTTAATATATACCATTTTATATTTTCCTAGCAGCTCGCGAAGCGATGACCTCGTCAATTTCATCGTATCCGGAATATACATTCTCATCTCAGGCTTTTTTAATAACACTTTTGTTTTTTTCCATTTGCTTAGGACGTAGCCTTGAGCTCTGCCTATTCCTTTACCTAGGAATTTACCTAAGACCTTTCCCTTAACCTTGCCCTTGCTCTTGATAAAGGCCTTGCCCTTGATTCTGCGCATAATATCCACCTTTCTCTAATTACTTAACTCCGTCACATGATGAAGAATCAGCCCCTGTCTAGCTGCCACATCCATTTCTGTAAACGCCGTTATTTACTCAGGTGCAAGGATCCAGATTCACTGTAGACCCCTGCCTTTGCGAAAATCTAACCAACTTATTGTATGCGGTACAAATGTTCCTGGTCAGAGGCTAATGCCTAATTTAAATATGCCCCTATAAAAGCTTAAAAGCTGTAACCCACTAAAAAAACAAAAAATCGGCCTAATCGCAAACCGCTGCGAATTAGTACCGATTTTTCAATGTCGAGTAAGTAGGAAATCCAAGCTTTGGACTGAATATCTTATGCTGATTTTGTATCCAGGTCCAGCTGTTTTTCCTTGCGAAGCAAATGAATAAAATAACGCAGATAGTAAGCAATCAGCACGAAGAAAATACCTACCGTCAAGGGATCCTTAGTAAAATCCTGCATAGAATTAGCCGCAGCAGCCTGAGCCGCCGGATCTTGCAAATAAACCCCAATTAACCTGTATCCGATCCTGCTCATGAATAAAACAAGCACCGTAACCTCTATTCCAATATGGGTGCAATAATACCAGCCATCCTGCCTTTTTTCGAAACGAAGATGCTTAACAGCATAATAGCTCAGCAGTAATCCGCCAGCCATACCAACCGCATCAGCGACAAAATTGATAGGATGCATCATCCCCAAATAGAGGAATACACAGCCCAGCACTCCAAACAATACAGAACGGAAGATTAGACGGGATCGGGTCAATTTTTGAAAACCAACCGAACGCTTAAACCTTCGATACAACATAAAAGCGATCAGCACCGTGAAGCCCGCTGTTATTGCAATATGCCGAACATCCATGGGTTCCCCTCCTAAGGACGAAACTACCTTCATATGAAGTTAACCAAGCGTTGCCTAAAACAACTCAGGGCGCGTTTTCCAAGAACTTCGCGGTCGGGTTTTTCTCCATCGCTGAGCGCATCGCATACTCACTTTCGAATAGCACTACAAAGTTGTCATCCTTATCCTTCACAAGCTGCGAATTAATACGGAATTTACCTGGATCAATTTTATCTTTATCATCTATCAACCAACGGGCAAACTGGAAGTTAGTCCGCTGCAGCATTACATCTACACCATATTCGCCCTTCATCCGGTACTCAAATACTTCAAACTGAAGCTGACCGACGACACCAAGAATCATATCCTCAAAACCAACTGTTTTGAACACCTGAATAGTGCCTTCCTCCGTTAGTTGGTCAACGCCTTTTTGGAACTGCTTATGCCTTAGAGCATTTTTCACAGTAACCTTGGAGAATAGCTCTGGTGAAAAGGTCGGCAGCTCGTCGAATTGCACATTTCCCGCTTGGGATAATGAATCACCGAGACGGAATATGCCTGGGTCAAACAACCCGATAATATCGCCTGGATATGCTTCCTCGACAATATCGCGGTCCTGCGCAAGGAATTGTTGTGGCTGGGCCAGCTTAATATCCTTGCCTACACGTACATGCTTGACAGACATTCCACGCTCGAATTTGCCTGAGCAAATACGTAAGAACGCGATTCGGTCACGGTGAGCAGGGTTCATGTTGGCTTGAATCTTAAAGACATAACCCGTAAATTTCTCGCTAAGAGGATCGATATCGCCCTCATTGCTCCGCCGCGGGGTTGGTGTCGGTGCTAGCTTCAAGAAGTTCTCCAGAAACGTCTGCACACCGAAATTGTTGATCGCACTGCCAAAGAATACAGGAGTCAGCTCACCTGAGCGCACTTTTTCAAAATCAAACTCATCTCCCGCAACATCAAGAAGCTCTAAATCCTGAACTAACTGATCGTAGAAAAATTCGCCTGCAATTCCTTTAACGATATCATCCTCGTAGCCGCTCACCTTTTGCACTTGAATTTCCTTGTGATCGTCACCTTGGAACAGCTCCACTTGTGTTTGCATCCGGTCATATACGCCACGGAACTGCTTACCTGAGCCGATGGGCCAGTTCATAGGATAAGAGCGAATGCCCAGTACCTGCTCTAGCTCCTCCAGTAAATCAAATGGATTTTGACCTTCACGGTCGAGCTTATTAATGAAAGTAAAAATCGGAATTCCCCGTCTGCGGCATACCTGGAACAGCTTCTTGGTCTGCGCCTCTACCCCTTTGGCTGAATCGATCAGCATCACTGCGCTATCCGCGGCAGTCAAGGTCCGGTAGGTGTCCTCAGAAAAGTCTTGGTGACCTGGGGTATCCAGAATATTTACCCGATGCCCTTCGTAATCAAACTGCATAACGCTTGAAGTTACCGAGATCCCTCTCTGCTTCTCGATTTCCATCCAGTCCGAAGTGGCGTGCTTGCTAGCCTTCCGGCCTTTGACCGTACCTGCAAGGCGAATTGCGCCTCCAAACAACAGCAGCTTCTCGGTCAGAGTTGTTTTCCCTGCATCGGGGTGGGAAATGATTGCGAAGGTACGGCGTTTAAGTACCTCTTCTTGCATCTTTTGTTGTGTATCCATACTCATTTGATTGACTTTCCTTCCTTATCAATAAGTTAGCTTAATATTCCAATCCGCTTCTTTTAACCAACTGCGATTACTGAATTCGCGTCCCCGCACTAATACATGATCATTGAACACCTGTACGTACAGGCCCTGCGACTTATCCTTAGTAGCATCGCTCTGAAAGTTACGGCCAAGCACCCGACCCACCGATGAGTTATGGAAATAGTGGAATGTTTCCTTCACATAATGCTCGGTGCCGTTCTGAAAATCCTGATGCCGATGACCACAAAAGACAAACACATTTTTATAATGCTTCAGCAGCTCGCGGAACTTCTTCGCCCTTATCAACTGGTGTGTACCGCCATCGGAACCAATTGGAGGCAACGGCTGATGAGTCATAACAAACATCGGTTTGCCGTTATATTTGGCCAGCTGCTCCTTAAACCAATCCATTTGCTCATCAGAATACCACGCGCCTTCTAAAACCTCTGGTTTTTCTTGTACATAGGCTTCCTGAGAAAGCATAATAAGCGGGAATCCTTTGGTTACGGCAGTTTGATACGTCTTATCCACCTTGAAAAACTTCTGAAAACGTTCGCGAGCTTGCCAATCGGTCTTTCCATTAGGAACGGTATCCTTGTTGAAGGCTCCCTTCTTATCGATCCAAATATCATAATAATCGTGATTGCCCATGTTAGCATATAACGGAGGCAGCTTGTAGGCAGATAACAGCTTTTTGAGCTCTGCGTAACCGTCATCTCCACCATAGTCCGTTAAATCGCCTGTTAGCACAATCGCATCAATAGGGGATTCAAACTTCTTTATATCCTCCAGCGCTTCCTTCATATGCTTGATTGTATTCGGATCATAGACCGAAATATGAAGATCGCTTAGCAGCATAAACGAAAATAGTGGAGATTTGTCATCCACAGTCGTTGCTTTATTCGCAGGTGGCTCCTGTTGAGGTAACGCTGCCTCCGGATCGGACTTAGCTTTAACTACATTTTGCGATTCAATGGACCTTTGAAGCAATTTTACTAAACCTGTTGTCGCTGCACTAATCATAACGATCAAACCGAGCATCCATCGGATAAAAGCCCGTCTGGACATAAAAAAATAACCCCCTACGCTCTTGGATCTCTGTTTATGGTCGAAACTGGTTGTGACACATTCTCTTTATTATATCCTGTTACGCCCTCGACTGCATCTTTTTTACATGGTCTATTTTTGAGGGCACACAGAAATCTATGAAAAAGGTAATACATTTGGTTTAGGTGCAATTTTCTACTAACTCCACCTGCTGATGCTCCAGCATTGCTATCGCATTATCTAGCAGTTGCATAAAAAAACCGCAACCTTCCACTAAGGGAAAATTACGATTTTTTTTGGCATTATGTACACTCATTATCAAAAATACTTAAACACAACTATTGATTGTTCAATTCCGTCAATGGTTGGGGCTTCCACTCTACCGCGGCAGAGCCTTTTCTAAGCTGACCAAAGACATCAGACCCCCAAGCGAAGAACTCTCCAGTCGTTCCTACGGCCCCTATTGCATAAAAACCAGCAGAAATTTGGTTCGCTTTGAAGCCACCCGTTATATTCATCGGTTGATTCTGGTTTTTATTCTCTTGATTTCCGAGCTGCCAATAATTATTCGCTCCCCAAGCGAGCACATTGCCATCTTTTTTTATAGCTAGACTGAACCCATTACCCGCAGACAATGCTGTTACATCAACTAAATCTTTTATTTGTACGGGGATGCTTCTTTGTATATTGGTTTTGTCCCCAAGCTCACCTAATTCATTATGTCCCCAAGCCAACACTCTACCATTTTCCGTTAACGCTAATGAGTGGCTGTATCCTGCCGATACTGCTTTAATAGTATAGCCAACATTAATCTGGACGGGCTGATTACGTGATGTTGATGTTCCATCCCCTATCTGGCCATTTTCATTCGCTCCCCAGGACCATACAGTACCATCACGCTTAAGTGCTAGGTTGTGCCAGCCTGCCGAAGAAATTGCTACAATATCATGTAACCCGTTAACTTGAATTGGAGTGCTTCGATGGGCTTTGAATCCATCACCCAGTTCACCAAAGAAATTGGTCCCCCATGACCATACGGTACCGTCTTTTCCGAGAGCTAATGTATGGGTTGCACCGGCAGACACTCCAACTATATTGCTTAATGCAGCAACTCGAACAGGCGTTTCGCTTGATACAGTAGTACCGTTACCTAGCTGTCCATAACGGTTATCCCCCCACACCCAAACCTCGCCTTTTTCTGTTAGGATAACAGAATGTCCGCCTACAGCGCCTGCAATAGCCTTATCCATTCCAGAAATGCGTTTTGGCAAGCTTTTGGACTTTCCGATTGAATGTCCCCATTGCCACACCGCTCCTTCATCATCAATAGCAAGGCTATGGTCATACCCCATAATAATTTGTTTATGTACTGTCTGAGGGACAACAGGGATCACTTCAATTATTCCATAGGTTGCATAGGTGACACTCGTGACCGAAGACGTAACTGCTGGAGGCGATACGGGTGCAGGCTTTACGATCTTATCACCATAAGTCGCTGCACTAACAGGAACAGTTACTTCAGAATTAGCTTTTGGGTTGTAAACATTCTGAGCAACACTAACTAAACTGCTTGACCCTATGACCGAATTATTTATGGCTTCTTGTTTCACAGATGCATTACTCAAATGATCCGATGCTTCCAGAGCCTGAGTCTCAGCTGAAAGTAAACCCATGTTCGAGTAAAGTGAGAGCATAAGAATGCAAGCTAAAACTCCGACCTTGACTGCCGATCGTTTATTATACAACAATAATTTCGCCCTCCATAGAAACTCGACATAACAAGCTTTTGCCGGTTTTGTTATTCTTGAAAATCAGGTTTAGTTAAGTTTAATTAGCAACATCGAAGCACCTACAGCAGGTGCCGGTGTTAATGTAAGACCAGTCATTGAATTATTTCGTAGCGTTACAACATCCCCTGCGTTCAAGAGCACAATGGCTGTATTTTTAACTTGGCTATCATTTGACAACACCGAGATTCGTGTACTGTCATTGACCATTCCATTAACAAATACGGCTACTTGTGCTCCCGCTCCTGAAGTTACAGACACCTGATAGCTTATTTCGTAAAGGCCGTTGGAGGAAACAATGATGGTGGAAGTCCCTCCTGTATGACTAGTCCCACCAATCATTAAGTTATTCGAAAATGGAACATCAGATCCGCCTATTATGTTTGAATTCCAAGGTTCAGCCAAATGATAGGTATAAATTCCTGTAGAAATACTTGCAGTGCCTGTTGCTCCTGCTGGTCCTGCTGGTCCTTGTGGTCCTTGTGGTCCTGTATTTCCTTGTGCACCTATTCCTTGTGGACCTGTCGCTCCAACATTCCCTGTTGCTCCTGTTGCTCCTTGTAGACCCGTTGCTCCTGTTATTCCTTGTATTCCTTGTACTCCTTGTGGACCAGTCGCCCCCGTTGCTCCCGTTACTCCGGTCGCTCCTGTCGCCCCCGTTACTCCTGTTGCTCCTGTTATTCCTTGTATTCCCTGTATTCCTTGTGGACCAGTCGCTCCTGTTACTCCCGTTAATCCGTTTGCACCTGTCGCTCCCGTTACCCCGGTTGCTCCTATTGCACCTGTCGCTCCTGTTACCCCAGTTGCTCCCGTTACTCCGTTTGCACCTGTCGCTCCTGTTACCCCGGTTGCTCCTATTGCTCCAGTCGCTCCTGTTACCCCGGTTGCTCCTATTGCACCTGTCGCTCCTGTTACCCCGGTTGCTCCTTGTGCACCTGTTGCTCCTGTTACCCCAGTTGCTCCTATTGCACCTGTCGCTCCTGTTACCCCGGTTGCTCCTATTGCACCTGTCGCTCCTGTTACCCCAGTTGCTCCTATTGCACCTGTCGCTCCCGTTACTCCTGTTGCACCTATTGCACCAGTTGCACCTGTTGCACCTACGTTTCCTTGTGCACCAGTCGCCCCCGTTGCCCCAGTAGCACCCTGTGGCCCTACTGCTCCATCGCTACCGATTGGTCCACGACCACCTGAGGAGCCTGGGTCACCTTTAGCACCTTGATCGCCTTTTTCACCTTTTTCTCCCTGCGGTCCTTGCGGTCCTACAACACCTTGAGGTCCTTGAGGTCCTATTGCTCCTGTTTCTCCTTTAATTGGTGATGTAGGCGTAGACGGCGTTGCAGGCGCTTGAGCGTTTCCTGGCAATTCAATTAAATAGGCTTTGCCTTCTTTATGTACAATGGATACAAGCTGACCCACAGCTAACGCGCTGAAGCTATACTGCTGCGCTGAATTTTTATCAAAATATTGAATTTCCGAAGCTAATGCGAATTTTTCAGACTTTCCTGCAATAGTAACGGTTATAGAATTAGAAGTTAGATCCGACACGACTCCATTAGTAACCGCATTTGCCGATACCGCGACATCGCCCGTTTTCGACAAATAAGGAAGAGAATTGCTAAATAATGCAGCCATCTGAGCCCGAGTTACTGAATCCTTAGGTTTAAAACGGTTCTCCCCTACACCTTCAACAATTTTCAAGCTAACTGCCGCATTCACAAATCCGCGTAAAGAGGAATTAACATCACTTGCATCACTGAAAGAAACAGCTGACCCAGCTAACCGTTCCGCATCCGACTGATGTCCAATAGCGCGAATAATTAATTTCGTAGCCCATTCACGAGAAGCTGTCTCTTGTCCCCACGACTTTCCGCCTGAGTTTGTTTCTTCAGCTGCAATCAACAAGCCTTTTTTCAACGCCAACGATACGAAAGGTTTTGCCCAGTTATCTGCCCCCAATACAGGATTAGCTGAAGCTTCTGCAGCCACTTCGCCCTCTAATCCCATCAAACGAATGGCCATAAGAACCGATTCCTGATGAGTTACATTACTTTGCGGATTAAACATTCCTACATTATCGCCGACAATAATATCCATCAATGCCAGCTTTGTCATATACTTTTGTGCCCAAGGCGCGGAGTCAATATCCTTGAATGTCGTAGCAGCTGCCGAAACGATTTGAGTTGTTGGTGTAATAGCAGATACAAGAGCTATACCAAGCGATAATTTTTGCATTTTGTTTTTCATTAATGATAACCTCCACTAATTTTAACTACGATTTCCATTCGTCGCTCGTCTTGTTAAATTTTACGAGCGTATTTTTATTTTCCTACGCCTTATTCCCATACAATAAATACGGAACTCCCTGGTCGAAATCAAAAGACAATCAGCTCTGGCCCCCCGCTTCCAGCGATTCTGTGTTTCCTACTTCAAGCCAGCCACCATTTTCATACTTCAAGACCATAAGCTTGTAGGTATACGAGCCCATTTGCCATATAAATTTCCTAACCATGTAAGCCACATAAGGAATGTCCTGATTGATTTGAAAACCTAGCAAGTTTGCTTCACCAAGGGTAAACCCACGAATGTCTACAGGTTCCCAGTCCGCTTGCGGAGCAGCGTTTCCGGTTCCCGTTCCTGCCGGGAATAATCCGGATAAAAGCAGAACTGCCGCAAGGAAAAACGAAATGATCTGCTTCATTCGTAATTTCATTTTTTATTTCCTCCTCAATTACTCACTAGATGGGATGAACCGAAACATATTGAATTCCCACCTATCGTTCTATATTCATACTATCAAACCGTTCTCTCAAAATTCTCACAAAACCACGAATTTTGTTGAATATCCCAAGTTCACTTGTAATCCCCACACTATCAGCGATGCGCTCACCCCAAAATAAACAAAAAAAAGGCATCTCTGCCGTTTTCGCAAGGTATTGGTAGTGGGGCCTAGAACGAAGGCTGAATCTTAGTAAAATGTCTGACGAGGCTTGCTCAAAGAGGTAGATCCCAGCGGTAGATTCAGACGCCGCACCTCCCAAAATGTATAATAATTTTAATACCCTACTTGTTCAAACAATCAATGATTCGAATTTATAATATTCAATTACCCTCCTTCTACACTCATCTCTTTAAAACTCTCAATTCCCTTGGTAGACTAACCTCTTAAGTACAAAAAACTAGCTAATATCTCTATAAAACAGTAACATATAACTAAATTTCAAAAAGTCAAGTTTCGACTAAATTTTCGCTTGCACTCCAAAAACCGTCATTTTAAATGACAATTTTCAGAACTTTTCCTGTAATATGGTGGGCATACAATTAGAAACCCTGTTCACTTAATAACTTGGAGCGTGAATATATGACAATGGACATCGTATTTCTGACGCATGACATGCAAGACCTGAGGGAATCTGTCTCCAATTTAAGACTCTCAACAGAAGAGCCCTTTAATTTGATAGTCGTAGCCGAAGAAAACACTCGTGAATTAGCAGACTGGCATCAACAAAACAAACAAGCTCGTCTCCTTATTGGCAGAAAAGGACAAAGTGTAGCAGCCGGCTATAATCTAGGCGCTTCCGCCTCCTCATCACCCTTGATCGTCTTTATGCGTGATTTCATGTACGTTACCGACGGCTGGCTTGCACGGCTGCGCGATTGCCTGCTCCGCCATGAACGTGCGGCTGCAGCGGCTCCTCTAAGCAGTGGCGTTAGTGGAGCGCAGAATATCCCTGTCAGCAATGGACACGGAGGAAACTTCAATTATCTCGCCAACGGCCTGGCATCCGCATTTGATGGGCAGAGCATACAAGTAAACCGTCTTCTGGGCCAATTCCTGATGATGCGCAAGAGCGCATTCGATCAGCTTGGAGAATTTGACGAACGTTTCGAGCAGGAAGGCTATGAAGATGATGACTTCTGCTATCGCGCCTTACTAGACGGATATGAACTGCATATTGCCAAGGATTGCTATGTACGGTATGAACGCCAATTGAAGCCAAATTCGAAAGAATCACTATTGTATATGAATCAATTAGCCAGCAATCGGGACAAAGCCTTTGAAAAATGGGGATTTGACCTTTCTGCCGCGCTTCTCAATTGGAGACAACCTATTACAATCAGTTTGTGCATGATCGTGAAGAACGAGGAGCAGGTTCTGGAGCGCTGTTTGTCCAGCGTGAAGGGGATTGTCGACGAGATCATCCTAGTAGATACCGGATCGAATGACAGGACCAAAGAAATAGCTAAGCAATTTACGGATCGCATCTTTGATTTTGAATGGATTAATGACTTCGCCGAAGCCAGAAATTTTGCATTCCAGCAAGCAACACAAGAATACATCTTATGGCTGGATGCCGATGACATTCTACTTGAAGAGGATGCTAATAAATTACTGAAATTAAAGAATAGTCTTCCTTCAGATACGGATGCCGTTTCCATGATCTATAATCTGGCATTCGATGAGCATGGGAACGTAACCTCCAGTCTCAGAAGAAATCGGTTGGTAAAGAGGGCAAACAACTTCAAATGGATTGGTGCTGTACATGAGTACCTTGAGGTTTATGGAAATACTCATTATGCTGAAATTTGCATTACACATGACCGCAAGCATACTCAATCCTCCCGTAATCTTCACATTTACGAAAATAAGGAAGCTGAGGGCTTGTCTTTCTCTTCACGCGACTTCTATTATTATGCCAATGAGCTGTTAGATCATGGACTGTGGGAGCGGGCTTTGAATCAATATGAACGTTTTCTGGAACGTGGAGACGGTTGGATCGAGGATGTTATTTCCTCTTATGGCAAGGCTGGGGATTGTCTGCATAATCTAGGGAGAACGTTCGAAGCCAAAGTAAAGGTTCTGCAAGCCTTCGCTCACACATTACCTAGAGCAGAGAGCTGCTGCCGGCTTGGTTATTATCATATGGAAGAATCCAACTATGAAGCTGCTGTCTACTGGTACAAGACGGCTGCTGCTCTAGAAAAACCTCAGCATACACAGGCTTTATTGAATCACGCTTGCTGGTCCTGGCTCCCCCATCTCCAGCTCTGCGTCTGCTATAACAAGCTCGGACTCAATGAGCTTGCGAATGAGCATAACGAATTGGCAGCGGCCTATATCCCTGATGACAAACGCATCTTGTCCAATCGCAGCTATTTTCAAAGTCAGAATCGGACGCCTATTAATTCATAGACGGCCTGTCTATCCAATCAAGCTGAACTTCAATACATATCTCCGTCCTCACCAAATAACAACAAAACCTCCTATCCCATTGAAGTGGAATTGGAGGTTTTGTTGTTATTTATATTCTGCTACCGGTTACAGTCTCTATTAGCCGCACAATTAGACCCCGGCAGGCGCAGTTCTATCTCCACCAGCTAGGCTACTAACGTTGGATGAATTCCCATGCTACTTCGCCCTCGTCTTGCCCATTAACAGGCCACCAACGGAAGCCGTCTTCTTCAAGCAGCTTGTAGCTCTCTTCTGGCCCCCAGGTACCCGCTGGGTATGGACGCAAATTATCCGAGTTCTCGCGCCAAGCAGCCGCAATTTTATCCACGTACTGCCAAGCTAAAGCTACCTCATCCCACCGAGTGAAGTAAGTGGAATCACCGCGGGCCGCATCATGCAGCAGACGCTCATACGCTTCTGGTGTGTTCAAGCCAACCTGACAGCTTTGGCAGAAATCCATCGCCACAGGTACGATTGTTCCTTCGGAACCCGGCTGCTTGGCATTCATTTTGAAGTAAATGCCCTCCATCGGGTTAACTCGGAATACCAGAAGGTTTGGTTCCAGCTTATGCTTCTTGGAGAGGTACACGTTGTTTGGTACATTTTTAAACTCAACTACAACTTCCGTTGTCTTTACTGGAAGCCTTTTTCCAGTACGAATGTAGAAAGGAACTCCCGCCCAGCGGAAATTATCTACGAATACACGAGCTGAGAAATACGTCTCTGTCGTTGATTCTGGATTAACCTTATCCTCTTGGCGATAGCCTGGGACATGCTTACCTTTCATATTCCCTGCTGCGTATTGGCCTCGAACCGTATTGGCACGTACCTCTTCAGCGGATTGGAAGCCGCGCAGCGAGCGGAATACTTTAACCTTCTCATCTCGGATATCCTCTGGGGATAGACGACTCGGCGGTTCCATAGCCATCATCGCCAGCATTTGCAGCATATGATTCTGGCCCATGTCACGGAGCGCACCTGAATGATCGTAATAACCGCCGCGGTCCTCTACACCTACAGTTTCGCTAAGTGTAATTTGAATATTGGAAATGTACTTGTTATTCCACAGCGGCTCGAAGATCGCATTCGCAAATCGCAGTACATTGATGTTTTGCACCATTTCTTTACCTAAGTAATGGTCGATGCGATAAACATCCTTTTCATCAAACACTTGACGGATTTCCGCGTTCAGCTTTTCAGCCGATGGCAAGTCATAGCCAAAAGGCTTTTCAATAACAAGACGGGCCCAACCCTGTGTTTCAAGTAAGCCGCCTTCTTTTAAATTATGCGAAACATTACCGAACAACTCAGGCGCAAGCGCTAAGTAAAACAGACGGTTGCCGCCCACCTCAAACTTGGCATCCAAACGATCGGTTACCTTACTCAGCTCCTTGAAGCCTTCAACGTCATTGATATCAAGCGACATATACTCGAAATGCTCCGCGAACGATTCCCATTGTTCGTCCTTCGTCACATTGTAACGCGCGAATTCCTTGATCGAATCCAGAACGTCCTGTCTGAACTGCTCGTTCGTGCGTGACCGCCGCGCTAATCCGACTACAGCAAAACGGTCTCCTAGCTTACGTTCACGATACAAGCTGTAAATCGCGGGGTATAGCTTGCGGCGAGCCAAGTCTCCCGTTGCCCCGAAAAGCAAAAATACGGTATTGGTCATTATTTTCATCATTCTTTCATTATGTATTTTTAAATCCTTGTCATCTACTATACCAAACAAGTTAAGCATAGCGAAATTAGTCGTCGGATTCAATGCTATTCCCTATAAAATGTTCTTATAAATAGTCACCCGTCTCCTAGGCAATTGTCCAATCGCCCGATTCCATGATGCATACTCTATAAGTATAAGGGCCTGGAGGTGAGAAAAATGAGGCACATACATCCAATTAACGAGGAAAACTGCAAGGAGCATTACGGCAAGCCCGTACTTATTATTTTGAGGAATGGCGGAGAGGTCGTAGGTATTTTAACTAAATTCGGGAATGGGCAAATTATTCTTAACGGTGATGATACCGCAGTTGTCACAAACAGAGGCAAATCTGCTAAGAAATCATCAGTCAAAGGCAATAAAAATAAAAATAAGGCCAAGGTTTCCTTCTCCCCTTTCCCGAATACTTCAAACCCTTTCGGTGGAGCTTTGGTTCTGGATTTGGCATTTGTTGCACTGCTCTTCGCGTTTATTTAGACGGAAACTTCACAAACCAGTCGAGCTCGCCTTTGTGCAAGCCGTCAAAGACAAGGAGACAAGGCTATTGAGCCCTGTCTCCCAGTAAGTATTAATATTTGATCAACAAAAAAGAGACATCCCTCTAAAGAAGAGCGCCTCCGTTCGAAAGGTCAGCTTTTTGAAATCAGCGATTACATAGTTTGAAAATGATGCTGCTGCAGCCGCTTAATTAATAAGTAGCATTTTATTGTGGCATCGTAATGTGTTGGTTCATAATGCTTCGAGGCGTAGAACTGTTGAGCCGACCGGTTTGCTTCATCCACCCAAAGACACACCTCATTGTAGCCAGATTGCTGGGCGACACGTTCCGCATGCTCCAAGAGTCTGGAACCAAGCCCTTTTCCTTGAGAGCGAGGGTGCACCGCCAGCATGTCGACGAACATAGTGTGTTTCTCAAACTTTAGGGAAACAAACCCGGAGGGTGCGCGTCCCCCGTTCATAGCAATAAACGTAGTGCAGCGGCGAAGCCTAGCACGGACAGATGCCAAATCCACCCGCACATTCGGCTGTGTTTTACGCGCAAAGGGAACTAGCAGCAAAACAACCAAATTCCAAATTGCTTTATCATCCTGCTTGGGGATGCGTTTGCGAATCAATTGAAATCGCCTCCATGGATAAAGATGTACTCTATCCTATGAAGCCGAGGAAAGCTATGCTATTACTTCAAATATTTTTTACCCACAAATGCCAAAAACAATACGCAAACAACAACAACAAGAATAATAACCACCGTTTGTACCCAATCCATGTTTAAAGCTCCTTTGAATGAGTTAATTAGTCATCATACAGGAAACTAATATTTGATGTCAAGAAGCAATTTACGGAAATCAACTAACTGTTGTATAATTAAGGAAAATGTACTCTTTTTAAGAACATGAGGTGCAGGCTATGGTTAATATTGTGACGCAAGTATCGCGAACCTATCGGACTCAAGCGCTTTGGAATGCTACCGAGGATGCTTGGAAGCGGGCGTTTAAACAACCCGGCTCTTTATCATCCAGAGTCCCTGGCACCGCCACCCCCTACAAGGAAGGGAATAGTTACATTCGTTTTGCGCTTTCCACAGCTCGCAGCGTCTCTACCGTAATAACAGCAGCTCATCAGCTGAAGCAGACGAATGACAAGCTGATCTCCAGCTCCTCCTCATCTTCGGCAAAGCATGTTACGCCTTCGGAAGAATTCGGCTTGGAGCAAACCAGCCCATCCGCTGACTTAGATGTGGGTCTTCCCGAACCTGGCACACCTAACAACAGCACAGAAATCCAATCCCTCAAACATGAGGTCCAAGAGCTGGTAGACCATTATAACGGACTTCATGCAGCCATTTACGATACAACACCGCCACTAAAGAATGGCACAGCCGATCCTTTGATGAGCAAGCTTGCTGATATTTCATTAAAGGATCTTGGGATTCAGCCAAATACCGATGGTACACTGACGCTCGACACCGATGCTTTCGAAGAGCAAGCGACCGGGAACTTCAATCGGTATCAGCTTAATCTGCGTGGACCGGACGGCCTCGCCCATGCACTGACAAATGCTGCACAGCATCTTCTCACTCAGCCTTCCGAGCAGCTGCTTGATAAGCAGCAAGGCTTATTCCAAGCCTTTACCAACTATAGATTTCAAGCCTGGGGTGGCAATTCAATCCGAACCTACTTGCCAGTTCCCCTGACAGGCATGCTGCTGAACAGCTACTTAGGCTGAATTATCGTCGCACTTAAAAAGACGCCCCGTTTCGTTTAACGAACACCGGCGCGTCTTTTTGGGCATTTTATGCTCTAGACAAGTCTTTCCAACTCACTCTTACGTAATTCCAGTGCTTGCTGTAGCGCAGCATGCTTAGCCTTAGCTCTCCTCACATCATCTGAGGCATTAAACCAGTCATTCTGCATATATAGAGCCAAAAGTGCTTGTTCAGCAGCCCTCTTGGCCTGATTGCCATCCATCAACAAATAAAAAGCAACTTGATAGCAATAGCTTTCATATTGGCGGAGGAACTCCACCTTTTCATCAGGCGTTAACGGATTAGACTCCGTGCATTTAACGGCTTCGGCACTTGCGGCCATCACGCCACCTCCTAAGTACATTCCGTGAAGAAATTTTGCATCGTAAACGTAAGCTTTTCAGGGGTAAATTTACAGCACATCTTTTCTCCCTACTATATAGACGATACAACCCCTTATTTTCTTTCACTTTTTCAAAAAAAAATAAAAAAACGCCGCCCCAATACTGGGAACAACGTCTTATTTTCGCCACATTTCTGGTTTACTAGCCGAGCTTCTGCCGCCTTGGCCATAATTTTTAATGATTCCTCCAGATTCTTTTTCCAATAGTCCAACGCATCGAACCATGCATTCATAATCTTTTTTACATCCTCAGGACGGCTCTTAGTAAATTCTACTTTAAAAACTAATAAATCGGGTATGAGTCCCGGTGTATCTTTAGATGAAAACAGCAGCTTTCCTTTACCTTCTTCAATCGCTTTACTCAAGAATGGCTCCCAAAGCAAAGCAGCATCCAAATTACCGGCAATAAAAGCAGGATCTGCGTCATTCACCGTCATGTTCACATAGTTAACATCCTTCTCTTTCAATCCAGACTTGCTTAGAGCAGTCAACATCAATAAATGATCGACAGTTCCTAGCTCCGTCGCCACTTTCTTCCCCTTTAAATCCTGCAAAGACTGAATCCCTGGCTTCACGACAATACCGTCGCCTCCAAATGAGTTATCGTTCACCAATACAGCCTTCAGCGGAATATTTTTGCTCTTTCAACACGTCATGTTATATTACACGATTCATATAATTAAATAAATTTACCTAAAAATATATTGTAAAACACGTCATTAATGTTATCATATATAACATTAACTAACATTTGTTATATCTGAAATCATTGGGGGAGGCACTCTACCATGACAGCAGCAGCTATAAAGGCAGCAGCATTGAATCATTTTGCACGAAACGGTTACGAAGGTACTCCTTTATCCGACATTGCCAAAGAAGTAGGCATCAAAACCCCGTCACTCTATGCTCACTTCAGAAGCAAAGAGGAGCTGTTCATGAAGCTATTCGAGGATGTCCTGCTGGAGCAGTCATGCCGAACTCAGCAGCTGATCGATTCCTTAAACAATTACTCAGTGGAACAAACACTGTTCCGAATATTGCAGGATTCCTGTGACAATTACTTATTAAGTGAAGAGAAAATTACGTTCATAAAGAGAGTTATGCTGTTTCCGCCCGCTTTCTTACAGGAGCAAATCCACCGAAAATTTCTTGAAACCGAGAGTACTCTAACTGATTCACTACAAAAGATTTTTACAGAAGGGATTCGTAAAGGAACTATTAAAGAAGAGCCTATCGAGGATTTGGTTGCGTCCTATTTATGCTTGATGGACGGAAGCTTTCTACAATTATTTTATTACGGTAAGGAGTATTTTGAGAGCCGATTGCAGAGCATTTGGCGGATCTACTGGGACGGCATCACCGCCGTTGCTACTGCTTCTGTTACTCGACCAAGCCATTCTTAAATGCGTAAATTGCCGCCTGTGTGCGATCCTCTACACCCAGCTTAGCCAAGATGTTGGTCACATGAAATTTCACCGTTTTTATTCCAATAAACAAATCGTCCGCAACATCTTGGTTCGATTTACCAGAAGCAATCAGTCGCAGTACCTCCATCTCACGATCCGTCAAATCCTCATGCGCCGGAGCTACAAGCTTGGGTTGACGGAAACGGTTCATAATTTTCGAAGCAACCTGCGACTCGAGGATCGACTGCCCTTTTACCGCTGCACGAATAGCCGATGCAATTTCTGCGGCACGTGAAGTTTTGAGCAAATAACTGAAAGCCCCCGCTTCAATGACCGGATACATTTTTTCATCATCCAAAAAGCTGGTTAGCACAATAACCTTACAATCCGGGTACAGCTGCAGCAGACGGCGTGTTGTTTCAATCCCGTCCATCCCTTCCATAACCAGGTCCATCAATACAACATGCGGCTTATATTCCTGTGCAAGGCGTATGCCATCGACTCCATTACTAGCCTCGCCCACTACCTCAATATCGTCTTCCGTACTCAATACAGCAGCCAAACCAATCCGCACCATCTCATGATCATCCACCAGCAGCACTTTAATCGCTGTCTCGTTCTCCAACTTCATCTCCCCCTTTTGTCATAATAGGTACGCGTATATCAATCCGTGTGCCTTTACCTGGAGCAGTAATTAGGTTTAACGATCCGCCAATCTCGTTGACCCGCTCTTTCATTGTGACTATGCCATAGGAAGAGTGTTTTTTGACATCCAGTTCGAAGCCCACCCCATCATCACGAATGAGCAATCGAATGGAATCCGCAGACGGCTGCAGCAGCTTAACTTCTAATTTAGTCGCCTTGGAATGACGGAGAGCATTAGACATTGCTTCCTGTACAATACGGAATAAATGATCCTCAATCCCCTTGGGCAGTTGAATATCTTCAGCGAGCTCCCATGTAATTTCCATCGGTACCTTAGCCATTAATTCTTGCAGCAGCTCCACCAAGCCTTCAGATAACCGCTTACCCTCAAGATGGACAGGTCTCAAATGCAGCAATAACGCACGCATTTCCGACTGGGCTACAGATGCCATTTCCTCAATGAGATGAATCTGCCGCTGGGCTTTATCAAAATCCTTATCGAGAGTCCGACCGACGGCCGTTGCTGTCATTGAAATAGCGAACAACTGCTGACTCACCGCATCATGCAGTTCTCTAGCCAGACGCTGCCGCTCCTCCACAATCGCTGAATATTTAGCTTTTTGCGCTAATTGTGCGTTATTACTGGACAATCGCTGCAATGATGTAACCTGCTCTTCCCATTTCTTCGTAATGCCGTTGAGCTGTTCACCAAGCCGGCCTATCTCGTCTTCGCCCAGAGGCGGTACCGTGCGGCTCAGATTCCCTTTTTCCAGAGAAAGCATGGCCTCTCGAAGCTGCTCCAGCCTCCGTCTTATTTTGCTACTGTACCATAGACCATATGTACCACCCATTATCACCACTATAATTATCAAGGTCAGACTTAGCTTTACGCCTTCCTGCCAAGAATCGAATTGCTTAATATAGCCATTGGAGTGCAAGAAGTACACAATAACGCCAAACAAAACAAGGCTGAGCCCCATCGACTCAACCATGCTCTGCCATATCATATTGGTCAGACGTTTATCATGCCTTTCCATTGACTCCGTACCTCCCGCCACCCTACTTATAGAGGTTGTTCCAAATAGTCACCCTATTGAACACGCACTTATAGGTTAAACAAGCTACACAATTTTTATATCAATATCTGCTATGATGTAAGAAATCATAAGCTTTACTTGATTGTCCGCAGTTTCATAGTTGGCTGACTGCCATATCGTTTTGTTCAAAATGCCTGATTCTTTATTCGGACCCACATCCGATTCACCAAACACAACCGAAGAAACGACAGACACCCCCATATCCTCGGGTACAATAATATCTACATCAGCGATTACGCCCTGCAGCACGAGTGTCGTTTCCCTCTGCTCCGGAATTGCGTAGGTTAGGTCAATCTGCAGCTCCCCAATGACATTCCATATTGAGCTGTTCCTCAGGATCCATGGTTCCTTGCCCCACTTGATGCTTTCAATAAGACTTTTCTTAACATAGCTTTCATTGCGGTGCAGTTGTTTCGAGCGAATATAGAAAAATCCAAGCGATATAAGTATGACGGCAATTAGCAGTGAAATGTTACCGCCCATCAAAATAACAGCCCCTATGCCGATTAAGACATAGCCTTTACGCGGAGAGGCTGAACGCAGTTTATTTATTCCTACAAAAATAAGCACAAGGGCCAGCACGGTAAAAAAGCCCCAATGATTGTTCGCAAGCAAGAAAATGCCTACTCCTATCAAAATGAGCGCCACATTGCGGTTGTGGTTTCGATTACGGTTACGGTTCCCATAAAACTTTTTCATCCGTGCTGCCTCCTTTCTTGTGCGAATTCTGGTGGTGTGGCTGGAAGAATGTTTGATAGGAAGCCCTGTGAATTGTTATTCATCTAATAGTTTCTTCTGGTAAGGGATGATACTACACCGCTGTTGAAATTCAAGTTGCCATTTAATTGACCTTGCGGTAGCAACTTAATTTCAAAGGCGGACGTAAACTTTCCGTATCATTCCCTTATCCCTCCGTAACCGGATGAATAAAAATTCACAAAAACAAAGGCAATCAAACAATCTCCAGATAGTTGTTGTAGTTAGAGAGAAAAGCCATAGCGGCGAAGAAACGGCCCTATGGCTTTAAGCCTTAACTAGCATATCACAATTTGAATCTTCCTCAAAGAGGATTTTCCCTCTCCCAAATGAGACTGCTCTCTAAACGAACTGCTTATTATTGAGATTGCTCAGCGCTCATTTTCTCCTTCAGCAATTGCAATTGATCATCGACCTTTTGCTGTTTCGCCGCATCAGCTGCTTGGTAACCTGTTGTCGCTGTATAGCCGCCTGTTGGATAGGAGCCACTCACATAAGGCTTACCTGCGATTTCGGCTTCAACCTCCAGCGTTACAATTTTTTCTTCCATGCGACGGAAGCCTTTAGCTGCATTGCCACCTTCGATAACATTGCTGGCTGTCACCTCAGCCATTTGACGTTTTGCTCTTGCCAATTGTGCACGAGAGATAAGCTCACTGCGCTTATTGCGCATTTGATAGAACGCATCCTTCATCTCATGCAGCTGCTCAACCAATCCTTCAGCCTGTATCTTGGATTGCTCATGTGCTTCTGTATACTCTGCGATTTTGGCTTCGTAATGAAGCTTTTGCTCCAATGCTTGGCGTGCCGTTGCCTCTTGTCCATTCTTCAACGCTTGTTTAGCCTGCTCCTCACGTTGTGCGGTCAAACGAATCGCTTCTTCAAGACGCTCCTTCACCTTGCGCTCATTAGCAATCTGACGGGCAACTGTAACCTCTGCTTGCGCAATCTCTTCCTCCATATCGCGCAAATATTGGTTCAGCATAACGATAGGGTCCTCAACTTTATCCAATACCTCGTGAATCGATGCTTTAGTCATATCTTTAATTCTGGAAAATACGCCCATGGTTTACACTTCTCCTTTTGTTTGTTGGTTTTTTTCATAACTAGCTACTTTTGCGCGAAGCTCTTCTATTTCTCTCCACATAGCTTTTTTCTCTATATCTTTCATTTTATCGTCAAAGTCGGTATCTGCTTGTCCTTGCCCTTGTCTTTGCTGTCCTTCGAAGGGATTATACTGAGCCTCATATTCGCGGCGATCACCGTATTGGTATTTTTGCGAGCCGCAGTGACGCTTTTTGCCGCCCCATTGTTTTCCCCATTGCTGCCAAGCTCCATCACCATTCCATGCGCCTTGCCCGTGGCCTCCTTCGAAGCCGTAGCCCGGACCAAAGGGCCCACCTGTAAAAGGCTCTTTAGGAATAACAATTACTGCTAAGAAGTAAAGAGGGATAACAACGCCTCCGGAGAAGAATGCCGAGATTACAAGCAGCAAGCGAATCCATGTTGAATCGATGCCAAATACCTCGGCCAATCCGCCACTTAGGCCGGTTATCATACGGTCACTGCGTGAACGGTATAACTTCTTCATTATCGCATCCAGCCTTCCTGTTCTAGTTTTGATTTAAGCTTTGCCATCTCATGATCCAGAATCTGCGCAGCGGCATTACCTGCCGATACTACAGCTTCTTTACCATACGAACGGACTTCACGCAGAGTGCGTGCCGATAGCTCCATGTCAGCGACCCGCTCCTCGAGTCGGTCGAACATCCGCGGCGGAGTACCGCCGGGACCACCGCCCATACCGCGCATCCGCTCGTTCATGCGCTGCTGCAGCCGCAAGCTTTCGAGCCGCGCAATGTAGTAGCTGCGCTTCGATGCGACTTCATCGAAGTCGGCCTTCAGCTGCTGCACTTGCTGCTCAAGCTCGACAATGCCAAGCTTGCTCTGCTCGTACAGCGTCTTATACTGGGCGCTGCGTTCTTCCTGCTGCAGCTTCTCATGAAGTGCGATGCGAGCCATCTCTTCCTCGCCAGCCTTTAACGCAACTAACGCTTGCTGCTCGCGGCGCTCTTTGAGCTGTGTTGCGGAGATGTAGGTCTGTCTCAGCGTCGCTGCATGTGACAGGCATTGCTGCAACAGCCGCTCTGATTCGCGGATTTGATCCGCTTGGGCTCCTAAGTATTTATCTATCAAACGAACCGGATCTTCCGATTGCTCCAGCATCTCATTGAAGCTTGCTACTGTAATATCCCTAAACCTCTTACCTAAGCTCATGCTCTAACCACCTTTTCTCCAATTTCCTCTAACACTCTTGCCCATATTCTTTCACCATGTAACTTTCAAATTAATAAACGTTTGACTTTTTCTTAAGTAGCGAAAATCCGTAGATGATCAACCCAATTGCTAAGACAATCGCGATCAAGCCAGATAATTTAACCATCAGGGTCAAACCACCAATTGCTATTAAGATGAATCCGATAAAGGATTTACCATTCTTCAATCCCAACCAACCAAGGCCGATCATAGCAACCGGGAATAAATAACCCATCAAGTGTCCGGTATGGACGCCAAATTTATTTAACAGTATCAATGCGCCTAACAAAATGAGTAGCAGCGCCAAGCCGATATGCCGATTCATTTTCATTTATGTATTCACCGCCTTTCGTTGTAATGTCGTTTGCTTATGTTCTTATTCTAGGGTTTTTGAGACTTTTTCAAAACGGACCTGCGGCGGTTTTTGCACCTAGACCAAAGTCGGGGAACAAATGCGACCTAAGGCTACTCTTCATTTCGGAACCACCCAAGTCCCTCAGCAGCGTCGGCGGTAATGCATGAACTTGGTTTCAAATCGTCATAATATGAAGGGAATAGCTATAAAAAAGAAAAACCCCCATCTGCTTTATCAGCAGTGAGGGTAGCTCTAATCTATACAAAAGCTCGGAAAGAGAATTTTGGAATCATTTTATTACCTAGAAAAAATCAGGCAAATAAGTTGCACGCTCTGGAATAAGTGCCTCCAAGTAATTGGCCCCTTCTTTACCTTTCAACCGCTCAATCTGATTCATAAAGGAAGGACGCTGGTAGCCCATAAACATGGCTGTCAATGTAGAAATATCACAAGCTAGGTCACAAGCAGCCTCATCGTTAGAATCTTTGGCTAGCAGCTCCGCAGCTTCAACACGGGCGTTCCCATCAGCAGCTACCTCAATGACAAACAAACCATTGTTCCAGCTTGCATGAGCATCGGTCACACGCAATGTCAAACGACCCCCGTTCCCTGCTCCATCTTTCTCGAAAGGAAACTGCTCCATAAATCGCTTTACATCTACAATACGCGCCATAAAATAAGGAATAATCTCCTGCTTAATTCGTGGATTATCTAGAACAAATGGCAGCTTATCATCACTTGGTGCCTTTAAAGTCACCTTATCAATCATGGAATCATGATCGGCGATAAAACGCCATAATCCTTTCGTCGCTTCCCAATTTAACGAAACTAACTCATGAATTTGACACACACTATCCTTCACTTGATAGTGAACATAACCGCTAGCCCTGCCCTCAGTATCGTAATAAACAGCCGCAGAGCCTTTCCTATTGGCAAAAATACGCTGTTTCCACCATACCTCATCTCGATCAAGGGTTCCATTGTATTGCGATGCATACTCGCTATAAATACTGTTTAAAAGTTCAATATCCTCACCAACCCGAACTACATGTCCCGGTTGTGGAGGCAGCTTGGGCAGAAGAGCTGTAGGAATCTCATATTTCTTTGTTTCCGTATAAGTTTCCCAACCGAATCTACGGTAAAATGCGAACTGAAAGGGATGCAAGAATGATAGCGTCTGTCCCTGTTCTTTCATCACATGCAGTGCGTTTTGCAGCAATCCTGATACTAGCCCGCCTCGACGGTATTCCGGCCAAGTAGCAACACCGGCAATCCCACCCATTGCCCATCGCTTGCCGTACAACCATGTATGCAGGTCGAGAATCGTGAGACGAGCAGCCAGCTTGCCATCAACGTAAGCGCCCCAATTTTCTGTTTCTTTATATTGTAACCGTCTTTCCTCCTGCTTTTCTAATGAAAGCTCATACTGGAATGCAAATTGAGATAATGCAAGACTGTCAGATAGTTTTTCTGTTGGAATACGTTGAATATTGAGCTCTTTCATAGTTTCCCCTCCGACATCATTATGTGATTATGATTGGATAGCAGTAAACAAAGTGTCATTTTCCTTCGAATTCTCCTCATGCTGTACACTTGGATAAGCTACAACTCACTCCCACTATTTTACATCAAATTCAGAAGCTTCACGTATGTTAATTTTGGTGTTTATTCAACAGCAATATGTAAGTATTATTTTTTCAAGCCGGCAGTCAGCACTATTGTACCTCTAGGCTTTTCACCATGCGCATCCGGCTCAAGTGTAACGGCTACTGAATCATAATCCTTAGGTTCGAAGGTACAGTAAATAGCCCCTATTCCATTCTGTGAGTAGAACGTACCCGCATTTATAGGCTGATTGTCTTTTATTAACCACACCTGAAAAGCTTCTTCCTGCTTGAGTTGCGGCAGATCCTCAGCTTGTACGATCATATGCGTTCCTTTGGCATCCATAGCCATAATCGCCTTACCTTTAGAAACCAAGTCCTCCGCTGTAGAATTCAGACTCACAATCTGGTTCACCTTTAACGCTTCAGCCGGTTTATTAATTGCAATTAAATCCGATGCTGCTTTGGACAGTTCTGATTCCGTTCTAGTAAGCTCCTCATGCGCATCGTGCAGCTCCATCCGCAGCTTTCCCACCCGTTCATTAAGCTGATAGGCATACACCCCCAAGCCAATAATCACAATCGCAAGTCCTGCACACCCCCAACGCCAGTAAGCAGATCTACGAGCAGATCGCTCGGTTTGTACGGCACGCCTGCTGAGCTCAGTCGAGTTTGAAGCCTTTTTCACAGCATTCCTGTCGCTTTGATCAACCTTCCTACCTGGTGAAGCGAATCTGCCTGGCAACTCGTTTTCCACACCAAACTCTGACATAGCCCCCAGCTTTTTAACAGCACCTACGCCTAATAAAGATCCAAGCACTCTGTCACGCATCCCCTCCGGGATCGGAGTAGGATCGGAAGCCATTGGCAGTAAGTCAACAACCTGCTTGAGCTCAATCAATTGATTGCGGCATAATGCACATTGGGTCAAATGATACTCAAACGCTACCTTCTCATGCTCTTCCAACCCACCCAAGGCATGCATTTCCAGCCACTCACACATCGTTTCATCAGGTCTGCTACTCATCGCCAATCTCTCTCCTCCCCACATTACGCAACCGCTGCTGGAGCTGCCTCACTGCAAATCTCGTCCTTGCTTTCACCGTTCCGAGCAGCATGGAATGCCGTTCTGCGACCTCATGCTGTGTATAGCCTTGATAATATATCCACTCTACAACCTGCTTGTGGTCCTTGTTTAATCCTTCTACAGCTGTTTTTATCTGCTCACCGATCCCTGCAAACCCCGCTTCCGTATTAACCTTCTCTGCCGCGACATTTTGGCATAGCTCTGGATCCTCCGTAAGCGGGGTTCGGCATCTTTTCTTCCTCAGCAAATCAATAGATATATTACGTGTCAGCATGTGCATCCAACTGGTCAGCTTACCCTCATTACAATCAAATCGCTCGTTCGCATTCCAAATTCTCAAAAATAATTCCAGTACAATTTCCTCTGCCATCCTAGCATCTCCGACCATCCGGTAAGCAAAAACATATACAGACCTTTCGTACTCGTTATAAAGCTTTTTTAAAGCTTCTTCATCTCGGGCCTGAATAAGTGCCATTACTTGTTGATCAGATAAAACTTCATTCATGAAGGATCTCCTTTCTGTATGCTCCCTGCAGTTCTAACTTCGCCAAAAGCGGGCGCTTGCGGATTAGATTGATAACAAATAGGTTCCCGCTCAGACATCCAAAACCAAGGGCTCGCGTTTCACAAGTCTAAACCGTTACCATTTGTAAAATACTAGAGCCTCGAAGGGGACATACATTTAGGTTAGAAAGCTCACATGTTTTTTCTCTTAGTTTCATGACCGGATCTATCTTCGCTGGTGCCATTGTAACCCAGTTTAACGGAAAATTCCATGATTCGTAAGCAATGGTGATACCACCAAAAGTAGGGATATAATCCAAAATACCTAGAAAACAAACTTAGCATCTGGGATTTGTAAAAAATTGCTTATAAAATTCTAAAAATAGCTATGTTATGATCAGAACAAGAGGTAGATTGTGAGATTAAAGGAAAGTTTTTATACCTTATTCAGACAGCGTGCATACATCCTAGATTTGGAGGAAATACCCTATGAAAAAGAAGCTGCTTGCCCTGCTTATCTGCTCTGCTATTACTCTATCCACCGTTCCCTATCATGCTTTGGCCTATACGGTCGACGTACAAAAAGTTAAGATTGTCCAATCCGTTAACTTCCGCGCTGAGCCCTCAACATCAGGAGCACGCATACGCTACTTACAGCCAGGTGAGCTGCTTGATATTGTCAGCACTCCGAGCAGTAATTGGCTGCAAGTAAGAGATTCCAAAGGAACCGTAGGCTATGTCTCATCATCTCCCACCTACATACAATTGACAACCGTAAACGTAACCCCAGAACCAAATGGAGAAATTCTAAGCTCGGTTTCCTTTCGTACAGGACCTTCAACCGATGCATCTCGCATCCGTTTTCTACAGAAGGGCGAACCCGTCTGGGTACTTGAAAAAGTAAACAGCTACTGGTACAAAGTTGGTGACAAAAATAATGTGATCGGCTATGTCAGCACAGGCTCCCAATATATCGCCACCACCTATGGAGTGATAGAAGAGCCAATAGAAGACTTGTTCCCGTCACCTCCTAATGCAACAATCGTCAGCTCCGTTTCCTTCCGAACAGGACCTGATACGAATGCAGGCCGAATCCGTTATCTGCCGAAAGGTGAAGAGGTGCTTGTACTCGATAAGCCCAATGAATACTGGTACAACATTCAAGACAAAAATGGCGTCTCCGGGTTCGTCAGCACTAGCAGTAAATACATTACAACTACTTACGTGGAGCCCTATAAGCAAATGAATCCGACTGTTGCCGCTCAAAAGGCCATTGATGCAGGGATGAAATATTTGGGCACGCCTTATGAATTCGGCTCCAGCCGCAGTGACACCTCAACCTTCGATTGCTCCGACTTTGTTCGGCAATCCTATTTGGATGGCATCGGACAGCTGCTTCCTGGAGACTCCCGAAGCCAATCCGCTTATGTAAAAGCTGTAGGCAAGACTAGCTCCGATTGGAATAAATTAAAGAAGGGTGATCTGCTGTTCTTTATGTCTTATAAAGGTTACTCAGCGTCCAGCTACAGCGGGATCAACAAATCCACAGAAACCGTCACCCATGTAGGCATCTATTTAGGGGATGGTAAAATGCTTCACACGTACTCACAAGAATCCGGCGGTGTCCGTGTCGACTCCATAGCCGGCACACAGTGGGAGCTCCGTTTCCTTCACGGCGGCTCCACTTATTAATTAAACTCTTTTAATTTTCTCTTTTGGTTTTCTTGTGGTTCTCTCTTGGATCTAGCCCCTGCTCTTAAATGTCGAGGCTCGATTTAGAGCCTCGCATCCCTCTACTCCCCACACTTAAAGGGGAGTGGTCTTGGTCTTAGTCCGCTGATCGATCAGCCGGGCGAAGGGCTCAGTGAGTTTCGGAGAAACGGAGTGGTCGCCTTTGTCCATTTGTTGTTACCTTGGTTTCATACTAATGAAAACAACAAATGGACAACAGCGATCGGAGAAACTTACTGAAGCCCGCAGCCCGGCTATTTCGATCAACAAGTCAGCCATCCGCCCGTTTAACCCCTCTACAGGCATAAGTCCAATCAGCTTTAACCCTCTCCACATATAGTATGATATGCCTTCTGAAAGGGGGATTTACAATGAGCTGTGTTGGCGGATTCCATACATCTACAGGTGTGATCCTTGTATTATTTATCTTGTTAGTTATCGTTTCTCGTGCTTTCATCTAATTGGTATCCTGTTCAACTAACAAAAACCCCCGGTCAAGCGTATTCGCTTAACGGGGGGTTTTTCCATTTCTCACTTTAATGCTCCGGCTCCTTCAGTAAAATAACGCGAACCGATTCTCCCTCAGCTGCTCCTCTGCCCCCTGCTGGAATGCAGATAAGGCAGTCAGCATCCTTTATTGATACCATGACACTCGATTTATCTTTACCGGCAGGCTTTACGAAAACCTTACCATCGTTTATAGAAACCTTACCTCTTACATAGCGAGGATAAGCGGAGCCTTTGGAATAATCCGTCTGCAGACACCCGCTAATTTCCTTATGGATCATAGCTGAGTAACCGAGTAGAGCCCGCATATAAGGACGGACGAACAGCTCAAACCCGACATAACTAGCCCCTGGATTGCCTGATAAGGCGAATAGCAGCTTATTCCTCCATATGCCGACAGAAGTAGGACTGCCAGGCCGCATAGCCACTTTGTTAAACAGCAGCCGGCCATCCCATCGCTCAAACAGATCTACCAACACATCCTTATCACCGACAGAAACACCGCCTGTGGTTATGATGAAGTCTACCTGCTCCATTATATTCAGCAGCGCTGCCTCTACATACTCAGGCTCATCCGGCAACACCGGCATTATGAGCGGAATACCACCAGCCTCTTGAACCTGACAGGCCAACATATAGCTGTTGCTGTTGCGAATTTTCCCATTCTCCAGTGGTCGTCCGACCTCTAACAGCTCCGACCCGGTGGAAAATATGGCAACCCGCGGCTTTCGAAACACCCGCACCCTCTCATATCCAAAGGTAGCAAGCAGCGCAGCTTCTCCCGGGCCTATCAACCGGCCCGACTGCAGCAGCAGTTCATTTTCCTGCATCTCATGACCTATGGGAGTAATATTCTCTCCCTTATCCATACGCTTGCGAATACATACTTCCCTAGCTGAAGCTTCGGTCATTTCCAACATAATGACAGCGTTAGCAGCAGCTGGAACAACTGCTCCCGTCATAATACGCGCTGCTTGTCCCCGCTCCACCTGCATGGCAGGAATCACCCCGCATGGTATCGTTTCGGTTACCTCCAAAGTAACTGCATGATCAGGCGATGCTAGATGGCTGTCCTCTGCATGAATTGCATAGCCATCGACTCCAGAACGGCGAAAATGAGGAACTGGATGACTTGAGCATACCGGCTCCGCTAACCTTCGCCCAAAGCTTTCCTCAAGCGGTACTTCCTCTGGCTCTTGGAGACGCACATGATGAAGGACCGCTTGTTGCGCGTCCTCTACCTTAACCAGCTTACGCTGAAATCTATAACCCGACACGTTGCTTTATCCCCCGATCTGTGACATTCTCCGCAGTGTGGGCATATGGCTTTGCTGCTCACTGAGCAATGCTTTGGCCATTTCATGGCTCTCTGGTTTAACGTCCAGCGCTTTAAGAAACAAATCGGCCAATGCCTGATCATTGCCGATATAAGTCCTCACATTAAACTCATCCGACCAATAAAGACACGGCTTAATGTTCCCATCCGCTGTCAATCGAAGGCGATTACAGGTTTGGCAAAAGTGGTCACTGACAGGATGAATCAGCCCAAATGAGCCAAGTGCTCCTTCAATCCGGAAATTTTTCGATGGGCCGTTGCCATAAACCTCTCCTGATGGATTCACCGACCAGCTGCGCTCCACACAACGGTCCATTACCGTACTTAATGGCACATATTTGCTTTTCCAACTAGCATCATCATGACCGATTGGCATATATTCGATAAACCGCACCTGAACCTTACGGTCAATAGTCATTTGTAAGAAATCATCGATCTCATCATCATTAACGCCCTTCATCAGCACCACATTAAGCTTGATCGGATCTAACCCGACACGATATGCTGCTTCTATACTATCCAGAACCCGTTTAATGTCTCCGCCTCGCGTGATGAGTGAGAAGCGGTCAGCACGCAGGGAATCCAAGCTAATATTAATCCGAGTCAATCCGGCTGCACGCAGCTTTTCAGCACGCCCAGCAAAATATATTCCGTTCGTTGTCAAAGCTATATCTTCAATACCCGGAATGGAGGATAATCGACCTATCAATTGTTCCAAGTTTTTTCTCACGAGTGGCTCACCGCCGGTAATACGCAGCTTACGAACTCCAAGCCCTGCTAATACTCGCACTACTTCATAGATCTCATCGAAGCTTAGCATGTTCTCCTCAGGCTCGAACTCCATACCTTCTTCAGGCATGCAGTAAACACAGCGCAGGTTGCAGCGATCTGTGACGGATATCCTCAAATAATCATGAACTCTTCCGTATCGATCCGTTAATATGGCTGACATAACCGACACCTCCGATTCCCTGTTCAATCGCTTCTAGTTTGTTTTGCAGCAATCACACATTGAGATCTCTCTATTATTTCATACTTCACTGAAAAAAAATAGGTGCATGTCAACATTCCTCACATAAAATTTTGAAGATGTTCTGTTCAAAATTCAGAGAAATTAATTTTCTTCAAATCGAAACTTACGATCGCTCCAATCTATTGAACTCCTCGGGAGTATTCACATTTTCAGCGAAGTTCAATGGTACGCCCTTTTCCATGAAAAATGAATCCTCAGCCTTAATATATTCCAAACGCTCCAACAGTCCCATCACCCTGTACTGCTCTGCAGCCAGTAGTTCATCAATTGCACTTTGACATCTTCTATGGTAGATAGCATGAAGTGGCTGTAGTCTGCTCTTAAGCTGAGGTATCGCAGCATCATAACCTTCTTCGCCACGGCTTCGCCTCAGCTTCAGCAGCATCTCAGCGGCGACGGAGGAAATGAATGGCATATCGCATGCAACCACCCATAGTTCATCATAATAGGCGGCTGCCATTGCCGCTTGCACCCCCGCCAGTGGCCCATTCCCTGGCTGATGATCGCGGATAATACGCACATTTGCCTGAGACCATGATAGCTGTTGTTCAAACATAGCGGGTTCATTAGTGATAATAAGAATTTCATTGCAAATTGTGCTCAGCACAGCCAACTGTCGTTCTATGAACAACTCCCCATTTATGCTTAGCAATGCCTTCATCTTACCGCCCATTCTCCGATTGCTACCGCCGGCTAATATTACACCAGTGATCGGCGGGCCCCCCCTATAATCCACCAAGTTACCTCCATTCGTCGTTAACGCCTTTTACTCGCTCTTTAATCGTTTCTCGAACGACTTTCTCCAGCTATCCGCCAAAGCTTCTACAGCAAGTAAGGTGTGAATGCCTGCTAGATCTGTTTTATCATGATACTTCAGTCTATTAGCTTCCGCAGCGGTAATCGCCAAAGCATGACGCTCAATCAACCGAATATCATCTCCTGCTGAAACGGTCCCTTCCTTCAGTACACGGAAATAGTAGCCGGTAAAGCCAGTATCCTGCACTTGCTCTGGTAGCTCCGGCATCTTGTGCTTCCATCCCAGCTTAAAACATGGCTGCCGTGGCTGACTGACTTGAACAACCGCTTCCCCAACCGCAAATATATCCCCAATATGGATATCCGACTCCAATAGCCCAGTAACTGTAAAGTTTTCGCCAAACGCTCCGTAGGAAAGCTTGCGCTGCAGCTTATCTTCCCAATACGAATAATGCTCTTCACAATACACACAGACCGCTTTATCCTCTCCGCCGTGGTTGATCATATCTCCCTGCCCATCGCCTTCCAGTTGAGAGAATGACAACATCAAACTTCTGTTTACAGGCTCTTTAAAAATTCCGGTCTCCAGAAGCTTTCCTTTGTAATCTATCGTAACTGGCATACTGATATTGAGTGAAATCAAATTCAAAATTTATCGTCCTTTCTTTGGGTTATCGCCATCTGTAGCACGCTGAATGCTGCACTTCCAATAATTTCGCAGATTTATCAATATGACACCCCCTGCTAAGTAAGCCGTTTCCCTGGAACCCACGCATCGTTATCGTAGCCTCGAACTTCCCAATAACCCATATGCTCTTCTTCTATTAACTCTATCGCTTGCAACCATTTAACTGATTTATAAGCGTACATCTTCGGAACGACCAGCCTTACCGGACCACCCAATTGCTGGGGAAGCGGTTTGCCATCCATCAACACTGCAACCATGACATCCTCCAGCCGCGCCTGCTCCAAAGATAAGCAATCCGTATACACCTTATCACCGGAATACATTTTCGCATACCGAGCCTTGCTCTTTACACCGGCTATTTTGAGCAGCTCCGATAACGGAATGCCTTCCCAGGTCAAGCTATAAACCGACCACCCAGTTACACAGTGAAAATCACTTACCTGGACCTTACGAGGCAGCTTCAATAGCTCCTCCCAGCTCCACGAAACCGGCTTATCAACCAAACCGGATATAACGAACTGCCAGTTCTCGCTCGAAAATGACGGAATATCAGTTACCGTATAAATCCTAAACTCACCCTTACCCCCACCGCCAATAGGAGGATTAGATTCTGCAAGCGCTATAGGTGCTGGAACCATATGGTTGCCATCATTTCCAACCAGCTTCTCCAGCTCATCACCGCCTGTATCCGAGACCGATTTCATCCAACGGTAAAATGCGGGTCCCACTCCAAATACTAGCACAAGTCCAGCAATCAATCGCAGAAAATTTGCTCGTGAAATAGGGGATTTTTTCAAGTACTCTACAAAAGCTTGAGGAGCCATCTTCCCTTCAGCTTCGGTCCCTGATGCTGCTGCAATCCGCTTTTCCAATTCCGCAGACGCTTGAGCTGCTGCTGCCTTTTTCTCTTGAGAACGCATGGCTTTCAACCACCTGCTGCGAGAGATCGAATGATATACAGCATAAGGAATACCAATCCACGTAAACAAATCGTGCAGTATCAGCGATATGTTGCTCCAAATGGGAGGAAGGCTGCGAAATTGCCATAAAATAAGCCCCGTTATACTCCAACCAACCAGCAGTCCCAGTACAATGATCAAATTCCATCGTTGGCTAAGCTTATTTCTAATTTGCTTCCAGTGCTTGGGTATTAGTGGTACATACAGAGCTATAAGCAGAATTGACACGAAACCAATGACAATATGCGCTTGCTTCATAATGACACGAAACGCTCCCAAATCTCCCCGAATTGAAGGGATATAGAGGATAATTCCCGTTACTGTAAGGAGAACTATAATCCAAGCATTCCATGCATGCAGCTTAGATAGCTTTTTACCGTACGATTCCTTCAGCCAGCCTCTCCATGAATCCATCCTCACACCGCCTCTACCCTATTTGTTCTTCTAATTACACAAACGTCTCTATCCTTTAACTCTCACCCGTGTTCGTTCCCTCTTTTATTAAGTATACGTATAAATCAAGCCCTTTGGTTGCATTCAAATCTTCTTATCACAAAAAAAGTTTTGCAATATCAGAATTACTCAACTCCGCTGAAAACTTATAAATTCTGATATTATAAAAAAAAGCACGAGGCGTCCTATCGGCAGCCCATGCTCTATCTTATATATAAGAAAGGGTCACAAATAACCCATAATGATACCAGCAGTTTCCTCAATCGCTTTATCAGTCACATTAATAACAGGACAGCCCACCTGATTCATCAGCTTTTGCGCGTAGTCCAGTTCCTCCATAATCCTTTCCATAGCCGCATACTTAGCACCGAACGGTAAACCAACTGCCTTCAACCGTTCCGTTCTAATTTTTAATAGCTTGTCCGGATCCATAGTAAGACCGACAATTCGCGAGCCCGCTAGCAAGAAAAGCTCCTTTGGCGGCTTCACTTCAGGCACAAGCGGCAGATTCGTTACTTTTAACCCTTTATGGGCCAAAAAAATACTAAGCGGAGTCTTCGATGTCCTAGATACTCCAATCAGGACAATTTCAGCTTTCAGCAATGCACTAGTATCACGTCCATCATCACACTTGACCGCAAATTCAATGGCTTCAACACGTTTAAAATAATCCTCATCCATCTCATGCTGCAGACCAGGCTTACGCTTAGGCGAATCATTGAATGTGTCGATAAATGCCTGCATCATAGGCCCCATGATGTCCACAGCCCGAACTCCCAAACGAATTGCTTCCTCACGCATCATTTCGCGAAGCTCCGGCTGAACAAGCGTATAAGCAACAAAGCCGCCACGACTCGCAGCTGATTCCATGATTGTTCGAATTTCATCTTCGTGCTTAATATGACCGATACGCTTTGTTTTCACCTGATGTGCGTCAAATTGCCGGATCGTAGCTTTTACAACCGCCTCGGCAGTTTCCCCTACGGAATCTGAGCAAATGGTAATCTCATAATGCTGATCTTTCATCCGTTCATGCTCCTTCTTTCATGGTTGTTAATTTCGCAAAAAAACGCTGCCGTGTTTAAGGTTCTGTAGCTAACTCTAACAATATTTGTGTCATTGTCGTCTTACTCACGCGCCCTACTACTTCCCAACGGCTGCGGCCTGGACTGGACTCACTTTGAGAACGAATAACAACCGGCAAGCTATCTACCTGATGGTGCATCATTTTACGGGCTGCATCTATAACCAATTCCTCGGACTCAACATGAATCACATTCGGTTCCCGTGTCATAACCATACTGACAGGCATTGCCGCTGCTGCAGTGTTACCGAGTGTAAATTTCAGCAAATCTTTTCTGGAAATGACACCAGACAAACAGCTTTCTTCATCGACTACAATTAAACTTCCTACGTCTTCCATAAAAAGGGACACAACGGCATCATGAACCGAAGATGTTTCCTTGACAATGACTGGCATGGATTGAACTTCTTTCACTTTTAACGCCTTAAGTCTGCGGGATGCCTGACTTCCCGATGATATTTCCGAGCCTGGTGTATATCCCACCTTTGGCTTTGCATCCACATATCCGAGCATAACCAGCAAAGCGAGGTCTGATCGCAGCGTTGGTCTACTTAAACCAAGCATCTCGGCAATCTGCTCTCCGGTGATCGGCGCATGCAATTTAACCAGTTCTACAATATGCAATTGACGAGTTGTCAGTTCGATGACCGAAACCTCCCTGTCACAAATCTTAACTTATTTGTACTCATAACCTATATTGTATCAAAAAAAGTGTTTTATTTGTATAAATAATAGGTTACATTGATATATGAGGCACTATATATCTAAAAAATACACAAATATACCTTCTTTAATCCCTATTTGTTGCGCTCTTTATATGAAATAATTATACTATAGTTTAAATGATGTGTAACTTATATTTTAATTAATGGTCAGGGAGGACTTATCATGGAAAGAGAATTAGCATTAGAGCTTGTTAGAGTCACCGAATTAGCCGCTTTGTCTGCAGCCCAATGGATGGGACGTGGAGATAAAAATCAAGCCGATGGAGCCGCAACAACAGCTATGCGTACTATGTTTGATTCCGTATCGGTTCAAGGTACTGTCGTTATAGGTGAAGGAGAGATGGATGAGGCTCCAATGCTTTATATCGGAGAACAGGTTGGTAATGGTCAAGGACCGGAGGTAGACATTGCTGTAGACCCGTTGGAGGGTACAGATCTCGTTGCTAAGGGTTTGAATAACGCATTAGCCGTCATCGCTATGGCGAATAAAGGCTGCCTCCTTCATGCCCCTGATATGTATATGGCCAAGCTTGCTGTAGGTCCCGCCTTGACTGGAAAACTGCAGCTTGATGACCCTCTCGAAGTGACTTTACAGAAAGCTGCCCAGCATCTGGATAAGCCTTTAAGCAATTTAACCGTCATGATTCTAGATCGGGAACGTCATCAAGAGCATATCCAGACACTCCGACGTGTAGGCGTGCGTATTAAACTACTAAGCGATGGAGATGTAGCTGGAGCCATGGCCCCCGCTTTATCGGAATCAGGTATTGACCTATATGTAGGATCAGGAGGAGCGCCGGAAGGTGTGTTAGCCGCTGCAGCTTTGCGCTGCTTAGGTGGCGAATTACTTGGACGTCTGATGCCGTCTAATGAAGAAGAGCTTGAACGATGCCGTCAAATGGGATTAACCGACCCCTTAAAACTGCTAACAATGGAAGATATGATAGGTACTCAAGATGTATTTTTTGCAGCCACAGGAATAACACCTGGTGAATTTTTAGGTGGGGTTCAATATTTAGGAAATCAGCGTGCAGAGACACATTCCATTGTCATGAGAGCGAAAACAAAAACAGTTCGTTTCATACGCACGATTCATTACCTTCCTAACAAACCTTTACTAAGTGATCTGTAGGCTTTTGGCTTCGATCTGCTTTCATCGGATTTTGTCCAATCTTTTCAGTTCCCGAAATTGGACTTCCTAAGCATTCATTGTACATCTATCTATAATTTAAGCATCCCCATGATAACCGTCGGCTACTATCATCATTGACGTCATCATGGGGATGGTAATTTACCTTTTAAATTTCAAGAATTACAATACGCGTCCCGAAAAGCCCTCAATAACTGATCCATATCCGGCTTAGCGCCTGTTTCATTTACTTTAGTTTTAACCAAATGCAGGTATTTGTAGAAGCTCACCATGACGGGAGAAGATTCCTCTCCTTTAGAAATTGAGATCATCCCGATACTTTTTTTTATTCCTCGTTCCCTTTTAACTTCTAGTCTATATGCCCGATCTTTAATCGTTTTAATACTTCGATTCGGGAGGTGCATAAGGATCTCTTCTATATCCCCTGAAGGATAATATTTCTTTATAAACTCATCTTCCCACGAACTCCAACCCTTTTTCTTTAATTCCACAAAGCTCTTCCTTTCAAACAAAATAGATCTACGAATTGGGAAAAACGACCTGATGTATCTTGTATGTATACTATTTCATTATATAACAAATGTATTAAGGAAATTCGGCTTTAAATGTTAAGTAACTATTAGCTAAACCCAATTCCGGATTTAACGGATAATCTCGTCTCCGTACACGAAGACTAATAGCATCTATCGTGAGAAGAGGAGTCGTTTTTATGAAACCATTTTCCTGTTTACATGCATTTTTTTCGCTTATTATGCTAGGGTTTGCCCTCATGGGCTGCTCTAACCAACCACAGACACCATTGAAACAGCAGCAACTCCACAATCAGACACCTTCCCTACAGGTGGAAAATTCCGATTCAACTCTCGAAACCACCGAGTCTAAGTCAACTGCCCCGCCTCCATTAGTCCGATTTCCAGAATGGCCTATTCCTGGGACCCCTCCTGTTGATAATGACCAATCGAGAGCTCAAGCTCAACCCGAACAAGCTGCACCCCAGCCTGAACCAGTACAACCGCCTGCACCTCAAGCGAAGCAATCCGTCAAACGAGAAAAACCTGCTCATACGGCCAACTCCCAGCAAAACAACCGTGGAAAGCGCCTAACTTTATCTCAATTGATCAAAAAATATCCGGACCTCCTTCTACTCAAAGGCTCCTCAGATACCAAAAAAATAGCGCTAACCTTTGATGATGCACCGGATACACAATTTACTCCGCAGGTATTAGATGTTTTGAAAAAGTATAACGTCAAAGCGACTTTTTTTATCGTAGGTCGTCTTGCCGAGAAGCATCCTGATATTGTCAAAAGAATGGTCAAAGAGGGCCATATTATTGGCAATCACACTTACAATCACTCACTACTTACCAAGCTCTCAGATGATCAGTTCCATTCTCAAATTAATAAAACGCAAAAAATACTAAAAAACATAATCGGTTACACTCCAAGACTGCTTCGCCCTCCCTATGGAGAAATCTCAGAGAACCAATTGCTGTGGGCCTCCGAGCATCATTTGACTGTTGTTAACTGGAATGTTGATTCTTTGGATTGGAAACAGTTGAGCCAGCAGCAAGTAACCACTAATATTTTAACAAATGCCAAAGCCGGAGCCATCATCCTTCAGCATTCCGGGGGCGGTCCTAATCAAGACTTATCAGGAACCGTTAACGCACTTCCCACCATTATTGAGTCCTTACGATCCAAAGGCTATCAACTGGTTACATTGCCAGATTTGTTACATGTGTCCAAGCAGCTTTAGCAGTTACATAAAATAGTTCCAAATCGCTCAAACTAAATCTTGTCCATCAATCATCGTGAGGAGGATCCCGCTTTTATGAGTCATCTAACAGAAATCATTGACAACCACAATAATTTAGATGGCGTATTTTCCATAGTTAAGCATTATGGAGTAAGCGCTGAATTCGTTACCGATGCCTTAGTGCAGCGATTTGAACAAATTCAAAAAAATGACGACGAATCTGAAGACAATACCCAAGAAGAAAAAGCCTATTGCGATGAAATCTTAAATACTTTGAATCAATACTACGCTCGGCTATAAGAAAATAAATAGCGCAGGTTTTCCCTTAGGGAATCCTGCGCTATTATCCATTTTAATTATTTATAAAACCCTTGCTCCTCAGCATACCTTCCCCAGTGAGGACGTCTCCCATCCACGTCATTAAATCCATATTCGTCCGATAAGCCCCAAGTGGTCGTAATCATTCCGTTTTTATTGCCTATTGCTGGATCAGCTGCCAAAGCAGCAACTGCCTTACCAATATAAAATGGAGTCTCCGACATTATAAAATGAGGATCTTTCTTCGCTGCATCCTGCCAGTTAGCTTCTGTTACCCCAAAATAATCCAGCATGGCCTCTGATCGGAGAAAACCGGGACTCAAAGAGAGCGCAGTAACATTATAAGGCCGAAGCTCCTCAGACATGGCCGCAGCAAGATGTATCACTGATATTTTGGCAAGGCTGTAATACAAATTTCCACGGTACCGATAATCGAAGCCATCGGTTATCTCAATAATCAATCCTTTTTTCTTCTCTACCATCAAGGGGGCTCCATAATAACTTGTGATCATATGCGATTGAACGGCCTGCTGCTGGATCAGAAGTCCGTCGGACAAGGAATGCTCCCAGAAGGTTTGCCCCCACTCTGTTAACGAATCTCCACCCCATATATCGTTAACTAGCAGATCCAGGTTTCCGTCTTGTTCTTGCTTTACGCGTTCAAAAAAATGCTTCACCTCATCCTCAACTGTATGATCCACACGAACAGGAATACCTTTTCCCCCTCGTGCCGTCACCATCTCTGCGGTTTCTTCAATAGTTTCCCCTCTTCCCATACTGGATGGATTACCTCTTACACTTCTTCCTGTCACATATACGGTTGCGCCTGCTTCACCTAACATTATCGCAATCCCTCTACCTGCACCTCTTGTTCCACCTGCAACAACGGCAACTTTTCCGACTAAAGATCCCATGATGTTGATATCTCTCCTTAGTAGTAGCTATGTGCTCATTTCAATTTTAATTATACAGAGGCATATATGTCATCCACTGTCTTATTTATATGGTAGACTAAAAGAATAACCAGCCTGCAAAGAAGGAGAACGACAAGATGCGTGCAGAACGTCTGCTAACTCTCTTATTATGCCTACAGCATCATGGAAAAATGACTACCCGCCAGCTAGCTGAAAAGGTTGAAGTGTCTGAACGCACGATTGCTAGAGATATGGAGGCTCTCAGCGCAGCAGGAATACCTGTTTTTGCATTTAGAGGAGCTCTTGGGGGTTGGAGTTTATCTGAAGGCTACCGTACGAATCTAACAGGCCTGAAAATAGAAGAAATACAGTCTTTACTTCTTATGAATCCATCAGGTATTATGAACGATTTAGGATTACAGAACAATTTTGACAATGCATTTCTTAAGCTATTCGCCTCATTGCCTCCTGCTTTACAGCGGGATGCGGAGTTTATGAGAGATCGTATCCACGTGGATGGCGCTGGCTGGCATCAATCTCAAGAAGCGTTTCCTTATCTAGGTATTATTCAAGAAGCAATATGGAACGAAAAGAAACTTATTATCGATTATCCAAAGGATACAACAATCTCAGAAAGACTAGTTGATCCATTAGGACTCGTTGCAAAAGCAACCATCTGGTATTTAGTCGCTCTTACCAATGGCGAGATGCGTTCCTACCGGATATCTCGAATTCATAGAGCACAGCTTACAGACGATTCTTTTACGCGTCCTAATGACTTCCAGCTTGCCGCCTATTGGGAGCAATCCACTCAAGCATTTCGAACCACATTACCTTACTATCCTGCTGTAATCAAAATTCAAGAGCAGCTCCTGCCACGACTCCATCAAGCGAGATATGTAAAGGTAAAATCAACCTCCCCTACAGCTAATTCAGGATGGTTAGTCGCAGCTGTAGACTTCCATACTATTGAATCGGCCTGTGACATCATCTTAAGTTATAGTCCTTACTTAAAGGTAGAAGAACCTCACGAACTTCAGCTTGCTGTTATATCAAGACTACAAGCTTCCCTTGCCTTGTATGATAGTGGTTTTTAAAAGTTTCTCCGTACAAAGCGGATTTATCAGCCACTTTTTCAAAAGCAAAAAAAAACTGTCTTCACAGAATTCCTTCTGTAAAAACAGCTTTTTTGTTTGATGCCGGTGAAGGGACTCGAACCCCCACGGTTTCCCTCGCGATTTTGAGTCGCGCGCGTCTGCCATTCCGCCACACCGGCTTATTATTGTGTTTCTTAAAGCATAAATGGCGCGCCCTGAGAGATTCGAACTCCCGGCCTTTTGATTCGTAGTCAAACGCTCTATCCAGCTGAGCTAAGGGCGCAATTTATGAAATAAAACTTGGTGCCGAAGACCAGACTTGAACTGGTACGGTAGTCACCTACCGCAGGATTTTAAGTCCTGTGCGTCTGCCGATTCCGCCACTCCGGCGAGTGAGATAAAAATGGAGGCACCACCCAGAATCGAACTGGGGATAGAGCTTTTGCAGAGCTCTGCCTTACCGCTTGGCTATGGCGCCGTAATTTATGGAGCGGAAGACGGGAATCGAACCCGCGACCCTCGCCTTGGCAAGGCGATGCTCTACCGCTGAGCCACTTCCGCATAATTGTAATAACTGGGGATCTAGGATTCGAACCTAGGCATGACGGAGTCAAAGTCCGTTGCCTTACCGCTTGGCTAATCCCCATTACATAAAGAATAATGGGGCGATCGATGGGACTTGAACCCACGAATGCTGGAGCCACAGACCAGTGCGTTAACCCCTTCGCCACGACCGCCACGGTTTGAATAATGGCAGGGGCAGCAGGAATTGAACCCACACCAAAGGTTTTGGAGACCTTTGTTCTACCTTTAAACTATGCCCCTAGGAAAAATATGGTGGAGGCTGATGGATTCGAACCACCGAACTCGATGAGAGCAGATTTACAGTCTGCCGTGTTTAGCCACTTCACTAAGCCTCCATATTAAGTTAAACAAAAGCATGGTGCCGTCGAGAGGACTTGAACCCCCAACCTACTGATTACAAGTCAGTTGCTCTACCAGTTGAGCTACAACGGCATATTGTGAAAATGGTGGCTCGGAACGGAATCGAACCGCCGACACGAGGATTTTCAGTCCTCTGCTCTACCGACTGAGCTACCGAGCCTCTTTAAATTTGGG
>NZ_WHOD01000006.1 GCF_013141765.1 Paenibacillus foliorum
AAACCCATCATACCGAGGCGCTCCTTTTTTGACAAAGGCTATTTCTTAGCCCTAACAGGAATGTTTAGCGAGGAAAAGGCAGCCGATCGTCATGTGATATACTCCCCTTAGGTAGACAGGTGAAATAATAAAACCTGTTGCTGTAAGGGGAGCATATCACGTCCATGGCTGCCGCTATTTTTTTGGAGTCAGTCTAATACTTATTTTACGAGTCTGAAGGATTTTTCAATTGAAAAACCGTGTGATATCAACACATCTATAACTAATGCCGCCCCCCGTAATCGTGAGGCCGAAATCGAACGCACCCACTCTAGAGCCGCGAAAAGGTTCGGAACTGGAGATAATTAAATATCCAAGGCCGGATTTGGCTACATGGAGCCCGAACGCCATTATAAAAGTGGTGCTAGCAGGCGGGCTCCTTGATCTAGAATGCGTTGTACAGGGGACCGCTGCAGCACATCTTCCATACGCAAGGGTATGGAGTCAGTGAGATCTTGCTCGAATTGCTCTGCAAGTTTTCTTGCCACGTCGGAACTGTAAATAACTTCACAAACCTCGTAATTCAGGCGCATACTTCTCATATCAAAGTTGGCGGAGCCCACAGTAGCAACCTCCCCATCGATGATCATCACCTTTGCATGCAGCATACCTTTGTTGTACTGATAGATATGAACACCAGCTTCCAACAAATCACCGTAATAGGTGCGGCTTGCTGCGCCCACGATCATGGTTGAGAGTTCAACTTGGCGAGGAACCAATAGCCTTACACGAACACCGCGTGCCACTGCTGTTTTTATCGCTATGATGATATCCGCGTCGGGCACAAAGTAAGGGGTTGAGATATCAATGCTTTGAACTGCTTGGGTTAGGCAATTGAAATAGACTTCCCTGATGATCGGAGTAGGGATTCCAGGATTGCCTTCAAATGTCTGTACGTACGCATGATGTAACGCATGTTTATCTGCGAGAGTGACTTCGTCGGTACCTTTTGTCCCCAGCTCAGAAGCCCATTCTTGCGTTAAAAGAGCTGACCCCCCAGGGGAAGCAATAGTTTGTGATATGGGTCGTGTACGATGAGCGGGTTTTCGCATTTTTTTGACTTGTTGGTTCGTCTGTTCCGCCACGGAAATATTCCAATGGACTTGGAAAATAGTATGTAAATCAGCTGAGGACTCACCTACGATTCGTATATGAGTATCACGCCAAAACCCAATGTTCGGCTTCGATCCTGTATACTCATCTCCGACATTAATACCGCCTGTAAAAGCCTCCTTGCCATCGATAATGACGATTTTACAATGATCCCGGTAAGTCAAATTGGCAAATATCCATGGGGAACGCAATGGAAATATGGCCCGGCAATCAATGCCTGCATCTAGCATCCTATTCAATTGTCTCCGGGGAAATTTACGGCTCCCCCAGCCGTCTCTGAGAAAACGAACCTTTACACCTGACTCCGCCCGTTCTATCAGTAGTTCCGTAATTCGACTGCCAATATTATCATTCCGAAAAATATAATATTCCAAATCAATTGACTTTTGGGCGTTTTGTATGGATCGTATAAGATTCTCATAGGTTTCAATTCCATTCGTAAGCACCTGAACCTGACAAACCCGAAGTCCCTGAACAGATAGGTTGCGCAAAGCATGAGCAATGACCGAAGCCGAGCGCTTAAATGAACCAAGCAGCTTGTCCGATTCATTGTGCGGTGAAGTCAGTCTTTCACGTTGAATTTGTATGGGATTCGATGTGATGAGATAGAGCACAAAACCAATAATGGGCAGAATAAGGCAAATGGTAAGCCAGTTTAAAGCCTTAGCCGGTCTGCGAGCCTCAATTAGAGCTACGATTAACATAAAAACTGTGTTTAATAGGTACAACCAAAGAACCCACATGAAATAAATCCCTCCTTAGTTTACTGTATCAGAATGTGCAATCAGTTCCAGAAATATACAAGAAGTAGCCTTCAGTTTGTAGACAGGTCTCAATTCAAGATGCGGTCCATACCTTTTAATGAGATTCACTTGTTTACGAAAGGATAATGGAATTATGGAATTATTATATTCGCCTCATATGATCACACGCAGCATAATGCCTTCTCTTTTTATTCGAACAAAAAAGAACACCTCTAATCCGGCAAAGAGGTGTTTGAGAATTTGGATGTAACGATGACGATTGACATTATCAATGTATTCATCTGGTCTTCTGTTTGCTTACCTTTTTAGCCCCTATTTAAACTTGGACAGTACACCCCTTACTCCGATACAATAATATTGGGCGGAGGGGAACGAAAATGAAGAAGAAACAGTATGACCTTAATTTCAAGAAAATGGTGGTCGCCAAAGGGAAAGAGATTGGCAACATGACCGCTGTAGCAAGGCAACATGAGCTTGATCCGAAGATGGCTCTCCGATGGGCCAGAGAACTGAATCGTAAGGATCTTGATCAACTGGATGGGACAAGCATGAAGCATCAGAAGTTTGTCCCCACTGCCGATGATTATGCAGAGCTTATGAAAGAAAATGAAAAACTGAAGAAGCTCTATGCTGAGCAAGCCTTAGAGAGGGACATTCTCAAAGACCTACTAAAAAAACGAACCCGCACTTGCGGATAAAATAGAGATTGCCCAGAAGTATATTGCACAGGGACATCGCATCAGCTTTGTGCTGCTCACCAAACTGCTCAACCGCTCGCCGCTTTCCGTGCGTGACGTCCTGAAGTAGTCGATTGCCACTGCGAATTAATCCAGGCAGACTTTGTAACTTTTTCGCTAACGTACACCTATCTAGATAATTCTATCGCAATAATAATAAGGCTATCCG
>NZ_WHOD01000052.1 GCF_013141765.1 Paenibacillus foliorum
CCGGTTGCTCCAGTTTCACCTGTTACTCCCGTTGCTCCGGTTGCTCCTGTTACTCCAGTTGCTCCAGTTTCACCTGTTACTCCCGTTGCTCCCGTTGCTCCGGTTGGTCCAGTTTCACCTGTTACACCCGTTGCTCCCGTTGCTCCGGTTGCTCCGGTTGCTCCAGTTTCACCTGTTGCTCCCGTTGCTCCTGTTGCTCCTGTTGCCCCGGTTGCTCCAGTTTCACCTGTTACACCCGTTGCTCCCGTTGCTCCTGTTGCTCCGGTTGCCCCAGTTGCTCCAGTTTCACCTGTTACACCTGTTGCTCCCGTTGCTCCTATTGCTCCAGTTTCACCTGTTACTCCCGTTGCTCCGGTTGCTCCTGTTACTCCAGTTGCTCCTGTTGCCCCGGCTGCTCCAGTTTCACCTGTTACACCCGTTGCTCCTGTTGCTCCGGTTGCCCCAGTTGCTCCAGTTGCTCCGGTTGCTCCAGTTTCACCTGTTACTCCCGTCGCTCCCGTCGCTCCCGTTGCTCCTGTTGCCCCGGTTGCTCCGGTTGCACCCGTTACTCCAGTTTCACCTGTTACACCCGTTGCTCCCGTTGCTCCTGTTGCTCCGGTTGCCCCAGTTGCTCCTGGTTCACCTGTTACTCCCGTTGCTCCCGTTGCTCCCGTTGCTCCCGTTGCTCCGGTTGCTCCTGTTGCTCCCGTTGATCCCGTTGCTCCGGTTGCCCCAGTTGCTCCAGTTTCACCTGTTACTCCGGTTGCTCCTGTTGCTCCTGTTGCTCCTGTTGCTCCTGTTGCTCCAGTTTCACCTGTTACTCCAGTTGCTCCTGTTGCTCCGGTTGCCCCAGTTGCTCCCGGTTCACCTGTTACTCCCGTTGCTCCGGTTGCCCCAGTTGCTCCTGTTGCCCCAGTTGCTCCTGTTGCTCCTGTTGCTCCTGTTGCTCCTGTTGCTCCTGTTGCCCCAGTTGCTCCGGTTGCTCCTGGTTCACCTGTTACTCCGGTTGCCCCAGTTGCTCCTGTTGCCCCAGTTGCCCCAGTTGCTCCTGGTTCACCTGTTACTCCGGTTGCCCCAGTTGCTCCTGTTGCCCCAGTTGCTCCCGGTTCACCTGTTACTCCAGTTTCACCTGTTACTCCAGTTGCTCCTGTTGCTCCTGTTGCTCCTGTTGCTCCGGTTGCTCCTGGTTCACCTGTTACTCCAGTTGCCCCTGTTGCTCCGGTTGCTCCGGTTGCCCCTGTTGCTCCGGTTGCTCCTGGTTCACCTGTTACTCCGGTTGCCCCTGTTGCTCCCGTTGCTCCTGGAGGACCGCCTGCTGGTCCTGTTACTCCTGTTACTCCGGTTGCTCCTGTTGCTCCTGTGGCTCCTGTTGCTCCTGTGGCCCCTGTTGCTCCTGTTGCACCTGTTACTCCGGTTGCTCCTGTTACTCCTGTTACTCCTGCTGCTCCGGTTGCCCCTGTTGCTCCTGTTGCTCCGGTTGCCCCTGTTGCTCCTGTTGCTCCGGTTGCCCCAGTTGCTCCTGTTACTCCTGTTGCTCCCGTTGCGCCTGTCGCTCCCGTTGCCCCTGTTGCTCCTGTTACTCCCGTTGCTCCCATTGGTCCAGTTGGACCAGTTGGACCAGTTGGACCATAATAACCGCCGTCTTCAAATTTAATTTCGATTTCTGTTCCGTTATACAGTTCTATTTCAACTTCCTCAACTTGAATCCAATCGATGATTCCAAGAAAGTTTGCAAGAGCTACCTCTCTCTCAGCCTCGCCTTCATCTTCATCGAAGGATAACTCGTACTTTTCTCCGTTATAATATTTTATTTCAATTTCTTCGATATCTTCGATATCCAACGAATCAATAACTTGCATGACCTTTTCAAGTTTACTCAAGAAGCCTGCCACCTCCTCCTATAAATTAATAATTTTAATCTTCATCTTCATCTTCATCTTCATCTTCTCCGTCTTCTTCCTCAGCATCTTCTCCACATGGCAATTCTATTGAGATTTTAGTACCGTCCTCGTACTTAAACTCTATTTTGACTATTTGATCTAAATCAAATTTCTTCAACCATTTTTTTAACGAATTTTCAGAATCGTCATTAGAGTACGATATCTTTTCTCCGTTTTTTAGATGAACTTCGACTTCTATAGGATCTAAATCGAGAAGGGCTTTTATTAAATTTTTTAATGCCTCCAAAATACCTCACCCCTCTCTTGTATAAATTTGAAACATTCTAGTTTCATTGTGCATTATATGATTAGTAGAAAGGCGTGCTTGGGTGAATAAAAGAAGGTATAAGCGGATTTTTACATTTACTACCATATAAGGCATTGAAAAGCGGTAATAATATCACACATAATAGTAAAATTTTTAACCTTGAATAAAATCTGAAACCTTATATAGTAAAAGCAGCATGTCAAAATGCTAGTTTAGAACAAAATCGATTTCTCATCCGCTGGAGGTTACAATATGAAGCGTAAAAATATTATTCTAATAAGCGCAGCTGCAATAATCTTGCTGGGCATTCTCTGTACGGCCAAACTATATACTAGCAACGCTAGTAATAATGACTTTGTCTTTACTGTTGATGGAATTCCTGTGGCAAATGAAGAGTTTTATATTTTTTACCAAAACAATAAAGCAATGACGGCGAACTATTTTAAAACAAAATATAATATCGATTACAGTGCAGCTTTTTGGACAAGCACTTACAATGGCGAGAATCCCTCAGATTATGCTAAGCATAAGGCCATAGACGAATTGAAAAAATTTAAAATAGAGCAGCTTATCATGCAAGAACACAAAATAATCAAAGATCTTAGTTTCGATCATTTCACGGATAATTTAGATGCCGAAAATAAAGAAAGGCGCAGAAAAATTGAAAATAAAGAGCCTGTATACGGATTAACGCAATTTAACAAGATGCAATACTATTCTTATTTGCATGCTACTCATTACGCCAATATGATTAATTCCTTAATGGACAACCCCGCCTACAATTCGAGCGATTCTGTGTATCGAGAATATTACGAAAGGCAAAAACACTTTTACAGTAAAGGCTTCAAGCTTGAAGGCCAATTGATCACAACAGCTAGCCCCACCTACGAAACCATTTTTAAGTCGATTAAAGAGGGGAAGCTTGATTCGGGTAACAGTATTGTGCTAGAGAACTTGACCTTGAACTTGGAAGAGATATCCAAAGAAGAGCTTACTAAAAGAAGCCTATACGAAGTAGCACTTAAGCTGAATGAAAACGAGTTTAGCGAAATTTTCCCCTATAACAATGTAAATGCCATCTTTAAACTCACAAAAAAACAATCGCTAGGCTATAAGAGTTTTGATGATGTAAAGTCAGACGTAAAAAAGCTTTACATCAATGATAAGATACAAGAACAAATTACAGACCGTCTGAAGACAGCAAAAGTGATTATTAATCAACCGGTTTATGATAAGCTTATGTTGAACTAGCTTATAATGTCTTCCATCTCGTCCCTATCCTCGCGCCTTTTTCACCAAAAAGAACTCCTCCCTGGCAATATGATTGCCGGAGAGGAGCTCTTTTTGTTTAAATCAAACCTATTTCTCTTAGAAGTCTCAGCATGATTGCAGCTGCCTGAGCGCGCGTTGCCTGTTCACTCGGAGCAATTGCAGATTTACCTGTCATTACGTCTACTGTTCCATTAATGAGTCCATGTTCTATACACCAAGCAAGGTCACTTCTTTCACTTGCTGATACTTTGTCTGCATCCATGAACTTACTTAATTCTGTTAGATCGGCATCCACAAGGCTGCCATCTTTCAAATATTGGGCCGCGGCAACTGTTGCCCTTGCCATTTCAGCTCTTGTAATGGGAGCATTCGGCTTCAGGCTGTTTCCTTCAATCCATTTAAGAAGCCCCGCCTTATGGGCAATTGCCATATTTGCATAGTACCAGTCGCCTGATCGAACATCTTCATACAAGCTCTGATTGTCAGCAGTTTTTGGCAATCCCATTGCTTGAATCAGCATCGTGATATACTCAGCTCTAGTAATTTGTGCATCTGGATTAAATCTTCCTTGACCTACCCCACTTAGCAGCAGTCGTGAGCTTGCTTCTTCTATTGGTGCTTTAGCCCAATGCTCCATCGTTACATCCATATATGAGGCATGATGCTCTACCAAACCATATTTACTGTGGCTTGCGGTTTTGATTTGCATGTAGGACTTTCCATCTATTTCTACATACTTGGCCGTTCGTATACCTGCTGTCTTCTCCCCGTTTTCTCCTTCACTTATTGATAATGCTGCTACTACTTTATCTTTGAAGGACGGGCTTACCTCAATCAGCATTGTTCTTTGGCTATCGAAAGCTTTGACTTCCATAATCTGACCATTCGGCGCTTCAAGTCTTAGATGAACATTATACATACCGGACACGAGATTGAAGCCATCCAAGCCTGATTCCGCACCAAGTGCCTGTTCAACGACCTTTTCATCCTCAGGTGTTAACTTGGTAGCTTCTACCTGAACGTTAACCTTTAATTGATCCTTAGTTGTTTGGTTATTCTGCAGGAAATTATCGATACCTACAACCTTACTAGTTACATCGGTGGCTAATTCATAAATAAAGCCTTTTAAACGGATTAGAATTCTCACTCCATCGCTTACTTGCTGTGACTCTTTGAGTTCACCACTGTTAAAAGTCAATGAGACCCGTTCTTTGTCCTCAACATGAATCGTGACCGTTGCTGTCGCAGGATCGAACTCATGCTTGGCTACAGTGCCGTCATCAGCTATCACATTTACGACTCCCCCACCTTCCGCTGCTCCAGACGGCGCAGTTGAATGATGAGAGCTTGAATTATTGCGATAAGGTATTTTAGTGCTTTCGAAAGCCTTTATCGCTATATTTAGTTCTGCTTCTGCCTGATCCACTTCTTGCTGTGCTGCGTCTTTATTACTTACTACTGCTTTTGCACTCGTTACTTCCTGCTTCAGAGTGTCAACCGCACTTTGAGGGTATTGTCCCGTTAGTGATCCGACTGCAGCTGCGCCTAATTTTCCTTCTGCTTCCGCAATCTTGGCGTTCAATGCGTCTTTGTTGGCTTTTGGTTCCGTCGGGTGGTCCGTTACTATCTCACTGTCAAATGCAATTACCGCTCTTGCCAATGCGATTACAGCCTGATCCACTTCTTGCTGCACTGCGTCTATATTACTTACTACTGCTTTTGCACTCATTACTTCCCGCTTCAGAGTGTCAACCGCACTTTGCGGGTATTCTCCCGCTTGTGAACCAACTACAGCAGCGCTTAATTTTCCTTCTGCTTCGACAATTTTGGCTTTTAATGTGTCTTTGTTGGCTTTCACAATCTCTGTCGGTGTTTTCGTTAGGGTCATCCTTTTGCTTCCAACCGTTCCCAAAGCATCTTGAGCTGTTGCAACGACCGTCACTTCACCCTCCATATCTCCTGAAGAAAATACCCCTTCAGTTGTAATGGAAGCATTGGTTCCATTCTGATTGTTGACGGACCAAGTCACTGCTTTATTGACGGCATTATTAGGCGTTATGACCGCTGATAAGGCTACCATTCTTCCTACTTCCAGAGAATTTTCACCATTTGGAGTTTTGACTTCAATTCCCTCAACAAGAACCGGTTGATTCGTAACCGTAATGTCGAGAGGGCCGTCAAAGCCTCCGTCTTCAGAAATTGCATGCACTCTCGCCGTTCCATTCACGACAGCCGTCACAAGGCCTGTATTGGAAATTTGGGCTACTTTAGTAGAGCTTCCGTCTGTATTAAGAATTTTCCATGTAAGCTTCTTGTTTGTTGCGTTAGACGGAGAAATCGTAGCAATCAGCTGCAAGGTGCCGCCTGCTACATCTATGCTCTTCTTATCATTGGTGCCTCTAGTGCTCACTTCTGTCACAGAAACATATTGATTGGATATCGTGACATACATTTCCGCTTTAAGCGAAGGATTAGCCACCGATTGCGCAATGACCTTGACCCGTCCATCTTTGATTGCCGTCAAGAGACCCGTATTAGAAATCATAGCTCTGCCTGTTTCTTCCTCCAGGCTCCAGATCAAGCTGTAATCAATACCAGGTAACTGATTCGGAATCAAGCCGCCTTTGATCTGAAGCGTACCTTTATCGGTTGTAATCGATGTAGCGTTGTCCTCTCCCCAGATTCTCACACCGTCGATTTGAGTAGCATTTACTTTGACAGTTAGAGGAATCGCAGTCGCATTCGTTCTTGGCACGACAACTCGGATATCGTCATAATAGAAGTTACCTGCGGAGCTGTTCCATAAATTCATAAGTGAAACTGCCCGAAAACTGGATGAATTAAAAGTACCTGCTGGCTGATCATCAATAAACATGTTGACCATCGGACCTGTATAATCCCACTTTAATTCATGCCAGCCAACGCTGCGTGGAACATTGGACACGGACCAATTTGTAGTTTGGAATCTCGTAGCAAATTGGGAAGCAGAACCAAGTGAACCATCATAGAATAAGCCTAGTCCCATAATTTTTGTATTATCTCTGTAAGCCCCAACACTCCCAACCGCCCGGTTCGCCTTCGTTGTTCCATCATCATAGATCCACATCGAGGCTATAGCTTTCATGTCGGTAGAGAACGCCTTACTCATAACACTTTTGACTGCATTAATACGTTTCAGGCTGTATGCACCGGAATGGGCTTGCTCTGTAGAAGATTGCACCGAAACGGCATAGTCAGTTCCACTATCCATAGCAAAGTCGCCTAGCGTACCATCCTCAAATCCTTCCGAATACACCACATCTTCGTACGAAACATTAGCCGTTACATGTATTTCTGACGCACTGCCTAAATCCCCAGTAACTGTCAAGAGGCCATCTGAATCGATAGATACATTGGAATTGTCCGTGCTGTAGGTGACACTATTCAACCTAGGCTCGTTCAGTTCTGTTACTTTCTTTTTAAGTTCTCTTGTGCTGCCATCGCTCATCACGTTAGCAATTTTCAAATTAATTTTGCTGTTTGTTGCATCTAGATAAGGATAATTCGCTTCGACTATCATATCGCTTGTAGTTGTGATGGGTGCTTTAACCGTAATTTTAGTGGTAGCTGCAAGTCTAGGATCTGCTGTACTTTTTACGGTAATATTCGCAGTTCCTATAGCTACAGCTTTAACAGCCCCATTGGAATCAACCGTTGCCACAGATGGCTTATCGCTTTCCCATGTCATTGTTTTATTCCATGCTGTAGCAGGTTCAATTATCGTACCAAGAAGCGATGCTTCCCCTACGAGCAATGACACATTGGCCTGGTTAAGCTCAACTGACGTCGGCAATACTTCAGTAAAGGTATGAGTAGGGACATCATTAGTAAATTGGTGAATTCCGATATCACTAATACTGCCTAGCGGATTACCGAACATATCTTTCGTTACATCTGTAAAAGTAGACGGTAAGTCGACCTTCCAGCCAGCGCCAATCGCAGGCGAATTCGCCAGGATTTTGTAAGCTTCCAGCTTGGATACATCAAATCTATTTTTAGCTGTAATCACGTTCTTAGGGATTTCTCCGGGTCTTGCCAGCTGGGGATTCACATACAAGTTATTGGCAAGCTCTACACTTCCTGCAACCCCTCCAGTCGTCAGGATGTTCGGGTAGAAAATATTGTTCTTGATATAACCTTGCGTCAGATCTACATTGGCAAACCTTTTCACCTTACCCAGTGTCATCATGATGTTGTTGGCAAACTTGATATAAGGAGTGCTGTTATTAAATACAGTTGTAGCTATATCTTTCCCTGTAAAAATGGTATTGTTGTAAATCCAAGGAGCCTTCGTATAGGAGGATGGATGGTAAAAGAACAGCTCAGCCCCATTCCCATCGTTCACACTTAGATTATAACGGAACACGGATTGACCCGTACCCATGAATAAAATGATACCGCCTCTGTTTTCATGACTGTAGTTATATTGGTAAACAATATTGTCACTATACAGGTCGACATCCCACGCTTCTCCATCGTTGTACCCATATATGCCGCCAAAGGTTTCATTATATTGGAAAAGAGTATCCTTACTGCCATAAACCCAATTTGCTGCATAGTTCAAGGAGCCGACATTCGTGTTGGCATAACGCAAAATCGTATTATATTCGACGATACCGTTGTAGACATCCTTATCGCCATTATCAGCAATGTTACTAATAACCATACCGTCGCCCTGTACGTCCTGAATATAGTTGTTTTTAAAAACTATATTGTTCATAACCTGTGGAGCCCCACCGTTGGATGAACCGCTAGGAGCCATACCTGCATTTCGGATTCCTTCTATGGCAACATTGATAACTTTATTTCCTTCAACGAGGACGTCGGAATAATTGCCCAGTATCAGGATCCCCCCTGTCATTTTGTAAGCAGAAGGGTCTGAGTTAACGTCATGAACATAGCAATCCCTAATCACGATATGCTTAAGCTGATTTTGCTCCCATTCAGTTACCGTCACTCCCTTTTCGTTCAATGCGATAATACCGGCTCTCATGTTTTTCGTTGTAGCATCGTAGTTGGTAACCTCCAGGTTGCTAATCTCCCAGAAGCTTTGGTTTCGGACCTCAACCGTTGCGGCATAATGCTGACCGGCCACACTGCCTAATGGCATCACCAAGTTGACTCCGTCAGCCTCATCCGTTCCCATACCATTAAAAATAGGCCGAACTTCAGGATCAGTACTTCCATACTTATCAACTTTAATAGGAAGTCCTTCTGCACCGCTTCCATTCAGTCTAAGCTGACCGTTCCAGATGTCGCCTGCTTTGAACCCTATTTTATCGCCGGGACTGAATGTGGATGCATTCACTTTGTCCAGGCTTTTCCATGCTGTTGCTTCACTCAGACCGTCATTCGCATCATTACCGGACGTAATGCTTATATAATAAGTATGGTAAGACTGCCCGGAAATAGTAATCACGCATTGTCCAGCAACGCCGCTTCCATCTTGTGCTGTTGCTTTTACCGTTACGGTTCCATTGGAAATGGCTCTTAACAGACCTGTGCTGCTGATCGTTGCGCTTCCCGTACCATTTTCCACGGTCCAGACTACGTTTTTATTTGCAGCTTCAGCAGGGATACCAACGGCCTCCATTTGAAGAGAACCAGCTAACGCTGTTATCGATGTGGCACCTCCAGCGCCTACTACGGTTACAGTTGTAAGCTTTATCGCAAATGTGAGAGACAATATATTACTTTTAACATTACTCCCGTCCTTCGCAGTCGCCTGGATTTGGACGGTTCCGCTTTTTACAGGTGTCACTACACCTGTATTCGATACAGCTGCGACATCCGTACCTTGTATAACGGACCATGTAACAGCCTGATCTCCCGCATCTGCAGGCAAAGCTGTTGCGCTCAGCTGAACAGGATCCAAAGTTCCAAAGCTTGTCGCTCCCGATGGAGCTTGTATGGATAATTCAGTAACTTTGACGGTTTGTCCTGAAATGGTTACCACAAGGCTATTGGATACTGCCGGCTTGACAGCAGACGTTGCCGTTACCTTTACTGCACCGTTCCTTATAGCCGACAATACTCCGTTTGAGGATATGGAAGCTTTGTTGGTCGGTGTGCCGTCTTGATTTTCCACCTTCCATGTAACCTTCGATGATGCGCTGGAGGGAGTAACAGCTGCAGTCATTTGAAGACTGCCAGCATCTGCTGTAATGGTGCTTGCTCCACCCTGTCCTGAAACTGTTAGACTATCAATATCGCCAGTACCAGCTGTAACGGGTATGGATAATGCAGATGATGTACTTGTCCCAAGCTTTGTAGCTTTAATATCGTCATAATAGGTATTACTGTTGTCGGGCTTCCAATTTCCGACCAATGCTATGTATTGATATTGAGCTTCCGCGTTCGTAGCTGCTACTTGTGCACCATCAATATACATGGTGGCACCTGTACCTGAGGTGAGATCCCATTTGAACTCATGCCAGGCCGGTGTCGTTCCACGAGCTGCCGAAGTTGGGGAGAAAGAAGAGGTCATAATTCTTGATACGAATTGGGTGCCTGATCCTGTGCCTCCATCCCAGTGCTCTCCAAGAAGCAAGCCATTGGAAATGTCCACCCCGTTGGTAGCGGCATTAAGCTTTGTGCCTACAAAAATATTATTTCGCGAATTGCCTGCCGGTGTCCCATTATAGACCCATGCCGTAACCGTACCTTTCATGGCTGTGCCCATGTCTGCTCTTAATGTATTGTTCGTTGTGCCGCTGTTATTTCGATTGGCGCTGTAAGAACCACTGTGAGCAGGAACACCAGTTTTCGCTACAACCGAGGTAGTTGCGGTGTTAGTAGCTCCCGGATCATGTGTAAAGCTTCCTAAAGTCCCGCCTTCAAAACCCTCAAAATAGACAACATCTAAATAATTGACACTCGCACTAACATTCACAGGAACTTGCCCTGATGAGCCGTCATAGGTTAAAATGCCTGTCGTATCATCAATCGTCACCCCTGCAATAGTTGATGAATAATGAACGCTGTTAAGCTGCGGATCTGTTGAATTGGACGCCGTATTTTTCTTGAGCTCTTTATCAGGTCCGCTGCTCATCTTAGCCATAACCTTTAAATGAACCTGCTGATCGTACGCAGAAATTTCCGTCTTGTCAGCACCAACATAGGTACTTACTACCGTTGGAATAGTCGGCGTAACGACGGCTGCATGAGCTACATGCCTCTCAGTTGGGAAATAAACCATATTCACAGCCATGAGTAAAGTAATTCCTAAGGACACAGCACGTTTAATATTTTTACTCAATTTAATTGTACTCAACCCCTTTAAGCTTATTATGAAACGCTTACATTGCTGCCTGAATCGTCCAGTCGCATTAATCATAATACTCGAAGCTGAATAGAAAGAATGTGCACGATGTTTACTATATCGTGCACAATTTTTACTCTATACTATATGTCTTACCGATAATCCTTTGGACTGACGCCAACATACTTTTTGAATACCTTGGAAAAGTAGGTCCGTTCCATATACCCAAGCTTGAAAGCAATTATTTCAGTACTCTCCATACTTTCTTTAAGAAGCTTGCAAGCAATGTTCATTTTGTAACGGTGTACATAATCCGTAAAATTCATGCCGGTTTCCAATTTGAACGACCTGGAAAAATAACTCGGATTCAAAAACAACGTATCCGCCATATCGACGAGCGTAATATTCTCGGATAAGTGCTCAGATATGTACCGGTCAATTTGCTTTAACTTCATATTTTTCTCTGAGCTAGACGTGCCACTGATCATGATTTCTTGAATTCTTGACTTCATCAATTCAACGGCTGCATCCCATCGCCCACATTGCTGCAAACAGCGGTGAAACGAGTCTTCTCCCTTTAGATCACGCTCAAATTCCATAACTCTAATCCATTGCGAGCATTTTCCCATCAATTCAACTGGATCCAACTGCTGATGCTTAGCCTTTTCCTTGATCTCCTCCAAAGCGATGGTGATCGCATTATCATCACTGTCCTTAAACCCTTGTACGAGACGACTCCAAAGCGCTTCTAACGTCACCATGATCTCATGGTTCCACAGCTTCAGCTCGGACGACGGCAGTACGCCGAAAGAAATTTCACTGTAAAAAGCCTCTCGGTTATCCTGCTTTAAGCTCCGCAGCTCTTGTGAAATATTAGATATCCCTTTAAAAGGCGAAGAGTAATAAACATGAATCCCAATTCGGAGAAAACTGTGAATTTTCTCCCGAAGGGAGGCGAGAAAGCTTGAGAAGCGCTCCACTATATTGCAGCTCAAATTCGGTTGATAATTAAGTATGCACAGGAAATAGGACTCCTGATCCGTCAAGGTGGTTATCTCCAAGCTACCATCCAGCATTTCTTCTGCAATATTCGAAATCGCATACAGCAATATGGGCTCATCCTTATATCGGTATCGTTTAGGAAATGAAGCATAATTCAAATTACCCATAGCTATCATAAAATGGGAATGCTTCCACTCAATTCCGAGTTGTTTACCTGAGGTAAGCAAATCATCATGTCTATCCTCCAGCGTTAACTGCTTCAAGAACTGCCGTTTTAGCACGTCCTTGTTCATGAAAATTTCTCGCTTGTAAGATATTTCCTCGAGCTGCTGCCGAACAGTCTTTAGATCCTGAACCGATTTCCGTAAGCTCTCTTCCAGCTGTTCAGCCGTTATCTCGTCTTTGATAAGGTAATCATCAGCGTCAAGTTGAACCGCTTTCCTCGCATAATGAAACTCCTGGTGACATGTCAAAAACAGGATTCGCACTTCAGGCTTGAGCTTTTGCATCTCTGCAGCAAGCTCCATTCCATCCATTAACGGCATGCCAATATCCGTAATAACAATATCGGGACTAGTCTCCCGAAACAGCTGAAGCGCTCGCTTGCCTGAATGAGCCACTGCCACGATTTCGATTTGCAAAAGGCCCCAATCAATAAGCTTAGATAAATACTTGATCATCGGCACATCGTCATCCACCAGCATTACTTTGTACATTGCCCGATTCTCCCTTAGGTTGCTTAATTTGTAGTAGCTGCACCTGCATTCATTCTGCCTTAGATAATATCGGAATACTGACACAAACGGTGGTGCCGCCATCATCATTAGCAAGCAGATGAATAGCTGCTTCAGGGCCAAATGTTAACCGCATCCGCTGCAGCACATTTAGCAGGCCAATTCGTTTATAGGATTCATGCTCCTCAGTACTTCCAGCCTCCAGCATTACATTCAGTTCTTCCCGGATGTTTGTCGAAATTCCTACCCCATTATCGGAAATTTGAATCTCCACTTGATTGCCGATTTGTTCCGCAACTATGAGGATATGTGGATGGCTCTCCCCGCTATCCGCAAAGCCGTGTATGAAGGCGTTCTCTACAATAGGCTGCAGCAGCAGCTTCGGTATTTCAAGCTCTGCACATTCTGGTGCTACACGTATTTCTGAATTCAACGAAAGATCATTTCTCATCTTCATGATCTCTACATAGTCACCAAGCAGTTTGCACTCACTTCGCAATGATAAAGGTTCAGCCATTTTCATGTAGGCACGCAGAAGACTCATGAGCGATTCGATTAACCGGGTATGAACCTGGTCGTCAGACAAGCTCAGATTGCATTTAATAGAATTGAGTGTATTTAACAAAAAATGCGGCCGAATTTGAGCATACAAGGCTTGAAGCTCCAATACCCTCTTTTGCTCCTGCTCCTGTTCGATGTCGATAATCAGCTTATTTATTTGCTCGACCATGCCATTCAACGTTTTGCCCAGTTCGGCAATCTCGTCCTTACCCTCCTCCGGAAAGGTGATTGTACGGTTGCCTTTACCAAATTGCTTGATACTGCGCTGCAGCCGCAAAATCGGATAATGCAGCCGTTTGGCTACCACTATCGAGATGATAGAAAACAACAGGAAAAAGGGGAGCATCAGCAAAAGTGACAGGTAAAAGGTCTTGGACAGCTCACCTGTTAACTCTGATTCGGGCGTCTCATAGACGAGCTTCCATCCGGCTTTCTTGATCAATGCTTCATTACGGATATTCCTACTCACCCCTGAAGTTCTCTCATATGGAATATCAACAGCTCCAGCAATTCGCTGCCCATCCGCGTCAAATAAAGCAAGATGCTCAATAGATACCTGCTGAAACATCTTCCCGAAGTAAATCTCCGGCAGCCCGATATAAAGTGTACCAAGTAATTTATTATCAGAAGGATCACGGATTACTCTGGACAAGTAATAGGTCTTAACATTTCCGGATTGTACCATTCCGAGCCATTGTATCTGTTTCGGTTCACTCTCATTCACACGGGACTTGACGCTCTCCCACTGTTTCATAACCTGCTCCGGTGTCGGATACATATCGTACGCTTGCACGATAAAGCCCGCATCGTTTACCAAGTACATGAAGATTTCATTGTTCATTGTTTTGGCCACGACAAGACTGAAAAAATCTTTAATCAGCAAATACTGCTCCAAATGGCTGCCGTTCTCAATCCGTTTAACATTTGAAAAAGTACGAAGCGTATTCCGAACATTTGCGTCCTGAACGAAAAAATGGGATGCGAAGGTCAAATCGTCAATCATTTTCGATATATCTTTTGTCATAACTGCCAAAACATTATCATTGCTGAGCATCAGCTTTTCCTTCACTTGACGATTCGTCATAGAGTAATTAAGAAAGGCAACCATGATCGTGGGCAGCAAAATAAGCACCAAAAACGAAATTTGGATGCGTCTGTAATAGGTAAATCGAAACAGATGCCTCATGTAGCTGTCTCTTCTCCTTCGTTGTCTGCAAGTATTGGCGATATGTTCCTTCCCATATTAGTATAAAGGCTCTCAAATCGCCAAGACCAAGAAATGGAAAATACCCTCTTTCCAGATTAGCGGACGGTTTATGCGCAAAGAGGACGCTAAATCAGCGTCCTCATAACGATTGGTCTTATTTACCTTTACTTTGTATTTTGCTTGATCAGCTTGTCCCCTTCACCCATCATCCATTTCTGGGCATCTTCAGAGGACATGTTATCCAATAGCACCTTGGAAAGTCCGCCCTCAAGAACCGCTTTCAGTTGACTTGCATAAGGTACCGCAATATCTGATGAAACTGATGTTCTAACACGTTTATCATACAATGTGCTCGTTAGCGACTGCATGTCGATCAGATCCTTCATATTTCCAAACAGGCGTTCCACGATAAGCTTCGAATCACTCTTTTTCCACCCAGACAATTCAATTCTAGCCTCTTGTTCAGTGGACATGTATCGGATAAACTTGTAGGCTTCTTCCTTATATTTCGAGTTTGCTGCTACAGAAACATAATTCCCGCCGATATTCGTCAGTCCCGGCTCTGCATCCTTGGAGGAACGCGGTAGAGGGGCCACAACGGTTTTGAACGTATGCGGATACTTAGCCGTATCGCCAATGTTCGGAAGCGCGAAGGTTGCTGTCATTAACATGGCCGCTTTGCCGGTCAAGAATTCGTTGTTGTAATTCAGCTTAGCACCGATTACATCCGCCAGTGGCTTAACCGACTTGTCATCCTTTTCCATCGCTTTACGAAGATTAAAGAAATATTTGAAAGAAGCATCTTCGAATTGCGGTTTGAGGTCTATCGTCAAGAAAGGATTTTTCTTATCTGTATATACAATTGGATTCGCATACTCACCCCAAGAATGGAAGTAAGCCCCAAAACGCTTGTTGTTGTCATCGCCTTTGCTCAGCTTTTTGGCATAGTCGCGGAAATCATCCCATGTCCAGTCAAATGACGGTACAGGCAGATTGGCTTCCTTCAATGCATCAGCATTCAACAGTACCAGCCAGTTGCTCGAATTATTCATCAAAGCATAGCTTTTCCCCTTAAACTTCGGGTTGATATAATATTCTTCATCAGCATTCACGTTATCCTTCTTGTAGAAATCGTCAAGCGGAGCCAGTACGCCTTGAGCCGCTCGAGCGATAGTTTCTTCAATGCTAGGGAACATGACAACATCTACCTGTTCTCCGGACGACATGGTTACATCCAGCTTTTTCAAAGTTTCCACCGAATTGCCGGGTACAAGCGGAATAGACTCAACCTTAATATTAGGATTTTTAGCTTGATAATTCGCGATTAGTTTTTGGGTAGCAGCCTCAGCAATGTCTGGATTCCAGTTATAAAACTTCAGAGTCACATTTTGAGCGGGCTTTTCTCCTGAAGCCTGTGATGGTTTATCCCCACCAGCATTATCCGGCTTGGAAGCACATCCTCCCAATACACTTACAGCGACCAAAGCACTGCTTAATAATACGGCACTTGTTTTTTTCATATCTTTTCCCCCTAGAAAATATCGTTTATATTTGCATATTACAACAGCCGCTTTCCAAATGATGTGCAATATTTTGTGGCGTTTGTGCATTTTGTCTACCTTGCCCAAACCTAGCCTTTCACGCCACCCAACGTAATTCCCTTAATAACCTGCTTCTGCAAAACAATGAAGATAACAAGTAATGGAACAATCGCCGCAAGTGATGCCATCATTAGAACCGCGTAATTGTCAGCGTAATCGTTTTTGAACATTTGAATACCAAGCGGGATAGGAAACAACTTCTGTTGGATCAGGAAAATAAGCGGTCCTTGATAATCGTTCCATGACCAGATGAATTTGATGATGCCAACGGTAGCCAAAATCGGCTTGCACAGGGGTACCATGATGCCTGCATAAATTCGCCAATACCCTGCTCCATCGATTTTCGCTGCTTCTATATACTCATTATGGATACCAGCCATGAATTGGCGCAGAAGAAATGTAAAATACATGGAAAACATGCCCATCAGGATCAAACCCTCATGAGTATTATAGAGATGAAGCCATTTCAATAATAGATACCTTGGAACAAGTGTTGACTCAGACGGAATGATCATTAGTGCTAACAACAGTCCGAACACGTAATCGCGTCCCTTGTATTGCAGCTTCGTAAATGCGAATGCCGCCATGGAAGAGAAAATTAGCGTGAATACGGTCATGATAACAGCTAGCTTCAAAGAATTCCAATAAAATAGAGAAAACGATATTTTGCTGAACCACACTTGCTTGAAATTAGCGATAACATTCCATCGCTCTGGGATCCACTGGATCGGGTAAGTAAGAACATCCGCCTCATACTTCATGGCTGCTGAAACCATCCACAACAATGGAATGAGGAATAATATTGAAAAAATAGCGAGCACAATCGTTGTCAGCCATTTAGAAACATCGAATTTTGTAGTTAGCAACTATTTCACCTCTTTGTTAAGATCACTTCTTGCTGTTTTGTAATTTCCATGTTAATAAAGTCACGATCCCTACAATCAGGAATAATACCCAGGAAATGGCCGATGCATATCCCATCCGGAAATTACGAAAGCCTTCTTCATAAATGCGGTAAACGAGAACTGTGGATGAATCATTCGGACCGCCTCCCGTTAAGAAAGAGATTAAATCGAACACTTTGAACGACGACATAAGGGTCGTAATAAATAAAAATGACAATGTAGGCGCAAGAAGCGGCAGCGTAATACGGAAAAATTGCTGCAGAGAATTGGCTCCATCAATGCTCGCTGCTTCGTAGAGCTCATCTGGAATGTTGGTCAAGCCAGCGATAAAAATAATCATTTGATAACCAATTGCTGCCCAAATGGCGATAATAATGATGGCAACTAATGAATAGTGCGTATCCGCCAGCCACTTTGGAGGTTCTGAAATCCCCAGGCTAATCAGAAATCTGTTGACCGGGCCTGAAGACGGATGATATAATGCGCTCCACACCGTGCCAAGTGCTATAATAGAGGAAATATACGGAATAAAGAAGGCGACTTTAAAAAAGCTTTGGCCGTATACACGGGAATGGACTAGCACCGACAACACCAATGCAAGAAATAACCCTACCGGCACAACAAAAATCGTATACGTGAAGTTGTTTTTCAAAGCCATGAAAAACTTCTCGTCCTCCAGTAGCATTTTAAAATTATCCAATCCCACGAAATTAATAGTCGATAGCCCACCTACCAAATTCCAGTCGCAAAAGCTTAAATACAGCGAAAACAGAATCGGAAACAACCCCAGCATAAGGAGACCAATCAATTCCGGGGCCGTAAAAAGCCATCCTGCCAATGCTTCTTTTCTAGTAGTGTTCCAATATTTTTTTCGTAATGCGGCAGGTCTGGACGCTGCTTCCACTTTGGCCATACTCTTAGTCACCTCAACGATAGATTTGATACTATTACTATAACGCGATCTCGAATCCACACCCGCACCTGATTTTTACTAATGTGTGCACTATTTTTACCTGAGTACTCTTCCAATTCGGTTCACTTCTAATGAATGCGTTTTCATTTTTTGCTTGAAATTATAGGGTTTCCATCTTATATTAAATCTTATATTGCTGGCAAACAGCATGATGGTATACAATATACTCAAACATAAAATAACTAAGAATGGAGAAACATCAACCATGACAAATGATAGCCTCTTTTTACAACTAGATCTTGTAAGAGAACGCACCCTCCAACAATTAGAATTAGTTACAGAAGAAATCGCTGACCAAATCCCGCTAGGATACAGAAATAACCTTCGCTGGAACCTGGGACATATCCTGACGGTTCAGGAAAATTTGGTTTTCAAACTCATTGGTGAGCCCGTTAGCCTACCGGAGACATATTCAAGCCTATTTAACAATGGAACGTCGCCGGCAGATTGGCAGATTGAACCTCCTGCAATTGAAACCATCAAGCTTCAACTGACGCAACAGACAGAGAGGATCAAGGACAAGCTTTCACAACGTCTGGATGAAAAGCTTCAGCAGCCTTTCAAAGGTATTGATACAGTAGGCGGAATGATTAGCTTCACTCTATATCACGAAGGAATTCACACAGGATATATGATGAGCATGCGCAAGACCATCCAAGCTACCTAAATACATATCAGTTACAAAAAACATTGTTAATCGGAATATTTCGATTAACAATGTTTTTTTATTCCAAGTCCATATTGATTTTCTTACTATTTGACGCATAATAGTACAAGGGAGATGAATCTAAGTTTTCGTGAAAGATGCTATTTTATGGTTAAACTCAACATCGGATTTTTGACACATGGATGGAGGAATTGTATGAGTTACAAAGATATTGCTTTGGGCATGTTTAGGACAGGCATACTAGGATTTGGCGGCGGCCCATCTGTAATCCCTTTGATACGTTATGAAGCTGTGATCCGGTATAAATGGGTTGGAGATGAGGAATTCGCTGAAATTCTAGCCATTGCTAATGCTCTGCCCGGACCTATAGCAACCAAAATGGCTGCTTATCTTGGATATAAGCAGCGCGGCTGGATGGGCGCTTTCGTATCTATTTGCGCTCACATTTTACCAACCAGCTTGGCCATCGTCGCCTTGCTTGGCGTTCTATACTCTTTTAGCAGCTCCAAATATGTAGCGGGTATGATCTATGCTGTCAGACCTGTGATTGTTGTTATGCTTGGAATGATGGCTTACGAGTTTATGTCCAAAGCCTGGAAAGGGCTAGGCAAAGGATTTGCTATTGCATTCGCACTGATCGCTGCGCTATTGCTAACTGTTCTTGATATCCATCCTGGGATCGTAATTGCCTTATACTTAGCTTATGGAGCCTTCCATTTAAAATGGTTTCAGCGTAAGGCTGTACCTGACAAGGGGGCCTCTCGATGATGACATGGCTAACCCTATTTTGGGGATTTTTTGTAGCTAATGTACTGGGGTACGGTGGAGGTCCTGCGTCAATCCCATTGATGCAAGAAGAAATCGTCAACCATTACGGTTGGATCTCTAATGAGCAATTTGCTGATTTATTAGCTGTAGCTAATGCACTTCCCGGGCCGATTGCAACTAAGCTTGCCGCTTTTGTAGGCTACCAACAGCTGGGATGGTTCGGCTTTCTTATCGCTACTATCGCTACCGTGGTGCCTTCCGCTGTTGCATTGATTGTTTTACTGAACATACTGAACCGGTATCGGCAATCTTATGTAGTAAAAGGCATGACCCTGCTTGTGCAGCCTATCATAGCTGTCATGATGGTTATCTTAACTTGGCAAATGTCTGACGTTTCCATTCAAGGCATCGGATTCTGGCATTCACTAGCCATTGCTGCACTAGCCTTTTGGGCTATGACCAAAGGGAAAATTCACCCTGCTCTCATTATTGTTGTCGCTTTCCTATATGGCGGTTTCGTGATATCACATATCATTTAGTTCTTGAATTAGAGTCATTCTTGTTAGCAAAAACGATACCGGGAGGTAAAAGATGCGAAAGCTGATTTTTTTCGTAGGTCCCGCCGGAGCCGGAAAGACAACAATCGCGAAAGCATTAGCTCGCAAGCGTCGCATGGCATTTCTGGATATGGACACATTGCTACGGCCCTCTGCAGAGGTTATTATGAGAATTTCCGGGAATGATCCGAACGATCGGGATTCATTCGTGTACAAAACGCATTGCCGGGACTTGGGCTACCGTGTCACTATAGACGCTGCGCTGGAAAACGTGGAGCTTGGACTAGATGTTATTGTCGTTGGACCTTTTACCAAAGAGATCGAGAACCCTTTGTGGCTTGAACAAGAGCTTAAGAGGATTAATGCTTCAAGTCATGATGTCGATGTAATGGCCATATTCGTATCTCTTCCCGACAAGGAGCTTTACCGCCAACGAATCCAGGCAAGAGGCTTGGAGATGGATGAGTGGAAGCTGGAGAACTGGAGCGAATTCAGCCATTCACTCGTGCAGCGGCAAATCAAATGGCCCCTTCCTGCTTCTTCCGTATATTATTTCGATAATTCAGGGCAATTAACGGAAGAGAAATTTTCTCTTATCGAGCAGTTTGTTTTTGGAGACGGTCATAATGGTTGAAATCAACAAAAAAGGCGTTTATACCTGCGGTCCGTACCGTCAGATATAAACGCTTTTCATTTTCACTATTTTTTCAGCAATTCGATTGTTTTACCAAAATGTCCGCCAGTTTCCTGCAGTGCTTGAGCTGCTTCTTGTTGGCTAATGTTATATTTCAGCATTAGGATAGCCACTCGAGCATCACCTTTGGCCGAACTCACATAGGCTTTAGCTGTTTCTTCATCGGCAAGCGTTGCATCCTGCACGATCCGTACTACACGATCCTTCAGCTTAGCATTCGTCGCTTGGACATTTACCATTAAATTTCCATATACCTTACCAAGCTGAATCATCGATCCTGTTGTGATCATGTTTAAAACCATTTTCGTCGCTGTTCCAGCCTTAAGACGTGTTGATCCTGTAATAATTTCAGGTCCCACAGGAACCTCTATCGGATATTGAGCCGCAGCGCTCATGGGTGCATCACCGTTACAGCTTAGACTCACAGTCAGAGCGCCAATGCGGGCCGCCTCCTGAAGTGCGCCTATCACATATGGCGTGCGTCCGCTAGCGGCAATGCCGATAACAGCGTCACGAGACGTCACCTGAGCAGCAGCCTCCAATTTGCCAGCTTCGGCATTATCCTCTGCATTCTCAATAGCTTGAGTCATAGCTTTCTCGCCACCGGCAATAATGCCAATGACTAGCTCTGGGCTCACCCCGAAGGTAGGAGGACATTCGGATGCGTCCAGAATTCCCAACCTTCCGCTAGTGCCTGCCCCAAAGTAGAACAATCTGCCTCCATTTTCCATGATTCGGACAATCGCTTCAATTGCCGAGGATATTTGAGGCAACGCCCTGCTTACCGAATGCGCCACGGACTGGTCCTCTTCATTCATTATTTCTACAATTTCCCGAACGCTCAGTTGATCTAATTGAATAGATCGCTCATTGATTTGTTCCGTTGTCATTGTATGGTTTGTGAGCTGTATCATCTTGCTTTTCCCCTTTGTCATTGCATTGTTGTTGAATTCTATTTATCATCTCAGGCGTAACAAGCAGCCCAGCCTGTTTAACAGCAAAGTAATAACTCCCAATTACAGGAGGTACGTTCAAGCAACGAATATCAAGCGATAATGAACGTATTTCCGGGCATTCAGTGAATGATTCTAAGAAATAAGGCTCCTGAAATACGCCTCCACTCAAAATAAGTGGTGTTCTATCAGATCCTAGCTTCAGCTTGTTATGAGTAGCAGCTACAAGTGCTGCCAGCTCACGAACAGCTTCGGACACAATAAACTCTGCTGCAGCGTCTCCCTCCTTGGCCGCTTCAAATACTGCCGGAGACAAGGAAGCTACTTTTGCTCTCATATTATCTGATTCATAAATAGTTGTAATGAGTTTATCCGGGCTGGCAATTGAGAGCCTCGTCAATATTTTATCCGTCAACAAAGTGGGAGCTGTTCTTCCGTCATAGGCTTTCATTACGGCTTGCAGACCTTTTTTACCAAGGTCGAAGCCGCTACCCTCATCTCCAAACACATATCCCCATCCGCCTACACGGACATATTCCTCTGTAACTGGGTCAAATGCGCAGCAGATGGATCCAGTGCCTGAGATCAGCACCATTCCTCTTTCACCAAAGGTTCCGGCAGCAAGCGCTGTGATAGCGTCATTGTACACAGTGATCACTGCTTGCTGAGGCAATTCAGCTGATAGGAACTCTACAATGCGAGCCCTGTCCTCGGGTCTGTCGCTTCCTCCCAAACCAAGAACGATGCCTGCCACCTGATCCCGCGAAGAACCAGACTGCTCTAAGCCATGGCGAATCAACCCGGAGAGTTCAGCCTTCACTTCATCCCATGGCCTTGATTTCAAATTGCTTGAGCCTCCTCGGCTAAAGGAAAGCAGATGTCCTTCATCATCTCCGACTAAGAGAACCGTCTTAGTTCCTCCGCCGTCAACAGCAAGGAAACGTCTATTGCTCTTACCCGTCATTACGCATCCTTCCCTTCTGCGCTCATTCGCCCGGAAGCCTCCGATTCCAGACAATTGAACAATTCGCCCAGGTTGCTAATGACATAAGCCGGAATGTAGCTATCCGATAAAGGAGCTCCCGACAGTTCTGGATTTTCCTGTACGGCAAGCTTTCCTAACAACTTCAGAAGGGTTTCACTTTGTGTCCGTTCCTTTGGATTCAAGGCAAGCAGTTCCTCCGGCATACTACGATTAATCAGCACCGGTGCTACCCCTATCCTATTAGCTATCGTAATATCGTGATCCAGACGGTCTCCTACATGCGCAACAATTTCCCCGCCTTGCAGCAAGCCGTCTACCATACGGACATCCGGCTTAGCATAACCGACTCGCTCCGGAGTAACAATCTCATCCAGCCACTCGGTTAGCCCCAGTGCTTTCATTACCGGGTATTGGTATTTATAATATCCGTTTGTTACAGCAGCTACTGAATACCCTTCTTCTTTCAAACGCTTTAAAGCAGGAAGAACCGTATCGTCAAGCAAATATATTTTGGGCCAAACCGAGTGCTTAAGCACCATTTCTTCAATGTTAAATTGTCTGTTCAAGCCCAGTTCTTGTGACAATCCTTTAACAATGCTGTCCCAGTCATAGGCCGCTACAATTTGTCCACTCAGCAGCAAGCTTTCGTGCTTAGCTAGCAGCTCTTTCTTTGCTTCATAGGGAGAATTCAGTTCCCCGGACAAGATGCCTTCAATCTCTGGAAAAATCCAGGAACCAAAAGGATTCTGCATAAGGGTTCCATCCAAATCAAATGTAATCCATCGTTTCATGATTTCACCGCCCCTGCTGTTAAGCCTTCAATAAATTGTCGTGATGCAATCAGAAACGCTATGATCATCGGCAAGGAAGATAAAGTAAGGCCGCTGAACAATAAATTCCACTCCGTGTCATATTCACCGAATAAATTCAGCATGCCTAGGGGAATAGTCCCCTTCTCTGTCGATTTAATAAAAACCAGTGGATAAAAGAAGTCATTCCATACATGAATTAAGTCCGTAATCGCAACTGTAGCCATAGCGGGACGCATAAGCGGAAGTACTATTTTGTAATACACCTGAAAATCATTACATCCATCAATTCGAGCGCTTTGATCCAGGTCCTTCGGCAGTGTTCCAAAAAAACCAAAGAATAGAAATACCGCAAACGATATATGCCCAGCTATATAAACAATGATCAATCCTATCAGTGAGTCAAGTAAATTCAGCTTCATCAGCTGCATATACAAGGGCGAAATAGCCAGCTTCATTGGAAGCATCAATCCAAGCATGAAGAAGAATAAGACCGCTCCGTTCCAACGGAAGGTATATCTTGCTAGATAGAACGCGGCCATCGAGGAGATGATCAAAATAATAATGACTGATACCCCACTGACAAATACACTGTTAATGAAATATTCATCAAAATGTACTTTATTCCAAACTTCGATAAAGTTAACAAAAGAAAAACTGTGAGGAAGCCCTAGTGGCGACGTTGTAATTTCTTTCTTGGTTTTAAAGGAAGACATAATCATTAAAAATATAGGGTACAATGATATGAATGAGAAAAGGGTCATAACGGCATATTTGGACAATTGTTGAAGCCGGTGTTCCATACACATCCTCCATTACTTACGGAATCCTGATGATTCGTCTAATCGTGCGAGTTTAAAAAAACAGTTCTAGCTCTAGTAGTCGACTGCTTTCTTCTTAAAGAAGAACATGGATATTGCGGTTGCTGCTGAAATAAGGGCAAGCAAAACTACAGCAAGCGCAGAACCAAGTCCGATGGAATCTCCCCCACCTACACTACCAAACATCAAACGGTAAAAATAAAGCGCTAACACATCCGTTGAATAATAGGGACCACCCGATGTACCCTGCATGGCATATATCATCTCAAACGATTCAAAGGATGAGATAAAGGTAAGAATAGTCATGATCATTATCGACGGCATGGAAAGAGGAATCGTAATTTTGAATAGCAGCGTCAACCCGGCTGCTCTATCTATTTTGGCTGCTTCATAGATTTCACTGGAAATGGATTGAAGCCCGACGAGAAAAATGAGTACGGCAAAACCGAAGCCATACCAGCTATCAACCATAATAACCGTAAGAAACGCCGTCTTCGGGTCTCCCAACCATGGCTTGGCCAGCTCCGCCAGACCAATTGCTTTCAAAAACGTATTTAATGCTCCGTACGAAGGGTTCAGAATCAAGCTGAATAAGAAACCTACCACAATAACGGATAATAATTTCGGAAGAAAAAAAACAGTTTTGAAAAACTCTTTGCCTTTTAACTTACTGTTAATAATCAAAGCTAGCATATAGGCTACCATCAACTTCGCAGGTACAGTAACTATGAAGAAAATAATATTATGTCCGAATGCATTATAAAATGTTTCTGCGTGTGGGGATTCGGTAAACAAGCGGATAAAATTCTCAAACCATATGAAATCTCCGCGTTTTAGTCCATTCCAAGCAAACATACTGTTCAGAAGCGCTGAAGCGATCGGGTAAACCATAAATCCGACGTAAAAAAGAAGCGACGGAAGCAGGAATAAATGTACAAAATGCTTGGCGTAATTGCGTTTTCGTTTCCTTTCAACACCAGTCGCTGCTAACTGCGGCCCTTCATTCAAGCCAGTTCGCCTCCTTCGTAAATAAGGTTCCATACATATAACGGTCGAGCATCCGGTGAAATCCATTCTCACGGTTTCAGTTTAATCCATAGCTTCGAATATCAGATTGGAAGCGCTGGAGATCAATCCAGCGCTTGCCTAAACCAGTTACGGTTGAGCTTTAAACCATTTGCTGCTTGAGGTTTGAACGGCTTCCGCTACTTGCTCAGGAGTTAGCTTGCCGAGATACATACCTTGCAGCGAATCCTCAAATGTAACTTTGGTTGGTGGAGTTCCTAGATTGAAATTCGTAAGGATCAAATAAGGTGTTGAATTTTTACTGCTGATAGTAGCCATCTTTTTCAATAGAGGGTGAGTCGGCTCTACTCCTGCAATAGGACTAACGCGGGTCAGCTTTTCACTGAACATCTGTCCGAATGTTTTCGAAGCGATAAACTCCATGAACTTCAAGGATTGCTCTTGATACTTGGAATCTTTAGCTACAGCATACGAACCGTCAACCCAAGTAACGATGTTAGGCTGATCCCCTTTTTTCGCAACAAATCCGGTGAAGAAGTCTACAGGGAAATCCAATTTATTCGCCTCAAAGGTTTCTAAACGATGACTTCCGTTAATGTACATAGCAGCTTGGCCATTATAAAACAGCGTCTGTGCATCCTTATCATCAATTGCAATGAAATCTTTAGGGAAGTAAGGCTCCAGCTTCTTCATCCGGCTAATCGACTCTACAAAGCCTGGATCCTTGAAGTTGCTTTTCCCTTTTAACAGTGAATCTACGAAAGCATTACCGCCATAAGCGCTTTCCCCTATCACAGAATGAGTCATGGAGAGTAAGTAAGCCGCTTTACCGGATTGGGCGATCGGCACTATATTTTTGCTTTTTAGTTTTTCACAAACAGCCAAAAATTCTTCAAAGGTTTCTGGCGTTTTCAAGCCCTGCTCTTCAAACATCTTCTTATTATAGAAGATAACCGCATTATTTAGCATGAACGGTATGCCGTACACCTTATTATCACTGCCCTTAGCCGCAGCCAAATAGGAATCAGGAATTTGATCGACACCCTTTACCTTGTCCAAAGGTGTTAAATACTTCCCATCCGCCAAAGTTGTGGCAACATCATAAGGACGGAGTTGAAGGATATCAACACCCGAACCCGATACAAGTGTGTTGTTTAGAATCGTATTGTACTCTGTTGATTTAAAAGGCTTGAACTCCACTTTAATATCAGGGTTCTGCTTCTGGAATTCGCCAATCAATGCTTCGTACCCGGCTTTGTCCTCAGGTCTCCAGCTGTACATCGTCAGCTTAACCGGATTACCACTTGGTTTAACCGCAGCTTCGCCTGCCGGCTTCTTTGCAGTTTCTGCCGGAGTTGTCGCGCTTCCTCCACACGCCGTTGCTAATATACTCGTCATTAGTAAAAGGGTAGTACCAAATAATAATTTGCTTTTCTCCATCCTTAACCCCTCCAGATAATTGTTATATATATGAACCATAGGTAAATCCAAAAAGTTACATATTTTTGCTGACAGCCTTACGAGTTTTTTCCAAGGATTGCACGTGACGCTCATGGTCTTTTCGAGCAATACCTACGTACAAAATGTCAATGACATTCAATTGAGCAATTCGCGATGCCATAGCTCCACTTCGTATACTATTCTCTAGTGAGCTCGTAAATAGATTAATTTCAGCTGCACTCGCAACAGGGTTACTGCCAAAACGTGTGAGTGACAAGGTTACAGCCCCATTTTCTTTAGCCAGCTCAAGAGAATGAATCACATCTTTCGTCTGCCCGGAATATGAGATACCGAAGGCAACGTCACGCTCATCCATATTGGCTGCAAGTGTCGCCTGCTCGTCCACGCCAAGGCCTGTTTCACACCAATAATTGATCCTCGTAAGCTTCTGCTTCAAATCCATAGCAATGACCGCTGAAGCCCCAACGCCGAAAATGACAATTTTCTTCGCCTTGCTCAAGACATTTATAGCCTTCTCCAGACTTTCATTAGAAAGTACCGTCAATGTGTCCTGAATCGACCTCATATTATTGTGTGAGATTGAAGCAACTAATTCAGAGATAGGCCCATCAATTTGGATCTCTTGGTACGAATCAAACTCATCCTTGTTTTCAGTCATATCAGCGGCAATACGCAGCTTCATCTCTTGAAACCCTTTAAAGTTGAGCGAGCGACAGAGACGAATTAAGGTAGCCTCGCTAACACCAGCCAATACCGCTACTCTTTGTACCGATGTATTAACTACTTCCTCCGGATGCTCTAATATGTATTGCGCAGCCTTCCGTTCTGTCGGCTTCAAGCTGGAAATGGCTGCTTTCAAACTAATTAAGCCGCCCTTCAACATGGATATCACTTCCTTTTTAATGAGGGTAAAGCTTTAAGCAATTTACGTTCCTTATTATAATACTTTATTTCATTTTGTAAATGTTTTTTTGAAATTTTATTTCATGAGTGTTATATATCATTACATTTAGTCGTTAAAAACCAGTAATCTCATTTTAACAATAAAGTTGATTTTTCTATAAAACCAATTTTTTCATAATAACCCAACATCTGATGTAATGTATTGCCGTTTTGTGATTAATTATTGCTTCTTTTCCTCGTAATACATGTAATTTTATTTCAGCTTAGAAGACGAAATAAAGACAGGTGAGAGGTAGGCACACGGAAGTGTAGATTTGCATATTAATTGACCGATGGTTATATAAAACAAAAAATCGCGAAAGCTCCTGCACTTGGCGGGAACTTTCGCGATCTTTCTTCTCCTCTATTCACTTCACCCTTTTATTCCTGTCGTAGCAATCCCTTCTATAAAGTAACGCTGCCCAATAAGAAACACGATTACAGCAGGCATTACCATGATCGTTGTTCCTGCCATCAATAAATTCATAGGCGTATTATTAGCTAAGCGAAGGGTCGATAAGCCTAATGAGACCGTATATTTATTGCTATCATTCAGATAGACCAATTGCCCCAAAAAGTCATTCCACACCCCAACAAATGTAAATAACAGGACAACTACGATAGCCGGTTTAATGAGAGGAATAATAATTTTAAAATATATCGCGAAATAGCCTGCTCCATCAATAACAGCTGACTCGTCCAGCTCTTTGGGAATCGTCATTAAAAATTGTCTCAGCAGAAAAATATTAAAAGCGCCTCCACCAAAAAAGGCAGGAATAATAAGAGGCCAATAGGAATTGGTTAGCTGCAATTTGGACCAGCCTATATAAGTAGGCACAAGGGTTACTATGCTTGGAAGGAGAATGGTCATAATAATAAGTGTGAACCAGAAATCCTTGAGCGGAAATTCCAGTCTGGCAAATCCATATGCGGACAAGCTGCTTGTTAAGGCAACGCCAATCATAACGGGCACGATGATCATTAGCGTATTCATAAAATATTGCGCGAAGTTAATTCTTTCCATAACCTCTGTGTAATTTTCCAGTCCCAAGGTGTGAGGGATCCAGATCGGAGGAAACTCCAAAATTTCTACTAAGCTTAATAAGGAGGATCGTGCAATCCAATACATAGGGAAAAACACGATAATGGCTAATACAGCAAGGAAAAAATAAGTGACGAGTTGGCCTCTCAAACGGTAAGTCATTATTTCTTCCCTCCCTCGTAATGCACCCAGCCTGAAGAGGACTTAAACAACAAATAAGTAAAGAACGACACAATAATAAACAATACCCAAGCCAATGCACTGGCATATCCCATGCTTTGACGTTGGAACGCCTCTCGGTAAATGTAGAAAGCATAGAATAACGTAGAATTTTCCGGACCGCCTTGAGTCATCGAGTAAGCTTGAGTGAAAGCCGTAATCGAATTGACAAAGCCCAGAATTACATTATAAAAAATAATAGGAGTCATCAGCGGAAGGGTCACGGACGTGAGCTTATGCCACCAACCCCCTCCATCGATTTCCACGGCTTCAAGCAAATGCTTGGGCACATCCTGCAGGCCGGCCAAGAATATGACAATGACGTTGCCAGATCCCCACACAGCAATAAGTACCATAGAAAGAACTGAGGTATCCGGGCTGTTAACCCACATTAGCTTCTCTATGCCAACAAAGCTCAATATATGATTGATAATGCCAAAATCAGGATTGTATAACCATAGCCAAATAATGCTGGTAGCCAACACCGGGATGATCGATGGTAAATAAAAGACAGCACGAAAAAAAGCTCTTCCCTTTATATCCTGATTCAAAAAAAGCGCGACGATCAAACAAAAAACAATGGATACCACAACACATCCGATGGAATAGAAGGCTGTTGCCTTAAGCGAATCATAGAAAAACAAATCCTCAGTAAAAATAGCTCGGTAGTTGGCTAATCCTATCCATTGCATCGGCTTTAAAATCGTCCAATCTGTAAAGCTTATATACAAGCTGTACAGCAGCGGCCCTAATGTAAAAATAAACACGCCGAGAATCGCCGGTAATATACAAATGTAACCAACTAACACCTGCTGTCGTTTATAGCTTCTATAACTGGCTGACTTATTTGTAGACATCAGCTACTGCCTCCTCTAAATACCCCTTAACTATCGTGTAAGGAGGCCGCTCATACTGTTCATCGCAGCCTCTATGCACATGAAAATTTCAGGTTAGCCTGCTAAAGCTCCAGCAGTACTTCTTAATTCGCTTTGCCACTTTCAAAAATCGGCTTTATTTTGGGCATCATTTCGGCAATGGCATCTTTGGCGGATTTCGTACCTAACCAAACCGGATCAAGTCCCGGATTGAGGGATATCCCCGATCCTGCTGTAGGTCGGCAGGAAGAACCATGGAGTTGGATACGTAGCTTTCAGAGCATAATCGATAACGGCCGTTTTATATTCGGGAGGATGAACCGGCGATTGCGTCCATCTTTTAATTTTGTCGGCGTCGGTATACCAACTTGCTTCAGCAGGCATCCATACACCGCTGTCAATATTGGCCAAATTTTTCTCCGTATTCATTAACCATTTGTAGAGCTCGACGGTTTCTTTGACATGCTTGGTGCTTTTATAAATAACAATGGGTGTTCCTGTGTTGGTTGTCGCAGGTTTTTTGAAGATAGGCAGGACGCCAATACCATTTTTCAAGCCTTTGCTAAGCTGAGGATTAATATTAATCAATTCCCACTGTCCGGATGTCACCATCGCCACCTTTTTAGATAACAATAATTGACCTACATCACCGGGAAGCCCTGAAGATTGTGCCGCCGTAGGGGAAACATGCTCGACATTCGACAGATCGGCGATTTTCTGAATGGCCTCAATCGTTTCAGGCTTATCCAGCAGCAATTGTTTACCGTCTTGGCTTACCTCTCCTCCCCCATTGCTAATTGCAAAAGGAGTCCAGAAGAAGTCCTGACCATGACTGACATTGATTCCATACTGCACAATATTTTTGGCATCAAATCCAGCTTCGGTTGGATTCTTGCCGTTTTTATCCTTCGTTAATTTCCTTGCAACCTCAAGCATCTGATCCCATGTCCATGCCTTTTCGGTCTCTGCCGGAGGATACGGAAGCTTCGCCTCATCGAACATTGTTTTGTTATAATGCAGAAGAATAATTTCATTGGCTACACTATACCCTAGCAGCTTGCCATCAGGTGAAACGAATTTATTGCTTTCCAGCTTAGGAGTAACCGAGCCGTCCTTGTAGAACGATGACAGATCCATCAAAATCCCGGATTCTGCGTATTTTAACGCTTGTGCTTCCAGCATGGTACTAATTGTCTGGCAACGTATTCGAGGCAGCCATAGCGCTTAGCTTCGCTCCGAATTCACTTAACGCTACGTTCTGATAGTCTACCTTTATAGTAGGATTGGCCTTCTCAAATTCTTTCAGACTGATGCTTTTTGATTTGGCTTCTTCATTATTGGCCCAGTCTGTAAACCGAATCGTCACTTTCTCTGAGCTAGTCGGAGCTTTGGTTTCTACAGTAGGTGTTGGTGCTGTGGTGCCTGGTGCTGCTGTCGGACTTGAAGCTGGGCCGCAGCCCGCTACAACAGCAAACGACAACAAGGTGAATGCGCTTGCCTTCCATGCTCGTTTCATTGAACTCATAATAACCCCTCAAAATGGTATATGATGTTTGCATAACGTTTAATCCTAGATTTAGTTTTCTCTTACCCACACCACCATTTCTCCGCGGCCCCGATTCGCCCAGGCAAAATAAGGAATGAAGGTTGCTGTTATCGGCTCCGTTCGAAGGTCTTCATCTACTTTATATAGCAAGTCATCCTCCCAACCATCAGCTAGCTCCTTATGTGCTCCAATGCTCAATACCTGAAGTCCCCCTAATAATTTCGTATCAAATTGGACCTGCTCCTGTGATTTCCGTTCAATTACAATTTGGTGTAAATTCGCTCCGTTATCAGCCTCCTCCATACAATAAACAATCGGCCCTCGCTGCAGAGCTACTTTTCCAATCGTTTCGCGAAGCAATGGATGTCCTTTCATACGATTGACCGTCATAGGCAGATTAAGCTCGATGGTATCTCCCGATCGCCATACCCTGTTGATATGAACATACCCATCTACTAAAGCAGCTGCATCCGACAATTGAATCGTAATACCATTCACTCGAACCTCAGCTGCCTTGCACCAATTCGGGATTCGCAGCGCTAAGTTAAACTTGGCTTCTCCTTCCACTGTAATTGCAAAACGAACATCACCTTTCCAAGGAAGCTCTGATTGTTGAAGCAAGCTTACTAAATGGCCGTCCAATTCTATTTCAATCTGACTTCCTATATACAGGTGGGCATAAAGGGTCTTCTCTTTCTTGGAATACACATAATGACCCAACGAGGCTAATAACCTGGCAATATTCGGTGGGCAGCACGCGCATCCGAACCAGCCCTGACGCTGAGACTTCACATGCTTCAAATTTTTATTGCTATCACAAGCATCAGGCCATACCTCTAAAGGGTTAACGTAGAAAAACTGTCTCCCATCACGTGACATACCGCTGATTACTGTATTGTACAGAGCTTGCTCCATGACATCTGCATATTCACTCTTAGCTTCGATGTTAAGCATTCTTTGTGCAAAAAAGATTAAGCCGATCGACGCACAGGTTTCCGCATAGACCGTATCATTAGGCAAATCATAATCAAGAGAAAACGCTTCTCCATGAGCCATAGACCCAATTGCCCCCGTAATGTACATCCGTTTGGTAACAATATTGTTCCAGAGACTCCGACATGCCTCCAATAGCTCTTGATCATCCTTCTCCGCTGCAACATCCGCCATACCTGAGCACATATAAGCAACTCTAACTGCATGGCCCTCTGCTGTTTTTTGCATTCGTACCGGCAAATGAGCCTGGCTGTATGACCGATCGTAGATCATATTTAATCCACCAAAGTGGATTTTACGATTCCGCCGCTCAAACTCCATCTCGTAGAAGCTTGGATCCGTACCTCTTTCATCCAGAAAATATTGGCTTAAGCTTAAATAGGTTTCCTTACCTGTAGCATGATAAAGCTTAACTAGTGCCAGCTCGATTTCTTGATGACCATCATAACCATGGAGTTTCCCTACATCCGCACCAAAAACAGCATCAATACAATCCGCCAAACGACACGCCACATCCAGTATTTTCATTTTTCCCGTCGCCTTGTAATAAGCAACCGCCGCCTCAATCAAATGCCCTGCACAATAAAGCTCATGACATTCCGCCAAGTTCATCCATTTCATATCCGGCTCTTTTAGAGAAAAATAAGTGTTGAGATATCCATCCGCCTGCTGTGCTTTGGCAATAATCTCAATAACCTCATCAGCTAATTGCTCCAGATCAGGATCCCTTTTTGTTTCCAATAAATAACTTACAGCTTCGAGCCATTTAGCTACATCGCTGTCCTGGAATACCATGCCATAGAACTCCCCCTGGGCCAAGCCAGCTGCAATCTTGAAATTCTGTATAGCATGACTGGGCTCCGTACCTTCTACGCGATCGTTCAAAGCCTCCCACTGATACGGAATGACAACCTCTCGAACCAGCCGAATATATTCGGACCAGAAGTCATCTTGAATGTGCACATTGGCTAATGGCAGTGGTTTGGAGATGGATTGATTTTTCATAGTACACTGCTCCTCTAAGACAACTTTTTATATAATTACAACGTTCCAGTAAGCGCTTTAAATATAATATTACATGTAGTAGTATGGAATGGATATATGGATTTCCAACCACATTTTTAAAAATCTCAACCTATGGAGGTAATCAATTGAATTCACCCATCCTTCATTTCATATCACCGCCAGTACCTTATTTTATAGATTGCGGGAGGGCTTATTACCGTTCTGGAGAGTCTCATATCAGCAGGAGCAACATTGGATCATTTGATTTGATTGTGGTAACTAAGGGGACTTTGTTTCTTGGGGAAGGTACCAACGAGTGGGCAATCCAAAAGGGAGAAGCTTTTATACTCAGACCTGATGCGAATCATTACGGAACTGCACCTTGTGTAGAGGAAACCGAAATCATCTGGATTCATTTCCATACCTTTGGAGCTTGGGATGAGTGCGAGGGGATGAATGCTTGTCTGCAAAACCAATCTGCTCTAATCGAGCATCATAAGCAAACCGCCTATTTAAACCATGCGGAGGTTTGTCCGATATTCATCCCGAAATATATGAAGCTATCGCAGAAGACAATGGACATTTTGGAGCAGTTTTTTCAGCTGGAGCATGAACCTCGATCCCTTAGGAATTGGAAAAGACAAACCGCATTTCAGCTTTTTATGCAGCACTTGGATCGAGATCTTGCAGCTACATCAGATGTATCCGCATTCCATCTAGCCGAGAAGGTCGAATTGTTCATTCGTCAAAATTTCACGCAAAGAATAACGAATGCCCTTCTTCAAAAGGAATTGAATTACCATCCTAATTATTTAGCCAAATGTATGCTTAAGGTTTATGGAATGACGCCGATCGACTATTTACAGCACTATCGTATCGAGCAAGCTAAAAAGCTGCTGATCCAAACGGAGTGGTCGATAACTCGAATCTCTGAGGAGGTAGGCTTTCAACATGGCTCTTATTTTTCATCTTGCTTCTCAAGCAAAGAGGGTATCTCTCCCTTAAACTTTCGCAGAAAATTCATAGGCAACGGTTAAGAGTTGATGAAATATAAGACCAGAGAAACAAAAAAAAACTTAATCACAAATGATGTGATTAAGTTGCAAAAGTTAATGATTTTATTGGAATTTACTCAAAATAAGTAAATTCCCAGTCGCCTTCTTGAGCATCCCACTTAGTAGCATCCACATATTCCGGTACATCCGTGAATTCAAGTGTATATTCGATTTCTTCACTTGGCTTCAGGTTCACTTTCAGGTTGCTGAAATATTGATGTGCTACTTCTTTGCTATCACCAGCGTCATTGGACAAAATAATTTTTACATCTACTTTGTTAACTGTTTCAATGTTTTTGCCACCTACATTTTTGAAAGTACCAGCAGCCTTTAAGACACCGGCTTCATAGCCAACGCTAGTAACTACAAAATCAAGAGCTGCTTCTGCTGCGGCAGCCTCAGGAGCTGGAGCCGCTTCAGCAGCTGGTGCTGCTTCTGCTGCTGGATCTTCAAAGTATGTAAATTCCCAGTCGCCTTCTTGAGCATCCCACTTAGTAGCATCCGTATATTCAGGTACGCCAGTAAATTCAAGTGTAGCTTCTACAGATTCACTTGGTTTAATATGAACTTTCAAGTCTGAGAAATACTGATGTGCTACTTCTTTACTGTCTCCAGCATCATTGAAAAGAATAATTTTAACATCGACTTTAGTTACCGTATCAATGTTTTTGTCTCCAGTGTTTGTAAATGTACCCACTGCCTTCAAAGCTCCGTTGTCGTAACCAACCGAAGTAACTACAAAATCCATAGCCGGATCAGCTAACGCTGCCGATGAAACTCCAAACATAGATAAAACAACGACAACTGAAGCAAATAAATAATTCAACATTTTCTTTTTCATTTTCTCTCCTGCTTTCAATAATATTGTAGTAAAAATGTAACTATGAATTACTCTGAAGCTTTTCTCTCTCTAAATCCCTGAAGATGGTCTTATTTTATCGATTTAACAAGTAATAATCATGTGACTAAAGTTATAGAAGTGAATAAATTGGGACAAAAGATAATATAAAACAGAATTTTGTCATACTTTGGATACATTTAGTTTTAAGTATGCGCTTACATGTATTCCCCTACGAATTCTGTCCAATTTTGTTGAGATTCGACATGAGCGTGTAGTCATATACGAACTATTCTAAAATATACTTGTCAGTATCAAATTTTACAATTTATTGGGAATCATTGTGTGATGACCTATTCAAACTCCCATGTTAGAATGGAACAACCTTAAGAGAACGGTTAAGTCCCCAAACTTTTCCTGTTCTTTTGAGAAATTAATTAAAAGGCCAAAGCTTCTTATGAAGCGCGGGGGAACCCATTCTTTGGGGTGAAGTCACTTTTGTGGCAGGGTGATTGCTCTTTGACCCGAATCCGTCAGCTAACTCCGCAGGCCCTAATAAAGAGAGGATGAATTAAATGCGTTTCAAGAAGACAGTGTTAACGGGTGTACTTGCATTAGGCACAATGATTGGAGCTGGAGCTGTGTCCGCCGCTCCATACCAGGTAACAGGAAGCGACAACATCAACATGTGGACGCTTCTCAAACAACACGGTATTAGCTTAGAAACTCTCATGCATGCGAATCCTCAGATTGCCAAATCGAATATTATTTGGTCAGGGCTGGTAATTAATATTCCTGGAATGAATTCAGGTATAGGCTCGGACACCGGTACTAACGCGGGTTCAGGTTCAGACACAAGCACAAATGCAGGTTCAGATACTGGATCAGACTCTGCTACTAATGCAGGCTCAGGTTCTGACTCTGATACAAATACAGGCACTAATACAGGATCAGGCACGGATACAAGTGCAGGTGCAGGTACGAATGCAGGCACAGGTTCTACTGTTCAAGAAGGAACAGATACTACTACAGCTGTGTCCGATTTTGCTAGCCAAGTAGTTACTTTGGTTAACCAAGAACGTGCTAAAGCAGGCGTACAGTCGTTAGTAAGCGACAATGCCTTATCAGCAATGGCCCTGAGCAAAGCTAAGGATATGTACGATAATAATTATTTTGATCATAATTCCCCAACCTACGGTTCTCCATTCGACATGATGAAATCATACGGCATCCAATATACCTATGCCGGTGAAAACATCGCTAAAGGACAACGAACACCACAGGAAGTTATGAATTCCTGGATGAACAGCCCTGGACACCGCCAAAACATTTTAAGCCCTAACTTCACCAAAATTGGTGCAGCTTATTACAATGGTGAATGGGTACAGGAATTTATCGCGAACTAAGCCATTCTTACTATTGACGAAGACTGCCGGTATTACCGGCAGTCTTTTTCATTATCTATATAGGGATCAAAGCGCCCATTGCTCTCTGACAAAATCCCATACCCGGTTTTTGAAATAACGGTGTCCACCATTTCCAACAAACAACTCACATCGATCAGCAGAGCCGAATTCGCTATATATATTTTGAACATGTTCGAAAGAAATATGTACGCCTTCTATGGGAAAGAGCGGATCCGTTTCTCCGTTGATCATTAACACAGGACGCGGAGCTATCAATCCTACCACATCATACATCTCTCCAACCTGCATGATTCCGGGAATCGCGTTACAGATGCAATGATGAACGGATACAATCGAATGCTCGAACGTACAGAAATAACAGCCCGGTGCTACAAGACTGATGCGCTCGTCCAAAGCTGCCGTGAATACGCACACCGCTCCTCCGCTGGAACTCCCAGTAATCATGACCTTCTCCATATCAAGCTCGGGACGAGTTGCCGCATAATCGAGCACCCTACTGAAGTCATGAACCCTCTCTCCGATTAAAGATCGGCCTAATAAGAGCGATATCCGCTGCATGTCATCGCAAGATTTGCTTTTCCCTTCGTGCATATCCTCTTGGCGGGCCATCTCCCAGAACCCCCGAACTTCAGGTACAAGAGCGGCATAACCTTCCGAAATCGCTTGCTCTGCTAAATCCCGATCCTGATTAATTGCTTGCTCCCTATCCTCTGGGCTCTCGAAATTTCCAGCGTAATCTTCCTTACCACGTCTTCCGTGTCCGTGCGCACAAATCGCCAAAGGCACCGGCTTGACTGCGTTCTTCGGCAGCAGTAGATAGAACGGCACCTCTATATCCGTCTCACTTGTGATATAGATCTTTTCCCGCGTATATTCTGGGAACTCGACGGTCTCCGTTATTCGAGGCGACAGCGGTACGCCAATTGCTTGTCGCTTGATTTGCTCAAGACCCGTGATCTCAGCCAGCTTGCTGCGAAATGCTTGCTGCCATTCCTGCCATTCCTGCCATTTTCCCGTACCCAATACATGGCGGTAATCGAATTCACGTATCATTTTGGCCAAAACCGTCTGGATATACCGTTGCTCATCAAAATAAATCATCCATTTACCCTCCTTATTTCGTTGCTCCGCTGTATGCCATAGGCGGCACACCCATTTCATTTTTAAACAGCTGGATAAAATACCGCTTATTGTCGTAACCTAATAGATATGAGATCTCTTCCACCGTTTTGTCTGTGGTATCCAATAGCTCTTTGGCCTTATTCATTTTGGTTTGGATCACATACTCGATAAAGGTCAATCCCGTTTCCTTTTTGTACAGCCTGCTGAAGTAGGATGAATTCAAGTGCAGGTAATCGGCCACCTCCTCTAACGTTATTTTTTGATGCAAATGCTCCTCCACATAACGCTGAGCTTTGTTGATTTCCACTCGCTTCGAATGCTTGAAAATAGTGCCCATTTGCGCAAGCATTTCATTCAGATGTACGAGCATCCAGCTTTTCAATTGATTCGTATGATCGATTTCGCTCATCGTGCTGTGGAGAACCTCAACGGAGTAATTGGTTTGGAATTTTTGCAGAGATTTGAATTTGACCCGCATGTCCAGAAGCAGCTTTAAAACCCATTCTTTTATCATCTCCGGAGGAAAGCGCTCTTTTTCCACAAACGCCATCCATCTGTCAGCCGCCTCCTCCAAGCCTTGCGCATCTTCTTGCAAAATAAGCTGCTTCATTTCCTCCAACGCTTGCGAAAAGAAGGTAAACAAATCAGCCTTTGTAAACTCTTCTTCATTAATTACACCAATATATCCCTCAGATAAATAAAACTGATGTTCCAATGTATTTAACAGCTTCAGCAGGTTAGCCTTGAGCTCCAACGGCTGCTTAGATCGTTCACCCAAATAAAAAGAGACTTGAACCCTCAAATATTTGTTCAATGAATCCTGAACCTTCTTGATTGTTTCATTCACCAAGCTGTAGCCGTTCTCCTTCAAAGTCAGGCGGCAGGGGATCAGTATAACTCCTGATTTGATGCTATAACGAAATGTAACCGTTCCCTTTACCATCCCTAATACTTCGTCCATCACATTTTCGATCGCATACATCAGCATATCATCGGACATATTTAAATTCTTCTTCGTTTGCGCATGCCTTTCGATGTTATAAAATACAAGCAAGTAAGGGTTTGCTTCAAAGTCTATGCCGTACTGCTTAATCATATCCAGCCAATCTTCCATATGCCATATCGGATTATTTAAAGTGCCCAGTAAAAATTTCTGCTTCAGCTCTGCCTTGTTGTCATTAACAATATGCTCTAATTGATGTCTCTGCTTCCGATTCTCGCTTAGCTCATCCAAACGCTCGCAAAGCCGCCGAAGTTGTATGGCAATCGTATCCGGAGATATGCTCTCCTTCAATACATAGTCCTGCACGTTCAGCTTTACAGCCTGCTGAGCAAACTGAAAGTCATTGTAGCAGGAAAGAATAATCGTACACAGCTCCCCGTCCATTTCTTTTAGCTGCCGGATTAACTCAATTCCCGATATTTGCGGCATGCCGATATCTGTAATCAGAATGTCGGGCATTTCCGTTTTTGCATGCTCAAGAGCCTCAAGCGGATTTTCGTACATTCCTTGCAGTTGCAGATCAAGCTCTTGCCATGGGATTACTTGCGATAAGTATTCCAAAACAGGATAATCATCGTCAACCAACATGACTCTATACATCCGATTGCCCCCCCTTGCTGCGCATCTTTGGAATATAGACGCAGACCTTCGTCCCAACGCCTTCTTCACTTTCAATCGATAATAAGCTCCCGTAGCCGTAGATTAGCTGCAGACGTTCATAGGCATTTTTTAATCCGATTCCAGAAATACCTGTATGACATGAGCTGCTTTCCTCGGCCGAATCGAAAGTTCCAGCAAATAATTTCTTTCGCAGCCCGTCCAGCACCTCCTGCTTCATCCCCTCTCCGTTGTCCTCTACCGTTATAGCCAATCCATTCGCATCCTTCTGGCTCGTGATAAGTACGGTTCCACCTTTATGCTTCAATCCGTGAATGATGGCGTTTTCTACAAAAGGTTGAATGGAGAATCGCGGAACTTCTTCCAATAGTGTCTCCGACGCGGGATTAAGCTCCAACACAATCGGCTCCTTATGCCGAAAATTAACAAGCAGGACATAGTTGGAGATCAGTTCCAGTTCATCATGCAAGGAAATATACTCATTATTGCGATTGATCGTCATTCGAAGAAACGCCGATAAAGAACTGAGCAATTCGGCATTTTCCAGATCGCCCTTCATCCATATTTTCATCCGTACGGAATTGATAATATTGAACAGGAAGTGAGGATTCACTTGAGCCTGGAGCATTTCCAACTCGGCTGTCCGCTTTCCCGTCTGCTCGAGCGTAATTTGCCCGATCATCTGTTGAATACGGTCAAGCATATAATCGAATGAATGGGCGAATTCCCCAATTTCATCTTTGGTTGTAATATTCGATCTGATGGATAAGTTTCCGGATCTTACCTTGGCAGCCACCTTGCCCAAAAGCTTGATTGGCTTGGTCCACTGGTTCATTAGATAAAGCAAAATAATCAGAAACAAAGCAAAGCAAGTAATAGTCAGCAGCAGAACATTTTGGTGGACACGGCTGATCTTATCGATTGCTTCTTTATAAGGCGCCAAGCTGACCAAATACCAATCTGAGAAGGAAAGCTTATGCCTGACCAATAGATAATCTTTGTTCTGATCCTTAATGATGACAGGAATTTCGCTCTCTTCCTCCCAAATCCCGTTCTGATTCATAAATGGAAAGGTTGTGCCGATTTTGGAAGGGTTCGTATGTGAGAGTACAACTCCCTTGCTGTTTACGAGCATAATCTCTTGCGTGCTGTTGTAATTCTGAAATATTTTATGAATATCTGTTTCGAACATACTGGCGATAATATATCCGCTTGTTATGGAGGAATTTCGAATCGTACGGGCAATTGTAATCAGATACGGACTTTTACCGGCACTCGAGGCAATATAGTTCGCCTGCGTTCCGACCCAATAGGTTTCTAGAGAGTCCATATTCTCCAATTGATTAAACCATTCCAGGCGTGTAAAATTCAACGGATCGTAATCCTGAAATCCAGAATAATTGGAATAAGCCGTCCCCGCTATATCAATAACAGCCAAATAAACGGGATTGCTTGCGGCCGTCTCCACATTGGCAAACTTCTCGTTCATCCTTTTTATATTAAAAAATTGGGCTGCAGAGCTCTTGTCTGGAATCCGGTCATTCAAAATGGTGGTGACCTCATTGTCGAACTGGATGACATTCGTGGTGTACACCATGCTGCTGATCAGATTCGTAATATAAATATCCAATGTGTGCAGGGATTGCTCCATATTCGCGATTGCTTGCTCCTTTAGCACATCCTTCGTGGCATAGTTGGATATTAGCACAGCGATGACCATCGGAACAATCAAACAAAGGATCGAGGAAACGAGCAGTTTTTGCCTAAATGATTTGACAGTAAGGAGGTTCGACCATCCGTTCATTCACTCACTTCTTTTCCGTTGTCAAGAAAAGGACCGAGGAGACATCTCCCTGATCCTTATACTTTAAGTTTCATTACTTTTTGTTTGCCGTCACTATTTTGCTCAGCGCTTCGGTCCCTTTGGAAATCGTTGTATTGAGATCCTGAACACCAAGCAAGAACTTTTCGGATTCTGCGTTGAATGCTTTCTGTGCTTCTGCATTATAAGAAGGAGGCATATCCAGTTCCGCAAATTTGAATGTGTTCAATACGTGCAGGAGAGATTCCTTATCCATAAATTGCGGTTGAGCCACATTACTCATTACTGTATCTACCAGTTTGGATTTATCCGCTTTCTTCCAGGCTGGAAACTCCTTGCCCTGAAGAACTAACCCTTCGGTTGATAAATACCTCGCTACCTTATAAGCTTCTTCTTTATGCTTCGACTTGGAGGATACGGCGATGAAATCCCCATTCACTCCTGTTAATCCGCTGGGATCATCCTTGGAAAACTTCGGATAGGGGGCGTATACCGTTTTGAAGGTTGCAGGCAATTGAGCTGTGCCTCCGGACTCCTTCACCAGCCAGGAGCCGTCAAATACCATAGCGATATTGCCTTTCATGTAGGCTGCCCGGCTATCCAGCTTTTGCGCGATAATGTCTGAATAAGGCATTGCTGTTTTATCAACTTGCTGCGCTTTCCACATCATTTCCAATGATTTTTTCGTACGGGCGTTATCCAGATTCGGTGTTCCGTCTTTTTTATACATCCCGTTTTCCAACGCTTGATTCGAAAGTACCGGGTTCAACAATGTATTATGAAAGTGTCCTCCATATATTTTTTTCACACCTTCACCTTTTGTCAGCTTTTTGGCGTAATCCATGTAATCATCCCAGGTCCAATCCGTCGGTACAGGAAGTCCAGCAGCATCCAAATACTCTTTATTCAACAGTACCAGCTTTGCACTGTATTTGCCAGGTACGGCGTAATATTTCCCGTTAAATTTCATGTCCAGCATATATTCATCGGTATAATTAACACCTTCCTTCTTCATATACTCATCGAGCGGCTCCAGCATTCCCATCCCAATACGCTGCGTGTAACTACTGGAGCTATTTAGTACAAATACGTCTAACTGCTCACCTGATGCAGCCAATAAATCCAGCTTTTTCATAGCGTCGATCGCACTTTCAGTGAGAAACTCATACTCCAGCTTAATACCGGGGTTCTTGGCATTGAAATCGTCAACAGCCTTGTTGATCGCTTCCCTTTCGTTCGTATACCAGCTGTGCAGCTTAATGACGATTGGCTTTTTTTCACCTGAGGTGACATCTTTATTTTTCGTGTCCGGTGCACTTTGTCCGGAAGAGCAACCGATTATCGTGCCGAAAGAAAGAACAACTGCAAGTGATAACGCTAATCCTTTTATTTTCAAAATATTTCCCCCCATAAACCACTTGGATTTTTTACCCTTTTACACCGCCTAGAGATATCCCTTCAATAACCTGTCTTTGTCCAATAATGAAAATAACGAGCAGTGGAATAATGGCTGAAACCGTGCCTGCCATGATGAGTGAATAAAATTGACCATTTTCGTCCGCAAACGACTGAATACCTAATTGAAGCGTATACAAATGCTGTGAACGAAGAAATATGAGTGGGTTCTGATAGTCATTCCAGCTCCAGATAAACCGCAAAATCGCATAAGTAGCAATAGCCGGCCGAACAAGCGGAATACCGATATATAAGAAAGTCCGATAATGTCCTGCACCGTCAAGCTTTGCGGATTCCATGAGCTCCTTGTTAATTCCCAGAAAAAACTGTCTAAGCAAAAAGGTTCCGAGAACGCTAAAGCTGCCAAGCAGAATCAGTCCCGTATGGCTGTCAAACAATTGCAACCAACGGTAGAAAATGAACTGTGGTACTAGAATGGCTTCATGCGGAATCATGTACGTACATAACAGCATGAGGAAGACCACGTTCTTGCCTTTAAAATCAATTTTGGAAAACCCATAACCCGCCATGCAAGAAACCACAATAGAAACGAATGTCGTGATGCAGGATATTTTCAAAGAGTTCCAATAAAAAAGCGGGAAGGGGGATTTGCCCATCCATACTGCTTTATAATTTTGCACCACATTCCAGTGCTGAGGAATCCATTCTACGGGATAGTTGAACACATCGGCTTCCGGCTTCAATGAGGCAGAAAGCATCCAGATAAACGGTAACAGAAAAGCAATTCCTAAACAAGACATGATCACGGTGATAATCATTTTCGTCGGATTGGGCCACATCATGCCTTCACTCCCCTTAATAGTTAACCCATTTCTTTTGCCCGTACCACTGGATCAGGGTAATAAATAGAACAAACACGAAAAGCACCAACGCCATAGACGATGCATAACCGATATTCAAATTAATAAAAGCCGTTTCATACAAATAATATACGAGAACCGAGGTCGACCGCGCTGGCCCTCCCTGCGTCAGTACACTAATAATATTAAACACTTTGAAGGAACCGATAATGCCCGTCACTAGTAAAAAGAAGGATGTCGGCGAGAGCATTGGAATCGTAATTCGGGTGAGCTGTACCCATGGACTGGCTCCATCCATTTCCGCCGCTTCGTAAAGATCCTTGGGGATCGACTGCAATCCGGCCATGTAAATAATAAGGTTAAACCCGATACCTGCCCAAGTCATAATACCCATGAGTGAAGGAAGCGCATAATCCACATCGGCCAGCCATTTGGGAGGGTTGGCAACTCCTATGGAAATCAGCATCTGGTTGACCGGACCATGGCTCGGATGAAATAACACTTGCCAGACGATTCCAATAGCAACAATACTCGAAATATAAGGCATGAAATAAATGATTTTAAAGAAATCCTTGCCATAAACCGATTTATTGATAACAACCGCCAAGAGAAGGGCAAGGATCATCGACAAGGGAACGATCAGAATAAAAAGCATATTATTCGTTATTGATTTCCAGAATATCGGGTCGGCCACTAGCCTTTTAAAGTTTCCTAAGCCTACAAATTTCATTTGATCAATGCCTGCCACAAAGTTCCAGTCGGCAAAGCTTAACAACAACGAAGCGATGACTGGCACCATTACCAGCATAAGCACGCCGAGAAGCATCGGGCCCACAAATACATAACCGGTCATCGTTTCGATCCGGCGAAGCCTACTTTTGCTGACCGCAGCCTTTTTGGCCTGCAGACCGATAACCGTGTTGGAATGCAATGAAACATCCCCTTTCTATATGTAACTATTAGTTGATCAACTAAGTTAATTTCATTATAAAGAATCCAATTTTATTGTATAATGCAGAGGTTAGACCGAATTGTAATTATTTTTACTAAATATTTCTTCTATCCAACCAAAAAAATGCAGGCTGCTAGGGAATCCCCTTGCAGCCTGCTACCAGCATAACCCGGCCTTACTTTTGAGCCGAACGTTTATTGTACTCTGCATTCATTTCTTCGATAATTTTTTGATAATTGGCGTCCTTTTTAAGTTGATCGACGTATTTATCCCATTCCTCTATAGGAATTTTACCAATGATGACTTGCGTTTTCATATCCGCAATTTTCTTCGTATAGTCGGCGCCCATCTTAAGCTCCGTCTCGGAAACCAAGCCAATCGTCGGGTCACCAGTAGAAATCTTACCTCTTTCTTCCGCAATTTTCATGTTTCTTTGATAAACCTCTTTAGGCATACCCGCTGCATACTGCCATAAATCCACAACAGGTGTACTGAACATCTTCCCCCATGAGGCTGTCCCTACACTATCTGCTACTGCCTTGTCGTTAGCCACCTTCAGACCGTCTACAACGCTGTAATGAACATCTTTAATCCCATACAGCGTTAGATCCAAGCCTTCACCGCCGGAACCATAATTAATGAATTTCAGGATTGCTTTCATCTTTTCTTCAGGCACTGATTTCGGTATAGCCAGAACACCATTCATGCCTGTGCTCTGGGATACATAGGCCTTGCCTCCGGCTTTGGGACTTAAGGACACCATAGGAGTCCATTCTACCTTCGGATCCTTCTTCCATTGGTCCATCGTATATCGGAATAATGCCTCAGGAGTTTCCACTGTAACCCCGGCTCTTCCACTTGTCGCTAGCTCCCAATATTGTGTTTCCTTTAACACTGGGAAATCCTGAGGAATCAATCCCTCTTGGTATAATTTGCGTTGATAGATTAATGATTCCTTCACCTCTGGCTCCAGATTCATATTGATAAGCTTGCCATCCTTCTCCTTCCACTTGCCAACGGTTCCTGCGAAAACCTCTTCGATAACATTGGCACCACGCATTGTAAATCCGATGGTATCTTTTTTACCGTCAGGCGCATTATCTTTAAAAGCTTTCATCACGGTATAAAGCTCATCCATCGTTTGAGGCATTTTCAAACCGAGCTTATCCACCCAATCTTTGCGAATGGAGAAAAATCCTCCTCCGTTCAAAGGCCGTCCGGCTGGCACTGCATAGCTTTTTCCATCAATTTTCGTATTATTCCATATCTTAGAATCCAGTGATACTAAATTCGGATAGTCCTTGACATAAGGCGTCAAATCCCAGAAAGCTCCCTGCTTCACCATTTGGCGGAATAACGGAGTTGTAATGCTGGGGATTTTAATTAAGTCTGCAATATCGCCTGCGGCAAGTGCGACATTAACGCGATCCGAATAGTCGCCGCCTGGTACCCATTGAACCGTCAGCTTCGTATTAGTCTTCTTCTCAAATTCCTTTAGCACCGGATTATCGGGTGATGGGGGCTGTGCTATTGTGTAATCAGCCATAATCTTGATCTCTGTAGGCTTGCTTGGCGTCTTGGACTCTTCCTTTGCAGTCGTCGCCCCATCCTTTGGCGGAGCTGCTGGTGCAGACGAAGAGCAAGCTGCGGCAAGCGAAGAGAATACAACCATAGTGGACAAAACTAACAGAGTAGGCTTTTTGAACAAATGCGTATCACTTATTTTCATGCGAACTCATCTCCTCATATCATGTTTATTGGTTGTATCCATTGAGATCAAACAACCCAGCCGTTTTCTCGCACCTTATTCTCGTAATTAGCCGCATCTATATGCAAACCGAACCCTGGCGCTGAAGACACTGCTATCTTGCCATCCTTGATCGAGTAACCTGACGTATCGATACCTGGAATTTCCGCTTGATCCCATTCGACGAACATGAATCCTTGGATAGCCGGATAGACCTGGGCAGATGCAAAGTTACCGTAGAACCCGCCATAATTATGCGGCGCTGCTTTTACTCCGCTCTTGGCAAGCCGATCACTCAGCTTCAACCAATTTACAACTCCATAGTCCTTCAAGTCATACTGTATCGCATCAATCAAGCCTTGCTCCGCCCATTCGACGATAGGCCCGGCAGCCAATCCTTCGCCATCTGTTATCAGCACATCTAGCTTCTGCTCGGCCAACCATTCTTTTAGATTACGATATAGCCTGTCATCCTCATGAAAGGCTTCCTCCATCCACAGCAGATTGGACTGAGCTGTCTCCTTAAGTACATGCTTGGTCAGGTTCAAGTTGTATCCATTGTTCGCATCGATCGAAATATTGCAGTCCGGACCGACCACATCCCTGATCCCATTGACAATAGCGATATCCCTTTTCGTTCCCTCCATCAAATCCATATGCATCGCACCACGGCCCACCTTGATTTTAAACCCGCGGAAGCCCTCATTGTATCCCTGCATAGCTTCTTCTTGGAGCAAACGAACCGCATCGGCCTCTGAACTCAGATGCAGGTCATCAAAATACAGCGAAGTATCGTAGCATGGAACACTTAGCTGGGTTGTCCACTGTTTATTAGTCAGCAGCTCGTACACGGGTGTTTTTCTAACATTCCCTAGCCAATCGAACAGAGGGAACTGAATCTTTAGAAAGCGATCCTGAATCCACTGTTCCTCCGAAAATATTTCGTTAACCGTAGCTCCGATCAAGGCTTCTGCAGCTTCACGGGTTATGTTGGACCAACCATATCCTGCAATGCCCCCGATTGTGATGCGAAGCAACGGAAAGCTGACTTCCTTGCCATGTACGCCAAGTCTAGCATTACAGCCCGCCAACCTCCGGCGCTCCCCCTTCATAACGACTCGTTCGATTTTCTCAATACGCCAATTGCTTTCCAAATCTGTAAAATTAGTCATTTTTCCTTCTCTCCTTTGATAATGTGATTATAAATTCAATGGAAATAATTATTTATGCCAGCTCATCCTTTTACGGAGCCTAACATGACACCCTTGGTAAAATGCTTTTGCAGGAATGGGTATACCATCAAAATGGGAAGGGTTGATACAACCACAGCGGCCATCTTGATCGTTTGAGTGGGAAGCTGCTTATCTGAAGCCATTTCCACAGCCGATGCTCCACCCATAGCCGTATCGGAATCGATCAGCATGTTGCGCAGTACAATTTGTAAGGGCACTTTCGTAAAATCATTGATATAGAGCACAGCGCTAAAGAACGTGTTCCAGTACGCTACCGCATAGAATAACCCGAATGCAGCAAGTGAAGCGGCGGAAAGCGGCAATATAATCCTGAAAAAAACGCTTAGGTCGTTGCACCCATCCATCAAAGCCGCTTCCTCCAACTCGACAGGAATGCTATCAAAAAAGCTTTTCATTAGGATCACGTACCAACCGCTGGTCAGAACGGGAATAATCAAGGACCAAATGCTGTTGATCAAGCCCAGATCTCGCACCAGTAGATAGAGTGGAATAATTCCCGGATTAAACAGGATCGTAAACATGACCATAAACATCATCAGCTTTCTACCGCGCAATCTCTTTCGCGATAATCCGAAGGAGAAGGCCGATGTTACCATAAGGCTCAAGACCGTTCCTACCGTTGCCAGAAAAGCGCTAATCCCAGTGGCTCGAATAAAAGCTGATGTCGACATCAAGTATTCATAGGAGCTTAAGCTCCATTTACTCGGCAAGAGCACAAAACCATATTTCTCAATGTACTCATGCGGCTCTGTAAAAGAAACGACGAATACGTAGTACAAGGGAAACAATGTAATGATTCCAACTACAACCAAGAGAACCATGTTAGCTATACTAAATATGCGGTCTCCCAGGCTTTCTTTCATTTAATCACTCCCTAGAGTTATTGCGATAGCAAAAACTGTCTTCGTTAGCATTCGTTCGTTTTGGCGATAGCCAAGACTGCCTTCGTAATCAGCTACTTAATAAACGCCTTCTTCACCAAAACGCTTGGCCAGCCAGTTAGCCCAAACAACAAGCGCCAGCCCAATAATTGATTTGAATAAACCGACAGCCGTTGTATAGCTGAATTGACCTTGCTGAATCCCATTTCGGTAAACATATGTTTCAAATACATCAGAAACATTCGCTACTGCGCCATTAGACATCAAGAACACCTGCTCGAAGCCAACATCCATAATATGACCCAATCGCAAAATCAAGAGAATAATAATAACATTGCGAATACCTGGCAGCGTGATGTGCCATATTTGTCTAATTCGGCTAGCACCGTCAATCTTGGCCGCTTCATACTGCTGTGAGTCAATCCCGGTTATGGCAGCCAGGAATATAATCGTTCCCCAGCCGGTATCCTTCCAAATATTTTGCCCAGTAAGCAGTCCCCAGAAGAAATTGGCATTAGTTAGAAAATCTATCTTAGAGTACCCCATGTACTCAAGCATAAGATTGATAATTCCACTGGATTGCGAAAACAGTAAGAAGGTAATTCCTGCGATAATAACCCAAGATAGAAAATGGGGTAAGTAGACAACTGATTGAATGATTCGCTTAAAATATTTATTGCCAACCTCATTCATACAAAGGGACAACAAAATAGGTAAAGGAAAAAAGAAAATTAAGCTCAATAAGCTGATCATCATCGTGTTGCGAAACAGAAGATAAAAGCTCGGGTTGGTGAAAAATCTTACAAAATGTTCGATTCCTACCCAACTGCTTTTCAATACCCCCATATAGGGAGAATAATCTTGAAAAGCTATGATGATGCCCCACATGGGGTAATATTTGAAAATAAGAAAGTACAGGATACCTGGAAAAACCAGAAGGTATAAATACCTGTCACGTTTAAGGTCGGACCAAAGCATCGTCTTACTTTTCCTTTTTGCAAGCGGTTGCGAAATTGACTTCGTCGCTTGGAAATCCATCTACCTCTTCCTCCTCACTTGTTAATTCAAGCTATGTTCATTCCTTATCCATACATGATCAATATAGGTTTCGTCTCCCCTTTCCATAAAACTGGTTTGTTTGATTGACTGATGCCCTAACAATAGAGCGCTGTCATTACAAACGCAATACCAATAAATTATCACTATGCCCGTGCAAAATTTCCGGCTATCGTCTTTTTTTGAATTTCAACAAAAGGCTCTTACAACAGCAAATTTGCGCTGAATCATTTCTTGCTCACAAAAAGGCCCTCCAAAAATTCGAAGGGCTTAACTTCATTTTATGCCGAAGAATCTGAAGGATTGCCTTGAGTATGCTTCTCACGATACTGCCTGGGAGTAATACCTTCACTCTTTTTAAAGATACGAATTAAATGGGAGGGTTGATAGTGTAGCAGCCCGGCTATATCATTGATTTTCATATCGGTTGTAACCAACAGTTCTTTACATTTCTCAATTCGTAAACGAATAATGAAATCGATAAAATTGATGCCATTGATTTGCCTGAACGCCTTACTTAGCTTCGAGGAGCTCATCTGCAATTGGTCGGCATACATTTCAAGCGATATGTCCAATAGTATTTCCTGTTGAATTTGCCCGTGCAGCTTATTCATCGTTTCTCGCATATTGCTGTCATAAGCAATGGTTAATGTCTTAATAAAGGGACGAATCAGCTTATACTGAAACCAATCCACAATTGGATCCGGCTCGGATATTTGCATGAGCTGTTCATAAAGGTGAATCCCTTCGTATAAGGTATACAGATTCACATCATGCTTGATGATAGTGTCATGGAGAGTGCCCAGCAGCTTCATCATACCTTGATGCACCATTAACTCAGTGCTGTTGTTGCTTTGCAGCTCAATCATAAATTGTTGGATAAGACGGACCGCTTCCTCTTCAAGACCCATGTTGACCGCATGCACAATATCTCTTTCCAGCTCAGAGGGAAAATGCTTGAGGCTCGTATTTTCAATCATAAATTGATTCATATCCAGCATCTGGTTGGTTGTATGAAGATCGCGAAAGCGCAGTGCTTTTCTTGTTTGATCGAGTACATTGGGTATCTCCACGATCGAATCGGAAATTTTGCCCATGACTATGGTTATCCTTAGACGCAGTACATTATTAACCGAAACTATATAATCATGAGCAAGCTTATTGAGCAAACCCTTAATCTCTTCATTAGTGAAGCTATTGTCCAACGCGAAAAATATACCTACGGATAAATCCTGAAAATTTGTTACGTGAACCAGCTTTAGCTTCTCGGAGCAGAGCTCCAATATAATATTGGAGGCGGCAAACGTAATGAGCTGAGCGTCCCGCTCTGTGAATTTTCCACCGAGATCCGAAAGACCATGCAGCTGCGCGACCATTACTGCAAACCTTTTATTCTCCACATCCCAATCCAGCTGCTTCATTTTATTAATAATCTCCGATTCCGTATGAGTGTACAAATTCCCCTGCAAAAACTGCAATAGAAAGCTTTCCCGGAGAGCCGGAATGGACTGCTTAATTCTCATATCAAGTGCCTGCTGTTCCTTCAGATGCTGCCTCCACTGATTTTCAATATAGATGATTTCATCTTTTTCTTCTGACCGGTTATTTCTGGAAGCTTCGAACAAATTCTTCAATCGATAGATCGGAGCGTACATTTTGTTGGATGCGAACCAAGAAAGCAGTAGCCCAATCGTCAGTCCAACCATACTGATCCATAAAATAAGACGGGACAAAAAAGTTACAGGGGCTGTAATTTGCGACAAGGGAGTTGCGGAAACAACGGTCCATTTGCTGCCTAGCTTAGCTATTTTACCGTACGATACCGTGTAGATTTGATTTCGCCATTCATACTTGAACAAATGATCATTAAAATTTTCCTTCATAATCTGATTTTTAAGTGCATCTTCCAAAGATAGTTGATCTGGAGTAGGTTCATTATTACGAGGGGTCGTCAAATAGTCTCCATTCTCGTTAAATAAGAAAGCGACTCCTTCTCCTGAGACTAGCTTATACACCATCGTATTTAATTTATCCTGATCCAAATAGATGATAAAAGCTCCGTAAGAACCGTACATTTGGCCTCCAGGAAGCTTGATGATAATGGCTTTGTTCTTCGAATTGGGCTTATTTATCTTCTTTAATGAATAATTCCAGTAGATCGTGCGCTCTTTCTCCAACAAGGATTCTAAGAGCTTCCGGTCCTCATCCATTCGGATAGATTGAAATCCAACCTCGTCACCAAGCAGCTTATCCGCATCGCGCAAATATAAGCTAACACTGTCGATGAGAGAATTCGATTCGGTTATTAATGAAAACGATTTCATAAATTCGTTTGTTTTACTGAATTCTTGAATCAGATCCATATTCTTTAGCATTTCATCCATGCTTCGATCGAAAGCAAGCCTCACCACAGAATGCTCAAGATTAGTTAAATAATCATTCATCTGTTGAATGGACAGGTTAAGCTGATTCTGATGTGCCCTGTTCACTTCGGCTTCGATTCGAGAGGTTCCGATGTAATATAGAATGATGCCTATGAAAGCAATAGGTATACAGGTAATCAACAGGACCAATCCTAGGTTTTTCCAGAAAAAACTTCCTCTGCTTCTGCCGATTGGCTTAATCATATGATCCTCCACACATCCTATCGCCAAAACCCATAATATTATCTATACACAATACTATATATATTACCCTTACACAATATACACTGTATTATGATGATATGAAATAATCAAGATATCTTAGAAACCTTCATTAGCAGCGTGGGGTTCGACCGACCGCCATGCAACACACAACGTCGCACGGGAGCCGCGCGCGTTGGAAGATTACGTTTGTTCGTTAGGAGCGAGGTACTATGTATGGGAACATTACCCCTTACATGCAGTTCACTTACCCCAAAACCATATCCATAAGTATCATAAAAAAAGGAGAAAGCTCATCAACTCTCTCCTCATTCCTACTATCCCATATATACAATTGAACTAGCCAATTATTAAAGAAACAACCTTGCCTTCATTTACGTCAATTAATCCATGATCTGTGATTTTCAGCGCTGGACTAACAGCTAGTGAATGTGTGCTGATCGACATTATCGGGTTATAATGCTTGTACCCTAGCGACTTCATCGCTTTGCGGATAGCCTCCAGCTCCATTGCTGTCTGTTCCAGTGATGCTTCTGTTAAAATGCCGCCTACCGGCAGATGGAGGTTCGCAAGCAGCTCCCCATTATCTGCTACACAAAAGCCACCTTGATTCTTAATCACTTCATTGGCGGCCAGCATCATATCTTCGACATTATGCCCTACAACAAGCAGATTGTGATTGTCATGAGAGTAAGTCGTCGCTACGGCACCACGTTTGATCGTATCGCCGCCAATTAAGCCGAATGCGCGATTCCCGTTTTTTCCGTAACGTTCGAACGTAGCAATAAGCCCGTAACCACTTTCCTGCCAGCATAGCTCGCCTTGGCGAATCTCTGCCTCTCCCTTATGCTCTTCAGTGAAAGTCGAACCGTCTTTCACCATCATCACGCGGCACGCGTAACGACCATCAACGGAATCTACAGCCACTGAGAAATCCTTCTCACTCAGCTGCGGCAGCTTAACACTTGTATAGTAATGCGCAGGAAATGCACCCTGACTCGCTTTGGAGCTGTAGGTTTCTGCTGCATCGTATACCTTCCGGCCCTTTTTAAATACTTGGTCGATAGTCAGCTCTGACAAATTCGAGATCAATAAAAAATCGCTGATTTTTCCTGGAGCAATAGCTCCACGGTCATACATTCTCATCCTTTTGGAAGGGGTGAAGGTACTCGCGTAAATCGCTTTCTCCGGTTCCATTCCCATCTCAATTGCTTTGCGAACAATATGATTCAAGTGCCCCCGACGCTGGAAGGAATCCGGCATCACATCATCGGTTACGAAGCAGAAATGTTCGGCAACATCATGCTGAATTAAATAATCCATCACTTCAGGCGTCATTGATTTCTCCTGGATCTCAATAAACATCCCTGCACCGATCCGCGCTTCCATTCCTTCTATCGTTTGATGGGTATGATCGGAATCTACCCCACTGTATATCACCCTTTGTAAATCCAGGTCAAGCAGCTTAGGACAATGACCTTCGATTATTAAATTCGGATAATTACTGCGGATATGAGTTAAAATTTGATTCGTCTTGCAATCAGGATCCTTAATGATATCCACATAGTTCATGATTTCGCCTAAGCAAATGATTTTTTCCGATCGCAGGAGCTCATCCAAATCCTCAATTTCAATAGCTCCCCCTGTCGTTTCCATAGAGGTTGCCGGTACTGAGCTTGGAATCGCATAAAACATATCGGCCACACAATCTTTGCTCGCCTTGATCATTTCCTTCACACCGTCAAGCCCGAAAACATTAGCCATTTCATGAGGCTCCGGCACAATGGTAGTTACTCCATTCTTGATAAGCCCATAGGAGAAAGTTTCCGGGGTGACCATCGTGCTTTCAATATGAAGATGAATATCAATCAGACCGGGGATCATGTATCGTCCTTGCCCATCTAGCCTTTCACCAGCTTCGAAGCTTTCTGCACCACGATTTCCGATATATAAAAATTTACCGTCCTTTACTGCTGCATTGCCATGGACGAACTTTTTAAAGTAACTGTTGTAGATCTGTACATTTTCAATCAGCAAATCGACTAGCATTTGCTTGCACCTCCAAATTCACTACTCAACTAAAACTAATTTCTCACTAGGGAATAGAAGACGTATTTCGCTGCCATTAGAATAAGGGGCTTCCATTTCTTTGTTTACAGTGAAATCCCCCAAATCAGTCTCCACGACATACTGGTAGCTTCTCCCTAGGAATGTGCTTACTTTCACACGTCCTGCCACGCGATTCGGACCCTGTCCTATTTCTTCCGTTGAACCAATAATCACGTCTTCAGGGCGAATAGCGCCTTTCTTGCCCTTCTGCTCCCCTTTGCCAGGGCTCTTAGCCGCGATAAAAGTATAGCTCTTAACCTTAAGCTCGACCTCATCGCTTCTTTCTTGTCTTTCATCAAAGGATATAAAATTGTTAAAACCGATAAACCGAGCTATAAACTCCGTCTTCGGATATTTGAAAATCGTAGCAGGCCGGTCCAGCTGTTCTATGATCCCTTTATTCATGATGGCAACCTGATCCGATATAGAGAAGCACTCTTCCTGATCATGGGAAACATAGACGGTGGTAATGCCCAGCTCCTGTTGAATGCGGCGAATTTCCACCCGCATGTTCACACGCAGATTGGCGTCCAGATTACTTAGCGGCTCGTCGAATAGCAATAAATCCGGCTCGATCACAAGCGCCCGGGCAATAGCAACCCGTTGTCTTTGGCCTCCTGACAGTTCCTTAGGGAACCGCTTCTCAAAGCCGGACAAGCTAACCGTATCGAGCATTTTTCTTACACGACGGTCTAGCTCAGCCCCGCTCACCTTGCGCAGTCGAAGCCCAAACGCTACATTGTCGTAAACCGATAAATGCGGGAACAAGGCATAGCTCTGGAATACGAAGCCAAAGTTACGCTTATTGACGGGTACACGCGTATAGTCTACACCGTTCAACGTAAATCGGCCTTCTTTTGCCTCCAAAAACCCGGCGATAAGCCGCAGAGTAGTTGTCTTGCCGCAGCCGCTCGGGCCGAGCAGCGAAATAAGGCTCCCTTTTTCCACGTTCAGGTTAAAATCCTTCAAAATATATTGTTGGTCATAGGCAACCGATACACCCTCTAGAGTTAGCAAAGCCATAAGCGAAAGCCTCCATTATCGTTTGGTAAAATAGGATAGACCCATCAGCCGTTCGATCACGAACATGAAAAGTGCTGTAAAGATCATAAGAATTACGGATATAGCGGCAATCGTTGGGTCAAAATGATTTTCCACGTACGTCAGCATTTGGATAGGCAGCGTACTGACCCCTGGACCGGTCATAAATACGGAGATATCGACATTATTAAAGGACTCCAAGAAAGCGATAAGAACGGCTGCGATAATACCGGATTTGATATTCGGCAGCACCACTTTGAAGAAGGTCTTCAGCTGTCCAGCACCCAGACTTAAAGCTGCTTCTTCTATGGCGAAGTCGAAATTCGATAAGCTTGATGCAATAACACGTATAATAAAGGGCAGCATAACCACCGTATGTCCAATCAGCAGTGCCGCATAAATCGGCAGGTTATACGTCACGATTACGTATTTCAGCATCGTGAACCCAAGTACAATTCCCGGAATAAGAACCGGAGAAATAAAAATAGCATTGAGTAAATTTTTCCCTTTAAACTCAAATCGGCTTAATGCATACGCCGCCGGCATACCTATCAGCAGTGCCAATAAATTACCAATAAGCGATACGATGATCGAAGTGTAGAAGGTTTTTACAAACATTGAAACTTCCAAAATGTTGCTGTACCACTTAAGCGAGAAGCCTTGGGGCGGAAATTTCAAGACGCTCCCAGGTTCGAATGAAGTGAAAGCAATAATCACAAGCGGTCCGAGCAAAAATAAATATACAAGCAGCGTAAACAGGCCTAGACCTCGATTCTTCTCCTGCATCCCTTCTACCCCTTCGGATTTAATTTATTAGCCAGCTTGTTCATGAGACCAATGACCAAGAACGTTATGACGATCATGATCGTGGCGATGACAGAGGCCAAATACCAATCGTTAAGCGTAATGGCATTTTGATACAGAAATGTGGAGATCACTCGCTGTTTCCCGCCTAATAATGCCGGCGTTGTATAAGCTGTAAAGCTTCCAACAAACACAAGAATGCTCCCTATAATTAATCCTGGTACACTTAGCGGCACAATTACCTTGCAGAAAGCTACAAAGCGGTTCGCACCTAAACTCTCCGCCGCTTTAATCAGGTCAGGATCTATATTCTCCATAACACCGACCAAAGTTATAATAATTAACGGCAAGAACAAATGAACCAGACCGATTATCATCGCAGTAGGTGTATACAAAATATCCAAAGGCTCTTGAATCAACCCCATAGCAATAAGCGAGTTGTTAAGCAAGCCCTTTTTGCCCAAAATGATCATCCAGCTGAAGGAACGGACAACCGAGCTCGTAAGCAGTGGAAAAATAGCCAGCGCGAGCAGGATCGCCTTTTGCCTCGGAGACCGTCTGGAAATGTAATAAGCAACGGGAAACCCTATAATAATACACAACAACGTAGTAAATAGGCTGACACGCAATGTTGTCATCAGTATTTTAAGGAAATAAGGATCCTTGAAAAAGTGCATATAACCTTCAAAGGTAAATGCTCCTTTATTGAAAAAGGTTGAGCCTATCGTCAGAAGAATCGGCACTACCATAAACACCGTCAGAAACAGCAGACCCGGTATCAATAATAAATATAAATACGTTCTCTTCATGTAACTTTTCTCCTGTTCCTTGAGTTAGCTTTCGCTAGGCACGCAGGGCCCGGGTAAATAGCTGGAGAAATTCGTCTGCCTTTACGTCGAGACAAACATGGACATTCGGCTCCTTGGACAAGCGATTCTGAAAGTCGCATACCGTTTGCCCGTCGCAAAGCTCACTTTTCGTTTCCACATCTACATAATAATGCTTCGTGGTAACCAATGCTCCATTGATAGCCACACCTACAGCCAGCGGATCATGTAATGCACAAGCCCTGACACCGTACCGCTCGTAGTACCGCTTCATATAATCAGCCGTACTTTCTCGAACATAACGACTGATGGGGGAATCCCCCAGAGCTTGAATATGCTCCTCTGTCAGCAATGCCTTTCGAGTGACATCCAGACCAACAAGAGTTAGGGACGGGAAGCCAGCTTGAAGCACAAGCTTTGCTGCCTCTGGATCTACATAGATGTTATATTCCGCAGTTGGGGTTACATTACCGAAGCTCGCAACTACACCGCCCATAACTATGACTTCCTTCACTTCATGAACCAATGCAGGATATTTCATTACGGCAAGAGCTAGATTCGTCAGAGGCGCAGTCATTACCAGAGTGACTTCCCCGGCATGTCGGCGTACCTGTTCAATAATGAAATCAGCAGCATGTCCCTCCTGAACAGTTTGATGAACCGGCATATCGCTTAAGGCTCCGCCTAGTCCATCCTGTCCGTGAACCCTGTGTTCAAAAAAGGACGTCCGCAAAAATGGTTTATCCGCTCCTCGAATGACAGGAATTTCTTGCTCAAGTTCAGCCAGCTGCAAAATTTTGCAAGTATTCGTTGTCGCTTGGTCCAAGGATACGTTACCGTTAACGGTAGTAATCCCCAGAATATCGAGCTGACCGCTGCGGATGGCCAGTAAAATGCCAAGAGCATCATCTATTCCCGTATCTACGTCGAGGATGACCTTCTTCATTAAACTTCCCCCTTGTACTTTCCGTGACTGAACAGATAACAAGGGTACATGCTAGAGCTTGCTAGGTCATATACCCTTGCCACTGCTTTATATAAAGCCTATTATTGCGTTACTTCACGGTTCCAACGATCGATCCAGGATTTCAGGTTCTGGTTAACAGCCTTCATGTCCAATTTACGAAGCTTGCTCACTACATCAGCGCCGTAAGTGATTCCAGTTGCTTCTTCAGGAGTCAATTTCAGCGTCGTGTTAACAGGAGAATCTACTTTAGCTTTAGCTGATTTCTCTTGTACCTCTTTGCTCAAATGCCAGTTGATGAAATCTTCCGCAACTTGTTTGCTTTTGCTTCCTTTAATTACATTGACCGTATTCATAATCGCGTAACCGCCCTCTTGCGGTGTAATGAATTTGGTATCCGGCACAGCTGCCTTCAAATCCTTAACATACATTTCCATAATCGGTCCTGCGGCAATTTCGCCTTGCGCGTACATGTTCACGAACTCGGAGGTTTGGCTGTAATACTTAACTACGCCTTTGTTCAATTCTTTGATCTTGGCAAAAGCTTGATCCGCATTAAATGTAGTGCTGCCAGCAACGACAGATGCTGCATCCAAAATCATAGGGCCACTTGTGGATGTAATGTTAGGCAGAGTCAGCTTCTTAGTAAGTTCAGGACTCCACAGGTCACTCCAGGATTTGATTTCTTTACCCGCGGCTTTAGGGCTATAGGCTATTCCCAATTGACCGATCGTATAAGCAGGACCATAATCTTCACCAAGCGGTGCTTTGGCTACATCATAAATATCCTTCAGGTTTGGAATACGGCTGCGGTCGATTTTATCAAACAGACCTGCTTCAATACCTTGCTGCGCATAATAATCGGATAAATAAATAAGATCTACGCTTGAGCTGCCTTGCTTCACTTTGTTAAGACGCTCCGCATTGTTGCCCGTCTCCAAAACGATTTGAACATTATGTTCCTTCTCGAAGGGTGCGTATACTTCTTTCTTGAAGAAATCATCGGAGAACCCCCAAGTGGAAATAACCAGCTTCGTTGGTTCGCCCTTCTGAGCCGGTGCCGGTGCAGCGCCGCCCGCTGTATTTCCCTGCTCTTTTGCAGGAGCTCCACAGCCCGTCAAAGCTAATCCTGCCACAGTTAAGGAAAGTAACCCTTGAAACATTCTCTTTTTCATAATCATCGTCCTCCCAATTTTGTATAAATGTATGATTTGAATCGTGAATCACTGTGATTTTTCATTAGTATCCTTCCCAAGTCCCACAATATACACGGAATACCATCTGATACCAACAAAACTTATCATTTCTTATATAACTAAAAAAACAAAGAAGTACCCCTGATAGAATAAAATCTTCTAACAAGAGCACTTCTCATTGTAAACAATGCAAAGAGACATCCGTTTATGTAACATGTGGTTTCCTCTTAAGATAGATCAAAAGAGAAACGCCGACTGGACTATTCGGTTTGTTTAAGAATGATGTTCGTAATGGCCCATTGTGTCGGTGGATCGTAATCCCTTAATACAGCTTCAATGGATAAGCCCATTTCCAGCTCCAGCTTCTCCCGGATTTTCTTTTTGTAAATGGAGGACATATAAAAATCAACCTCATGTTTCAGCGTCGGGGCTTCCCCCTCTAAAGCTGAAGAGCGCGGAGAACGGCGATGTTTGGCATGTATCGTAATGATGTTATGATCCAGTGATGCCTTCAGCAGCGTAGTGCCAAACCCGAATAGCTCCTTGGCAATCTCATTATATAGGTGACACAGCTTTTTCCTGTTTTCACTAGAATCTATTAGGGGCATGGGATCACCTTCTGGAGCATTTTTTGACCCATAATCATATAATCTATTTGTATATAATACATAGAATTCAACAATTTATCAAGCAATCGTTCGTCTTTATATATAAAAAAAGCTGATTTTCATACTGTTTTCATAAAAGAGAGTCTGTTTCCCGAATGGATTGATGGATCGAGGGTAATTTTGCTATGTTTGCTCAACTTCTCAACCTGTTATAATAGAAATTAATGGTACAAAAAAAGGACTCAAATCTGAAATAAGTGCATCCTACTTACCTGCTAAGCTCTTTACGAAGTCATTCGATTTCGGCTACTTAAACTGCTTAGTGCTTGACAAGGCCTTACGAACGGCAATGGCCATGGTAGCGCACAAGATTTTGGTCGAAGTCATTTCCTACGCCAAAAAACTGCATCTATACAGCCTTTTGTCTGTTATATCAGCAGTCTTCGTAAATTCATGCAAATGTGCAGTTCTTTTTTCATTCTTAGCTGAACCGTACCGTTTTACATAAAAATTGCTGTACTTTCGCAGTTCTTTCCTCAACAGCAAATTTTTGATCGAAAATAACTGCATGTTTGCAGGATATGGTACAAGCTGATGATCGGAGGCGGGTCAAGCACTGATTTTGAGGTTGAACTAAAAAAAAGCGAATAGCCTGTGTTTCAGGCTCTCGCTATTAGATAAGCTTATGCTTACGATGCTAGCTTTTCTTAAGAAAAGCTCTGCTTATTCTTACGATCTTAGCTTTTCTCAAGAAAAGCTCTTAGGAGGCTATTCATAAATGATTCTACATAAAGGTGAAACCTTGTTTCGTCAAGGAGAATCCGGTCCACTCTACCATCTGAGAAAAGGTCTGCTGAAAATTATCCGAATTCATGAGGACGGAAATGCTGTTCTCTTGAATATTATTGTACCCGGAGAAATCATCCCCCATCATTCCCTCATTAGTCCAAATCCATATAACGGGACAGCCATCGCGCTTATCACCTGTGAAGTTGAAATGCTTCCCGCTGCAGATTGGTATATCGAAAATGAACGTGATCCTGAGAAATGCCGGGCTATCGCTCTGCAGCTGCAAGAGAAGCTTCGCATGATGCAGCAGCGTATCGACCAGCTTACCGAGACCACTCCACTTGAGAGGCTTCGAAAGCTGCAGCTCTGGTTCCAAGCCTATATCGGTACGGGCAAGCTAACAGATGTGCTAACGCAGGATGAGATAGGTCAGTTCATCGGGCTTCGCCGCGAAACGGTTAACCGGCTGCTGCGAGCCCAATCCGCTTCATCAGGAGACCCTAATAGCTGCTAACGGATTGGGTTCGGTAAGCATACGCCGCCTTGGAGCTGCAAGTTGCGTCTTTTTACAAATTACTGGCGGGACCAAAAAACTCATAATGAATGTTCGTCTTGGTGACGCCCCATTCTATAAGTATTTCATTCACAGCCTTCATAAAGGGTGTCGGCCCGCAAAAATAAAAGCTAGACTCTTTATTGCCCACAACGCTTGTTAACCATGGGAAGTCGATCAAGCCTTCTTTATGAAATGCGTTCGCCTCTCTATCCCGCTCCGTTGGTCTCGCATAGCACCAATGGACGGATAATTGCGGGTGCTGGAGTGCAAGCTCCTCCACATGCTCGCGCATTGCGTGCATATCTCCATGCTGAGCTGCATGGATGAAGGTCAGGGGACGGCTCGGATCCGTTGCTGCCCATGTGTTCAGCATGCTGATCATCGGAGTTAATCCTACCCCTCCGCTTATTAATACAATCGGCTTCGAATCCTGCAGCTCCAAAGTAAAATCACCAGCTGGCGCAGAAATTGCAAGAACGTCTCCTTCTTTAATCTGCTCGTGCAAAAATACCGAAACTTTTCCCGCGGGGCGCCCTTGAAGCGCATCTTCCCTTTTAACCGAAATTCTATAATAAGATTTCCCCGATGCGTCTGAGAGGCTGTATTGGCGAATGTGAGTATGGGAATCTCCTGGGATTTGTATTTTCACACTAATATACTGACCCGGCTCAAAAGCAGCAATCGCCCCACCGTCCTGAGGAACCAAGTAAAAGGAAGTAATAACGTCGCTCTCCTTCACCTTACGCGCCACTCGGAATGACCTGAACTCAGCCCATCCTCCATTCTGCTCTTGAGATTGCTTATACATATCAGCCTCGACACTAATGAATGCATCGGCGATAACAGCGTACGCTTCACTCCAAGCTCGCAGAATTTCATCCGTAGCTGCATCACCCAGTACTTCTTGGATAGCTGCCAGCAAATGCTCCCCTACAATTGGATAATGCTCTGCTCGGACGCCGAGACTTCGGTGCTTATGAGCAATCTGTTTCACTACTGGCAATATAGCTTCCAATTTATCTATATGCAGTGCAGCCGCGTACACCGCGTTAGCTAATGCAGCCTGCTGCTTGCCTTGCTTTTGATTAGCATGATTGAATATATTCAACAGCTCAGGATGATGGGTGAATAAACGTTCATAAAACTTTTTGGTGATAGCCATTCCATGTACTTCTAGAACAGGTACCGTAGATTTTATGGTTAGTATTGTTTTTTCACTTAGCATTGGAATCACTCTCCTATATGTCACTTGCTATAACAGTAAGTATAAACGAGGGCACGACTCCCCCAAGTGATTACGATCACATCAAAAAGCAACGATTTGTGACTAGTCCGCCTAATATTGGTTGAAGCTGCTCCATTATCTGCTTTGGAATTATTGCAAACGTTGTTAGTCCTTCCCCTTGATGTCTTAGCGGATTCAGATGTTGATGATTAAGCGTTCCCGCAGGGTCCTGACAAGTTTATTCGCAAAAAAGCTGCCTCCGTGGTTCGGGATATAGAGGAAGTGATTGTTACGTTATTTCTAATAAAAGCACAAAAACGAAGAAATAGAGGAAACGTTAGTTCCTTTATCACTTCGTTTTTGTGGGTTTGCTGCCTGCATCTTCCTGATAAAGGAAGTTCGCCTTCCGCTATCGTCTCTATATCGATCAAGAATACTGAATAAAGGAACTTTAAGTTCCACTAAACTCATTTTAAGCTCATACCATGGCAACATCGGAGTTTCCTAGCCAAGGCTCAGCCCAGCCTTAAGCACCTTTTAAACAAGAAGAACTCGCCTCTTGTTTGGGGTGCAGCTTCAACCAATTCAACATATCATCCAAAGTGTGCACAGGCACGATCTGCAGTCCCGGCGCTCCCTTTCTTGCATCCTGTTCATTGGTATAGGGTACAAAAAACACATCGCTATCCGTCCTGCTGACGGTATAGGCTTTCTGCTCTAATCCTCCTACAGAACCGACCGACCCGTCCGGCTCTATGGTTCCAGTACCCGCTACCTTATTTCCATAAGTTATGCCGCATGGCGTAAGCTGATCGATCAAAGTAAGAGCAAGCAAAGCCCCATGCGATGGCCCTCCTTCATGAAGCAAAAAGCTACGATAATTAATGGTTGCTGGAATATCATATTGCAGTTTGTTGCTTACATTAACTCCAAAAGCAGCCCTGTTAGGGTCACTAGGATTTGCCTGCGTTTTTGTCTGCACAATCCAAGACTTATCGCCGCGTAATACTTGAACCTCCACTTGATCTCCAGGCTTAACCGATACCATGTACTCAGCCAGCTCCTGAGCGCTTGAAACCTTATGTTTATTGACCGCCTCAATCACATCACCGAGCTGAAGAATACCTTCAACAGGACTGTTTTTTGTAATAGCCATGATGATAACCCCATTCGAGGTGATCCCTTTACCTAACCCGAGCTTCTGAAATGCGATGGCACTTCCCGCAGCATTGGCATCCACCTTCATAATCCGTACTTGTTTATTATATTCTCCCAGTGATATCTGAAGTTTATTCACTTCAATCCCATAATGAGGCAGTAGCTTAGCATACACCCAGTCAATCGGGAAGGCTGGTCTTTCAAAAACGAGAACGCCTGTCATCGATCCATGTGAGCTTGCTCCTGCGGCCTGTGCATATCGGTTCATATTCACCGTCAATCCTGGATAGGTGACCATGTAACCAGTCGGGCAGCATAAAAAAAACAATAAACCTATCATTACAACGAACGTACTAAGGCTGCGCATGGGTATCCTACGATTTTTTCGTTCCATAAACAAAAGATCAACAAAAACCAATAACCAGGCTGCTCCCAAAGCACTCATCCAATATTCTAGCTGCTTCGGCTGAGTAAGAATATAAAACAGTGCTATTACACCTGCCGCAAACACGGCCGCACTTCTTAAGAAAGCCCAACCTGCACGAGAAGCGGAAGGCTTCCGAACTGTATTTAACAAGATTAGCAATGAGGCTAACATCCAGATTAATGGAATAAGTGCAACTACATAAACAGATAAATCCAGAGCATCAATCCAATAAAGCCCTGTACCGAATCGTAGAGGATCGGGCAGCCAGATTAATTCCCCGGCCACGATTAACACAAGAACCAAAGCCATTCCCGAGTAATAAAGTCTCTGCGAAAACCTCAATACGATTCCCCCATTTAATTCATCCTTTTACCGTGTAGTAACCAATCATGAGTCTTTCAAAGTATAAACTTTTTTGGGGATCGATGCTAATCAAAGTCCTCTATTAAACAAGTTATTGTTGTACAAAGTTATTGTTGTACAAAGTTATTGTTGCACAATTACATAATATGTTAAAATGAATTTTTCTATCTCAAACTAGGAGAGATTATATTGAGATTAAATAATAAGACAAAACGACAAATTGTATTCATTGCATTTTGTGCCCCAATTGTAATAAATATTCTGATACTAATGCCTTCATTTGGTTTGGCAGCGAGTGCAGACTGGTTAAGTTTTTTTGGAAACTATTCAGGTGGGATTATTGGCGGGATTGTAGCCTTTATCATTGCTAATGAACAAATAAAAAGTCAAAATGAGAAAACTGAAAGTTATGAAAAAGAAACAAATCGGTCATACATTGTAGCTGAAAAGGTCGAAGCTCCAATTCTTCTTCATAATACGGATAAGGGCCGTAATAAAAGGATTCTATCTACAAAAAAAGCGGACCTCATATATCAACAACTAGAGAACATATTAAGTGTGGATAATAATAGTGAATTAATAAAAAATACAACTATTCCGTTCATAAAAATTAGGCACTATGGAACCCCTGAAATAATCTTAGATTGCAAAATAGAATTTCTTTTGAAACCGAAAAATGATCCCAATGTGAATCGATTTAATTATAACTTTGGTGTTATCGATAAGAATACAACCCTATATATCCCCTTAATAAGAGGCGAGAACCTTGATAACATTGTAAAATTAGACGAACTACTCAAGTTTGAAATTACTTATACATCAATTAAAGGCGAAGACATGAAATATAAACTAGAGGATGATAAAGAAATATATGTGTACCTCGACAAAGAAGGAAAAGAACATAAGGTTTTTACTTTTAAAAATGAATCCGCAGCTAAATGGTATGACATTAACTTTACAGCGGAATAATAAGTAACAAAGGAAGTCTCTGCGGCACGCTACCCTAATAAGTATCTCGAAGTACGTCGATTAAAACTCACACAAACACAAAAAAAGCGAGTGCTCAGCAGCTCGCTTTTTCTGCTTATATAGTAGTAGACTTCACAACTCAATACCAGCTTGTAAAAACTGAAGATGTGCCATAAGCCAAAGGAATCGCAGCTCCTAGCATCAGAAGAGGTCCCCACCATGTGAAAAAAGAGATGCCCACACATAAGCTTATTAGCAAAAGAGCCGGCAGCACCAGAATAGGCATAGCTGCTTGGAGGGCTTGGTGCTTGGCCGTATCTTGTATATCAAACAGCTTAAGAAAGGGTGCGGATAATTCTTCCTTACAGAACTGCTTTCTCCAATAGGCTAGAAGGCAGGCCGCGACTATCCAGATGATAATTTTAAGCGGTCCTGGCAGGAAAAACAAACCGGTACTCATTACGAGTACAAACTGAATAGTAAGCCTCCACTGTGTACCATTACGGAAGAAGGACTTCGTTAAGAAATCAGATAGACCGCTGCTCGCCCCTGTTCCGCGGAACAAGCGTTGAGATCTTCCGAACAATAGAGGATGCTTGCGAGTTGGCTTGATCCTTCTCTTTACAACTCGAATTAACAGGATGGATACAATCCTCATCCGCGAATCGCTTTCCCGGGCGATATCCGCGAAGAAAGCTCCCTTTTGCCGAAACCGTAATTTGCTCAAGAACACGAACAGCACAAGTAAGAGCAGTACGCCTATCCAGCTATAAACAAACCTATCACTTAAGTGAGCGACAGGAGCTTGGTACAAGAAGAAAACACCCGCAAACATAACAATTCGTGCTAACCAAAGAACAATTCCGTACAAATTGAGGGCTAGCAATTGTCTAGCCATTCCCAAGTTTACTTTTAGCAGATAGGTAAAAATAAACAGGCACGCAACTTGCGCCGTACTAAAGCCGAAGGTTCGAACTAATAAAGGAAGGAACACAGCAAATAGCAGTAAAGTAGTAGCTCCTTGAAGAATAAGCGAGTATCTCCAGCCGAGAACCATCAAATGCTTAAACCAGCTTTCGTTCTGCCTAAGAAAAAGCTGATCCCCTTCCTCAACAAAGAATCGGATGGTCCCTGCCCAAGTAAATAGATAGAAGATTAATGTAACCAAAGAGAGGGGTATCCAGCTAAACCATGCAGGCTGAGCTTGCCACCATGAATAGTATTGATAGCCTACGACAAGTATCAAGGGTATTACAAAATATAAAGCTATAATCCAGTCGACTGCTATTCGCAGCGCACGATATTGATAATTCCAATCCGATAGAACTCTACGAATAAAAAGCCTCAAGCTGCTCGTCATTATGCCCCGCCCCCCATCATAGTAAGGAGTGGAAGCAATCGAATAGGGGCGCATCCGGCATTCCGCACTGCTTTTGAATATCCTGCAGCGTACCGTTAGCCACCAGCCTGCCACCCGAGAGAAGCACGAAAGAGGTACAAATGCGTTCAGCTGTATCCAACACGTGTGTACTCATCAGGATGCCCGCACCACGCTTTCGTTCCTCATCCAGCATACCCAAGAAATCCTTTATCGCCTTTGGATCCAGTCCTATAAAGGGCTCGTCCACTATATACACATCCGGCTTGTTAAGAAATCCAAGGATCAGCATAATTTTCTGCTGCATTCCTTTGGAGAATTTCCCCGGCAAATGATGCTTTTCATCCAAAAGCCTAAAACGGCGCAATAAATCATCCGCTCTATCTAGAAAAACGGTTCTATCCAGCTCATACACAGCAGCTGCAAACTCCATATGCTCCCATAGCGTCAGCTCGTCATAAAGAATCGGATGCTCAGGAATATACGCGTAGCTCCTCCGTTCACCAAGGAAGGAAATTTCACCTTTAAAATCCTTCAGCAAACCAAGAATACTTTTGATCGTTGTACTTTTGCCCGCACCATTAGGACCCAACAATCCCACAAGCTCGCCTTGCCGCACGTCGAAATGGATCTTTTTGATGACATCCGATTGTCCCTCGTATCCCGCTTGCTCAATATGTACTTTCAAAACTTCTAATCGTTCCTCTATCACTTATACTCACTTTTCCTTCCTGCATTGGCAATAACGCTAAGCGTCGATCGTGATAGTATGGAATAGAAATGCTCTCCTATCGAATTATAAAACACAATACCAAATAAATCATCTTTTGCTCATTCACAACAAAAAAGGACAGACAAATGATAACTCCATTTGACCTATCCCTTATATACAGTCACTATTTATTAAAATTGTATCCAAACTGCCGTCTTATCATCCGACACTTTAAAGCGTGGGTATTTCTGGCAATTAGAGTCCTCAACCTCTAAAGATATCAACCAATCCGCATACGAGGATAATGATTTCTCCATAACCGATTGGACCAGTCTTTCCAGCCCTCCCGAATCGGTGCTTCCGCGCTCTACTGGATGAAATAAGCCATCCGTCACCATAAGAATTGCCTTCAAGTTTATACGATTGAGAGTTCCGTACTCCACAAAGTCAGCTAGTTCCGGCTCACCGCTCAATACCGAATATCCATCCATGGTATTCATCCGGGATTTATTCTTTATAATAACGGGCTTTACCATTTCCCATAGCTGCTCGCGGTTAGTAATGCCGTTACGAATTCCATCCTCCCAGATTCGCTTGGATTCCTGATCAATATGCGCTACTTGATCCCGCGATATGACGCGAACGGTCTTATCTGCATAAACAGCTGCAATCATACAATCTCCGACTTGGGCAAAATCTATGCTACGCTCGTGGATACGAATCATCGCTAGTGCACTAGTCCACAAAGATATCTTGTCGGCAACGTTTACTCCCGCCTCCACCATTTTATCCCTTAATCGCGTATTAGCCTGAATGACTACTTGCTTCAACGTAGTACCATTAACTTCCTCCGCCCGCAAATCCTCCAGATAATGCTTTATGCATGAGGAAGCCAAGTACCCGCCTGTTTCCTGATTGGGCCCCCGGTAGGGATGTATAGAAGTGGCTCCATCCAATACTCCATAAATGCGCAAACCCTCATTCATGATCAGCGCATCTTCATTCCATTCTCCACTGCCTTTAATGGAGATCGTATCAATATTCATATGTTTAGTTCCTTTCTTACGGCTTTATGGAATAACCATTTTTTGCTCCCACTCCGTTAGGGGGCGGCCGGGCAATAATTCCAATTGCTCCAATACCTCATTCCTCTTTTTCCATCGGATACTATCCATCGGAGATGGGAACTTGGCCCTTAGCAATAAAGCGGCGTCTAGCAGCCTTTTTCTTTGAGGGTCTGTGTTGCCTTCCCTCAATTTTCCAATGGTTTCAATTCTTGAAGGAACAATACCCATATTTCTCCATATATTCATTTGAGTTTGATCTTCCATCATATAGCGAATGAAAGCCTGCTCAGCCTTTTCTTTCGTACTGTCTGACTTAAGGACAACCATCCCGTCAACTTTGGGTACTATCCCTTGCCCTGTCAACGGTGGAAAATCACTCATTCGAAACACAAATTTACCGCCAACATAACGTTCAACAATGGGAAGCTTGTCGGAAGAGGATACGAAAAATCCGACTCTCCCGTTAATAAACTTACTGGCAGCCATATGGTGATTAAGCGGTTCCATCACTTTTCTGCGATGAACCCAGTCTTCCCATAATGCTAAGGCCGGTCCTGCCGTTTCCCATTCCTTTTGATCAGCAGGGTTATAATATAAATTTTCGAAGTACCAGGGCAGCTCGGTATCTATGGCGAGTCCGTTTTTTTCTTCCGCTCCATTCCCCGAATCCTTGATCATACGCTCAGCAGCCTCTATTACCTCATCCCACCCGGCATAAACCCTCGGCTCCATCACTTCACGTTTAGACAAGTCTTCTTTGTAAAAAAGTACCGGCAGGCTCCCGCCTAGCGGGACAGCCCATTCGTGACCTTTATACTGAAACGGTGCGGAAAAGGCAGGCACTATAAGGCTGGAGTCTACCCAATTTTCCAAAGGAACGATCGCCTCGCTATCAGCCAGCTGTGTGATTCCATAAAAGCTGTGTACCTCAGCCAGCTGGGGTCCAGTATTCGCCGATACCGCAGCTACCAATTCATTCAATAGTTGTTCACTGGATCGAAAGGTTCGAATATCCATGCTGATTTGCGGATTTTTCCGCTGAAAGTCGGTAAGAAGCTGACTCCATTCTTTACTGTAAACCCAGATGGTGAGCGTAACGATTTCTATATCTTTGCGGGGGGATGCTTTGTCCTGTGGGTTATACCATAAAAAATAACCTGCCCCTGCGCATACGAAGGTTAATAAGACGGCTATTGCTAGTAGCCACTGCTGTTTCCTCACGATTTAACCTCCATGTTTCCAGCGTCTTACGCCTCATTGTAGCATGGTTCAAGCGCGGAAGCATGGATGGATTACAGCTGCAGCCCTTTTTTGCTTAGCTTGTTGGCAATTAAGAGTGAAATCAAAGTGCTCAGCGACAGCATAGATGCGAGTGCCGCACCAGTCCCATAGTTAGATGTAAATACTTCACTATAAATCGTAACGGAGATCGTTGCCGTTGCACCATAATACAGAACGACGGTGGAGCTTAGCTCATTGATCGTTGTAACCCAGCTAAGGATCGCCCCGGACAACACGCCAGGTGCCATTAAACGACCTGTTGTCTTGAAGAAAGTTTTCATTGGCGGAACGCCAAGACTTATCGAGGCCTCCTCCACGCTACGGTCAAGCTGATGCAGAATCGCCGTACTCGAACGAATAGTGTAGGGCAGCTTGCGCACGACATAAGCAATAACCAGAATAACCCACGTACCCGTTAATACAAACGGAGGATTGTTAAATGCAATAATAAGACTTATCCCAAGTACGGTTCCCGGCATGACGTAGGGTATCATGAGCAATCCATCCAGCATAGCCGTGACTTTCGATTTGCGTCTAACCAAAACATAGGCAATCAACATTCCCATGACAATCATAATAACTATCGAGATCAAGGAAAAGGTGTAAGTGTTAGCGATGGCTTTAGGCACACGGAATAAAATTTCTTTGTAGCTGCCCAGGCTGAACCCCGATTGAAAAACCGGCCCCTTTGTTTTGATAAATGAAGTTACAATGACTGTCGCCTGCGGGATCATGGACACACAAGCCACAAAAAGTGCGGCAGCGGTAAAGAAAAACTTCGGCAGTCGCTTAAGCTGTTTAATTTTCGGCGTTCGCATTCCGCTTGTATTGTAATTTTTTCTGGACACAAAATAACGCTGCAAAAACAAAATTGCGGTGGAGCAGACGATAAGAATGACACTAAGCGTGCTCGCCATGGCCGGGTTTCCGCCCATTTCACTAATAAACTGTTCGTAGGCAAGAATTGGCAGCACCTTAAAGCCTTGCCCAAGCAGCATCGGCGTGCCGAAGTCGGCAAATGCCGCCATAAACACCATCAACGCACCTGCGGAAAGTGTAGGGAAAATAAGCGGCAGTGTTACGGTCCGCAGCCTGTGAAAGCTCGAGCGTCCCAAGCTTTCAGCCGCTTCCTCAAGCGAGGTGTCAATGGTTTTCAAAGCACCTGTCACATATAAAAAGATATGCGGGTAAAACTGCAGCGTAAATACGAATACGATGCCCTTCCACCCATAAACGGAGGAGAAAGGGATTCCAAGGCTGTGTAAAAAGTTGGTCAGAAACCCGTTGTTCCCCAACATTAATATCCACGAATAAGCGCCGATAAACGGCGGGGACAGCAGGGACATAATTACCATGATCTGAATTAGTCCCTTGCATTTGATATCATAACGGGCATTCACATAGGCTAGCGGAACACCGATAAGTATGGCAAAAATGGTAGTAAAAAAGGATACCTTCAAGCTATTCCATAAGGCGCTATAAAAATACTTCAGCTTAATGAAATTGGCATAATTCTCAAGGGAGAACAAGCCTTTGTCATTGAAAAAACTGTTAAACAGCAGCGAAAACAAAGGGTATACAATGAAAGCAAACATAAAAACATACACAACAACCGTGACCCAGGTCCAGAAATCCCAGCCCTTTAACCGAAGCCTTAGACCTGATGCGAAACGTCCAGCATTCGGTGTCATACTAGAAGGATGCACGATACAGGACCTCCTTCCCGCTCTGGTCAAACATGGTTGTTTTGTCCAACTGGAGATTTACGAAGATGGTATCCTTCTCTTTCCTCAAGGAATGCGGCTCGATAGCGTGCTCTTGCACATCGATTAGCATACCTTCTGCTAAACGGATCAAGTAGCTCGCTTTTTCTCCAAGAAATGTAACGCTTTCAATTTGGCCTGCAAGCGTATTATCAGATTGGTTGGCTTGAAGCTTAATTCTCTCCGGACGAAGCGCGAATATCACTTTGCCTTGATAAGTCTTGTTAGTCCGTAAACGAAACTCTCCACCCAATAAGTGGACCGTGGCTTCTTCCCCGTTTGCCATACACTCCCCTTCCAAAAAGTTGGAGGTTCCGATAAAATTGGCAACAAACTGGTTCTGAGGATACGCATAAATATCTTGAGGTGAGGCAATTTGCTGGATTTGCCCTTCGCTCATTACCGCAATCCGATCTGATACAGCCAGAGCCTCTTCTTGATCATGTGTGACATAGATTGTGGTAATATTAAGCTCTTTTTGCAATCTGCGTATATCCGAACGCATCTTGATCCGCAGCTTGGCGTCCAGATTGGACAACGGTTCATCCATCAGCAGCAGGCCGGGACGGATGACTATGGCCCGAGCCAACGCAATTCGCTGCTGTTGGCCGCCACTCATATCGGAGGGGACGCGGTCCCGCAGATGCGTCAGCTCTACAAGCTCAAGCGCTTCCATCGCCCGCTGCTCCATTTCCTTCTTGGGAATGCCGCGTGCTTTTAGCCCGTAGCACACGTTTTCGTACACGGTCATGTGCGGGAAGATGGCGTAGTTTTGAAACACCATGCCAATATTTCGCTCGTGGGTAGGGACGTCGTTGATCTTCTGAGCTCCGAAGTATATACTTCCTTCCTCCTGCCGATAAAACCCGGCAATTGCACGAAGCAGCGTCGTTTTGCCGCATCCGCTCGGTCCCAGCAAGGTGAAAAATTCTCCCTCCTCTATCGTAAAATGAGCATCATTCACTGCCCGGTGACCGCCAAAATATTTGGTTACATGTTCAAAAACAATCTTTTGCATAATCGTTCCTCCAATACGTTGCTTGCTTGAAAAAAAGGGTGCCTTAGCTTGAAGAGGTTGTTCAAAAAGTCCCCTATTGGTCACGAAGTAACTCAGGAAGCATATTCGGCATCGAATCTTGCGTTCACCCTCGAAGTCCGGTGCTCATGTAGGCTTTGCCTACACACTCCGCTCCACCTTCTTCAGGTTCTCGCAACCTTCTCGGTGCTGAACAGCTGACTTTTTGAACTCGCACTTAAAGTAAGGCACCGCTTGGGTTTAGTCGTTCTTTATTCTTGACCGGTTACGATTTTACCAAAGCGCTTGATGATATCGTCTTTTTTGGTTGCTGCAAAATCGAAATCGTAATCAACTAGCTTGATATCTTTGGTTTGTGCCACTCCCTGTACGGTTTCAGCGTCCTTGCGAACAGAACGGCGTTTGAATTCTTTCTGAATTAGAGCTTGAACATCCTTGCCAACCAGGAAGTCGATGAATTGCTTAGCTTGATCCATGTTTTTAGCGCCTTTAATTACTGCTGCTCCATCCGGTACGGCAGAAGTGCCTTCCGAAGGGTAAATGATCCCAACCTTGGCACCGCCCTCAACATAGCGAAGCGCCGCTTCCTCCAAAGTCACGCCCAGAGCAAATTCCTTTTCCGCTACACCCTTATACACAAGACCCGACCCGGAAAGAATTTTACCATCCAAGTTAGTCACAAATTTCTTAACGAAGTCCCAGCCCTTGTCTTCCTTACCATAAGCGGTCAGTATAGTCACTAATTGCGTATAAGAGGATCCGGATTTGGCAGGGTCTGCAAAAGCGATTTTACCTTTCCATTTGGCATCCAGCAGATCATTCCAGCTCTTCGGTTCTTCGCCTTGCTTTACCAAATCCTTGTTGTACATAATAATCATTGGCAGTGCGGCAAACGGAGTCCACACATTATTCTTATCCACATACTGCGGGGACAAGTTATCGAATTCCTTAGTTTTATATGGCTCAAAATATTTCTTGTAGGCTTCCAGGGAATCCGCACCACCTGCCCAGAATACATCACCAAGCGGATTAGCCGCCTCGGCCTGAACACGTTTGAGCAAATCGCCGGTACCACCTGAAATCAATTGCACCTCTATGCCTGTACGGTCTTGAAATTCTTTAACTATCGGATTGTTCACTTCTGCGGCATTCGGTGAATACAGCGTCAGCTTGCCTCCCTTTTTAGGTGCTGGCTGTTGTTGGGAAGCATTAGGACTTGCCGGTGCCTCCGGCTTTTTGTCCGTAGCGGCCGGCTGCCCTCCACAGCCGACTAAAGATACCGATAGCAGAATAGCCGTTAGAATCGTTGAAACGGATTTTCTCATGTTTATACCCCTCTCTAATTGCGTTGTTTATTATACTCGTAATACTACAGCTCATTTGAAGCGCTTTCAATGTGACAGAATTTCATTTTTGTTAAAATTTTTGCACAAAAAAATCCGCTTTACAGCGGAAAAACCTCAATATCATATCGTTTTCGAAACTCCGATGGCGTTTCTCCAGTGTATTTCCGAAACACCTGACTGAAGTAACGGGAATCCTGATATCCTACTTGAATAGCAATTTGGTATATTTTAAGGCGGGGATTTAACAAAAGCTCCTTGGCGTGATTTACCCGAAGATCAGTCAAATAATCCAGGAAGCTTACACCTATCTGTTTCTTGAACAATCTGCTAAAATAGCTTTCGCTCATATTATAGCGATCCGCCATGCCTTGAAGGGTAATATCTTCGCCATATTTCTCCTTAATGTATTGCTCAACCTCCTTAAACCCGCTGTTTTCCTTGCTTTCCAATACACTCTTGTGAATTCGATTCCATTCCCCCGCCTCAGCAAGCACTTTCCGTTCCCCGACTAGCTGGTTCGTAATCCTGGTAAACACTTCGACAAGCTCTTCCGGATTCGTTGGCTTCAGCACAAAGTCCGCCGCCCCTAATTTGACCGCTTTCTGGGCATAGCTAAAATCATCAAATCCTGTTAAAAAAACAACCTTTAGATGCGGGTACAGCTTGACGGCCTGCTCGGCCAGTTCAATACCGTTCATTGCCGGCATCCGGATATCAGTTAACAAAATATCCGGAGCAAGGGATTGGAGCAGATCAAGCGCATTAAGACCATCGCTTGCTTCCCCGATAATTTGGCAATTCACTTCATGCCATGGGATCGTTTGCTTCAGTCCTTCCCGAACAAGCCATTCATCTTCCACTATGAAAAGGTTAAACAAGCCTCTCTCCTCCAGCCTGCGTCACGATGGGAATCTCAACAATTACTGTTGTTCCCTCACCGTAAACGCTCTCAATATCAAAACAGAAATCATGGCCAAAGTATAACTCCAGCCTCTTACGAAGATTTTCAAGGCCTATTCCCGTTTTCTCGCTTGAACTCGTCAAGAAGTGACCGTTTTTAATATGCTTTACCACATCAGGCACCATACCCACACCGTTGTCTCTAATTTCAAACCGAATTCTCGAGTTTGCTCTTGTGCCTTTGATTTGCAGCAGTCCTTTTCCGAGCTTCATTTCTAACCCATGGGTGACCGCATTTTCAACAATAGGCTGAAACAGCAGCTTCAACGTGTACAGCTGCTCAATCCCTTCTTCCATTTCGATCTCGGCATCGAATTTATCCCCATACCGCATTTTTAGAATAAACAGGAAATTACGAATCTGTTGAATGTCCTCACGAATTGGGATGAAAGGATTGCCTTTACGTATGCTAAATCGCAGCAGCTCCCCAAGCGAAATGGCTGTCTTGCTTATGTTATCCAGCTTATGAATCCGTGCCATCCAATTAATAGAGTCGAGTGCGTTATATAGAAAATGTGGATTAAACTGGGCTTGAATCGCTTTTATTTCAGCCTCCTGAACCATCAGCTGCTTCTTATACACCTCATCAATGAGCTGTTTGATTTGCTGCACCATCGCATTAAAGCTGAGCCCTAGCTGCCCAACCTCATCCCTATATTTTGAAGAGAATGCCACATTAAGATTACCGCTTTCAACCTCAAACATAAGCCATCTGAGTTTACGTAAAGGCCGGGTAATGTTCGAAGCCAATATATAGGCCAACCAGCAGGAAATGATGAATCCCAGGCTGATACCGAACAGCGTCAAATTTCGAATGCTCAAGCTGGCTTTGCTAAGTGAAGTAACCGGCACGATGCTGATCAGCTTAAATCCGGTTAATTCAGATGTATCATAAACAACCATTCCATCGGACCCATCGTCAAGAGTTAGCTTAAAGTACCCCTTTATCCCCTTCAATATTTGTTCTAAGTACGGAGCGTCCAGCTTGGTGCCGATCTGGTGCTTGTACGGTGTGCTTGAAATAACGTAACCGTTGCGATCCAGCAGCAGCACCTGTCCACCGTTCTCCAAATGGGCTTTGTTGTACTTGTCCGCTAACGCCGATTCCATAATATCGATGGCAGCATAACCGATCGGTTGATTGGTATCAATTTTCTTCAATAGCCTTCCGCTGCTTAACACAATCCCGAAGTCATCCATCTTCTTCATGTTGTAATGAGTATCCCAGACTACATTTCCTCCGCCGAGCCGCATTCTCCGGAACAGTCCCCAGTTGACATTGAATTCATCATATTGGGATGGCAGCAGATCACTTGTAAAATATCTGTCGCCGTTTTCTCCCATCAGATAAATGGAAATATCCCAGTTTTTAAAACCTAGCAGCGAATCCAGAATATCTTGCATTTTTTTCCGGTCTTGATGTTTTTCTGCAAGTGAACGGTTTTTATCTTTCGATAAGACTTCCTGGATTTCACGGTTGCTGTAGATGTACATGGTAAGCTGTTCGATATCCTTAACAAAATAATTCAAGCTATAGTTAACCTGCGATAAATTTTCCAATATCGTCTGACAGACTTGATTTAACACGACCTCGGACGACTTATAATATGAAAATGTGCCGAGCAGCGATAACGGAATAATAACCAGAGGGAGAAACAAACAAATAAACTTATTTTGCAAATTAATGCCGAAAAAAAATCGCTGTATACTGCGAAGCAAACCGTTCATGCTCGGTACCTCCCCCCTCATACCTCACACATTAAGCCCCGTTGTGAAAAACGTCAAGTGGGAGTATTTCCGGAAGAGCTCGAGAAAAAGAAAACCACAATACGAGGGTTAGTCGTATTGTGGTCCTTAGCTTTAAGGTGTCAGCACGTAAATCGGTGAAATCCAAGCAAACTGATTATTCGTTTGACGAATTTCCGCATGATAAACATCACATTCAGATGCTCCAGCATCAGTATCCGTCCACACCTCCCTAAAGCTGTACTCGTACTCAGGAACAGCGCGATGGAATAAAATCGCCTCCGAATTATGCGCCTTAAGATGAACGCTGCGGCTTCCCTGCAGCAGCTCGCCGATAGTTGCGGATAACTGCTTCCCGTTCAAATTTACTTCAATGATCGTCGAGGTATCGCCATTAATTTCAAGTATCAAAGCAGCTGTATGGGAATGCAGGGTTGTCGGATTTTTAAAGGTCGTGCAGGTCCATGAAACCTTCGTTTCCGTGTGCTCAAGCAGTTCATTATGCAGCTCATTAAGATTCGGGTTGTCCTTCATCTCGGGAGTTGGAGCTAGCACACTGCGTCCTCTAAAGCAGGGTTCAACCGATTCCATTATCCCGCCTTGAATGCTGGCTTCCCCTTCCCAAAAGTAGCCATCCTTGGAGTCACCCCAGCCCATCTCTACGCGTACCTTATATTTTCCGGCAGAAGGATTGGATCGCTTAATCAGTGATTCACCTGTAATCGTCTGCCATGGCTGAAAGTTTTTATAAACAACGATTTTATCAAGACGGTCACAGCCTTTCACATCTAAACGGACTTCCCGATCGCCCGCAGCTTGAATCTCGCTGCCCATATCCGCACCGTTGATTTGAAACCCGCATTGTATTTTATCACCGGTCACAGCGTAAGTACGGCGAGCTTTCATAGCTTCCCATATGGAATCCCGCGTTTTTTCTTTGGCCAGAACCGCCATGCGGCCGTCGCCATATGATCCTGGATACCCTGCATGGTGATCCGTAGAACCTACAAACCCGAAGCGGAGTCCTTTACGGATTCCAGCAAGCACTGTGCTCCGCGAATCCCTCGGACCCATATCATGCAAATACGGGTGTGTGCTGTCATCTGACATTCCGCAGCCGTGTTTAGAGAACACTTCAACAATTGGACTGATTGTGGAGTCGAACGTTTCCCAATTGCCTCCGCGGTATCCAGGCGTATAGCCGACATGATGGGGGACTGCGATAACTTCCCTCGGTTTAAGAGCATTCACTACCTCATAAGGTGAAATGCCTTGAAACAATGGCATATCATCTTCCTTACATAGAATATGATGATCGCCATACTCACTGGAATGTGCCTCATATCCCTGAAACGTGACAAATTCGTGAGGTACGTTTGCTTTATTTACCGTCTCCATTATTTGCTCCCAGCGTGATGCCAGCTTCGCAAAGCCCTTCTCATGAAAGTCAATAAGGAATTCAAGCTCCTTGCTTCTTTCCGGCATGTCATGCCACGAAGCATGGCCAATAATTGAAACGAAATCAAGCTGCCCCCTGGCCGCCTTCAGCGCATTTTCCAAGCTGCCGTATCCATAGCTGATCCCGCAGTGATTGTGAATATCTCCCCAATAAATGTTCATATGCCTATTCTCTCCCCGAATATTTCATTTTTAATGCTTCCGCTTGCTTATTCCATCCCGCTTTTTCCAGCCTTCCAACCCATTGCTCCGGCAGCATATAGCGGAAAGGTCCGCCTGTCTGGATAATTTCCTGCATAGGATCGATTGCACGGCCTGTTTTGTTCAAGTTCTCTGTCACCCAATGTTCCAAACGCTGCTCCATCAATTCGATGATGTCCGGATGCTCTTGGGCCACGTTAACGGTTTGATTCGGATCGCTCTGCAAATCGTAAAGCACGACCTCATCGAATTCGTACATTCCCTCATGATACGTACGGATAAAATACCACCGTTGGTCACGCACGGCTCTCTGACAAGCGTACAAGCCATGCTCCAGTACGATGTATTCCCGCCCTTCCATCTCTTCTCCGCGAAGCGCCGGGAGGAATGACCTACCATCCCAGCCTGATGGCTTTGCCAGCCCCAACAGCTCGGCCACCGAAGCCATCACATCAACGTTGTAGATCAGGTCATCATTCACATGCCCCGGCTTGGTCACACCCGGAACCTTTACAATCAATGGGATATGATGCACCGATTCCGTTGCCATGCCATGTTCGAGATAGATCCCCTGCTCGCCGAAGGATTCTGCATGATCCGCGCTAATGATGAAGCATATTTCATCCTCAATCCCGAGCTCGCGGTATGCCTCTACTATTTCACCTACGCAAGCATCCATGTAAGAAATGCCTCCGTCGAAGCCGTCGATCAGCTTGCGGTAATCGTTCCGATCGGCAATTTCAAGCGGCATCGTTTCCTTCGGAATTTTGCTGTAATCATCGCTCCAGTGAAGGAAGGTCGCCGATCTCGGATGGCTGTCCCGGCGATGACGTTGTATCGTTTCTTCGTCAGGAAAAGCTGGCGCAGGCTCATCGGCAAACTGCTCGGCATACTTTGGCGGATAGGTATATTTGGAATGCGGGTCCCAATATTGGATATGGAGAAAGTAATTCTCCTCCTTACCATTTTGTTTGATCCAAGGAAGGACGGACGCATTGACTTCATGAGCATCCTCATTGCCGCCTTTTAACGTATGCGTGTGAACCTCATTCCATCCGGCAAAATACCACCAAGCATGGTGCCGGTCTCCGAATGAAGAGAAGGTGATCGTCCGGTAGTCCGCCTCGCGTAGATACCGCGTAAAGAAAGGCACTTCCTTACTGTGGAAATCTCCCTCCGGATAATGGAACTGCCCCCCTGGCCCCCAGTGGGTTAAAGCTCCATGGTTCATTCCGAATCGACCCGATACAAAGCTAGCCCGGGAAGGAACACATGGGGATGCCGCACAATAGGTATTATTGAAGCGAACGCCTTGTGACGCGATCTTATCCAGATTGGGTGTCGTGTTCCTGGAATAGCCGTAGCATCCCATATGATCCGGTCTAATAGAATCGATATCCAAATAAATAATTCTCATCTTAATTCCTCCACCCCGTATTTCAACAGTATGATTTACTTTCACAATGAATTTAATTAAAGAAGCAAAGCTCTCCTTAGAGCTTTGTGCCAAACTATAAAAGCGAGTATAAGGAAAAGGAGTCGTCAATCACTTGGGCCGCAGCCCCTAATACAATAACTTCTTTCATATCGGAGGATACAATTGCCGTTTTTCTAGAGAAAACATTCATCTCCCTGGCTGCCACCATTTTCTTGATTTGTTCAAGTAAAAAAGGATGACAGGTACCTAGCCTTCCTCCGATAACGATCATTTCGGGTGCAAAGTGCTGAATCACATTGGATACGCCAACTCCCAGAAAGGTCCCTGTATCCTCCAACGCTTTCTTGGCTAGAATAGAGCCTTTCTCCATAGCGGTGATAATGTCTTCAAGCTCAACAGTGTCTATGTCATTATTGAAGTAATGCAGCTCGCTCCGTCCTTCAAGCTTTAACATCTTTTTCATTCTGTCCACGACCTTCGGGATGGATACCAGCGTCTCCAGACACCCATAATTGCCGCAAGTGCACGGCTCGCCGTAGATATCGACGGTTGTATGGGCTATTTCGCCAGCCTTTCCACTCAACCCGCGATACAGATTGTCGCGGACGATGATGCCGCTTCCGATTCCCAAGTCGGCCAAGATGTATACGAAATCGGTTGAACCTCTGCTTTTGCCGAACCATTTCTCCGCAAGAGCCGCAACGTTCGCATTGTTATCAATGATAACAGGAAAAGGAATAGCCTCTTCAAGCATCGCCCTTAGCGGAATTTTCGTTTCTCCATAAAAATTCGACGGCGATATATATCCCTCTTTGGTCTCGTTCAGCCAGCCTGGAATTCCGACGCCAACGCCAAGCAATTTGGAAGCATCTACATTAGCTTGTTTAAGCAACTGTCCGGGTATTTCCCGTAAGTATTCGATGACGTCGGCAATTTTATGAGCTTTTGTCGTCGGCTTTACTTCAAATTGAATTAAGTTCCCTTCCAAATCAACTAACGCCGATTTTACAACAGTTCTGCCAATTTCCACACCAATGGAATAATAACATTGGGCATTCAAGGTAAGCAGAACCTGACGGCGCCCTCGACTGGAAGGGAGCGTACCCGCTTCTCTGATGATCTGTTCCTTTAGAAGCTCCTCAATAATTCTCGTTATCGTCGGTTGGGGAATGTCCATTGCATCGGATAGTTCCTTACGCGAAATAGGTCCCTTATCCCTGATGAACTTGATCACCTTTTTAATATTCAGTTCTTTCCCTACATGAAACACATTGATCATTGCGGCCACCCTATGGACGATTTTTATTAATCTTACTACAGTCCTTAATCACAAGTCTATATGTACAGACTGCTCCGTACTTCCTATAGTTTTATCCGCAAACAAAACGATCAGAAAAGCTAAGAAACTGAAGCCGATGATTGGGATCAAGATGGGTACAAAATACAAAAGCAAAACAATGAAACTAATTCCCACACTCATCAAAAGCGCCTGCGGCAGCTTTCGTAAACTATAAACCAACGATTGTTTCAAGGTCTTAATAACGCCAAGTCCGCATGAGACCCAGACAGGAAGTACAAAGAGCAAGGTTGACACGTATAATGCACTAAGGAACAGAGACCAAGCGAACAGCGCGGTGTACACCCATTTATTTGCCGCAAAGCTGTGCGCAAACAGGAAATTGGAGGCAACAACCATCAGCAAAAAAAGCATCACGATTCCAAGACAAGTGGCAGGCAGCAGCTGCTTTACAAATGATTTCCAGAAATAGGGGAGGAGACTTTCCCTGTTCCTCTCATTCCGATACATTTGGATGGTTTGGATCAAGCTTGCGCTTGAGGCAAAAACCGTCACCAAGGGTAAACTGAACATAATCCAAACAAAATTTAATAAGGCTAAATTCATTACCCACTCAAAAAAACGATTCGCTTTTTCCGCTTTCACACCGTTTGCCCCCAATTGGCTTTCCAATTATTTTTGCAGCAATTTGTTCGCTTCCTGTGCTGCCTCGTCCAAAGCTTGCTGCGGTGTTAATTTACCGTACAAAGCCTTCACAATAGCCTTGGAAATCGTTGTTCCGACCTTGGAATAGTTTTCAGTCGGTGGTGGTGCGATAGCTTCGTTTAATGATTTGGAGAAAGGCTCTACCAATGGTGTTTTCGAAACAAATTCCTGATATTCTTTCGTTTGCAGTGTCGCCGGTTGAGTTGGCAAGCTGCCCATTCCGATATTCCATGCGGCTGAGTTTTCAGGCTGCAGCAAAAACTGAATAAACTCGTAAGCGCCATCCTTGTTTTTAGATTCGGATGGAACCGTTAAATACCATCCTCCTAAATACGTGGCCGCTTTTTCACGCTTCGGCAATTGAGCTGTTTTTGTGACGAATGGGAATGCTTTCGATTGGGTGATCCAAAGCGGGAAGCCGATAAACATGCCTACCTTACCCGTTGCAAAAGTTTGGGTGATCGTATTCTCATCCATTTGCTGCAATGGCGTTACTTTATGCTTCTGTACAAGGTCAACCCATAGCTGCAAGGCTTCTACGCCCTTGGGCGAGTTGAACGTCGCTTGCTTCATATCCGGAGTAAAGTAATCCCCGCCATTTTGCCATAAAAAAGCAGACCACTGGTTATTAGTAAACAATACTTCCTTCGTTGGCAGCAGCAGCCCCCACTGGTTTTTGCTTGGATCCGTCAGTTTTTTGGCATACTCAACCACTTCTTCCCATGTCTCCGGCGGCTTCGTTAAACCTGCTTGCTTGAACAAATCTTCGTTGTAATACAAAGCTGCCACACCCGCACTAATTGGTACTCCCCACATCTTATCGTCCTTCATAATAACGGGACGTAAGGACTCATAAAACTGATCGGCCTTAATTTTCTTAGGCTTGTCCTTCATTAATTCGTCAATGGTCATAAGTCCTTTGGAGCCTCTCAAGGCTGCTATATCCGGGGGACCTGCTGTAAATAAGTCGGGTGGTGAACCGGCTGCAATCTCAGTAAATATTTTTTCCATGCGCTGATCAGGCGGTACGAAGGTCGGATTCACGGTGTATTTGTCCTGCGATTCATTAAATTTTTTGGCCAGAGACTGTACGATCTCACCATTGGCCCCTGCAAGCGCATATAAGAAGTTGACCGTTTGTTTTGCCGCAGGCTTACCTTTATTTGGGTTAGCTTCATTCTTTGCAGGTGCACTGCCGCCGCTACAAGCTGACAATGCTACGGAACTAGTAAGTAAAACAGCAAGAGACCATTTCATTTTCCTCATTATCTTCACCCCTTTTATTAGTTGCAAATAAATTCCCATTTCGGATTACCCTTTAACTCCTGAGGAGACCGATCCTTCTACGAAAAACCTTTGGAACGCTATGTACACAATAAAGATCGGAATAGAAGACAGTACGGTAGCAGCCATCAGTAACGGCCATTGCAGCAAAAATTCACTTTTAATCAATGCAAGCCCCACTTGTACGGTACGCATTTCGGTGGATGTCGTCATAACAAGCGGCCAGAAGAAATCATTCCATATATACGTGAAATTAAAAATAATGACACTCGCAATCGCAGGCTTGGAAATTGGAATGATGATTCGAATCAAGGTCTGCATCCGGTTGCATCCATCCAGATAAGCTGCCTCTTCAAGCTCCTTCGGTATAGAAAGGAAAAAATTACGGATCAAAAACACTGCGAACGGATATACAAGAAACGGAATTATTAACGCTTTGAAGGTGTTCACCCAACCAAATGTTTTCATTAACAAAAAGCTGGGAACCATTGTCGCCTGGTGAGGAATTAGCATCGTACCGAGAATGATAATGAAAATTATTTTTTTGCCTGGAAAATGCATTCTGGACAACGCATAACCTGCCATTAGAGATGTAATTACAACTCCAATAGTGGAACCAACCGTAACCACCAAAGAATTATAGACGTAGTGCAGGAGCGATGCTTTCTGCAGCGCTTCCGCATAGCTCGAAAGCAATAACGTCTGCGGAATGATACTGATACCGGAAATTAGCGCTTCCTGCTGACTTTTAAATGATGTAGACAGCATCCAGAGAAAAGGAAACAACGTTAATATACCCGACACATAAGCAATGACAGAAGTGAACAACGATTTGAAGCCCTTCCCTTTTTCAACCAAAGCCAACTGTCCTTTCCATTAAAAATCTATCTTCTTATCCATTAACTTAAATTGAAAGAGCGTTACCGCGAACATAAGCAAAAACAGAACAAATCCGATCGCACTAGCGTAGCCCATTTCAAAATGCTGAAAAGCTACCTCATAAAGGTAATGCACCATCACATTCGTACTGCCGAGTGGCCCTCCCGAAGTCATTACGTACACCTGAGCAAAAACTTGAAACGCGTGGATGACCGTCATAATAATAACCAGCATGGAGGCCGGCATAAGCAAAGGCCATGTAATATGTAAAAATTTCGAAAAGCTGCGTGCTCCATCAATTGCTGCTGCCTCATAATAATCATGTGAAATTCCTTGAAGCGCAGCCAAGTATATAACCGCATAGTACCCCATGTTTTTCCATATACTCATAATGATAATGGAATTCAATGCCCATTTCGGATCATCCAGCCACTGAGGGGAGGTTAATCCGGCTGCTTGGAACAATTGCGTCAGCGGACCGATATTGGGATCGAATAAATATCCCCATATCATCGCGGCGGCAACCATAGAGACAACGACAGGAGAATAGAAAAAGCCCCGGATGACAACAATGCCGCGAATTTTTTGATTAAGCAATAAAGCGATTGCAAGTGCGGCAGCAACGGAAAATACCGTTTTCATCAAGGTAAAATAAAACGTATGATAGACAGAGCTCATAAACTCTCTATCCGAAAACATACGTGTATAATTGCCAATACCAATGAATGTTTTATTTGGATCAATCAAATTCCATTCGAAAAAGCTTAAATATATTATGTAATAAAGAGGAAAAGCCATAAAAACGCCAATCCATACTATAACAGGGGATAAAAACATATATCCTGAAACCGTTTCCGTAAGATTGTAGCCTCTCTTCTTAAAATGTGCACGTACCTGATTTCTAATGTTACTCACCCCCATTCATAGTCTATTTAATTTCACTGTAAATATATATAGAGATAATTCAAGGAATTAAAGCCAAAATAACCTTTAATTCCTCTTGGATCAGTATAGCACCCCCTTTATATTATTTCAACATGAAATTATATAGGTTTTATTCTTAAACATGACAAGGGATACAGCTACAGCAAAAAACCAAGAGAGTCGTATGCCCTCCTGATTTTTTCCTAGAGCATGTCTTAACTGTTAGTACCGATTACCAAAACATACCCGTTTGCCCGCGAAGCTTAGCCAATGCCTCCACATAGAAGTAGTCTCCGTAAATAAGCGGCACATCGATGTTTTTCCCCGTTGGAAACGAGCCTGTCGCGTGCATCACGATGGCTTCATTCTGCAAATCCCACACCGTGTAATGATTCGTTACGGATTTGAGTATACGTTCAGCCGATGATCGGTACATAGTCCCATATTCAGTCGGGAGCTGCTCGCTCAAGAGCAGCATGCCCCCGGCTGCAATAACGGCAGCAGATGAATCCCGGGGCGCGCCTTCCAATGCGGGAAGTCTGAAATCCCAAGGAGGAACAAGATCCTCCGGCAAATTAGACAGGAAGAAATGAGCCGCACGCTGACTTCCGTGCAAATATCTGTCTTCCTTCGTGTAGGAGTAGCAAATAGCTAAGCCGTACACAGCCCAAGCGATACCTCTTGCCCAAGCTGATTCCGGACTGAAGCCTTGTCCACCGAGTGCGCCTGTACGCTCGCCGGTCTCAGAATCAAAGCAAACAATATGATGAACAGAACCATCTGGTCTAAGAAATTCACGGAGTACCGTATCCGCATGCTCCATGGCAATATGTCTAAACCGTGGATCACCGGTTACTTCAGAGGCCCAGAAGAGCAGACTAAGATTCATGGTGCAATCGATGATCGCCCAGCCTGTATTCTCCTCAAGTCCTCCCCAATCTTTTCCGTTCCATGCTCTAATAAATTTGCCTTTAATATTGAAGCGCCCAGCCAACCAGCCCGCAACCTTCAGTGCGCGTTTTCTTGACAGCTCATTGCCGGTTACTTTGTAATTGGCCACCGAGCTTAGGCACCACATAAAACCAACGTCATGATGCAGCTTCTCATAATCATCGATCGCCGTATCCAGCTTTAACTCGCATTCTTCAGCAAGCTGCCGCAAGCTCTCATCGCCGTTATCTCGGTATACTAACCACAGTAATCCCGGCCAAAACCCGGACGTCCATTTATTCGGCTCGGTGCTGTCATAGCGACCATCTATGGAGGCATGCGGAAAGCCAGAGCCTATTAGAGGACTCGTCAGCCCGATTTTTCCCGTGACCTTATTCCATGCTTGTTCAATCCATGCTTCACTCATTCCTTTACATCCCCTTTCATAGTAGGAACACCGGGTTCGTCCAACCGAATTGATACTCGAAATGAATACTGCCCTGGAATGAGCGGACCTGTCCGCCATTTAAGAGGGACAGCAAGGATAGACGGAAACACGGACACTGCTTGTTCCGTTAACGATTCCCTGTCCAATTGAAAGCCCACTCCCCAGCCAGAAACTTGAATGACGTTCCCTTTACCGGATGGAATGTTGATTTCTTCTCCCATTTCTAATGCAGCGCAGTTAGCCCCCGACACAATTGGTTCAACTATCCTAATTTGTTCGCATGGCAGACGGACGTCCATGTCATATATTTTTTCTATAAATGAATCATAAAAGGTGTAACGGATCTTGTAAGAAATTCCGCAATCATACTGGATGCAGTCAGCTTCGTATTTCAATTGCCCGTGCACTTCAGCCTCAGGTCGGTCCTCATTCACGGATGAGGCTGCATAAGCCTCATATTCATATAAATTGCTATAAGTTATCCCTTGTCTTACCGCTTCAATCCTCGGTGTTGTAAGCTCTTCCTCCATAGCAGGAAACGCTGGCATATTATAAGGCTCATACCGTTCATATTTCGTCACGCTTCCGATCTGAACCGGCCCGGTTGCCGCATTCCACAAATAACTGAGCGTTCCTCCTGTCGGTGCATTATGAACATGATAGCACGACACCGTGCCCATCCATTGATGAGTCCTCATATGATGGACCCCGAGAGACGCATACTCCCTTACCCCAAAAATAGCTTGTGATGGAATTAGGGCATCCTTCCGCGCCGGTTCTTTCCCATAGGTAAGAGCAACAGCAAACGCGTCTGCCTTGTTGAAGGTGGCGTGGATACAGCTCTGCTTGAATAGCTCCTTATAATGAGGGCCATAACCAAACATGCCTCCACCTGGCCCGATGCTCTCTTTAACATAGGCTGCATTGAGCTCAGCAGCTTTGTAAAATGCCGGATCCTCGTCGCACAGCATCATAAAAGCCATCTGACAGCCATGGGCCGTCTTGCTTCCGAACAAGGTCCATTTGTAGTTCCTGCTGCCGAATGAATTATCCATCGATCCGTCCGGATAAATCATTTCCATATGCTTTCTCAGTGCATGCACAGTCATTTCCTTGACATGCTCATTCCCGGTCAAAATGGCATATTCCGCCATAGCGCCCAAGCTCATATCCATGTTATAGCCAATATCCACTGTACTTGTTACCCGGCTGAATGGTCGCTGGTTCGTTTTTTCCCCCAGAAGAAATCCGTCTCCAGTCATATTAGCAAGCCCGTAGCGTTCGATCAGCAGCCGCGCCTGCTCCGCATAATGTGGAATGGATACAATCACGCTTGCCCACTGGAGAACGACGGCAGATGTCAGATAATAATTGACGTTTGTTTTTCCGCCGTTTCCAAATATACGGGACACCCATAGTGCGGAAGAAGCAATCAAATCTTTTAACGTATCCGCTTCCGTCTGTTCCCCGTTCTTACTCAAAAGATCGTAAGCATGGCATAGCGACAGAAGCTGGAACACCGTTGTTCCTTTCCAATCCCCGGCCAGCTCGTTCAACCAAGCCCCGTCCGGCTGCTGCACGGAACCTATATAGCTGGTCAGTAGCCGTGCAGATTTCAGATAATTAGAATTTCCTGTCGCTGTATACATGTAATACAAAGGGAAAATCGCATCCCCGCACCGTCCGTGAACAGTCCGGCATGCCGGACAACGAATGCCCCCTTGCCAAGCTGTGTCCGCTAGCTCCTGATGATCGATCAATGTATCGCAGCAATGCTGCAATAGCGGGAATAAGTAATTTTCCGTCAACGCAATGCTCCTCTCAACCGAACCCGGTTACGCGGTCTACGCATGAAAGCTGGCATACATCTGAATGAATTGTTCATACGCATCATCTGACAGACACAGCAAATCATTCGTATTCTCCATATGCTGCCGCAAACCTGAGAGCATATCTTCAATCTGCTCACGGTACGGTTCCCCAAACGCTAAGTTGCTTTGCTCCTGCGGATCGTGGACGACGTCATACAGCTCAAGAAACAGCTCATCCTTAAACAGATCCACAATCAATTTAAACTCCCCGCGCAATACACATCTTTGAAAGTTACTTCGAGAGCCATTCCCGTCAAACTGAATATACAAATCACGCTGCTCTATCGGTTCTCCCTGCATCGCCTTCAGCAAAGAAACTCCGGAAAACGCCGCATCTCCCTCAGCTATTCCCAAGTAATCGCATAACGTCGGAAGCACATCCACCGCGCTAACCGGTTCGTCCAGATGCTTCGGTTCCACCCCAAAATGAGAAGGAAATTTGAATAGCAGCGGCGTTTTTACTGACTCTTCATACATACACATTTTCTGGTATAAACAATGCGAACCGAGCATTTCCCCATGATCGCTTGTAAAGACTAGAAGGGTATCGTCATAAATGCCCTGCTGTTTTAATTCGTCTACAATCTGGCCTACACAATGATCCAGCAATGTGACCAAGCCCAGATATACAGGCCAAATACGCTGCCAATCTTCTCTGCTGTACCTTCCACCTATGATGCCAGGCAGATTGTATAGCTGAAGCGGAGACTGGCTTTTCGCCCATTGACCGACATTTTCAGGAAGCTCGGCATCCTTGTACATCGAGTACCACGGCTCCGGAATATCAAGCGGTGGATGCGGGGCAACGAACATCGCATTAACCAGCAACGGCTTGTTCGGATCGCGCTGTCGGATAGCGTCTATCGTCGTGCGGGTGATATAACCGTCGTAAAAATAGTCCAAGCCTTCTTCAAAGCAGCCCGTCTTGGGTATGGAATACCTTTTGCGCCGGGTCACTTTGCCAAAAGCCATTTCCGGAACTCCGCCCTTGAAGGAAGGACCGCCGGGATGCCGCTTTCCGTTCGCCTTCAAATAAGCATCATAATTACCCTCCAGCGTATGCCAATGTGTCTTGCTAGCACTCGCTTGGATGTCATCCATGTAAAAATGCTGTTTTCCGGTATGCCAGCTATCCCATTCATCCTCCATCAGCTGGTACAGGTTCGTTGTCCCAGGACGGACTTTGCCATGCTCAGCCTCCTGCGGCTCCCAAGGGTTGATTAATGAACCGTTGACATTCGGATACGTTCCGGAGAAAAAGCTTCCTCTCGCCGGCACGCACAGCGGCGATGCGCAGTAAGCCCGATCAAATACGACACTTTCCTGCTGTAGACGATAAATATTGGGAGTATACGTTTCATTGACAACATCATATCGAAGCTGATCCGCCATGATGATGACTACATTCGGTTTGCGGGTTCTGGACACAAGCAACACTCTCCTTTAAGGATCTAAATAAATGCCATTGTCGATGATATGTAATTGTCATTCCTTTTACTTCTCTTTTCTACTTAATCGGATGCTTCCGCTAATCCCTTGCAAATTCAGTGTGCCGTTATCTGTTTGGAATAGCGCACCTCCACCATCGAGTTTCGCTTCTGTATTCACCTGCCATATGCCATCCTCCAAATCCGTAACTAATATTCTCGCCGTTCTATCCGATTGAACCGCCGGTATGTCTACCGTCCCGCCTATCCGGCTGCCATCGCTGCTGAATAGGACAATCCAGCCTTGAACCTGTACCCCTGTCATGTTCCCGCAATCTATCCGCACAGCAGCCGGTGCTTCCACTCCATCATGATCTTTGATTTGTATCACATGGAGGAAACGATCCTCAAGCGCTGTTCGCTCAGGCTGAACCTCGATTCGCCATGCGCCCTGCTCCACTGCCTCTGCGTAGTCATTGGAGTAGTTAGTACCGGATACAAGGAACTCTTGTCCCTGTCCTCCGACCTTGCGAATGACTGCTTGTTCCGGCAACAAGGTATCAACAGCAAGCTCTCCCCCATAGCCATCTTCTTTACGTGAAATAAGAGACCTGCCTCCCTGCACGACTGGTTCTTCAATGCTGTGGAGCAACCAAGATTTAACAAAGTCCGCTTCAGAAGAAACGATGTAATCGTAAACGATGAACACAGCAGGAATTCCCGGTTTCTTCAAATTCAAAAAGACGAAGGAACGGGTATGCTTGCTCACTTTGCTTGAATAGGAAGCGGTAATATCCCCTTTTAGATAAGAAAAATCGGGTGCCTCTTCTTCCGGACCCACAGCATGAGCCAGCACCTCTCCCCTTTGAAACTCACCGCTCAGCAGTTGCTCCAGCTGTTTGGGCGGTCTTCCATTATTAGGCCAGCGCTGCCCGCCATCATTGACATTCGGCCACGTGAGGCCGCCGTCAAGAATATACGGATGACGCTCCAGCTCCTTCGGGTCGTAGACAAGCATCGCGTTGTGAGCGACTGTTCGCTTGAAATAGTACTTGTTGTGTGGTGAATGATATTTGCCTGATGAGCCTTTATAAATACCAGAATCAATGGCTAAATAGCCTTTATAGTAAATTTGAAACGTTCCCGCATCCAGATGCTGATGGTTATTATACTGATACATCCCAATTTTCATTTCCGCCACCACTGTGGAGGATTGCTTGTCGATCCCTTCATCCCAGCCCGTACGGGCTACCATGATACCTGCCGGTTCAGCAAAATATCGGGTAAGAGGAAGTTCATGATGCGGTTTACGCACCAGCTCTGGATCATGAAAAAGAAATGCAAAGAATACATAAGCGTCCGGCATATCCGGATGCTCCCTGTACTGTTGATCAAGAAAATAGCCGTTGCGGTAATAATTCCCTGCCATTAAGTACACAAGAGGAAACAATTGGATATACTGATTCTCCTCATATAGCGGGTTATCGGTGTCGCCATCCCTCAGCAGCTTGCCATCTGGGCGGCGGGTATATATCCATTGGTAGCCTATTCTCTCTTGAGTAGGGTCGAATACAGTATCATGTCCCATTCTCGCAAAAAGCCAAGTCGCGAATAATTCTGACTGATACCGGAAGCTTCCGTAATTGTCACCCTGATGATGCCAGCCAGAAGGGTAGAAAAAGTTGCGGGCAGGTACAAACTCAGCAAAAAAGCGGCCTGCGGCCAGTTCGTACATTTCCGGATCTTCATCGTAAATGGCGATACCCGTGCCGATAAGGTCGCGCATAAGCATCAATTCGCTCGTATGTCCGACAAATGCCCCTTCGTGAGAAGGAGGATATCCACATTCCAATAATGAAGCCAATCGTTTGAAATGAGTGATCATATGCTCTCGTTCCTGTTCGTTAAACAGGTCGTAGCACCAGTCATAAACGACAGCCCCCGCCAGCATCAAACGTCCTATCTCACGGGAAATATCCTGATACCTCGCATTGAACTTCTTGGTAATACTTGACAAAGCACAAGCCTTTGCTTTGCGGCCTGCTTCCACCTGCCCATAAAGGGCATAAAGCAATGCATTCGCTTCTAATATAAAAGCAGCATCAGGGGAATCCCAAGCTTCAGCTTCACTGGTTGTGAATTTCGCAAAATAATGAAGCCGGTCCACTAGCCGAGACATATCCGGATGCTTCATTCTTTCTTCGAGCACCACTCTATCTGCTGCTTGCATCAGCAGCCTCGGTCTTTCTGCCGGAGGTCTAACAGGAGGTTTGTCCCACATGTTCGTTTCTCACCCTTCTATGGCTTCGTCTACATACATGCCTTCATTATTCCGGAAAATTTTGGGCGAAACCCCTGTGTACTGTTTGAACACTTTGCGAAAGTGCTTATAATCCGCATACCCTATTTGTTTGGCGATATCGGTAACGCTGAGCTTACCGCTTCTTATCATTTGAATCGCCGCTTCCATTCGCTGCTCAGTCAAAAACTGCACAAACCCTTTGCCAGTTTCCTGCTTGAACAATCTACTCAAATAAGAAGCGTTGTATCCCATCTGTTCAGAAAAATCGACAATAGACAAATCATTCATAAATGACTCACATACCGATTGCCTGATTTTCTCAATCAAATCTTTTCCCTGGGTTGAATTAACCGGTACCGTATTCAATACATCCCCACGTCCTCTAGGGGAAGGTACCATTGCTGTCTTTACCCGCTCCAATGCGGAAACAATTTGCGTCCGGTTCAACGGTTTTAGAATATAATCAAATGCGCCGTAATGTATCGCCTGCTTTGCATATTCAAACTCGCTGTGCGCCGAAACGATCAAGACGGGAATTTTCCAGCCTCTCCTTCTAATTTCCTGCAGCAGCTGCAAGCCATCCATTCCCGGCATGAGAATATCCGTTATGACAAGATCGATCTTATCTTTTTCCAGATAAGTGATGGCCTGTAAGCCGTCTCTGGCTACCGCCGTTACTGTATAATCGGGGCAATCTCGCTTAATTACCTTCTTTAGTCCTTCTAGCATCCAAAATTCGTCATCCACGATCAGCGTATTGTACAGTGTCAGTCCCTCCCTCTATTCTCATTTCTACGCAAGTTCCTTCGTTTACCCGGCTCCATATGCTCATACTGAATCTTTCCCGGTAATACATCTGTAATCTCAGCCTCACATTGACTAGCCCGATATGCTCATTCTGATCAAGGAAATTCGGCTCTTCTTCTTGGAGCTGTGCGTGAATTTCACGAAGCCTGTTCTCATCTATACCAATCCCGTTATCCTCAAAACGAAATACAACATCCCCACCATCATTTCTAACCGTTATGGAGATTTCCCCTATTCCCTCCCTGCCTTGAAAGGCGTGGGTTACGGAATTTTCCACAATGGGCTGACAGATCAATTTCAATATTTGGTTATAAAGCAGCTCAGGATCTACATGTACATGCACGATAAACTTATTCGGAAAACGAACTTGTACTATGCTAAGATAAGCGTTCAGATGATCCATTTCTTCTTCCAACGTAGTTATAGACGAGCCGCTAATACTGTATTTGAACATATGCGACAGCGCCTGACTAACGGAAACGATATCATCAACATCGTAGACCTCCGCGATGCAAACAATAACGTTTAACGTATTGTAAAGAAAATGCGGATTGATTTGAGCTTGCAGCGCCTTCATTTCAGAATCCTTGCGAAGCAATTGATGCCGGTATTCCCGCACCTCGGCCATATAGACTTCATCCTTCATTCGGTCCAGCTCCGCAACCATGCGGTTGAACTGGTTGCTTAGCCGGCCGATCTCATCATGGCTTTTCAATGCTAGAGAGACGTTGAAATTCCCTCTCTCCACTACCCTCATGTTTTGCTCCAAATCCTTTAACGGACGAGTGATCATTCGACTAAGTGCGGTAGACAGAATAAAGATGACGATAATTGCCGCCAAGCCCACGAGAACGATTCCAAGGCGAATGGTTTGCATTTCTGTAGCCAATTCACTAAATGGGACGACACCGACTATTTTCCAGCCTGTTTGAGAGGAAGTGTAGAAGCCAACGAGCATCTTCTGTCCATCGATCTTCATCTGGAAATGTCCCGACTTCTTCCCTTGAAAAAGTTGCAGCCGGTTATCTTCCTCCAACCAGGATAGCGATTGTTCCGTCGGAATAACATACTTTCCGTCTTCGGTCATCATAAAGACATACCCCGTGTTTCCTAGCTGGATCGTTTCGCTCATCTCGCGAATGATCTTTGGAGAAAAGTCGAACAGCAGCGTTCCTTTTGTACGAAACTCGCGATTATCCATCAACCGTGCCGAGAACGTCACGACCTGTTCATCTTTTAAATAAGCTTGAGGATGAACAGGATTCAGGTGAAACAGCTCCTGCTGTTTGATTTGACGGTACCATGCATCCTGCTCGAATGAATAATTGAGTTTGGCTACCTCACCCGCTCCGTTATATACAAGTAATCCAGAATCGGTGATGAGAAAGATACCTTTCAAGTGATTCCGAAAATTACCAATATTATCAAACAAATTTCTAGTGCTGCGGATAGAGTAAACGAGCGCTGGCTCCGTGGGATCCTGTGAATCGCGAAGAATGGTTTGTACATCGGGATCGAAACGCACAATGTTACCGACTCTATCCATTTCCTGTACGAAGGAGTCTAATCGTTCTCCTACCTGTTTGGCTATTTCTACCGTATACTTACTCAGCTCTATTTCAAATGCTTTTGTAGAATCGCGGTAAAAAATTAGCGCAAAAAATAGAATCGGCAAAAGCCCGATCAGGAAAAAGACAATCAACAACTTGCTCTTCATGTTCATGTTGCGAAATAATGCGGTTATGCCATTGTGCGTCTTCATCAATATTTCTTCTCCCAACGTTTAGCCTTTCACAGAGCCGGCAACTCCTTCCACAAAATAACGCTGAAAGGCGATGAAAATAGCGATGATTGGCAGCAGAGAGATACTGGCGGCAGCAGCCATCCCTGTCCAGTCCACACTATGCTCTCCTACAAATTGGTACATTCCGACACCGAGTGTACGCAGCTCAGGCTTACTTAATGTGAATATAAGCGGTAATAAAAACGAATTCCAAGACCACATAAACTGCAAAATGCAGGTCGTCGCCAAAATCGGCTTCGAAAGCGGCATCATAATTTGAGCAAACGTACGGATGAATCCGCTGCCATCCATTTCTGCCGCCTCTTCCAGCTCCTTAGGTATCCCGCTAAAATGAGCGGTGAACAACAGGATGAACAGCACGTGTGCTCCCCCTACTTCCGCCAAAATTACGCCGGCAAGCGTGTTGTTGAGCCCTAATGTGTTGATAAGAAAATAGATTGGGATAATTGTATACCCTTTAGGCATAAATAGGGTAGCAGTAATTACAGTCATAAACAATACTCTACCCGGAAAACGGTAGCGGCCTAAGACATAACCAGTCATAGCGCACACCGCCACAACAATCGCTACAACGAACACAGAAACAATGACCGTATTAACAAAATACGTGGAAAAATTGGCAGTTTCCCAAGCCCGCGCATAGTTAGCAAACTGAAATTTCTCCGGAAGGAAGCTGTAGCCCTTCGATATGTATTCTGAGTTCGTTTTGAATGAAGAGGAAATCATCCACACAAACGGATATATCCATATAATCCCGAAAACAATTAATACCAGATGAACGCTCCAACGTGCAATAGCTTTGGCCTGTCTGGATAAAGTCATAATCTGTTCCCCCTTAGTGTGAAGATTGTTTGCCGCCTGTTTTTTTGACCACGATCCCTAAGATCAAGGAGACGAACAGGATGGCGAAGCCGTATACCACACCCGCAGCTGACGCAAACCCTGCTCTTGGCATCCCTCCGCCCTCGAATGCGTAACGATATATGTACAAGTCGACCATATCCGTGTGAAAGGCCGGGCCTCCATTCGTCATCGATTTCACAAGATCGAAGACATGCAGAGCATTAACCGAGGATAGCAGCAGGATTACACTGCCCACAGGCAGCAGCAGCGGAAACATAACATAGCGGAAGGTCTGCAGCCAGTTCGCGCCGTCTACCTTAGCGGCTTCGAACAGCTCCTTCGGAAGAGATTGCAGGGCTGCCAACCAATATACCATCTTCATTCCGAACGTTTTCCATATTCCTACCAAAATAATAATCATCATGGCAGTATCCATCGAGCCTAGCCAATCAATGGGCTTATCCAGTATGCCAACTGCAATTAGTATTTCATTAATAAGTCCCTTATAAGCGCCAAATATAAACCGCATAACGATCCCGATAACAGCCGTTGTCGTCACAACCGGCAAGAAATAAATCGTCCTGTACACGGTTGCGCCTTTTAGCCAGGATGAGTTCAATAGAATCGCAATCACCAATGCCAGAGGTACCTGAATCAGAACAACGAAAAACATAAAGATGAAGCTGTTCTTGAATGCATTCCAAAAGAACGGATCAGAGATCGTTTCTGCATAGTTTTCAAGACCAGCGAAATTACTCAGCGAACCATATCCACTCCAATTAAAGAAGCTGTACACATAACTCATGATGATCGGATAAATCGTGAAAGCTAGAAAAAGCGCCAACTGCGGTAAAATAAAAATATAGCAATATATTAATTTTTTTCTGCGATTTTTGCTTATTTTCCCGGCATTTGGTTTGGTTCCTTTCATGTGCATCCCCTCCTAGTTATATTCTTATTGTAACCGCTGTCAGCTTGACGTTTAAGGCAGTCTCTCTTTACATAGAGGGGGTTTATTTTTACTTTTATAAAAGATTTTCCTTGCTCCGGGTTCAAGCAATCTCAAATAAAGAGGCAGTCCTGCTGGTAGCGACTGCCTAATAATATAAAGCTATTTGATTTTATATTCCGGATGTGGAACTTTAAACTTCCTATCTACATAACCGCTCGAAGCCGGATCTCCTACATTAAAGGACTCTAGACCCAACTCCTGTTTGGTTTTCGCTTGAAACGCTTTGGCTCTCTCCTCTGTCTCCTCAGGATCGCATACGCTTCTCAGCCTTTTTTCACATTCCATCAGCACGTCCTGAATAGAAGGCGCAGACTCGGGGTTTGCTACCAGATCATTCATCTCTTCAGGATCCTGCTCAAGATCAAACAGCTGCGGTTGAAATCCACCTGTGAAATACACATATTTCCATTTGCCCCAACGAATCATATACATACCGACCGGCATACCGTGTGCATGATACTCACTAAACGCGAAATCTTTGCGGGACTCGTCTGTTTCTCCGCCAGCCAGCTTTAATAGAGACCTGCCCGGTACATCTTCAGGAAGTGGTATGCTGAGAGCCTCACAAACTGTAGGAAAGATGTCTACCAGTGAGACTGGATGATCTACCCGGTTTCCTTGCCTAATATTAGGGCCCTTAACGATTAACGGTACGTTGGAGGTCTCCTCATACATGCTGCACTTAAACCATAGACCATGCCGTCCAAGCTGCTCCCCATGATCACTTGTGTAAATGATCAACGTATCCTCGTACAGCTCTTCTTCCTCCAATGTACGAATAATAGTTCCAATATTATCGTCCAATTCATTCGTGAGCGCATAATAGCCGACATGCATGCGTCGAATCGTTTCTTCATCCACCACGTCGGACCTGAAATAATGCCGAAGCGCATTAAGTGGTTCGTTCAATTCAGTAAACGGTCTGTTCAGAGACTGCGGTATCTCTTTAATAAGTCCATCATAGTAATCCCAATAGTCTTTTTTTACATAGAACGGAAAATGCGGGTGTGAAAAGCCAACATATAAAAACCATGGCTGATCTGGATTCTTCTGCTGCTTCTTCGATCGCTGCTTTAACCACTGAACCGTTTCTTCCAGAGCCAGTTGATCGTTGCTTAGTCCTTCACGGATCCCTATGCGCTGGTATCTTTCCTCCACCAAAGGCTTCGCTTCTCCGCTTTCCCTGAAAAAGGCTCCTACATCAATACGGTTGCGATGTCCTGGACGACTTGCTACAAGACCGTCATACACTCCATCCGGATGGAGATCTAATTTACCGATACTATGCATCGTTTGCCCGTGTTCCGCAAGATGCTGAGACATGCCTTTGATTTGTCCGTCATAAGGGGTCGCATTGTCCCAAGTACCCAGTTCGTTAACATATCGCCCCGTGAAAAAGCTCGCCCTTGCCGGAGTGCATACCGGACAATTGGTGTAGGATTGTGTAAATACGGTCCCTTCCTTGGCCAAGCGATCCAGCGTTGCGGTTCTCGCTACTTGGTGTCCGGTGCAGCCCATCACGTTATTTGAATGTTCATCGGACATGATTACCAGTACATTCATTTACTGAACCCTCTTCCGAAGTGAACTATTTTAACGCCTTGTACAAATCGTCCGTATAATCTTTGGCCGGTTCCCAATTTGGAAATGTAAAATCGTTCAAGCTGACATTGGCACCACTCTTATTCACCTTGTCGATAGCCGTCTGTAAGCCTGCATTTAATTTATTGTTATAGTCTTTGAGAGTCGTCTCGACATTGCCTTTATCCTCCATCAAAAGCATGATCAGCAAGTCCCCAAAGATCGGTTTTACTTTCGACTGCCGCATTTCACCCAACTCTGCAATGACCGTTGCCGTGTTTGGATTCCGTTTTGTCGTGCTCGGCCCAAGTCTCATGGATGAGGCGTGAAGGTTATAAAAGGTATTGAACTCCGGGTATGGGTACAATGATTTATCCTTGTTTAATTCATCGATTGGCGTCATGCTTACGCCGCTTTGAAGGGTGCTCTTAAAAAATTCCTTCGAAGCAAATGCTTCATCAATAAACTTTCCGGCAATTTCCGGATGCTTGGAGTGGGACGAAATCATATACCCCGCGCGGCTTGCAAGCGTATAGCCATAGAAAGGCTCTTTACCATCCTGCTGTGGTACTGGCGACATATCGAATTCAGCTTTCGGTACGTCTCTTTTTACCTGCCACATCCGGTACCTTGCATCAATGAAGAAAGCAGCTTTATTTTCCCCAAAAAAGACAGTAGCCTCGGCAGCCTTAAGTGAGTACGAAGAAGGTAAGATTGATCCATCTTTTTTCATCGTTTGAAGAAGCTTTACAGCATCGATCCATTCCTTAGAATCAAAAATATATTTACCTGTTTTTAAATTAAAGCCTGGTATATCTCCATGGGTAGGAATCGAGCCAGCGGTCAGTCCCATCACAGTTTGGTCAAGAGGAGTCGTTTCTCCGCCTGCGAAAATAAGGCCGTAAACATCACCTTTTCCCTTCTGTGTAACTACCTTGGACATCTCTCTCAATTCATCCCATGTTTTGGGAGGCTTGTTAGGATCTAATCCAGCATCCTTCATGACTGTTTTGTTATAATAAAGCATGGCACGGAGATTTTGTCCTCCAAGCGGCCAGCTATACGTTTTCCCTTCGAACACATTAACTCCATCTTCAAAGGATCCTTGCGTAAACCGTTCTTTAAATCCTTTGGACACATACTCATCCATAGGCTTAGCCCAACCATTCTTAACGATTTGTCGCAAGTCCATGCCTTGTGGAGTTAAGAAAATATCAGGCAGATCATTGCCGGCAATTGCCGCTTGAATAGCTGTGCTGTATTGCGAGCTAGGCATATACTGGACTACTACATTGATTTGACCCTTATTTTTCTCATTAAAATCCTTGACTACCTTCATTCCCGGACTATCGTCACCTTTGAAAAAATCACTGAACCCCGCTACCTTAATGGTGACTTCTTCCTTCTTAGCTGATGATTGGGACTTATCCCCACCGCCGGATGCGCATCCAGACAGAGCTACGGCTAGTATCAAAAGCATCATTACCACGATCGTTGATGTACGTTTCAAGATGGTTCCCCCTTAAGTTTGATTCATTATACCCGCATTATCTATTGTAATCGCTATCAAACTATACAAAAAGAAGGCACTCTTTACATCGAGGGGTCTATTTTTTACGTTTCAATATTTCATGTCCAAATCTTAAGGGGTCTAAATTACCATCTTTATTATGAACTTGTCAACACTGGATGCTTATAAAGCTACAGGCCGGCCCAGCCTCGAGGATTCATATGCTGCAATGGAGATCCTCGCTGAGTTCAAGCCATCCTCTCCTGTAATTGGCACAGGTATACCCATCCTGATACTATGAACAAAGTCTCCAACGATGAGACTATTTAAATTATCGCCCCAGTCGCTCCATTCTGCGCTGTCGGATAAATTGCTGTAAATCTCATTGCTTAGCTTCCTTACATCTACATAGATCGTTCCTTCTGTACCGATAATTTCTAATGTTAAATCCCTTTTCATCGGGAATGCTTTGACCCTGGACCAGCTTGTATCCAGAACTCCGATAACCCCGTTCTCATATTTAAAATGGACCATGCCCGAATCATCAATCGGAATATCGTGGAACAATGTACCGGATTCCGCATACACCTCAACAACTCTCGATTGCAAAATCCAATTGAATAAATCCATCACATGGACAGAATGATCCAGCATAGCTCCACCACCGGATAAATTTGGGTCAACGAACCACTCCCGTCGGGGTAATGCTCCTTTATTGGTGCCTTTCACCGCAATGACAGTACCGATCTCGCCGCTTTCCACCGCTTTCTTGGCTCGAATCACGGCTTGAACATAACGGTTATTAAAAGCCGTCATTAGCTGAACGCCATTCTCTTTGCATGCTGCAACCATATCTTCCATTTCAGCCACAGAGGTGCCTAATGGTTTTTCGCAAAATATATGCTTTTTGGCTTTAGCGGCATCGATGGTTAGAGGAGCGTGACGCACATTCTCCGAGCAAATGAACACAGCCTCGATATCGGTTGCCAACAGCTCCTTATAGCTCTCGAAATAAGGGTATTGCTTATCGAAGGGTTCCACATAGGAACGGTTCTCATCTGCAACCCCGACAATCTCAACTTCCGGATGATTGGCCAGCGCACGCAGAAAGCCTTCTGCGTGCGTGTGGGCAAACCCGATCATGCCTACCTTCAATTTAGCCATGATTCATTCCTCCCCAAGGTACAGGCATTCCTGTTTGTGCCGAACGGATGGCTGCTTCCGCGATTTGAAGCGCCTGATGTACATCTTTAACGGCAACCTGTGAGGCTGCACCGGACCTTATACAATCGATAAAGTGTTCTAGCTGATAATAGTAAGAACTATGGAGCATTGGGCTTTCAGCTGTGATAGTGTTTGCCGATCCTTGCTTTTTTTTCAGCTCATAGCTGCTGGTATTTCTGCTGTCGTAACGAACGACACCCTTGTTTCCAGCTGCTTCTATTCTGCAGCGATACGGTTCAGAGTCTCCCCAGTGGCCCGCCAGATTAACAATTCCACCCGTTTCAAGCCGCAAAGTGACCAGAGCATAATCAATCCCAGATGCCGCTCTGTGCATAGCATACACAGTTCTGATTTCACCCAGAATCCAGCGCATCAAGAAGATGTCATGGATCAATCTTTGCTGGATGATTCCTTTGCTCTTACTCTCATCGGTATACCAATCCTTGTAGCCTCTAGGCTGTGGACCGGAATGCTGAATATGGGTGACTCCTACATCTCCAATCGATCCTTTAGCTATTTTATCCTTCAAATTTTTATAATACGGTGAGAAACGTTCGGCAACGCCTATGAATATCCTTACACCCTTCGCTTCCGCCGCCGACATGATGTCCTCCGCTTCGGCTGATGTAGCAGCCATAGGAGCTTCGCAAATAACATGCTTGCCATGAGCAATAGCCTTTAAAATATACTCTTTTTGCATAAAGGTAGGCAGACACACACAAATAATATCCGGTTCTGTGTTCGCAATCATTTCCTCATAAGATGCATAAGCAATCGATTGGCATAAGCTTGCCAGCTTATTTGCCGCTTCTGCTTGAATGTCACAGACTCCTGTTACTTCAACATTTCCAAGCTCACAAAGGCTTTGCGCATACTGAGTCCCTAGACTGCCACCGCCTAATAAAGCCACTTTCATAGTCATGTTCCCTCCCTTATATCGCCTTACGCTGAAGGCTTTCCGTATTTATGTAAAGTAGACCGCTTTCCCCGTTTCAGCAGATTCGTACACAGCTTCTAATATTTGCGAAACAACTAATGCTTGCTCCGGTTTGACAACAAGCTCTTGGTTGTATAACACACTGTCGAGCCACACCCTCATTTCCAGCTCGATCGATTTGCTCCTGACTTTATCAAAGGACGGAATACCAGTGCCCTCCATAAGAATTTCTTTGTCATACAGCTTTCCGTTCTCTTCGCCATTGATCCACAGACCATCCCTCATATCGGCTCCTCCTTTGGTACCGCATAAGGTAACCTTTGCTGCTCCCTCTTGACGTATATTCAAGGCCCAGCTTGATTCGAGCATGATGGTAGCCCCATTCTCCATAACAATCATTCCAAATGCTGAATCTTCAACCTTGAAGCTTTTCGGATCCCATCCCCCGTTTCTAGCTGCTTCATTATTTTGTGATAACATGTGATAAGCTGTGCCGACAACCATTTTCGGCTTATAGTTGTCCATCATCCACAAGGTCAGATCCAAAGCATGCGTGCCGATATCGATCAACGGACCGCCACCTTGCAAGTCTTTGTCCAGGAATACCCCACGGGTAGGAACGCCCCTCCGGCGTATAGCATGTGCCTTAGCAAAGTAAATAGTGCCCAAATCGCCATTTCGGCATACTTTATGCAATTGCTGGCTGTCCGAACGGAAGCGATTATTGTACCCAATCGTCAATTTCTTCCCTGTACGCTTTGCCGTCTCCAACATGCGTACGGCATCTGCTGCACATATAGCCATCGGTTTTTCGCACATTACATGCTTGCCTGCTTCCAGAGCCGCAATTGTAATTTCGGCATGGCTGTCATTGCTCGTACATACGTGGACAACATCAATAGTCGAATTGGCCAGCAATTGCTTGTAATCCGTGTAAACTGCCGCATCAGCAGCTCCAAATTGCTCAGCTGCCTGTTGAGCTTTATCCGTAAAAGTGTCGCTGAAAGCGCTCAGCTCAACCTCTGAAAATTTAGACAAATGTGGTAAATGCTTATTAACAGCAATACCTCCACACCCGATAATCCCGATCTTCAGTTTTTTCAACATAGCTCTTGTCCCTTCCCTTCAGGTCATTAATTTTTTTTGTAGCGATCAGAAGCGGCCTCATATATTTTGAGCAAATCCTTCACACCCATTTTGTTGATCGAGCTAACGTACTGATCCCAGCTAGCAAACGATTGCCCACCGGCAATAAATTTCAATTGCTGCTCTTCTACAAAGGTAACAATATCGCTTTCCAATGAATTCAACCGATCCTGCTCATCCTTGGAGAACAGAAAGCTTGGCCAAACTTTCTTAGGAGTATTAGGCCCTAGCAGCTTGGCTGCTTCCAACGAGCTCGGAAACGTATTACCTGTTTTGTCATATTTCTGTAGCACCATCTGTGGAATATTCCCGCCCGGCCACGTCGAGAACTGTCCGGCAGCCTGATCCAACGATAATTTGGGATTGCTGCGAATATCTTCCTTGTACTGAATATCGCCGTCGGGTAACTTTTCATAAGTGACACCCTCAATACCCATCCGCACAAATTTACTTCCTTCTTCGCTATAGAAATAATCTACCCAGCGCATTGTTGCTTCGGGGTGTTTATTCTTGTTTGTAATAGCGAAGGTACCTTGGCTTTGCGTAAATGGAACCACATTAGAAAACAACTGGTCTCCATACGGCCCTTTTAACGCCGGAGCCGGTACATAATCGTTCATATACGTATTTCCAGCCTGATTCACGTTGCTGGCATGAAACGCTCCCACCAAGCCTTGAGTTAATTTAGCATTGAACTGAGGCAGCTCCTGTGCAAATGCTTCTCTATCCATTAAACCTTCCTTAAATAAACGCGCTATGAATTCGAGTAATTCTTTGTACTTGGGATCCGTCGCGAAAAAACGAACCTTTCCATTCGAGTCCTCGTCCACATACACACCTTTCCGGTTGCCTGTTGTACCCATTCCCCACGAACCTCTTAAACCGGGCAGCAAATCAAAAGACTTGTCTCCTGTCCATGGAATTTCATCGTTTTTGCCATTTCCGTTCATGTCATTTTCTTTAAAGGCTTTAAGAGTTTTGTAAAATTCATCAACCGTTGTCGGTACCGGTAAGCCTAATTTATCCAGCCATTTCTTATTGATCCACAATTTCTTGTTTATTCTCGGAGCCACCTGTTCATTTAATTGCGGCAGTGAATAGATGTTTCCGTCAGGTGCTGTAATGCTTTTCTTTACATCCGGGTGCTTCTCCATTATGGCTTTAAAGTTCGGCGCGTACTTGTCAATCAAATCGTTAAGCGGAATTAATATACCTTGAGAGCCGTAATTGACCTCATCGGCTGGAGTAAGTGCGGCACGATAAAATGCTTCCGGATAATCGCCGCTTGCAATTCTAACATTTCTTTTTTCTTTATAGCCGGTATCGGGTGCTGCCTCAAATACAACCTTCACATTCGTCTTTTTTTCGTATTCCTTAAAAATCAGCATGTCGTTCCACTCCGCATGCAGCGGAGCCTTGGATCCCATCATTTGTATCGTTATCGGCTCGTTCACAATGGGAAACCCTGTCGCGTTAACGCCGCTTTTAGCTGAAGCATCCTTACTCTTTTGGCTTGTTTCATTAGTTGTAGAACAACCTCCCAGAACGGTTATAGCCATTGTAATTGCTACGGAGGCGGGTACCCAGCTACGTGTAAATCTCATTGTTCATCCCTCTTTCGATAAGTTTATTAATACCCATGATTAGCCCTTAATCGCACCGATCATGATTCCCTTTTCAAAATATTTTTGCAAGAACGGATACAAAATCAGAACAGGCAAGCTGGAAACCACGATAATCGCATACTTGAGTCCCTCAGCTAAATTCTGCTGTTCTATCATCGATTGTGAATCCCCTGACATCATCTCATCCATTTGGTTCTGGATAAGCAGTTCCCGTAAGAACAGCTGCAATGGATACTGCTGACGGTCCGACAAATAAATCAAAGCGTTAAAAAAGGCATTCCAATGGCTCACTGCATAATACAAGATCAACACGGCAATGATGGGCATGGACAAAGGTAAAACGATGCTTACTAAAATTCTTATGTTCGTACTTCCATCCATAAATGCCGATTCCTGAAGCTCTAAAGGAATTGTATTTTGGAAAAAAGTCCGCATAATAATCAAATTAAACACCGAAACTGCGCCAGGCAAAATCATGACCCAAAAAGTATTAATAATGCCCAAGCTTTTAATGACTAGATAAGTAGGGATAATCCCTCCGCTAAAAAACATCGTGAATACGAAAAAGGCCATAATAACATTGCGTCCATAAAAGTCTCTTCGCGATAGTGGATACGCACCTGCAGTGGTCATGACAATATTGACGCAGGTACCCACAACCGTATACAAGATCGTATTTCTGTAGCCAACCATAATATCCGCATTTTGAAATACCCTCTTATAAGCTTCAAACGAAAGCTCTTTGGGCCATAACCACACCTTGCCTTGCAATACAAGCAAGGGATTACTAATTGAAGCGCTTACTACATAGATAAGCGGATAAAGCACAATGATTAAAACCAGCGTTAATATGCATATATTGATCGTGTCGAACCAACGGTCTCCCAAACTTCCCCTAGCTCCTAGTCCCATGAAGCCATTCCTCCTACCACAAACTCGTTTGACTTATACGCTTCGAAATACTGTTAACGACAATTAATAAGGTGAAATTGATAACTGAGTTAAACAGCCCGATGGCTGCCGAGAAACTATACTGGGCACCGACCAACCCATTTTTGTAAACATAAGTTGAAATTACCTCAGAGGATTCCAGATTCAAGTTGTTCTGCATAAGGAACACTTTCTCAAAGCCAACGCTCATTACATGTCCAAAGTTCAGTATTAGCAATATAATGGCAGTCGGCATCAAGCAAGGTATGGTAATATGAATAATTCTTTTCATCTTACTCGCCCCGTCCACAACGGCCGCCTCGTAAAGCTGCGGATCGATCCCTGCCAATGCAGCCAAATAAATAATCGAGGCCCAGCCAGCATTTTGCCATACTTCCGAAAATACATAGATGCTTTTGAACCATGCCGTTTCCGCCATGAAGTAGACCGGATCTCCTCCCAAAGCAATAATGACCAAGTTGATCATCCCGTTTTTCGGAGATAGAAACACCAGTATTAACCCGACCATGACCACGGTAGAAAGAAAATGGGGCGAGTATGTTACCGTTTGCACTAACCTTTTAAATTTATTATTTCGCACTTCATTTATTAATAACGCCAAAATAATCGGGATTGGAAAGGAGACTACAAGCTGGTACAGGCTTAGGCCCAAAGTATTGCGAATCAATCTCCAAGAGTAATAAGAATTAAAAAAACGCTCAAAATGCTTCAAGCCCACCCACGGACTCCCACCAATCCCTTTAACCGCCATAAATTCTTTGAATGCAATTTGCACGCCATACATAGGTAAGTAATGGAAGATGAAGAAGTACGCAATAACGGGTAAAATGAGCACATACAAATCCCAATTCCTACGAATACTTTTTAGCCGTCCGTATATCATCGGTTTACTTATGCCCCCTTTCAAAATAATAAGTGGATAGAATCATTTATACGCCGTCATCGTCCTGGAGTTGGACGCGCAGCTCGTGCAGCTCCTCTTTCAAGGAAAGGATGATATCGGTGTAGCTCGGATCATGGTAGACACTGATCAGCTCATACGGATCCGTATGCAGATCGAACAGCTCCCATTCAGGCGGCTTAGGCTCGTCAATTGCACCCGTAGAGCCCAATGCTTCCCCATAATAGTAGATGAGCTTATAACGCTCGGTGCGGATCCCGTAATGGGAGTATACGTAATGATTACCCAGGTGCATCCAGTAGCGGTAGTACATCGACTTGCGCCAACTCTCAGGCTCAACGCCCTGCAAGAGCAACCGCAGGCTGGCTCCCTGCATATTTGTAGGCACGGGTATCCCTGCATAATCCAGGAATGTCGGGGCGAAGTCAACGTTGAGCGCCATCTGACCGCATACACTGCCCGGCTTGATTTCACGCGGGTAACGGATAATGAACGGCATGCGCAGCGACTCCTCGTACATGAAGCGCTTGTCGAACCAGCCATGGTCGCCAAGGAAAAAACCTTGGTCCGATGTGTAGATGACGATCGTATCATCCGCTATGCATTCCTCTTCTAACCAATCGAGCATCAGCCCCACATTGTCGTCGATGGAAGCGATGCAGCGAAGGTAGTCCTTGATGTAGCGTTGATACTTCCAGCTCTTCAGCTGCTCGGAAGTTAACCCTTCCGGTGGATCCATCTTCAAATCCTTCTTGCTTAAATCCCGGTCTACCCTCATTCGGGCTGCTGCAGCCGCTGCCGCCCGGTTCGAATAATCGTCATTGAACGTTTCCGGCTCAGGAATGTCGATATCCTCATACATATGAGCGTGTTTTTCATCAGGAATCCATGGCCGATGGGGAGCCTTGTTATGGCACATCAGGAAAAACGGTTTATTCTTGTCCCGCTTGTTCAGCCAATCGATTGACAGCTCGGTAGTAATATCGGTGACATAGCCTTCATACACTTTCTCTTCTCCCATTTCGATGAACGTCGGGTTATGGTAATCTCCTTGTCCGGGAAGCACGTTCCAGTAATCGAAGCCCGTCGGATCGGCATTGCCCCCATGACCCAGATGCCATTTGCCAACAATTGCCGTCTGGTAACCGTCGTCCTGCAACAGCTTGGCCACCGTCTGCTGACGTCCGTCCAGCGGATCACCCAGCGTTTTCACTCCATTCAGGTGATTGTATAGTCCTGTGAGAATCGCAGCCCGGCTAGGTGCGCATATGGAGTTGGTACAAAAGCAGCTATCGAACCGCATCCCCTCATTGGCAATACGGTCAATCTGTGGTGTTGAATTGATCCTGCTCCCGTAGCAGCTCAAGGCATGCGCCGCATGGTCGTCACTCATGATGAATACAATATTAGGCCGATTCATTCTTTCTAATCCCTCCTTTGAGCTATGCTTAAGCTGTGTTTTCGCATGTGTCTCCAATGCCCCGTCAAGGGTGAAGCCATACTTCATGGTGAACTATATAATAGCCCTTCGCAGAAGTACATCAGCAGTATAACTAACGATCTGCTTTTTTTTACATCCACATTAAGAGGCCTTATGGCAGCGGTCTTTCCTGTCTGCAATTTCAATATTCGATATGCAGAAGGTTACATTTTATAAAAAAAGAACCGAATATCACGTGGATTCTCGATTCAAATGCCGTGAGTAATTAGCTTTACGGTATAGCATTGGCGTGATGCCTTCCATCTTTTTAAATTTGCGTATAAAATTGGTTTCATCCACATATCCAACCTGCTCCACAATTTGCTTAACCGTATGATTACTGGTTGTCAGCAATTTTTTCGCCTCATTCATTCGCAGTAAATCGATATGCTGCTTTTGCGTATAACCGGTTTGATCCTTTATAAATCGGGACAGGTAGGACGGGGATAAATCAAATTCTCTTGCAATCGATTCCTGGCTTAAGGAATTATCGTTGTAGTGCTCCTTCAAGTAAGCTATAATCTCATCACACAAATCCACATTTTTACTTTCTTTTTGGTCAGCAATATATTGGCTAAGCTGTTTACAAAATTCGCATATTTTCCTTTTTGTCATTTCAAGCGTCTCAAATTCCTGATAAATTAACAGCTCTAAGTCTTTCTGGAAATAATCATTTAACTTGTAATTCATCTCGTCCATCGTATTAAACACCTTATTAATAATTCCGGAGCTTATATACTTCGCCGCTTCGAGCGAAAACGAATGTTTGACGATCTCATCGAATATTTCCTCAACAATTAGTTGAGACTCTTCTGCCTTGCCTTGTTTTATCATCCTCACCAGCTGCTCCTCCAGCTCTGTCGGGTAGCGGTAAGGCTTTTGCTTCTCCCAATCCATATCTTCATAAAATATGATCTGATCATTCCCTTTAATAAATCGATACAATATGGCTTTGTTCGCTTCTGTATAAGTATCGCATACCCTCGACAAATCATTGTAAATACGGCTAACTCCAACCGTCAAAGAAAATTTATAATTTTCTCTAAAAAAGTTTTTTATTTTAACGGCCAGTGCTGTAATATGCTCTTTGTTGTTCTTATCCGCCTTTAGGTTTAAAACAAGTGCGATTCCGCGATCATCGATTAAATCGACCCCGTATCCGTCTCCCACTTCTCCGGACAACTCTTCAGCAATATTAATAATGCTGAACTTAAACAGATTCTGCATCGAGAGACTGTTTTCTGTTCGAAATCGGTTATAATCATCAATGAAAAAGAGTAGGGTGCTAAAAGAGGAATAAGAAAAGGTTAATGCTGAGGCTTCCATCATATTTTGCAAATGCTGTGGCTGAACATCCTGCTTGCCTTTTAACAAAGAAAGTAACAACCGCTCTTTCATCATTCCTCTTTTACTTCCTAATTGGCTCATTAGACCTTCTTTTTCCGTAATGACTTCGTCAAAAGCTTGGGATAAATAAGAAATTTCGTCCATATTGTCCGAAGTTCCCTTCAACACCTTTCGATCTACAATCATTTGAACGATGTTTCGCAAGGACCCGTAATTGTTATTTGCTAAAATATAAGAGATGAAAATACCGATAAGAAAAATAATCACCGCCGAATAAGTGAAAATATGTCTGCTTTGCTGAACCTTTTGTAATATTTGATCGGTGGGAATCACCGTCACATAAGACCATTCATTGTAGTCCGATGAGACTTTAATAACTGAATAGCTCCCGTACCGGTTATGAACCTCAGTCGCTTGCGATGCAAGAGCAGCTTCGTCCAATCCGCTTAAAAATTCCTGAGCTGTTTGCTCCAGCTTGCCTGACCGTAGGGAGATGATCGGATTTTTATGTTTATCCAAAATGTACATATAACCGGAATATTTGCTTATAACATTGCTTAAAATCTGGCTTAACATCTTTTCCTCAATTAAAAACATAACTGCCCCGTAGGGTTTCCCTTGATTAATGGGCAGTGGACAAATATAGGTAACAAATTGTCTATTTGAACCCACGCCATTGATATTGATGGTTTCCGCTGATCTTATAACAGGTGAAGTCATTCGCTCCAGCTGCGCAAAAAATTCGGACTTCCCCCAATTTTCGTATCGGTATATATAGTTAAAGTAAGATTCATAGCTGTAAACACCGCTAGCTGCATATAGCTTTCCCGTGTCACGGTAAGTGTACAACAGTGCCAAATCGTAGATTAAGAAATTACTGGACCGGTATTTGCCCAACTCCGTGATAGCCCGATAAGTTGGATACCCCTCGTCCGCCACCATAAAAGGAGTCATATCCGGGTTGGAGCCGATCTGTAAAGCGATTTTCTCAAGTTCCTTCATTTTTGATTCTACCGTATCCCGGATTTGCGTTAACCCAATTGTAGTCGAACTTTCAACTTCATCTTGGAACGTTTGAATAATGTTACTAAAGACTACAATGCTAACAATCAGCAGCATAATAACGAGCAGCAATACATAAGACAAAAAGTATTTGTAAAAGCGAACAGATCGTCTTCTATCAGCTTGCATTCCAGTCATTATTTTTTTCATAGCCTACCCTACTTTCTCTGAAAAGGGTCTTAGTTTATATTTCGCAAAAACCCTGCTCCAAGTGGGAACAGGGTTTCAAATACAAATCGTTAATTTCCTTATTACCCTAACTGCTGGTGGTAGCTTACCAGCGCTGCCGCACCGTACAGGCCTGCGTTATCGCCAAGCGATGCCATTGTAAATTCCACGTCACGCATTCCCAATTGAGAGCGCTGCTGCGCCATCTCTACAGCTGACTTCAAGAGGAAATCCCCGGCTTTGCTGACGCCGCCACCGAAAATGATTTTTTGCGGATTATATAAATTAATCAGATTAATTAGGCCAATGCCTAAATATGTTCTCGTTTCTTCAACAATTTCCATAGCCAAGGCGTCATTGTTCATAGCTGCAGCAAAGACGTCTCTAGACGTCAAGCTATCTTCATCAACCAATTGCAATTGACTAAAAGACGTCTGGCCTTCACTTGTATATCGAGCCAATTTCTCTTTAGTCCGTTGCACGATGCCAGTCCCAGAAGCGCAAGCCTCGAAGCATCCATAATTGCCGCAGCTGCATAACGGGCCCTGTGGATCTATAATCATGTGACCGACTTCGCCTGCACTCCCTTGCTCGCCCAGTAATAAATGGCCGTCAACAATTACGCCAGCCCCAATCCCCGTGCTGATGGTGATGTATAACATGTTTTTCGTGTGACGACCTTCGCCGTACAACCATTCACCCAAGGCTGCTGCATTCGCATCATTATTTAAGTATACGGGAACGTGAAATTCATCTGCTATAATCTGCTGCAATGGAATATCCACCATTCCGGGCAGGTTCGATGGTGAAAGCACCATCCCTGTAAACGGATTCAGTGGTCCGGGGCTGCCGATGCCGATACCGTTGATGCTGCCTGATGTAGGACCCTCTATAAAACCAATCACTTCGTGAATGCTTTGTTTGATCCTGCTAATGACGGCTTCCGCTCCCTCTTGAGCAAGGGTTAAAGCCTCGGCTTTAAACAAAAGCTCGCCCTTTTGATCAAATAATCCTGCCCTAATCTGTGTTCCACCAAGATCCACTCCAATGGTATACACTTTTATCACCCTCTATCTATCATTTGGCTTAACATTCGGTTTAACATTTATTAGTGAATCAGCTCAATCCGTCATAAGCTCACCGGTTTTTTGAGACGAATCGCTTCGTAAGCAGCCAATGCGATCACCGTTGAATTGTACCCGTCTTCTCCGGTAATAGACACAGGCTTTCCTTCTTTAATACAATGAATAAAATCATCAATCAGCATCTCATCTTTATTATCGCCCCAGTAGCTCCACTCTGCATGACCTGTTGCTTCGCTGAACACCTCATTGATCTGGGCAAAATAATCGATCGAAATCACACCCTCCGTACCGATTATTTCCATTGTTAAGTCACGTTTATAAGGAAAGGCATGTGTCCGCGACCAGCTTGCATCCAAAGCAACGATGGTTCCGTTCTCATATTTGACGTGAACCATCCCTGCATCATCGATATCAATGCCATGAAACAAGCTGCCCGATTCAGCATAAACTTCCACTGCTCGCGAACGGAGAATCCAATTCAACAAATCCATGACATGTACCGTATGATCAATTAATGCGCCTCCGCCAGACAAAGTCCGGTCATTGAACCAGCCGCCAATCATTTCACCCTTATTCGTTGCTTTGACAGCTACTACCCGTCCTATTTCACCACGGTCGATAGCCTCTTTGGCAGCAATAACCATCGGAATGTAGCGGTTTGGAAAAGAAGTCATCAGCTGCACGCCATTCTCCTCACACGCTTCAATCATACGACGCATTTCCTCTCTGGAAAGACCAAGAGGCTTCTCGCATAGCACATGCTTCTTGTGCTGTGCCGCTTCGATGGTCATCTGTGCGTGCTTCGAGTTTTCAGAGCTGATAATAACCACATCCGCATCTCCTGCCAAGAGCTCTCGATAATCCGCAAAATACGGAAGCTGATACTGCTGTATAAACGGTTCAACACGCTCACGGTTTTCATCGGCAATCCCAACCAGCTCCACATCCGGTCGCAACGCTAATGCCTGCAAATAACTGACAGCATGAAGGTGAGCGAAGCTTATCATTCCTACTTTCACTTTATGCATAATCCCCACCTCCACCAACCTCTCCGTTAATAAAGCTATCCGCGCTTGCAGATGACCGTTCCACCGGTTGTCCCGTGCGCAGTGATTGTTCCGCTGCAATGACCACCTTCAGTGTTTCGCAGGCATCCTCGGCAGTCATAAGCGGTTTGCTGCCATCCCTTATGCAGCTTAACAACTGAACAAGCTCATCCCGTTCAGGTTGGCGGAAGGATGGGCTGAATTCAGCCTTTGTCGGCTGCGCTGACCTCATATCCGCTGCTTTATGAATGTACAATCCGTTTGTTTTGCGACTGTCATAACGGATGACACCTTTTGAACCGGCGAACTCGACCGCTGATGTGTATCCCCCCGGATAGCCCCAGTACGCTTCAATGTTGGCAATCGCCCCATTCTCAAATTTAAGCGTCACCAGAACATAATCCAAATACTCGGTCGCTGTACGCATCGCATACACATTGGCAACCTCGCCGACGGTCCAGCGCAGCAGATCGATATCGTGCAGAGCGAGATGGAACAATGCACCGCCCTTTATGCCTTCGAGTGTCTCGCCGTTCAGTCCTCCTGTCCAATGTACACCATCTGTATCCGATTCATACTGAGGGGAGGCCGACGTAGGATACGGACAGTAACGCTTGACATTGATCATGCCAATATTGCCTATCGCACCGGCCTTAATACGTTTTCTCAAGTCGACGTTATGGTAATAAAATCGCTCTGGGTGGCTGAACAACAACTGGCTCCCACTCGCTTCGGCAGTATCCAGCATCTCTTGAACATCCGCCACGTCGACAGCCGCTGGCATCCGAGCTATCACATGACGACCACTGGTTAACGCCTGTAATATATAGGGCTTATGGCTGTCGAATGATAAACCTATACACACCAAAACTGCATTTGAAGGTAACGCTGCTTCCAACGCCTCATACGATCCGAAAGTGGGGCACCCGCATCGTTGAGCCCATTCCGAAGCCACTTCAGGCTGCACATCATAAATACCGACAATTTCCGTCTGTTCCATGCTCAGCAGGTGCTGCATATATCGTTCTCCGGTTTCATTGAGCCCAACCACAGCCACTTTTAACATAATCATCCTCCTTAGAGTTTCGCTTTAGCGAAACTAACTTCGTAAGCATTCACTGAGTTTTGTCTTCGCAAATCTATCTTCGTAAGCATTTTATAAGTTTTGCCTTGGCACTTTAGAAATGCGGTCATACCCTGAAGTTTAAAAATATACTGCTTTCCCGGTTTCTGACGAAACATAGATCGCTTCCAATATTTCCTGCACGATCAGCGCCTGCTCCGGTTTGACTACCGGATCGGTGTCATTTAATATCGCCTCGATCCATAGCCGAGCTTCCAGCTCGGAAGGACTCTCCTTGCTGGTCTTATAGAAGGGGATCCCCGTAAGCTCCAATTGAATATGATTTGTATAGAGGTTACCGTACTTTTCTCCGTTAATGGTTAATCCATCCCACATATCGGCGCCACCTGCGGTTCCGCATAAAGTCACTTTGGCTGTGCCCTCGCGCAGTATGTTTAACGCCCAACTCGACTCCAACATCACGCTAGCGCCATTCTCCATCGTAATCATAGCAAATGCTGAGTCCTCCACAGTGAATTGCTTAGGGTCCCATGATCCGTAAGGATTAGCTGCATTCTCAACTTTCCCTAGCTGATGAAACGCTGTTCCCAGCACAGCCTTAGGCTTATAGTTATCCATCAGCCAGAGCGCCATATCCAATGAATGGGTGCCGATATCGATCAGCGGACCGCCTCCCTGTTTACCTTTATCGAGAAAGGCCCCCCAGGTTGGAACTCCACGACGCCTCAGTGCATGTGCCTTAGCTAAATAAATATGTCCAAGATCGCCGTTACGGCACATCCTGTACAAATATTGTGTATCTGGGCGATAACGGTTGTTGTAGCTAATCGTCAGCTTTTTATTCGAATGCTTCGCTGCTTCCACCATTCTTCGGGCTTCAGCGGTTGTTTTGGCCATCGGCTTCTCGCACATCACATGTTTACCAGCTGCCAATGCTTCAATAGCAATGTCTGCATGGGAATCGTTGCTGGTGCACACATGGACGACATCAATCGTGTCGTCCTCCAGCAGTTCACGGTAATCCTCATATACCTTGGCATCCTTGGAGCCGTAGGTACTGGCTGCCAGCCTTGCTTTATCCAGTCCCCGGTTGGCGAATGCTGCCATTTCCACTTGAGCTAATTTAGCCAGACCCGGCATATGCTTAGCGTTGGCAATTCCACCGCAGCCAATGATGCCGACTCGTAATTCCTTTGCCATGCATGAACCTCCCCTTCCGAGTAAGGACAAGCCCCATCTCTGATCAGTCAGACAATCGCTCCAGTAATGAAGCCGCTTCTTCATCGACGATTACTCGCACCGCCGGATGCAGGCGCAGTGCAGTAACAGGAACTCCCGGAGATATGTCTCCATAAAGCAATTGGTGAAGCGCCTTTGCTTTCACAGCTCCGCTAGCCAGCAGCAAAATCGCCTTCGCTTCGAGAATTGTACCTATCCCCATTGTAATAGCTTGTGTCGGCACAAGGCCTACATCACCGAAGAAACGTGCATTGTCCTCTACCGTTTCCTGTTTCAAGGCAACCAGCCGTGTTCGTGACAAGAAGGGCGTCCCCGGCTCATTAAATCCGATGTGCCCATTACGTCCGACTCCCAGCACCTGAAGATCAATCCCACCTGCACGGCGGATTGCCGTTTCATATCGTACACATTCCTGCTCCACATTCGCTGCTTCTCCATTGGGGATGTCATAGCTCAATGGTAGCAACGGATCGTACACATGCTCTTTCATGAATTGGAAAAAGCTTTGCGGATGATGACGTGGAAGCTCATAATATTCATCTAAATTAAATGTCGTAGCCTTGGACAAGTCGGCTTTATTCCTGCAAAGCTGCCGATACATTCCGATGGGGGTCCCGCCTGTAGCAAGGCCTAGAACGCTATTCGGGCGCTGTGCCAGCTGGCCGTGAACCAGCTCCGCAGCCGCTTGCGACATTTCCTCTTCATTTTTAACGATAGTCAGATGGAGATTACCTTCATGAAGGACTGGATTCTCTTGGTTGAATTGGTTAACTTCATTCGCTGTACTTGTGCTCGTCGTCTTATTCATCATGCCAGTACAAACACAGGAGATATCCAGGCACATTGTCCATTCCACTGTTTGATCTCCACATGATAAGCATCGCAATCTGTTTCCTTCTGATCATCCGACCATTCCCCTTGAAAACAATATTCGCTTTCAGGAACAGCGCGATGAAAGAGGACAGCCTCGGAATTGTACGTCTCTAGGTGAGCGGAACGGCTGCCCGTTAACAGTTCTCCAATCGAATGAGCAAATGTTTGGCCGTTTGCCTCAACCACCAAATTGCTGTTTATATCACCATCTATTTCAAAAATAAGCGCAGCAGTTTGCGGATGCTGGGTGGATGGATTTTTAAACGTGGTGCAAGTCCATTCCGCACCATTGTCCGAAGAAGAGATAAGCTTGTTGCCCAATGCATTAATATTCGGGTTATCCCGCATTTCCGGTGTTGGCGCAAGAACACTTTGCCCACGGAAGCATGTTTCTACCGAGACGATTTGGCCTCCATCCAGCCTTGCACTGCCCTGCCATACAAATCCGTCCTTATTTTCACCCCAGCCCATCTCGACACGTACTTTATATCTACCCTGAGCACTGCTTGGCTGCTGCACTTGATCACCGCCGCTAACCCCATTCACAATGCTCCAAGCTTTGCCATTTTTATATACAGTCACTTTTTCAATCCCGTCACATGCCGTTACATCAAGCTTAAGCTGTCTGGATCCGCTGTCTTTCACCTCACTGCCGAAAACCGCCCCATTGACGGTAAATTGGCAGGCGATTTTATCGCCGGTTACCGCATAGGTACGTCGTGCCAATAGAGCTTCCCATATCGCTTCACGTGTTTTTTCAGATGCCATAACAGCAACTCTACCGTCTCCGTACGAACCCGGATATCCGGCATGATGATCGGTCGAGCCTGCAAAGCTGAATCTTTTTCCACGTTGAAGAGCGGACACAATCGTATTGCGAGAATCACGAGGACCCATTGTATGCAGATATGGATACGGGCTGGAATCCGACATGCTGCAGCCGTGCTTCGAAAAAACCTCTACTACCGGGCTTATTTCCTCCGAAAATGCATCCCAGTTCACTCCTCGGTAGCCAGGTGTGTATCCCACATGATGGGGAACAGCAATTACCGGCAGCGGAGCAAGACCTGCGACCAGCTCAGCCGGAGAATTCGCTTGAATCAACGGCAGCTCGTCAGAAGGCGACAGTACATGATGATCGCCAAATTCACTGGAATGAATTTCGTAGCCCTGAAACGTAACGAATTGATGAGGAACGTTCGATTCTCTAACTGTATTGCGTACATATTCCCAATTGTTCTGAAGCTTAGCAAAACCCTTCATGTGGAAATCCACCAAAAATTCCAGTTCCTCTGTCTTTTCTGGCATATCCGGCCACATCGCATGGCCAATAATGGCACAGAAATCAAGTTGTTCTCTTGCAGCCGCCAGTGCATTCTCCAAGCTTCCAAAGCCATAGGTAATGCCACAGTGATTGTGCAAATCACCCCAATATAAATTCATACGTCATCCACTCCTATTTATGATTCTTGTAGTCTCTAACCAACGTTCCGTCCACTAGCGCCATTAAGCTTTGCGGACACCAGTAGCAATATCCAAGACAATGGACCTCTTCGACATTTCCATTGATTGTTGCCTTATAATTTTTTTCATAATTGCCCATAACTTTACCACTGCATTTGCCGCCAAGAAGTCCCTCAGCGGCTTGCTCCACGCTCTCACCTGCGAATAAATCCAAATTACTAACACACATCTTGATATTCATTGCACGACCTCAATTAATGTGTCATTGTCTATCAGTCTCATCCAAACCAAGACGCTGAAGCTGCTCCTTTGGAGCGGCGATCTGAATGATCTTATTACGCATCCCCTGCTTCAGTCGCTCCAGAACGTCAGGCCGCTCGCTCGCAACATCATGCTGCTGCGCATGATCCCAAGCGATGCAATATAACTCATCGTGCGCGACTAGTGGCGACGACTCGCGATCACCTTCGTCGCGAATCAACCTGGGCGCAGCATGGCCGGGATGCGCGTTCTCATACTGCGTTGGAAAGCGTTCTCCGTCCCATTGTTTCAATCGTTCCTCACTGTCCGCGTACAAATTTTGTTGGCCAAAATCCCAATTGTTATAATGAGAGCGAGTATACCAATATAGAGGTGAATTGCCCGGGAGCGGTTTTTTTACCAGCAGCCATTCCCCGTCCGTACAATACACCGGACCGCCAAACACCCCGAAAATCAATTCCTGACGTGAGCGAATTCCACCGCTTGAGGGTAATCCAACTGTTGTCGATCCGATGTTTGCCTCTGTACCCTCCAGACCGGACATAGTTTCCTCTGTACCACAACCGCCATCATGTTCCCACAGTGGAACGAGGCTCTCACCTTGCATGTGACTCGGTACCTGAACGCCCATCGTCTGCATGATTGTTGGCGTTAGATCAGCCATCTGTACCAGTTCCTCATACACGACACCGGGTTTGATCCCCGGATGATGAATCAGCAGCGGTGTTCTGGCGATATCTTGATACAACAATCTGGCATGCTTCCCCAGCCAGTTATGCTCACCGAACAGAAAACCGTGGTCGCTGGTCACTATTACCATCGTGTTGTCCAGTAATTCCAGCTGTTCCAGCTTGTCGTAAAACTTTCCGAACCAATGGTCGACAAAGCTCACTTCACCGCAATACAACGCATGAACCTGCTGCAGTTCTTCTGGTGTCATCCGATCGGCATCCCCATATTTCGGCCAAATCACCGATTCCCCGGTATAGCCCGGGTTATACTTCTCAGCATATCCGGGAGGAGGATCGAACGGTTCGTGGGGATCAAAACAGTCAATCATTAGGAAGAAGTCCGACAAGCTTTTATTCTGTTCCACCCAATCAATTGATTTTTGGAATACTTGAGCCGCGAAATAATCCTCTTCCTTACGGAAATGTGCAGTATTTCTCACATACTTCGGCCAATTACGATTTAATTTATGCTCAGAGGCGGGATAAGTTATAGGAATATCCGGACTGGTGATCCAATTGTCCATCTCCTGCCCGCGAATTATTTCCATGCCGTTAAATGAAAAATGATAGTTTCCTGACCCGTACTGCCATAGGTGGTAATGATCTGTAATAAGCATAGTCGTCTTATCGTGATCAGACAGCAGCGTGACCATATCCGACTTGTCATGTTCCAGAGGTGACCAGCCTCGCCACAAAAAATTAAGCTGCCCTGTCCATAAGTCTTGGCGTGCAGGCATGCATGGGTATGATCCAATGTATGCATTGTTGAAAAGGGCACTGCCTTCAGCAAAACGATCCAAGTTCGGGGTTTCTATGGATGAATTCCCGTAACAGCCCAAATGATCCCGCCTTAAAGTATCAACCAAGATGCATATGACGTTAATGATATACCCCTCCTATAAACTTTCCCTTGGGAAAATGACTTCATAAGCATGAGTCAAGCTCGATCTCCATACAAAACGTATATGATTTTTGTTCCCCTGGAGCCAGCATCGGCAAAGTTCCCCGTTCGCGGTGAACAGCCCGCCCTTCCGTGGACGCATTGCCCGGTTCGATGCCTAGTACATACACCCCTTTGCCGGAATGCTTCCATTGCGTCAAGCAAGGACTTGCGGCTTTACTATAATCAAGCTTCAAGGTAAGCTTACATTCTTTCCCATTGTGTATAACTTTATTACTTATTTGAACTTGAACCTCGCCCTCATCAGCCTCTACGTCCTCATGCAGCATAACGGTAGGCTGACCGTTCTCTGTTGGTGCGGAGAAACTGCTCCAATTGTCCGTTGCTCCCTCCCCGTTGATCCATCTTTTCGGGCCGGGTGGTATATTAATCACACAGCTTTCACCAATCAGCGGAAATCCGAAATTAAAATGATGCATCATCAAATGCTCAACAGGCTGGAACGATTCGTTCGTTACCTTATCCGTAATGTAAATGCGGTTCTCCCCAAGCCGCGTAACGATAGTCCGTTCCATGACGAGGTTTTCCCCATTCACCGCACTTTCACGGACAAGTCCGCGAAAGATTAACTCATACTGTCCGCCGTTCCATCGTCCCTCAGCCTGCAGCAGCTCGGCTGCCGTTGAAGAAATACGCCCATGCGGACCGTAAGCTTTACCCTCGTCCGTGCTAGGTTTACCCATCGTGATTAACCCGCAAGTCGCCAGCAGGCCACCTTCAAAGCTTTGATTCCAATTGTCTCTTTCGTAGGAATAGGGGGATACCGGTCCGTTTTGTGACATCCAAGCAATTGGGATGCCATAAAGTTCACACATTCCGATGTCGAAAGCACGGCTAACTGAGATTTGAAACTGCAAGCCAGAACCATTGCGAACCTGAATCACCTCATTGCCCTTACCCTTGCCTTCAATCAGCTCCACACGCTGAAAGCCAGCTATTTGTCGAATATCCGAAACGTGCTCAAGAAGGCTCTGTTTACCGTTCTGACCATATACATCCAGCATCGCTTCACTCCTTGGTTACGTTCCTTCAGCAGATATGACAAGTCGTTATTACACCTGTCATATCCGTTGAATGGAATGGTTTATTTTTTACTGCTATCAATGATCGCTTGCAATTCCTTCTCTGCACCTTTCAAGGCTACATCCGGCTTGACCGTTCCGGTCATAATACCGGAAAGCGCCGTATTCATCAGATCATGCTGCTTCAAATAATAAGGAACAAGAGGTTCATCTCTGCCCACTTTGAGTGATTCCATAACGACATCATAAAATTCACGCGGTTGCAGGGAAGCATCATTCAAAACGGAGTAACGGATTGGCAACCCGCCCAGCTTCGCTTGGCGCATCGCTCCTTCTTTGCTGGTCATAAACTCAACGAATTTAGCAGAATCATCTTTGTTTTTAGCGTTTTTATTCATGATCAAAGACCAGGAATGGTATAACGGAGTCCGCAAAATTTTACCGTCAGCCTGCTTCACACCCGGAACTACGCCAATCTTAATTTTATCTTTGAATGGGCTGTCACTTTTCTTAATTTCTGTGTAAGCTGCGCTCCACATCGGCGCCGCCATGGCAATTGTACCCGTTTTCAATGCATCAAATACATTGGAATAACCCCAGTTCGGAGTGTCTTTAGGAACAAGACCATCTTTCATCATCGATTGCCAAATTTCCCCTGCCTTGATTGCTCCTTCCGATCCAATGCCGGTTTTACCGTCTTTGACAAGTTCTGCGCCGTATGACCACATCATGGAGTAGAATACTTTCGGTTGCTCAGATCCCGACAAAGCTGTCCAAGAAGCACCAAATTGGGTTGGAGAATTCGGATTTTTCGATTTCGTCCATTTTTTTGACTCTTCAACAAATTCATCCCAAGTTTGTGGAGGATTTGGAATAAGATCAGAGCGGTAATAAAACATATGAATACTAAGGTTATACGGCATAGCTATTGTTTTGTCCTTGTACTTGTACTGGAAAGCTACGTCCTTCCAATCGTAGTTCGGATCAAACTTTTTCATGTATTCATCGAACGGTTCAATCGCTCCGGCTTCTGCCAACGGGGCTACATAAGTGTTGTTGGTTGTTGCTAAATCGAACGTATCCGTTCCGCCGACCAATTGATTTGTAAGATTCGTAAAATAATTGCTTGCACCCTGCTCGGTGAAGTTCACTTTGACTCCGGTTAACTTCGTAAACTCCTTGGCTTGTTCCTTAACATAATCACTTGTATCCGGACCGGTACGTGTGAATATCGTAATTTCACGCGGTTTTTGTCCCTCTCCAGCTGCCTTGCCTCCGTCAGTATTTCCTTTGTCTGCAGGTTTGCCGGTTTCCGACGAACAAGCACTTAAAAATGCCAGCATAGTTACCAATAGCAAAGCCGTCGTTTTTTTGCCCATTACATTTTTCATCCCTTATACCCCTCCATGATTCGTTTTTGTTGAACCTATTTAACTGCACCCACGGTTAACCCTTGCACAATGTAACGCTGCAGGAACAAAACCATAATGAATGCAGGCAATAGAATTAAACTTCCGGAACCGAATACAGGCCCCCAATTGATCGAATACCCCGTAATAAAATCACCAGTAGCCACGGGCAGTGTTTTGCTTTTTTCGGAAAGCGCCAGTGTAAGACCGAATAAATATTCATTCCAGACAAATAAGAAACAGAAAATACTGGTCGTAATTAACCCCGAACGGGCAACAGGCAGCGATATACGCCAAAATGCTTCCAGTCTTGTGCACCCATCAATCAAGGCCGCTTCCTCCATTTCCTCCGGCAGTTCATCGAAGAAACCTCGCATCGTCCAGATGACAAATGGAATATTAAATGTAATATTGGCAATCACCAGAGCCCAAACCGTATTAATCAAACCGATGCTTTTGAACATCAGAAAAAAGGGGATGATTAAAATAGCCGGAGGTGCCATTTTGGTAAAAATAACCCAGTTGGCAAATGCCTTTCCTCCTGTTCTCCATCGAGCAATACTGTAAGCGGCAAGTGTGCCCGTAGTTACACAAATAAAGGTAGCCGTCAAAGCAACGACCAAGCTGTTGATCAAGTACTGGAAAAAATTTTGCGTATCAAAAATAAACTTATAATTATCCAAAGTCGGCTTGAACCATACTACAAGTTTGGGTTCGATAATCGCCTGAGTCGACTTGAAGCTGCTTAAAATCATCCACAGGATAGGCACGGCCCATACAGCTATGATGACTGCAATAACACATGCGATGGCAATTTTGGCAGCAACCATTTTAATAGATCGATCCACGTTTAAGCCCCCCTCTTGGAAATCCATTTGCCAATGCCGGAAAACACAAGGCTGACCATAATGATGAAAACTAGCACGATGATCGATAACGCCGCACCTCTACTGTAGTCCTGGCCCGTTAAACCAACGGAGAAGATATGAATGTTAAGAGTACGCATCGTTACTGAATCTCCGAACAACGCCCAAATCTGATCATATACTTTCATCAGGTCGATAATGCGGATCAGGAACACGACACCGATAACGGGTCGCAGCATCGGAAAGGTAATATGCCAGAATGTTTTCCAGCTATTGGCACCATCAACTTTGGCTGCTTCATAAGGCTCTCTCGGCAGAGCGCTTAGCCCGGCTAAGAACATCAAATAGACAAATGGCGTCCACTGCCAAATATTAACAATGATAGCGGATACAAAACCAATATTGGCGTTCAAATGAGTGACTAGGAAGTCCCCGAGAATCGGAATATCACTCACGTATGGAAGCGGTTGATTAGTTAACCAAGGCACCTCGGCAAATCCGAGGTCCTTCAATACCAGATTGATGAAGCCGTTATAGCTGCTATACATATATTTCCACAGCATGGCAATGACGATCGGACAAGTCATAACCGGGATAACCAGCACACTCGATACAAACGAACGGCCTCGAAATTCCCGCTGCAGCAGAAGCGCCAAGCACATCCCAATGACAATTTGCAGCCCAAGCACAATGACCATATATTCTACTGTGCGGATAATAGCTGCATAAAACAATTTGTCTTTAGTGAAGAAATATACATAGTTAGTTAAACCAACAAAAGACCAATCCCCTTTAAAATTCAGCAACGATACATCGAACACACTGAGATAGAGCAGGAACACGGCAGGAATCGATGTCACACAAAAGAGGATAATAAATCCCGGAATAATCAGTGTATAACGAATGTTTTTATCTCCGAAGAAAAACAATGACCACAAGAAGATCAACACAATCGTCACGCCAATAACACCAAATTTAGCTGCCGGGTCGGCACTGCTTTTCAACATGAACACATTTGTAACGATTCCTAACAGAGATAGCCACATAAACAAGTTAGCCGGTGTCCATCGCAGCAGGAACCTGTTTGTTTTAGTTTCTAATTGCATCAACCAATCCCTCCATGGTATGTATTATTTCCAAATGATGCGGTGGTACGTATCGGAGAAAAAATGCTTGCTAATTACAGCCGCAGCCCCTCTTACCTGAAGTTTTTCCGAGTCTTGAGAAAATCCGATTTTCACACCTTTAGAAACAGCAGATAGCGCTCTCTTCTGAACAATTTCAATGATTTTCCGTTCTAATCTCTGCCCGGCATTGGTGATATCGCCTTGTATGATCAGCTGCTCCGGATTAAAAATATTTAATATGTTAGCAATTCCCACCCCCAACCAATAGCCGGTGTGGTTAAGCAATACATCTGCAACAATAGGGTCACCGTCATGATACATTTTTAAGACGGTATCGAAATCAAGTGAAGCGTATTTATCGTCCCTTCGGGACAGCTCTTCACCGAAAGCAGTGATCGAGGCCAACGCATCCCAACAGCCGTGATTGCCACAGCGACAAAGCGGTCCGTCATGCGAAATAACCGTATGCGCGAAGTTCACTGCACCATCGAACGCACCTCGGTACACCTCATTGTGGATGACAACTCCCGTTCCGATACCAAGGCCAACGCTGACGCAAACGAGTGCATCTTTGTATTCTCCGTTGCTGTGAAGCAATTCTGCGTAAGTCCCGGCACGAGCATCGTTTTCAATAAAAATGGGAATGTCCAAGCATTCGCGCATATAATCACCGATCGGAGCATCCGTCCATGGTATGGACGCTGAATACCGCATAATCCCAAGTTTGGTGTCAACTAGTCCACGAACAGCCATACCGCAGGCGATAACAGGCTGCCCTATACCTTGCCCACTTGCCTCTTGAATTAACTGGCGAATATCTTGTACGATAAGGTCCAGCGTCTGACGATAATCATCGTATATTCTAATTTTCTTTTTCACATAAAACATCACTTTACCTACTAGATTGGTCAGAGCCACCTCATACCTATCATTGTTAAAGGAAACAGCTACTATCAGCGCAGCATCAGCTTGAAAATCCAGAAGGATTGGTCTTTTACCGCCAGCTTCAGTGGAATCTCCCCTTCCAGTCTCGTAAACCAAGCCCTCCTTGATCAGCTCATCCACGAGAGCAGACACGGCTGGTTTACTTAAACCAACAGCTGTAGAAATTTCAGCACGAGAACAAATCCCACTTCTAACCGTTTTCAAAATACTCATTCGATTGGATTCTTTCATATCATTTTTACTTATCATCTTTGTATTTTTCATTCAACACACCTTCTTGGTAAAGAAATATGGGTATTCGTCTATTAAGTTAGTTAATAAAACTAACTAACTCTATATTTTTATTTTAACTATCTCATACTAAATGTCAATACATTTTCACACTGCGCACCTTTTTTTATGCTTTCAAAAAATAAAGGGTAAGCTTCGCTTACCCCAAACCCAAAAACAGCGGTTCAGATAACCCCTAGGTCCTTCATTGTGGACATCCAAAAGTTACTGCATGAAGAGGGAATGGGTATGGATTGCGGCCGCTGTTGAAGTCGTGTTCCTTTGAATTTATGGCTTTCAGCGGTTGGAACACGAGCTTCAAAGGCGCTACCGCTCCTCCACCCACACCCATTCCCTCTTACTGTTCCACTGTACTGCCTCCTGCTTCTTCTTTCTTACTTCCCCCACCCCACTTGTTTTATCTTGGTAGCTGAACACGACGTATTTAAAATGAGACGAACTGCGTATCGAGCTCACCCAGTTGTTACTTAATCTCTTTGAACGGAACTGAAAGTTCCGTTATTCTCTCCACCACCTCCCATTCAGGGACTTAGCGGAAGTCGGACTTCCGTTAACAAGGCCAATAGGAGTCCTTTACACAAAAAACAGAGAAATAACGGAACAAGCCATTCCGTTATTTCTCTGTTTTTATGCTTTTTTAGGAGATAGCGGAAATTTTACTTCCGCTATCTGTTTCGCTCACATGGAAGCCAGGCTACGCATCGGACAATCGATGCTCATCGGGCACTACGATCGATACGTAGGTTACCGAATCTGAGCAATACCTCATTTTGCAGCTTCGAGGATATGGTTGGAGTTGATCTTCGTTTGCTCTGGGTTTACTCTGGGTTTGTTCAGGGTTTGCTCTGGATTAGCTCTGGGTTTGTTCTGGGTTTGTTCTGGGTTTGCTCCGGATTAGCTCTGGGTTTGTTCTGGGTTTGTTCTGGGTTTGCTCTGGATTAGCTCTGGGTTTGCTCTTGCTCTGGGTTTGCTCTTGCTCTGCTCTAGCCCTTGTTTCTTCACATCCCCTTTTTGTTTTGGGGCATGCACATAAAAGTCTACCCGTTGGTGGAGTAGGCTTGCTGTAATCTTTGCTGTACTTGTTTCTTCTCTTCTTCATTTAAACTTAGAATCAGCTTTTACACCATGATTTGAAATTGTTTTCTAAGCATCTCAAACGGCACGTAATCATACGTCTTTCATTCTCCGTTTGATTTCATCCCGCCCATCGTCACCAGCATATGGACATGCGGATTAAAGTTCAGACGTGAGCCAAATGTGTGTTGCTCCGCAATGATGCCAGGTGTCATCTTATGTTTCTTTTCAAAATGTTCATTAATGATTCAGACGGCCTCGTCTATAAATTCTTTCAACATTTTTCGATGCTGCAAAAAAACGTTCCACCGCCCTTCATCGATCGTAAATACCACATGTCGATGATTAATCTGGAACATGTCCTCCATCAATATTCGGCTCCATTCCTCCGTTTCCCCACAGGAACATACATGTTGTACAGAAGCGTCCTTTACAACGGTAGAGTACTCTGCGAATGTCATGACAACCTTCGCAAACAAGACTCTTAAACCCAATTCGTGGATCTCCGCAGCCACGAAATTTTTGTACCTCTTTCACTAAGTTAGGTCTAATATGTTCTTTGTGCTTTTCTTCAAAGGCATCCCAGTGCCGATGCACATCAAAAAATTTTTGTTTCAATTACGTTTGAGTCCAACCTCTCTTACCCAAAATTTAAAAAAGAGGTAAGCTTAGCTCACCCCAAAACATATAAATTCTGTTAAAAAATACAGCTGCAGGTCATAATACTCCCCCTGCAGCTGTATTAAAATTGAGCTAATGTCTTGCCATTCTTCGCATCGACAGCCGGTCCTTCACCTCTTCGCTAAACGGATAAACGCGTTGCCGAAATGGCCGTTCGCTTCTTGCAGCCCCCGAATAGCTTCCTCATAGCTGATCTGATATTTAAGCATCAGAATCGCGGCTCTTGCGTCACCCTTCGCATGATCGGACATGATGCCCGCAGTCTCCTCAGTCACCCCAGTAGCCTCCCTTACAATACGAACCACACGATCCTTCAGCTTCATATTCGTGGCCTGGACGTTGACCATCAGGTTTCCGTAAACCTTGCCAAGCTGGATCATAACAGCGGTTGTAATCATGTTAAGCACCATTTTAGTCGCGGTACCGGCTTTTAAGCGGGTAGAGCCGGTAACAATTTCCGGACCTACGGGAACTTCAATGGGATATTGGGCCACAGCGCTGATCGGCGTGTCACTGTTGCAGCTAAGGGCGACCGTTAGGGCACCTATCCGATTAGCCTCCCGCAGCGCGCCAATTACGTATTGGGTCGTACCGCTGGCCGCAATACCTACTACCGCATCGCTCGATGTTACTTTATCCGTCAGCTCGCGTCTTCCTGCCTCATAATCATCTTCAGCATTTTCGATGGATCTGGTTATAGCCCTTTCTCCCCCCGCGATCAAGCCGACGACAAGTCCGGGATCAACCCCGAAAGTAGGCGGACATTCGGAAGCATCCAGTACCCCCAGCCTGCCGCTTGATCCAGCGCCAATATAGAAGATTCTTCCCCCCTTCTTCATGACTTGAACAATGGCTTCAATCGCACTGGTGATTTGAGGCAGGGCGGCCTGTACGGAAACGGCAACCGTATGGTCCTCTTGATTCATTAACTCGACCGTTTCACGAACGGACAATTGATCCAGATGCACAGACTTCTCATTTCTCTGCTCTGTGGTTAATAGCTCAGCTTTCATATTCGCCATGAGAGGTCCTCCTTTCGGGTTGTCATAAACATTCCAGCAATTCTTCAATTTGATACAGAACATGCGTCGGAATATAGGCTGGAGGATAAGGTGTCGTACTAATGAGCGGATTTTCCACTTTCAGCTTTTCCTCGCAAATTTTTAGAAATCCCGCGCTTCCCGCACGCTTTTTCGGACTCAAAATCCGAAGCCACTCAGGCAGCTTACGATAGATTAACATAGACGGAACGCCCGTTTCGTTGGCTAAAAAAATATCATGATCGAGCCTGTCTCCCACATGAGCAACAATTGTCCCGCTTTCCTGAAGCCCGCGTAAAATATTGACATCCGGTTTGCCGCAGCCAACCTTCTCAGGCGTAATGATTTCATCAAACCATTCGCTTAAGCCAAGCTCTTTCATTACGGGATATTGATATTTATAAAATCCGTTGGTTACGGTAGCGAGCGAATAGCCTTGCTCCTTTAACCTTCTCAGTGTCGGGATTACAGTTTCTTCCAGCAGATAGATTTTAGGGTCTATTGAATGCTTCAGCACCAGCTGCTCCACATTGATTTCAAGATCGAGCTGTAGCTCTTTCAGCAGCAGCTGAACCATTTCATCCCAATCGTAAGCTTCCACGGTCCGGTTCTGATTCATACGCAGCTCATGCTCGCGCACCAGTGCTTCGGTCGATTTGAATTGCCGCTGCAATTGAGTCGAGATGAGTTCTTCTACTTCGGGAAAAACCCACTTCCCAAACGGATTTTGCATTAAAGTTCCATCCAGATCAAATGTAATCCATTTCTTCATTACTTAACCGCTCCTGTCGTCATGCCCTCAATAAATTGTTTGGAAGCAAATAGGAATGCCGTAATCATCGGGAGAGAGGACAGCGTCAGACCGCAGAACAACAGGTTCCAATCCGTGTCATATTCTCCGAACAACGTCAACATACCGAGAGGGATCGTGCCCAGCTCTGTGCTTTTTATAAAAATAAGCGGGTAAAAGAAATCATTCCAAATTCCAATCAAATCGACGATGCTGACCGTAGCCAATGCCGGCCTCATCAGGGGCAGCACGATTTTGTAATAAACCTGGAAATCGTTACAGCCATCTATCCGAGCGCTTTGATCCAAATCCTTGGGCAGCGTCCGAAAAAATCCGTAAAACACAAACACAGCAAATGAGATATGCCCGGCTACATACACAATAATAAGCGCACTGAGCGTATCCAGAAGATGAAGCTTCAGCATCATCATGTATAGCGGTGAAATAGCCAGCTTCATGGGAAGCATAAGACCTAACATGAAGAAAAACAAAACCATACCATTCCAACGAAATGTGTATCGGGAAATATAAAACGCCGCCAAAGACGAAACAAACAAAATCAGGAACACGGATACGGAGCTAATATATAAGCTGTTTAAAAAGTAATCCGCAAAGTGGACTTTTTTCCACACCGAGGTATAGTTTTCCAAGGAAAAGCTGCTTGGCAGGCCTAACGGATGCGTGGTAATTTCCTGCTTAGTTTTGAAAGAAGAGGTGATCATCAAAAAAATAGGATATATCGAAACAAACGTGAAAAGCGATAAAATAAGATATTTAACCGATTGTTGCAGCCGTAGCGCCATGGATGACCTCCGATGATTATTTTACTTAATGCTCGACTTCCTTGCGTTTAAAGAAAAACATCGAACCCGCAGTTGCTAAGGAAATCAACAGCAATAAGATAACCGCAAGCGCGGAGCCCAGACCGATAGACTCTCCTCCGCTGACGGAACCGAAAGCTAAGCGGTAAAAATAAAGACCCAGCACATCTGTTGAGAAATACGGTCCGCCTGACGAGCCCTGCATCGCAAAAATAAGCTCAAACGTTTCAAAGGCACCGATAAATGTTAATATCGACATAATCATAATGGATGGCATGGCTAAAGGGATCGTGATTTTGTAAATCATCTTCAAGCCCGATGCCCCATCGATTCTCGCTGCTTCATAAATTTCCTGGGAAATTGCCTGCAAGCCTACGAGAAATATAAGGACAGCGAAGCCGAAGCCGTACCAGCTGTTCACCAGAATGATCGTGTAAAGCGCCGTGTTCGGGTCCCCGAGCCATGGTTTGGCGAGCTCTTCGAGCCCGATGGCCGTAAGAAAGGTGTTTAACGCTCCGTAGGTCGGATTCAGAATTAAGCTGAACAAAAAGCCGACGACTATTACAGAGAGCAATTTAGGTACGAAAAATAATGTTTTGAAAAATTCTTTCCCTCGGATTTTACTGTTGATTATGAGTGCCAGCATAAAAGCAACGACGAGCTTAGACACCATGGTCCCTATAAAAAATATCACATTATGTCCGAGCGCCCGAGTAAACGTTTCTTTAAAGGGAGATTCGGTAAACAGGCGGATAAAATTGGTCAGACCGATAAATTCGCCCCGTGTAAGGCCTTTCCAAGAAAAAAGACTATTAATTAATGCCTGAAAAATGGGATAAATCATAAACCCCACATAAAAAATCAATGCCGGAAGCAAGAACAGATGGACCAAATGCTTCATGAACCTCCGGTTTTTCTTATGGGGCGGCTTAGATAAGTTGACATTCTTTGCGTGATCGATACCTGTACCTGTCATAGGCAGCTCCTTTATGAATAGGCTTATTCTACACCCGCACTATGAATGAAAAAGCGCAGCAAATATTTCATCATGCAGCTGGCGCCGTAAATGTCTGACGGGATTGTTTCTTCCTAAATGAACAGCGTTGGTTAAAAAAACGACTATAAGCTCGTGGGAAGGGTCTATCCATAAACTCGTACCGGTAAAACCTGTGTGCCCGAAGCTTCCCCTTGGCCATAATGTCCCGCAGCTGTATGGAGGCGATTGGAGATCGTCTAGTACCTCCCAGCCTAAGCCCCTGTTTTGCAACGGTTCGTTAAGTGCGGCCTGTATGAACGCCGACGGAATAATCCCATACTTATTCGGCTCCAGCCATAAATGCGCATATTTCACGAGATCATCCACCGAGCCGAACAATCCGGCGCTTCCAGAAACGCCCCCCAGATGATAGCATTTCTCGTCATGCACTTCCCCTATGATATAAGCTTCGTCCACGAACTCAGTGGCAGCAATTCGCATTCTTAATGATTCGTCCGGATTGAATCTCGCGTCCCTCATTCCAAGCGGTTCAAACACAGCTTGGCGCACATATTGATCCAGCGGCATGCCGGACACGCGCTCAATGAGCTCACCAAGCAATATCATGCCAAGATCGCTGTATAATACCTGCGCTCCAGGAGGAGTAAGCAGCTGTTGCTTTAATATATCGTCCATAACTCGGCGTCCATGTGCAGATCGCGGCTCCGTCGGCAGATCAGCAGGCAATCCTGAGCTATGCATCAACAAATGGCGAATCGTCACCTGCTCATGAGCAAATAGGGGGAGATACGATTTTACTTTATGTTCCAAGTTGATCTTGCCTTCACCTGCAAGCTTAAGAATCCCGGGCAATGTGGATACCACTTTGGTCAGCGAGGCAAAATCAAATAATGTGTCCAAACCAATTGTTCTCTGTACTTTACCGTCTGAATACGAGCCGTAGGCTTTATGGAATTGGAATTGATTTTTCACAATTACACTTACTACTCCACCGGGTATTTTCTGTTCCTGAACCCAGCCTTCCAGCAATATATCTACTTTATCCATGATCGCTCCCTACCGTTCCTAGCCGTCTTAACGATCTATTTCCAATATCTTTTGGACAGGAAATGCTCTTTCGCCAGCTTGTATTCGTCCAACCGTACCGTCTCCACAACACCATTGGAATCAGGTGAATGGATCATGCAATTGTCCCCAATGTAGATACCTACATGATGGATATGACCTTTTCCCTCATCTCTAGCAAAAAATAGCAGATCCCCAGGCTCCAATAGCTCACGGGGGATCTCTATACCATGACGCACTTGGTCGGAGACGTCCCGAGAAATGATTATGCCTTGTGACTGATGTAATTGGTAAGCAAATCCAGAACAGTCAAAACCAAAAGAAGACATTCCTCCCCATAAATAAGGCAGTCCAATAAATCTAATGGCTTGTTCTACTATACGATTTCCCATATTGGAAGGGGAAGATGGGGAACGGACGGTTCCATCGTTCGAGCGTGAAATTATCCGTACATCGTTCCGGTTAAGCAGCCCCTCACCAAGAGGGGTCTCTACCCGAATGATCTCGCCTTTCTCCTCCAACAAAGGTAGTCGAGTTAAGTAGCTCAGCTCCAGCTCTGAGGCCCCTAAGGAAAGCATCGCCCGAAATGAAGTCACCTCAGCCCATTGCAGCCCTGCGAGTCGATCCGGCAGTTCTGCCAGCTGACACTTCGGAACCCATCCAGGGTAGCCAAGTGGGCTACTCTGCTTGAATTGATCGGGAATGCAAATTTTCACCCAATCCCCGCTCTCCTCCATGACAATAACTTCTGTTCCCAAAAGCATTTGAGTTTGCACACGATTCGCATCGCAAAGATCCAGCTTATCGGGAATGGATAATCCGTCAACCCAGCCCTTAATATCCGCCGGGTTTCGCAGAGCCGGCTCGTCTATTCGCCTTGGGGATTCAGGTGAGGTCCAAACGGTTACTACCGAAGCTGCCGCTTGCATCCGGATCAACTCGCTCATTGCGCTACCTCCATTTGAAAGGGTTTAACTTCCCGAATGCCAAGCCCCGCTTCTTGTGGAAGCACCATAAACGGACCATCATATTTAACTCCACCTGTTACGGTGTCGTGAACTAACATGAGCGGTGCGTCTAGATCGACCCGGGTTATATTTTTTTTACTTGCAGCAAAATGGGCTGCCGCTGTAACGGCTACACGTGATTCAATCATGCTGCCGACCATACATTCGATACCGAATTCTTCCGCCATTTGATTGATGAGCTGAGCTTTGTAAATGCCTCCAGACTTCATTAGCTTAATATTTAACATATCCGCGGCACGGCGCCTAATGATTTCGAAGGCTTGAAGAGGTGAAAACACGCTCTCATCAGCCATAATCGGGGTTTCTACAGCATCGGTAATACTCTTCAATCCGTCGATATCATGGGCCTTTACCGGCTGTTCCACCAGCTCGATGTTAAGTCCCATATCCTCCATGCGACGGATCGAACGGATCGCTTCCTTCGCCTGCCAGCCTTGATTGGCGTCAACGCGAATTTTGATTTCATTACCTACTCGCAGGCGAACCTCTCGAATCCGCTCGATATCCTCATCGATCGAATCTTTGCCTACTTTGATTTTCAACACGCTAAATCCCGATTGCACGTAACGAACGGCATCCTCCCCCATTTCATGGGGTGAATTAACACTCACAGTGAAATCCGTCTCGAGTCGATCCCTGTAGCCTCCGAGAAACTTGTATAGCGGCAAGCCGCTGAACTGGCTCACCAAATCGTAGATAGCCATATCAACAGCCGCTTTGGCACTGCTGCAGCCAACCATGGAATGGTGGATAGATTGCATCAGCTGCTCATAAGCAAGTACGTTCTTGCCAATCAATAACGGAGTGAGCGTATTGGCAATGGCCGCTTCGATGCTTTCCAGGCTGTCCCCGGTTATGACAACGGTGGGGGGAGCTTCCCCCCACCCCACTTTCCCGTCTTTGGATGTGATTCGAACCAATACGGACTCCGCGTGGTAAACCGTTCGCAGCGCCGTTTTAAAAGGTTTAATCAGAGGAACGGATTGCCGTACCGTGTCGATTCTCCGAATTTCCATGCTGCCTCCTCCTTATTTCTGCGGTTTGAACCATTTGTCAGCAGAGGCTTGTGTATCCTCCGCCACTTTCTCAGGTGTCAGCTTGCCGATATACATCCCTTGCAGTGAATCCTCGAATGTTGTCTTTGTCGTAGGAGTGCCTTGGCTAAACCCAGTTAGCAGCAAGTAAGGAGTGCTGTTCTTCTCGTTAAGCGCCGCCATTTTTTTGAGCTGTGGATGCTTAGGCTCTACCCCTTTGATCGGGCTAACTCTTGTAAGCTCATCGCTGAACATTTGTCCGAACTTTTTGGACGCGAGGAATTCTATAAACTTGGTTGCCTGCTCTTGGTACTTCGAGCTTTTGGCAATACCGTAGGAGCCGTCTACCCAAGCAGCGATTTGAGCAGGCTCTCCTTTTTTGGCTGAAAAGCCCGGCATAAATTCGATAGGGAATGCTACTTTGTTGGCTTCGAACGTTTCCAGCCTTTGGCTTCCATTGATGTACATTGCTGCTTTGCTCGTATAGAACAAGCCTTGCGCATCTTTATCCTCAATAGCTATGAAATCTTTCGGGAAAAACGTCTCCAGCTGTTTCATGCGCTTAATGGACTCGACGAATTTAGCATCCTTGAAGTTGGTAGAGCCTTTAAGTAGAGACTGTAAATATTCATTTCCTCCGTATGCGCTTGGACCAATAACCGTATGAGTCGTAGAAAGCAAATACGCGGCTTTGCCGGATTGGGCGATTGGAATAATATTTTTGGCTTTCAGCGCTTCGCATGTTTTCACAAATTCTTCCCAAGTTTCCGGAACCTGCAGGCCATTGTCGTCAAAAATCTTCTTATTATAGAAAATAACCGCATTGTTCAACATTAATGGAATGCCGTATACTTTCTTGTCTGCACCTCTGGCCGCATCCAAATAGCTATCCGGGATATTCTCAATGCCTTTCACCTTGTCCACAGGAGTCAAATAATTCGCATCAGCAAGTGCTTTGGCCCCGTCATAAGGGCGAAGCTGCAAAATATCTACACCTGTACCCGATTGTAGAGAGTTCGCGAGAATGGTGTTGTACTCCGTCGCCTTGAAAGGCTTGAATTCCACTTTAATATCCGGATTGTCTTTTTCAAACTCGGCGATAAATTTAGCGTAGCCATCTTTATCTTCGGGTCTCCAGCTGTACATGACCAGCTTCACTGGATCGCCTTTTGGTTTGGCCACTTCGCCGCCAGCCGCGGGTTTGGGATCTGCTGGTTTGGCAGTTGTATTGGTAGCGCTTCCACCACTGCACGCACTAACTATTGAGCTCAATAAAACTAACATGGTACCGAAAAATAACTTATTCCTCTTCATGTTATCATGCTCCCTTTTTATGAGATTTACAATTTCTTAACAAAAGTATATAAAATTTTATTACTTGATGTAAAGGTTTTTTTGAAATTTTATTTCTTTCATTCCATCGATCCCACGATTCGCACAAATAAACCGGCTGCATAGCAACCGGCTAAGCCTTATTCATATTCTTATTCAGCCTATCCTAATTATAGGATTCTTTCGCGGATCGATTGCTATCATCAGACGAACCAAATTGTCATAGGACATCGCAACACAGCCTGAAGTAGGGCTGTTCTCACTATCCCATTGATGAATAAAAATGGCGCTCCCTTTTCCCTTAATAACAGGAGCCATATTATACTTGATAATGATGGCGTGCGTATACAAATGATGGTTCAATCTCTCGAAGGATTTCCAGTGGTCTGAAGGATTTCCTTCGTAATGCATCCATTGGTTGTAATCATCGGAATCCGGATCGTCAATCCAGTAGTCCTGCTTCGAAACTTGATGGTAGGGGATGGAAATGCCGGCAGGCGCTTGTTTGATCCCAAACGATTCGCCTAGCTTATGTATGCCCTTCGGCGATTTTCCGTCGCCTTCGGTTTTGTCATCGGTGATTCCGTTTCTCCCTATGACAGCAGGAAAGCTCTCCATCATTTGAAACCACTGGCCATTCATCTTTTCAAACACCTTTACTGTTGCGTGAAACGAACCGGGATTTTCCGTTTCCACAACAATGACTTGCTCGCTTCCCAGCGTTGGATCATACTTGGCCGGCCTTTGATTGTGAAACATAGCAGTCCTCCAAAAATGGTATACCTGTAATTTTCAACAAAACTGAATGATTTCCTGTTTATACGACGGCTTCTCTATAAATAAAAATACCCGTGCTTATTTCTTGGAAGATGGCTTCACATCAGGTGGAATCGGACAAACGTACAGCTCCTCCTCCAAATATTGATTCAGCTCAGCCTTAGCCGCTTCCAGCAGCTCGGGGTGAATCTGGCCATCCCCTTCAAATAATGGAGGTAACATCTCTATTTTTATGTATCTTAATATAGGATGAAGGAACCTATTGGAAAGAAACGGCCTATAACTATGCCCTTATCAATTAATGTCCGCCATGATTTCAAGAATAACCCGAGGCAAGGCCTCAGGTTATTGTCTAATCCCATATGTTTGTGCGTAGAAGGGAATCGAGTACGGGATTATGGCCGCTGATGAAGTCGCGTTCCTTTCATTGAGATGCCTACGGCGGTGGAACACATCTTGAAAGTAGGTTCTTTCGCTTACGGAACGTCATTCCGTTATTTGTTTGGCATCCATCGAATTCATGATTTCACGGAAATACGATAACTATTTCGTCTCTAGTCTGCAAATATGCTACATTTGGATGTAAATAAAGCATCGTACTTCCGTTCCAGCTGAATGATCACTTGTGCATGACAAAATAGCGTATCCACGTTCGCCCAGTGAAAATCGGGCTGGTGAATAAGAAATACTTTCACTTACCAAGACCCGATACATATAAATTATTCCCTCTAAAATCATCCGGAACACCGGATGGTCATAATACTTGCAAACCCATGCATCGTGCGTGAGGGAGAGCATCGGGTATAGAGGGCTCCATATGCCGTTGAACTGCTATCTAGATGGATCATAGTTGCAGGAAGGATGAGGTGATTAATCGCCAGGTCTGAGATCAACATGATTAATATCCAGCGCAAGAAGGACAGTCGAATAATTGCATTCGACTGTCCCAATAGAACAACTGGTAGGAGAAGTTGCTTCCGTATAAAGTGGCTTATCATCAACTCCCCTTATAGCTCCGGATTGCGCCCGTGATTTCTTTCAATTCTTGTTCTTGCATTTAAGCCGTAGCTATTTACTGCTTCCGCCGTAGGAGCACATGGATTAACTATCCATTCCGTCCCTTGCTCCAGAGCAAATACGATCTCCTCACCCTTAAGTAGCTGAAGGCGGATCATTCCGTCTCCGATAGACTCTACCGGCATCTTAGAACCGGTAACTACTTGATAAGGCTCTGGAATTCCTGTTCTCACTAAGCATGGCTCTCCAGCCAAGCTTTTAATCCGAACAAACTGGGTAACGCCTTCTTTTCTTACAGCGCTAACCAGGAACCCGCCTTCCGCGCGCATATCATGGATGGCCACATCCTTCCATGCATCAGGTACGGCAGGAAACACCCGAATCGTATTGCCCCAGCTCTGGAGCAGCATATCCTGGATCGACTGTGCTGCAGACAGCGGGGTTTCAATAACGGGCCCAAGCTCCCTGTACATCGTAGTTGGCGACAAAAAACCTTCCCAAAGTCGTTTCAAATACGCCAAAGCCCGATTTCCGTCGCCGAGCCCAGCCGATATGGAGGCGGAGCCTGTACATGAATAACCTTCCAAATATTCAGGCTTACTCTGCCAGTGACGAAGCGATTTCTCGATACGCTCTCTATTTCCCGGCTGTTCAGCGTGAATTAAATATAACGGATAGATCATGAGTAAATGAGAGTAATGTCGGTGGGATTTCTCGTAAGATTGGTCTCTGCCGATCAAGAAGCCCTCGTTCTGATCCTCGGGGTATTCAGTAAGCTTATCCAGCACCTCACGCCATCTTTCTAACAGCTCGTCTTTGATACCAAGTCGATTGCAGCTGTAAATAAGAGCATCACAGCCCCATCGCAACAAAGACAGATCATAATTGCAATCCTCCATTACTGCGCCGTATTCAGGTGATGATGTTGCCAATAAGTGCAGCTTATGCTCCTCATCCTCATATAAAAAGTGAAGATAATAGTTAATGGAGCGCCGCAATAACGGATATAGCACCTCTTCGAGATAGCTGTCATCCATGGTCATGCGGTAGTAGAGCCAGCAATCATGCAGAGCCCAGGTCAAGTTCCCTGCTTCCGCAAAGCCCGATTTTACCGTTCCAGGAACAGCTACAGGCGCCAACAGATCCAATGCGGTCGATGTAGGAATACCTGCCGAATCGTGACGATACGGTTCGGCCACGTTGCTTATTAAGCTGTTTAACCCATTATGCAAGGTTCTCCATAAGGATTGCGCCAATTGCACACGGTTGGAGGCGAAGAGCGGCCAATAGCTTAATTGTACATTCAAATTCCAAGTAGCATAAGGCCATGGAGTTTCATCCAGCCAAGGTCCTTGGTTATCGATAAGGGCACGGTCTGCCCGGGTTGCCGAAAATAATTTGTACATTTGAATCCAATAAAAGCTCTCCAGCAGCGTGTCTGAAAAGGAAACAAAGCTTAGCGGATAGTACTGATGCCATGAATGGCGGTGTGACTCCCAAAGTGCTTCCGGTGCAATGGCTGCAAGATGTCTCACCAAAGCCAACGCATCTTTATCAGCGCTTTCCTCCGGATAGCTGTGCGCCACAGTTACAATCAGCATTCTTCCGGCATTCGTCGGCTTCTCCATCCAGGCCGCTGCCGTTTGACCGCCTGCTAATAAGGACTGAACCGATAGGGATATTCCCTCCTCCTGTCGGAACAAGCTCACCGGATTAGGCAAATAGGAAGCCAACGTTCTCGCACTGTCTCCATGGCGCAGGCCATAGGACTGGCGCGGACTTACAGCTTCGGTGGCATACCATTGCCAGAAGCAGTCCTTTTCCCCTGAATCAGGCATGATTTCTACCAAAATAGCCAACTCTTCCGAATGAACGATTGCCTTAAAATCAACCTGGCCTTTATCTGTGAATATAGCTCCTTTAAGCTCAGCATTCCATAACTCAAGCCTCATCTGACAACCCGTAACATTTCCTTCGAAATGCAACAGAAAGTGTCCGATAGGAAGTCTCGCTCTGCTAAAGCCCGGAATTCCGTGTGAATCATCCCGGTGGTCCTGCACATCACTGCGATAAATCTCCAGATGCCAGGCAGCCTGCCCCGGCTCTTTGAACAGCATGGCCCCCATCAAACCGTTGCCCAAAAACGGACTGTCCTCCCACTTCTCAGGACAACGATCCCAAATCATATCATGCTGGGCAAGAAATTGCGGCCAATCCACATTTAGCTTCACATTCGAAGACTCCACCATATTCCCCTACTCCTTCACAGATCCCAAGGTTGCGCCTTGTATAAAGTATTTTTGCAAATAAGGATACAAGATCACGATAGGCAATGTTGAAAAAATAATAACTGCTGTCTGCAAGGTTTCGGGATTGTACGGCTGCATGACATTGCTTAAAGATCCCATGATCGTTTCTTGGTTGACGATATATTCCCTTACTTTTAGCTGGAGCGGATAAAGCTTCGTATTTCGAATGAACAATATGGCATGATAAAAAATATTCCAATACCCTACAGCATAAAATAACCCTACTGTCGCCATAACCGGTTTGGATAAAGGTAGAACAATACTGAACAACGTGCGGAAATCGCCACAGCCGTCCATCTTCGCAGCTTCTCCGATTTCTCCTGGTATTTGTTGAAAAAAGGTTCGCACAATAATCAGGTTAAATGCAGAGATACCGCTGGGAATAATCAGCGCCCATATGCTGTCAAGCATGCCAAGGCCTTTAATAGTCAAGAAGTACGGAATCATCGGGGGATGAAAAATCATCGTGAATACGACACCGATCATAATCGCCTTGCTCATTTTGAATTCCGATTTGGATATGGAATAAGCAAGCATTACCGTGATCAGCATACTAAACAAAGTGCCCACTACCGTTACAAAAAGGTTAACACCCAGCGCTGTCCACAAATCATTTTTGGCCAATATAAATTGATAGGACGCCAAGGTAAATTCAACAGGCCAGAAGGCAATATTCCTTCCTTCTACCTGAGTCGGGGAGCTGAGAGAAATAGCCGCCACATGAACCAACGGCAGGAACATCGTTAAAGAAATAGCTAACAGTACGAAATAATTGGAATAATGAAACACGTTTTCGCCAAACGATCTTCTTATCATATTGCTTCTTCTCCTTTCCTAGAAAAGACCTTGCCCTGTAGTTCTCTTGGATAATAGATTTGCGCCCCACAAGAGGATAAAACCAACCAATGATTTGAACAAACCGATCGCTGTGGTTACACTGTAGTTTCCTTCCTGAACGCCCGAACGGAAAACATAAGTATCTAATATATCGCCTACAGAAAAAGTCATCGGAGTCAATAAAACATAGGATTGCTCGAAGCCAAGCTCCATGAAATTACCGATTTTGATCAAAAACAAGATCATGATGGTAGGTGCCAAAGAAGGTAGAGTAATGGAGAACAGCTGCCTCCACTTGCCTGCTCCATCCACAGTTGCCGCTTCATATAGATTAGGATTAATACCTGTTAAGGCAGCCAAATATATGATAGCGTTCCAGCCCACTTCCTTCCATATCGAAGAAACGGTAACAATTGTACGGTAATACTGTTCCTTCTGCATAAACAAGATCGGATCGCCTCCGAATAACGTCACTAGCTTGTTCATCACTCCATGAGTAGATAACACTTCGAACATAATCCCGCCTATAATAACCCAGGAAAGAAAATGGGGAAGATAGAAGAAGGTCTGGACCGTACGTTTAAAAAACTTCTGCTTCGCTTCGTTAAGAAGAAGTGCCAGCACCAGTGGAGCCGGGAAGCCGAACACTAATTGGTATAAAGCTATAAGCAATGTATTGCGCAATATACTTAAGAACTCCGGGTAGCTGAAAATAAATTCAAAATGCTTAAATCCGACCCACGGGCTCTTCCAAAAGCCGTTAAATATTTGATAATCCTGGAACGCGATTAAGGAACCAAATACGGGCACATAACGAAAAACCAAAAACCATAAAACACCAGGCAAAGCCAATATATAAAGCGCCCAATGCTTTCTTACATTATCGAGCATCCGTTGATTCAAAGTCTCCTTCTTGTTTCCGGAACGGGCATTCTGAGGCTGTGTTACTGCAGTTTCCAAGGTCCGTCCTCCTATTCTGGGTAAGGTTAAGGCCATATCCGTATCGCTACGGGTATGACCTTGTCTGATTATTTTTTATTTACTTTCGAATACCATTCATTTGCCTTCTTGGTTACTTCATCACCGCCGGATTTTTTCCATTTTTCTACAAACTCATCGAATTTTTCGATTGGATAATCGCCCATGATGATCTTGATTGCGTATTCTTGGAAAATCTTATGGGTGCTAATATCTCCATAGCCCTCGAAAACACTGTTAGGCATACCGTCAGCTGGAAGCAACTTTTGCGCAGGTTGGGATACTTCCCACATAGCCGGAATTTTTTTGCCGTATTCGGATTGGTTTATAGCGACAATCTTTTTACGGAAATCCAAATCCCAATAAGATAAGCCGCTTAAAGCGAATTCTCTGGATTTAATTTGTGCCGGTGTGTCCTTCTCAGGCATGTATTTCACTTGTCCGTTTTCTTTGACCCATGTTTGATTCTCTCGGCCATATAATTGGAAGTTTTTACCTTCCTCTGTATACCACCAATCCAAATATTTCAACACGTTAGCCGCGTTCTTCTCTGCACTCTTAGGAATCATATAATCAACAAACCCCATTGCTTTCTGGGAAACAAAGCCTTCGTAGCCTTCAACCTTAGGAACAGGAATGACGATCACGTCAGCCTTCGGGTTTTTCTGCTTCATTGCATTAAAGTTAAGTGTTCCTTCGCTTGGAATATGGAACCACATTCCCACTTGGTCATTTTTGATCTTAGCCGACCATGTGTCGCTCTTATTCAAGAAGGTTTCGTTATCCAAAAGCTTCTCTTTATAAAGGGTCTTAATAAACTCCAGAGACGCTTTCATGTTAGGCGTAATACCTGCGTAAACGAGCTTCCCATCAACCAAGTTCCAATCCGGGAAGCCTTCATACATTCCAACTCCATACATGGAGAACAATTCATCCATCCATCGCGCACCTTCACGTCCGCTGGTTGGCAGTTCATCCTTTTGTCCGTTGCCGTTAGGATCCTTATCACGGAACGCCTTTAATACTTCCACAAGCTCGGCCTGCGTTGTCGGGGTTTTCATGCCAACCGCATCAAGCCAATCCTTACGCATCATAATGCCTAGTCTTGGAAAGAGGTCATACTTAGGAAGATAATATATTTTACCGTCCGGAGATGCTGCGCGTACTTTATCCCAAGCCTCTTTAGGCATTGTTTTCCATAAGCTAGGAGCATATTTAGGCAGCAGATCGTCAAGCGCCAGGGCCGCCCCTTGCTTAATCATAATTTGATCGATATTACCACCCTGCCCATTCGGTCTCAAGAGATCAGGCAGATCGCCAGATGCAATTAATGTCTGAACCTTTTGAGTGTAGTCATTCCATGGGAAGGTTTCGATTTTCAAATTAACTCCGATCTTATCGGATACATACTTGGTGTCAGCTTCTGATGGTGTAGAATCCGGATCAATCGGTCCTTTAATTATACGAATGGAATCCGTGCCTTTCGATTTGTCGGCGCCGCCGGCAGCTGAATTCGTCTCCGTCTTGCTGCATCCTGCAAGTGCTCCTGCTAGAACCAAGCAAGCAGCCATTAATAGAATGCCTTTTTGTTTTTGATTTTTTTTCATGATAAACCGCCCCTCGCAATCTAAAATAATTAATGTAAAGCCTTGACTCAAATCCTAATTGAATGAGGATAGACAGGCAACGGTTCATATTCCTAGCCATATGCAAATAGCAAAAAACCGGGGCTTTTTAATATAAGCATACCGGTTTATTTTAAGCATACTCCTTGATACGCCTGGGGTTGAAGGCTATTTGGCCTGTTCTTTCAGCCATTCCCTATACTTTCCAGGGGTCATGCCTTTCATATTTCGAAAGACCCGAATAAAGCTGTTTTCATTCTGATAACCAACCATCTCAGCGATTTCAAAAATTTTATAGTCCGTGTCCTTAAGCAGCATTTCCGAATGTTCGATTCTCAGCTTCGTGAAATAATCATAAACCGTTTGTCCGGTTTCCTGCTTAAACAATTGGTTAGCCTGATAAACACTTAATTGCGCCGAATCCGAAATATCCTTGACTCCCGTATTTTCACTCAGATGCTCCAGCATATAATCAATCATGCCTTGGATCGTCATATTCGTTTTGCTTACCTGTTTTTCGCGGAATTTGGATAAGATTTGACTAACGATGTCATTAAAATAGATTCTTAAATCATCGATGTCCATTGAGTTAATTTTGGGATAAAAATAAGGTTTCATTGCCGCCATAATGGGTCTGCCTAATCCTTCAGCTGTTTTCTCCAGGGAAATCTGAAGCTTCTCAAGGGCAGCCATCACTACCACCGGAGAGTAATCTTTTTCGTAGATAGCATTGAATAAACGGTCGACCCCATGCCACACCTGTGTGTCGCTTCCCGTTAGCAGAGGCTGACAGATCGCCTGAATAAGCGCCTCATCCACGTCTGCCGTTAATCTTTTCTCCTGTGTTAAAGAGCTATATACCTTGCCATAACCCTGATACAGCCTTTCAGCTAGAGCCCTATTGGATTGACGATAAGACTGCGATAAACGTAAAACATCTTGGGTAGCTTCGCTGAGACCAATTGATATCGACATATTCAAATATCTTTGCGCCTCATCAACCACCCTGCCGCATATGGACTCTATTTCGTTGGCATTCTCTTGTTTAGGCTGCAAAAGTAAGTAAAACCCTTCTTTCCCGTGCTGTACCATTAGGCTTCGATTGCTTTCATTAAAGCACTCCGCGGTGATATTCCCCAATGCATATAGCAATAATTCAGAATCACCCAGGCTATAAGGCTTGGACCATTCCATATAATGATCAATTGAAACGGTCGCCATATAAAGCGGTCCTTGCTGCCACTCTGCAAAATGATCCTTCCATTTCTGATACAGCTCCACAGAATCCGCCTGCTCGAAGCAGGCATCTTCAAGAAATCTCTTCCGTATTTCCGGCATACTGGTTTTGATCTGTTTGGACATGAAAGAATGATCATTCAGAATTTTCGTAGTTAAATTTTCCAAATCATGCAGATCGGGTTCATTATACGTCTTTTCTATCGGGATCAATAGCTTTCTCATCCGTCGGATAGGACGCAGCATTTGGTTATTCGTTATTACGATGAGAGCTACGCTCACGATAGCAAACAAAACTGAAACTAACAAAACAACGTTCCGAATCCAATACATGCCCTTAAACAATAAATCCTCAGGCAAAACCGACACAAAGCTCCAGCTCGTATAATCGGATTTCAAAACATACAGCAAATACTTTTGACCGTTACTATAAAATGAGGTATTATGTACAGCTTGTGCTGTTTTCACCACATCACCCAGTTGAGCGTCTTGAAGTCCGGCGGCATCCTTAACTAGAATAGGTTCGAAAGTAGCATCAAAAACAAAGTGGCTCCGTCCAAAATCATTTTCAACATAAATCTGACTGGAAAAAAACTTTTGAACCGGGATATTAATGACTAGAATGCCTTTTTTCTGTGCGTTCAGAATGATGGGCCTGAATAAAGAAATATACATCTCTTTTCGGCTTTTATTTAGCCGCTCTTTTACAACCATACCCGTTATCGAATCAATATCCTTAAGCCAGTCACGATCGGCCAAGAGATTCATGTTCGATATATAACCAACCGGATTACTCGCGGCAATTCTTTCTTTCTCGATATCATAGATATAAATGGATTCAATATTGTTGGAAATGCTGGCCGCATTAAGAAAATTGGTAATATTTGTTATTTTATCAAAATCATCTTGGCTGCTCTGGAGAAATTCAGTGGTTGCCGTATGGAGAATGACCTGTACAGCCGTCATGTCCACATTTTTTACAAACTGATCCGTTAAGTCTCGATCAATGGTTAATTTAGTCAATTCAGGAACAGCCATTTCCTTCTGCAGTATGCTCTTCGAAATTGCGTAGGATGCCAGACCGAGAGAGAGAATCAAAACAGAAATGACCAAGGTAAGGGTCATCAGCAATCGTGATTGGGAATTTTTCATCGTATATTTCAGCCAAAATAATAGACGTTTCATGCTGTTCTATCCACCTTATTGCTCAAGTCGTAGAAATAAACCTCTATGTGTTTCTGATAAGAGGTCCCACGCCTTATCTTATACTACTTCCCTTAATTTGAAAACAAACCCGTAGAAAATGTATTAGAAAAAGCTTTATGAAAAGTTTGGAAAACAAAAAAAATCCCACGATTCTAATCGTGGGTACATGTAAATCCATCTCCGGTAAAACCAGTTCACGTTTCTGACATCGGCGCCATTCAATCTTCAGTCAATTTACCCGTAAAGGTGTATTTTCTGAATAGTGGATTGATTCCGCTCAGCATGAGTCCCTGACCCCAGTTTACATGAGTATCTTTGGTCGGAGGATCTTCCGGGTCACGAACCTGGACAAGAATATTTCTTCGGGTCCGGTCACTTCGATTAATTGGAGATCCATGGATCGTCAAATAGTTAAAGAATAACACATCGCCTGCATCGGCCAAACAAGGAACCCCGCTCTCTATCGGATATTCCTTGTGATTTAAATAATAGCTGCCAACATGCGGAAGAGGACCTGATTTGTGGGAGCCAGGTATGACATGTACGCATCCGTTCTCCTCGTTCGTATGATCCAAGTGAATGCTTGCGAGCATCATCGTATGCTTCTCGTGAGGGAAATACGGATAATCCTGATGCATCGGGAAGGCAGCGCCTTTTTCCGGCGGTTTGACCATCATTTTGGTATGGTGGAGCTGCACGTTATCACCGATCAGCTTGGTAAATACATCCACGAGATTCGAGTGTGTTATCATCCGGGTAAATTGGGCGTCATGATAGTGCACATCGTGGAAGCCCTTAAGCACCAGCTTCTTCAATTCTTCCGGTGGTAAATAATCTCCTTGCCAGGCGTGGCTTCGATCATACTTGGAGGCAGCCGCCCGCTTCAGGAAGGTGTCCACCGAATTCCTAAACACTTCGATTTCCGCCGTGTTATAGACTCCTTTAACCAGCAGATAACCATTCTCATGATAAAATTCCACCTGTTCCGCAGTGATCATGTCGATACCTCTTTCCTTTTAACCTCTTTTGATTTATTGCGCTATCCTTTCACCGCTCCTATCATAACGCCTTTAGTAAAGTATTTCTGTAAGAACGGATAAACGGCAATGATCGGGCCCGTCGCTACAACAATTGTGCAATATTTAATAATTTCGCTGATAGCCTCTTTATCACTGCCGCCGGAACCTGTAATCATACTATCGGTGCTGCTGTTTACCAAAATCTCACGTAAAAATAATTGCAACGGGTACATATCTCTTTTCTGTAAGTAAATCATCGCGCTGAACCAGGAATTCCAATGAGCCACTGCATAGAACAAAACCATTACTGAAAATACGGCTTTTGAAAGCGGCAATACAATTTTAAACAAAATGGTAAAATCATTGGCACCGTCCATCCTTGCAGACTCCTCCAAACTAACCGGGATTGCCGCAAAAGATGTTCTCATGATAATCAAGTTATAAGTATTGATAGCCCCCGGTATTAAGAGCGCCCACATGGTGTTGAACATGCCGAGATTTTTCACCAATAAATAGTTAGGAATCAAGCCTCCGCTAAAAAACATAGTAAAAATGATGATCATCATCATCGGATCGCGCAGCATGACCCCTTTTCTGGACAATACATAGGCTCCAATGCAGGTCATGAAAAGATTGATGCTTGTTCCTACCACCACATAGAGAAGGGTATTCGTATAGCCGGTTACTATATTTGGGTTTTTAAATACACTGATGTAGCCGTCAAGATTAAATCCCAAAGGCGAAAGAAGCAAACCGGAATGGCTTGCTAATTGAGATGGATTACTTAAGGATGCAAAAATAACGTATAGAAACGGGTACAGCGTAATTAGTGTCAGAGATAACAAAAAGCATACATTCAATACACCAAAAATATTCTCAGCTATACTCTTTTTTTGATTCATTATTTTCACTCCTTACCAAAGGCTTGTCTCGTTAACCTTTTTACTGAATTGATTAGTAGCTACCAAGAGCAGAAAATTGATAATCGAGTTAAACAGCCCTACTGCAGCACTAAAGCTGTAATTTGCTTCAAGAATACCTTTTCTATAAACATAGGTAGAAATAACATCTGAGGTTTCATAGGTAATCGGATTGTACAAAAGGAATATCTTATCAAATCCGACGTTCATCATGCTTCCCATTTTCAAAATAAAGAGGATGATGATAGTTGGCATGATCCCCGGCAGCGTAACATGCAGCATTTGCTTAAATCGTCCAGCCCCGTCAATCGTTGCTGCCTCGTACAGATCCTGATCTATTCCAGCTAACGCAGCCAAATAGATAATAGATCCCCAGCCTAACTCCTGCCATATATTGGAGCCCACATAAATAGTTCTGAATAATTCAGGTTTCAGCAGCATGGTGATTCTTTCCATACCCATGAAAGCTAACAGATCATTAATAATGCCGTTTCTCGAAGTGAAATCTACAATTAAACCGCATAACACCATGACAGAGATAAAATGCGGCAGATAGGTTACCGATTGTACAAACCTTTTAAATATTTGTTTTCGCACCTCGTTTAATAAAAGAGCTAAAATGATAGGTGCTGGAAAGCCAAATATTATATTATATAAACTGATTAAAAGAGTATTACGGAATATTCTTCCGAAATATACATCCTTAAAAAAATCACTAAAATTTTGAAACCCTACCCATGGGCTTCCCGAAATTCCTTTAATAGCGGAAAAGTCTTTAAATGCAATCGATGCGCCATACATGGGCCCGTAATCGAAGATCAAGTAATAGGCAATCACCGGCAAGGCCATGAAATAAACGATTTTGTTTTTAGATAAATCCCGCAGCAGTCTGCTAATAAAGCTGGCTTTTCTTCTCACAGACACACTGCCGTAAAGTACCTGTTCACCGGTCTTTGCATTCCCCATCTGCATTCTCCTTTTAAGCAGGATAGTAAGCTTCATCTATTTCTACTAACAAGGACACCATACGGGAATGAGTGTTCACTCCCGTATGGTTCGGTCAAACGGAAATCATGTTATTTTCTAGCCATATATCTGTCATAAGCGGCCTGTTGAATTTTTATTGCATCTTCTATCCCCATACCCTTTAATGACTTCATGTAATTATCATACTCACTGATTGGCGTCTGTCCCATCACAAACTTAAGGAACTGTTCATCCCTATACGTATTAACGCTAGACAAGATGGATGCAATTTTGGTTGACTCCTCAACCGTTGGCGTTACTCCCGGAGGCATCGTTCTATCGTATGAGCCTGCTTTCCACAAGCCAATAACTTGCTGCTGCTCCGGCAATGCCATACGTTGGTGCCAAATCTCAGGTGTCATTACGAAGGCCAAGCCACCAGAGCCTCTGGAATATTTAGATAATGCCTCATCAATAGACAAGCCCTTGGGATTATTGGTAATCTCAGGAAGCAGCTGTGGAGAACCATTTACCATCTTGTAGCTCTCGCCTTCGATACCAAAGGTATTGAGCAGCGCTCCTTCAGGACTGTAGCCGTAGTCTAACCACATAGCAGCTTCCTTGGCATATTTGCTTTTGGCAGATATAGCTACACCGCCGCCACTGGCGATCTTGATTTCATCAATATTAAAATTATAGGATTTAGTTCCTTTAACATATGGCGGAACCGTTCCTAACAATTTTACAGTCGGATCCTTGGCCTTCATCAATTGAACAAATCTTCCAAATGTTCCTGATGTGGAACCTGTCCATGACCCCGCGCGGTTACCCACTACTTTGGCATCAAATTGCTTGGCATCGGTTAACGCAAAATCAGGATCAATCAAGCCTTCTTTGTACCATTTAGCTAATGTCGTGAGCGAGTCCTTATATTCAGGTGTGTAGGGTCCATACTTAACAGTATCTCCGTCCTTATAAAAACCATAGTTGATCCCCCACGCCCTTACCCAGTTTTGTAAGTCCCCTGCTCCTTTAGGGGCTAGAGGGATCTCGTCATTTTTCCCGCTGCCGCTAGGATTTTTTGTCTTAAAAGCTTTTAACACTTCATACCAGTCATCAATGGTTTCAGGTGACTTTAAATTCAGCTTCTCCAACCAATCCTGCCGAATCTGCCATCCGAAGGTCTGGAAAGCGGGATTAGGATTAGGATTTACCTTTGCGTACTGATCAGGTGCTTGTGCCTCTGGAAATACATAGATCGTGCCATCGTCTGTACGCATTTGTTTATTCGCTCTTGGGTCGGAATTCATAAATTTCTTAAGATTAGGTGAATACTTATCTACCAAATCATTGAGCGGCAAGATTACGCCATCCTTGATAGCCTTATTGGGTCCGCCGTTAAAATCGTTTATCCAGTTATAATAGATAAGATCGGGTATGTCGCCTGATGCAATCATTAGGTTGAATTGTTCTTTGATGGCAGCCCCATCCATAGATGCAGGATGAATGAAATCAATATGTATGCCCGTTCTTTTTTCCAATTCTTTAAAAACTGCTATTTCATTATAATTTTTCATAGTTGCCGCTACTTTGGCATCCATCGCGACAAACATCCTTAAAGTAATAGGCTTGCTTACTATCGGTAATGGAATTGTGCTTATACTCGCTTCTTCACTTTTCTGTGTGGAACCTGCCGGTTGTGTAGCATTAGAGCTGCAGCTCGAAAATACACTTGCGAGCAATGCAAAGGAAAGAGTAAAAGCTGAGGCCTTACCGAGTTTACCTTTCATTGATAGTTCCCCCTATACATTTTATTAGTTACTAAGACTATCACTGGGAATAGCTGATATCCATGACTCCATCCTTAGTAGCCTTCTTTTCGTATCTGGAGCAACGGATAAGCTCATCAAGCTTTCTTTCATATTCGTCTGCATCCATAGGGAGCTTGATGGTTTGATCGTTAAATGAAGATAGCATAATTGCGTTTGCAATGGTTAGCCCGTTGATACCCTCAGGTCCATGCGCGATAAGTTCCCCTCCGCCATTCTGGATTGCTGCAATAAACTTCTCGGTAACTACTCTGTGCCCGCTAGGAACGTTTACATTTACAGGGATTTCGGTATACCAATTTTCAACATTTCCCATCCTGCTTTGAGATTCTTTAATAAAACGAAGCATGGACTCTCGGGTTCTATAAAAAACAATTTTATTATCTTCATAGATCAGCTTTCCATACTCTCCTACGATCTCCATACGGTTGGATCCAGGAGTTTCAGCGGTGGTTACTATAAAATGTCCAACCATTCCATTGTCATGCTCGAAGTAAGCCGTCACTTCGTCTTCGACTTCGATATCATGGTATTTTCCAATATGGGCAAATCCATTGATGCGTGCCGGAACACCAAATAACCACTGGTAAAGATCAAGATTATGTGGACATTGGTTGGTCAAAATCCCTCCACCTTCCCCAGCCCAAGTAGCACGCCAATCGCCACTATCGAAGTAAAGCTGAGATCTGAACCATTTGGTATTAATCCAGGTAGCTCTTATTAATTTCCCCAGCTCACCGCCATCAAGGATATCTTTGATCTTTTTATGAAAAGGCAATGTCCTTTCTTGAAACATAATGCCAAAAATAATAGTTGGATCTTCTTCCCTTGCTCTCTCATAGGCGTCGATCGTCTTTTTGGCATCATTTACATGCACAGCAATAGGTTTTTCGCAAAGAACGTGGATTCCCTTATTGAAGGCATCAATGGATATAGGCGTATGATCGTAATGCGGCACTGCTATTAGCACAGCCTCTATGCCTGATTTCTTAAAAAGCTCCGTATGGCTGTAGTAGGCTATCGTGTTATATAACGCTGCTGTTTTATCGGCATTTTCTTTGACAACATCACATACGCCTACAAGCTCTACGTTATCCATTTGAGTCAGATACCTTAGATGGCTGTTTCCCATTCCGCCTAATCCGACTACTCCTAGCTTCACTTTACCTAATGTACTCATTCAATAGCCCTCCATTTGGTTTGAACTGAATGTACAAAACGAACAAAACGAAAGCGCATACAAAAACAAAATAGGGAGATAAAGGATAATACTATTACTCTGCTATTCTAAAATAGAATTAAAGATATATCATAGCTTTTTGTGATTAAAATATTGTTTTTTGTGCAGTTTTAGCAAGATGAAACTTTCAAAAACAGCTACAGTTAACCTAAAGATAAAATTCCTTCCATATCAAAAAAGGCATCCATCTCCTTACGAGATAGATGCAGATCAAGCGTTTTAGTATAGTCCACAACGAAATCATCAATTTAGTCCATATTATCATCAAAAAATACAAGGAAATAGTAAATCCCATATAATAATCTATTGTTATATAGAATGTAATTTGAAACATTATTTTATTTTAAAGTGAGGTAATGTTGATGAACCTAGCTTATGAAAGTATAGACGAATGCATTCTCTATGAACATAAACTGTATAATCCTAACCTAAATAACGTCAACTTTCATTTGCATGAAGAATTTGAAATTTATTTTTTAATATCAGGTGATGTGAACTACTTTGTTGAAAAAAGCATGTATCCATTGAAGTATGGAGATTTAATGATTACAAATAATCAAGAAATCCATAAACCCTCGTTTAAAAATGATAGGTTATATGAAAGAATAACGTTACAGTTTGCACCTCATATCGTCCGCACTTATAATTCCCCACGGCTCGACCTTCTCAGCTGCTTTCTTAATAAACCAAAAGGCCAGCAAAACAAGATTTCTCTTAAGCCCACCCAGATAAAAGAAATACTCCGTCTCTTCAATCAAATGGAACAGCTTAAGAACAATGCCGGCTATGAAATTCTAAAGCTGAACTATCTCATCGAAGTGCTAGTCTTGATAAATATTGTATTTATGGACGATAACCTCTCAGAAAACCTTTCTACGATGCCAGAATTGCTAATTTCATTATTGGATTATATTGACATGAATTTGGAAAATGACCTTACTCTTGAATCTCTCTCCAAAAAGTTCTATGTGGACCGATTTTATATGGGCCGAGTTTTCAAGAAATATATCGGCAGTAACATCCATGAATATATCCTTTACAAACGAATCTCCAGGGCAAAAGAAATTCTTGCTGAAGGCTACAGCGTCACAGATACCTGTGGAAAATGCGGATTTAATGATTATTCCAATTTTTTGAGAATGTTCAAACGAACCGTGGGGATCTCACCCGGAAAATACAAGGGCAATCTGGGAAACAGTTAGTGAATGGAACGAACGGGAGATACAGTTGAAACCCTTCTTTCTGGAAATACGTAATAAAAAGTATCAACATTTTTTTCTGTTGGAAAAAACGGAGAAGGAAGTGATACATAGATGAGGAAATTGACGCTGCTATTTTTAATCCTTTCATCCCTGATATTGAGTGCGTGTTCTTTAATCGAAAAGGCAACTAACTCATTAGAATACGTAAATCAATCCACAGAGCATATTAATAAATTGAGTAGCTTTGCAGAAAAAGCACCGCAGATGATTAAGGATGCCGCTTCGAATCCGGAAGCAAAGCAGGAACTTGAAAATCTAATAAAAGGATTAAAAAAGGACATCGAACAATTTAATCTGATAAATGCTCCTTCGATTGCCAAGGATATTCATCAACAATTGATTGACAAAAATAAAGTATTGTTGCAAGAGATAAATAAAGTGGTGGATAACGGTCATCTGGCACTTGATAAACTTCAAAATTCGCAAATACTCACTACGATTAATGACATAACAAGCCTAATCGATCGAATTAAAAATTTAGGATTGTAACTGCTTCACCACCCATAAAAATAGAACATCCCGTCCCACTAAATTTCGTGGTTCGGGATGTTTTCAGTTTCGAGTCCATATTATTTTATAGAAATCCATCTTACTTCCTTCAGAAATATGCTGCCATTCTGCTTTTCATTTCTATTGGCGGTTCCATCCCAAGTTCCTTCCGGTATCGTGACTCGAAGCTTTCATAATGCTTAATAATTTGTTTGCTATTCCCGCTCATGGCATAAATGTCCATTAATAATTGATGCATCTCTTCATCCAAAGCGTATATGGACAAATACGCCTCCAGCTTTCGTTCAGCCTTGCTCCATTGTTGCTGAGCCATATAGGCTTGGACCAAATTACGTACAAGCGATGTAAACTTCTTACCGTATCCAACCTCAAGCTGAACCTTCCATAGATAATCCTTACGTTCCAAGAGATGACCGCGGTACAAAGCACACAAGCGTTCTGCTAGTTCCTCATCCTGCAAGCTTCCCGGTATCGTTAAATCACTTTCATGAAATTCCAGTAAATCGTAAGTGGTGTTCATTGTTTCCAGTAGGTAGCCCTCATTGGTTTTGAGAATATCAAAGCCAATCTCATGCTCTTTCAAAACCTTTTTCAAACGATATATGGTGTTGTGCAAATTATGAGAAGCCCTATCTTCATCCATATCGGGCCATAACCAATCCGCTAACTGCCATTTGTTGATATCCTGATTCGGGTAACAAAGAAAAAAAGCGAATAGCTCCTCCGTCTTTCGTGTTCGCCAGCGGACAAGCGTACCTTGTGGATTCCGAACCTCAAATCCTCCAAAGCAACGTATGGAAGCAAATCTCTTCTGCTGCTCTACAGGGGCTGAATGGCTGTCCAGCTTCAATAAACGAGTCGTTATCCGTCCAATGGCATCTGGTGTAACCGGTTTAAGAATATAATCGAAAGCATATACCTTGAACGCTTCAAGGGCATATTCCCTATAAGCCGTCGTAAAAATAATCCGTGTATGGTCTGAAATATCATTCATTCTTTGCGCCAATTCAAGACCATTTAGCTTGGGCATCTCCACATCAAGGAAAGCAATATCCGGCTGCAGCTCAGCAAAGCTTGCGAGCGCCTCTAGCGGATTGCTAAAAGTGCCGATAATTAAAAAATGCGGATTCCTCCCGATAATGACTTTCATCAATTCAAGCACCGGCTTTTCGTCTTCCACAATAATCACCTTAAACAACTTCTTTTCTCCTCTCCTCTATATCGAGATCATTACTGCTGTTCATAGGCAAGTACATGGTAACCTTCGTTCCACGCCCCAACTCTGAGCCAACGATCATTGTAGCGCCAGGAATCGAATCCAGACGACTTCTTATATTCGAGATGCCTATGCCGCCGCTAGAACTTTCACCACTGGCTATCCGGTAAAGGGTATCATCTGGAATCCCTACCCCATCGTCAGACACAGTAATTTGTAAATACCGATCCCCCTCTTGAATCGTCAACGTCACCATGCCATGCCCATCTTTTTCGAACAGTCCATGTCGAATTGCATTTTCCACAAACGGTTGAATACATAGAGAGGGAATTGCAAGGTGCTTGAGACTCTCGTCAACATAACACTCAAATTCAAATCGCTCCCCGAATCGAGCTTTCTCGATCTCAACATAAGCTTCAATCAATTCCAGCTCTTGGTTAAGAGTAACGAATAACTTTTGACGATCCATGTCTAGAATATAACGTAAATATTGACTCAGCTTCGATAATAAATAAGCCGCCTTCTCTCCATCCGTATAACAAAATGAGATGACACTGCTCAGCGCATTATAAAGGAAATGGGGTTTGATCTGCGCTTGATGAAATGCAAGCTTATTATGAATAGCCTCTTGTATAGACGTTTTCATCGTAATCAGCGTTTGAATTCTGGCAATTAGCGTCTCTGCTTCAAAGGGCTTGGTCAAATAATCATTTGCACCGACGCTAAAGCCAAGCGCGATATCCTGTGAAGTATCCTTGGCTGTGGCGAACAAAATGGGCAAATCCAGAATCGAATAGTTCGCTCTTAGCAAGCGGCAAAGCTCGATCCCCGAGGTACCTGGCATCATTACGTCCAAAATAACGAGGTCAATCTGAAGATGCTCCTTCATTTTCACCAATGCTTCTTTAGCTGAAAAAGCCGTGATCACATTATACCGATGTCTTTTCAAAATGTTCAGCAAGGTATGAATATTGGAAGCTTCATCATCGACAATAAGGATGGTATAAGCATGTTGTTCCAAGCTATCCATAGGTTCAAGCTCTTCAGCTGCTCTTTCGGAATACAAGTCGACAGAATAAGGATCATATTGAACGGGCAAACGTTCTGCTACGTTTAGTATGGTGAACGTCATGCGTGTCCCCTGTCCAACCTCCGTCCATTCGATCCCAATCTCTCCTCCCATACGTTCAACAAGCTTGCGGCTAATATACAGGCCGACCCCCATTCCCGTATAGCCGTCTTCTGGCAGAGCCTCATCCAGCTGTTCGAAATAGTGGAATACCCTGGAATACTTCCCTTCAGGAATTCCCGTTCCCGTATCCGTCACTGAAATATGCGCCATTCCATTAGAAACTTTTAAAGCAACCGTGATTTTTCCATTTTCCGTATGTTTAATAGCATTGTGCACCAAATTGTATAAGATTTGGCGCAATCGGCTTTCATCCGCTTGTACCCATATATTCCCGGCAACCTGATTATCCAACTGTACTGTCTTACCTGCAAGTTCAAATTGCAGGACATCAAATACAATCTGCGTTACCGCCCTTACTTCAACGATAGTCATTTGAAGCCGCAGCTCGCCGTGTTTCAAACGAGTGACATCGATCAAATCCTGCATAAGCATAGACAGCTTCACCGATGTATCCTTAATCAGCCATAGATTTTGCTTCTGTTTCGAGGAAAGATTATGCTCATCATCATCCAGTAAATAAGAGGTTATGTTCATAATGCCATGCAATGGGGTTTTAATCTCATGGGATGTATACATTAAAAACTGATCCTTGAGTTGATTAGAAACGGTCAGTTGATGCGTTAATGTTTCAGTTTTCTCATATGCATTACTAAACCGAGAAGCAAGCAGAACGTTCAAGAACGTAATAAAACAGATAACAGCAACTTTGCCTCTTATATTGGTTTGAACCACGTTCTCTGAATACAGCGATCCATCCACCAAATAGATGATCAATGCTATAATGGCAACAATGAACAGTAAAAGTTCTTTACGTTCGGACGTCCCCCTCCCGCTAATGCAGCACAAGTAGATCATTCTGCCCAAAATATACAAGGGAACAACGGCCATATATAAAAAGAACAAATACCTGACTTCATTGTAAAGCGGATACGGCAAGACCATGATTACAGCTACATAACCAATAATAGGGGATATTAACCATATCCTCTGTTTATACGATATAAGACGGCTGTCAATGGAGCAGAAAAACAAGATAATGAAAAATGAACTAAGAAACTGACTCACATCCAGTGCCTTGTAGACTATCTCAAAAGGAAAGTCCGGCAGCAGTCTCTGAAAGATCTTCTCTCCAAACAATAAATGAATGATAGATAAAGATATCAGATACAGACCGCTAAACAAATAGGTTTTTTCCCTTCTTCGCAGAAAGTAGAGATTAAGATGATAGGCGCTAAACATGGCAAGAATCAAAATGATAGCCAGATCACTGCCGATCAACAAACCGTTCAGTATTGTGATATCCCCATTCCTTCCAAACTGGATTGAGTTCACAATACCACCGGTAGAATACATATAATTGGACACTTGTATGATGATTTCAATTTCTTTGGCATTGGAATGAAAAAAAACACTGTACGGGGTATTGCCCGGTATATGCTCTTCCTTCGCTGCCGCTGGGAATCCGCTGCTCCCCTCCAGCTTTCCATCGATATACATCTGATGGGACATACGGATACTGCTCATTTTCACTCCATAGATGTCATCAGCATCATTCACCAGAACCTTGAGTCGATAAGTCCCGGAGCCTTTCCTGCTCATACCGCCGTTCTTATCTTTTCCTCTCCAAGTACCGGGTACAGAGAGGTAAGAAACCTCGCTTCGCAAGCCTACACGAAAATCTTCTGGCTTCAACAGTTCTCCTTCGTAAAATTCCCATTGACCATCCAGAGTTACAAGCCCTTGATTACCAAAATCCCAACCCGTTAAATCCAGCACTCCTCGCTCCGCGGGTGGAATGTTCCGATTCGGAATTGTAAGCGAATAAATATTTGCAAATAATAGTGTAACTAGAGAAAAAATCAGAACAATACCTATGAGTTTGCCAAGATTTTTCACCTGGACCCCCCTTCCTACAAAATCCAACAAAAAGCTGTATGATTATACTATCATTTCATACTCACAAGATACTCACAAGACCCCATTTTTTTTGTATACATTAAAAATTAAAAAAACTTCCTATATGATGAATATCATTCAATTATTCCAATTCACTTCTGCAGTTAGTTGTTTTTTTAGAGCATAACTCAAACAGCCTGCCGGAATGGGCAGGCTGTAACCAATTATTCTAATGCGCGATTGCTTAAATTTATTTTCAGACGCATACCTACATATCCATTGTCAATTGGCTAGCTCAAACTAAAAATAGTTTTAGCACGTCCACTACAAATTTATGATCTTCTTTTTGCGGAAGACCGGATACTGTTATAGTTCCTATAACCCCAACGTTTTGAACATGAATAGGGAAAGCCCCCCCATAAGCTGCGTATTCGGACGGGTCCAAATAGGATTTTTCTTGAATGGTTGTATTTAATAATTTGTAGTAAATTCTCATGTAATAAGAGCTGTGGTAAAAGCGATTTACAATTCGATTCTTTCTTTTGATCCATTCATCATTGTCCTTGGTTGTGCCAGGTAAAGCATAATGAAAAAGCTGCTGCTCACCTCTACATATATCAATTGTAACAGACAATTTCTTCTCAATTGCAGCTTCTACTAATTTTATCCCCAGTTCGTAAGCAGTCAAATTGGTAAATTGCTTGAACTGCAACGTTTTCTCCTCATTGTCAATCTCCTTCAGTAATTCAGCAAGATCTTCTTCCATAGCTTTCATCTTTCTCCTATCCACAAAATGCGAGTATATATTACGTCATCGAATCTTTATCCACGGGATAGGATACTTATCCCATAACCGCTTTGTAGATAGGCGCTCATCGGATCGCAGGGCACACCCATTTCTTCGCGAACGGCTCGAAGCAGCGGTGTTACATCCATTTCGAACGCTTCACGCACCGCCTGTTCCGCCCCAAGCACATCCTGCTTTTCTTGCGCAGCCCTTACCTCCGCCAAATTAACGAGGAGCGCCTTAGCATATTGGGTCTGTACATTCAGGACCGAACGAATCATCGCAGGAATTTTATCCTCGATATTATGGCTTTGATCAATCATATACGCGATGTTATTAGCAGTTGTCTGAATCGCTGGGTCCTGATCGGCTGCTGCATCCAAGATCTGATAGAAAATCAAGAAAAGCTCATATGGATTTACAGATCCTACTATCAGGTCATCATCGCCGTATTTACGGCTATTGAAGTGGAAGCCTCCAAGCTTCTTCTCACCGATCAAATAAGCAACGATATGTTCAATGTTTGTGCCCTGTGCATGATGGCCGGTATCTACAAGTACCTCCGCTTGTTTACCAAGCTTATTAGCCATGTTGAAAGCCATTCCCCAATCCGCCAGATCCGTATGGTAGAAAGCTGGCTCATAAAATTTATATTCAATTAGCATTCTCATATTAGGTGTCAAGGCATCATACGTTTCCTTCAAGCATTCGTACATCCACTGCACCCGTTGACGGATAGGACCCTGCCCTGGGTAGTTGGTTCCATCTGCGAACCAGAGGCTGAGGACATCCGAGCCAACTGTCTTCGCGATATCTACGCATTCTAGCAAATGTTCAGTCGCTTTACGCCGAATCTTGGAATCTATGTTGCATACACTGCCAAGCATATATTCATTCTCCTGAAACAGGTTTGGGTTTATTGCACCCATTGAAATACCTAGGCTTCCTGCGTGCTCCTTCAAATTCGTATAATCCTCAACTTTATCCCATGGAATATGCAAAGCAACCGCAGGACAAATACCTGTAAACTTGTGAACTTGAGCCGCGTCCTCCATTTTTTCATAGGTATTTCTCGGCATTCCCATTTTTTCAAAGGTTTTGAATCGCGTACCCTGGTTCACATATCCCCAAGAAGGTGTTTCTATTCGGATCGACTTTAATTTCTCATGCACCTGTTTAAGATCAATTCCTCTTGCCAATTGCTGCTCTTCAAAAAGCTTATATGCTCGATCCATCTTTTTTTCACCCTTCTAATGTTAGTTTAGTTTAATTACGATAGCGGAAAACCAATGACCGACATCAGTGCGTTAGCTGGCTGCGTCGAATCCACACGGGTATATTGCAAAATAACAGGAACACTGCTTACTACTTCTATGGCATATGGCACTCCTTTTGGGATTCGTTCGCCATCCTTTTGAAGTTCAGAAGTACGGATGTGCTTAGTGCGGCGCCCCTCCAACCGTGCTTCTATCTGCTCAAGAGGTTCCCTGTCTTCAAAATAAACAGTTATTACAATAGATGCTTCCTCTTCATAGCAGTTAAGTAAACAAATCGCTTCATGGCTTTCGACTTTTCCTAAACTTTCCCGGGGGATGTAGCCGTCAGGGATATACCAAAAACGATGCCCTTTTTGAATAGAACTCATGCTTCTTAGGCTCCTTTCTTACCTGTCTAAAATTCAAAATTATCGGGATTCTGGCCGGTCCTTTCATTCCGATTCATAGCGTCTAATTGAGCAATGTCCTCGGTAGACAAATCAAAATCAAAAATATCCGCGTTGGATTGGATCCTTTCTTCGTTAACGGATTTTGGAATGGTTACAACTCCCTTTTGTATATCCCAACGCAATATTATCTGAACTGAAGATTTACCATGCTTCCTGCCAAGCTCAACCAATGTCGGATGATCCAGCGACTTCCCTTGCATAAGGGGGCTCCATGCTTCCAGTTGAATATGATGTTGTTTGCAAAAATGCTGCAGGTTAACCTGAGTCAATCTCGGATGGTACTCAACTTGGTTGACGGCAGGAATCACTGCGCAGTCTGCCATCAAATCGGTCAAATGGTGGATATGAAAATTGCTTACCCCGATGGCTCGAACCCATCCTTCCTTATATAGTTTTTCCAAAGCGCGCCACGTTTCCTTATACTTATCTTTTACAGGCCAATGGATCAAATAAAGATCGATAATTTCTAGTCCCATTTTTTTACGGCTGCTCTCGAATGAGGCCAATGTTGATTCGTAGCCTTGTTCGGTGTTCCATACTTTGGTTGTAACAAACGTTTGTTCGCGGGGGATACTGCTCTTTTGAATAGCCTTGCCCACACCTTGTTCATTACCATATAACGATGCAGTATCGATACTGCGGTAACCCGTTCGGAGAGCTGTAGTTACTACCCTCTCCACCTCTTCGCCTTCAGCTGCTTGATACACGCCGAGCCCCAGCCATGGCATCTTTACTCCATTATTAAGAATCGTACAATCCGAAATATGTTTGATCATTTTCCACTCCATCCCCTGCCCCTTTTCTTATCATTCAAACGTATCAGGATTTCTGCCTGTTCTTTCATCCAGATTCAATGCGTTCAATTGAGCCATGTCCTCTTGTGTTAATTCAAAATCAAAAATATCCGCATTGGATTGGATACGCTCTTCATTAACGGATTTAGGAATGGTTACAACTCCCTTTTGTATATCCCAACGTAAAATAATTTGAGCTGAGGATTTACCATGCTTGCTGCCAAGCTCGACCAATGTCGGGTGATCAAGCAATCTTCCTTTCATGAGCGGACTCCAAGCCTCCAATTGAATATGATGCTGTTTACAGAAATTATGGAGGTCAACTTGAGTCAACCGTGGGTGGTATTCAACTTGGTTTACGGCAGGTATAACTTCGCAGTCTGCCATCAGCTCTTTCAGATGATGGATATGAAAATTACTTACACCAATTGCGCGAACACTACCTTCTTTGTACAGCTTTTCTAGAGCTCGCCATGTGTCTTTATATTGATCCTTCACCGGCCAGTGGACCATATAAAGATCGATAGTCTCCAAGCCCAGCTTTTTACGGCTCGTTTCGAACGCAGCCAGTGTTGACTCATAGCCTTGTTCGGTATTCCATACTTTTGTTGTAACAAACAAATGTTCACGGAGAACACCGCTCTTTTTTATAGCATTACCTACACCCTCTTCATTACCGTATAGGGACGCTGTATCAATACTGCGATACCCTGCTTGAATAGCTGTAGCAACAACCCTTTCAATTTCCTCACCTTCGGCAGTTTCAAATACGCCCAGTCCCAGCCAAGGCATCTTGACCCCATTATTTAGAACGGTACATTCTGATATATGTTTAACCATGTTAACTCCCTCGCCTCCTACAGATTTCCTTACTTTCTAAGTAGAATTACTTAATTCCGGATGTAGCGATCCCCTCAACGATATATCGTTGGAAAAATAAGAATATTAAAAATACCGGAATAATGGATAGCACAGACATTGCAAAAAGCGATCCCAGCGCCGCCTCTCCTCCCGCATCCGTAAACATACGAAGCGCGAGTGTTACGGTATATTTTTTTATGCTGCTGAGATAAAGCAATTGGCTAAAAAAATCGTTCCATGTCCAAATAAATGTGAATATGGTTGTTGTAACGATGGCAGGAATGGTAAGCGGCAAAATAATGTGAGTATAGAGGCGAATTGGACCGCATCCGTCTACGGTAGCCGCTTTATCAAGCTCGCGAGGCAGCGAACGGATAAATTGAACAGACAGATATATAAAGAACCCTTCCACTGCAAAAAACTTCGGCACTACAATTGGAAGAATCGTGTTGATCCATTCTAATTTATTGAAAATGATATATTGAGGAACTACAAGTACATGCATCGGAATCATCATAGTCATCAGCATCAAGGCAAACATCATTTTTTTCCCTTTAAACTCCAGCCTGGCGAAGGCATAAGCGGTTAGCGAAGAAGATAGAATATTGCCAATTACCGCTAAACCAACCATGATCAGCGAGTTTAAGTAAAAGGTATTGAAAGTTGTACCTGAAGTGCCCTTCCATCCCTTAACATAGTTAGTAAAAGTAAATTCTCGCAGCCAAAGGCTATGATCAGTCAAAATGGTGTTGGTAGGCTTAAACGAACTAATAATCATCCAGAGTACCGGATAGAGCATAATAAACATTCCCGTAATTACACAGGCGTGAAGCAACAGCTTTTTTATATCTATCGTTGTCATCCTCATCCGTCCCCCCTAGTCACCATAATGAACCCATTTTTTTGAACCTAAAAAGATCAGCCCTGTCAAGCAAGCTATAATAATCAGCAGCACCCATGCCATTGCGGAAGCATAACCCATCTGAAAGTTACCGAAGCCGTTCTGGTATAAGTAAAGTGTATAGAAAAGCGTAGAATTGACCGGTCCTCCCGTCCCATTACTTATTACATAAGCTGGTGTGAAGGCCTGAAACGAGCTGATGATCTGCATGATTCCGTTAAACAATATAATAGGGGATAAAACCGGCAAGGTTACGTGAAGAAATTGCTTCCATCTCCCCGCTCCATCTAAAGCCGAAGCCTCATAAAAGTCTTGAGGAATTTGTTTGAGTCCAGCCAAGAAAATGACCATAGGTGATCCGAACTGCCAAACTTTCAAAAAAATGATCGACCATATGGCATAATCGGGGGTTCCTACCCAGCTCGGCATTAAAATACCAACATAGCCCAGCAACTGATTAACAATACCGCTTTCTCCGAACACCTGCCGCCATAAAATGGCAATAGCTACACTTCCCCCAATTAAGGATGGAACATAATACACGGAACGGTAAATACCTAAGCCGCGTATTCCCTTATTTAAGAGCAATGACAGTAATAGAGCAAAGGCCAATTCCAAAGGTACGGCAACCCAAACATACATGAAGGTTACTTTCAATGCCTGAAAATAATGTGGATCATGATTGAACATCGTTGCATAGTTTTTAAACCCAATCCATTTGGGTGAAGACACAAAATTGTAATCCGTAAATGAAAGATAGAGTGAGCTTAAAATCGGAATGGTACTAAATACCAGAATACCGATCAACCAGGGTGTCAGAAAAAGGTAGGGAATGATCCACAACCATTGTTTACGGTTATTAAAAGTCGTCACGGCATTATATCTCCCCTGCTAAGGATGAAACAAGAGCTCAAGTACTGGCTCTTTGAGCCCTTGCCTAATAAATGAACTACCGATTTAATATTTGATTCGCCTGAGCAAAAAAGTCGTCAACAGCCTGCTCTATTGTCTTTTTACCGAACGCGACCGCTTCATTACTGGAGAGCAGAAGCTTTTGAATGGAAGTGCTGCCTGCTGGCATGGTAGGATACGGCCTCGTTGTTGGCAGCATAGTATTTACAAATGCATATTCCTTTTCTTCCGGTAGGCCCAGAGACGATTTGATCACTTCTTGCATTTTCTTTGAGGCTTGAGGGCCATGCTCGCCTTTAAAAATTTGGGCTGCATCAGGGTCATTAGTGAAAAAATTGATCAACATTGCCGCTTCCTTTGGATGCTTGGAATCTTTTGAAATCCCAAGCGAGGCTACAATTAATGGAATCTTCTTATCGCCCTTCGGATCCATTGGATAACTAACGATATTCAACTCTTCTTTGGAGCTGCCTTGATAAATTTTTAGCTGATTGGAGCTCTTGCTGATCATAGCCACCTTACCGCGTGCAAGCATCGATTCCTCCTGTGTTTTATCTCCTTGCTCGGATTGAATCGACGCAGGCGGGGTCAATCCGTCTTTACGCATTTTATCCCAGAATGCGAACCAGTCTGCCAAATCCTGTTTACTCATAGCAAGCTCTTTTTCTTTATAGACTGACTTTCCTCTTTGAAGAACAAAAAGCTCCAGTCCCCTATACACACCACCCTCGTCCTCGGTAGCCCATGCATCTTTTCCTAACGTTTTTTGCAAAGCTTTAGATGCTGTAACATAGTCATCCCAAGACCAATTGTTTTTTGGCAGCTCTACACCTGCTTTTTTGAACAAGGCCGTATTGTATAGAACCCCTGTAATATTATGGCCGAGGGTAATGGTATACAGCTTGTCATTGACTTTGCCACCCTCTGTGTCCATCTGGTCAAAATCCTTTACATTCAACTCTCCCGATGTGACAAGCGGATCCAATTCAAGCAGCATTTTGCGCGTCACAAAATCGAATTGAAAAAAGCTGCTTGTTTGCATGACATCAGGTGCATTGCCCCCTGCTGCTTGTGTAGTAAACTTCTCAGCATATTGATTCTCTGTCGTGAATTCTCTTAGAACCTTGATATTGGGATTTTTTTGTTCAAAAAGGTCCACGATTTTATTCATTTTGTCATGTCGAGCTTGACCGCCCCACCAGGCAATACGCAGCTCCACTTTCTTTTCACTCTTATTCACTGCACTCTCTGTACTAGAGCAGGCGGTTAATCCCAAGGCTAATGAGGCCGAAATCATTAGAATTGCAGCTTTCCTTAATCTCATAAGCTTTTCCTCCTAATATTCGTTTTCCAAACAATCAAATGCCAATTAAGACTAATTCTTCGAGGAATGGTTCGGTACGGTGAATTCGCGCTCCATCTCATGCAGTTTTTCGACGCGGCGGCGGAACTCCTCTTTGGTACTGAATTCAGCTTTCAAAAAGCTTTCCAGAAGTTCAACCACGATAACAGGACCGATGATCTGTCCTCCTACACACATCACGTTCACATCGTCGTGCTCCACACACTGATGGGCCGAGTGGATATCATGACAGACAGATGCCCGGATACCTGGAATTTTATTGGCTGCTATGGAAGCTCCTACGCCTGTTCCACACACCATAATTGCGCGCTCCGCCCTGCCTTCTAGAATTTCAGAACAAACAGTCCTCGTAATATCTGGAAAATCTACAGGATTGTCGTCGTAGCACCCAAAATCAGTTACCTCGTGACCCATACTATTTAATGCGCTTACAACAGTTCCTTTCAGCTGAAACCCACAATGATCTCCACCTACTGCAATTCTCATACTCCATCCTCCTATTGATATATTCATTTAATCGATTAAATGATAAGTGAAAAATAAAGAGAGAATTATCAAACCCCTCCATTAAAACGCTTACAAGTCATGCCTGCTATTCTCCTGTATCATACTTTTAATGCGGCTCTTTGATAAGGTTACAGCCGCATGAACGACGGATGATTAACGATGTATCCATATACATAATTTCTCGTTTTACATCTTTTTCTTTAATTCTCATCATCATTAAGTCTGCTGCATTTACACCTAGTCGATAAGAAGGCGGTCTAATCGTTGTAACTGGAGGTTCAACGATCTCAACCCAATCCGGGTCATCAAAACCAAGAACAGCAACCTGATTAGGAATTTGAATATTCGATTGCTTTAAATATTTGTATGCCCCCAATGTCATCGAGTTGTTAGAAATAAACACCGCATCAGGCTTCAAATCCTGTTCCATCAGCTCTTTCATCCTGGAGTATCCGCTCTCTACTGTGAATTGTCCTTCTTTTATTATAGAAGCCAATTCTATGATGCCGTTTTCTTTAAGCGCTTTCTTGTAACCCGTTAACCTGTCTTTTCCTGTACTAATGGAAGAAGGACCTGCAATAATTCCAATTTTGCTATACCCATGCTGAATCAAATGTTCTGTAGCGTTATATGCCCCTTGGATATTATTAGCCATTATTACATCGGAATTCATAAATTCCGGGCACCGGTTTAAGAAAACAATCGGCACACCCGTTTTTTCCAGTGAGCGGAAATAGTCACCCGAATTACCGGCTGACGATACGATCAATCCATCTACTCTTTTGCCGATTAGAACATTAAGATACTTGCGTTCTTTCTCCACAGAAGAATCCGTGTTGCATAACAAAACACTGTAGTTACTTTTTGCGAGCTCTTCCTCAATTCCCCGTACAATATTGGAGAAGACTGGATTGGCTATATCAGAAATCAGTACCCCAATAATTCTTGATTCCTGAATGCGCAAGCTCTTAGCTACAATATTTGGCTGATAATTCAGCTCTTGTATCGCGGAATAAACCTTCAGCTTAACTTCTTCTCGAACGAATCTTGTTCCGTTTAATGTGTTTGAAACAGTAGCAGTAGATACCCCAGCTTTGTCCGCTACTTCCTTAAGTGTTGCCCTCTTCATTAGTAGTATCACCTCCCCATTTAATCGATTAAATGAATTATAGTATTAATTTCCCAATGAAGTCAACAAGCAATATTACGAAATGGTCAAAATCTTATTTACTCTTTTTACGAAACTGATTTGGAGATGCTCCTGTAACCTTTTTAAATAAAACGGAAAAATAATTCGAATTATCATAGCCCATGCGATGTGAAATTTCCTGTATCGTTAAATTACTGGTGAGAAGCAACTTCTTAGCTTCCCCAATTCGCAACTGAATAACGTAATTGATAGGTGAATATCCCGTTTTCTCTTTAAATATACGTGAGAGATAGTATGGGCTTATGTACAGGCTATTCGCAATTTCATTAAGAGAAATGTCCTGCATAAAATGATTATCCAGAAACTCTTGGATCTGATAACCTACAGAATGCTGCTCCGATGAGACAATCAATGATTCATGAGCACTGACAATTCGATGAATAAAAACAAGTAAGGAGCTTAAATAGTTTTGACAAATAATTTGGCATCCCATTGTTTGTGAATTTACTTCTTCGAAAATTTGAGAAAAAAGACCTTCAATTTTTGATCCTAACGCATTTGTCCGAATAACAGGAGATTGATGTCTAGGTAAGATGCATCCCTCATCAATTCCTTCTATTGCTAAATTACTCACACCACAATAATAGGTTTTTAACGGATTTTCAGCCTTAGAACGTTCTTCATGGCTAACCCCTTGATTATATATTATCAAATCGCCTCTCCCTGCAACGTATTCTTTATCCCCAATAATAAAGCTTCCCTCACCATCAACGATATATACGATTTCACTCAAATCATCGTGTTTATGGCGTTCGAAGGACCATCTCGGCTCATTACATATTTGGCCAGCGTATTTGAGAATGGGCTGAATATCCTTTTTAAAAAAGGATACGCTTGGGAAATTCGTTGAAATTTGAACAGTCATCAATGACCTCCTCTATAAAAAACGAATATGAGCTTAGTTGCTTACCCCTCCGAAAAAAGCAAGATACAACAGAAATACTGCAAATATAGGGATAGTTTTAACTATGCAATACATTTATCCTAAATGATATCGATTCATTTAATCGATTAAATTGATAATACAAAAAATCGATACTCATTTCAACCAAGCTTTGAATTATTGGTAGCTGCAACTAAAATTAGCTTAACTAGGGAGATGCTTCTTAATGAGCCTACAAAATTATCAGATCAAAAATGAACGGATTCACTCTGCATTTTTCGAATTAAAGAAAAATCATCCTGAGAAGCTTAACCAACGACTTAATTTATCTTGGAGCAACTGGGGTTTTGGAATCGAATCGTTAGAAGACACCGCTAGACGGTTGAACAAAGCAGGGATCTCCTTCATTGAACTTCACGGTAACCATTACGGGGCCGACCTCGGTTATAAAGTAAAAGATACCCTGGACATTCTTGGAGCTTACAATATTCGTGTCGGAGGAATATGCGGCATGTTCTCTGAGGATAACGATTTATCAAGCAATCGTTCTATTCATCGTCAAGCCGCTGTAGATTACTTGAAACGCGAAATAGAATTTACTGCTGCCGTTGGCGGATCCTACATTCTTGTAGTACCCGGTGCAGTTGGTAGAGCAAAAAAATACGACGAAATGGAGTTTGACCGCAGTGTTGAAACGTTAAGCCTTGTTGCGGATCATTTTGTAAAACACAACGTGCAAGCTGCCATTGAACCGATCCGATCCGCTGAAGTCAGCTTTGTTCATACAATCGATGATGCACAAAATTATATTCGCGCGGTGAATCATAAAGCAGTCGGACATATTAACGCTGATGTCTATCATATGCAAGCCGAGGAAGCCCATATCGGTGAGTCTCTACTTTCTGCCGGGGATCAGCTCTTAAACCTTCACATGGCCGACAGTAACCGCGGTGCATTGGGAGATGGATTCCTTGATTTAGACACGATCATTATGGCTCTATATTTAATCGGGTTTAACCGGCAGGGTCGGTATGTAACGCCTGAACCGTTAGGTCCTGGCGGAGATCCGTATCCTTCAATGTACGGTAAGCCATCAAAAGAGCTACTTGATCAACTGGTGAATCAAACAGCTGCCTATTTCCGTGAGAGGGAAGAATTCCTATTGAATTCTTGGCACGGAGGAAGCCATAGTTGAAATAGAGTCTATTAAATAGATACTTATTATGAGGTTGATCAGTCAACTCTGCTTAGCCTCTTTTTTAAAGCCTTTAACTCAAAAAAAAGACTGATCCCAAAGCTACTTCGCGATCTAATACTTCTTGCGCTCGCTCATCCATTAGCTTTGCTTTATACAATGCACAACCATATAAATAAGCTGGCTTCTCCCCCTTACAGGTTCGAAACCAGCTCTATAACAAGCTCAACAAGTTTGTTCAGTTTTCTTTATCTCACAACTCCCCCGGCAACCGGAGGCACCTCGCCTAGCGCCCAGCTAATCATAAAATAAACAAAGGGTAAGAAAATAACCAAACCCGCTATAATAGTAACAAGGCCAAGCCCATTAAACCGCTGTTCTGATTTGGTATTTTTTATTATTTCCATATATCATACCCCACTTCAGTATATTTTACTTCAGGACCTTATAGAAGTGATTATAGGTCGTTTATTGAAGTAGGTATATGATATAAATCACAGCTAGTCATATTAAAACATCAGTTCAACACGATGGAGACTTGACGGTTTGCTTATCTTGCTTATTTTACTTCAATCTCAATTTCAGTCTTCAAGAATTTATTTACTTGAGGGTCTAAGTATCACCTTTATTAAACCCCATTTTTTTGCAATGGCTATGCGCTTCCGAAATTCAGGAGATACTCAACTCAACAAAGGCTGCCCGATTCAATCTGCCGGCAGCATAATTATAATATCTTATTGAGCTATTTAGCTCGATTCGGTTCTCTACTTGCTGTCAAACCATAAACCTGTACCCTGATCCCCAAACGGTACCTATATACTGAGGCTTGGACGGATTTTCCTCGATTTTCTCCCTGATTCTGGCAATATGTACAGTTACTGTGGAAGCGTCGCTCAGCGCATCCATTCCCCAGATCCGCTCAAAAAGCTCCTCCTTGCCGATTACCCGATTAGCGTGCTGCAAAAGAAAGACAAGCAGGTCGAATTCTTTTTGCGCCAGCATAACTTCATTGCCGTTCACAAAAGCTCTTCTCGAATCCTTATGGATCTCCAAGCCCCTGACCTGAATCTTGCTTCCCTCTCCTTTTCCAAACCGCTCTTTCATTCTCTCGAATTTTTTCAAATGCGCATTAACACGGGCCACCAGCTCCCCAGAGCTAAATGGCTTTGTGATATAATCATCCGCACCGAGTCCCAGACCGTTAATTTTATAAATTTCCTCTGCCCTAGCGGATACCAAAAGAACAGGGATGTCGTCCTTCACGCGGATCACTTTCAGTACTTCAAATCCGTCCATATCCGGCAGCATGATATCTAAGATAACAAGCCCAATCTCTTCCTGCTCAAGAGCTTTCAAGCCCTCTGCTCCGTTATTCACAATTTTAACCGAATAGTTGCTCAGCTCAAGGTAATCCTTTTGCAGATTTGCAATACTTTGGTCGTCCTCAACAATAAGTATCCGTTTCATCCTAACCTCCAAAATGCTAATACTTTTTCAGAGATATCATTATCCGGGTCCCTTCCCCTACTACGCTTCTAGCCCATATTTTCCCTTCATGCCCTTCCACAATTTGCTTGGCAATAGCGAGCCCAAGTCCGCTGCCGTCTGCATTTTTTCTTGAAGGGTCCACCCGATAGAAACGTTCAAAAATATAGGGGAGGTTCGCCTCGGGTATTCCTTTTCCATTATCTTTGATTTCTATTATGGCAGATGTCCGGGTCTCTCTGAGTATAATAGCAACCCTTCCATCAGGCTTGTCTATGTACATAACAGCATTGTCCAGGATGTTTTGAATGACTCTCCGTAACCTTTCGCGATCAATTAACACAAGGACAGGCTCATTTAATTCATTTATAAATTCTAAGGAAAGCTTAGCCTTTTCATATTCATATTTATGATCCCCAACACAGTCCTGTAAATAATTGACCAGATCGCTTTTCTCAAAGTGATAGGGGAGCTGATTCAAATCCAGCTTGGAATATAAAAGAAGATCATCAATCATCGCATTCACCAGAACGCCCTTAGAGCGGGCTGTTTCCAGGTACTCTTCCATTTTCTCCGGCGTCTTGGCGACCCCATCTATGATACCTTCAATATAACCGATAATGGAAGTCACAGGGGTCTTTAAATCATGCGAAATGCTGGATACCAAAAATTTCCTGTTTTCATCATATTTTTGCTGCAAATATATTGATTCCTTCAGCTTAATCCTCATGAGCTCCAGTGTTCTGCCCAGCTCCCGGACCTCACCTTCGCCCTCCTCAGCAATTTCGCAGCTTAAATCGCCCTCACTGATTTTAACAGCCGCGTCTTTTAACCTGGAAACCGGGGAAATGATACCCTTTGAGAAGGTGTAAGAAACCCAAAAGTTCATCAGTAAAAAGAACAGGATAAATACACTGAGCGTAAAAATGCCAAGCAGCGTATAAAAGCCCGTTTTCAGCTTTAGTGGCGCAAGCAGCAGCAAAATCCCAAGATCGCCGGATGGAAGCTTGTAGTCAACACGGGCAAAGAAATAAGTTTTTCCATCAAGCTCCAGCGTATCCTGATTAGGCATATCGCCGGATAGCACCAGACTTTTTTCTATATCTATTTGATTAAACTTTCTAGTAGAGAATAAAACCTCTCTATTGATCAGAAGGACGGCATTCGCACCCAAAGCCTTAACGCGATCGGACAGCTCTTGCTGAGCTTTTTTATCCAAAAGCTGCTCGAATTCCAAGGTATGTGCATTCCTCTTGATCTCACTGATCCCCGTCCTAAGCTCGAAGACACTTTTCAATTCGTTGATATCCGCTTTATGACCAAAAATTTTCGTATAAGCGGCAACAAAAATAATGACAGCCAAGACCGTCAAACCAATGGAAAACAGCACAGCCAGTGCATTCATCGTGAAAAAGCGTTTGGTTAAATGCATGTTGGTTCCTTTCTAAATATCCTTACTGTCAAACAGGTAGTAACCAGCGGTAAATAACATTATACCACAGCCCGACATGATTAAGACCTGACGGAATATTTTAAACACATTAATCGATTCCGAGATCCAGAGCGTATACCAGTCAAACATCGACGTAATAAAAAAGCTGGAATAAGAAGAAAACACAATGCCTAAAAAGTTAAAACTGATAAATACAATGATCGAGAGGAAAAATACCGCCAGTCCTCCCTGAAATATATTGGACAGCAGCACAACTAGAAGGGCAAACACAAAAACAGGAAAAAACGTGGAGGTATAGGACAAAAACACCCTGACTATCCCCATCCAGCTAGCGGAAGCAGGATTGAACAGGAACCCGGCCAGCAAAGAAAGAACCATGACGAACATCAGGTTTGCGAAGATAAACAAAGCTATGTTTAATACCTTAGCGCTAAAAACACCAAATCTGGATACGGGCCTTAGGAGCGTAATTTTCATGGTATTCGATGAAAATTCACCGTTAAACATATCGATGGCTACAAAGGTAGCAAACAACGGTAAAATCGTATAAGTAAAAATAGAGAGAACCACTATTGGAAACTCGGTGCTGCCTACCACTCTTAATCCGAGGCCATGTTTAATCGCTGTAACAGCAATTTGTCCAATCAATACAGCAAGAATGGACAAGATAGCGGCCACAATGATTTTTTTCTTTTTCAACAGCTTTACGGCTTCATTTATAAACGCAGCATTAAACCCTGCCATTCCTGTCCACCTCACTAACAAAATAATTTTCAAGCGAAGAATAGTTGGAAAGAATGCTTTGCGTATAGTCTACATTGACAAGCTTTCCTCCGTAAACAACACCGATTCTGGTGCAGGTAAGCTCCACATCATGAATCAGATGGCTGGAAATCAAAAAGGTCGTGCCTTCTTCCTCGGCAAGCTGTTTAATCAGCTTTCGCATATCCAGCATTCCTTCAACATCCAGCCCGTTCAAAGGCTCGTCCAAAATCAAAACCTTGGGATTGGATAGGATCGCAGCTGCTACACCCAGCCTTTGCTTCATCCCGAGCGAAAACTTTTTGGATTTTTCATTTTTATATTTTAGCATACCGGTTATTTCAAGACATTCGTCGATTCTTTGCTGGTCAACCTGCGGATAAAATCGGGCAAACAGCTTCAGATTTTCGTTGGCTGTTAAATAAGGATACGACTCCGCTGTCTCGATAATACAGCCGACATGCTTCATCGCATCGACATAGTTGTCTAAAATGCTGGCGCCGAAAATCTTCACATCGCCTCGGTCCGGTTTCATGAGTCCCGCCATCATTTTCATGGCTGTCGTCTTACCTGCTCCATTTGGCCCTAAAAGGCCGAATATATCGCCTTGATCAACCTCTAAATTCAAATCGCTGATTCCCCGGCCGTTTTTATACATCTTGGTTAAGCCACTTATTTCAATTGCTTTATTCGTCAATGACAACATCTCCCTAAAATAACCCCACTGAGTGGGGCCGAAACTTCGAAGCGGATTCAGGACTTTGCGGAGACCCTGAACATGATAAGAAAAGCTTCTATTCGAAGCCCTCTCGATGAAGATACATTCGTGTCTAAGCGGTGGCTTTTCTTGCAATATCAGGAAGCCGCACTAGCGGCTTCCTTGAACCTGTTTACTACTCAAATATGCGGTTAAACTCTCCATCGTAATAAGGTCTGTTATTTCTGCTGTAAGTATCTTTGTCTCTGATCTCTATTTCAAGGTCAAGATAAATTTTGGCTAAGCCGTTCGGATTAATCCGCCCGTTTTTCTGCTCTCCTTTTGCATTCACATAAGTGAAGGTTGAAATGGATTTTCCATCATTAGGATTGTATTCGAAATTAAAGTTGTACTTGTCAGGATAATCAGCCTCGAAACCAGCATTAACAGTTTCATTATACTTGCCTGTTACTTTATCGTTTTCCACACTTGTAATTTCTAAGATTCTTTCACCGATTCTCACAAATTTTCCGTTTTTCTCGATGATAATGTTACTTCTATATTTCCCGGCATATTTGCTGCTTAAGCCACCGGACTGATTGACCTTTTCAACGTTTGCACCAGTCAGGTCAGGGATGATAATTTTCGTAGTTCCGATGTCAGAAAGCTTGAACACTGCATTCAGCGTCAAATCGTGTTGAACTCCGTTTTTGTCCTTCCCGGACAAAGTCACATCACCCGTGACATTTTCCACAATGCCAGCTTTGTTTTCGACTGCCGTACCCAAAACCTTTTTAACGAAAATATCGCTCTCGATTTCCGGCAGCTTCGAATCCTTTTCCATGCGGCCATGATCGCTAATCATCCGCTTAAAGCCGAAGGAAGATACGGCATTAACTACGGCAGGCACCTGTGCCTCGGATAAGCTTCCGGAGTATACTTTTGCTCCATCCGCTCTCTCCTCCACCTGCACATAATCCTTCAGGTTTCCGACGAGCGCATCAAATAGCTTTTCAATCTCTGGCGCTCCCTTGTCATTAAACGGACTTGTGAATCGGTTTCGCGCTGCCCTATTCACATCATTGGAAAATTCAGTTACATAATATTTATTATCCGTTCCATTCTTCCAAACCGAAAGCTTTTTGTCCGTATACGAGTAGTTGGATGTCGTTTTTCCATCTGGACCCTGATCCACCGTCGAATTTTCAGATGCCTGCTTTTCCATATCGATTTTGTTGACGGTAGTAGCTTGAAGCACGGTTTGATTGTTATCCTTCATCGTAAACAACGCTTCGATCGTATAGTTGTTCAAGCCCTTCTCCATCTGAGCCGCGGTATTTTTCGCAGAGCCTTTAAGTCGGTCGTAGCCTGAGCCAAGCAGTGTATCGGCAAAAGCGGTGGATACAAACAAACATGCTCCAATCGTGAATGAGAGTACGGTTATTGATTTTTTGGTAAGTTTCATTTCCAATCTCCTTTAATTCTTTTTAGGGGACGTCTCCTTACCTTTTATTATAAAGGAAGCTTATTGAATACTTCTAAATGAACTATTAACAAAATATTAACTCTACTTATTATACCTTTTGTGAACCTGAAGCAAGAGGATTTTCACTAAACACAATAAAACAATTATTTTCCCTTAAGCTTGAATATTTTAGTTACACAAACAGGATGCAAATGGACATGAAACCGCAAAAAATCCTCCTCGTTTTTTGAGGAAGATTATTTCGTAGACAAACCTAGGTTGTTTCAATGAATACTAACTGGCATGTTGGGGCAACTTAGCCTGCTGCTTTCTCATCTATCCGTAAAAGCTGCCGATAAAGTTCCCGTTTACATCAAACTGCATTTCACTTAACTCCCCAACTACTTCAAGATGATCCAATCGGCGGATTTCAGGGAGTAAGGACTCCGAGATGAACAGATGCTCCAGGTGGAGAGTATTAGGGATATGCATGATACGTGCTTGCTCAGGAATGATGCCCCAACTGCAGCGCAGCGCCGTTCTTATAGCTTCACGATCGTTCTCGATAATAATCGGAATCATGGCACGATGAAGAAATGTGCTTGTAATGACGTTCTCATTTGTTTTATGAAAATCAATTTTGTCAAACAACCGTTTCGTCGTCAAATCGGCTAATCCAACTCCAAGCGCATTGCCTTGACATTCATCGCTCAGGTCCCCCGCGATCACGTATCCGATTCTGGGGAAGGCCGGCTCGTCTACACCGTTAATCCGCATTCTTCCGATAATGTTCGTATCCATACCGGTACCGCTGTAATTTTTCCCGATTTTATCGACATGCAGCACATCAAGCTCCTGCACGGGAAGCTTCGGCATCAGAGATGCAGAGAGCTTGAGCAGCTCCCGTTCCCGCTCCTCAATCAGCCGTGTCGGGATAGCCTCGATCACAGCCGTTTGTTCATAAGCATTTTCAACAATGCCGATACCGCATAAGATTTTCGCTTTCTCAAACACGACTCGCGACACTTCCGGCATGAAATCACGGATCCCTTGAATGCCATAATTGTGCAGCGCCAATGCTTGCTTATGCTTTCCAAGGCCGATAGCCGCCATCTTCATAATGCCGCTTTCGATTCCAATCGGAGATTTGAAGTCGGTATGCTGCTTCACCCTTCCGATCAGAATGATGCCGTCCCCTTCATGTGCATGACGGTCTATATAGACCGGGACTCCCCTCTCCGTCTCACCAATTTGCACCACTTCCATAGACGACAGAATCGGCGCTCCACAGTACGGCTCAGTCACACCCAAGCTTTCCAGCACCTTGGCTTGTCCTTCTGCGGTTGCTCCTCCGTGACTGCCCATAGCTGGAATGATATAAGGCTCCGCACCTATCGATTTCAACCTGCGAACAGTAGCCCTTATAATATCAGCAATGTTGGCGATGCCACGACTCCCTGCTGTCAGCGCAATCCTCCTTCCCGGAGTAATCCTCAACTCATGCTCAATCTGCGAAAGCTGTTTCGTTACTTCTCCTTCGATATCCTTAACTGCAGGGCCGGTAAAGCGCTGCTTCACCAACGCCATCTGTGGCAGTTTCATGTATGATCCTCCTTCCGGTCAACCCCATTAATTCCACAACAAGCTTCATCCCGCTCCAATTGCTGGATTCGGGATGAAGGACTTGCTATATTACTTACACGAACTTAGGCAGCCAATCGCCATGAGCTTCAATAAGTTCATCACACATAGCCACAATATCATCGATAGATAGCTCTGCTGCCGTATGAGGGTCAAGCATCGCTGCATGATAAATATGCTCTTTTTTGCCTGTAGCTGCAGCTTCCAGTGTTAACAGCTGAGTATTGATATTTGTGCGGTTCAATGCGGCCAACTGCTGAGGCAAATCCCCTACATACGTTGGTGTAATTCCGCTTGAATCTACCAAACAAGGAACTTCAACTATAGCTTCCTTAGGAAGATTCGTGATCAAACCGGTATTCATCACATTACCGCCAATTTTGAACGGCTTGTTTGTTTCCATAGCCTCAAACATATAAGATGCATATTCATGAGACCGCGTGTGCCCAAGACTTTTGTTATTGACCAGTTCATCCCGCATGGTTGCCCATCTTTTAATTTGACGTTCACAGCGACGCGGGTACTCATCCAATGGAATATTGAAGCGTTCAATTAATTCGGGATAGTTCTTTTTGATAAAGTAAGGGTGATATTCGGCATTATGCTCGGACGATTCCGTAACATAATAACCAAAGCGGAACATGAGTTCATAACGGACCATGTCATCATGCTGTTCTTTTTGTTTCTCACGGGCACGACGCTTTATTTCCGGATATATATCCACTCCGTCTTTTGTTGCTTCAAGCAACCACGCCATATGGTTTATGCCTGCAATTTTAGTTTGAACTCCTTCGCTTTCCATACCTAACGCCTCAAATAAAAATGGGATGCAGCGTTGAACACTATGGCACAAACCAACTGTTTTTACGCCCCCATATGTCGTCATTGCATTAGTCAGTACAGCCATTGGATTCGTATAGTTCAGGAACCATGCATCCGGGCATACTTCATTCATATCCTTGGCAAAATCCAGCATTACCGGGATGGTGCGAAGATTACGGAAAATGCCGCCTATTCCTAAGGTGTCCCCTATCGTTTGACGCAACCCGTACTTCTTAGGTATTTCAAAATCTGTAATGGTACAAGGATCATAGCCGCCTACTTGTATGGCATTAACCACATATTTCGCCCCACGGAGCGCTTCCCTCCGGTTGGTATATGCTTTTACAACGCAGGTGCTTCCGAGTGTAATCTTTAAATTATTTAACATATTTTCAGAATCTTTGAGACGCTCTTCATTGATATCGAATAATGCTAATTCAAAGCCTTGCAGCGCCGGAGTCATCATGCAGTCACCTAACACGTTTTTAGCAAATACAGAGCTACCCGCGCCCAGAAAAGTAATTTTTGACATTAAAGCTTGCCTCCCAATTATATCGCTTAAATTTAAAAACTTACTTCCTATTAGTACGTTAAAAGGGCCTTTTTGAACAACCTCTATTAAAATCCTGCTAATTTTATGGCCAGCCTCATCGCTTGTTCGATGGCACCGGGATCAGCGTTACCTTGACCTGCAATATCAAAAGCGGTACCGTGCGCAGGTGTCGTGATGACAACCGGAAGTCCACCGCTGACCGTAACTCCTTTATTAAAGCCTAACAATTTCATGCCGGTTTGAGCTTGGTCATGGTACATACTAACCAAACAATCGAAAGGCTTAGTTTTTAAGCGCAAGAAAATAGTATCAGCCGGATATGGACCCTCAACGTGAATTCCTTGCTCCTGCGCTTCATAAATCGCCGGTCTAATTGCGTCAATCTCCTCCGTGCCGAGCAGTCCTCCATCACCGGCATGGGGGTTAAGGGCAGCAACGGCAATTTTGGGATTGTCGTAGCCTACGTTGATTAAAGTATCGTGAGCAAAACGAATGATGCGGGCCACACGCTCTTTGGTAACCAGGCTGCTTACTTGCTTTATCGGTACATGGGAGGTAATCCTTGTTACCCAAAGATCGCCCATCACATTGATTTCACTAAATCCTTCTTTGCAATCAAGAAGCGATGCGAAAAAATGCAGCTCATCCTGAAAATGAAAGCCACCGCTATGCAAAGCTTCTTTATTGATAGGAGCGTAAACAACACCATCCAGCTTTTTCAGCTGTGCGAGCTTCAACACGTAGGTCAATGTTTCGCCGGTTGCTTGGCCGGATTCCGCCGATAATCGGCCCAGCTTATAAGCATCCGGCGACAAATTATGCAAATCAATGAAATACACCTGATCATCGCGTTCAGCTTCTTCGATGTTATCAATTTTTTGATAGGAAAGAGTTACTCCTGCTACAGACAGTCCTTGCTGGAAAACACGTTCATCGCCGACCAAAACCCAAGTTGCCATTTGACGAATTTCTTCGGATTGGAGAGTTTTGGCAACCAGCTCCGACCCGATGCCTGTTGCATCTCCCAATGTCAAACCCATTAACGGTTTCCTCTTCATGGTTTCAATTTCCCTTCTTTATATGTTCTTAGTATACAAATTGCAGGATTATCCTTTCACTGCCCCGGAAGTCATACCTTCAACGAAATATTTTTGCAAAAATAAATATAATGAAATGCTGGGAAGAGCAGCTAATAAAGAACCTGCGGCCACCCACCCGATATCCGAATTGTTCTCACCGAAAAATACGGATAAAGCAACCGTAATCGTTCTATATTCCAGCTTTTGAAGAAAAAATACCGAAAACTGATAATCATTCCAGATAGAAACACCATTCATAATAATAACCGTCGCTGTAATCGGCATTAAAACCGGCAAGATAATCCGAAAAAACAATCCTATCCTTGATGACCCGTCTATCATTGCAGCTTCGTCGAGCTCTCTTGGAATCGTGCTTATAAAACCTGTGAACAAAAAGATGGCCATAGAAAGATGAAAGGTAACATGAAGAATCACTATCCCTGTATACGTATTCATAGCTCCAATATCAACAAACATCTTATACAAAGGAACAAGGATGGTAAGTGGCGGAACGATAAGAGCACTTACAAAAAAACCGTACATCCATTTGTTTAGTGTAGTTCGATGTCGGGCAAGCGGAAAAGCTGCTGACGAGCCCAGAATCAATATCAGAACAAGGGAGAATACAGTAACAATAGCCGTATTCAGAAACGCTCTATCCAGTCCTGCCAGCTGCCATGCATTAGTGAAATTATCCCAAGAAAGATACCCCGGCATGACCCATTTCGAGCTATGATCCAATTCATCCTTAAACGAAGTAGTTATTAGCACATAAAAAGGAACAATATGCATAAGACCTATTAAAGCACCCAATAAAGTATATAGTGCCCCTGCACGCTTCATAACGAAATCTCCTTTTTACGCAAATAATACAAAGAGGATAAACCAATAATTGATATCATAAGAAACATAAAGTTACCTAATGCTGCAGCGTAGCCTGCATCTTGATGTGCGAAATATAATTGATAAATCATTGTAGATAAAGAAGCGGACGCATATCCCGGTCCCCCATTGGTTAATGCGGTTATAACATCAAACAGCTTCAATCCGCCGATCAAATTAAGGACAACATTAATAGTAATGGCCGGCGCAAGCAGCGGAAGGGTGATATTACGGAATCTAGAAAATCCCGAAGCACCATCCATCTCAGCCGCCTCGTAATACTCCTTGGATATAGATTGAAGTCCAGCCAAGAAAATGATCATAGCAACTCCTAGAAATTGATAGGTATTTACCAGAGTAATGATCCATACATTAAGCCCAGTGTCAGCAAGTAAATTGATCGGCTTATCGCGAAACAACAGGATAATATCGTTAAGAGCTCCCCCATTAAACTGAAAGAAAAAGTACCAGATATAACCCATAATGAGAGGACTTACGATAACCGGAAGATAAACAATAGTACGGATAATCGTCTTTCCCCGTATATAGCTGTTTAGCATAATAGCATAAGCCAACCCTATAATATTTTGCAGAATAGTGCTTCCAATTCCATAAATGAGTGTGTTAATAATGACCGTACCTATCCTATGGTCCGAAAGCATCCTTTTATAATTATCCCATCCAATATAACGATACAGCTGTGAGTAGCCATCCCAATTAGTAAAAGAGATCATGATTCCTTTAATAAATGGATAATAAATAAAAAGCACGAAAAGCAGTAATGCAGGCAAGTACATCAGATTCATTGAGGATGGAGAATTTCTCCAACGGCGCAAACGAATTTTGGCAGCTGTACTACTATCTATTTTACGTTCTAAAGTTTCCAGATATAATCTCTCCTTAATCAAGGCAAGAAATGAAGGGGTGAAACTTGGTTATTTTATCTCACCCCTGAATAAATGTTTTATTTATTATTTCGCAGTCGTTCTACTTCCCGCTTCATGGTTTCTGAATATTCTTTTGAAGTAATACGACCGGCAAGCAGCTCTGTACCGGATTTGGACATAACGCTCCACATTCCGTTTGGCAAATAAACTCGGTCGAAATATGGCAGCACTCTAGTATTCGCATATTTATCATAGTACTCGGTTAATTCGTGCTTCGACTCAATCCCTTTCAACCCGGACTGAAGCTTGGTTACATTGGCAATTTTGGACAAATTCTCGGGTTTAGCAAAGAACGCCATCAGCTTCTTAGCTTCCGGTATATTCTTAGAATCTTTCCATACTCCCAATGTGTTCCGTTCGCCACCGGAGAAACTCGGTTTATCACTGGCCGACATCGATGGAATTGGCATTAATCCGACTTTCATATCCGGCTTCAATTTATTAACGGCATCCACGAATGATGGACCCAACAAGGCAAATGCTACTTTGTCAGCAGCAAATACAGCTGGAAGTTCGCTTCGTTTCGCCGTTAAGAAATCTTCATTAATCAGTCCGCGATTTTTGATATCCAATAGCTTGTCTGGAAGTGTCGTCCATTTACTCCAATCAAAAGTATTCTTTAGAAGGTCTTCGGCCGAATTACTTGCAGGACTGATTAAAAGAGCGTTTGCAAAGTATCCAAAGTAGGTGCCAATCGTGCTTTCATCAATTCCAGAGAAGAAGAATGGCGTCGTTTTTCCACCGCTATCTTTTTTAATTTTCTCGGCGGCAGCTATTAGCTCATCGAAGGTTTGAGGCGGCTCCACGTTATACTTTTTGAGCATATCGACATTATACATAATGCCATCCTTGGCTTCACTGATCGGTAAGGCGTACACTTTGCCATTTTTGTCGGTTACGACATTTTTGATCGTATCGGTCAATTGCTTAACCCATGGCTCTTCTCTGAGATCCCCCAAGTATTCGCCATAACGGACTTGTGCCCATCCATGCGTATCAAAAATGTCGGGAAGATCATTAGCAGCCATCTTAACCTTCATGTTATTTTCATAGGCTGACCCAGGGAATTGAATATTCACACCGATTGTCGGGTTCTCTTTTATAAAATCATTAATAATTTGGCGATAAACATCCTGGACCGGTTGGTCTGGAACATTCATCATCATAGATAAAGTTTTCTTGGGACTGCTGCTATTACTACTATTGCTATTATTGGTACTGCTTTCCTTTCCGCTTGAAGGTTCAGCAGACGGTTTTTCGGGACGCTGGGAACAACCGCTTGCAGCTAAAGCTGATGCCAGAATTAACGCCACAGATACTTTCCATTTTGTAGACATATACCCACCTCTTATTTTTGTTTTGTACTTCACGCCTAAATCTTATCACGCTTGTAAGTGTTTACATATGTAGTAAATCTATGATTTCAGGCGCTCATATTTATGGTTGCAACCCTTTACAATTTACAGTATAATCGACCACAAAATTAAAACTGCTGGGGGTAGTCTTGCCTGAATAAGCCAAACATCTCGATTCGTGTGAAACTAATTATGCTCTATTCGTTAACTATACTGCTCCCTGTTATCATTATCGCTTTTGTTATGCCTTCCTATTATGTCAAAATAATTACCGCAGAAACCGAAAAGCTTACAGATGCCACCCTAGTTGGCCTGTCCGAAAACATCCAAACGTATTTAGATGATTTGGAACGGGTAACCGTGTCTCCTTACACCAACAACGAGGTTATGAACTCTCTCAAGCAAAAGGCTAGGGGCTTGAATACTCAAATTGATAATTATTCAAAGTATAAAGCCGACTACACATTGTACCACACTCTTCCAAGCTTGCTAGTTAATTTACGGAAGGATATATTAGGCACGCTGCTAGTGGCTATTGATGGTTCTGTCTACTATAATGATAGCAGCTCACAACTAACTGAACCTCGTAATGATTATCCCTATACGGAACAAAATTGGTATCGTGAAGCCGTCACAGCTAACGGAAGAGTATCGTTTGTTGATGTCCATCCGCAAGATTATTTAAAGCTGCCCTCAGTTCCTGAGGTATTCTCCGTAGCACGTTTAATAAAAGATCCGGATTCCAAACAGCCTCTCGCCATAATTATGGCTGATGCGGATACAATCATTCTGGATAGAATCGTAAGGCAAGTTTCGGTTAATGTAAACTCTATTGTTACCATCACGGACAAGGATCAGAGGTTGATTTACTCTAATACACACCTATCTCAGGAAGATTTGAAGCAATTTCTGAAAAGCCCGACCCATATCGATTATAATAAGCAATCCTATGTAGCGGTTTCAAGGGAAATACCTACCAGCTCCTGGAGAATTACAATTTGGTTATCTAAAGCAGAGCTTGCCTCCAAGGTCCATTGGATGCGCCTGACAGGGGCGGTTTTTGCAGCAGGTGGAGTTGTGCTTGCCTTCTTCTTATTTTTTGCTTATTCCAGAACCCTATTAACACCATTCAAAGAAATGATCGGTGTTATGCGCCAAGTGCAGCTGGGAAATATGAACAAACGGTTTTCCGTTCGAGGTCAAGATGAGATTGCTCAGCTGGGAAATGTTTTAAACCGAATGATCAGTCAATTGGATGAATTAATTACAAATGAGTATCTTACCAAGCTAAAGCTAAGAAATGCTGAATTTCGCGCGCTGCAATCACAAATTCATCCTCATTTTCTTTATAATACGTTAAATGCATTTGTAAGTTTAAACCGCAAAGGTGAGCATGCGCTTCTGGAACGTGCGATATTATCTCTAAGTGGAATGCTTCGTTACTTCCTAACCACCCATGATACCTGCAGTTTAGAAGAGGAATTCTCCAGTATTCAAAAATACGGAGAACTTATGAGTATGCGCTTCAGTGATCGTCTAGAGATAACAATCACACTAGATCCCGCATTGGCATCTTTCCGTATTCCCAAGCTGTTGATTCAGCCCTTAGTCGAAAACGCTATCATTCATGGTGTTGAGCCTTGTGAGCAGCCTTGTAAGGTTGAGGTAAGCGCTGATAGGCTACCTAACATCAATGACAGGGAGTGTATGGTTATTCGCATTGCAGATAATGGGATAGGTTTTAATACCTTCGAGCAAATAGATGATCAGCATATTGGTTTAAGCAATGTAAAGGAAAGATTGGAGCTAGCTTTTCCGGATAATCACGAATTTCAACTGGAGAGTAGACTTGGACATGGTACTACCATAACTATCACAATATCTCTTAACAACGAGGAGCCAGCCTAATGAATATTGTTATTTCTGATGATGAACAATTGGCACGGGAAGCATTGTCAATTATCCTGTTGGAGATATGCCCGGATTTGCATATCTATGAAGCACGTAATGGTAGGGAGCTTATAGAAGTTGTTGAACGAATCCAGCCTGAGGCTGCTTTTGTGGACATTAGAATGCCTGGCAAATCAGGCTTGGAAGCCATCGAGGAAGCAGCCCCGTTAGCACCTGGTACTCAATGGATTATAGTGACAGGATTTGCAGACTTTCAGTATGCTAAAGAGGCGCTTAGACTAAGGGCAATCGAGTATTTGCTAAAGCCGGTTGATATTCAGGATATACGAGTATTACTAACAAAAATACAGCAAACTGCTTTCCTGCAAATCAATGAGAAAAACAAGCTATTTGAGTCGGACATGCTGTCCTTATTTCACGGTCTAATCCGCAACTGGGAAGAAGGGGAGACGGAAACCAAGCAATCCTCCCGGATTCGATGTCAGATTATCTACATGGATAGCTGGTATTCTGAAACGGAAAAATCAGCAGCAATCAAGCTGTTTTTCAATGCCATTCGGACTTTGATGCTCGGGCATTATCACAAGGATTTAGAGCTGGCCACGTTAATTTTGCCAAATGGAGATTGGGCTGTGGTGGGGAGATATACATCCTCGCAGGGTGCAGAGCAATTGAATGAAATATTCTCTTCTCACTCAGAGCTTGTACAAAGGGTTGAAGAACCAGGCTTAGCATTCACACTGGTAGTATCTGATGAATGTGACACTTATACATCCCTACTAGACGAAGTGACGAAACTCCATAGAAATTCCCATTTTCGCTGTTCATTAGGAATTTCCCATAGTTGGACTAAAAAGGATTTATCAGAAGCTGAATCGCATCCAATTATTTCTCAGCAATGCCACACTTTAATCAAGGCAGTAGAGGAATACCACAAAGGACATTATGTAGGGTATATGGATACTATTGAGCAATTTATTAAAATTTATCTTGCGCATAGCGACTCATTAATAGAAATTACACCGGCCTTTTCGCGGTTTCTCAATTGCTCTATCAATGCGCCCTTAATGGCTCCAGCTGAGGAAGAGGATTGGTTACAGTCTCTTAAAAGAGTTGGAGAAAATCTGCTGGACAAAAAAATAAGGCAAATAGACAACAAAACTGACTTAGTAACAAAGACCATTGCTTATATAGAAAATCACTATTCGGGAGATATAACATTAGGTCGTGTTGCTGAACAATTTACAGTGACTCCAAATCATTTAAGCAGTCTATTTCATAAACGAACTGGAACCACATTTATGCAATATGTCACCAAGCTCAGGATGCTGAAAGCGAAGGAGCTGCTGTCTGATCCGACGATACAGGTACAGCAAGCCGCTGAACAGGTTGGCTACTTTAGTTCGAGACATTTCACCAAGCTGTTTAAAGAGTTTTTTGAATGCTACCCTTCCGAATACAAGAAACAGATACAGATGAAGGAATAACGTTTACGGTTGTGGTGCAAAAATTTAAAAGCCGGCTTCTCCCCATTAAAGGTTAAGAAACCAGCTTTAGACATTTCGTATAATGATCTCAAATGAAGAGAATAACCCGACATCAACACTAGCGACTATAAAGCAATTAGGCCCTATTTGCCCTAGATGGGTAAACAATAACTCCTTTGGTCACATTCATTTCAGCATAATTGCCCATAATTTGTGGCACTTCGTCGAGCGAAAATCGATGGCTGATCAGCGGTTCAACCTTGACAAGCTGTTGATCGATAAGTGCGATCGCCTCCTCATGGGTATGTGGATTAATAAAGGAACCCATTAGACGAAGCTCCTTGGTGAAAATGGCAAAAGGCGAAACCTGGATTTGTGTCGACGGGTTGGCGACACCAAACAGCAGCACCTGTCCGCCTTTGCTGGCAGCATCAATCGCCAGTTCCATCGATTCCTTCCGCCCCACACATTCGATCACTATATCGAATCCAGCCCTTAACCGCTCCACAATCAAAGCAGTTGGTTGCACGACCTCATCAGCGCCCAAAGCAAGCAGCGCTTCATGCTTCTCGATAGCAGGCTCGCTAACCACAATTCTTGCCACGCCTTGCATTTTCACCAATTGCAGAAACAATTGCCCAATAAATCCTCCGCCAATCAGCAATACCGTATGAATCGGGCGGATATTCACTTTTTTGAAGCCATGCAGCACACAGCCAAGTGGCTCAACCAAAGCACCCTCGGCAAAGCTCAGTGAATCTGGCAGCAGGTAACAATTCGCGGCCGGAACGACGCAACTTTCACCCATCCCCCCATCACGAGTTACGCCAACTGCTTGGAGATTGTCGCATAGATGAGGCTGGCCATTACGACAGTATCGGCAACCCCCACAATAGATATTGGGGTCTATGGATACGCGATCACCTATTTGGAGCTGCTGCACATGCTCCCCACATTCAGTTACAACGCCAGCCAGCTCGTGGCCGAGTACAATGGGAGGGGTTACGGCTGCCGAACCCGGATTCCCGTGATATATGTGCTGATCTGTGCCACAGATCCCACAGCCATTGACTTGAATCCTCACTTCATTTGGCTTAAGCCCTGCCGACTCCCATTCCAGAATTTCAATCTGATGGGGTGCTTTTAATACGGCTGCCTTCATAACTCAACTCCTTAATATGTGTCGTAACCGCTTTATCTGTTATCTTTGCAATTGTATATTTTTCAATGGATTTGAAGCACCTGCACTGCCGTTTCTTCCGTTGTAATAAGCACATTCAGCTGCTTTCCCTTAAGAGCGCCACATAGCGCTGGCACTTTAGTAGTGCCCTGTGCAACACAAATCCGCAGCTCAATATTCATAAGATCTTCCCTCGTTGCACCAACAACCCTTTCGCTGATACGCGGAATTGAAAACTTGCCCTGTTTGTCGAAGCTATGAAAAAGAATCTCGCCTACACTGGCTTCACTTAATTCCTCGAAAGTCAAACCGGCTACCAGATTTAAAGCCAGCAATGTAGCATCCTCACCCGCGTGTCCAATCCCGAACACGATCGTTTCCAGTTTACGGATTTCATTCATAATCTCTTGTACACTCGGCTCCTGCATAAAGCTGTGTTTGCCTTCAACACTTCCGGCTATGGCAGGCGCTGGGAACAGCTGCGCTTTACCCCGTAGCGCTTGGGCCCACATCTGAATGATAGAGGAGGCAGGAATCTGATCTTCTCTGGCACCGAAGCCTCCTATCAGCTGGACAATTTTTAGACCCGGGCGTGAATCGCACAGATGCAAATGGGTACCGATGGCATTGAGCGTCCTCCCCCACCCGAGCCCTATAGCCCCGTGTGAAGGCAATACCGAATCCAAATATTGAGTGGCTAATGCTTCAAAGGGATTGGCGCTTTGATCGCCTCGAAATACTACACAATCCTTCAAGCCGTAAAGCTTAGTAAGCTTATACTCCAACGAAGCATGGCGGCTGTTGTCCAAATCAGAGCGGATCTGAATCTGTACGATTCCTCTTTCCCTTGCCTCGTTTAAAAACCTAGAGACGGAAGATCTGCCGATATTTAGCTGGACTGAGATTTCCTGCTGACTCATTCCGAGCACATAGTACATGCGTGCGATTCTCTCAAGAAAGCTTTCTTTAGAAGAATGCTCGTTTTTACTAGTTCCACTCATTTTATTGTGTCGTCTCCAATTCGCAGAATATTTTTCAATATCCATCTATTTATATCCTAAGGCAGCCGTTCAAACAAACGTCCGAATTTGCACATTTGCTCAATTATATCATTAGTCTACCATCTTAACACAACGATTTCAACTCTGTGCTAACCTAGCGTTCATAGTGCAGCGGAGAGTGCTTTATGGTGCCACCCCCTACATATCGCGATGACGAAGACAGGCGTATGATATTCCAGCCGTTGTCCCAAAGGTTAAATTTACGAGACTTCACAATGCCTGCTGCTCCTCCAATTCGGACCATCCATCGAAATTTCCAATCCACCTTGCCAGCAATCTAGCAATTCCTTGCAATCATCGATTCGGTTTAAATAGGGCAGTAGATTTATAAAAACAGCCAAAGGGGAAGCCTCCTAAGTTCTCAAGGATAAATACTTTTGAATGATAAGTGCATGTATAGGATGTCCTTCAGGAATACCCGTGATTTGGGCTGCTACTTGATGAATCCCTCTCGATTTAATAGCCTCTTGCAGTTCAACGGCCTCCGCATCTTCTTGATAATCAAACAACAGAGCCGCTGCCATTGCCAAGGCCAAATATTTCGGTTCTATGCCAAGATCAAAACCCTGTAGGGCAGGATACACGAGCCGATCGTTTGGTGAAAGCTTCCGTATCGGTGAACGTGCTACACGGACAACTTCATCACTTAAATAAGGATTGCGAAAACGATCAAGAATCTTACGAATATATTGTGAATGCTCCTCGGGATTAAAGCCATGACTTCTAATAAGAATCGATCCCGTTTCCTCCAAAATATGTTGTACCTGCAAGGAGATGGCGGGATTCTCCATCGATTCTAGAATCGTGTCATGACCACTAAGATAGCCTAAATAAGCGATACAGCTATGTCCCGTATTCACTGTAAACAGTTTCCGTTGTATATAGGGCTCCAATTGATCCACATAATGAACTCCAGCGATTTCTGCGACTCCTGGGAGCAGCCCGGAACGGTCGACCAGCCACTCATAAAAAGGTTCCACGATGACCATCAACGGATCTTCATGGTGTTGGATGGGTACGATCCGATCTACAGCCGCATTCGGAAAGGATACGAGTTGATTCGCCTTATTGCGTATATCTTGACTTAAATGCGTATATACATAATCCTTTAGCTGAGAGCTCCCATCTATCGTATTCTCACAAGCAATAATCTGTAAAGGAGCTGAGGAACGAGACATTCTTTTCTCAATTCCTTTGGCGATTCCTATGGACACCGTATCCAATAATGCCAATCCGACTGCCGTCGTGACCAGCTCCGAACTTGCAATGGCTTCGGCTACTTGCTCAAGATCTTTACCGTTTATGGCGGAAACACCACTCACAAGCGTAGTATCATGGAAGCTGTTGGCCAGTGAAACAGTATAGGCACCTTTTTGCTGAAGCAGCTTTACCAACGGTTCATTGACATCAACAAAGCACACCTCATATCCGGCTTGGGATAATAGCAGCCCGATGAAGCCTCTGCCGATGTTTCCCGCCCCGATGTGAACCGCCTTCATAATTCCATCCCTCTTGTGAAAATAGCAAGCATCTTTTGCATCGATAAGATATTCATGTGACAACCTTTCCTGTTACATGTTAGTTTAAAAGAAATTGAGTATTGACAAGTTATAAATGGGCGCACTGAAACAAGCCGACTCTTATTGAACCATTGTCAGCCTATGTTAATTTTTATAGGTACCCTAAGCACGTTCTACTTGTTGGTTCGGCTCGTTCATTGAATTACGGCCGGATTCTATATAGAGTTCGGGCAGGATCGATCCTTACATTGCGCTCATTAACAAACTCGGTAAATCCGTAAATAGACAAAAGCATAATTGTAGCAGATCCCAGACAAACCAGAATGTGAGTACGAAAGCCAGCGGCATGGTTATTCCACTCCCTTTCCATGCCGACCAACCCTCCTAAACCTGCGGCAAGAACCATTCTGAGAAGCAGCTCCCAATGTGTGATGTACCATATTTGTGAAATGTTGCTCACGAATTGCACTTCCTTGTATGTGACTCGAATGGATGAAGACATCTTATTGATTTACATACATCACTTTCACTGTAAACTCGCTTCGATCCCGCAGCATCTTCAATGCATCGCCGAGTTCTTCAATTTTTACACGATGCGTAATGAGAGGATCAAGCCGAAGCTTTCCAGAGGCGATAAAGCTAAGAACAAGCTGCCACTCGTTAATCGGCAAACTCGCATAATAAGAGTTCCAGGTACCAATAAGCGTAAGATTCTTACGCAGGATTTCCCAATAGCCCTTCTGTGTCAATAGCATATCGCCAGCGGGATTGCCCATAAGAACAATTTTGCCGAATAGACGAGTCGTATGCATCGCATTCTCAAAGGATATGGAGCTGCCTGCACCCTCTATCGTCATGTCTGCCCCCCGGCCATTCGTTTGCTGATGAACCCAGGCTACTACGTCAGTCTTAGCAGCGTTACAAGTATTCATAATGCCCAGACCCCGTGCAAATTGCAGTCTATCTTCATCTACATCGACCAGTAATATACAGCCTGCACCCCAGATATCAGCCAACATAGCAATCATAATACCGATTGGCCCAGCGCCATAAATAAGCACATTATCACCGAGACCGACACCGGCTTGCCGAAGGGTGTGCATGGCCACGGCTGCAGGCTCAACCATAGCCGCTTCCTCATAAGACACACCTTCGGGCATTAGCAGCAGGTTCCACAAGGGTACTGCGATATATTCCGCAAAAGCCCCGTCGCATCGCGAGCCCATGTAATTGTAATTTTCACATGAAGCGAACTCGCCTATCTCACATGCACTGCAGCTGCGGCAAGGCATCAACGGAAACACCGCAGCTCCACGGCCGATAAGCGATTTATCGCCGCCTTCAGCTACTTCTACGATTTCCCCCGAAAATTCATGCCCTGGTACCGTTGGGAACGAGTAAGTCCCTTTCGTAAAAACCCGGGGGATGTCAGAGCCACAGATGCCACATGCCCGCACCTTCAAGAGAACCTCCCCTGTAGCGGGAATCGGCTTTTCCCTCGTCTCCAGCCGAATATCCCCGATAGCATGCAAAGGCCAAGCTTTCATCTTCATCTTTCCTTTCTGACAAGCTAATTACGACTGCCCATTTGCTGCCGAATGCTCATTGCAGGCTGTGGATCATTGCAGGTTAGCAAGGTAACACCGCAGCCCAATGCATAATAAACCTGTTTTTCATTGTCCGTACAATAGCACCCGACAACGAGACCCCTATTCTGAAATTCATCAACTAATGCAGGAGTTAACAGCTTCATACTAATGCCAACTGACCACATCTTCGAATAGGTGCCGTCTTTACCCGCAACAAAGTTTGACATGCTTTCTTCAGGAAAGCCCTGTGTCTTTAGGCTGTACGTGTCGTGGATATAAGTAATGATCTCCGCGTCAAAGCAAGTAAATACACAACGTGAAAGGTAGCCATATTCCTTTAACTTAATGATCGCTAAATCCGCAATCTCCTTGGCATGAACACTCGGTTTAATTTCTACATTCAACAAAGTATCGGGGTAAGCTGCAAGCAGTTCGCAAAGCTCATCAAGGGTTGGTATTTGGAGTCCTTCAAACGCTTTACCGAACCATCCTCCTGCATCTAATTGCTTGAGCTCGGCCAGGGTAAAGTCACTTACTTTACCCTTGCCATTGGTTGTACGCTTCAATGTTTCATCGTGGATAACCATGATTACCTTATCCTTGGAAAAACGAAGGTCAAACTCAAGAACATCTACCCCCATTTCCAATGACTTTTGAAACGCAAGAAGCGTGTTCTCCGGATAGGCCACTTTAAATCCTCTATGCCCGACTACCATAATGGAACGATTATTTTTAAGACGCTCTAACATGATGGCTGCATTCCTTCCTTGTATAGTCATGTTATACAGCTTAGATCTGGAAAGTGTACTTACTTTTTCAAAAGCTTTTCAGCTGCTGTTTTGAAAGTAGTCAGAGTGGCCTGAATATCTTTGTTGTCATACATGATGGCTTGCATAGCAGAGCGGAATTCTTGTATAATTGGCGTCCATGCCAAATGCTTATTCGTGTCAATGCCATATTGAAGCTGATCATACGCTACCTGACGATTCGGTTCTTTTGCATACAACTCTTTAATTTCTTTGGACTCTACCATTTTCTTCGTGAAAGGCAGGTAACCCGTATCAATAATGAACTGCTGTCCACCCTGAGGATCAGTCATCAACCAGTTCATAAACTCCCATGCAGCATCTTTGTTTTTGGAAGAGGCAAACATGGCAACGTTCGCTCCACCGGTTGGATTTGCAAACACTTCATTTTTAGGTAGGAAGGCGGTCTTATAATCAAATTTCACATTTTTTTGAAATCCTCCAATAGTACCAGTTGATTCAAACAAAATGCCGATTTTCCCTTCAGTGAACATCTGTTTAACGATATTTCCTGAATCCTGGGTCGGCGGGTAGAACAAAGCTCCCGTGCTCTGAAGGTTCTTTAGGTAACTAAATACTTTGAGCCCTACTCCGCTGTCAATAAAGCCCATCGCAGTGCCCTCTTCATTAAAGAATCTTCCTTTGGACTGTGTAATCATCGCTTGAAGATACCAATCATCAAACGGCATGGATAGACCTTGGCGTTTATAGCCACTGCCCTCTTTAATGACGAGTGCATTGCTAACAGTTTTCAGTTCCTCCCAAGTAGTAGGAATTTTGAGTCCCATTTCATCCAGCATCGTTTTGTTTACATGCATGATCGGAGTGGAACGGTTGAAAGGCAATGTGACCAATTTTTTATTGAAAGTAGAGTGACCCATCAGTCCTTGAACAAAGCCATCCGTGCTTAAATTCGATTTCTTCAGATACGGTGTCAGATCTTCCAGCACGTCTGCATCTGCAAACAGCTGTACAAAAGAACGCTCTAGCATGGTAACATCCGGTGCTGAACCAGCTGCAGCTGCCTGTTGAAGCTTAGTAACCACTTCATCGTATGATCCCTGGAAGGTTCCAACAACTTCAATATTGGGATGGGAGCCATTAAAACGTTTGATCATCGCATCTGTAAATTCGCCGTTTGCCCCTCCCATAGAGTGCCAATACTGAATCGTAGTCTTGCCAGCCTTTGCTTGCGTTGCCGCTGGTGCTGAAGAGGTTCCCGCAGCTCCGCCAGTACCGGTTGTTTGTGGTGCAGAGCTGCAGCCCGCAAGTATACCAAGCAGCATCGTTGACGTCATAATCATAGTCACATTTTTGTTCATTTTTTTCTTCCTCCCTTTTTTTGTGTTCACTTTATTCATAAGGGATCAAATTATTATTTAATCCCGGAATAAACAAATGCCTTAACAATCTGTTTGGAACAAATCAGGTAAACGATCAGAATAGGGACCACCAAAACGACGTTACCCGCCATAATAATGTGCCAGTTACTGATGCCTTCCGTCTCTCTAAGCATGGCAATTCCGAGCGTCAGCGGGCGAACCGGGTTTGAATCTGTCATAACAAGCGGCCAGAAATAATCATTCCAATGACTCACAAAGCTGAATAGCGCGATCGTTGCCAGTGCAGGCATAGACATCGGTATCATGATTTTCCAAATAATCTTGAACTCACCGGCATTGTCCAATTTGGCCGATTCTATAATTTCTTCAGGAATCTGCATGAAATATTGGCGTAAAAGGAAGATACCAAATGCATTGGACATGAAAGGAATAATTTGCGGCAATAAGGTTTTGATCATTCCCCAATCAGCTAGCATCAGATAAACAGGGATGAAGGTTACTTGACCAGGAATCATAAATGCCAGAAGTACCATAGCAAATAAAAATTCTTTCCCTACAAACTTATATTTGGCAAAAGCATAGGCAGCCGGTATCATCACAGCAAATTGCAAAACAATAATGGAAAGCGTGACGATAACCGAGTTTTTGGCGTAGGTCAGGAAGGGACCTGCACTCATCGCAGTCACAAAATTATTCCATTGAGGTATTGAAGGAATCATAGTAGGAGGTATTGTCATCGTCTCCTGTAAGGTCTGCAGCGATGTGGAAATCATCCATAAGAATGGAAAAACAAAAATTGCGAGAGCTATTATTTTAAGTAAAGTATTTAGTGTCGACCACAGGTGCTTAAGTTCAAATGTCATGAATCGTCAAACCCCCTTTCTCTGGGTAATCCAGGTCTTATTGATAATGAACCTTTTTAGAAAGCAAACGGAAGTAGATAAATGTAAGAATTCCAATAATAGCCATCAATACAACTCCCGTTGCAGAAGCGAAGCCAATATTCGTGGTTCTAAAGCTATAAATATAATAAACAAGTGTATTGGTTGCATTATTGGGACCTCCGCCTGTCATGATTCTGACAGTATCAAAAACCTTAAAGGAACCAATCGTCATAATGATTAGGATGAAAAACAGCTGTGGTGAAATTAAGGGTAACGTTATTTTATAAAACACTTTGAACTTTTTCGCATTATCCAGTTCAGCTGCCTCATAGATGCTTGGCGGTATGCTTTGGAGAGCAGCCACTATGATCAAGGTATAATAACCTACACTGTGCCATACGGATACAATAATGACAGAAATCATAGCCGTCTTGGAGCTCTGCAGCCATTGAGAGGGCGGTAGACCAAGAGCCTTTAAACCAAAGTTGAGCAGACCCAGGTTGGGCTCCATCAGCCAGAGCCACACAAGAGCAATAGATACAATCGAGATGATATGCGGTGTGAATAAGCCAGCTTGCACAATGCTGTTAAACTTGCTCTGTTTACTAAGCCATATAGCAAACAGCAGAGAGATAACCATTGTCAATATAACAACACCAATGGTATAAACAAACGTATTGCCCAGTGCTTTATAGAAATCTTCACGCATAAAGACCTCTTTGTAATTATCTAATCCAATGAATGTGCTTTTGGCTTTATTCATCAGGTTATATTTAAAAAAGCTTAAATAAATCAAATACAGCATCGGGTAAATAACAAAGGTAAAAATACCAATCATGGCGGGTAACACCATGAGATAAGGACGAAGCCGACTCAAAATTGGTTTTTTATCCATACGCTCAACCTCTTCTCAAAGCTTCTAAGTAGTTATTGAAGCGTCCATCTGCCTCACCAATGCGATTTCCATTTGCCTCAAAGAAAAACATTTTATTGGCAGCGACTTCTACATATACATCTTGGTCCACGATGAAATTATCCTCGATACACTTAATCATATAAGAGCTGTTTTTGTATTTCACTTGATAGACCGTCTCAGACCCGAGCATTTCCCTGGTGGCAATAACTCCACGGATGGAAAAGTGCATTCCGGTTGGTTCATTGGATAAAACTGCACTTTCCGGGCGAAATCCGAACTTGATTCCATCTACACCCAAGTCATCTATATTCATCGGCGGAACTCCGATAAACTCCGCAGCAAACTTGTTGCTCGGCTCCCGATACATGATCTCCGGCGGTGCTTCCTGTTGAATAAGCCCTTTATTCATCAAGACGATCGTATCGGCCATCGACATAGCTTCTACTTGGTCATGAGTTACATAAACAAAAGTGGTGCCCAGCTTTTTATGCAGCTCGATGAGCTCAATGCGCATCTGTACCCGGAGTTTGGCATCCAAATTGGACAACGGCTCATCCATCAGAAATACCGAAGGCTGTTTGACCATAGCGCGGGCCAGCGCGACACGCTGACGTTGACCGCCGGATAGTGTGGATGGTTTCCGATCCAGATATTCGGACAATCCAACCGTAGCGCTGATCGATTCCACCAAGCGAGTCCGTTCTTCTTTGGGAACTTTGTTATTTTTCAAACCGAATTCAATGTTCTCCCTTACCGACATCGTCGGGTAGATCGCATAGTTTTGGAACACCATGGCTACTCCTCTTTGACCAGGCGGAATCTTCGTTACATCCTTGCCATTAATCAGCACTTGACCTGACGTCTGGGGGTCGATTCCCGCAATCATCCTAAGAAGTGTCGTCTTCCCGCAGCCTGACGGACCCACCAGAACGGTAAACTTGCCATCTTCAATCTTTAAATCCAAGTCTTTAATAACATCATGCTTATCAAATGACTTCGTAACCTTCACAAACTCTATAGATGCCAATTCGACTCCTCCTAATTGTAGTAAAATTTCAGTTATTATTGCTTCTCTCTACGTCCTCTCTGATAGGATAAACCATCACCTTGATACTTTTATCCTTTTGTGTTGTCGCTACATCAATTGCCTTCTGAATATCTTCAAGAGCAAACTTATGCGTGATGGTATGGCGCAAATCGATATCACTATTTTTCAGCGCTTGAATGGCAGCGGGATACGTGTTTGCATACCGGAACACACCGTAAACATCCAATTCCGAATCGATTAAGAGATTCATGTCCATTGGAATTTGCTCAGCTGTTGGTAAGCCTATATACACAATGCGCCCTCCTCGGTTAACTAAGCGGATGGTATCAGAGATAGCTTGGGTATTTCCTGACGATTCGATGATGACATCAATGCCATCGCCCCCTGTGAGAAGTGAAAGCTGCTCGGACATATTGCCTTCCAACGGATTAATGACAGCAGTTGCACCAAGCTTGAGAGCCATTTCCCTCCGAAACGGCACAATGTCGGAAGCAATGATCTCTGTAACGCCGAACAGTTTCGCAGCTTGAATGCCCAATAAACCAATTGGGCCTAACCCAAGTATCAAGACCCGATCGGATGGACCCACCCTACCTCTCTTCATTGCATGGAAGCCGACTGATAACGGTTCCAGAAGAGCTCCTTCCTCATAACTCATTCCTTCCGGAAGTTTGAACAAAAAATCGCTGCGGATGGCAACATATTCAGCCCAAGCTCCGTCAACTGGAGGCGTAGCCATGAATATAACCTCCGGACATAGGTTATATCGCCCTGACTTGCAATAATTACAGCGTCCACAGGTTACACCAGGCTCAACAGCTACCCGGTCGCCAATAGTGACATTCGTTACCTTATCACCGATCTGGATCACTTCTCCTGCAAGTTCATGACCTAAAATAATAGGTCTATCTACTACATACCTGCCGATCTTCCCATGCTCATAATAATGAATATCCGAACCACAAACACCGATACAATAAACCTTTATCAAAGCTTCGTACGGACCTGGAGCCGGTCTTTTCACTTCTTTAATAGCTATGGTCAGCGGCTTCTCTAAAACTGCGGCGTTCATCATAGTTTCACTCATATTCATACTCCTTTTACTGATTACTCCGGTAATGTTTTAAATTTCTTATAGCACAAAATTCATTGACTTCAGCCATTGTTGGAATACCGTCTTGAGCGTCTAATCTGGTTACCTTTAAAGCGCTTACAATAGTCGCAAATTTGGCAGCGCTTACAATGCTTTCGCCATCAGCTATCGCGCAAGCCAATGCCCCTGCAAATGAATCTCCTGCGGCTACAGTATCAACAGCCTTAACCTCGATTGCTTCAATATACTCCCATAGCCCGTTTGAGTATACAAGCGATCCCATCTCAGCCATTTTGATAATTGATTTGGATATTCCCACTCTTTTGTCCAAAAACCTTGCGGCATCTAGAGCCGATTGAACGTCGATAACATCAATCCCTGTTATGCATTTGGCTTCTTGACGGTTTGGAATGATGATGTCCGCATATTTCAATACATTCAATGTAATACCTTCTGCCGGTGCAGGATCCAAAATAACAGTCACCCCATACTCTCGGGCTTTTACCATTGCATGAATAGCAATCTCCTCAGGAATTTCCAATTGTACAAGAAGCACCTTGCTATTCTTAATCCATTCACTGCAGCCATCAACATCTATAGCATTTAACTCTTCATTCGCGCCCTTTACAACAATCATTGTATTCTGAGCGGACTCATCAATCGTTACGAGCACTGCCCCGGTTTTCTTAGACACAGACCTTTTAATAAAGCTAATATTCACAAGGTTGCCATCCATCGTTTCGATCAAAAGGTGGCCGAACTCGTCTATCCCAACACAACCTACGATTATAGCTTCCTTTCCCAATTTGGCACATGCCGTTGCTTGATTAGCTCCTTTTCCGCCAGGAGAAAAGCGGATTTCGTTGCCAAATATCGTATCGCCGCGACAAGGATAATGGTCTGTTAGAATCACAATATCCATATTGATGCTTCCGACTACAGTAATAGTCACATCATACATCCTCCCTCAGTAGATCGGCTATTTATGGCAAAGCTCCCTCAAATCCACAACTGCTTGCTCCAATTTCACATCCGGCAGGAATAAACTTGAAGTTCCACATACCAGCATGTCAGCCCCCTTCTCAACAACCAGAGGAATATTAGCTAAGCTGATATTTCCATCCACCTGAATAGATATATCCAAATTAGCCGCATTAATTTTATGCCTCAAATCGGCTATTTTCCCCAAAGTGCTGGGAATAAATTTCTGGCCTGCAAATCCCGGATTAACGGTCATTAAACATACATAATCTACAGAATCCAAAACGTAGTCTAACATACAGAGAGGCGTTGATGGGTTTAGAGCTACACCTGCCTTCAGGTTTCGATTCCGTATTGATTGTAGCACTCTCTGCAAATGTAATTTAGACTCTGCATGGACCGAGATCATATCAGCTCCAGCATCTACAAACAGGTCAATAAATCTTTCTGGTTCTTCTACCATAAGATGCACATCGAAAGGTATGCTTGTTTGAGGACGCAACCTTTTCAGCATATCGGGTCCCATACTAAAGTTAGGAACAAAACTTCCATCCATAATATCAAAGTGAAAAAAGTCAACATTGCCCCGATTCAAAATTTGTACGGATTCTACCAAGTATCCTAAATCGGCACACATTAAAGAGGGTCCAATCATAGCCATCTTACGCACCTCATCTGTCTGTTTCAAAAAATATAAATATTAATTTCAATAAATCTGTCTTTGAAATAAACCCAATAACAGGATTATATATCATTAATTATCCGATTTCAACATTTATATTTTTGAAACAAAGAATTTATTGTGAGTTCAGTTGACTACTACGACATTAATGTCACTTGCTTCCATGTCCTTTAATGCGTCTGTCGGTACATTATTATCTGTTACTAATGTATCTATTTCTTCCATGCCGATTAATCGGACCAAGGATTTTCTTTGGAACTTGCTGCTGTCGGCTAATAAAATCAGATGATCCGATATGGAGGCTATACTCTTTTTCAATTGAACATGCGCTTCGTAAGGCTCGCTGATCCCTCTCTGCAAATCGAAGCCTTGGCAGGAGAAGAAAAACTTGTCCACATGGTATCCCTCCACCATTTTCTCAGATGGCGCACCAGTATTGCTTAATGAATGTCTATCCAAGTAACCACCGATAAGAAATATTTGAATATTCGTTTTTTTGACCAATTCGTAGGCGATAGCGATGGAATAAGTTATGATTGTAACCTCTAGGTTTGGGAGGTGTTTAGCCATCTGAAGGCAGGTTGTGCTAGCGTCAAGGGCGATAACCTCCCCTACCTTAACCAAGGATGCCGCGTACTCGCCAATTGACCTTTTTTCGTCAGCTTGGACTAATTCCCGTTGAAGTATAGGCAGTTCAGGACCTTCTTTACGGTTTAGCACGGCTCCTCCATGTGTTCGAAGAAGTGACCCTTCATTCTCCAGCCGTTCCAAATCACGACGAATCGTTTCCTCGGTTACTCCGAATCTTTTGCTCAAATCAGATACACGAACCACCCCTAAATCCTCCAACAGATTTAATATTTCCTTTTTTCGATCATTCCCTGCTAACGACTCTGCTTTTTTGTTTGTATTGCTTTCCACATTTATCACCTATCCTCTATGTTCTGTAGGGTTATACCCCCTCATAATCTTCTTTTCATATCGTTTTTATGTCCGATTTCAAAGATCACTATGTAACTATTTTACTTCATCTTTGAATGAACAGCAATCCTACGACTAATAAGCGAATATAAAACCACATTTTTGGACATATGTCCAAAAATAAACAAATGATGGACAACGTCAACGCTTTCAAGTAATATGAAAATGCTTAGATTTGTTGGTATTGTGAAGAAGGAAGCTCAATTATTAGGAGGATGGAGATGGGGAATTCAAACAATCAAACCAAACAATCTGTGGAAAAACCAAGAAATTTAAAATTGTTAGGTGGCATAAAATGAAACACACACAATCAGACCATCCGCAAGAAAATTTAAGGTTAAAGAAGAGCCCTTTTACACAAAAAAAGCTATTTCTGTCTATTTTGATTATTTTAGCACTCATCCTGTTAGCACTTACTCTACTACCATTTGGTAAAGGAAATGCACAAATTCCAGTTTCAAAGAAATTCGATTTATCAGCCACTGATAAGACCCTAATCACAGGTAAAGTGCTGACAGATCCCACGCTGCAGCAAGGATTTGCGTTTGATAATACGAATAATCATATTTATATGGTACAAATTACAAATGCAGGGCAAAAATTAGGGACAGAGACCCGAACCTACGGAAGTGCAGAGAGATCTATCAAAGGTGATTTAACAGTCACGAAGCTCAGCGCAGAGGGTACTATCTTGGGAAATATGTATTTGATAGGTTTTGGACACGGGGTTTCCATTGGTGTTGAGCCTGTTGGTACGACAGCCTATTTGTGGACGGAAGTGGATGCTGTTGCAGATAAGTCCGAACCGAATAATGGTTTCGGCACAAAGATAGCAAGATTTCCGTTTGTGGATAATCAGGTATTGCTCAACACCGATCCATCTATTACCAAATTTGCTCCAGTGTCAGGCGCTGACCGAACAACCGTCAATATCGATATGGCCAACGGCTTGCTAACGATGCGTTACAGATTAAATGAAACGTTATTCCACTTTAGTGTGTTTAACCTTGCTGAAGTGAAAGCGGGCACCTACAAGCCACTTGTTACGGTAGATCAACCGACGGGTTTGGGTGTTTTTCAGGGATTTGCCTCTTATGGAAGCTATCTTTATTTACTGGACGGAACTGCATACAATTTAAACACGAATCCTACCGGTAACACCTATATTACGACAGTGAACTTAAATACAGGTGTACAAGTGGATCGGGCAATGATAAATGCAGAGAACTCACTGCTATTTAGAGAACCGGAAGGCATGGCCATCCAGATTGTCGGTACAACCGTTCGATTATGCTTCGGTTTTGGTTCATATAGATCGTCTATTGATACAAGAAAGAACGCCAATATCTTTTATAAAGATGCTCTTATAAAAGGAAGCTGACCTGCATGATACGATCGTGTCTTAGCTGCAGCTTTGCTGAAAACCTCTATATTAGTTCATTAAAAAAACGGAACAACAAGCAACGATCGATTGCTTGTTGTTCCGTTTTTATTTACTATGATACGAAATTAAAAATAAGTGCTATATGTCTACATGCAGCTCGGTGTGGTTTCGATAAAATTCGGCCCAACACTCCAGCTCATTAGTCGTTATCAAATCAGTTGGATACTTTGCAGCAATAAGCTCCATATCAGCTAGAGTATCCACGGGCCACGGTCCGGATATAATGCCTCTCTCTTGTATCATTGCTGCGTATTGCGGTGTCATGAAGCGAAGCTGCACTCCCAAAAAGTCACAGTCGATTTCTTCCATAAAAGGAAACACATAAGGCATACTTCCACTGCAACACAGGCCCAGTCTAATATCTTTGTTGAGCTGCCTTGTCTTGGCAATTGAAAAATGGTCGAAACCAATGATTCTTGACTGGTCCAAGGTATCTGTTTTACGTATAATCTCCAGGGCCTTTTCTTCCAATCCCGGATAAAGATCGCCAGATTGCTTCAGCTCAATCAGAATCGATATTTTACCCTTAAGCAAATTCAACGCTTCTTCTAAGGTAGGAATCGTTTCAATTCCTTTAATGCTGAAACGCTTGAGTTCATCTAACGTGTAATCACGGATATTGCCTCTACCGTCCGACATACGTTCGATCGCATAATCATGCATAAGAACAGGAATACCGTCTTTACTCAAATGGACGTCAAGCTCTAAATGAGTAAAAGATAAGTCAACCGCAGCCTGAAAGGATGATAGTGTATTTTCCGGATACTTTACCGGATAGCCCCGGTGAGCAACACCTCTAATTTTCACAATGACATCTCCTCAAATTAGTTTTCATTATGAGCATATGTCCATAATATGACATTTGCTTATATTTAGAGTAATTTTATCATGCCGTCACTATTAATACAACTCTGGATATATCAAATCCTAACCCGTGTAGATCATTAGCTTCTTTGTAAAAAACATAGCAATCCTCTCATTTCTGTTATTTTCCACAACTCTACTCTCAGCCTGAATAAATTGTTGACTTTTCAGCATTCTCCAAAATACCCATTCCCCTTCCTTATAGCGTAACGAGGCTGCCAATGCCGGCAGCCTCGTTCTGATTGCTTATTGAGCTATAAGTTCCTCGTTAGTTACAACGCCCCTTGATAATTTCCAGATTACAAACTATGGCGCTTTCGTTCGATTATAGTTTTCTCCTTAATGCTTGGCCGCAGCGGGCGCAATAGCGGGCATCCCGAGGTGACTGCGTCTTGCATGCCCCGCAAATCAGGGGCTTTGCTTTCAGAGCGTTCGCCTCATCGGCTTCGTTCAACGCTTCATCCTGTAAAAGCGGATTCAGAGCTGTAATGGCATAGTTCTCTTCCTTCGTTCCTTTACGAAGGAGTACGTACAGCAGAAGCAAGCCTCCCGCTCCGACGGAAACCATCGATAGCAATCTCCATAAGCCTTCTACGAAATGGAAGTCCCATAACGCATGAAGTGCTATGGCAGCCAACAGGAGCGCTATAGCCAGCCCTTGCCGTTGGCGCACGAACCGTGTCCTCTGCGCGGCATGACGCCTGTTCAGTTCGAGCCAGATCCCGGCGGCGGCGATGGCCGTCCAAGTGCCGTGCCCAAGTGGCGAGAGCAGCGCTCTAACCCACAATACCGCAAGCATCTCTCCAGTCGAACCCCGCTCCAGATACGACCAGCCGTAAAACATGCTCTCGACAGCGGCAAAGCCCATACCGGCCGCTGCTCCGATCACGACAGCGTCCATCAGAAAACGCATCCGTCCTCCTCTGAGCAGTATCGCGCATACTATCAGCTTCGCGCCTTCTTCAATCAAGGCTACCGATAGAGGCACGCTCAGCTCCGTAAAGCCGGCAGTGCTCCTGGCGACACCGAAGAGCCATTGCCGCTCCACCACCCAGGCAAGCGGAATTGCGACAGCCGCCGACAAGACGAATACCCACGCCAGGCGCACATGGGAAAATCCAAGCTGCTGTGAGCCCCTAATATAGGCTACGAAAGTTACCGGTCCGACAAGCCCGCCTGCCAGCAATGCCGCCATTTGCCAAATCTGGTTTTGCAGCCAGACGGCCATGACAGTACAGCCGGCGAAGAGGCCGCCAAGCAGAAACAGCAGATCGATCCACCTGGTCGATCGGATAGGGCTTTCAGGCAGCAGATCGTGTTCTGCGTCCGGCGCAATCTCGTCCCCCTCTGCCGCACCGAAAGAGTGGGTTATCGCGAGATCCGGACGCCGGATTCGCATAACCTCCGCAAATTGCCGTCTCACTGGTGCATAATGTTGCCAGATTGCCTGAAATTCGGCGCTTCCCATAACCAACAGCTCGCCGTCTTCCATGGCGGTGATAGTAGCCGATTGAGGTTGCTCCGCCAGCAGCGCGATTTCGCCAAAAAAGTCTCCCGTCTCCATGACCGCGCGGCGTGTGACAGTCGAGGTTATCTCGAACCGCCCGCTGCTTATCATATAAAAGCTCTCCTTAGGAGTTCCTTCCCGCAAAATGTTTTCCCCTTGTAACACATTCCTTCGTACCGTAATTTCGGCTAATCCGCGCAGTTCGGAATCAGGGATGGCTGACCAGATTGACGCTTTGCGCAGCAAACCGTGCTTCATGCGAAGCTCTGCCGCGTACGTTAAGCTCTCATGGAAATAGGGACTCGCTTCGGCCAGCTTCTCAAAAGCCGTACGGTCCAGTCGGAGCGCCGTAACTTCGCCCAGAGCCCTAATGCCGGCCGTCCGCTTCTCATTGCGGATTAATGTGATCTCACCGATCAAGGCGCCATATCCGAGCTCCGCCAGTACGACTTGTTTTCCAATCAGGCTGCGGGTATAAACCTGCACTTTTCCGTCCAGCACAAAATAGCAGTCGTTGCCTTCCTCACCTTCGTGCATCATCCACTCCCCATCAGGGAAGCAGACGGTTTCCATGGTGGATGCCGCATTCTCAAGCTCCGTCTCCGGAACGCCGTGCAGCAGTGTATGGTTTCTTAAGAAGCCCACGATATCGAAGGACATTCCGATTTCCAGCCTTTCTCACAATATATCTCTTTTACGGTCATATAAAAAAAGAAACCTGCCGAGGACAGGTTCCCGTACTGCTTCATTATCTCATATTTCCGATAATGCTGGTGCGTTGATCAGACATTTTTTTAATGAAATTGGTCATGGTATCGAAGGCTTCGTTTCTCTTGTTGGTCAAACTTTGCAAGCGAAGCATATCCATTTGCTGACTGCTGTTTAAACTATCGATTTTACCGCGAAGAGAATCCAACGCACGGTCTACTTCGGCTTGTGACCATTTATTCGATGACGGGACCACGACGCCGCTCTCGATTAATTTTTTCTGCAAATCCGCATCTAATGTAACGCTGTCTCCCGATTTTTGCGGACGATTCGATTTTAGTTTGTTTACGATATCATTCAATTTGGCAATATCGTTATTTCTATTTTGTACCATCTCCATTTGCATTTTCAACTGGCCTTCCAATAACTCGGTACGTTGCGACTGAGCTTGCTTTAGTGCGGTTTCAATATCCACATTGGAATATTGAGCCGTAACCATTCCTTGAGCATTGATGGACCCGACAGCATTCTGAGTCGCTTGACCACCAAGCGCTACCTTTAACGAGCTATATGCCGAGTCGTTCATCATTAACCCTACCCCGCCCGCAATCCCGATCACGAAGGTTCCTACGATAGATAATGCCATTTTCTTATTCAATCTTGCTTCCCCCTACTCGCTTCATTGGTTTGATTATATCACTGAAGCTTCCCTTAAGTCTGTTAAGTGCACCACATACCGGAATATTAGGGATGGCGGTGCGGACGCAGGGCGAAAAGCGGGATAGTCACTTTCTTCCGACATCGTCGCTTGCGACTACAAGCACCTACTATTGCGCCTGCAGCATCCATTCCAAGCGGACAGAGAATCCTTACAAGCAAAGCTTATCCTGTAATATTGAAGCCCATCACGAGCGTCAATACGCTCTTGATGGGCTTTTTGTTAAGAGCAAACCATTATTTAAGAGCTTCTGTCATACCTATTTGTGCTTTTTCCAAAACCTTTTGGGGTATCTCCGAACCTGCCCTCGCTATCTGACTTATTATTTGATCCCGTAATTATTTTCGGCATTCCACTTGTTTTCATCCTTCTTTTGCTTTACGAAGTCCAACATAACCTTCTTCAGATCGCTTAAATACTTGTCTGCCTGCAGAGAGCCTTCCAGATAAAGCTGGCCCATCTTTTGATTGTTTTCCGTCACATTTTTGTCGACCTCTCCACCGTAAATATTCAGCTTCATCGGATCGCCTACAAAAGCGAAGCCCTTCAATTTCTCGGGAAGGTCAGCGTTCGATATCGCAGGAGTTCTGTAAAGCTTCTCGGCATGCATACCCTGAACTTTGGACGAGGTTATAAATGCCATAAAATCAACGGCAGCATCAAGCTTCTCCGGCTTAATTGTTTTTGGGATCGCCATATTGCCCGCGGGAACTCCACCAATTTCCATCAGCTTTCCTACGGCGTCAGGATGGTTTTCTTTTGTCAAATAGGGCAGCGGGAACGCCGCTATTTCGAACTTCCGTGCGCTGGATTCATAAATGACCTTGCTCTGCCCAGATGTTCTCATAATCATCGCCACTTCTCCGCGCAGGAACATATCGGATGACGTATTGAAGTCAATCCCGTTATAGCCCTTGGGCCAATACTGGCTCCAGTTTTTGATGATTGGGAATACGTCCTTGTATGGGGATTGGGTAATATCTACAATGCCTTGATCTACGGCGCGCGTATATTCATTCATCTCGATAAAGCCACTTTTGTTCACATCCATCTTTTCATACTGCCCGGCGATCAGTTCTTCGGTCAATATACGAGTTGTCCAGCTTTAGTTATAATCCCCCGGTTTCGTATTTGGAAAACCAAAAGGCGTCACACCTGACTTTTTAAGCTTCTCCTGCGCATCCAGAAACTCGTTCCACGTTTTGGGGACGTTCGTGACACCGGCTTTAGTAAACAGGTCCTTATTGTAAAGAACACGAACCGAGTCGATGTTCGTAGGCACGCTGGCATACGTTTTATTTTCGCCTTGAAGCCGCTGCAGTACGGATTTCGGGAAAACTTCCTCCCATGTTTTATCTCCAAGGTTAGCGTTCTTTTTACTGTAATACGGAGTCAGGTCTACAAGCAGTCCTTTTTTCAGATCCTCCTGATCCCATATATAGCGGGTCGTGAAGATGTCCGGCGCATTGCCCCCAATCAACTGGGTAGTAACCCAAGTCCGATGCTGCTCCACGCCTGCAAAACTTTGCAGCTGCAGATTGATCTTCACATTAGGGTTTTTCTCCGCATACATTTTGACGGTGTCCTCCCAAATGGTTTGCTCCGCTTGATCTCCGGTTGCTTCCGTCATGACCATAACATTTAGCTCTGTCTTAGCGATGGAGCCCGATTGATTACCCGAACCTGTTTCACCCGAAGGCGTACTGCTGCAGCCCGCAACGGTAACTGCCAAAACCGCTCCTATCGTTAGACGAGATAGTGAACTCTTTGCTCTTTTCATTTTTATCTACACCCTCTCTATTCATCATCCAAAGCAAGAATACTTCGAACTCTACAACTGAGTTTGCAAAAAGCGCTTTTCCTTGCCTTATCAAATCTGCTGTATGGACGATGCAAGGAATCAGCCCTTTACCGCACCTGAGGTGATGCCGCTGATAAAGGATTTTGTGGCAAACATAAACAGAATCAGCAGCGGCAAAGAGGCGATGACGTAACCGGCAAACTGCAAGCCTTGTGCTTGCTCCAGCGGTCCCTTGATATTGCTTAACGCAAGTATAATAGGGCGGACTTTATCCCCTGAGGTGACGACCAACGGCCAAATGTAATTGTTCCAGCCGGTCAAAGCATTAATGATGGCCACAGTTGCAATAACGGGCTGCGACAATGGCAGTACAATTTGCCCGAAAATTCTCAGCTCCCCTGCTCCTTCTACCTCCGCCGCTTCAAAGAGACTTGAGGAGAGTCCCTCGAAGAAAGTGCGCATCAGCATTGTCGCCAAAGCAGAAGCGCCAGCCATAGGACCGAAAATTTGCGCCCAATGCGTGTTGAGCAATCCCAATTGCTTGAACAAAATAAACTGTGGAATCAGCAGCAGAAATCCGGGCACCATCATCAGGATGATGACAAGGGAATACAAAATTCCTTTACCAAGGAAGCTGAAGCGTGCGAATGAGTAGCCGGCAAAGGTAGAATTAATTAGCACACAAGCAATAATTCCCGCCGTTATCAGAATGGAGTTTAAAATAAAGGGCCAAATCTGCTTGAAAGCGCCTGCATAATTCTCGAAATGAATCGGAAATACCGGTGTCCAGAAATGGAGAAGGATCTGATCCTGAAACTTCAAGGAGCTGATCAGCAGCATATAAAAAGGAAACAACGTCAACAACACCAGCAGCAGTAAAAAAAATTGATTGGCAGCAGACCCATAAGTAAATTTACCCATCCTTCTCCCCCTAGTCCAGTTTCTCCGTCGGTTTAATTAGTTTATTTGCGGCTAATGTGAACAGCACCAGAATAGCAAAAATCAATACACCAATAGCAGAGGCATAGCCTAATTCATTGTATTCAAAACCTTTCTTATACAAATAAAGAGCCGGTGTGAGTGTCGTAAAGCCGGGACCTCCGTTCGTAAGCACCAATATATTTTCAAAGCTTTGATATTGATGAATGAATGCGAGAATAACAACCAGCCGGATTTGGTTTCTGATTAGAGGCAGTTCAATGTGCAGAAAACGCTGCCATGCATTCATGCCGTCCATTCTGCCGACCTCGAACAGCTCAGGTGAGATTGTAATTAAACCCGCCAAATAAATGAGGAAGTAAATGCCGCCAATCCAAGGGAAGTTGACGAATAATATCGATCCCAAAGCTGTCGCGCTTTCCCCAAGCCAAGCATGGGTCCAGGATTCCAATCCAATACTTTTAAGCAGCACATTTAACATGCCGTTGCTCATATAAATCCATCTCCACAGTAAAAAGATGATGATATAAGGAACGACCATGGGAACGAGAAACAGCACTCGGTATCCATTCTGGAGTTTTTTATTAGAATGAAATACTCCGACAGCTGCGTATAACGGAAGTGTTAATTGGATGATTACAAAGCTGATCGTCAATATCGTTACATTTTTGAGAGAAGCGTAGAAGGTTGGGTCGCTTAATAGCTGGACGAAGTTATCCAAACCAATAAACTTGTTAATGTTCGCCCCGTTCCATTGGTAAAACGACTTTAAGATGGCTGTATAAAACGGATAATACTTGAATAGACCCATTGAAACAAATATCGGTATGAGGAAGGAGTAGGCGATTAAGTGCTTATTCAGCTTTCTCCTTCGTTGTGATGCCTGAGCCGTCTTGGGTTGGGTGGAAACCACCGTACCGGATTGGGATTCTGCCATTATCCCTTCTCCTTTCTCATGTAGTCGCTCACGAATTTCGCGCGACTGATACAACCATTCTAGCTTGTAGCCGCCTGGATGTCATGGTCGATCCTGCCATTCTAGAGGCCGATATGAACACAATTCATCTAGGCCTTATCCTCCCAGGGATCCCTTAGGTAAGAGGCGAACGTCAAATCGACCTCCGGGATCGGATCTTCCGTTCTTAACCGCCAATTGAGAATTCTACTGCGCATCGCCTCGATTCGTTCCTTATATTGCAGCTCTTCAGCCAAATTACAAAATTCGTCGGGATCGGCCGTCAGGTCGTACAGCTCGCAGGGCTGATTGCTGTAATGCACATACTTCCAATCGTCATCGCGAATCATCGTCGCCTTGCATTGATGAGGTGCCAAACCCAACTGCTTGCGGCAGTGATAATATTGAAAGTCCCACTCGGCGAATACTTCACGCTTCCAATCATGGGCAGTGCCATTTACTAATGGCAGCAAACTCGTACCCTGGACCGCTTTAGGTAGGGGTAGACCCGCTAATTCCAGCAGCGTTGGTAGTAAATCAACCGCTTCGGCAAATTGGGAAATGGCTCGATTTTGCGGGATGGTGCCGGGCAGCTTGAGGATGAGCGGCACATGCACCGCTTGCTCGTAGAACAGTTCTTTCTCGATCATGTGATGATCGCCCAAATATTCACCGTGATCCGAGGTAAATACGATCAAGGTGTTTTCCAATACCCCTATTCGCCGCATCTCCTCAAACAAGCGGCCCAGATGATCGTCCAGCTGTGTAATCATGCCGTAATACGCAGCGCGTACACGGCGGAGCCGTTCTTCATCTTCGAGGAAATTTCCCCTGCGCTCATTGCGAAACAGCTCCTGTATCGGCGGCTTATGCTGCAGTTCTCCCTCCTTCAGCTTGGGCATCGGTACTTCCTTCGGGTCATACATACTAAAGTAAGGCTCGGACACGCTAAATGGAAGATGAGGCTTCCAATAGGACAGATGAAGCATCCATGGACGGTCCGTCGTCTCCTTTATAAACCGAATTGCTTCATCCGTCATGTAAGCGGTATCAGAATGCTCCTCACGAATGCGGCATGGATATTCGGCTTCTGCAAAATCCTCTGGGTATGCTTCATTCCCGGGCTGTGGTGTAAGCTCTCTGGGCCAGTAACGGAAGCGGATGTCTTCTTCGCTGTATCCGCATTGCCGCAAATATTGCGGGTAAGAAGAATATCCGTCCTTCGCAGGTAAACCGTCATAGTAGGCATAATATTCGAATCCGTAGGCTTCCGTAATAGGCGTAAAATGAGTGCGTCCGATCAGCGCTGAACGATAGCCTGCAGCATTGAAGTAATCGGCAATCGTTTGTTCACCGGCTCCGAACGGGACCTCGTTGAACCTGACGCGATGGGCATGAACATACCGTCCCGTATAAATGGAAGCCCGGGATGGTGCGCAAACGGCGGACTGCACATACGTTTTCTCAAACCTTGTGCCTTCAGCAGCCAGTTTATCAATGTTGGGTGTCTTTACCATCGGATGCCCCGTGTGTCCCAAACTATCGTACCGAAGCTGATCAGCCATGACAAAAAGAATATTGATTGGCTTAGCGTTAAGGTTCAGTTTTGTCATACTTTCGCTCCTTTTCTTAATCTAAATGAAATACTTCATCCAGCAATGTCATGCCCTTATCCCCATCCCGAATGAGAACGGCAGACATATATTCGTACCATTTACGCTGAATGGGATGAGCGTCTAGCCGGATTAAAGCTTCATCGATGTTATTGACGCTTTCCATATAACCGAACAAGCTTCGACCTTGACGAAAAATTGAATAATTTCGGATACCGCAATCCTTTAACAGCTCCAAAAGCTCCGGCCAAACCTCCCGGTGCCTTCGATCATATTCCTTCTCCATACCAGAACGGATTGTTAAACAAAAAGCGCGTCTGGGCATCCTGTAGCCTCCTGTTTTTTCTAACCTTTATATATATGTATAATAGTAAAGCAATGGCCCATTTATTGTCAACAAAAAGCCGTATTCCGATCATGCTCACTCGGAATACGGCTTTAAATTAGAAGACCAATATTAGATAGCGACAACAGAGCCGCCTATTTTCAGTTCACATGGAAGCAATTCTGTGCCCGAATCAAGCTGCCTCTCCAGGAGTCGACTTACCGCCAATCGCCCCATTTCGTGAAAGGGCTGTACAATGGCACTTATTGATCCGTTCTGCACAAAAGTATGCTGTGGGGTTCCTACGATAAACAAGGACAACTCCTCTGGAATCGTTATCCCCTTTTCCTGCAGAAGTTCTAACAATATTAAGGTCGTCGTGTAATCCGCAGCAAATAAAGCAGTTACCTCCGGATTACGATCCAGCCAATCTGAATATAAGACTTTAGCCTCTGTCCTGTCCTCCGGACGTCCAACAATCCACTGTTTCTCCAAGGGAACACCATATTGTTTAAAGGCGTCCCGGAACGAATCAACCCTCCGTTCATAGTTGGTAAATCCGTCCCGGATTCCAAGTAATCCGATCCGGCGATGGCCCTGCTTCAGCAGATAGCCAACAGCCTCAAATACTGCGCCATATATATCCGAATCCACACAGGGAAAAGGAGCTTGTTCCCAGCTTGAGTTCAATACGATGAACCTCTCTCCTTTATTCCGAGCATCAACCAATACATTCCATTGTTCATTGGATGGGGTAACAATGATATATTCATCCAGTCCAGGAGGAATCGATTGCAGATCTGCCAGATCCAGGAATCGAATGGAAACGCCTCGTCTGTGTGCTTCATCCCGCATGCCGTCCATCATCTCCGACAAGGTGGCATATACACTGCGGTGCTTGTTGCACAGCCAAACATTCAATGTATCCACTTCCTGGGGATTGCTCTCCCGGGGTGGCTCCTGATTGGACACATACGTCCCTTTGCCCTTTCTCGCCGTCAATAAACCTTCGAGAATAAGCTCCGTAATAGCCCTGTTCAAGGTGCCCCAGCTGCAATCATACAGCTCACACATGACGTTTCTGCTCGGCAACAGCTCGCCTGGACTGTATATGCCTCCGGCTATTTTATCTCTGATATCCTGTTTAATAGAGTAATAGGTTGGGGTGAAATCCTTGTTCATACCTTCCTCCGTCGCTTTTCATATCAAATATATACATTTATATATAAGTTACACCATATCCATTGGAGTGGCAAGCGACCCGATACGCTGCGCGTGCTTGTCATTGGATACAGGTTCTTGTCCAATTACAAAATAACCATCGTTGGATCACGTTTTGATCCATAGATAACCATTTCAGCAAAGTATGGTCCTGTATCTCCATTGGTGAATCCAAAACTGTTCTTTGAGCAAAGTAGTCTGACCACCTAAATATTAGGTGGTCAGACTACTTCCTTGACTTCAAAAGATATTCACTGTTGTAATATTAATATTTTCTATGGGGTGTTTAAGACGTTTATAACATCAATCCTATTGAACCTCTTACTCCTGCTAGTTAAATATTCAATTTGCCAAGTATATGATTAGCCATAATTTTATATCCTTCAGCGTTCGGATGCAGTTGGTCTGGTAGTTTGTCGACAAAGGCTTCTCCAAAAATATCCAAACCGTCCACATAAGTAAGATTTGAATCTCCGTAAAAAGTTAGAATATTCACCGCTTCCTGGATTTCTTTCCTCATTGTAACCAAGGTCATCCCTACTAAGTTTTCGTTTGTTTCCCTGTGAGGACAATAAATAGGAGAAAATAAAAATAGAGGCGTGTTGCGATGCTTTTCCCGAATGATCGATACCATGCCAATAATTGCAGAACGAAACGTCCGGATATTTAAACTATTGCCACCCATCACATTAATGCCGAGGCACATGGAAATGACGTCAGCGGGAAGGTCACGAATGACGCGAGCAACCATTGGTTCCAAATGACATTGTCCACCAAATCCCATACAGGTCAGGTCCCAACCTTTGTTGCGTGCTACGATTGCCGGCCAAGTTTGAGCCGGACTTTCAGCTGCGCTGCATTGTGTAATGGAACTGCCGTATGCAACCCACCGCGGTTGATTGTTTTGCAAGGGAGTGACCGATGCCCCATCATCGACTTTTAGTGCTTTCACAATGACGGCAGCCTTTTGTGAAAAATAAATTTCAACCCTCTTCATGCTGCCTGGTAAGTTTGTAAATAAACAAATTTCTTCTCCTGCAATGAGAGTTTTGGTACCGACTAATTCATCTTCAATAACTATGTCAAACAGTATATCTTTATCCGTTATAGCGACATGCAGCTCCACTGAAGTGGAATCGCTTATAAAAGCAACTCTAACACCCGCTGTTTCCCCTGCCTTCTCCGCTAATTCAGATGCAAATAAGCTGAGCTGATCATGTGGCAATCGCCAAGGCCGGAATCCGGTATTAGTCGTTTCTATTGAAACGGCACCCCGAAACCACTCTTTATTTATTTCAATAGTTTGCATTCTTCAATTCACCTTTCTATCGTTATTTGAGTGCTATTATTATTATACCTATTAAAACGGGGCATGAAATAAATATACAATATTTCAATCTAATATATATCAAATAATTCCAAACAAAGCTCTTCGTGAGATAATTTTGATTAGATGGAAAACGAAAATATGCTACCCTTATTGTGATGCTAATAGTTTTCATCGGGAATGAGATAAAGTTCCTGTCATTGACGCATGACAAGAACTTTATCCCATAAAACAAAAAAGCCGCGATTTGCGCGACTCTTTATGAGATAAGATTCTTGCTATCAGGATATATAATTGCCATGCAACCCTTACATTTTTTTAAGTCCACCCCATCCATTATGACTTTTCTAGACGAATCAACTGCTTTCTTTTAATGAACTCTAACCAGATCACACCTCTACGATGTACCAGGAATCACCGGCATATCCTGCAAAATATCGCTGCAAGCTTGCATCCATGAAGCCAATTCGGAGGCAAGCCGTTCGATCTCCCCCGCATTTGCCGGATCCGCCGACAAATCTTGCGTTTCCCAAGGATCGTTTAGCAGATCAAACAATTGGATTCGTTCCGTTCCTGTGTTCGTTTTGGGCGAACAATAATAACGGATCAGCTTCCATCGGCCGTCTGTTGCCATCCGCTGGATATCTTTATAAACCGAGCACACGATAGAACGAACGCCCTCGGTTTCCCCTGCAAAGATCGGGCACAGACTTACGCCTTCCGTTTCCTTCGGCAGGTCGACATTGCATAACCCGGCAACTGTAGGAAATATATCGATATTGCTTGCCAGCGCCAGCTCCTGTTGGCCCTCCGGTACGCCTGGCCCCCGGAATATAAGCGGAATGCGCACACTGTGCTCGTAAAGGTTCTGTTTTCCCATCAGTCCGTGCTGCCCGAGCGCCAAGCCATGGTCCGCAGTATACACGATGAGCGTGTCGTCATAGATGCCCTTAGCCTTCAACGCTTCGATGACTCTACCGATTTGTGCGTCCAAATGGCTTATCATCGCATAGTAATCGGCAATATGTTGACGAATTTCGTCCTCGTCCCTCGGCAATAGTGCGAGTTTCTCGTCCCGAACCGTCATATCGCCGGTATCGAATGGATGCTCCGAGACAAAGTTCGGAGGTAACGGAATGTCGGCTTTGTCGTACAGGCTTGCGTACGGCTCCGGCGCGGTTCGGGGATCATGCGGCGCTGTATAAGCCACATACAGGAAAAACGGCCGATCCTCCAGGTAATCCTCAATAAAGTTGACGGCGGCGTCCGAAAACAATTCCGTTGAGAACGTCCGTTCAATATATTCCTTTTCCTTCGGATAAGCCCCGGTCGGGTCATAATCATGCACGGGAACCTTGGTATGGTCGCTCATTCCGTGGAATAGCAGCTTATCCCCTCCTTCAAAGCTTCGGGAGAAGCTTGCCTTGTCGTTATGCCATTTGCCGACCGCGTGTGTGTGATACCCGGCTTCGCGCATCGTTTGCGGCATTAACCGAACATCCGGACGAATAACGCTCGAATGCTCACGGTTCATCACCTCTTTGCCAATCATCGCCCGGAAGAGCGATATGCCCGTATGGACGCACGCTCTGCTCGGCGCGCATAGCGCTCCGGTCAAGCCGCCGAATATATGCGTGTTACGACAAGCTGTCCCGCTGGCGGCCAATGAATCCAATATCGGCGTGTGCACCGTTTCATTGCCAAACGCCCGAATGGCTTCATCTCGATGATCGTCCGCTATTAAAAATACGACATTAGGTCTTTGGGGTGAGTGCTTCTTATTCATCTTCTCTTTCATCTTATACCTCGCTCACGGCAAATATCTCCATTACTTTTTCGATTTAAACTGGGTATAGGCTTGTTGATAAATTTCCAAGTAACGTTTAATGTTCATTTTATCCAAATTGCTTAAATAGTTGCTCCACTCCTTGTCAACATCCAGCGAGCCTGTAACCGTTTTGGCAAAAAATTCAGTTCTGTAGTCCGTAAGCGTCTTCTCAAGTGTAGCAAGCTCTTCCGCTTGTTCGTTGGTGAAGAACACTGGCGGCACAATTTTGCCCGGATCGGTTTTGTAAGGCTCGTATTTTTTAGTTTCATTATATAAAATAAGTTCCAGCGAGTTTTTCGGATCTGCTACTACGCTTAATCGCAAGTCGTTCGTTCGCAGCGAAGGACCTGCCTGCGCCCAGTGGACATTTTGAAGCTTGCCAAACGTGGCAATCGATTTCCATTTCGCTGGCTTCCCGTTAACTCCAAGCTCTCCTTGCGCCGGACGCACCCACTCCTGGTCAGGACGGCCCTGCGTGCTGCGAAGTGTCGCTTCTTCCGAAAGCAGCAAGTCGGCCATACGGAAGGCGGCGGCGGGATTTTTCGTCTTATTGGTGATGACAAATTGACCTGTAGAGACCGCATAAGGATTATACGCGGTTGAACGTATACCTGCCGGCCCTTTGAGCGGCGGTACGGAAGTATAGTCTTTGAATCTCGGATTATCAACATCGACAAACACCGTTTGATTTTGTGAGGCAATAGCTCCCACGATCGGGATTTCCGGGTTCAAGCCCATTTGTTTCAACTGGTTTCTGTCCTGTGTAAACGCTTGCGGAGATATTAAACCTTCAGCATACAGTTTATTAATATACTTCAAAGCTTCCTTCCACTCTGGTTGATTAAAGGCAACTTGAACCTTTCCATCCTTAACAAAGCGCAGGTTGAAATCCTTCTCGATAAAAGCGCTGGGTAGAAAAAGATCCAACGTCGAGGATGGGCCGTTGGTAGCGCCGACAAGCGGGATCTCATCTGCCTTGCCGTTCCCGTTAGGATCCTTTTCTTTAAAAGCTTTGAGAACTTGATAAAACTCGTCAGTCGTTTCTGGCATTTTTAATCCGAGCTTGTCTAGCCATGGTTGATAAATCCACATCTTTTGACCGAGCGAGCAGTGGTAGCAGTCATTCACCTGAGGTACCGAATAAATATTGCCGTCAGGCATGGTAATCAAATCTTTTACATAGGAAACCTGTTCGTACATCTTTTTCATTTCCACGCCATATTTATCAATATACGGGTTCAGCGGAATAAACACGCCATCCTTACCGTAAATCGACTGCTGTATCGGCGATACACTCATATTAAGCAGCACGTCCGGGTAATCGCCGCTTGCGAGTGATACGTTAAGCTTCTCTGCAAATGTTTTTTCTGGAGCGACTTCCCAATCGATATGAATGTTCGTTTTCTCCTCCAGCCACTTGGTGAACTCGTTAGTTGCAAAGTTTTCGACAATGCTGGAGCCTTTGACCATGACCTTAAGCGTCGTCTTTTCTTTCGTGATCGGGAATACGCCCGCTGGCGATACTTGATCATCGCGACCTGCTTCCACCTTTTTTCCGGCTTCCTTTTGACCACTGTCCGCACATGCGCTTAGCAGCGCCAAAGATGTCGTAATCGCTACCAAAGCGGTTAAACCTTTTCTCATCTAAAAAACCTCCCTTTAGCCTTTTAATGATCCAATCATCATGCCTTTGACAAAGTGCCTTTGTATGAATGGGTAGATGATGAGCACGGGCAGCGTAGATACCACGATAAGGGAAAACTTCAACAGCTCACGCAGACCATCCCTTGCCGATTGATCGGCAACGTCGGTTATCATCGACGCATCGACTTCGTTTTGCACCAAAATATCCCTTAAAACCAATTGAATCGGGTACAACTCCTGATGCTTTAAATAAAGCAGTGCGTTAAAATATTGGTTCCAATGTCCGACTGCGTAAAACAAGGAGATTACAGCTATGATCGGACCTGACAAAGGAAGCACGATTTTTCGCACAAACGTAAAATCACTGCATCCATCCATTTGAGCGGCTTCAAGCAATTCATCCGGAATGGTCGTTTGAAAATAAGTGCGGGCAATGATCATATTCATAACGGCAAGCGCTCCCGGAATAATTAAAGACCACCTTGTGTCGATCATACCGAGCCCTTTCACAACCAAGTAAGACGGGATCAATCCGCCGGAAAACATCATTGTGAATACAAACAAAGCCATAATTGCGTTGCGAGGCATAAAATCTTTTCTTGAAAGCGGATAAGCCGCAATGAGTGTAAAAAGCACATTGATCGTCGTTCCCACTACCGTATAAAATACCGAATTCAAAAAGCTCGACATAATTAAACGATGCTTAAATACCGCTTCATAACCTGCTAGCGTCGGCTCTACCGGATACAACCAGACTTTACCGGAAATAACCGCTGTGGATGAGCTGAAGGAAGCACTGACAATGTAAACCAGAGGATATAAGATCGTAATCGTAAAAATGAATAGGATGATATAATTCAGAATTGTAAAAAGCCTGTCATCCGCACTTTCTTTAATGCTTCCCGTCATCGATGCGCCCCCTTTTTACCACAGACTGGTTTGTCCCAACTTTCTGGCTATCCGATTGACGAGAACCAGCAGGACCAAATTAATTACTGATTTAAACAATCCAATGGCAGACGAGTAAGAATAGTTGATTGCAGTTGATGCCAAGCCGACTTTGTACACAAAAGTATCGATCACCTCAGAAGAGCTCATATTAAGCGGATTCTGCATCAGCAATACCTTTTCGAAGCCTATATCCAGCACATGGCCGGTGTTCATGATCAGCAAAATAACGGCAACCGGCATAATACCCGGCAAGTCGATGTGCCACATTCGCTGCACTTTATTCGCTCCATCCACAACAGCAGCCTCGTGCAGCGAAGGATCGACAGCTGCAAGCGCTGCCAGGTAGATGATGCAGGAAAAACCAACGTTTTGCCAAATACCGGACCAGACAAAAACGTGTGAAAACCATTCGGGTATGCCCATGAAATTGATTGCGGGCAATCCGAAATATTTCATAATCGTTTGAACCAGGCCAATCCGCGGGTCCATCATTTGTAGAATGATGCCCACCATAACGACTACGGAAATAAAATGCGGCGCGTAAGTGACCATTTGTACGGTTTTCTTAAAGAAACGAGAGTTTACGTAATTCAAGGAAAGTGCAAGTATGATTGGGAACGGAAACCCCGCAAGTAAACTATAGATGCTGAGCAGGATCGTATTTTTCATAATCCGAACAAACTCATACGAATGGAAAAAACGGTCAAAATGCTTCAGGCCTACCCATTCGCTGCCCCATACCCCTTTAGTAGGAAGATAATTTTTGAACGCAATCAAAGCCCCATACATCGGTACGTACTTGAATATGAGCAAATAAATAATCGGCAGCAGCATAAACAGGTAGAGCTGCCAATGGCTGGATGCGTTCTTCTTCAGTCTGGACAAGTAATTTTCCTTTTTACCAACAACTGCAGACAATGTGTTGCGCTTATTAGCCGAAACTTCCATAAACCCCTCCCTGTTTCGATGACCCTGACTGGGTATGTTTTGTGTCTTTCTATATTTAGAATACGAAAAAAGGGCCCGCCGAGCATTACACTAATTTACACCGATATGACTTTATTTGCACTGGACGACGGCATGCGAATCGTAACCATCGTCCCCACTCCCCGCTCGCTTTTCACGGAAAGCCCATACTTCTGTCCGAACACCATTTGAATCCGGTTATGCACATTGAGCAGCCCGATGCTGCCTTCGAATGTTGGTTGTGCATCCAGCAGCCTCTCCTCCCGGCTGTTCATGAGTCGTGTGTTTAATTGCAGAAGGGATTCCGCTTCCATGCCGCAGCCATTATCTTCTACGGTGACATAAAAATCCGCTTCATCCTTCCAGGCGTCAATAATAATCGTGTGAGTATCCTCGATCCCATCAGGAAACGCATGCTTAAACACATTTTCGACCAAGGGCTGCAGCGTCAAGCGAACCATGCTGTCCAGAAAATAATCCGCGGGGATGCGAACATCAATCTCAAATTCGTGCTGGTTGCGGTATTTCATAATAGACATAAAATACAGAATGTGTTTAAGCTCGTTGACTACCGTAATTTCCTCCAAATCGGTGCGTATGGAATAGCGCAGCATATACGACAGAGAACGAACGATGTCTTTTATTTCGCTTGATTTCTGGATAACGGCGTAACAAATAATAATTTCCAAAGTGTTGTACAAGAAGTGCGGATTAATCTGTAATTGTAGCGATTGAAATTCGGCCAGCTGCCGTTTCATTAAATTGTCCTGATTGCGCAGCTCGGTCTCGTAAACCTCCTCGACAAGCTCCTCCAGACGGGTGACCATCGAATTGTAGCTGGTAATAAGCTGATCCATCTCATCACGGCTTCCGGTCAGAGGTACTTTGGTCCACTGACCTTTTGCCGTTTGACGCATCCCGTTTTCCAGTAGTCGAATTGGACGAACGATAGATTGACCGAAACGATAAGCTAGAAATGAGGCCAAAATCAATGTGACGATACCTACGATTAGCGTTGTTTGCCGCAAGTCTGAAATCGGCTTTCTCTGTTCAGCAACCGACATGCTTGCCACCAGCGTCCATCCGGAGTAGTCGGACTTTCGACTAAAGAAAACCCGCCCTGGTTCTCCGGGCAATTCAAATATTTGGTCTTTATTGGCTTCAACCGAATTGAAATGCATACTGTCAAGCTGTTTGCCGATTCGGCTCGGATCCGGATGGTATAAAATTTTTCCGCGATCGTTGACGATAAAAAAATATCCGGATTGTCCGAGCTTTATCCCCTTCCAGAGCGTGTTCAACTCCCCTATCTTCAGTTCGAAGCCCATAATGCCTTTAAATGATTTAGATGAGGTTCGGTCCGCCAATTTGCGAATGAGTGTGAGATGACCGTCCAGAAATCCGGAGTCTTGGATCGTCAGCTTCCCGTTTATTGCATCGTCTTCCTTCATCTGTTCGACATATTCTTCAAAAGCTTTGTAATTAAAAGGAACAATGTGGATATTGAAATCCGTTGCCTGGAACCCGTTGTAACCGATGATGTACGTCATTGATATTTCCGGGTTGTTGATGAGAACCGGTTGAAATACCCCCTTCATGGCAATTTCTGATGTATAAAAGCTAGGAGTTGTATTGCGTGGAAGATCCAGAGCCTCTTTCACTACAGGAGACGTCAGAATAGATACCGTTGCCCTCTCGTAGTTTTTCAAAAGTAAATCGGTTTCATGCAAAACATTATCAACGATTTGAGTCAATAACCCTTCATACTGATTCTCCAATTCGTTGGACGACCGCCAATAGCCGGTGACCCCCACCGTCACCAAGGTCAGCACGATAATAATGACAAAATAAATGTAAACCTTGCGTCCCAGGCTGTTATTCATTACTTGATCCCGAGCAGCCCGCGATATTCGGTAGGGGAATATCCGGTTGCCTTTTTGAATACTCTGGAAAAGTGTGGGTAGCTTTCGTAACCGACCTCGGTTACAATGTCGATGATTTTGTAGTGCGGAACGGCAAGCAGCTGTTTGGCTTTATCCATTCGTTTGCGCATCCGATATTGCACGAAGGTCTCGTTCGTCTTTTTCTTAAAATAATGGCTAAAATAGGTCGGCGTTACGCCTAACTTCCCTGCAACCATATCCAGTGAAAGCTCCTCTTCGAAAAGATGCTCATCGATGTACTGGATAGCCGCCTCCAAAACATTGATTTTTTCATGATTGCGGTACTCGCTCAGTCGCTGTATCCATATTCCGATTTCGGCCTGAAACCATTCGTACGTAATCGTAATGACAGTGTTCTCCTCTAAAAGCGGCTTAGCCTCAAACCTGTACGCCCCTCTGGCATTCAGTTTCTTGAGAAGCAGTCTGACAGCGTCGTATACCCGCTGGTGCTGCTGGATGTCCGTTTCAACAGCGAACAACCCCCTCAATCCCTCCCCAAGCAGTTCATCGGCCCGAACCTTGTCCATCATCCAAACTGCTTCCTCCAACTGATCGATCCACTGCTCAAAAAGAGAGAAGGAAATAACCGCAGCTTCCCGCATGGCGAGCAGTTTATCCAGCACTGGAAAAAGCTCGATTTCTGTAATAGGCTTCAGCAAATATTCCTGTACGCCGTACGACATACATTTTTGCGCATAAGAAAAATCCCCATATCCCGAAAGCACAACTACTTTCGTGAAGAGCTTTAACTCCTGAACATTTCGGCATAGCTCCAGACCGTCCATACGAGGCATCCGAATATCAGTCAACACAACGTCAGGAGGGTTAGCCATGATATTCGACAGCGCTGACACACCGTCTTTAAACGTATCGATCTCACTAAACCGTTTATATTCCCCAATTAACGTTTTGAGGCCAATCCTGATGATAGGTTCATCGTCAACAACAAAGATTCTGGCCATTCGCTTGCCCCCTTGTTTTATAAATCGTTAACCTTTGATTGCCTCGACAAGAGCGCCTTTGACAAAATACTTTTGCAGGAAAAGATACACCAGCTGAATCGTTAAAGTGGCTACGATACTGGTCGCATATTTCAAGGTTGCCGCCAGTGCGGCCATATCACTTGCTACGGCTCCTGCAGCCATTTGAGCTTGATTCGCCCTGTAGCAAAATTTCACGAAGCACCAGCTGTAAGCGGATACAAAGAGCGGTCTTGCAAAATAATCATCGTCTGAAACCATGAGCTCCAATGGCTGACACTATAATACAGCGTCATCACTGCAATTACAGGCATGTAAAGCGGCACGAATCTGTTATTCATTTCTATTCCCTTTTTGGAATAACGCTAAGATGCATGTCTCAATTCCATACCTCTATTATGTTAAGTTCCCTTTAGTTTGCATACCCATTAAAACCTGAACTTAGTCATCAAAATCGATAATTTCCTACCGTTAATAATCCAAGATGGCTCAGCTGGCTCTGATCCTGAGAACGGTTATCCTGAATGGAGTCTTTGCAATTTATATAAAAAGCCCAAAATGGCGGGTAAAGTGTACCCGCGCATCAGGGCTATTTGGATGGATCGATAGACGATCGATTATGCAGCTATTTTACCCACAGCAATGACCGGCGGATCGCTATGTTGCGACGAACTTCCATGTCGGAAGGGTCAGGATCAAGACTGTTCCACAGCTCAATATACATCTGGAGGATACGGCCATGCCGATTTATCCTTCAAATAGGGGAACAGATAAGATAGTCCTTAGCGGATCCTAAGTAAGGAAAGACGTTCGTTCTGATCGCTTGCTTTTGTTAGTTTCATCATGGTTTATTCATACTCCTTGCGTCGTTAAAAAATAAAATTGTCCCAGCCCATCAGCTTAGCCATAGCTTCTACATAGTAATAATCACCGTAAATCAGAGATACGTTGACATCCCTATCGATCGGCTTGTTACCTGTAGCTTCAAGCAATATGCCCTCGAATTCAGGCCGATCCAGCGTGCTATAATTTTGCGACAATGCTTGCATAATCGATTCTGCGGCTTTACGATACACCCTTCCTTCTTCAGCTGGCAACTGCTTTGCGATTTCCAGGAGACCCGATGCCCCGATGCTTGCGGCTGAAGTATCTCTTGGCTCTCCGTTTAAATCTGGAACGCGGAAATCCCAATGGGCGACGTAATCATCTGGAAGACAGCTAAGAAAATAATTCGCCGTACGCTTTGCGGCGTTCAAATATTTGATGTCCCCCGTGTATTTGTATGTATTAGCCATTCCATACAGAGCCCAAGCCTGCCCTCGGCTCCAAGAGGAAGTCGGCGAATACCCTTGACCCCCCACGTATTCCTTCACTTCACCCGTATCCGCTTCGAACACGGTAATGTGATGCGATGACCCGTCTTCGCGGAGAGTGTGCCGCAGCACCGTGTCCGCGTGTGCACGCGCGATTTGAGCAAATCTCGGATCGCCCGACTCTTGCGATGCCCAAAACAGGATCGACAGGTTCATCATCGTATCAATGATCGAACCCCCGGGACGGTCCCCCTGATTTTGCGCCCTCAAAAAGCCTCCTGCCAAGTTAAAACGACCAGCTAAAATATTCGCTGCCTGTAATCCCCTGCGTCTGGCGTCAGCGTCACCCGTCAGTTTATATTTAATAACCGCCGTGCATAGAAACTGAAATCCTACGTCATGATGAAACCGATTCTCCCGCAAAAAACACTGTTCGATCCGTTCATCCCAAGACCATGCACCCTGACGATACGTTTCTTTGCCCGTCATATCGTATAAGATCCACATCATACCCGGCCAAAAACCGGAAGTCCACCAATCTAGGATCACATCGTCATAAACACCTGACACTGATGCATGAGGACATTTATCACCCATTTGCTCCATCATCCGATCCACTTTCGTTTGAATCTGACTCCACCATCCAGACCATGGTGCTTCCTGCATTCCTGTAAAGCTAGTCATCATTCCTTGTCTCCCCTCGTTATACGTTCGTTTCACAATCAATCATTACATGTCGCCTTTATGCTCATTGCGCAGCTTAAACGCTTCGGCAATTATTCTTTCTAATATTATAAAGAAACACATAAACCTCGGATATGGCTAATACTCACTTGTTTTTGTCATTCCTCACCTTTTACGCAAAAAAGCCTTCTTTCCGCATTTGCAGAAGGAAGGCCTATCTCACAATTCTCCACTCATTTAAAAAATCGTGCTCCAATATAATGTCCTTTCCAACCGCATTAAGTAATGAATCCCGATACTGGGACGGGGATAGACCTACTTGTTTTTTTAAAATTTTACTGAAGTACGGCAGCGTCCATCCTACCTTATCAGCTACTTCAGATATCGATAGTGACGTAAACTCAAGATATTCCTTGGATTTTTCCAAACGGATGGCTTGCAGAAATTGGATGGGCGTAATACCCGTTTTATCGTAAAATATTTTGATCAAATAGTTCCGATTAAAACCAAAATGCTTCGCTAGAAGATCAAGTGTAATTTTTTCGGCAAAGTTTGTTTTCAAATAGTGTACGAGTGGCTCATTATCATCTACCGAAGGTAATGCAGCGTAAGGGCTCGCGTGAACGGCAGCTCCGCTCAGCAGCAGGGAAACTAATGTGCTCTTGAAGCCTGCTTCGATCCGTAAGGGGTGAACGGACACCGGATTTCTCATCTGCTGAAGCGACATTTTATACCACTGCTTGATCTCCGTTAATTCCGTGCCCCTGCATATACAATACGGTTCAGCAGAGCCTAGGGCCTCCATGATTCTGGAGTCGGACAATCGAAATTTAAAATCCAGAGTTATCGTATCTCTCTTAAATTGAAAGCTGTGTGATACCCCACGCAATAACAAATACGCTGAGCCTTCCTTCATCGTGTAATGCTGCTCCCCAATGCATACCTCGCCATCACCAGACAAAATAACAAGCAACTGCTCATAATCATTATGCTGATGCGGCTCTACTCGACTGCTTGTTGAATAATCGATACGCGCTGTCCAAAGCAGTTGTAATTGAGAGTCCCTTAATTCACTCATATGCCCCGCTCCTAGGATCATCGTTATACTTGTTTCATAAATTATGTGAATCTATAATATACCACAAGCATGTTTATGATTATGCCAACACATGACGAAACCATTCATAAGCGAGCTTACCCGATATTTCATGCTCACCCTCGAATAGATCTAATTCCAAATTATCAACGGCATCCACTAAATGATAAATGTTTTGAAGCTTCTCATATGCCTCTTTAGTGGCGTGAACGGGGAAAATCGGGTCTCGCGTTCCCGCTTCAATGAGCAAAGGCTTAGGAGCGATCAGACTCAGCAGATCAGGCATTTCCGCAACAATTGACAATCCAGGGACGTAATTATCCACACAATGATGCATAGATAAAATACTGGCTTGGAAGGTGTTAGTGAACCCGCTTACAACAGCGGCAGAAATCCGATCATCTAAGGCGGTAGCAAATGAGCAAACAAGACCTCCACCAGAAATGCCCATACATCCTATACGCTCCGCATCAACATCTTCACGCGTAAGTATATAGTCCACACAACGCAACGTCTCAAAAACTCGATACCCCGCCATCGTTTGGCCTATTGCCAGGAGAAAGGTAGATAACCTATGGCAGGAGTTCATTGCCTGGGCGTCCTCTTGGAGCTTACGGTCTCCAAATCCAAACAATTCGGGCGCGATGGTAAGGAAACCTCGATTGACCAGTTCGACGGCAAAATTCTTTTGGTACCCTGGATTTCCCGTTTTTTTCGTACCATCGGGGTTTAAACCCACGATATCCTTACTACCGTATCCGTGACCGTGACAGGCGATAACTGCTCCAAGACGGCCTTTGCTTTCTTTTGGGATAAGGACATAGATGGGCATATAGAGTCGTGGATAGGTCTGAATTTGAATGCGCTGACGGATATACGTTCCGCAGTCCTCCGATTCAAGCAGAATCGGTGAAAGACTTGGCACCTCAACGGGAAAACCGCCTAGCCGTTCAACCAACTGTTTGCGTAAACGCCCTCTCCACTCCTCCCATTCCAGCTGCGAGTCCGCACGAAAGCTTTCAACGGGACGCATGCTTTCATATAAATGTTTAAGATACTCATCCGGGTTCCACACAAAAAATCCCTCCTACGATTTGTAATCGAATTCATACTTCATATGAACATCCCTTATAACTAGTAGTGTACCTCATGTGCAATCTCTGTGTCCAAGTTATCTAGGTGCTATTGATACCTCACAGGTGGGTTCTCATACAAAAAGCTAGAAAGCCACAGCAGGGAACTATCCTAATATATCGAATAAATGATCATATAGAAGCAGAACACAAGTTGAGGTGAAAGTAGGGGAGCGGAATGATGGATAATTGGGCGTTCAACCATTTGACAGCCAACAAGACGAAAGACGGATGGAAACCCTTACGGTTCACAGAAGATCAGTTGAAAGAACATGATAAACGCGACGTTCATAGTTTACGCAGTCGATGTCCTGCAGGTGTAGGGCTTACCTTTCGGACTGATGCTAACTGGATTCGTTTATCGTATACGATCATCGATAAGATAAGAGAGTTTGCTTATTTTAATTTATTTGTCGATGGTATTTGGATCTCAAGTGAAGGTTATGAACAGGTAAACTTAGGCTCACATGTGAGTACTTTTGTATTGCCGGAGTATGAGGGCATGCGCTCGATAGCCATTTATTTGCCGCATACGGCAGATCTTGTGCTTCATGATTTGGTGTTTTCCCCAGAGTCTGCAGTGGAATCAATTCCACCCCGGAAGCATCGGATACTCTGCTTGGGGGATTCCATCACACAAGGCTTACATGCCAAGCACCCTGCCAGTACATACCCTGTACTGATTTCAAATTTCTTGGATATGCAGTTGTTGAATCAAGGCGTGGGTGGAACTATTTTTAATGCAGCATCTCTGGATATCCATTTACCCTATTTACCGGAACTGATCACTGTTGCTTATGGAGTTAATGATTGGGTACAATGTAACACCATGGCTGAATTTCGTGAAAATTGCGCGAGCTATATGAAGAAATTAGTTTCCATATTTCCCGCAATACCGATCTTCGTGATAACGCCCATATGGACACAGAACATACACAAGCAACGCGACACTGGTTCATTGCCAGACATAAGTAAAGTGATCGTTGAAGAGTGCAGCCCCTTTCCCACTGTACGCATAATTGATGGGCTAACCTTAGTTCCACATCTCCCTTCTATGTTCAATGATAACGTACATCCCACAGACGAAGCCTTTCTTCATATGGCTATGAATATCCTTAGGAATTTCGGTACTTAGTTCCGTAATTTCGTTGGATTTCGCACATTTATCATCGGAATATGAATATACGAGACCGCTTACATAAATTAATATCAAGCTAGGATTGAATTTCTTTTCAGAAAGGAGCACTCGTGCAAGTGATAACAACTCATTCTATTAAGGAGGAGATTTAAATGAAAAAGATATTAAGCTTATTAACCGTATTATTGGGTTTTTCAGTTATTTTTTCGCTTAGTGTGTTCGCAGAAGCACCTGGACGGCCACTTGTTGAGGGCATTACCCCTACCAGCACCACGAACAAAACCTTGAAAACAAGCGACCATCAGCTTATTCGCGCCGGTGTTGGCTGGTATGGAAAATGCTGGCCGAACAGTCCTAATACTGTACTTCTCGAGGACGAGAATTATTGGAAAAGAGCCAAAGCCGCCGGATTGAATGCGATTCGCGTTACGAACTGGGATGAACGCGGATATGTTAATGATGCTTCTTTAAATGATACAAGTAATTGTACTTATTTGAATGATAACCCCCATGGTGGTGCTGAATACAATGGAGCTTGGACGATTGATGGAAATTTAAGGCATTTGACTATAATGGTCAACCATGCTGCAAGAAATGGCATGTACGTCATTATCACACCAGGTGATGCACCGGGAAGTTATAGCAAACCATATTTAGAAGCATTCTGGACTAAAGCAGCAGCAAAATTCGCAGGTGAAACACATGTTATTTATGAAATTACCAACGAGCCGGTCAATTTCAACGCAAACAACTATGACGATGCTACTCATCCTAATACTACCGGAAACCTAGCAGATATTTATAAAATTATGAGAAAGGCCGCACCAGATACACCTATCCTGAGTCTTACGTTTGCTGTCGCCAAAGAGAGTATGAATCCCGTAGTTACCAGATTTACTCAAAAAGTCAATGAAGGTACGACTGGTAATGATAGGCCGCTTATTTGGTCAAACAATAAAGATTTGGTTTCCTTCCACACTTATAATACGGATGATATGGTCACTATAAACGCCCTTAGAGCCGTTTATCCAGTCATGAATACGGAATGGAGCTATTTCGGCGACACTTCAGTTAAAAAAATTGATGGTAAATTGTTTCATGGACAAAATCTAGAGCAAGCTGATCTACCTGAGCAAGGCGGCGGAATAAGCTGGATAAATTTCCGCGCAGGAAGAGACGATTCCGAGTTTGTTCCAGATTTCTATAAGTTTGTCAACGATGCTAAATTCAAAAACTACTTTTGGAAACCAAGCTCTCTTATAGATGATTCTTTAAGTGATCTTACCAAAGTACACTTCTCTACTAACATGCAAATAACTCCAGCATGCTCGCCAGCCAATTGCAACAATTTTGAAGGAGATGCTTATAGGGCCACACTTATTACTGGTCAAGGTACAGGGTATATCACTTATAAAGCACCAGGGGTTGGAAAATTTAAAGCTCATATTTATTCCAATAACAATTTCACCACCGGCACCAACCAAACGAGCGGCATCAAATTTTACGTATCCGGCAACAATGTAGACTGGGAAAATATAAATGTAACGAAATCAACGCCAGTCGCTACAGCAGCTGGTTGGAAAGTAGCCTATTATACCCCTACGGCCCCTTTGCCTGTCGGTACCGAATATATCAAGGTTGAACTAACCCAAACACCCAACTTTGCTAACCAAATCGCTGATATGCAAATAACTTATTGGCCGTGATCATGTGGATCAAGGACTGATTATCCATTTCCACTGATATTATAAAAAAGAGCTTGAGGTTCAGCCTCAAGTTCTTTTTGTATATCGAATTAGGTTCATCCGCAACAAAGATCGGGTGAAGCAGGTCAGATGAACCCGTGGCGAACATATTGCTCCTCAGGAGCTTGGGTTTCCTTCATGGCTTGAATCATTTTCCCCGCCATCTCCGCTTCTGGTGTAGAATCACTTATAAGCTTTGTTTGAAAATAGCCATTTATACCGTCTTTCTTGGCAAAACCGTGTGCCCCTGCTCCGGTCCACACCATTGCTGGCGATATTGCGTTGGACTTAAACCGCAAGCCTGCTTATACCAAATGCTAAAGTGTCTTTGATCGTCAAAGCCTATCGACTGCCCTATCTCTCTGATCGCCTTGTTTGTTGACAACAGTAGCTGCGAAGCATATTCGAATCGTTGCTGCTGTATATATTTCATTGGACTTATCCCCAGTGATTTGCGAAATAACAGCTGGAACTGGCTCTGGCTTAGAAAGGAATGGTCGGCCAATATCTTAATCGTTAGCTTCTCTGCAAGATGCGTATCGATATAACTGCAAGCGCGATTGATTCGTTCATCAATAACATTAGGCAGACCATGCATGACAGGTATGACAGGCATGACGTTCTTCATGATGATCTCCAGCCATTCTGAAAGTATCGCGTTAATACGAAGATTTATTAGCGTTTGATGCACATTCAACATTTTAAATTGCGATTCATCATAAGTGGGGTCATCTGTTGTTATAAACTCATGCAGGAGGGATCTCCCACTAACATCCAATTGATACCATAAACGCTGGATTTGTTCCCAATCCTCTGAATCCATAACCGTCGAAACGACAGGAAATCGATACCAATCCAGCAAATTGAATGAACCGATTTTAAAATCACAACCAACGACTAAATACTCCATATCCTTGTCACCTGTGATACTTAAATCCGTTCTTTGGCAGTGAGGAGGGATACAAACCAAGTCTCCCTCTGACAGTTCGTAGGTTATGTTATTGATACTTAGCTCCCTATTCCCTCCAAGAATGATCCAAAAAATGCTATGAGGATTAGAAGGTCTGCTGACATGCATAAGCTGAGGTGAATATTTGTAATGATCAGACCAACGAAGCTTTACCGATATTTTGTCCATATGATTAGGAAAGTTTAATGATGTAATGTTAACCACTCCTTTCACGCTTATAGGGCTGTCATTTCGTTAAAATGTGGATCAAGGACTGATTATCCATTTCCACTTTGGTTGAACTTCGCTGAAAACTATCTTTGCTATCCTTATAAAAAAGAGCTTGAGGTCCAGCCTCAAGTTCTTTTTGTATATCGGATTAGGTTCATCCGCAATAAAGATCGAGTAAAGCAGGTCAGATGAACCCGAGGCGAGCATATTGCTCCTCTGGTGCTTGGGCTTCCTTCATGGCTTGAATCATTTTTTTCACCATCTTCGCTTCCAGTACAGAATCTGTTAGCGGCTTTGTTTGGAAATAGTCATTCTGAATATCGAACAATACCGTCTTTCTTTCCAATGCTTTATGGCCTAATTCCGGCCCACTGCCCCCAGCAGGGAATTTGAATACAGGATAATTCGTATGAGGAAGAAACCTGCCGCTTTCCACTTCGTTCATATCAGGCCTTCTGGTAAAGCTGCGAAAGGCTGTCGGCAATGCCGTATACAGGTTGCAAGGCTGATTATCCTCTCGCGCTGCTGTACGAAGGTAAGTATACATCCCATCTGTCATATTAATGTCCATACCGAAGTAGCCATACAAAGCCACATCACGGATTCGATCAGTACGATGCTCTAGCAACTCCATTAGGGTATGGCCTTGAACTTCTTGCGGTATGGAGATGCCGAAATGCTCCAGCAGCGTAGGCATCAGATCTATATTTTGCGTAATCGCGTCGATCCGCTCTCCTGCTCCGCGGTTATTGGGAAGATGGACCATTAGCGGAAGATGTGCCAATTCGTTATATACGCTCATCACATTTTTCCCCAGGCAATCATGTTCACCAAGCAGGAAACCATGATCGGTAGTCAAAATAACAAGGGTATCCTCCCATAGGTTATGCTGATCCATCTTATCGAGCAGCTTGCCAAACCAACGGTCCACCATCGTTAATGTAGCGGCGTACCGGTTGCGGAGATGCTCCGTCGCTTCAGGTGTCTCCGGATTCACGCCATAATTGGGCCAGTTATAGCGTGGACCCGTATACGTATCCTTATATAAATCCAAATACTCCTGCGGACAATCGAATGGCTCATGGGGGTCGAACGGTTCCACCATAAGAAAGAAATCATCCGCGTTATGATTGTTTTCCAGCCAGTCGCAAGCTGCTTGTAAAGTGCGTGGTCCTGGATAATCTTCTTCATTAACGAGTTTTTGCCGGTTTAATTCATATTGATTGTTAACCCGACCGAGATAAGAAGAAGGCAGCACGGCGGGTTTCACCCTGGACACCCACGGATCGAATTCTTGTCCCCGATGGAAGTCCCACGTTGTAAACGTCTGGCAATAATTTTCTCCACCAGTTGCGAAATAATGATAATGATCGGTAACGATATGGGAGAACACCCCATTCTTCGTCAATTGCTCCTGCAAGGTGACATCGAAAGGCTCCAGCCCTCCCCAGCCTCTCTCCAGGAAGCTTAGTCTTCCCGTGAATATATCACGTCTTGCCGGCATGCAAGGGAGGGAGCCCGACCAATGGTTGGTAAATACCGCACTCTTATGCGAAAATCGTTCAATATTCGGTGTTTGTACTAAGGTTTCAGGATTATAAACCGATAACGAATGCCTGTTTAAGGTATCAATCAATACGACAATGGCTTTCATGATTCTCCTCCTTTGCTTAAGGGCAGATTGCTGGACGAAGTGTCCAAGGAATCGTGAGACTGCATTAATGGAATAGCTATCGTCCAGGTCTTGGTCGCAGGGTTATCAAGGTCATAGACCCCTCCACAGTTTGCGGTGGCAGCATAGAAATGGGTAGGAATCCCGTCTTGGATGAGCAGTTGCGGCCTTTCGAGGGAACCTTGAACCGTTTCGGTATGATCATCCCATTGAACTCTGCGGGAATAAGCCATAGGGGGATTCGAAACCTCCCAATGAACGCCATCCGAGGATGTCGCATGAATACCGGCATGCATTTCACCGCAAATCCCGCCTTCCATATCCTTCATGATCAGCTGGAACCTTCCATCATGAAACCAGATATAAGGATCTTCCACATGATCCCCCATTTCATCAAACTGAAAGATCGGCTCCTCTCTCAGTCGCACATAGGGACCGCGATAGTGATCTGCTTTGGCAATGCCAAGCCGCAAACGATCCAATTGATCACCGGTCGATTTGTACACCAGCATCACACTTCCATCCGGTAGTACGCATGCCGCAGGATTGGTCGTCATAAGACCGTCCCATTTGCCGGTTCTCGGTTGAAGGATAGGTTCGTCAAATCGTTCCCATGGTCCTGTAATGGAATGGGAGACTGCTAATCCAACACGCTGATTGCGCCTGGCCTCTGCTGTTTTTTCATTGCCCCATATATCTTGAGAATGTACATCAGGCATCCCTCCACTGTAGGTCGTTCCGGTATAATACAGCAAATAAGTATCTCCGCTTTTGTGAATGGTAGGGTTATGCGTCATCATCCCATCCCAGAAGTCAGGACCCCGTGACGGGAGGATCACCTCTGCGAATTCAAAAGGGCCCTCTGGCGTATCTGAAACCGCACGCACGATTTCGGAATTGGTCACCCAGTAAGGCCAGAAGCTTACCTCCATCGACCATCTGGATGCGAACATATGATATTTGCCATCCTCACCTTGAATGACGGAGCCGCACCAAATCCAGTAGTTATCCATTTCAAATCCCCCACCGACTGGGGCTGGCTGCATATTTTTAATAAAAGATTCCTTCATCGTTCAACTCTCCCTTCTGCTATTTCGTTATCCCCAATCAAAGGGCAGACTGCAACGCTCATCCATTATTTACTCCCTTACCATCACCAGCTCCGAGGCTCTCGATCTGCCGCTGCTCGAATTGATGCGCTGCTGCATTTTCCAGCTCAGGTGTACAAATTTTCCTCAGCTCCGCCTCCAATTCCTGCGCATGCCTAGGATGCTGTGTGAACACGTTGCACAGCTCATCGGGATCTTCAGCCAGTTGAAACAACTGATGCGGCGCATCCATGTTATAGATCAGCTTCCAATCACCTTTGCGGATCATGTAAGCACCCGAACGGGTGCCATGTCCATGATATTCAGAGAATACGATTCGCTCTGAATCGTTGTCTGGGATTTCCTGCAGCGGGGTTCCCACCCAATCTGCCGGTCTCGATGCGCCCGCTGACCAGAATAAACTCGCTTGCACATCCAGCAAATCAACCAGCGTTTCCACAATAGCACCCGCCCTGTAGTCAGGACCCATTGCCAGGCAAGGAACCCTGACAGAATCCTCGAACATGGAGCTTTTAAACCACATCCCGAACTTGCCAAGCATTTCTCCGTGATCGGAGACATAGAGCAAATTGGTAGTTTCCGCCAGCCCGGAACGCTCCAAATATTCGATAAGCCTTCCTAGCTGCTGGTCAACGAAGCTAACGTTACCATAATAGCCTCGCCTCAGCCCCCGTACTTGTTCTTCAGTGAATAGATCCCAGTTAAAGTGGTCGCGCAAATCTCTTGCGTAAGGATGATTTGCCGAAGCTTGCTCGGTGCCGTATTTGGGCAGATCACCCTCCGGGTACATATCCCAGAACTCCTGCGTATTCCACTGCGGAGGATGCGGGTTCACCACGTTCACCGTAAGGACCCATGGGCAATCGAGCTTAGGCGCCGAAGAAGCTAACCACTGTAAGGCCTGATCGACCTTCGCGATATCGTTGTCGAATGCATCCTCTCGAACGCCATAATTGTTCCCCTTTGCCTCTGCTCCGTGGCGAATCCCTAGCGGACTTCTTTGAATATTGACATCCCCAGGGAATTTGCGATCTCTGGGCTGAAACAGCTCCGAGAATCCCAGATTCTCGCCTCGGTCATACACATCCACTTTCCCGATATAAACGGAATGGACGCCTTGATCAGCTAAGACCTTGCCGTAGGTAAGCTGCTCTTTCTTCACATTCATGAGACAATTGTTATACGTCTGAAGCTCATGGACTCTCTTTCCTGACATGAATGAAGAGCGGCAAGGTAAACAAAGGGGAGACGGGCAATAAGCATTTCGATACATCGTCCCATACGCTGCCATTCGCTCCATATGGGGCGTTTGGATAAAAGGATGCCCGTATACAGAAGAAATCATTGGGTTATGCTCATCCGACATCAACAAGATCGTGTTAGCCATCAGCACTTCGCTCCATATGCCGGATTGAGCTCGACCGGCACCGGTGCTTGGACGGCTTCACGCCAATTCAGCATAAGCTGATACAGCTCTTCCGTCTGTTCCGGCAGCTCTTCAACAAGATTATGTTTCTCACCCATGTCCGTTTCCAGATCGTACAATTCCAGCTTTCGCAAATGTGCTGCCCCTCTCTCCGGAGAAGCAACCGTATAGACCCCATGGCGGGGTGTATACAATCCAGTCATCAGCGAAGCACGGGTTGGAGAGCAGTTCGGGTTGGCATAAGCGCTGTTGAATACCATTCCTTGTCCAGCCAATTGGTCCATACGAGGCGTTTCATAATAAGTGCTGCCCATAAATCCGACATCTTTCCAGCCTAAATCGTCAATTAATAGAAATACAATATTGGGTTTGCAGTGTTCCACGATGCTAGCCTCCCTTCTCTATGGTTTGAGAACATCTAGCTTCTCTATAAATATGGGGCTCGCATACATGAACCCGCCATCCCGCTGCATCGCCCGCAGGTAATAATGGGTCGTATGCTGCACCTTACCTAGCGGCACTAGCAGATCTACAATTGGAGAAGAGGAGGATGCGGACCACACTGTCCTGCCTTCTGAAATAATTTCAATGGATTGCAAAGGAGCCTCGGCATGGATTTGAATATGCGCTGTCATCTCCTCGCCTTCCGCAAGCTGAACATCGCCGCCCATCAATACGTCATTGATCGTGTACCAGACAATCGCCCGCGTATCGCAGACTGCCCAAGTACAACGGCTCCATAAAGCGTTGAATATATGACGTCGTTCCACGCGCTCCGTCCACACTCCGGTTAGAATGACACTTTTGGCGTTCTCATAGACAACACGTCCAGGCCAGCCCGTATGGTTATCAGTCCCACCTGTAAAACCTAATTTATGGCCGATCCTCAGCGCATCCTGTACAGAAGCGTTCAGGTTATGCGATAAGCCCCGCCAAACGTCTGTATAATCGTTTTTTTCCATATTACCGCGATTTTGCACGATTTCAACCAGCCGCCTATATTCGCGGGGCTCGGACCAGTTATATTGATGCCAGCCGGGAATACCTTCTTTTTTTAAAGTCGCATTACTGTTGGTATGATGGGGTATCGCAATAAAATCTTGAAACGTATCCAGCTGGCTTGTGGCCATTTCCAGGTTTTCAGGCTTGAATCCCGCTTTGCCGCCACGTACCGCTGGATGGTTCGGATCGGTGAAATAGTAATTTTCATGCCCACGATTCGTGGAATTCTCCCACCCATATAAAGTGGCGAAGCTATCATCATCATTATAAGAATCAACTACACACACGGTTTGATCCCATTCCAATCCGGCAGGATCGTGGTCGCTGGGAGCGGCAAAATTCATATTTAAATCGTCCCGCGCACATCTAAACGCTTCCATCATAGGGCGTCCGCCATCAGCGCCTGCTGCCTCCTCCGTATGCCAATGGATTTCACCGAATGCGGGAAGAAACCCCTGCTTCTCTCCAGTAAGAACCGGATTGCCTTTAACAACCAGATCCTCTCTATCAACGAGTCCGTTGGAAATATTCTCGTGGATCGATAATTCGTTCATTGGGATAAACACCGTCAAACACTCCACTTGCTCTGGCGCATCTAATTCAATGATTTCGGAGTGAAGCATAGTTACAGATGCAGAATCAGCCAGCCACGACCACCTGACCGTTACAGGCTTCTCGAAATGAGAGGGGTTCCCGTAGCGGTCTTCAGGAACTAGGCAAGTTCTTACCTTTCCATTAGCTCCAGCTATGGGATGCGAATACACAGAAAATCGTTCTACAGGTCCAGCTTGAACGCTTAGTCTGCATCCCTTTTCCATCTCTTTCAGCAGCGGATTGAGCTCTGTTCCTTTATCAGCCCAGATGGATAACGGTTCCCTAATCCAGATATCCAAATCCAAATCCATTGCGGCATAAAGAGAAGGAGTCGCCGTAAGCTTGATGGATATGGGCTCGCCTTTGCGTATCATCTGCAAGAGCCTTACTTTCAAAATAATGCGTTGTTTGCGATTCTGGAACAAATCAGGTCCGGCTTTGCTTACCGTTGGACTGAATAAAACCTCAGCATGCTCCATCTCAATATGATGAATCTTCCATTCATAATATTGGCGAAATAAACCGCCCCGAAGCTCCACTTCGGTCCCAGGAACGTAGTTTTTCTCTGGCAGCCAAGTCAATACATAAGCAAATTGCCGGTGTGCAGAACAATGCGCCTGAGCATTATTTGTAACATGCAGTCCCATATAGAAATCCCCTTTCAGGAAACTGTATCCGCTTCTACTATTCGTTTGTAATTATCGATACAAATGCTTGATTTCATCCCAATTCCGCTGGCCTGTATGAACCATCCGAGTCATCGTATTGCGGCTTTTAAGGCTTACTGCTTTGGATTTGGCAGTTGATGACTTTGTATGATATTGGTTGATATGGTCGATAAGCTGCTCTTGCAGCTGCAAACGAACGGTCGTATAAACTGGATCTGTGAAACAGTTATCCAACTCATCGGGGTCGTTAGCATGATCGTAGAGCTCGCCCTCCCCTTGGCCATAATAGACTAATCTGTACCGGTCCGTACGAATGGCATTTACATTAACCTCGTATCGTGGAGACGACCATTCACAAACGGTGTACAGCTTACCCGGCAAATTCTCCTCAATAACAGGCTTCAAGCTTCTACCGTCAATCCCATCCGGTATCGGCACTTCGCAAAGCTCGCATAACGTCGGGAACATATCGACGCTCTCCATAATGCCGGCCTTCATTAGCCCTGATGGTCCTCCAGGATACTTTAATATAAATGGAATCCGATGGATCGATTCGTAGATGCCAATATTTTTATTAACCATCCCATGATCCCCTGCAAAATCGCCGTGGTCGGAGGTGAAGATAATAGTCGTGTTATAGTATTCTCCCGTCTGCCTCAAATGATCGAGCACTCTTCCTATCTGCTCATCAATTCGAGTAATCAGGCTGTAATAAAAAGCAAGCTGTCGCCTTAAGTCAGCTTCACTCTCCGGGATATACGGCATGCCTCCAAAAGTGTCTGCAAGCTTTCTCATTATTTCCGGTTTTCCTGCAAATTTACGTTCGAACAGGTCAATCACTCCGCTCGGTAGCTGGATGGAGTCAGGATCGTATAACAAACCACTGTCAAATGGAACCGTATAGGGCTCATGAGGACGTTGGAAGCTCATATGGGCAAAAAACGGGCGCCGTTCATCTCTATTCTTTAAAAACTGCAGCGTCTCATCACCTGTCCAAGTTTCCAAGGAATGCTGCTCCGGTATCATCGATTCAAAAGCACGAACACGACTGCCTGGATGCTCAGGCTTCATCGTACCCAAGTCATATAAGTTCGCAATACCAAGATCGTGCAAGTATTTAAAATAGTGATTCTGCAACGGATCATTGCGGTCACAGTCACACAAATCACAATAACGTAAATATTCAAACCCTTCCCGGTCCCATGCACCGATCATATGAGACTTGCCAATCAGTGCTGTTTGATAGCCCGTACGACGAAACATTGCTGATAACGTATGCTCATTGCGGTCGTTCATTTCGTAAATATCGTTACCCAGTATGCCATGTGTATGTGGGTACTGTCCTGTAATAAATGTTGTTCGGGACGGGGCGCATATTGGATTATTACAGTAAGCCTGCTTGAACATGACGCCCTCATGGGCAAGTTGATCCAACTGTGGCGTCCGAACCTGCCTCCCTGCAATACCCAGACAATCAGCGTGAAATTGGTCTGCCATAATATAAAGCACATTCGGTCGCGTGTTCATTGTCAGCCCTCTTTCCGTATGTTATTGCGTTATTGCATTCAGTCCTCGCTTCGGCATCCTTCGCCTACTCCATAGGCGGGTCACCTAATTCAGGCAGAGGCCACAAATTACTGGGCCCTCTGATAGAATTGAATTGGCTCTCCATCCGAGCTGCAACTTCAGGATAGTCCTCGGCTCTATTGTTCGTTTCCGCTGCATCGTCATTCAATTGGTACAGCTCAAGCTTACCTTTGCTTCCAATACGAATAGCCTTCCAGCCTTCGCTTACATCCAACAAAGCCTGCCTGCTCTTGCGGATCGGTCCCATATTGATAAACTCCCAATACAGCAGCGTATGCTGCCTTTGGCCGTCTTGGTTAAGCAGCGTCGGCACCATCGATATGCCATCAATTCCTGCGGGCGTAGTGCCGCTGGCCAACTCCGCTAATGTAGGCATAAAGTCTTGAAATGCGCTTACATGCTCGCTCACACCTGGATGTATCGTCCCAGGCCATCTTACTAGAAGCGGCACATGAATGCCTCCATCGTAAACATCCCGTTTCATGCCACGAAACGGTCCCGAACTGCGAAAGAAACGAACCATGTCCGCAACTTCGCGGTTGTATTCGCTGCCAGGTCCGTGATCACTCGATAAGATCACCATCGTCTCGCCATCGATATTCAGCTCCTTGAGCATATCAATCAGCTTGCCGATATCCCGATCCATCCGTGTAATCATGGCTGCATAATTACGATATTCTTCCGGCCAATCCATAGAGCTGTAAGGAGCATCATCCGGCGGATTATAAGGATTGTGAGGTAGCGTGTAAGCGAGGTACATAAAGAAAGGCTGATCGCGCTTCCGCTGCACCAAGGCAAGCGCCTCCTCGGTAAACAAATCGTGGCTATATGCCCCTGTGGGCAGCTTTACTTGCTGGTCATTACACCACAGGTGCTCAGGGTAATAGTTGTGCGCTGTTCTATGAGAATCATAGCCGTAAAAATAATCAAAGCCTTTAAGAGTCGGATATCCCGTGCTTCCGGCTTTGCCGAGTCCCCATTTCCCGATGCATGCCGTTTCGTAGCCTGCTTCCTTCAATACTTCAGCAAGGGTCGTGTCCTCTGGTCGTAACGGTTCATCATTGCCTTGCGGTGGATTCCCTTTGATATAGCCGTTTCCTTGGTGCTGGCCTGTCATTAAACAAGCCCGTGAGGGACCGCAAACCGGTCCCCCCGAGTAATGTCTGGCAAACCTCATGCCTTCTGCTGCCATCCGGTCAAGACATGGCGTCTGAATGAGTGTTTGCCCATAACAGCCTAAATCACCAAAACCAAGGTCATCCGCCAGTATGAATATAATATTGGGTTGTGACATACGACCATGACCTCCTTATGCTTTTCAATCAGCTACAATCTTTGTTTATTTTTTCTTTTTGGCATCGTAAGCCGTTTGGTAAATGGCTACAAGCTTATCCAAATTCATCGACTTTAATTGGCTTAAATACGCATCCCAGCCTTTGTCGATATCCATATCGCCAGTTACAAACCGTGCAAACATTTCTTCCACATAGGTTCCAATAGTTTTCGAATGGTCGACAACCTGCTTGCCTTGGTCGGCTTCCATGAACAACATTGGGATCAGCGTATCCGGTTTCTGTTTGTAAGGCTCATACAGGTCTTTGGTTGCTTCAAAGAGAATCAGTGGTAGCGGCTTTGGCGCCTTGGGATCAATTGCACTTGTGTAACGCTGGGAATCAGGAGTAGCGAATAGCCCCCGCTGTAACCAATTGTTATTGCTTTTTTCTTCAGCAATCGGAGCTAAAGTGGCAAATTCCGCCGGCTTTCCGTTGGCGCCCATTTCCCCTGGTAATGGTTTACGCCAGTTGAGGCCTTCTCCACCTTTTTGCAGCCTCCATGTCACATCGGGGTCATACAAGAAATCTGCCAATCTCATAGCCACCTCAGGATGCTTGGCTGCTTTGGTAATGATGAATTCTCCCGTACTCGTCGCGCTAGGCGTGTAAGGAGCAACCTGCAGCCCGCTTGGTCCTTTTAATGGTGGTACAGCGACATATTCAGACCATCTGTTGCTTGGTCCCCCATACTGGGTAATTTGCCCAGTACCCAGTGATGATGAAGAGCCCATAATCGGGATATTGGGGTTTTCTCCTAACGCTTTTAGCTGCTTTAAATTTTGTGTAAAGGCTTGCGGGTCAATCAACTTCTCTGCATACAGCTTATTTAAAAATTTCAGTCCTTCCTTCCAGCCCGGCTGGGTAAAGGATGGGGTGATCTTGCCATTATTCACGTACATATGCTGTGCATCATCAATGGAAAATCCGGATGTTGTATTCAGTGTAGGATTAAGGACAAAGGCGTTCATAATGAACTCATCCAGTCCCGTATGGTTGCCTTGGATAGAGCCTGACAACGGGATCTCATCCGCTTTCCCGTTACCGTTCGGGTCCTTCTCTTTGAATGCCTTCAATACATTGTATAATTCGTCGGGGGTTGTCGGCATCTTCAAGCCAAGCTTATCCATCCATGGCTTGTATAGCCAGAATTTCTGCCCCATCGAGCATTGATAGCAATCATTAACAATCGGTAACGAATAAATATTGCCATCCGGAGCTGTTATATCATCTTTAGTTGCCGGGAAGGCATCGAAAACATATTTCTTCGTATTTGGACCATATTGATCAATAAGCTTATTTAAGGGTATAAATACGCCTTGCTTCCCATAATTCAATTGCTGGGCACTTGTCACATGGAAATTCATGATCACATCGGGATAGTCACCGCTGGCCAAAACCACATTCAGCTTGACTGGTGATTCGGGTCCCTCTGGAGCAACCTGCCATTCAATATGAATATTCGTTTGCTCCTCCACCCATTTCGTTGCTGAGCTTGTTGCAAAATCGATATTCGGGCGACCTTCAACCAGAACCTTGAGCGTTGTCTTTTCTTTGGTTATCGGCAAAGTTCCTGCAGGCGTAACAATCGACTCCACTTTGGGTGGTGTTACACTCGTGGCAGGCTGCACTGCAGTTGAGCACGCGCTTAGCACTACAACAAACGTTAGTCCCATTAAACTCATTTTCTTCATGTATGAACCTCCATTGAAATTTAGATTACCTCTACACCTATACTGTTTAGCTATCAGTTTCTAGGATCCACTGCAGCTGTATGCCGCTTGGACCGCCATACTTATTCGTGTCAGCCCTTCAGTGATCCAATCATCATTCCTTTAACAAAATGCTTCTGCACGAACGGATAGATCAGCATTAGGGGGAGCGTAGAGACAACAATTAATGTATATTTTAATACATCGGTCATTCCATCCAGCTTGGCGGCATCAGTAACCTGGTCAAGCATATCCGGGGTAACTTGGCTCAGTACCAGAATCTCCCTTAAGACAAGCTGTAAGGGAAACAATTTAGCATTGGATAAGTAAATCATTGCTTGAAAGTAAGTGTTCCAATGGTTTACTGCATAGAATAGCGCATTGACCGCTATGATCGGTGCAGAAAGGGGGATCGCCATGCGAAATAAGAATCGAAAGTCGCTGCATCCATCCATCTGTGCCGATTCGAGCATTTCGTGCGGTATGGTAGTTTTAAAATAAGTTCTGGTAATAATCACGTTCCACACAGCCAAGGCCCCGGGAATAATCATTGCCCATCGCGTGTTCACCAGCCCGAGCTCTTTCACGATCATATAAGTCGGAATTAATCCTCCATGAAAAATCATCGTAAATACGAATAAGGACATAAATATATTTCTCCCAAAAAAATCCGACCTCGACAGCGGATAGCCTGCCAACAGTGTAAATGCAATGTTAACCGCCGTACCAATGGCCGTGTAATAAAGGGAGTTGCCGAAGCCAATCCACACCTTCTTATACTCAAAAACCTTGTAATATCCCTCCAGGCTTATTTCCACCGGCCATAACCAAACTCTTCCCGCTCCTACTGCTACAGGCGAGCTCAAAGAATTGCTTAATACGGCAACGAGCGGATAAAGAACAGAAACTGTAAAGAGGGTTAGAATTAAATAGTTCATGATAGTAAAAACCCTGTCGCTCCCTGTTTCAACTATTCGTTTAGCTTTCATTGCGCATCTCCTTATTCTTTACCATAAGCTTTCCTGCTTTAATTTGCGGGAAATTTGATTCACTGCAACAAGCAATACAAGCCCTACCACTGATTTAAAAAGTCCGATGGCCGTCGAGTATGAAAAGTCAGCCGCAGGTGAAGCCAGACCGATCTTATAGACGAGGGTATCGATCACTTCAGCGCTTCTGATATTCAATGGATTCTGCATCAGCAGCACCTTTTCGAAGCCCGTATCCAGAATGTGCCCAGTGTTTAGTATGAGTAAAATCATAGCTAAGGGCATAATTCCTGGTAAATCAATATGCCAGGCTCTGCGCAATTTGCTGGCACCTTCAACGACCGCCGCTTCATGCAGCATAGGGTCAATTCCCGCTAGCGCGGCAATATAAATAATACAGCTAAATCCCAATTTTTGCCAAAGTCCTGACCAAACTATAATAGATTGAAAATATTGAGCTTCGCCCATAAAATTAATAGATTCCATTCCAAGAAACTGCAAGAATACGTTTACAATTCCAGTTCTCGGTTCAAGCAACTGCATAATAATACCTACAATGATAACAATCGATATAAAATGCGGCGCGTAGGTGATCATTTGCACCCATTTTTTGAAACCTTGATGATTGACGTAATTCAAGCTGATTGCGAGTATAATCGGAAACGGAAAACCTACAATTAATTGGTAAAGACTGAGACCCAATGTGTTTTTTAATACCCTACCAAATTCATTCGAACCAAAAAAACGTTCAAAATTTTTGATGCCAACCCAATCGCTCCCCCAAATTCCTTTCGTAAACGTGTAATCACGGAAAGCGATCTGTGCATCAATCATTGGAATGTACTTGAAAACAATAATATAAAGCACAGGTAAAAAGATCATGACATACATCTGCCAGCTTTTTCTCATTTGAAGCCACACTGACTTTTTTCTAACAGGCCTTTTCATGTGTAGTACAGATTCCGTATGTGTGTTAATCGCTTTCATTTTTGTTTCACCCCCTCTTTTCGCAAGTATAGATTTACAGGATCAGGAGCGTCAATATGAAATGCACGACTGCATATGCAACGGTCAGTATTGTCGATATGCACCAGCAAGATGCATATGCACGACACAATATAGGACGGGAATATCGCGGTTTAGACAGCTATCTACAAGCAATCTGCCGAAATGCATAGCTGCATAGGCGCCAAACAATATTAGCGATATGCAAAAAAAATAGACGTATGCGTCACTTAGTACAAGGAGACATCGTCCTGAGAAATACCAAATTTTATAGGTTATTGGCAGTTATAGTTTTCTTATATTCGGTTGTACTGATACCATATATTCGTTTGAATGCACGACAAAACGTATTGGATGAGTTATATCCGACCTTTTCGGCGATATCTTTCACTGAATAACTTTCAATCAAAAGCAATTTCTTGGCATGCTCCATCCTTAACGCTTCCAAATATTCTGTAAAGATGATGCCCGTCTGCTCTTTGATAAAATACGATAAATATACCTCCGAGATATGGAATTTTTCCGAGATCGCGAGCAATGCAAAATTGGGTGAATGATAATGAGAATGAATCATCTCAATAATTCCCTTGAGCAATTGATCGTTATGACTTCTCTTCCGGCTATTAACAACCTCACAAATATGTAAACAAGTTCTTTCAATGGATCGAAAGATTTCCTGAACATCCTCGAGATGGTCAAAAGGGGCGAACAATGCTTGTAGTTGTTTTGTCAGCAACTGGTCATCAATTACGATTTGTTCCACTAATTTGGCTATACTGCCTTTGATATCATACACAAGGAGCTTCATCATGGATGAGGAAAGATTCCGCTTATCAAAATTTTCACTGTAAAACTCAACGAATAACTTCTGTACCTCCGTTTGATTCCCTGCCTTGATATAATTCATCAGTTTTAATTCAACGTCAGAAGGATAATAATAGCTTCCGTTAGTCTGCGGCAGATCACTGAACCAAACCATTCCTTTGATTGCTTTCCAAATTTTATAGTCAAGTGCTTGTTCCGCTTCTTGATAGGAGCGTGAAATTTCTTCAAGGCTAGTATATATATTTCCTACTCCAATCGAGGGGTTATAGAGCTGCTCATGCATTTCCCTGTTCATTCGAAGCACAAATTCATCTACCAATTTTTTACAATCATCCAAATTACGGGATCTGCATGAAAAAATCAAAGCGACTTTATTGCCATTCATCGCATGAAAAAAAACATTCTCACTGATTCGTGAAATGACATCTTTGATCATCAAGCTTTTGATATCCAAATCCTGCTGAATTTCCTTTTGTACAATAAGGTTATGATCACTTAAAGAAAGTACAGCCACAACAAAGGTTTCGCCAAACAAATCAATTCCGAGACGATCCATAACCAGCTTATTATCATCCGAAATCGAAAATTCACCTTTTAATAAACGTTCAAAGAAGGCAATTCTAAGCATAGGACGCTGTTTATCCATTTCTTGCTGTAAAGCATCATTATTGTTCTTCAATCGAGAAATCCCTGCTTGAATCAGTTGATAAGCATCTTTAGTTTTTTCATGCTTACCCATTTCTTCTCCACTCGACTCAAAGGTATTGACCAAAAATCGTATCGGCTTACTGCTTCGATAGGCCATGAGAATGGCAATGATTAATCCTATAGTTAACGAAAGCATAAAGATGGTGAGAATTGTATTCTTGATATAGTTAACCTTTTCAAATGCGATGTGGGCAGGCTGAGATACAACGTAAGTCCAGCCGTTGTAGGCTGAAGTCGTATAGGTAGTCATCATGTTGTTGGATGCAGCCGATGGAAATATCGTGCCGCTTGCGGAAGTGAAATTGATCAGGTCTGGAGAGAAGGGACGGGATTCATTGGAAATGAAGCTTATAATTTGACCGTTTTTATCCGCAATATATGCTGAGCCCCCATCAGCAATATCCAACCCGCTTAATAATTTAACCAATTCGAGATTATCTATTAAGATGACAATTGTAGCGAATGAATTGGTTCCATACCCCAAGGATTGAATATAGGTGATCATCTGTTGTTCTTTCCCATCAATCGTGTAAGCGGTTGCAGGTAGGATGGTTTTTGTGTGATACTTTCCCATGAACTGTTGAGTCCATTGCGTGTAATCAAGCTTCCCATACTGTAGCACATTTGGATAAAACGTCGGTAAATCATAAACTTCTGTAGGTGTCATGACAAGTTTACTATTTGCAAATAAAACATAATAATTAGCAATGAAATGATTAAATAAATTGTAATTGACCAAGCTCTTTTTCATTTCTATGGTTCGATATGTATTGGACCCCTCAAATGGGTCAGCTATATACTGAAATGTAATGAGGTTTGGGTCCAACGTGATTTGTTGTGTGATCCGATCTACCTCATCAAGTCTGCGATCAATGATTTCCTTGCTTTGATTGAGCAAAGTCATATTGGATTTGGCCGTCTCGGTCTCTATAACACTAATGGTCTTATTATAAGTTAATGTCCCAATCATGATGGGGACAAGCAAAACAAGCAAGTAAGGCAACAAAAATATGCGAGTTATTTTGCTTCCTTTATATTGCATGTTTTCCCCCCCTTCCCAGCTCGTTGGTCCCTATAATTATATCCTACATTCCGCAAACAGCATAGTAAGATTCATTTGTCTGGCAGCCAATCCAAACATTTTACTGCACCAGATCGACCACACCATCAGCTTCGGAACCGAGAATATCGATTAACGTAATCTCATTGCCAGCTTTGCTCCTTTATTAGATGAAAAAGATTCGATCGCCTTGATCAATCCACTCGTGCCGATCGAGATCAGATCCTCCGAATCTTCTATGAAAGTATACCCGAATTCGACTATTTGCTACGTTCGGATAATAGAATACGCTAAAGCAAGATGGTACCCTTAATGCTATCCGTAAATTGTTAATAAATTGTAAATAGAATTTGAAAGGGGTATTTTCATCTCTAATGTATACGGTGACGCTTAACATGGCTGGTCATGAACATATTCAAAAAATTGGATCGAAAGCGCTGCAGCTTGCAAAATTGACAGGACAAAACGTTAAAGTCCCAGGTGGTTTCGTCATTACCTCGAATGCGTTGGAACGTTTTCTGGAAGCAAACGGTCTGCGGACCCCCGAGCTCATAGGAGATTTCGAAAGTAGGCTCATCGAGGCACGGCTGCCAGAGGACGTTTATGACGAAGTAACAGCATCCTTCGAGTCAATGCGTGGCCAGTCTGAGAGTGGAATGATGGCTGTGGCTGTGCGTTCCTCGTCCTCGGCGGAGGATCTAGAGGAGGCCTCGTTTGCGGGGCAGTATGAGACGATATTGAATGTAACTGACCTGACGCACTTGCTGAATAGCCTGAAACGTTGCTGGGCCTCTCTTTTTTCCACAAGGGTGCGGGATTATGCGCAGCAAAAAAATGTAAGTTCCGATATGGGCAGCTTTCCTATGGGTGTATTGGTGCAGCAGATGGTGCAAGCGGACGTATCGGGCGTAATTTTCAGCATGAATCCTGTGACGCATAATGAGGACGAGATTATCATTAATGCAAGCTACGGCTTGGGCGAGTCGATCGTTTCCGGTCTGGTCACACCCGATTCTTATGTCATAGGCAAAACCGACGGGCACATAGAGAAAGAGTTAGGATTGAAGGAAGTTAAAATCGTGGCGGCCGGCAAAGGGACGGTGGAGCTCACAACAACGAAAGAGGAGCAAAACCGCTTCTGTCTATCCGACGAACATATCGCCGAGTTGGTGGAGCAGACACATAAAATTGAAGTTTTCTACGAGATGCCGGTTGACATTGAGTTTGCGATAAAAGACAGACATATTTACATTTTACAGGCAAGACCGGTTACTACGTAACTACGGTCTGGCAAAATCACACCTAAACTGGAGGCTAGCAACAGTATGTCTATTACAAAAACGTTTCGAAGTGATCTTATGCTACAGGAGGAAGATATAAAACAGGGGTTTTGGGTCCAGGACGACGTTCACCTGTCGCATGCGCTGACGCCGTTGTTCGCCTCATTTATGGTTCCGGCGGTGACGGAAGGCACAAAGGCGGCTTTCGAAAATCTGAAGATGCCTTTGTCCCAATTTCGTTATAAACTGGCCGACGGTCGAATTTATCAGTATACCGTTCCTTATCCAGGCGACCCGCAGAAGCGATTGGAAGAACATAAGAAAACCATGGTGTCGCTCCTTCCGATGTTGAGTCAGCACCTGAAAAACTATGTGGATCAAGAATTTTTGCCGTTCTACCGGAGTCTGGGCGAAGACAGCAAGCTTGCATTAACAGTGGGGGAAGCGAAGGAGAAACTGCTTGGGTTGTTCGATTTTTACCGCAGGGCCTGGCAGCTGCACTTTGAGATTATCCTTCCACGAACCGCCTTTATGGCCTTGGAGCAAATGTACGGCCAACTAACGGGAAGTGCTGATACAGTAGTCGTATACGATATGCTAGCGGGGGTCATGAACAAATCGCTTGAAACCGACAGAGAGCTGTGGAAGCTAGCAGATTGGGTTAAGCAGTCTCCGGTACTGGTGGCCGCTTTTGCCGAGGAAGCGACGGAAGTGGGTTACAATGTTCGGATCGAACAAACTGAGGAAGGCCTCACGCTGCTGAAACGCCTTCAGGATGTTTTGGAGATATATGGGCAACGCTCAACCAATTCTCACGAGTTTAACGATGAAACTTGGGCCGAGAATCCAGAATACGCACTGCGCATTATCGCCAGGTACATCAAGAAGGATTATGACTTCGACCGTGAATTTGCGGAGACCGTGCGGCAGAGAGAAGCCAAGGCAGAGGAAGTGATCGCAGGCCTCCCGGAAGTGGAATTAAAGCAGACCTTCGTTATGATGTATCAATGGGCGTTGGATAGCTGGGGCTTGGATGAGGACCATCATTTCTACATCGATGCCATGCTTCCTGCTAAATCACGGCCATTTCTGTTGAATGTAGGCAGGTTGCTGGTGGATCAGGGGGTTTTGGAAGACAAAGCTGATGTTTTCTTCCTCTATCTCGATGAACTTTTGGCTATGCTGTCTGATCCGACACCGCTGCATGCTCAGATTGGGCAAAGAAAAGCGGAGTTTGAAGTGAACAAACAGAAGCAGCCGGCACCTTTCTACGGGACACCGCCCGAAGTGCCGATGGATCCGGCTCTGGAGCGGATCTTCGGCGGAAAACCACCTGAAATCCAGGAGCAGGAGCAGACGTTTACCGGTTATGCTGCTTCACAGGGAACCTATACAGGTACGGTTAAAGTGGTTCGCAATCCGGAGGACTTTTCCAAGGTTCAGCAGGGAGATGTACTGGTCTGCAAGACGACGACCCCGCCATGGACTGTGCTGTTCTCTATTGTGGGAGCAATTGTGACCGATGCCGGCGGAATTTTATCCCATGCGGGCACGGTGGCCAGGGAATACAAGCTTCCTGCCGTTGTGGGCTCAAAGGTCGCGACGTCTTTGCTGAAGGATGGCGACATAGTTAAGGTGGACGGTACCAAGGGAGTGGTCCACTTTGGGCAGCAGTCCTAGTTATCGGCTCAGCCTGCTGTCCATCTTGACGGGAACGTTTCTAGTTCCCGTCAATTCCACAATGATCGCCGTGGGGCTGCCGACGATAGCCGGCGTGCTGGGCGTGAGTCTGGCGCAAGCCTCTTGGGTGATTACGATTTACCTCATCGTCATGGCTGCTATTCAGCCCATCGCAGGTAAAATGGGCGATTTGTACGGCAAACGGACAATGTTTCTGCTGGGCATGATGCTCTTTCTGATCGCTTCGGCGGCGTGCATGTTTTCGTTCAGTCTGCTGTGGCTTATCATGTTCCGGGCGGTACAAGCACTAGGTGGTGCAATAGCGGCCCCGAACGCAACCGCCTTGATACGCGACGTCGTTCCCAGAGATAGGCTCGGTAAGACATTCGGAACGTTCGGCCTGCTGATGGGCCTCGGGGCCGCGATCGGTCCGCTGGTCGGTTCCATACTGATCGGTGAAATAGGATGGACTTCGATATTTTGGATCAACATCCCATTCGCCCTCTATAGCCTGGTGATGGCATCGATTTATCTTCCACGCACACTCCCTCGGAGCGGCGAAGCGACCCTTGATATTTTGGGGGCGGTTTATATGGCAGCTGGCTTAACCTTGCTGACCCTGGTTGTGACACATCGCGAGTTTCTCAGCGCTTGGACCGCCGTCGCGCTGGTGCTCATCACAATGCTTTTCATTCATCGGGAAAGGCGCTGCAAGGCTCCCTTGATCCAATTTTCACTGTTCAGGAACCGAATGTTCAGCAGCGCGAATATAGCGATCCTGTTAAGTAACGCGATCATGTACAGCACTATTCTGGTTATGCCCGTACTGTTACAGACGGTCTATCATTATTCCATGCAGACGGTAGGGATGCTGCTGTTTGTTTTCTCCCTGTCGATGTCGGCCTGTTCCTGGATCGGCGGCTCTCTGACCGATCGGCTCGGGAAAAGGCGTCTCGTGCTGCTGTCCTTCGCAGTCTCGGCGGTAGCTCTGCTCGGTTACTTAAACATTTACCGCTACCCGAATATCTCTTATATAGCGGCCGGTTTACTGGTCGGCGGGATCGGTTCGGGTATGGGAACGCCGTCCATGCAGGCCGCTTCACTGCAGTCGGTATCCAAGGAGATGTCGGGCCTTGCCTCGGGCATTTTTTCCACGTCCCGCTATATCGGCGGCATGGCGGCTTCCGTGATGGTCAGCGTGCTGCCAGATTTTCATGTGCTGTTTTACTGCCTGCTTATTTTTGCGGCGGTGGGTCTACCGCTGTCCGGTGGCCTGACGGAACGGTCCGGCAGCTCGTCGAAAGCCGATTAGATATGGCCAATAGCCCTGTTCGCTCTTCCCAGAGAGCAAAATGTCGTCAAGCTCCAGCTTGCCTGCTTCTGCAAGCTCCGGCCAATGCTTTTATAACTTGGCAACTTCCCCCAACTCCGGAACTACCATTGGTTGTGGTGCAAGAATTAATAAAGATAGCAATTTCCCAATAAATTTTAATTAACTATGCCACAATACCAATTGTTATATGAGCCATTTGTTGAAGCAGCTCGTCCATGACAAAAACATCCTTATTTTTATAGAATAGAGCCTGCCTTCAAGGCAGGCCACCCAAACCTTGTATACTTGACTTTATCGTTTCACCTTATAAAACTCATGATACAGCTTCTTCAAAGCCCGCTTCTCAATCCGGGATACATAGCTGCGCGAAATCCCCAGATCCTTCGCAATCTCCCTCTGTGTCCTTTCCTCTCCGCCTGCTTCAAGCCCGAAGCGCCCAACAACTACCTCTCACTCACGTTCATTCAAAATATCCAGATTTCTGTAAATTTTCGACTTCTCTATCTTAAGCTGTACCTTATCCACGACATCATCGGCTTCCGTACCAAGAATGTCGATTAAAGTGATTTCGTTCCTCTCTTTGTCCGTTCCAATGGGATCATGAAGGGAAACATCCTTGCGTGTTTTCTTTAGCGATCTCAAATGCATAAGTATTTCATTCTCGATACAACGGGCTGCGAAAGTGGCCAGCTTGGTTCCTTTATCCGGTGAAAACGATTCGATCGCTTTGATCAATCCAATCGTTCCAATTGATAAGAGATCCTCCAGATCCTCGCCTGTATTGCCGAATTTTTTGACTATATGAACACGAAACGATGTAAAAAATTTTGTTGACGTGATGGGCGACCTTCAATAAAACGGAATTTTTCATAGTAATTGTGACTTAACCCATAACTTTGCCGATTTG
>NZ_WHOD01000053.1 GCF_013141765.1 Paenibacillus foliorum
CCTAGGGTTCAGCTTTTTTAAATGTTGCGTTTCATACCGGATAGTATTTAAAATAATAGTAGTTTAATCAATAGTTTGTTTACTTTGATGGGAGATGTGAGAATTGGAATCTTCACCTGTTTTTCGGTATAAAGATTTTATGCAGGAGGATTTTCCAATCAAATTCGAAATCCGCAATGAAACCAATTATAATCCAGTCCAGCATGGCCATGAGTTTTTGCAAATTTGTTATGTTCTAAGTGGGATTTGCCGTCATGTGGTTCAAGATGAACAGGCAGATCTGATGCGGGGGGATCTGTTTTCTATTCCTCCTTACACGATGCACTGTTTTATGCCAATTGCCGGACAATCGTTTGAGCTGGTACAGCTGGATTTCATGCCTTCCCTGCTGGAGGAAACGATCCGCGAATTGTCCAGCGCTACTTTGAAACAGCATCTGCTGATTAACCTGTCGCCGCGTTCTCAAATTGTTATCGAGCGTTTGATGGAGGATATTAAGAGTGAGCTGGATGCCAAGGAATCCTACCATCAATACGCGGTCCGAGCAGACTTGTTGAAGTTTTTGGTTGTCATCAGCCGTGAGGTTAATGGTTGGATGCGGGCCACCGAATCCGGGTATGAACAAGCTATTCGGGAAGTCATTGATTATATGAAACAAAATATGGAGAAACCGCTTGCGTTGAAGGATGCGGCAGCAAGGGTTTCGCTTTCACCGAACTATTTCAGCTCGCTATTCAAAATGGTGGCAGGAGTAACCTTCAGTGGTTTCTTGACGGAGCTGCGTTTACGCAAAGCGGGGGAATTGCTGCTCGAAACGGAAATGTCCGTGGTTGAAATCTTGGAGGCAGTAGGATTCAAGCATACAGGCCATTTTTATAAAATGTTTAAAAAATGCTATGGCGTAACCCCCTATGAGTATAAAAAGAATTAACATCGGAAGATAGTGTAGTTTTCTAGTAAGTTTACGGAATTCCACTAACTTAAGCCTAGGCTATAATAAACACATAGCTTTTTATGAATGCGATTTCATTCGTTGCTTATTGGGTAATCATAAGGTTATAGCTTAGTACTTATTCACATGGAGATGAACGATGAGAACATTAGTTACAGTGTGGAAAAGGGAATTGAGAGACTTATTGTTTAGTGAAAAGGTTATTAAACAGATGCAAGCTGTTTCAGATGTGGATTGGGTTACGATTGATGAACCCTATGAAGCGGAGCAGCTGCGTCAAGATATTCATAAATACGATGCATGCATCCTGTCATGGGGCTCCCCTAAGCTGACGGCCGATATATTAGCAGAGGCCAAAAAGCTACGTTTTATTGGGCATGCTGCAGGTACATTGACTCCGTATATGGATCCGTCAGCATTTGGAAACGGCATTACAGTGGTTAATGCCAATACCGCTCTCGCCAAGTCCACAGCCGAGTTAACGGTATCGCTTATGCTGGCCGGCTCCTGGGAGATCGGCAAGTACCGAGATCAGCTGCGAAGCGGGTCATGGGGCGATAACGGCAATACCGTTATGGGCTTGTACGGCCAGAAGGTTGGCCTTATCGGCTATGGAGAAGTTGCGAGGGAGGTTATCCGGCTCCTGCGCGGATTTAACGCTAGCATTAAGCTCTTTTCCCCTTACTGTTCTCAGGAAGAGGCAAGCGAGCAGGGGATAGCGCTAGGCAGCCTGGAAGCCGTGCTCAGTGAGAGCTGCATCGTGTCTCTTCACGATACGCTTACAACGTCGACACGCGGGATGATTGGGCAGGAGCAGCTGAAGCTGCTGCCGGATGGCGCGTTGTTAGTCAACACAGCGCGCGGGCCGCTGATTGATGAGGCAGCGCTGCTGGAGCAGTTATCCGCAGGGCGTATTCACGCGGCGCTGGATGTGTATCATCGTGAGCCGCTTCCGGCGGACGACCTGCTGCTGAAGCTGCCTAATGTCATCTGCTTGCCGCATATCGGTGCCTATTCAGGCTATTGGAAGTCTCAGCTGGCGGCAATGGTGGTTGAAGATTTAGTAAATTTTGCAACAGGTAAACCTCTATTAAGAGAGGTCACGGCCGAACGGTTTGACCGGATGACGACCAAGTAGGACATAAGAATTTTGAATCAAGCTATTGCATGAATTTAATTGAACGAAGCCAGGAGGAATAGAAATGAAATTATCTTTTACGACATTGGGTTGTCCTGAATGGGAATTGGATTTAATCATCAAGAGAGCCGTCGCATACGGCTTCGACGCTATTGATTTTCGTGGCCTAGCTGGTGAAATGAATATTTATAAGCTCCCTGAGTTCTCAAGCCAGCTTAGTCATACACGGGATCAAATCATGGATTCCGGCTTGAAGGTGTCCTGCTTCTCCAGCTCTGTCCATATGTTCTCCACAGATAAATATGCGCAGAATCTGGCAGAAATCAGAGAGTACGCCAGATTATGTTCATTCTTTGGGACTCGCTATATCCGTGTGTTTGGGGGAAGCATCGGGGGGACGGATCGAGCCGAAGCCATCGAAACGATTGTCCGTCATTTCAAGGAAACAGGAGCTATAGCTAAGGAGAATGGAGTTAAGCTTCTATTAGAAACACATGATGACTGGACCTCTTACGCGGACGTTAAAGCAGTAATGGAGCAAGTTGATCCTGAGGCTGTGGGCGTGCTATGGGACCTTCATCATCCGATTCGAACGCTCGGTGAACAGCCCGAGGATACATGGGCAGCACTTGGACAATGGATCGAATATACGCATGTGAAGGATTCCCGCTTACTGCCAGAATCTGACGGTAAGTTCAAGTATTGCCTGACAGGGGAAGGCAGCATCCCGCTGACCGATTTGTATAAGCTTTTGGAACGTAACGGCTATGACGGCTATTATACATTCGAATGGGAGAAGAAATGGCATCCCGATATTGAGGATGCGGAAGAAGCATTCCCTCAATATGTTCAATATATGCGCAATCTGTCTATTTAACCGGAGCAACGGTTGATATTAGAATATTCGTTACTGAGTACACCCATTATTAACACATCTAACCAGAGCCCCCTTCCCCCATCATTTCGATGGGGCGGGGCTTTTTTCTATCTTTAATGTCTTGATGGTTGCTTTATGGCGATGGAACATTCAATCTGGATGAGGGCTGAAACGATATTTTTAACATTTTATTGCTGTTTTAACGAGGGTGAGTTAAAATTATTCTTTTAAACGTGATTAGAAGAGTAAAGAATAATATAGACTAAAGAACGCGAAGGGTGAGCAGCATGATTGAGATAAAAAATTCTAAGCTTAGCAATGGCGAGTTCAATAGAGGGGTATTTGCGACACGGGATATAGCAAAAGGTGAGCTTATACATGAAGCACCGGTCATTCCTTATCTTAATGAGGAACATGTTCATATTGAGAAAACAATACTTGCAGATTATGTGTATGAGTATGGTGCCAATCACACGGCTATCCTGTTAGGCTATGGCAGTTTGTTTAATCATTCCTATACACCGAATGCCACTTATGACATTAACTTTGACAATCATACGTTTGACTTTTTTGCCTATACAGCGATAAAGGCAGGGGATGAGATACTAATCAATTATAACGGGGAAGTCGATTGCAACGATCCTCTATGGTTCAATGAAGGAGAGTAAACATCGTAACCAAGCATAGTAGGAGGCGATGCTATTGAATCAGCCGAGCTCCAATAACGATTTGAAGATTCCTCATCAACCTGGTTCCAATTGGCTAGGGCCAGCTCTTGCAGCGGCGCGCAGAGGAATATTATTTTTGGTTAGCTATGTGTTATTTGAATTTTTACTGATCTTGGTCGTAATCAACGGGGGCGGTGCCGTAGATCGGATATTTGACATTCGAGCGTTGAGTGACTCCAGCTTGATTCTGTTAATGATGCTATATGCCGTCATCATAGCTCTTCCATTTGCGGGTTACGGCTTTATAGCAGCTAAGAGGTTTCCTGCAAGCATGAGAATTCATACGTTTTCCTTACTGTCCGTTGTTATGGTTGGATTCGCTATATGGTACGCTACTTTTGCGAGTGTAAAAGGTGCGACCTCTGATTTTGGCGGAATCACCTGGCTGCCTTATCAAGTATTTGTTCTATGGGCGCTGCCATTGTTTGAAAGCGCTAAGTCTTATATAACGGACAGCAGTAGTATGAAGGTTACAGCTCTATTGGCTTCCGTTTGGCCGAGCTTATTTGCACTATTAGGCATTGGTGCTCGAAAGGCAGCAGCGAGTAATCGAGGAACAAGGATTTTAAAGACAGTCGCTATAACTCTAGCCTCACTGTGGCTTTTCATCTTCGCTCTAACCTCCCTATGGCCCCGACATTCGATGTTCACCGCAGAGACCTTTCCCAAAATCGATGGGGCTACCGCTGCCATTCCATTTGGCAAAATTTTGATGAGAGAGCTAACGGGTACCAACAAGCCTTGGGCGGAGCAGCATGTTTATTTTAATACTACCCATGCTGCGTATGAAAATTTGATTGCCAAGAAAGCCGATCTAATTTTTGTGGCAGGACCTTCCGATGAAGAACTCAAGCTCGCTGAAGCCAGTGGTGTGAAGCTTAAGCTTACACCAATTGGTAAGGATGCTTTTATTTTTTTAGTTCATACCGATAATGAAATCTCTAATCTTTCTGTTCAGCAAATTCAGGATATTTATGCAGGTAAGACTAATAGCTGGAGTAATGTCGGAGGGCCGAATGAGAGGATCATAGCTTTTCAGCGTGAAAAAAATTCCGGCAGCCAAACTTATATGGAGCAAAAGGTAATGAAGGGGCTACAGCTGGCTGAACCGCCTAAGGAGAAAAAATCCTCTGGCATGGGGGGACTCATTGACGCTGTTGCTGATTATAAGAATGGGAGCTATTCGATTGGCTATTCCTTTTACTATTTTGCCAATGAAATGCATAAACGCGAACAAGTAAAATTCCTTTCTGTTGATGGGATTGAGAGTAATAAAGAGAACATCAGGAAAGGGACATATCCTTATACGGCGCTTTTGTATGCTGTAACTCGTGAGGATGAACCAGTGGACAGCTCGGCAAGCAGGCTGCTTCAATGGCTTCTGAGCGTTGAGGGCAAAGGCATGGATGCCATCGAAAGAGGCGGCTTTGTGCCGGTATTGAATTAACCCGAGGGCTGGCCAGGCCAGGTAGGGTTACCCCTTTTCTATCGAATAGATGGAAGAACTCCCTTTATTCTTCAATTTGTTGAATGCAGAACTAGTTTACATGGATATTCTCCATCTAATTCGGAACTGGGTTTGCACCACGGGGATATTATTTGAAATTACCGTGAGATTTTCCAGCAAAGTTGTGGGTTAGGACTCATCTAAGCGGAATTAACAAGGTTTTTTACCATTATTGGTTAATTACAGTAATTGTGCACATTGTGCACAAACAAGACCTCGAATCATCCCGTTGTTCACAGGGGGAATTCGAGGTCTTGTTTGTGGTCGTTCATTTAGTCTCCACCACCGCCGCAGCTGGAAGAAGAGCAGCTGGACGAGGAGGACGAACAGCTTGAAGAAGATCCACTGCTATCATTCCCCCCGCTAGAGTCTCCGCTTCCATCACTGCCCCCGCCGTGGTTCCGATTATCATCATCGCCCCAAGTGGTGGAGCTGCTGCTACACGAGGAGCTGGAGGAGCCGGCTTCCTGAGCCCGCCGCTGTACTTCCTCCTCAGAATAGTGCGGCTCCATAAGTGCATCGAAGTCAACAAATTCCGTTGCCGAATAGAACATTAAGGCTCCGGCTAAATAAGGCATGAAAGCGGCAGGTTCATTGCCTACTGGCCGCTCAGCCGAATAAGAGGCCCCAGGCACGGCTCTATGTACCTGTTCCTTAGCCTTACGAATCAGCAGTGAGATCGTATCCCGAATCTCGGGATATCGTTCCGCCGCTGAGCGGTTGAACCTGTTCGCAGTCAGCTCAGACTCGCTGTCTTGCTTCAATTCCTCCAGCAGCCTAGGATCGAGCGGATGCCGGAAGAATGGCCGCCATATATGGGCGGAATAGGGTGTTGGGACGAATAGCTGCGCGTACATCCAATCGAACCACGCCCGACCTCCAGGGTCAGGCTGACCGTCGGAATGCGGTCCGTGATGAATAGGTGAACCAATGAATGCTTCACCAAACTGTGAATATTCTCTAGTGAACATTAACATTTCGTGCCAGATGTCATCTACCGACTGGCTGAACATAGGTACATCCCTGCAAAGGGCTGTCATGAGAAAATACCGTTTCAGCTCCAGCAGCTTCCAATTGTATTCGGCTTCGGACATTTGCGGGTTCTGCCGCTGGATTCGTTCGCGGAGCTTCAGCATGAATGACTCCGGCAGAGACTGTTCAAGCCGGATGACAGCAGGCTCCAAGGGGATTTGCGGCTGAATACCTAGCAGAGTCGGCAATGGGGTATTCTCATAAACGGGTGTGGGTGATCCAGTTTTTCTGCTGCTTGCTCCCAATTTGGATCCTGCTCCAGCATAATTGCTGCTGCCTCGTTGAGCCGCTTTCCTATTGTTTGATTGGCTAATAATTACGATAAGTACAAGGACAAACAAAATAATGATGAGTGTTGTAGTCATGCATTCCCTCCTAAGAGTTTTCGTAGAAAACTTTAACATCGTAAGCAACTTCCTGATTCTCATTAGTGAGACTTACATCGTAAGCAGAAAGAGTTTTCTTAGAAAACTTGCTTCACTAGCAACTGCTGAAGCAGTGCAGGTACGCCTATTGTACCATAAAATGTAAACCTGATTCATGAACGTTCATGGGTCACAGGTTAATCTTCCGACTATTCTCGTCGCAAGCTGTGCATTTCCATTTCTTTAAGAATTTTTCTGAAAGCCTCTCCCTTTATCGGTCAGGGAGTATTCCACAGTTATATGTGTTAAGAAAGGCTGCATACCCATAACTATTTTTCAAAGGAATGCTTGCTAGCTTGTGTTGGTGAAATGGAATGAAAAAAACTCCTGGACCGATAGATGATCGGGAAAGGAGGTTTGTATATTGAATGCGACTAGTAGCCTATGCAAATAGCTTTACTTATAAGCCACAGCACGGATCGGCGAGCCTGATCCCTGTTTGACCTTTAGAGGAAAGGCAATCATATAGGATTCACCTATGATTTCCTCTAGCTTCGTTAAGTTTTCGATAATGTTGATCCCATTGCCAAGCAGAGCATAGTGGGCAGGGGCTCCTACCGCATAGTAGCTATCAATGGCTAATACATCGCAGCCGACGGCTTTGATCTGTTTCGAAACTAAATATTCAGCGGCTTCCCCACTTAGACCCGGCCAAGATTTGCTGTATGTCTGGCTTACCGAGCGAGGCTCCCAATAGCGATCCCATCCGAATCGGAAGTTGACAATATCGCCTTTTTCGATGGCATGATATTTTTGTTCCCATTCTTGTAGGATTTCAGTCGTTACCAAGTCGGTATCCTTGAAATGTGATACATCCAACGTGAGCGCGCGCCCAAAGCATTGGGTAACCGGCGTTTCAGCCATATACAAATGCTCAGGATGATCCTCTTTGAGGAAGTGGGCAGTGGCATCCATATGGGTTCCACAATGCTCGTTAATAATAAGCTGGTATAACAGCGCTTGGCTTCCAGTTTCGAAGGAATCCCATAGGGTATGAAAGTAACGTGAGTGTGTTGGATAAATGGGCATATCTTCCTCTAAAGTGTGGGATAGATCAATGACTTCCATGCTTTGCAGCAAGGTGGATAATTGTTTGGCTTTGGACACGGGATTTCCGCCTTTCCTGGTTCATATCGAGTGCTTTAATAAGTCTGGATTTGATTTCATTTTAGTATGGATTCCGTTAAGAATCACTACAAATTTTGCCATACGTAGCATGATTTATTGTACTATAGGTAATAGTGAATAAGCTGAAAATAAAAAGGAGAGATTTCCATTGATAGGTAAAGCTGCGCTAATTACAGGAGCTGCAACAGGAATCGGTAAAGCAATTGCAATTCGTTTGGCTAAAGAAGGCGTACATATAACGATTAATTATTCCAAATCCGAGAAAGAAGCACTGGAAACCAAGAAGGAGATTGAGGCGCTTGGAGTGAACTGTCTGCTATTTAAGGCAACCGTTTCGGATGATCAGCAGGTGCGGTCTATGGTTCAGCAAACTATTGAGTCTTTCGGACGATTGGATATATTGGTTAATAATGCGGGGGTTACGGATTTCGTCAAGCACGATGACCTGGAGGGATTAAAGGAAGAATATTGGGATCGGGTTATGGATGTTAATGTAAAAGGTATGTTTTTCTGCTGCCGGGCTGCCGAATCCGAGCTGAAAAAACAGCAGGGCTGTATCGTGAATATTACATCCGTTGCCGGACTAACAGGATTGGGCAGCTCTATCGCTTATGCAGCTTCTAAGGCAGCTGCCATTAGTGTTACGAAATCTTTGGCCAGAGTGATGGCGCCAGAAGTGCGTGTAAACTCAATCGCACCGGGAATCGTTCAGACCCGCTGGGTTGAAGGTCAGGGAGACCATGTGTCGCGGCTAGCGGAAGGAACCCCACTCGGTAGAATTGCAACACCTGAGGATGTCGCAGAGGTAGCCTACTCATTAATCGCTCATTCCCATTTTATAACAGGGGAAACGATCAAAGTTGACGGTGGGATGTTCATATAAGGATAGTTGAGGAGATCGAGATAGACGGGGTGAGTTTCTTGGTTCATATCGACTCCAACAAATTACCTTGCCCAATAAGATGAACGAGTTCAAGCCGTCTATATAAATAGTTCAAGAACTAATCGGAATGTGAGACAGATTGCTGCGGCAGTCTGTTCTTTTTGTTATCGATTCCTATATTGTGTCGAAATTAGGAATAGAAACTACGGTGATAGAAAAGTCCATGGAACAAAAATGAAAAGTCTATTCATGTAAAGAATCGGTTTCGAGTAATATGAATCATGTTGATAATGATTATCACTTTCATATCATTAGTAATGATTATCGTTATTAATTCAAATCAGACAATCCTTCTGTAAAGGAAGAGTTAGGAAAGGCTATGAGAATAAGGTACCTTCTAATCGCGTTAATCATTTTATCCTTTTGCTCTATTTTCATCGGAGTGAAAAATATATCGCCGCTTGACATTTTTCATCTAACTGAGGATCAAGCTGATATTTTGATGATAAGTCGGCTCCCGCGTTTAATCAGCATCATTATTGCCGGAGTCAGTATGAGTGTCATTGGGTTGATTATGCAGCAGTTAACTAGAAACAAATTCGTTTCACCAACAACTGCCGGGACAGAGGATTCGGCGAGGCTCGGTATTTTGGTAGCTATGCTTATGTTTACGACAGCAAGTCCTTTGCAAATGATGCTCGTTTCATTCGCTTTTGCGCTTCTTGGGACTTTTATATTTATGAAGATTCTTGACAAGGTCAAGTACAAAGATATTATTTTCATCCCGCTTGTAGGCTTGATGTTCGGTAATATCGTGGGTTCGATGACTACCTTCTTTGCATATAAGCATGATCTCATTCAGAGTATATCGGCTTGGCTGCATGGTGATTTCTCAATGATTATGAAGGGCCGCTACGAAATGCTGTATATCAGCATTCCAATCGTCATCATCGCTTATCTATATGCGGATCGTTTTACCGTTGCAGGGATGGGGGAAGAATTCTCCGTCAATCTGGGACTAAATTATAAGCAGGTCGTCAATATCGGGCTAGTTATTGTAGCGTTAGTAACATCCGTAGTCATTCTAACTGTGGGTATGATTCCGTTTCTTGGACTGATCATTCCTAATATAGTAACTATTTTCAAAGGTGACCATTTAAAGAAAAGTCTCACGCATACCGCCTTATTAGGAGCCGTATTTGTATTATTTTGCGATGTGCTTGGACGTATCATTATTTATCCCTACGAGATTGCCATTGGTCTTACAGTCGGAGTGATAGGAAGTGGTATATTTCTTTACTTGCTTATGAGGAGAAAGGCATATGAACATTAAAGCGAAGTTAAGCATTCTTGCCGTAGCTGCATTGGCATTAATAGCGACATTTATATTTATAAAGCTCGGCACGAACTGGGGTTACGCTCTCCCGAGAAGGGGAATTAAGATCCTTGCTATTGTTCTTACGGCCATTACCATTGCCTTCTCTACTATGGTGTTTCAGACGATTACGAATAACCGAATTCTGACCCCAAGCATTCTAGGTTTGGATTCGCTTTATGGATTAATTCAAACAGTTGTTATTTTTGGATTTGGGTCGACTACGATCTCGATGATGAGTAAAAACGTCAACTTTGTGTTATGCGTGATCGTAATGGTTTTGTTCGCAGGAGTGCTTTATAAAATTATTTTTAAACGAGATGGGCAAAACATTTACTTCCTGCTCTTAGTCGGGATCATATTCGGGACTTTGTTTCAGAGCTTTTCATCCTTCATGCAGGTACTTATCGATCCGAATGAGTATCTCAGGCTGCAGGACAAATTGTTTGCCAGCTTCAATAATGTGAATAAGGATCTACTATATATATCGATTATTGCTTTGATATTTATCGGTGTATATTTTATGAAATTCGCCAAATATTTGGATGTGCTTTCTTTAGGTAAAGAGCAGGCTGTCAATCTGGGAGTCGATTACGATTACGTAGTGAAAAGACTGCTCATTATAATCGCTATTCTAGTATCCATTTCTACAGCTTTAGTTGGGCCCATCACTTTCCTCGGATTGCTTGTTACGAATGTGACCCATCAGTTAATAGGAACGTACAAGCACAAGTATTTAATTCTAGGATCGATGCTTATTAGTATCATTGCATTAGTCGGAGGACAATTAATCGTCGAGAGAGTGTTCACCTTTACTACAACAATAAGCGTAGTTATTAACCTCGTCGGTGGGCTGTACTTCATCTATCTCTTATTAAAGGGGAATAAATCGTGATAGAAGTAAGGAAGGTTTCCAAACGGTACGGCAGTAAAAATGTAATAGAAGACGTATCCGTTAACATAGCAAAAGGAAAGATCACTTCATTCATAGGACCTAATGGAGCTGGAAAAAGCACTCTGTTGTCCATGGTAAGCCGCCTTATAACTAAGGATAGCGGAGAGATTTACATTGAAGGCAAGGAGCTGCATAAGAGCAAAAGCAATGATCTGGCCAAGAAGATTTCGATCCTGAAGCAAGCGAACCATATTAATGTCCGTTTGACGGTTAGAGAGCTGGTCAGCTTTGGACGATTTCCTTATTCACAAGGCAAGCTGAATGACGAGGATTTGAAATTTGTAGATGAGGCTATTGCCTATATGGATTTGGAGGAAATGCAGAATAAATTTCTGGATGAATTAAGCGGGGGCCAGAAGCAGAGAGCTTACATAGCGATGGTCATTGCCCAAAATACAGAGTATGTTCTGCTCGATGAGCCGCTTAACAACCTTGACATGAAGCATTCCGTTCAAATCATGAAGGTGCTGCGGCGAATGGTTAACGAGCTTGGCAAAACGATTGTAATCGTAATCCATGACATTAACTTTGCCTCCTGTTATTCCGACTATATCGTAGCTCTCAAGGATGGGAAGGTCATCAAAGAAGGAACAACGGATGAGATAATAACACAGCCTGTATTAAAAGAAGTCTACGACATGGACATACAGATTGAAACGATTAACGGTAATAAAATCTGTGTGTATTTTGCATAGACTTACTTTTACTAAAAGAGCTTCACTAAATCCGATTTGAATACCATTTCAAATAGCATGACAAATAAATCTAGGGGTGATCAGAGTGACAAGAAAAATTTCTTTGCTTTTAGTAACAATCATGATGATGTTGGTAGCTGCTGCTTGCGGTACAACAAGTACGAACTCCGGTTCAAATAACGCAGCAGGTGGGAGTTCAACTCCAACGACTCCAGCTCCAGAGGCTGCCAAGGCGCCAACTGAGTTGACCTTCAAGCATCAATTGGGTGAAACTAAAGTAAAAACAAATCCTAAAAAAGTGGTTGTGTTCGACTACGGTATTCTGGATTCATTAGATAAGCTGGGTCTTGATTCAGTTGTTACAGCAGTACCGCAATCCAATCTGCCACCATACTTGGCGAAATATAAAGACGCTAAGTTTAAAAATGCAGGTACCCTGCAGGAGCCAGCATTTGAAAAAATCAACGAAATGAGTCCAGACCTTATCATTATTTCGGGCAGACAGCAAGGACACTATGCAGAATTAAGCAAAATTGCCCCGACTGTATTTATGGGCATAGACAACAAGAAATATATGGAAACCTTCACTGAAAATATGGAGAGATTGGGTCAAATTTTTGGTAAAGAAGCGGCTGTAAAAGAAGAGCTTGCCAAAATCAATGCTTCCATTAAAAAAGTAAAAGATACAGCTGCTGCTAGCGGCAAGAATGCATTGGTAACCTTGGTTTCAGGTGGTAAAGTTACAGCTTATGGAACAGGCTCCAGATTCGGAATCATCCATGATGTGCTGGGAATTACACCTGTAGAGAAAAACATTGAAGTATCCACACATGGTCAAACCATTTCCTTTGAGTTTATAGTAGAAAAAAATCCGGATTATTTGTTCGTAGTTGACCGTGAAACAGCGGTAGGCGAAAGCAAAACAACGGCTAAACAGATTATTGAAAATGAACTGGTTAAAAAAACCAACGCATTTAAAAACGGCAAAATTGTTTATTTAGATGCTAACTACTGGTACTTGTCCGGAGGCGGATTGGTTTCTGTAGCTGCAATGGTTCAAGAAATTGAAAAAGGCTTTAAATAATTAACAAAGCGCCTTCCTAAGAAATGAGTGCAGACTCAGCTTCATCGGGAGGCTTTTGTTATATAAGGGAATGAAAGAAGAGAGGGAAATTTTACTATGCTTGCCGAGATTGTACTGCTATAATAATGATGTTCTTGACCTGAAATAATAGCGGGAGGCGCGTTATGAAAGTAAAGGCGATATTTATGGCTGACAGTAGTGATGCGGGGATCGAAAGGGCTTATGATGAAAGCGTTCGCACTAGATTGGCAGAAAAGCTTGATTTGTTTCCGGTTTATATAAATCAGGAAAATGCAAAGCTCCATCTTAATGAGTTAAGTGACGTAGAAATCGCTTTTTCCACATGGGGAATACCTAATTTTTCGGAGGAAGAGCTGCAGCGTTATTTGCCTAATTTGAAAGTCTTATTCTATGCAGCTGGTTCCGTTCAACGTTTTGCGCGTCCATTTATGTTCCGTAATGTAACCGTTGTCAGCGCGTGGGCAGCTAATGCCATTCCAGTAATAGAGTTTACCTCAGCGCAAATATTGCTTGCCAATAAAGGCTTTACACAATCGGCAAGGTCTTATAAACAGCATGGTGATTATCGCCAAGCACAGCAGATATCAAGAGCATTTCCCGGTAATTACAGTGCACGGGTCGGCATTCTGGGAGCGGGAATGATTGGCAGAGGCGTTATAGAAATGTTGAGCAAGCATGAGTTAGCCATTGATGTATTCGATCCTTTTCTTTCTGATGATAGAGCGGCTGAGCTCAAGGTTCGTAAGACGGATTTGATCGATATTTTCACTAATTGCGATACGATCTCCAACCACTTAGCTAACTTACCGGCTACCGTAGGTATTTTGAACAAGGATCATTTTGACCGAATGCTGCCTCATGCTACTTTCATTAATACAGGTAGGGGGGCTCAGGTAGTTGAAGCTGATTTGATTAAGGCATTGCGCGAGGTATCGACGAGAACGGCTATTTTAGATGTAACGGCTCCTGAACCTGTCCCAGATAATAGTCCATTCCTGCAGCTGGATAATGTTCTCCTCACACCGCATATCGCAGGAAGCATGAATAAGGAAGTTTATCGAATGGGCCTTTATATGGAGGCGGAATGCGAAAGGTATTTAACGGGGGCCGCTATGCGCTATGAGGTGAAGCTGGAGATGCTGGAAACCTTAGCCTAATGCCTAATGCGTCATCAGAATGAATAATAATAATGATAAAAAAGACTTCGATCCGAAGTCTTTTTTAAACATATAAGATTTTATATGTTTTTGGGTTTGTGGTGAGCGAAGCTTACCCCTTATTTAAATTTTTGGTAAGGTAGAGGTATGGACTCAAACGTAACTGAAACAAATATTTTTTGATGAGCAACGGCACTGGGATGCCTTTGAAGAAAAGCACAAATAACATATTAGACCTAACTTAGTGAAAGAGGTGCAAAAATTTCGTAGCTGCGGAGATCCACGAAATCTTGTTTGCGAAGGTTGTAATGACATTCGCAGAGTACCCTACCGTTGTATAGGACGCTTCTGTACAACATGTATGTTCCTGTGGGGAAACGGGGGAGTGGAGCCGAATATTGACGGAGGATGTGTTCCAGGTTAATCATCGACATGTGGTGTTTACGATCGATGAAGGGTGGTGGAACGTCTTTTTGCAGCATCGAAAAATGTTGAAAGAATTCATAGACGAGGCCGTCTGACTCATTAAAGAACATTTTGAAAAGAAACATAAGATGACACTTGGCATCATTGCGAACGTATCGATCATAGTGCCCGAGGGCATCGATTGTCCGATGCGTAGTCTGGCTTCCATGGGAGCGAAGGAGATAGCGGAAGTAAAATTTCCGCTATCTCCTAAAAAAGCATAAAAACAGAGAAATAACGGAATAGCTTGTTCCGTTATTTCTCTGTTTTTTGTGTAAAGGCCTCCCATTCAGGGACTTAACGGAAGTCCGACTTCCGCTAAGTCCCTGAATGGGAGGCGGTGGAGAGAATAACGGAACTTTCAGTTCCGTTCAAAGAGATCAAGGAACAACTGGGTGAGCTCGAACGCTGTTCGTCTCATTTTACCATATATGTTTGACTTGTTTGGAGAGCGAAAACATACCGCTTAGTTATGTATCCCGAGTACTACAAAGGGGTACATGGCTATGAATACCGCCTGACCGAAAGGTTAGGAGAAGTAAAGAAAGAAGTAGCAGAAGGCAGTACAGTGGAACAGTAAGAGGGAATGGGTGTGGGTGGAGGAGCGGTAGCGTCCGCCTTTGAAGCTCGTGTTCCAGCCGCTG
>NZ_WHOD01000054.1 GCF_013141765.1 Paenibacillus foliorum
CCTATTTGGACTCTCTGTATAGTCTAAGCAATTATGTTTGCCAGCTCCAGTTCGGGACTTTCACCACGCAGTAGGGACTGAATCAATTTGATCCAGTCCCTTTTGCAATATTTTAGGTACACTGTATGCCATAAATGGGTTTACTTTTTTAATTACTCACATATTATGAAACGTTCACCCAACTACCGTTTTGTGCTGACTTCTCCACAGACTCCAATACAATTTGATTATTCACACCATCTTCAAAGTTCGGTGATGGACTGTAACCTTTGGAGATTCCGTCCATAAGTTCTTTCGCCAAGTTAATAAAAGTGTGCTCGTATCCGATGATATGTCCTGAAGGCCAATATCCTGCAGCGTAGGGGTGGCAGCTTTCCGTGCAGTTTATTGTTCGAAAACCTTGCATCCCTAATGGATCATCTGTCAAATAAAGTTGAAGTTGATTCATGTTTTCGAAGTCCCACCGGATAGACCCTTTATCACCGTTGATTTCAAAACGGTTTGCGTTGCGATTACCGCCGGCTACTCGTGTGGCCTCAAAGGTCCCGATGGCTCCATTTCGGAAACGGGCTAAGAAAACGGAGGCATCATCCACATCTACTTCTTTCATCATTCCATCATTGGAACAGCGCATTTTGGTGAAAGTCTCCATCATTCCCACAACAGACTGGAATTCTCCAACAAGAAAACGGGCGAGATCGATAATATGAGCAGCAAGATCGCCATGTGTTCCGGATCCTGATAATTGTTTATTTAATCTCCACACATAAGGAGAATACGGATCGACCAACCAATCCTGCAAGTATACTGCCCGTATATGATTAATTTTACCGATTCGTCCTTGATCAATAAGTTGTTTAGCCCACTGCACGGCAGGTGCAAAGCGATAGTTATGGCAGATCATGTGAACGACTCCCGCTTTTTTCACTGCTTGGAGCATACTTTTAGCTTCTTTCACACTCATCGCCAACGGTTTTTCACATATGAGATGCTTTCCCGCCTCTGCTGCCGCAATGGCAATCTCTGCATGGGAGATGTTTGGAGTGCATATATCAATGATATCAATATCGTCTCTTTCCAAAAGTTGGCGCCAATCAGTCTCATAAGATTGCCAACCCATTTTTTCAGCTGCCTTTTTTAAGCCATCCTCATCCCTTCCGGCAATCGCTCGAAGTTCTGGTACAACACCCGTTTCGAAAAAAAACGGCAAATCCCGATAAGCATGGCTGTGTGCTTTTCCCATAAATTTGTAACCAATTAAGCCGATTCCCACTTTTGTTTTGTTCCTCATAGCTATCCCCCCACGGGTTATCTAATACGTTTTCGATTCCTCAATTCCATCCTTCGGATCGGTCAAGGGGAAATATTCCAGTCCTATATAACCGTTGAAGCCCACTTTTCTAATGGCGTTAAATATAGCTTTATAATTAATTTCACCGTTGCCCAATTCATGTCTGCCCGGATGACCCGCCGCATGAAAATGCCCGATCTTGTCAATGTTTCGAATAATCGTATTAATGAGGTTTCCTTCTGTAATTTGCTGATGATATATATCAAATAGGACTTTAACATGGTTACTTCCGACTTCATCAACAATTTCAAATGCCTCATCGGAACGGTACAAAAAGTACCCTTTATGATCCACATTAATATTCAAGGGTTCCACCAGTAAAGTCATGCCCGATTGTTCAAGAAAAGGTACGCATGCCTTTAACCCGTCTATAAGATTTTCACGTTGCTGATTCCTGGGTAAATCCGTCAACTCATTGCCTACTTGTGTTATCAACCGTTTGCAATCCAGTCTTTTGGCTACCACAATAGACTCCTGTAAACCGGATAGGTACTCTTCCTTTTTGCTGGAATCCACCAAGCTGATGAATTTAGTACAAAAAGTAACGACTTCTAAATGAAGATCTTGTTTCAATTGTACTAACCGATCAATATCCTTGTTCCACCAAGCCCAAAATTCAAAAGAGTCAATTCCAAGGCTTTTAACCGTTTGCAAACTTTTATCCAAATCATATCCTCTCAATACTGCGTCAATACAAACAGATATTTTCATTGGGCCCTCCCCATACTCTCATCCGAATATTTGTATGAAAATCAATTTCATTAATAACCCTAGTTGCTTTAATAAGTTAAGGCAACCTGAATGACTGCTTTTGGATTCTCATCCACCATTTGAAAAGCATGAGAGATATTATCATAGGAAACTTTATGAGTTAAAAGGTTGTCCAATCTCAACCGGCTAAGTAACTCTAAACAACTCTCCAGTCGTCGGTCTCTGTTCCACATATGAGATATTGCAGGGTCCATTGCTCCTGTTTGTGAGCTTCGTATATTCACCCGGTTATGGTGAAATTCCTCGGATAAATCCAAGTTTGTGCTTGCTCCTTGATACCAACCCAGCGCTGTGACAGTCGTATCTGGAGCGGCAATACGAATAGCTTCATTTAAGGCTTTCTGATTTCCGGTTACTTCAATAACCAGATCTGCCCCTTTGTTTTTCGTTAATTTGCGTACCTCATAAGCTATGTCTTTGCAGGTCATGGGATTAAAGACATAATCCGCTCCATTTTCTAAAGCAGTTTGCAAACGAAGATCAAACATATCGATACCTATGACTTGGAAAGCCCCTGACATTTTGGCCATTTGTACGATTGTCTGCCCTAATACACCTAATCCGGATACAACTACCGTATCTCCTAATTTAATCGGTGAATCGAGAATGCCGTTATATGCTGTCATAAGATTAGTTAAGAAGATACCTTGCTCAGGGTGGACGGAATCAGGTAGCTTTATAACATCACTTGCCGGTTTAACTACAATGGACTGGTGCGGCCCGGTCGAATAAACAATGTCTCCAAGTTTGATATCGTTCACTTCTTTACCTGCTTCTACTACTTTTCCTACATTGGAGTATCCCATATACCAAACTCCCGGGTCACAGCTGCGAACCGGATATTTCCATGTATCATTTTGAGATGATTGAATAAATAGACGGGTCTGGCGGTCAAGTTTTTTATGAAAAAACGGTGCCACTCCCCGATAAACATTCATTTCTGTGCCGTGACTTATCCCGGATATGATACTTTTGATTTTCACTTCATTAGATTGAATAGATGGATCTTCTACCTCCTCTATGACCAATGTTTTCGGAGACAAATATTTAGCAATTTTCATTAGTAGGTACCTCCAGGTTTATATTTTATAATTAAGCCCCGAATAATATGGAACTACTACTCGGGGCAGCAATCCATACGTTTATTGGGTTAAAATTTTGTTGATTTCCACTACGGCATTTTCGATTTCGTCTTTAACAGATTTCCCCGCCATTATAGCGGTTGCCATCTTTGGAATAGGGCCATTTGGAAATGCGTCAATTTGACTCCATTGCGCAACCGGTTTATCACCCGGAATTACCCTCTCGGTCTGTTTAACGAAAACGCTCAACCATGGGTCGTTCTTAAAGTATGGGTCGTTCATAACTTCCTTGTTGGAATTTAGTAAAGAGAACCGTTTTGATGCTTCAAGCTGGATCTCATTGGACATGAAGAATTTAACCCACTCTTTTGCCGCCTCAACATCTTTTGTTGTTTTCATTATAGATATTGGGGCAGCGAAACTTATGCTTGATGGGCCTTCTCCCGTTTTACTCGGCATTACCGCAGCCTTATATTTATCTTTCATTTGTGGTGCAAGTTTTTCTTGGGTAGCTCTAAAATCTGCAGCTGCTCCGATCATCATGGAAGCTTTGCCTGACAAGAATTCATTGTTCGGGTCAAAGCTTGGGTCTATAATCCCTTTTGGCGCAATTTTATACTTATGCACAATGTCTTGCATAAACTGTAACGATTCCGCGCCTTCGGGAGTATTAAATGCAGCTTTGGTCAAATCATCACTTAAAACCTTTCCGCCGGCTTGCGTTAAAATTGCGAACCAAGTCTGATCAAAACGTGCTTGGGAATTTCTGAATATCAAGCCTGAACGAGTAATGTTCCCGTTAGCATCTGCTTTTGTCAATTTTTTCCCATATTCAATTAATTCATTCCAATTTTTCGGTGGCTCGGTTAATCCTGCTTCTTTGAAATGCTCCGTATTGTAAAGCAAAACTCGAGTATCCATACGCCAAGGGATGCCGTAAAAATCGTTGCCGACTTTCGCTTCGGATAAAGTGGAAGTAATATATTTGTCCACACCGATTTCTTTAACCAAATCATTAATTTGCATCGGCCCCATCTTATCGCCGCCGATTTTCTGGAAAGACTGAAGAAAGAATAGGTCTGCAACATCCGGCGCATCGCCACCGGTACTGGCTAAAGTATATTTGCTCAGCGCTTGAGACCAGTCTAGAGTTTCATATTTAACATTAATACCCGTTTTTTCTTTAAATTTTGCAGTAACATCCTTCATAAAATCATTCGAAATACTGGGGGTGCTTCCATACCGCTGAAGCCAAACCGTAATTTCTCTGTTTTTGTTTTCTTTTTTCTCAACAGTTTGGGTCTCCTTGTTTTGGCCGGAATTTTTCGCAGTGTCCCCCCCGGTATTGGTTACGTTGGTTCCGCTACAAGCAACAAGGGATACCTGCATCATCAGTGCCAGCATAAACAAGCTGATTGCTTTCAAGTTCATTTTCATTTTAGAACCCTCTCCATTCATTGAATTAGAAAACAGACTTTAAAATTCCTTACAATATTGTCTGCAACCACCACCTTTAAGCAATATGAAATGAGCTTCATTTCATGCGTAACATGCTGATTGTATCGGATCGAGATCGATTAACCTTTTATTGCGCCATCAGACATTCCACTGATCAAATATTTTTGTAAAAAACCGAAAATAAGTAAAATAGGTAAAGTGGTAATCACAGAAGCCGCCATAAAAAGGGAAACCGATGGAGTAACGCCGAATTGCCCAATGAAGTCATGAATTCCCACTGATAACGGTTTGTATTTGGTATCCGACAGAACAATGCTTGCCCACATATATTCATTCCAAGCCAATATAAAGGAAAAGATAGCGGTTGCAACAATACCGGGAATTGAAATCGGCAATGCGATCACGAAAAGTATCTTCATTCTCGAGCAGCCGTCAATCATGGCACTTTCTTCAATTTCAACGGGTAAAGTTGACGTAAAATAATTTTTTAACATCAGTGTACAAAACGGTATTGCCCAAATACTATAGGCTAGGGTAATGCCTATGGTCGTATTATTCAATTTCAAGCTTTGCATGATGAAATAAAACGGAATGATACTCATAACCCACGGAATTAATTGTGATGATAAGATTAACACAATGCTTGCATTTCTGATTTTGAAACGAAACCTGCTCAAGCTGTAACCCGCAAAGCAAGCAAGCAGAACGCAAACGATAGTGGTTGATAGGGAATAAATGATTGAATTTTTCAAATATTCGAATAGTGGCATGATCTGAAATACTTCAGTATAGTTCTTAAATTCAAAGTAGCTTGGCCACCAAGCAGGCGGAATTTGTAAAATCTGTTCAGCCGGTTTCACGGAAGTCACAAACATCCAATAAAAAGGAAAAAGAGCAAATATTGCAATGCTGTTCAAAATAACATAATGTACGACATATTCCCATTTCGATGTTTTATTCAAAACAACTCCTCCTCCCCGTTATTATTCTTTGAACTCATTCTGTACTCTCTTTTTGATATAAAAAATTGAAGGGACAAGCACTACCAAGAACATCAGCACACTAATTGTTGAGGCTGTGCTGTATTTAAAATTGATAAACGCTTCTTGAAACACTTTCACCGCCAATACGTTCGTCATATCCAGCGGACCTCCTTGAGTCAATAAATAACTGGAATTAAAATTATTAAATTGCCAAATGAATTCTAATAATAGTGTGATTTCTAAGACCGGTAAAATAAGTGGAAGCGTTATCTTGTAGAATTGCCCAATTTTACCCAAACCTTCTACAGTAGCAGCTTCATAGTAATCCTTCGATACGCTCTGCATTGCCGCTAAGAACATAACCATCATAAAAGGAAACATATGCCAAACATTGACGACAACCAGGGATAGCATAGGAATGTTGAACGGCCCAAATCCCCATTCTGTGTTCCCTAAGAAGGAGAATGGCGTATCCCGGAGTCCTAGACCCATAAGTAAACCGTTTAGCGGACTAAAATTTTCGCTGTATAAAACCTTCCACACAGCCCCCATTACAACAGGAGGGGTGACCCATGGAATCAAAAGTAAAGTCCGGTATAAACCTCTTCCCCAGTAGGGTTTGTTTAGTAACTGCGCCGAATAAAGAGCCACAATAGTTGCTAAGAATAGAGAAGCCACACTAAAAAAAATCGTATTGTATATGATTTTCAATAAGCCAGGGTCTTTAATAATATTAATATAATTATCCAATCCGATGAATGGCTGTTCCGGCTTCAGTAGTTCTACACGATAGAAAGACATCAGTATCGTTCTGATACTCGGATACAAGATCACAACTGTGATAAGTAATAAAACCGGAAGAACTAAAATATAGCTTATGTTACGATCAACGAAGGATGAAAACGTTCTACTCTGATGCTTACGCTTTAGTGGTTGCGACTGTTTTTTAACAAATTCATGTTCCATCTGATTCCACCTCTTGGTTTGTATTATGTTTCACAGATTCCCTCTCCACGTAGGAAGCATGTAAAGTCAACGTTTTTACACTTGTAGTTTTACTTTTCATTCTTTCTAAGATTAAATTGATTGCAGCTTCACCCATTTCTTTAAGGGGCAAACCGACAGAAGAAATCGGGGGAGATAAAATATCCGCATAACTGTTATCGTAACCGATGATCGAAATGTCATCAGGAACTCGGATTCGATGTTTATATAACGCTTGAAGAACGCCAATGGCCAGAACATCACTCGCTACAAAAATGCCGGAAGGCAGGAAATCACTCAAGATCATCTCTTCCATTAAATGAAAACCATACTGGGGACTATAGCTCTCACAAAATTTAATATATTTATTATCCGTGGTAATCTTCTCTTCCATAAGAGCTCTCTGAAAGCCATTGTATCTCTCACTCTCTACGACATTCACAGAAGTATCCACACCAATATATCCAATATTTTTATGATTCAATCGAAGCAGGTGTTTCGTCGCGACATAGGATGCTTCAACGTAGTCGATTAGGACCTTATCAACACCCATCACATCTAAAGGCCTTTCCACCATCACGGTTGGTATACCCATATCAACAACTCTTTGTATATTCTCCTTACTACTTGCACTGGTAAATATAATTCCATCCACTTTCCTTGCAACCATTTCTTCAATTTGCTTTAATTCTCGTTTTGGATCATTGTAAGTAAATAATCGTAGTATTTGATAATCACATTCATCCGCATATTCGTCTATCGATTGGCACAATCCGGCCCAGAATGGATTTGGATAAGCTCTCGGCAATATGTGTCCAATCATTCCTGTCTTTTGGCTTTTTAGACCCTGCGCTACTTTATTGGGCACATAATTCAATTCGGACAGAGTTTTTTCGATTAATTCTCTTTTTTCCTTTGACACATAACCGCTGTTATGGATTACCCTAGACACCATTGCAGGGGAAACATTAATGTACTTCGCAATATCTGTAATCGTTGTTGCCAATTTCTATTCACTCCTATCTGTTATTTGGAACTTTTTTCACCAAGTAAATGTGGTGACGTTTTCACAAAAAAAACAAACACTTTCTCTACGGAAAATTACTTTTTTATCAGATTTTTTTGCTATACACAAAATCGTAGCGTTTTCATTTCAGAAAAACAATAAATTAAATACTCTGGGATGGTAAATTAGATGAGGGAGAATCTCTGATTGTAATTCGCAATTCGAAAATGTGGTGACGTTTTCACATTTTTCAAAAAAAATATCTCTCTTTTGTTATTTCTTCTTACTTTTTCATACATAGATTATAATAATTATTTTGTGATCTTGTCAATACTTTTTATAATGAACATGGTAAGAAAGTAGAACAGTTAAAATTACGTTAGTTGGTCTCTAACAATTCATTCACCCCAGTCCCCTCTAAACATCCCTATCTCCAGATTTTGATCTTTCGCTGAAGCCCGACCGTAACCACGCCAGTTTGTACGGTTCATATAGATCCATACTTTAATGAAGGTATCACAATCGTCATAAGCAATATCGTAGAAGTCAGATAGTGATAAATGGTGTATTTCACTCTCATCATTAAGATTGAGTGATAGATTCTTTGTTGCATCAATTGAAAATCTCAAATCATCAAGAACAAAGATTTTTTCCCTGCCTAAACTTTCTTCCGTTAGGCTGATTCTGATTTTTCTATTTTGCTGCCAAATAGTATTTTGCTGGATTCAAACGAAATTGCGAGCCTGGAGGAGCCTTATGTACCGCATCAGATATATGACAATCTAAACTAGATGCTTCATCACAGAAATCAGAAATGATTACTGAAAGCTTAGTTATCGGAAAAAACTGCCCCCCCAATGTTGTCAGGTTAGGGACGTTTCATGGAAGGAGTGTAGTCTGCAAACGATGGAGTGAGCGGTCTTTGTATCCGTTTGAGTTCAAAAGCACATCGCTTCGATTGCAACGGAGACAGACCACAGCCATAGCAGCACAAAGAACCTGCTTATTTTACAGGAGGGAAACGTGCATTTAGATGAGTGGTTGGAGGGTTTTGCTACAAGCAGTGGCATCCGGAGCAGGAACTGGGACGGCTAAAGGTGATCGACGCAACCAATGCGGCGGCTTCTCCTTCGGCCTTTGTCCCTTGAGCTACTTCTGGCGGGCTTCGTACGTCGGCGAGCCACCTTCTGCCATCTTATTGGAGCGGCCTCGGACTCTTTATTTCTTGTCCTCAAGTAGCTTACTGAACAACCCGTGGTTGTCCAGAAGTTACTTCAATATCTGGAACGAAACGATTGTTCCTTCGTTCAAACTGCTCTCAATACGCAGCCCTTGTCCGTAAAGCTGCTTCAGCCGCTGGTCGGTATTGATCAGCCCGATCCCCTTCTGCTCCTTCGCGGAACCGCGAACCAGGATGTGCCGGATGGTCGTTTCGTCCATTCCCACGCCATCATCCTCGATATAAACCTCCGCTCTATCCTCATATTCGGCAATCCGGATTTGGATGGTGCCTCCGCGCGTTCGTTTCAAAATCCCGTGCCGGGCCGCGTTCTCAACCAGTGGCTGAATGGATAGAGGTGGTACAAGTATCTCCAAGGATGCCTTTACGTCCCACTGCACCTGAAGGCGTTCCTCAAACCGTTCCTTCTCAATCGACAAATAGGCTTGGACCAGCTCCAACTCGCTACTCAATAATACGAGCTTGTCCGAATTCTTGAAGTCGAAGCTAGCGTGCAAATATAAGCTGAATGCATCAGCAAGCTTGTGCATACGGTGCGTATCGATTTCGCTGAGCGCGACGATGGAGTTGAGTGTGTTGAAGAAAAAATGCGGCTTGATTTGCGCTTGCAGCCACGCTGCCTCCATGTACATTCGATCGCGAACAGCTAGCGTCAGATCGGTAAGTGCTCGAATTCTCGATTTTAGCTCCAGCGTGTTCGTTGGCTTAATAATGTAGTCGTTGGCTCCTGCGAGGAAGCCGGAATGAATATCCTCCGGCCGACTGCGTGCTGTAAGCAGCAGCACGGGGAGCTCAGCTAGCGAATAGCGCTGCCGGACTCGCTGGGTCAGCTCGTAGCCGGACATGCCGGGCATCATGACGTCGATGATCATAATGTCCCACTTGACCGTATCCAACAGCGCAATAGCTTCGTTTCCGCTTATTGCTGTGCCGATAATATATGGCTCGGAAGCCAGCGCATGAGTCAACACCCGCAAGTTGACCGGATCGTCGTCCACAGCCAGTATACGAATTTTGTCGATGGCCGGAGACGGTAGCTCGCTGACTGCCGGCAATTCGGTAATATCGGCCGCCTCGGAGGCTGCGGCAGCTGTTTCCACTGCGTGCGCGGGCAATGGTACAGCATCCGGAGAAGGGTCATCCCTCTTCGTCGTGTCTGCCGTCATCGCAAGCGGCAGCGTAAAGATGAAGGTCGATCCGTGATTGAGAACGGATTCGGCATAAATGGTACCTCCCTGCAGTTCGACGAGCTGCTTGCAGACGCTCAGTCCAAGCCCGATGCCACCGCCTAACGAAGTTACGCTCGAATCGGCTTGCTCGTAGGGGAGAAAGATTTTTTGCAGCGTCGCTTTCTCAATCCCGATACCCGTATCAGAGACGGTTATATGCGCATAACCATTCTGTACAGTGGCGTGGAGTTCGATGCGGCCTCGCGTCGTAAATTTGACTGCGTTATGCAGAAGGTTGAATAAAATTTGTGTCAGCCGATTCTCGTCCGCCTGCACCAGGGGGAACGACTCCGGGATTTCGTTGACGATTCGGATCGGCTTGCCCTCCGACATGAAGCCCAGCATGTCGATGACGCCGGAAGCCACCGCCTGTACGCGGATGGGAGCAGGCTGAATGTGAATGGCATTCTCCTTGAGCCGGTTGATGTCGAGCAGATCGTTAAGCAGAAACGACATACCGCGGCCGACTGAAATAAGTAAACGCAAGCTTTCCTGATGTCTGCCCACTTTCCGAGCGGCTTCATCGTCAAGCACCGCTTGGGCAATGTTAAGCATGCCGTGAAGCGGGTTGCGAAGCTCATGGGACGTATGGGCAAGAAAATCATCCTTACGCTTGTCAGCCTTCTGCAGCTTCTCGGTGAGGAGCCTCAATGCTGTCATGGAGTTGAAATGGCGTTTGAACCAATATGAGGCTATCGCCAGCACGGCGAATATGAGGTCAAACGGATAATAGCCGATTTCGGGAAAGTAAAATGTGTTAACGATGCCCCATATCCCGTTGATGGTAATCGTTATTCCTCCGATCAGCAGGAACATCGCATCTCGGTTGCCTTGTTTGGCTGAGCGAAACGTCAAGGTTGGGACGGCCACAATCGTGAACAGGTATAAAGGAATGTTGAAATAACCCAATTTCAACAGCGGTTGCAAAGGCAGAAACAAGACAATGCCGGCATAAAGTGAGCAGATATAATTGAACCAGCGGTAACGGCTGGATGATGTGCGTTCCACCGTAAGCAGCATTGCATTTTTGAACAAAAAATAAATGATTCCAAGATAGGATAGATGGAACAGACGGCTTATCCAATCATAGTTTATCGGCAACCAGATTTGCAGCAGCCGCTCATCATCGATAAGAATCGAGATAATGGTGCTGACGATCAGCAGAAAGAAGCTTAATAGTCCAGGAAGCCGACCGCCAATGAACAGGAGCAGGCAAGAATAGAAGGCGTGTATCAATAGGACGGCGCAAACGAGTAGCTGCATGCTGCGAGAGTACCATATGTTCTTTTCAATCGCATATTGAGTGCCGATCAGGACGGGAGAAGTGAGGCCTCCCTTGAAATAGTCGTAATAATTGGCAACTTGGATGACAACTTCTATGGTTTCTCCCTCGGGATAGAAATTGGCATAATAAGGCACTTTGCGCGCTGTGAAAGAATCGATGTCCTTCCCCGGAGTTCCGGAATAGGCCAGCAATTGTCCATTGATATACAGCTCGGAAGCGGTGGGAATGGACGGCACCCGAATGCCGAGCAGTTGCTTCTCGTTTGCGTGAATGTGAATGAGAAGCCGGTATGAGCCGTAGCCGATCGGCGAATGCCCTGCCGGATTTAACGTCTGTCCCCAGTTGCTTGGCACGTGAATATAATCGGGCTTTGGCGGCATTGGAAGCTTTCTATAATCCATATAAAATGCATGCGTGTAAAACTCCCACTCCCCATTCAAAGGAAGCGCCTGGTTCGACGAATAGTCCCATGCGGTGAGATCGATGGTACCTTGAAGGGCATTGGGATGGGGTGGCGGAAATATCCAGGCGACCCAGATGAGACGGATACTAGTTATAATCAGCAGATATATGCCGAGAATGAGTAAGATTCGCTTTGTTTTCATAAAGGTTGCATTCGACAATTGCGGCGCTTTTTCCTCCTTCCCAATTGCAATCGGCGCACTGCGAACTTGGCGCGCGCGTCGCGGTTACTTTATACTCCTTTGTCGTATTCGGACGATACGAGCGGACGGAGATCGATCTCCTCTTCTTGTTCCAACATTCGAATCATAAGTTGATACTGTTTATCGACAGAATCCGCATCATTCAGTCGAGCATATATTTCATAAGCTCGAGATAACTAACTTCATACAGAGGATCTTGATTTTGGTTTTATGGTAAACGCTAAGCGCCTTTATATTCATGTCGTGAGAACGGTAAAATTTTCCCAACTGCTGGGCATGTTGCAGCCATAGTGCCTTGAGTCTTTGGCGCTCGCCTTCCGCCCACACAAAACTATCCTCTTCATAAAAATTGCCGCGATACATATCGAGCAATCGCTCATGTTCAGGTGTATGTTCGATTGAAACAGGATTCAATCGACGAAGCTCTTGCTCCCATTGTTCCGCAGTTGGTTCGACTCGAGTACATATCCGCTCAGAGCATATCGGATCGAGAAAACGCCTTCTCCGACTGTATCCTTCCATATGGTGCGAATCCGATTATTGCTCGTCTGCAGGTTGGCGAGCCCTTTGCGTTCGTCCGATTCCGGCCAAAGCAACTCCAGCAAAGCATTCTTGCTAATCACTTTTCCCCGATGATGCAGCATGTAGGCATTGAGATGAAGTTTGTTTCTATATTATTCTAATGAATCTATGGAAGGATGATCATTATGTTTGCGCAATACGATGATATTGTCAACATTGAGGATTGTTGTGAAATGCTTAATATTGGGCGGAACAAAGCCTATGAATTGCTTCAAACATGTCAAATTAAATCATTTAAGGTAGGTGGCAAAGCTTATAGAATACCTTAAGTTTGCATACAGGAATTTGTTTTCGCTCAAGTACAGATGGAAATTGACCAATACAGAAAGACAATCGAATAATATTCATAAATGAATTGGCAGCGGTATCGTTCGGATAAATTCAGCAGGGCTAAAAAAGTGGAATCTGTTGGCCTGAATCATCAGGTAAATAATTCATGAAAACATACTCTTTTTCGATTCTCCTGGTCTGCTGCCCTAGTCACCGCACCGATCTTTGTATCAAACGTCACAGAATGCCAATCCTTGTAAAGTTCTAAAATGATTCCAATGTTTACTTGAAAAATTACACGAACATAACAAACAGGCTCTCCCAGAGTTCGATTTGAACTCAGGACAAGCCTATTTGTTATTCAGAGAACCATCCGATCAGCGATCGACTTGTTCATCATATTCTGCACCGTTAAGACTAATATCTTCTTCATAACAGTCAACAATATAAGTCGGACCCATCTCCCAAATGCTTAAAGCAGTTGATCATTTCACCCCGCCAACAATCGACTTCTTTACGAATTACACTAATCGAGGTATTTCCAAGCGTGGATATCTCTTGTCCCCCCAATAAATGTTTTAAAGTGACAGCAATAAAAGTTCCGTGGCTAACTAGAAGTATTTTCTGACCGCTATACCGGACAACCAACTCGTGCATCAACTCCGTGCTTCGCACAAGCATATGCTCCAATGTCTCCACATTAAGATCCAATGATTCCCAACCCGAACCCCAACGGTCTATGCGCTCCTGCTCCGTTGTTCCTTCGAGCTGTCCGAAGCTTCTTTCCCGCAATCGCTTGTCCAATTGAACAGGCTTTTTTAACAGTTGACTGATGATCTGCGCCGTTTCTTGGGCACGCAGCAAATCGCTGCTAATCAGAATATCCCACTGTTCGGCACTCAAGCGCTTTGCTACTGCATGCGCCTGAACTTGCCCCTCTTCATTTAACTCGATATCACGATGTCCTTGAGATCTACCTTCTTTATTCCAATCGGTCTCCCCATGTCTAACAAAACCAATGATCATCAATAACTCTCCCGATTTACGATATCATACTGCAGCTTTATCTTGCGATTCCAGACTATCCAGCATTATTTTCAACAGCGCCGGAAAATCAGTTCCGATTCCCGACACACCAAGATCATACACCCGTTTCATTTGCACCGGATCGTTTACTGTGAAAGTATATACACGCAGCCCGTGCGAAACTGCATCGGCCACATCCTCGGCGTCAATCAGCGTATAATAAGGATGCAGCGAGTATATATCCATCCCTGTCAACTCCGCCACATTGCGGTGATTGATGAAATTCCCCCTATACAATAGTCCAACTTGTAATCGGGGCTCTTCTTGCTTCAGACCTAACAATACTTTGTGGTGAAAGGACGAAAACACTACACTCTGCAGTCGATCGTACTGATTCAATAGCTGCAGCAGCCGTTCCTGCAACCGTGGGGTAAGTGGGCATTTGACCTCCACGTTGATCACGATTTCAGCCGGTACAGAAGCAAAGACTTCCTCCAGTAACGGAAGCTGCTCGCCGGCATAACGTTCATCAAACCAACTTCCGGCGTCCAGCATTTTCAGTTCCTCCACCGACATATTAGCAATTTCCCCCGTGCCATTCGTTGTTCGATCGACCGTTGAATCATGGCATACAAAAATTTCTCCATCCGCCGACAGATGGATGTCCAGCTCCAACCCTTCCGCCCCCTGCTGCAAAGCCAGACCGAATGAAGCCAATGTATTCTCCGGCGCTTCTCCAGAGGCTCCGCGATGGCCGATGATTAACGGCCGTTTATCCTTGTGTACCATTATAAGCCGACTCCTTCCCTTATAAAAGAATCTTATTGAACCGTGTTTACTCCCAACCATACGCGAAGGCATGTCACAAACCGACCATTACGCCCTCACGTGTGTTGTGAGCAAGTAAGCGTATTTTACTTGCTTACAGTTTTGTTATATACACTGATTTTGCCCGTAATCTCTTTAGCAGCAGCATTCAGTGCTTCACTAGGAGCGTTCTTCCCATTCAGTGCTTCCTCTATTGCATTTTCGGTAAGCGATCTAGCCTCCGAGAACACACCAATTAGAGCACCCTGCGAAGACAGGTTGTTTTTTGTTTTGTGCAGTTGGTCGACTGCTGTTTGAAACTGCGGATACTTCGCCATATTGTCCTTAAGTAATTGCTCGTCATATGCCTTTTTCGTTATCGGAAAGTAAGCCGTGCTTACATGCCAGTTTGCCTGTTGCTTCGGTGTGACAGCGAACTTAATGAACTCCCATGCTGCTTGTTGCTCCGCTTCAGAACGATTGTTCATGATATATAAGCTCCCGCCGCCTACAATTATGCCGCCTTCTTTAGCATCGGACGGCTTTGGCAGAAATCCCGTTCCAACTTTGAAGCTGTTTTCTGTACTCTTAACAATACTGCGCAAGCTGGCGGTTGTATCGATCGTCAAGGCGATTTGGCCGGCAGAGAACGCCTTTATCGTATCGTCGGGCTTGCGACCGAAGTTAATTGCCGTTTTGGTATCAACCATATTTTTCCACCATGTTAATGTCTTCAAGCCCGGTTCGCTATTGAGTAAAGATTCAGTGGCTTGGCTTTTACGACCGTTTCCATTATTGACAAGTTCTGCTCCTTGGTTTGCGAAGAACTGCTCCATGTAAGAACCTCTAATGGTAAATCCGCAGGGAACTTTAGCGTTCTCGGTTAGTTTCGCACAAACATTCGACACTTCTTCATAGGTTACCGGCGGTTTTTCCGGATCGAGACCAGCCGCTTTGAACAAGTCCTTATTATAATAAAGAATCGGATTCGAAGTGTTGAAAGGCATCGAATTCAGCTTGCCATCGATCGTATAGTAGCCGAGGATATTTTCTTCCAATTGAGACAGATCGTATTTCTCTAGATCTATAAACTTCTGCATTGGCGTTATGGCTTTGGAATCGATCATAAAGCGGCTACCGATTTCGTACACCTGCGCAATGGAAGGGCCGTTTTTGCTATCCATTGACGCTTTTAGTTTTTTCAAGCTATCATCATAACTGCCTTGATATATAGCTTCAACCTGGATCTTATTCTGCGAACTATTGAAATCGGAAACCAATTGGTCCACCGCTTTACCATTTGTTCCACTCATTGCATGCCACCAAACTACTTTTACTGGTTCGTTGCCTGCGGCCACTTTCGGCGTTTCCTTACTATCTTTTCCACTTACGGCAGGCTGAGGAGTGTTGGCTTGTCCGCACGCTGCCATCATTAGCAATATGAACGCCATCGTGAGATGTAGAACGATTTTCTTGTTTAATCTTTTCATTTCTTAACCACTCCTATATATTTTTTATATATGCAGAACGTCCGTTCCGGATCGGACGATACTACTTCGATAATCAATACAGCTAGCCTTTGACGGCTCCTTTAGTGATTCCGCTAACTAGTTGGTTGAGACCGAGCACTAACAGTGCCAATGTGGGCAGAAGCACTACTACCACGCCTGCAAACACAAGGTTCCATGATGCACTTTCCTCACTCTTCAGCATACTGACTCCGATTTGTACCGTCCGCATGTCTACGGTATTGGTGATCAGAAGTGGCCATAAATACATGTTCCAGTGATTCAAGAACGAGTAGACGCCAAGAGCGGCCAATGCCGGTCTGGACAACGGGAGCACTAACGAGAAAAAGCTTCTCAGATGACTGCAACCATCGATTTTGGCGGCTTCGAACAGCTCGTTTGGCAGCTGGAGGAAAAATTGGCGAAGCAAAAATGTTCCAAACGCTGTTGCCAGAAACGGTACGATAAGCCCTTGGTAGGTGTCGATCCAATCCCAGCTCCTGATTGTCAAATAATTCGGGATCATTGTCACTTCCCACGGAATCATCATGGTAGATAAAAATAGAGTAAACAGTACGGTCTTTCCTCTAAATTTCAAGTAAGCGAAGGCGTAAGCGGACAGACTTGCTATAATCAATTGTCCCACCATAATGGCCGTCGATACGATAAAACTGTTGAATACGAAAGTGACGACAGGAATATTTAGAATAACTTCCTTATAATTTTCCCAGTTCAGCCTGTTTGGGAGAAGATTCGGTGGATAAGAAACCGATTCAGCGTCCGTCATAAAGGAGTTAAACAAAGCGAATAGCAACGGATAAATCGTTAGCAGCGCAGCTATGACTAGAATCAAATAAATCAGGGAAGTTTGCAGTCGTGTCATCATTGATAGTGCACCTTCCTCTCAGCAAACCGAAACTGGATGATCGTCAATATCAGGATGATCGCAAACAGGACTAATGCCTGTGCGCTGCCGCTGCCGAATTGGAAATTGACAAACGCATCATTGTATATGTTGAACACAATTACTTCTGTTTTGTACATTGGACCACCCTTGGTCAGTACGTCAATTTGTCCAAAGGTTTGAAACGCTTGGATGACCGATACGATCCCAACGAAAAAGAGAGTCGGTGATATCATCGGTAGCGTAATATGGAAAAAGGTGCGCTTCGGGTTGGACCCGTCAATTTTGGCGCTATCGTAGATTTCTTCGGAAACGCCCTTCAAACCGCCCAAAAGGAGAATATATTTGAACCCGAGATCCATCCAGATGGTCATGATGGCAACAGCTACAAGAGCCCAAGCGGGATCCGTAAGCCAGTGGATCGGCTGCAAGCCGACAAGCGTCAATACATAATTTAACATTCCAGAAGTCGGATGGTAGAGCATCGTCCAAATGACTGATCCTGTCCCGGTGGCGATGATCAAAGGTAGTGAAAAGACGAACTGAAACAGCTTCATGCCGCGAATCTTGTTATGAGTCAAGGCGGCGAGCAGGAGCGCGAGAAAGATGGCCGTCGGAACTGTCAGCAGCGTAAATGAAAGCGTAACTATCAGGCTTTGAAAAAACTTTTCATTGGTGACCAATTCAACGAAATTGTTCAAACCAACAAACAATGCCACTCTGCCGCGCGGATCCGTCAAATATAAGCTCAAATAAACCGATTTGATCAATGGATAAAAAAGAAATGTTCCGAACAACAGCAAAGATGGGGTTAGAAAAATGTAGGCGAGCATTTGTTCCCTCCATTTTTTAGACCGTAGGCTCTGCGTCTTTGTCGTCGACGTTTTCAGATTCTGAGACGATCGACGAAGCGGAACATTCTTTTCTAAACGACTCATAGGTATCTTCCTTTCCATTGTTCTTATTAGGAAATAACATTTATTTATATTTCCTTATGTATGTGATATCCCGTGGCCTTAATCTTTTGATCTGTTCAACCAACCGCAGCTTACCCGTGCGACTAGCGATGGATTGAGAATAATTTGCCGATCTATACCTCGTTCCTTCCCTTCTATTCTTTCAAACAAAGATTCCATTGCCATTTTCCCCATATCATACTTAAGATGATCAATTGTGGATAAAGGGACAATGAAATTTTCAGAATAAGGGTTGTTGTCGTTGCCCATGACAGCAATATCTTCGGGTACACGGATACTGGATTCACGCAGCGCTTTGATTGCCCCAAAGGCGATCATATCGCTTGCTGCGCAAATTGCATCGGGAAGCCGTTTCTGAACGGAAATCATTTTCTTTGCATGTTTATATCCGGATTCTATCGTATAGTCTCCATGAAAAACGAGACTTGCATTTACTTCTAAACCTTGTTCAGTCATGCCATACTGAAATCCTTCCCATCGTTCATGCGCGGTCGATATTTTCAAATCTCCACCGATGTAAGCGATATTGCGATATCCGAGTGTTACGAGATGCTTGACGGAAAGCTCGGAGGTCAGATGGTTGTTGATACCGACGTAATTTTTGTCGTAAGCTGGCGGCTTCCGATTAAGTAGTACATAGTTAAGCCCTCTCTTCTCAACCTGTTCCAACTCTTCCCTGAGGGATATATTAGATATAAGTAGACCGTCGACACGTTTTTCTAAGATTAGATCAAGGTAATTGATAAACCTTTTCGGATCGTTCGCCGTATTGCACAATATAAAGCTGAAGCCGTTCATGATCGCCACATCATCCATCCCTTTTATCATTGCAGGATAATAAGGATTTTCAATGTCGGTAACAATCGCCGCTACCGTTTTGGTGCTTTTTCCTTTCAAACTTCTGGCAAACGCGTTCGGACGATAATTCAGTTCTTGGATCGCTTGGTTCACACGTTCCGTCAACTCCTGGCTAACATAACTCGACTTGTTGATGACTGCGGATACTGTCGCAATTGAAACCTTCGCATTCTTGGAAATATCTTTCATCGTGGCCATCGTCTCACTCCTCATCCAGGCCATCTAGCGAAACGTTTTGCTAGATTGTCATAAAAATAGCTTTTATATAGATAGTTTGTTATTAAAACTAAGGACTATTTCCAGCGAAACGTTTTGTTTTCTTTTCACAGTATACAAGATACTCAGCGAAAACGATTTTAAGATATTGTTAAGCGATAATGCGATTGCTTTTTTTCTATTTGATTAAAAATCCTTTAGCGAAAAAACACTATTTTTTCGTAATCCATGAAGAAGCTGATTTTGCAATATGGAGCGTGCCCAGCAAGGAACCCTGCCTCATCTCTTTGTCATTACTGACATCGCCGGCCAGTTTACCGTCGTTGTTAGTTCCAACATACATTTTGCCGAAATAACCGCCATTTGTAGTGTCGTGGATCGGTTGAGTACGAAGCGCTAGATAGGTTGATATGGAAAAAAGCCGACCTCTTAAGCGAAATCGGCTTTTTTCTCCCTTATTCATATTGGATAAAGTTAAATCTGTGGTTGGTATTTTATGTGTGATAAACCGGCACTCCATCGGAGTACCGGTCCATCTCCACCTAAACAACCTTCTTATTAGCGATGGCCGTATGACGCTGGCATCCGAGTGCCGCTTATTGTTCACCATCCTGGCGTGATGAAGCCGGGGGAAGTAAGCGATACGCTGGTCAGTTTGATTGATTTGGGCCCGACCGTACTTTCATTGACCGGAACAACCGTACCGTATCATATGCAAGGGCAGCCTTACTTGGGTGAGTGATATCGAGAGACTACGCCAATGCGCCTCCCTCCCATTCTCGTCCCAGGCGGTTAAAGGAGGATAATGCCGTTGCCATAGATTTTCAATCAGACTGAAGTTTGACGAATTATCTATGGGAACATTAGTTCTATGATCGTTTTTGCAGAAGTAACAAACAATGTTAATTTGAGCACAATCTTCTTGCCAACCAAAAAGTCTTTAACCTAAATTTCTCAATAACGAGCTACGACCATTTTTTTCCGTGTATAAAATTCAACGCCGTCTCTTCCATTTGCATGTAAATCGCCGTAGAATGATTTCTTATAGCCCGAGAACGGGAAAAATGCCATCGGAGCTGGAACACCGACGTTCAAGCCAAGCATACCTGCATCTATGTTTTCCCTGAAGTAACGGATTGCTTTGGCACTATTGGAATAAAGACAAGCCCCATTTGCAAATTCAGAACGGTTGGCCAAATCAACCGCCTCTTCTATACTTTCCACCCGAACAATGGATAAAACAGGTGCAAAAATTTCATCCTGCCATATCGTCATCTCTGGCTTCACATGATCGAAAATGGTCGGTCCCACAAAATAACCCACTCTATTCGCTTCGTTTGCGGTACGTCCGTCCAAAATCAATGCCGCATTTTCGTTTTCCCCTTCTTCAATGTAGGAAACGGTTTTTTCCTTATGCGACTGTCTGATGACTGGACCCAAAAACACATTGGGTTCTAATCCGTTACCGATTAGGATTTGACTTGCCACTTCTTTCAAACCTTGAACAAGCGATTCGGCAACTTCACCCACGGCTACAACGACCGAACATGCCATACAGCGTTCACCCGCCGATCCGAAAGCAGCACTGGTAATTTCTTTAATCGCAAGCCCCAGATCAGCGTCCGGCAATACAATTGAATGGTTCTTGGCTCCTCCGAGCGCCTGCACCCTTTTGCCAGATGCCGCAGCGGTTTTATATACGTATTCCGCCACCGATTGGGAACCAACAAAAGAAATCGCGCTAATCCCGGAATTGCTCAATAGTTCGTTGACTACGTCCTTCCCGCCATTAATGATATTCAGTACGCCATCCGGCAAGCCAGCAGCTGTAAATAATTCAGCAAGACGGGCGGCGAGTAGCGGTGTCCGCTCCGAAGGCTTCAAAATAAATGTATTGCCGCATGCAATAGCTAAAGGAAACATCCAACACGGAACCATCATTGGGAAATTGAAAGGTGTGATTCCGCCGACAACCCCAATCGGATAACGATACATGCTCGATTCTATACCTGTCGCTATATCAGGCAGCACGCTGCCCATCATGAGTGTAGGGACGCCGCATGCGAATTCAACACATTCAATCCCCCTCTGAACCTCACCGTATGCTTCACTATAGCTTTTTCCGTTCTCTTGGGTTATTAACCGAGCGAGTTCATCCCAATGCTGGATGAGTATATTTTGATATTTAAATAAGATTCTGGCCCGACGAGGAACAGGCACTTTGCTCCATTCAAGAAAAGCCTCATTTGCTGCACTTACCGCCAACTGCACATCTTCAGCCGATGAAAGAGGGACATATGCCAATGGCTCTTCCGTAGCAGGGTTGGTAACGAGTTCATGTTGTTCGGAGGAAGAAGGAATCCATTTGCCTCCGATATAATTGGCCAGCTTATTTATTTTTGTCATTAGAGCACCATCCTATATGTTAGAATTTGTAATCATAGCAAATGTGATAAAGATCAATAATTTCTTCAATCGAAGGGATGCGCGGATTGTTTCTGGGGCTTCCGCTCGCCAAAGCATCCGCTGCCATTTTGTAAACGGATTCTTGGAATATCTCCTTATCGATACCCCAGTTTTCCAAATTAGGTATTTGCAAGTCTTTGCATAACCGTTTCACTGCTTGGACCGCAACATCTGCCATTACTTGATCAGACATCTGCGATTGCTCTGGACAGAATAAACGACCGACTACAGCCAATCTTTCCAGTGCAAATTCTTTGCTAAATGCTAATACTGCTGGAAGAAGCATCGCGTTGGAGATGCCATGCGGCACATGGAATATTGCTCCAATGGGGCGGGACATCCCATGAACTAAAGTAACTGACGCGTTCGAGAAGGCAGCTCCCGCCTGCATGGAAGCAAGTGTCATTTTTTCTCTGGCCTGCAGGTCTGAGCCTTCCATATAAGCTTTAAGTAAATTCCGGGAAATCAATTCTATTGCAGATAGGGCAAGGTTATCTGTCATAGGCTGCGCTTTGCGGGAGATGTAGGCTTCTATCGCATGACAAAGTGCATCTATACCAGTGGCGGCGGTTATGCTTGGCGGCGTTGATACAGTTAGCGTTGGATCCACAATAGCTACGCTAGGAAGAAAGGCCGCGTGCTTCACCATCATTTTCACATCGTTTCGAGTGTTGATGATGACCGTTACATCGGTCATTTCCGACCCGGTTCCAGCCGTCGTCGGAATCGCAATCAGCGGTATTGGTGCTGCTGAAAGCAATGTTTTGCCACCCATATAATCTCCAATGTCTCCACCGTTCGTGGCGATGACGGAGACTGCCTTAGCAGTATCTATACAACTCCCTCCTCCAACCGCAATAATAACATCGCATTGGTGCTCCAAGCATATAGCAAGAGCTTCGGATACATGGAAATCATTCGGTTCAGAATTAACATCCAAATAGCATGCAGAGACAATCCCGGCTTCCTCCAAATACTGTTGGCAAAGCAGAACATTCCCTATTTGCTCCATGATGCGATCACTTATTATCAAAGCCTTCTTACCAAGCTTTCTGGTTTGGCATCCTAGTTGGGTTAGAGCATCCCGACCATAAATAACATTTTGTGGCAGATGGAACGTGGAAAAATTTTTCATTACAGACACCTCTTTTTAATTTTTTTCCCAGGCATTCATGTAAATACGCGTAACATCGTTCAAAGTATACGGCATAGGACTTCGATCTAATAACCGGGTTTGTTTGATTGCGTCCTTTGCCAGAAGCTCAATATCTTCCCTTCGAATGCCGTAATCCTGAAGTGAAAGCGACAGCCCTACATCCCGAACCATTTCTTGAAAGCAGGCAACCGTTGCAAGCGCTACTTTTCCTTTCGTTAAGCCGACGGTTGGAACACCCAGCGCTTCCGCTATCATTTGCATTTTGTCCAGACATGCCGGCCATATGAAGTCGAACACATAAGGTAGTAAAACAGCGTTGGATTCACCATGAGAAATTTTAAAATGTCCACCCAAAGGGTACGCTAGAGCATGAACTCCAGAAACACCTGCATTGTAAAAGCTAAGTCCTGCAAGCAAACTCCCATATGACATTTCTGACCTGGCAGCTCTATTAGCGCCATGCCATACGGCTGTACGAACACTTGAACTTATCTTTCTGATTGCCTCCAAAGAAAGCAAATCTGTTAAAGGGGAGGCATTTACGGAAATGAAGGCTTCAACTGCATGCGTCAATGCGTCTATTCCGGTTGCAGCCGTAATTTTAGGAGGGAGTGAATAAGTGAGTTCAGGATCTACGATTGCTGTATCTGCTAATAAATATGGATGAGTTAAAACATCTTTCGTCGCTTTCAAAGAGAATACGGCGATATCGGTCACTTCCGCTCCTGTCCCGGATGTAGTCGGAATTAATATTTTTGGAATACCTTTATCCGTTAGCTCCTTGGTCCCAGTCAAGTTCAAATAGTCTGCAATGGTTCCATCGTTTTTGCAAAGAACAGCCGCAGCTTTGGTAATATCCAAACAACTGCCTCCGCCAATCCCTATCACGAGTTCTGCTTGGCTGTCCCTTAGTGCTGCAACAGCCTGATCGCCTTTGGGCAGAGGCGGCTCCGGCTGTATTTCACTGTAAATTGTATAATCCAAATTGATACCGTTTAGTATGCGGGTTAATGAATCTAGAATTCCTGCTTTGAGTACTCCAGGATCGGCAAATATCATCACCCTTGTTGCGTTAAAGGCTTTAATCTCATCAGGAAGGCGCGACAAGCTTCCCACACCCGTTATTATTTTCACAGGAGATATAAATGTTCTTATTTCATGATTCAAAGCATTCACCCCACTAAATGATTACGTATTCATTTTTCACAGTAAAAATTCCTCTGACGAATCTAGATTTGATAACGAAGACTGATTAATTTCAAGTTAGTCATTTCTTCGACCGCATATTTGACGCCCTCTAGGCCATAACCGGAATCTTTCAACCCGCCGTAAGGCATATGATCGAATCGGATGCTTGGAATATCGTTGACTAACACTTGACCGACCTCCAAGTCTGTGCTCATTTGCATCGCTTGTATCAGATCATTCGTAAATACTCCGGCATTTAACCCATATCGGCTGCGGTTCATCAAGGAAACTGCTTCACAACTGTCAGTAACGCTATGAACCATGACCACCGGACCGAATACCTCTTGACATGATACTTTCATACTCGGTGTTACGCTGGTCAACAGTGTGGGTAGCATGATCCCGTCCTTAACGAAACCACCCGTGAGTACCTTGGCACCTTCAGCTATCGCTTCTTTCACCCATGAAATAATGCGACTTTGCGATTTCGGATTAATTAAGGAGGTTACAACCGTCTGTTCATCCAATGGATCACCGACTGGAATTCCATTAATTTCCTCACTAAGCATTTGAATAAACTCGGGATAAAGTTCCTGATGAACATATATTCGCTGCGTGCTAATGCATACTTGACCACTGTAACCGAATGCTCCGTGTGCTGCTTGCTTCACAATCGATAACAGTTGATCACGTACGGACTTGTCAATGTACAGGGCGGAGTTGCTTCCAAGTTCTAACGTTATTTTTTTCAACCCAGCCATGCTTTTTATCGCAATCCCGACTTCAGGGCTTCCCGTAAATGATATTTTTCGGATTCTCTCATCGCTGAGCAGCACCTTGCCAAGAACAGGACCTTCGCCTGTAACGATGCTTATTGCACCCTGCGGAGCACCCGCTTCCGTGAGCAGTTCCGCTAGATAAAAAGCGGAAAGTGGCGTTTGCTCTGCCGGCTTAACGACAATGCTATTTCCGGCAGCAAGGGCTGGACCGACTTTATGAACTAAGAGGTTCAGAGGGAAATTAAAAGGTGTAATGGCACCTATAACACCGATCGGTTGACGTATCGTAAACGCATAGCGCCCTTCACCGCCAACAGCGGCATCCATGGGTACGTTCTCACCGCAGACTCGCTTTGCTTCTTCTGCCGAAAAAAGAAGTGTTTGAATTGCCCGATCTATTTCCACTCTTGCAGCGCTTATTGGTTTTGCTGCTTCCTCACTTAAGATGCGCGCGGCTTCCACTCTTTTCTGCCTGTACAACTCCGCGGTCCGATATAAAATTTCTGCCCTACGATGTGCAGGGAGGCTTCTCATGCGATTGAAACCCTCTTGAGCGGAGGCAATTGCGCCAGTCATCTCCAATGGCGATGATAACGCTACGTCCGCTAATTTCGTTCCGGAATAGGGATTGAACAGCTCATAATATCGTTTTGCCCCAACATAATGCCCGTCTATAAAAATTCCCTTATTCATCTCTCCATCAACCTTCCTTGCTATCTATGCACTTTTTAGAACTTTTCGAGCTATGCCTGTTCGTATAGCTGATTAGTTATGAATACGTATTCATTGAAGATTAAAAAAATTATGTCAAACTCGATGTAGTTTTCCTTTTAATTAATACTGGTTCTAATGTATATTGTTTAGGTGTTTGACGGGACTCCTCCTGTTCAATCATTTCAATGAGGCGTTCAATCGCAAGTTCACCCATGCTAATTTGGGATTGGCCACCGACTGTTGTCAATTGTATGGCGTTATGAGCAGAAATTTTTATATTATCAATCCCGCAAAGGCTCATCTGGTCTGGGACACGGATCCCGAGCTGAAGCAGATGATCCAGACATTCGAGTGCAATTGCATCCGTTGCCGCAACAATCGCTGTAGGTCTTTCCATATCCTGAAGATTGACTAAATCATCTAAAGCCTCTTTGATAGCATCCTCTTTCGCATCGGTAATCTTGACCCACTCATTCAAAACCTCTAGAGAATGACGGCTCATTGCTTCCAAATAACCCTCTTGCCGGCCAAAAAAAGTGGATGCGTACTGTGACCCACCTATGTAAGCGATCCTCTGGTGGTCCAGCGAAACAAGGTGATCGACAGCAATGCCTGAAGCTTTCCCATTATTCAATTCAATGAAATTACCGCCCTCTCGATGCTTTCGATTGAATGTGACAACCGGAATGCCCAGATCTTCAAGCTCTGAATAGATCGGGTCATCGATGAGAATGGAGGACATGACAATCCCATCCACACGATGGCTTAAAACCGAATGATACAAGCTGGCGTCATCGCCAATATGGTGAAAATAAACAGACACGTTGTAACCTTTCTCGGCAGCAATGTTTACGATTTTGGTAGTCGTCTCCACATAGAAAGGGTTATTTAAGTGCTCAGAGATCAAAGCAATTGTATTGGTTTTATTCTTAACAAGGCTTCGAGCAACGAGGTTCGGACGAAATTGAAGTTCTTTCATTGCTCTTTCCACTTTTTCCACTGTTGCTGATTTCACTAAACTAGACCCATTTAGTACTCTGGAAACCGTGGATTGCGATACGCCTGCTAATTTTGCAACATCATGAGAAGAAACCATTATATCACCTACTGTAATTTTGAATACGTATTCATATATTCATCATAATTTGAACCAGTTTTCTTGTCAATGAAGTTTTTTTATTGCTCTAACGGGGAAATTCATGCTACTGTGAGATCGGAGAACAAAATCAGACACCTTACAGGGACAACGGAAGCGAGGGAATGGATATGCTATATGAGCTGCGCATTTATACGATGCACGAGGGGAAAATGGACGCAATTCAACAACGTTTCGACCAGCACACGCTCGTTATTTTCGAGCGGTTGGGGATGAAAGTGAACGATTTCTGGATCGATCGGACGGGTCTTTCGAAGCTGTATTACGTAATGGAATATAGAAATAAGGAAGAACGGCAACGGCAGTGGGATACATTTCGGCAAGACCCGGAGTGGATCAAGGTGAAACGCAAGTCAGAGGAAAATGGGCCGATTGTGGAAAAAATCGAAGAGATTCTTATGAATCGGCCAGCATTTTTTACGCGTTAACCTGAATTTGTTGGCTTCTCCTCAAAGGTAATATATACAGGAAAGGAGGCCTCGTAGGCTAGTTATGGGGAATCCACTTTCGATTGCAGGAGTAATTTATCTTTGATATGTTGTATGGACTAACTAAACAATCAAATCATTTTCAAAACCCAATATAATGGCGGATAATTATATAGTTCAACGACCATGGGGATCGGTCCTGTGCCTGCATACAGCCTCACTAATTCTGAAAATTTCTCAACAATTATGGCACCACACATCAACATAATCGGTACCCACACGCTGGCTCCATGGTGCATACTTCATCGTAGTTTTTAATAAATCAAATGATACACTCCATCAAGCATGCATTTTTTATAAAGTATTTGACCACGGACTTTAGAAACTTTTCAATTAGTAGCTTTCTTCCAGAAAAATGACATTATATATTCCATTTTTAAAATCATATTCCTCTATGTAAAACCTTAATAAATTCTTTTAATTAAATCGCCAAAAAACTAATAAAAAACATAAGAAAGCCGGTT